>JAACZV010000005.1 GCA_009996515.1 Comamonadaceae bacterium
TCTTCAGCCCGCCCAGGCTTTTCAGCCTGCCCGCCTCGCACTTGCCGCACAACCCGCCTTCCGGCTCGTCGCGCTGACTTGTGATCAGCGAAGCCCGCAACTGTAGCACAGGATCTACGGGCCTGGCAATGGTCCGCGCCGCCATGCCAAAAGCAGCGACTTGCGCGCCGCCTTCGTGCCACGGGTACGTCTATCCAGCACCGCCCGCCCTCAATGAACGATGGCGGCCCCACTCCTGGTTGCGGGCAGCGCCTTATAGGCCGCTTGCGGGTCGTCGCTGGCCAGGATGCGGGGCAGCGCAGCGGCCAGGCGCTGACTGTCGGCCCGCAAGAGGCGCTGCTTCACCGCCGGGATCTGCGACGGGTGCATGGAGAAGCTGCGCAGCCCCATGGCCAGCAGCAGCTCGGTGAAATCCGGGTCGCCGGCCATCTCGCCGCAGACGCTGACGCTCTTGCCGGCGGCCCGCGCTTGCGCAATGGCCTGGCTGATCAACTGCAGCACGGCCGGATGCCATGGGTCGTAGAGGTGTGCCACCGCTTCGTCGGCCCGATCTATGGCCAGCGTGTACTGGATGAGATCGTTGGTGCCTATGGACACGAAGTCCACATGGGGCAGCAGCAGCGGCAGCATGACGGCCGCCGCAGGTATCTCGATCATGACGCCCAGCTCCACCCGCGTGTAGGCATGGCCGGCATCGGTGAGCTGCTGCTGAACCTTGCGCAAGCTGTCATGGATCTGCCGCACCTCCGACAGATGCGCCACCATGGGAATCAGCAGCCTGACCTTGCCGAAGGCACTGGCGCGGTAGATCGCGCGCAACTGCTGGCGGAACATGCTGGGCTCGGCCAGGCTCCAGCGGATGGCGCGCAGGCCCATCGCCGGGTTGAGCACATGCTCGTGGCGCAGTTCGTTGATGCTCAGACGGTCCAGCGGCTTGTCGGCGCCGACGTCGACCGTGCGTATCGTGACCGGCATGCCTTTCATCGCGACGACTGCGGCCTTGTAGGCGGCGAACTGCTCCTCCTCGCTCGGCAGCTCGCCGTCGCGGTTCATGAACAGGAACTCGCTGCGGAACAGCCCCACGCCAGTGGCGCCAGAGTCGACCGCCGCCTCCGCGTCCGCCGGCATCTCGATGTTGGCGTGCAACTCGACATGCTCGCCGTCCAGCGTGACGGCCGGCGTGTGGCGCAGGCGGCCCAGCCGGGCGCGCTCCAGCTCGCTCTGGCGCTGCCGGAAGCGGTACTCCTCCAGCACGATGGGGGAGGGATTGACGATGACGGTGCCCGCGTCGCCGTCGATGATGACCCAATCGTCCTGCATGATGAGGCGCGAGGCCTCGCGCGTGCCGACGACGGCCGGGATGTCCATGCTGCGCGCAACGATGGCGGTGTGCGAAGTCTTGCCGCCGATGTCGGTGATGAAGCCGCGGAAGACGCTGCGCTTGAACTGGATCATGTCGGCCGGCGCGATATCCGCCGCGACCAGCAGCAGCGGATCCTCGCCAGCGAAGTCGCGCGGCGTCACGGGCGCGGGCGCATCCCCCTGCGCCTGGGCCAGCGCGGCCAGCACGCGCTCGACAAGCTGCTCCAGGTCCGCCTTGCGTTCGCGCAGATAGTCATCCTCCATCTCGTCGAACTGACGCGCCAGCACCTCAAGCTGAGCGGACAGCGCCCATTCCGCGTTGTAGTGGCGCTCGACGATCCAGTGGTTGGCCCCACCGGTGAAGGCCTCGTCATTCAGCAGCATCAGGTGCACGTCGAGCAAGGCGGCCAGCTCGTGCGGCGCATCCTCGGGCAGATCTTCCTTCAGCGTCACCAGTTCCTGCACGACCGCGTCGCGCGCCCGCGCCAGGCGCTCGATCTCGGCCTCGATCTCTCCGGGTGCAACGAAGTAGTGCGCCACGTCCACCCGGCTGGAGGCCACCAGCACGGCGCGCCCTATGGCCACGCCGCGCGAGACGGCAATGCCAAACACCTGAAAACTCATCAGCGCTCCCCGCAGATCGAGGGGCCAATGTAGCGCGTTGCGAAGGCTTGGTTCGTCATGGTTTTTTCATGAACTATTCACCGCCGCGTCAAAGCCGCCGCCCAGCATGGCGGCCATGAACCGCAGCCAAATCGTCACGCATGCGCTGTCGCATGCCCCCGCCCTGCAAGCACCGCAGCGTGCAGCCTCCACCCGTCTCGGCGTCAGCTGGGCCCGCAGCGAGTCCGAGGTGCGTGAAGCCCAGGCGCTGCGCTACCAGGTCTTCGCCGTGGAAATGGGGGCGAGGCTGGCGCCGCCCAAAGGCGTGCCGGCCGGTCTGGACGTGGATCTCTTCGACGCCTACTGCGAGCATCTGCTGGTGCGCACCCTCGACGAGGACGGCGAGCCGGGGCCGGTGGTGGGCACCTACCGCGTGCTGACCCCGGCCGCCGCCAAGCGGGCCGGCGGCCTCTACAGCGACACCGAGTTCGACCTGACCCGGTTGCGCGGCCTGCGCAGCCGGGTCGCCGAGATCGGCCGCTCCTGCGTGCATCCCGATCACCGCAGCGGCGGCGCCATCCTGGCCCTGTGGGGCGCGCTGGCCGAGTTCATGGCGCGCAACGGGCTGGACACCGTCATCGGCTGCGCCAGCGTCAGCATGCGCGATGGCGGCCACTTCGCGGCCAGCCTGTGGAAGCAGATCGCCGCCGAGCACCTCGCACCCATAGACTGCCGGGTGCGCCCACGCCTGCCGCTGCCCATCGAGCACCTGCGCCAGGACCTGGCGGTGGAACCGCCGGCGCTGATCCGCGGCTATCTGCGCTGCGGCGCCAAGCTGATGGGCGAGCCCGCCTGGGACCCCGACTTCAACACCGCCGACCTGCCGCTGCTGCTGCGCACGGCGGACTTGCCGGCGCGCTTTCGCCGCCTGGTCGGCTGAACCTCTCGCCCGCCGCCACCCTCGGGCGGGCAGGTCTGCGTCAGGCGCCGGGCCGGCCTCGACTCACTGGCCTTCGCCGAACTTGTCGTTGACCAGGGCCGTGATCGCGTCCTGGGCCGCCTGCTCGTCCTCGCCGTCCGTCTCCAGCTCGACCTGCGCGCCGATGCCGGCGGCCAGCATCATGACGCCCATGATGCTCTTGGCGTTCACGCGCCGGCCGTTGCGGCTCATGAAGATCTCGCATTTGAAGCCGCCGGCCAGTTTGGTCAGCTTGGCCGAGGCGCGCGCGTGAAGACCCAGTTTGTTGCTGATGGTGAGGGTGGACTTGATCATGCGTCGGGAGGCAAGGGGGGCATGGCGACGATGCCTGTGACCGCGCCCTGCAGGGCGTGCCGGGCCAGTTCGGTCAAGGGCTTCTGGCTGGCATAGCACAGCGTGCGCCACAGCATGGGCACGCTGACGCCGCTGAGCACCTGCACCCGCGCTCCCGCCAGGCGCTGGGCGCCGTTGCACGGCGTGGCGCCGAAGACATCCGTCAGCACCAGCCACTCGGACTGGCCGGCGGCGGTCATCAGCGCTCGGGCTGAAGTCTCGACATCCTCCGCGCACATGCCGGGGTGGACGTCCAGCACCGCCAGCGTCGGCGCGCAGTCGGGAAAGGTGTGCTCGGCCACCTGCCGCAGCGCGGAGGCCAGCGGCGCGTGGGCGATCACGAGCAGGTTGGGCATGGGGCAGGATGTTAGCGGGCGGTCTCGATCGCCAGGCCGGACAGGAAGCTCTCCCAGGCCGCGGGCTCGCTGCGCTCCGCCGTCATCAGCGCCTGGTAGACCCGCCCGCCGTGGGCGAACACGGCCAGTTGGGTGACGCCGCCAGCGCCCGCCAGGCGGTATTGGGCGGCCTCGGGCAACGGCGTCATGCCGGGCACCTGAAGGGCCGCGCCCGGCGGCAGCGCCTGGCCCAGCTTGCCGGCCAGCGCCTGCGGCATGGCGCTCAAAGCCTGGCCCACTCGCGAGGGGTCGGGCACGTCGGCCCAGGACAGCGCGAAGCGCCGGCCGGCCGTCTCGCATTGCGCCAGCCCCATGCCCTGGCGCTGCTCGATCTCGGGCTTGCAGGGAAACAGCGCCACGGCGCCCGCGCCCGCCGGCCGCACCTCGCGCCAGTTCAACGCCGGCTGACAGGCGGCCAACAGGCTCAGCATTAGGGCAAATCCGGCAGTCGTCCTCGGGTGCATGGCCGAATTATCGACAGCCGGCCGCGACAATTCCGCGATGCAAGCAAAGCCTCTTCCCCAAGCCTTGGCAGGCGTGCGCGTGCTGGACCTGTCGCGGGTGCTGGCCGGCCCCTGGTGCACCCAGAACCTGGCCGACCTGGGCGCCGACGTCATCAAGATCGAGCGTCCCGGCAGCGGCGACGACACGCGGGCCTGGGGCCCGCCCTATCTGAAGGATGCCGACGGCCACGACACCTCCGAAGCCGCCTACTTCCTGGGCGCCAACCGCAACAAGCGCTCGCTGGCCGTGGACCTGTCCAGGCCCGAGGGCCAGGCCATCGTGCGCAAGCTGGCGGGCCAAGTGGACGTGCTGGTCGAGAACTTCAAGGTCGGCGACCTGGCGCGCTACGGGCTGGACGCACAAAGCCTGCTGGCCCAGCACCCCGGACTCGTCATCTGCTCCATCACCGGCTTCGGCCAGACCGGCCCCTATGCCGAGCGCGCCGGCTACGACTACGCCGTGCAAGGCATGGGCGGGCTGATGAGCGTGACCGGCGAGCGCGACGACCTGCCCGGCGGCGGCCCGCAGAAGGTGGGCGTGGCGGTGGCCGACCTGTTCACCGGCATGTATGCCACCGTGGCCATCCTGGCCGCGCTGCGCCATCGCGACGCCACCGGCCAGGGCCAGGTCATCGACATGGCGCTGCTGGACACCCAGCTCGCCATGCTGGCCAACCTGGGCAGCAACTACCTGTGCAGCGGCAAGGCCCCCGGCCGCATGGGCAATGCCCACGCCAACATCGTGCCCTACCAGGTGTTCGAAGCCAGCGACGGCCACCTGATCCTGGCCGTCGGCAACGACCGCCAGTTCGCCAAGTTCTGCGACATCGCCGGCCGACCGGACTGGGCCGCCGACCCGCGCTTCGCGACCAATGCCGAGCGCGTGCGCCACCGCGCCATCCTCGTGCCGCAGCTGGAAGAAGCCATCCGCCAGCGCCCGCGGGCCGACTGGCTGGCGGCGCTGGAGGCGGCCAAGGTGCCCTGCGGCTCCATCAACTCGATTGGGGAGGCGCTCGCCGACCCGCAGGCGCAAGCTCGCGGCGCCGTGGTCGCCCTGCCCCACCCCCTCTCGCCCGATCTGCGCCTCATCGCCAGCCCCATGAAGCTGTCCGCCACGCCCGTGGCCTACCGCCACGCACCGCCGCTGTTGGGGCAGCACAGCGACGAGTTGCTGCGCGAAGCCGGCTGTAGCGTGGAGGAAATCACGAATTTGCGCGCAGCAGGCGTCATTGCGTGAGGACTTACCCACCCCTGAACCAAGGGTTTCCCCCTGGCTGGGGGATGGAGGCAACGGTCGCCTATCCGCAGCATGCGCTCACGCACCGAGGTGGGCCAACCACCTAGAACCATCCGCCTCGGGTCCGCCACTACCGGGTCATGTCCACGCCGCCCTCTTCAGCGCCAGCCAATGCCGCCAACGATGTCACGCCTGAGCCGACGCCGGTCCAGTGGGCGGACATCGTCCAGCAGTTGGGCGCTGAGATCGCCGGGCCGCTGAGCGCAGCGCTGGAGCAGATCCAGAACCTCGCCACCACGGGCCAGATCGACCGCCGCGGCCTGCGCCTGCTGCGCCGCAGCGTGGACGACGCCCGCACCGCCGGCATGCTGGGTCAGCAACTGGCTCGCCTGGCCTCAGGCCGCCTGCACCTGCATCGCGAGCGCCAGCACCTGACGCAGATGCTGCGCAGCGTGCTGGCCCAGCGCAGCCGCGAGACCCAGGCGCGCGGCGTGCAGGTGCGCCAGTCCCTGAAGCCCGTCGAGATCTGGGCCGATGGTGCGCTGCTGTTCGCGCTGCTGAACGCGCTGATGGACTGGGCGCTGGCCAACACCCACTCTTCCGTCGACCTGCGCCTGGACCTGACGCCCTGGCCGGTCAAGGCGCGCCTGAGCTGCCGCTTCGCCCATCGCTCGCTGGAGCTGCTGGGCGGCGACGCCGACCCTCAAGCGCCGACGCCGGGGCTGGATTCGCTGGCCTGGCGTCTGCTGGAGCAGACGGCCATCACGCTGGGCGTGCTGCCGCTGCGCGAGCAGGAATCGGGCATCACGCTGCTGACGCTGGAGTTCAACCAGCTCGCGCCGGACGAGGCGCCGTCGCCGGACAGCACCCACGCGCGGCTGGAGGCCGAGGCCGAGCGCATGGGCGGCAACTCGCGCCCGCTGGCCGGCTGCCAGCTGCTCATCCTGTCGGCCAACCGCGAGCTGCGTGCCGAGGCCCAGGCCGCGGTGCGGCAGATGGGCATGCTGGTGGACGTGGTGGGCAATGTGGCCGAGGCCGATCAGTTCTGCCGCGAAGGCCTGCCCCATGTGCTGCTGTTCGACGCGGCACTGACGAGCACACCGCTGCTGCAGCTGATCGCCGGCATACGGCGCGACGCCCCGGATTTCAGCTTCGTCGAGATGTTCGACGGCGAGCACCGCACCCAGCTGTCCACCGCCACCAGCGATGGCGTGGCCCGCATCTCGCGTCGCCACCTGCCGGACGCCCTGCCCTCGCTGCTGATGTTCGAGCTGGGCCGCGGGGCCTGAGGCCCCAGTGCCGGGAGGCCATCCCGGCTTTTTCTAGAATGCGCTACATGCTGTCCCGCCGCACCCTCGCCTCCGCCCTCGCCCTGGTCTGCGCCACCGCGCTGTCGGGCTGCGCCCGCGAGCAGGCGCCGGCCGTGGACTATGTGCTGCTGGACGGGCAGAAGGCCAGCTCGCAGCAATGGGCCGGCAAGGTCATGCTGGTGAACTTCTGGGCCACCAGCTGCGCGACCTGCGTGAAGGAAATGCCGCAGATCGTCGCCACCCACGACAAGTTCAAGGCCCGTGGCCTGGACACGCTGGCCGTGGCCATGAGCTACGACCCGCCGGCCTTCGTCGCCAAGTTCGCCGAAACGCGCAAGCTGCCCTTCGGCGTGGCCATAGACAACACCGGCGCCGTGGCGAATGCCTTCGGCCCGGTGCAGATGACGCCGACCACCTTCCTCATCAACAAGCGCGGCGAGATCGTCAAGCGCTACGTCGGCGAGCCCGACTTCGACGCGCTGCACGGTCTCATCGAGAAGCTGCTGGCCGAGGCCTGAATCCGCATGCCCGGCGCCGGTCGGGCACTGCCGGACGTTATGGGAGCAGAACAAGCTCTCATGCCAGCGCGGGTGCCGCACGGCCGACACTCGCGCGATGCGACTCCAGACCCTGACCTCCCTGGCCGCCGCCACGCTGCTGGCCGCCTGCGCCCACCGCCCCCTGCCGCCTGAAGCCTCCCAGGCGCCGCGCGTCGAGCCGACCGCCGCGCAGCTGAGCACCGCCGCGCGCGTGGGCCTGCCCGCCACTGAGCTGGCCGATCTGCTGAACAAGCCGCTGTACAAGATGCAGCCCGCCGAGGTGGGCCGCTTCCTGGCCTGGCAGCAGCTGGACGAGCCGGACCTGCGCCGCCGCATCGCCAAGCTCGCGCGCAAGAACATCGGCCAGCCCTACGAGCTCTACCTGCTGGGCGAGTTCCCCTACGAGACCCATGACCCCCAGCCGATGTTCCGCCTGGACAAGAGCGACTGCGTCGTGTTCGCGGAGCACACCTACGCGATGGCGCTGTCGGCCTCGTGGGAGGAGTTCTTCTGGGTGCTGCAGCGCATCCGCTACAACGAGGGCGTCATCGGCGCCGCCACGCGCAATCACTACACGGAAGCCGACTGGAACATCGCCAACCGCTGGCTGGTGACGGACGTGACGCGCACGCTGGGTGCGCCGGTGCAGGCCTACAAGCAGCGCATCGACCGCCGCGCCTTCCTGAACAAGCAGTTCAAGATCGAGCGCGACATTCCCGTGCAGGAATGGGACGACGCCTACATCGCCAAGCAGGACGTGGCCGCCATCGAGGCCCAGCTGCAGGACGGCGACTTCGTCAACGTGATCTCCAGGCGCGGCAACGATGCCTGGGCCTCGCATGTGGGCCTGATCGTCACCGGCGAGGACGGCTCGCGCCGCATCCTGCACTCGGCCGAGCCGGTCGTGCGCGAGGAGACCGTGCAGGGCTTCATCGCCCGCATGGCCGAGCGCGACGCGCGCCAGGCCGGTCAGAACAAGGCCCAGTTCGCCGGCCTGAAGTTCCTGCGCCTGAACGATGCGCCTCAGGTGCCGCCGATGGCGCCCCAGCCGCGCCCCGCGCGGCCGGCGGCCCTCGCGGGTTAAGCGGTCGGATTCAGCGCCGCGTGGGCCTGCTGGTCCGCGTGGTAGCTGGAGCGCACCATCGCGCCCACGGCCGCGTGCGTGAAGCCCAGCTCGTAGGCTTCCTTCTCGAACTGCTTGAAGGCGTCCGGCGTCACATAGCGGCGCACCGGCAGATGGTGGCCGGACGGGGCCAGGTATTGGCCGATCGTGATCATGTCGATGTCGTGCGCGCGCATGTCGCGCATGACCTGGCGGATCTCGTCGTCGGTCTCGCCCAGGCCCACCATGATGCCGCTCTTGGTCGGCACGCCCGGCACTTCCTGTTTGAAGCGCTTCAGCAGGTCCAGGCTGAACTGGTAGTCCGAGCCCGGGCGCGCTTCCTTGTACAGGCGCGGCGCGGTCTCGAGGTTGTGGTTCATCACGTCCGGCGGCGCGGCCTTCAGGATGTTCAGCGCGCGGTCCGCGCGGCCGCGGAAGTCGGGCACCAGCACCTCGATCTGCGTCGTCGGGCTCAGCTCGCGGACCTTGGTGATGCACTCGGCGAAGTGGCCGGCGCCGCCGTCCTTCAGGTCGTCGCGGTCCACGCTGGTGATGACCACGTACTTGAGCTTGAGGGCCGCGATGGTCTTGGCCAGGTTCAGCGGCTCGTTGACGTCCAGCGGGTCCGGGCGGCCATGGCCCACGTCGCAGAACGGGCAGCGGCGCGTGCACTTGTCACCCATGATCATGAAGGTGGCCGTGCCCTTGCCGAAGCATTCGCCGATGTTGGGGCAGCTGGCCTCCTCGCAGACCGTGTGCAGCTTGTGCTCGCGCAGGATCTGCTTGATCTCGTAGAAGCGCGTGCTCGGCGAGCCGGCCTTCACGCGGATCCAGTCGGGCTTCTTCAGCACCTCGGCCGGCACGATCTTGATCGGGATGCGGGAGGTCTTGGCCTCGGCCTTTTGCTTGATCGTCGGGTCGTAGGTGGTCGTATCGGACATGGTCAGGCCGTCAAGGCTGAAATTGGGCCGAGAGTCGCTCGGCGAGCCGCCCGGCCGCGGTCGACCAGTCGGTGAAAACCCCGATTTTATCGAGGGACGTGGTCTCCAGGCCCTGGTAGCCGCAAGGGTTGATACGGAGGAAGGGCTCGAGGTCCATCGCCACGTTCAGTGCCAGGCCGTGATAGGTGCAGTGGCGGCTGACCTTGATGCCCAGCGCAGCGATCTTGGCCAGCCCTGCGAAGGCATACGCCGGATCGGCCGGTCCGGCCGGGGCGGCATGGCCGCCCGGGTCCGCCGGGCGCACATAGATGCCCGGAGCGCCGGCCACGCGCAGGCCGGTCACGCCATAGCTGTCCAGCGTCTGGATGATCGCGGTTTCCAGCCGGAACACGTATTCCTTGACGAAGATGCCCAGCCGCCGCAGGTCCACCAGCGGATAGGCCGTGACCTGGCCAGGGCCGTGGTAGGTGACCTGCCCGCCACGCTCGGTCGCGACGACCGGAATGTCGCCCGGCAGCAGCAGGTGCTCGGGTTTGCCGGCCAGGCCTTGCGTGAAGGTGGGCGGGTGCTCGCACAGCCACAACTCGTCGGGCGTGCCGGCGTCGCGCACGGCGGTGAAGGCGCGCATGGCCTCCAGCGTGGGCAGGTATTCGACCCGCCCCAGAGTCTTGACGATCATGCGGGCATCATAGGCAGCCATCCAAGCCCTCACCCGCCCGGGAGGAAACGCCGATGAAGACGCCCCTGATCGCCACCCTGCTGCTGGCCACCGCACTGGCGCAGGCCGCACCACTGCCCGACGCGCTGGCCGCCTACGACGCGGGCGACCTGGCGGCGGCAGCCCGGGGCTTCGCCGCCTCGACCCGGCGCGGCGAGGCGCTGGGCCAGTTCAACCTCGCCATGATGCATCTGCGCCGGGAACTGCCCGGCGCCAGCGATGCCGCGGCCTGGCGGCTGCTGCGTCGCGCGGCAGCCCAGCAGCTGGCGCTGGCCGAGAACGCACTGGGCGAGATGATCGAGCAGGGGCGCCACGGCAGGACCGATCCCAGGGCTGCCTGCGGCTGGTTCGAGCAGGCCGCCGCCCATGGCAGCAGCGACGGCGCACTGGCCGCCGCCACCTGCTACTACCTGGGCCGCGGCCGCGCTCAGAACATGGCGCTGGCCCAGCGCTGGTATCTGGAGGCCGCCAAGGCCGGCGACGTCGGCGCCCAGTACCTGGTGGCGTCGATGTTCGAGACGGGCTTGGGCGTGACGGCGGACGAGCGGCTGGCGCGCTACTGGTACGACGTCGCCGCGAAGAACGGCGACGTCGCGGCCAGGGCCAAGCTCAAGGCCATGCAGGCCGCCGATGCGGCGAGCTGATCAGAGCACCACCTTGACCATGGGGTGGGTGGTCAGCGTGCGGTAGAGCTCATCCAGCTGCTCGCGGCTGGTGGCCGTGACGGTGACGGTCAGGCCCAGGTAGTTGCCGCCCTTGCTGGGGCGGTGCTCGATGGTGCTGGCATCGAAGCCGGGGTCGAACTGGAGCACGACCGAGGTGATCGCCTCCACGAAGCCCTCCACATGCGCCCCCATCACCTTGATGGGGAACTGCGACGGGTATTCGATGAGCGACTGCTCGGGCGGGATGTCGGGCGGCAGGTTCATGGCACTGACCTCACTTGATCCACAGGCGGATGGCGTCGAAGGCGCGGCCGAAGATGCCGGCCACCGGCACGGCCTCCTGCACCAGCAGCGGCACCTCGGCCACCGGCGCGCCCGCCGTCGTCGTGACGCGCAGCGTGCCGACGCGCTGGCCCTTGTTCAGCGGCGCCACCAGCGGATCGGTGCGCTCGACCTGGGTCTGCAGCTTGCCCGCGTCGCCATGCGGCACGGCGACGTAGACCGCGTCGGCGGCGCCCAGCTTGGCCTCCTTGGCCTGGCCCTTCCAGACCGGCACGGTGGTGATGGCCTTGCCGGCGTCGAAGATCTTGACCGCGTCGTAGGCCGTGTAGCCCCAGTTCAGCAGCTTCTGGCTCTCGCTGGCGCGCGCCTCCTTGGAGGCCGTGCCCATGACGACGGAGAGCAGGCGGCGCTTGCCGTTGGGGAACTCGCGGTTGGCGCTGGCCACCAGGCAGTAGCCGGCGGACTCGGTGTAGCCGGTCTTCATGCCGTCCACCGTCGGGTCGCGGCGCAGCAGCAGGTTGCGGTTGTCCTGGCGGATCTTGTTGAAGGTGTAGTCGCGCTGCGCGTAGTAGGCGTAGTACTCGGGGAAGTCCGTGATGATGTGGGCGGCGATGGTGGCGATGTCGCGGGCACTGGCCTTGTGGCCGGGCTCCGTCATGCCGGTCACGTTCTTGAACTCGGTGTTCTTCAGGCCCCAGGCCTGGGCCTGGCGGTTCATCAGCTGCACGAAGTTCTCCACCGTGCCGCCCACGCCCTCGGCCAGCGCCACGGCGGCATCGTTGCCGCTCTGGATGATGAGGCCGCGCAGCAGCTCGTCGACCTTGGGCGTCATCGTCGTGTCGATGAACATCAGCGAGGGGTCGCCCTTGCGCTCGTCCCAGGCGCGCTTGGAGACCGTGAGCGGCTGATCCAGCGTCAGCTTCTTGTCGCGCAGCGCGCCGAACACGACGTAGGCCGTCATCAGCTTGGTGAGCGACGCCGGGTCCTGCGGCGTATCGGCGTCGCGCTCGGCCAGCGTCTTGTGCGCGGTCAGATCGATCAGCACATAGTTGCGCGCGGCGATCTCGGGCGCCAGCGGGGACTGGGCCTGGGCGGTCAGTGCCAGGGCGGTGAGGAGGGAGGCAAGCAGTCGTTTCATCGGATGGCAGCGGATGCGCGGCTAGATCTTCGTGGGATCGAACGCGCGCACCACCAGGGACTTGAGCAGGGGCAGCTGTCCATGGAAAAAGTGGCCCACGCCGGGTACGACGGTGACCGGCAGGCTCTGCGGCCTTGCCCAGTCGAGCACGGCGGACAGCGGCACCACGTCGTCGACCTCGCCGTGGATGACCACGGTGTCGGCCGGCACGGGGGCAGTGTCGAAGCGGCTCGTCGCGGGGCCCACGAGAACCAGGCGCTGCGCCGGCTCGGCGCCCAGGCGCTGGGCGGCGCGCGACGCGACATAGCCGCCGAAGGAGAAGCCCGACAGGATCAGCGCCTCGCCGGGCGCACGCACGGCGGCCAGCACGGCCAGCGCGTCATCGACCTCGCCGCGGCCTTCGTCCCAGCCGCCGCTCGATTGCCCGATGCCGCGGAAGTTGAAGCGCACGGCGCGCCAGCCCAGCTGGATGAAGGCCCGCGCCAGCGTCTGCACGACCTTGTTGTCCATCGTGCCGCCCTGGGTCGGGTTCGGGTGGCAGATCAGCGCCGTGCCCAGCGGCACAGCGCCGCCCTGCGGCAGGTCGATCGCGACCTCGAGCTGCCCGGCCGGGCCGGGGACGAGGCGCTTCTCGGTCTGGGCGTTCATCGGCCGACGGACTCCGGCAGCACCAGGCGCTCGACGACGCGGCCGTCGCGCAGATGGCTTTCGACGATCTCGTCGATGTCGCTCTGGTCCACCCAGGAGTACCAGACAGCCTCTGGGTAGACCACCGCGACGGGCCCGCCGGCGCAGCGGTCCAGGCAGCCGGCCTTGTTGACGCGCACGCCGTCCTTGCCGGCCAGGCCCAGCTGCTTCACGCGGGCCTTGCAGTGGTCGAACGCGCCCTGGGCGTCATGGTCGCCGCAGCTGGCTTCGCCATTGCTGCGCTGGTTCAGACAGAAGAAAACGTGGCGCTGGTAGTAACTCATCGCGCGTCATTGTCTCACTCGGGTTTCTGCACCAGGCGCGCGGCCAGCCAGACCAGTGCCACGAAAGGCCAGGTCCAGGCCAGCCAGCGCGTCAGCCCGTAGAGGTTGACGAAGCGGCCATGCTCCCAGGCCTGCATGTTCAGCGTCAGATAGGGGTCGCCGGGCGCGACGCTCATGAGGCCGATCAGCGCGCACAGCACGAACAGCCCCAGCGCCGCGGCAACGCGCGAGGGCAGCAGGCAGGCCAGCAGCGCCAGCACCATGCCCAGGCCCACGCCCGGCCGCGTGGCCTCGCTCAGCCAGGCCCAGGCATGATCGGAGCCGAAACTCAGGGCGGTCGCGCTGGCCGTGGCCAGCAGGCCCAGCAGCACCGCGCCGGCGGCCAGCGCCAGGCGGCGCAGCCCCGGCCGCGCGACGGTGATCATCAGCAGCACCGGCGCCAGCAGCCCCAGCGCGATGGCCAGGGCCCCCAGGCCCGGTGGCAGGTCATGCTCGACAACGACGGCATCGCCCCAGGACAGGGCCCAGGGCGTGCCTGCCAGCGCGTCCACCAGCGACGCGCGCCACCAGGGCAGCCACTGCCCCAGGCCGAAGGGCAGCGGCGTGGGATACAGCAGCGCCAGCGGCCACAGCGCCAGCAAGGCCAGGGCCGGCGCACTGCTGCTGCCGAACCAATGGTCGCGCAAGTCCTCCCAGCGCTGCAGGCCGCCCAGCGCATGCAGCAGCAGGCCCAGCAAGGCGCCCAGCGTGCTGCCCGCGGAGTTCAGCGCCCAGTCCGACAACGAGGGCACGCGGCCGGGCACGAAGAACTGCAAGGTCTCCATCGCGAACGACAGCAGCGGCCCGGGCAGCAGGCCCAGCAGCAGGGCTGCCCCCAGCCCCCAGCCCGAGCGTATGGCCGCCGCCACGCCCAGCAGGCCCAGCGGGATGTAGCCCACCAGATTGGCCTCGACATCGAAGGCCCAGAAGCGCCGCGGCCAGGACAGGTCGAACAGCCAGGGCAGGCCCATGCCCGGCGGCCAGCGCCAGGGCCAGAAGGGGTAGAGGCTGGCGTACAGGATCAGGCCTACATGGGCCAGCAACAGCCAAGTCGCGGAGCTTTGCCGACGGCGCATCGCGGCGCCCCCTTAGAAGGGCTTGACCGTCACCAGCACGACGATGGCGGCAAACAGCAGCACGGCCGTCTCGTTGTAGACGCGGAACCAGCGGTGGCTGTGGCGGTTGGACAGTTCCTCGAAGCCACGCAGCAGGCGGCGGTTCATGTGGTGGTAGCCCACGACGCCGACGACCAGCAGCAGCTTGGCATGCAGCCAGTAGCTGCCGGCGAAGCGCCCCGCGCCAAAACCCAGCCAGACCCACAGGCCCAGCAGCAGGGCCACGCCCATCAGGATGCTGCTGAAGCGGTGCAGCTTGTGCGCCATCAGCAGCAGGCGCTCGCGTTCGGCATGGCTGTCGGCCGGCACCATGGCCAGGTTCACGAAGATGCGCGGCAGGTAGAACAGGCCCGCGAACCAGGCGGCGACGAAGACGATGTGGAAGGCTTTGACCCAGAGCATGCCGGCATTATGGGCAGCGGCCGCCGGCACCCCGTGTTATCCGAATGCAGCCGCCGGCCCGCGTACGGACGAAAAAAAGCCCCGGTTCAAGACCGGGGCCGAGAAAGCCTTATCGCTGTCATCACGCTAAGGCTCCTGCTCAGGGAGGAAAAGCAGGGAACGACCACCTTGCGGCTATCATTCGTCGACAAGTTTAGCGCGCTTGAGCGGTGACGTCACGAATAAATGATGTCTTGATGTGTTCTCCATCACGCGCCGGGCCGCAGCCCCCCTCATCCGACTGCCCAGCCCGAGGATTCGACGTGACCCGCCCTGCCCCCTCCCTCTGCGCCTTTCCCGCGGCACGCCCGCGCCGCCTGCGTCGCGACGCCTTCACGCGCGCGCTGGTGCGCGAACATGCGCTGCAGGCCAGCGACCTGATCCTGCCGGTCTTCATCCATGAGGGCGAAAACCGTCTGGAAGCCGTCGCCTCCATGCCCGGCGTGTCGCGCCAGAGCCTGGACCATTTGCTGCGCACGGCCGAGCAATGCGTGGAACTCGGCGTGCCGGTCATCGCCCTGTTCCCCGTCATCGACGCGGCGCTGAAGACGCCCGACGGCGCCGAGGCACTCAACCCGGACGGCCTGGTGCCGCGTGCGGTGCGGGCGCTCAAGGCCCACTTCCCGCAGCTGGGCGTGCTGACCGACGTGGCGCTGGACCCCTTCACCAGCCACGGCCAGGACGGCGTGCTGGACGAGACCGGCTACATCCTCAACGACCGCACGGTGGCGATCCTGACGCAGCAGGCGCTGGTGCAGGCCGATGCCGGCGTGGACATCGTCGCGCCCAGCGACATGATGGACGGCCGCGTGGGCGCCATCCGCCAGGCGCTGGAGGCTCGCGGCCACATCCACACCCGCATCATGGCCTACAGCGCCAAGTACGCCAGCGCCTTCTACGGCCCCTTCCGCGACGCCGTCGGCTCGGCCGCCAACCTGGGCAAGGCCGACAAGAAGACCTACCAGATGGACCCCGGCAACAGCGACGAGGCGCTGCGCGAGGTGGCACTGGATCTGGCCGAAGGCGCCGACATGGTGATGGTCAAGCCCGGCCTGCCCTATCTGGACATCGTGCGCCGCGTGAAGGACGAGTTCCGCGTGCCCACCTTCGCCTACCAGGTCAGCGGCGAGTACGCCATGGTCAAGGCCGCCGCGGCCAACGGCTGGCTGGACCATGACGCCGTCATGATGGAGTCGCTGCTGGCCTTCAAGCGCGCCGGCGCCGACGGCGTGCTGAGCTATTTCGCACTGGACGCCGCCCGACTGCTGAAGCAGGGCTGACCCCGTGCGGGCCTTCCACATCGAGCCCGACCGCTTCAGCGAGCTCGCGGCCCTGCCCGAGACCTTGCCCGAGCGCGGCTTCCTGTGGCTGGGCTATGGCCGGCGCGAGTTCGAGGTGGGCGAGGCCGCGGCGCAGCAGGCGCTGGCGCGCTGGGGCTGCGGCAGCCTCGTCGACCTGCATGTGTCGGACCTGATCAACAACCAGCTGCCCTCGCACTTCGACTCCACCTCCTGGTACGACATGCTGGTGTTCCGCCGCCTGGCCGCGGCGCCGGGCAGCCAGGACCTGTTCGTCGACGACGAGCATGGCACGCTGGCCTCGGCCCAGCGCGCGCTGCGCGCCATCGACACCAGCCCGGTGGGCTTTGCCGTCTTCGACCGCGTGCTGGTCACGGTGCACCCGACGGACTGCCAGGTGCGCGAGTTCTTCGCCCACAAGCTGGACCGGCTGACCGAGGGCCGCGACAAAGCGCCTGCGCGGGGCAGCGCCCGGCTGCCCACCAGCCCGGCCGACCTGATGCTGCGCATGGTCAACCACATGGTGGACAGCTATCTGGAGCTGCGCCGGCTACTGACGCGCCAGCTCGGCACGCTGCAGCGCGTGCTGCTGGACCAGAACAGCGAGTTCAACGACTGGCCGCTGCTGCTGGAAAGCCGCGATGCCCTGCACAGGCTGGAAGACACCTGCGAGGACCAGCGCGCCGCCGTCCAGGAATGGATAGACGCGCTGGACGAGTGGCCCGCCGACAACGACCCGCTGATGACGCGCGAGCGCGAGCTGCTGCGCGTGCGCTCGCGCGACGTGCTGGAGCATGTGGAGCGGGTGCTGACCCATGTGCGGCGGCTGGAGTCCTCGGCCGAGTCGGCCGTGCAGATGCACTTCAGCGCGCTGGGCCACCGCACCAACAGCATCATGCGCACGCTGACGGTGCTGACCGCCATCTTCCTGCCGCTGAACCTGATCACCGGCATCTTCGGCATGAACTTCGAATGGATGCCGTTGATCAAGAACGCCAACGGCTTCTGGGATGCGGCATTGCTGATGGGGGTGGTCGCCTTCGGGCTGTGGTTTCTGTTCCGCCGCAAGCGCTACCTGAGCAGCCGCTAGCTAGCGCGCGTAGGGGTCGGCAACGCCCAGGCCGGCCAGGATCTCGGTCTCGCGCGCCTCCATGCAGGCGGCCTCGTCGTCTTCCTCGTGGTCATAGCCCTGCGCATGCAGCGTGCCGTGCACCAGCATGTGGGCGTAATGGTCCAGCAGCGGGATGCCCATTTCGGCGGCCTCGCGCTCGACGACCTCGGCGCAGATGACCAGGTCGGCGCCGACGACGGGCTCGTGCGCATAGTCGAAGGTCAGCACATTGGTCGCGTAATCCTTGCCGCGGTACTCGCGGTTCAGCGCGCGCCCCTCCTCGGCGTCGACGATGCGCACCGCGATCTCGCCGGGCAGCTCCAGCGCCGCGCGGATGAAGCGCAGCACCTTGTGGCGCGGCAGCAGCGCGCGGTGGCGCGGGTCGGCGAATTGCAGGGACAGGCTCAGTTCTGGCTTCATGCTCATGCTTCTCTTGCCTCGCGCTTGGCGCGTGCTTCGTAGGCCTCGACGATGCGGGCCACCAGCGGGTGGCGCACGACGTCGGCGCTCGTGAAGCGCGTCATCGCGATGCCCTTGACCTTGGCCAGCACGCGCTCGGCGTCGATGAGGCCGGATTGCACGCCGCGCGGCAGGTCGATCTGGCTGGTGTCGCCGGTGACGACGCAGCGGCTGCCGAAGCCGATGCGGGTCAGGAACATCTTCATCTGTTCGGGCGTGGTGTTCTGCGCCTCGTCGAGGATGACGAAAGCGTGGTTGAGCGTGCGGCCGCGCATGAAGGCCAGCGGCGCGACCTCCAGCTGGCCCTTCTCGAAGGCCTTGGTGACGCGGTCGAAACCCAGCAGGTCGTAGAGCGCGTCGTACAGCGGGCGCAGATAGGGGTCGACCTTCTGCGTCAGGTCGCCGGGCAGGAACCCGAGGCGCTCGCCGGCCTCGACGGCCGGGCGGGTCAGGATGATGCGCTGCACGCTGGAGCGCTCCAGCGCGTCGACGGCGCAGGCCACGGCCAGGAAGGTCTTGCCGGTGCCGGCCGGCCCCAGGCCGAAGGTGATGTCATGCGACAGGATCTGCTGCAGGTACTGGTGCTGGCGCGGCGTGCGGGCCGACAGGTCGGCGCGGCGCGTGCGCAGCACCAGCGGGCCCTCCTCGCCGGCCGGGGCCACGCCACCGTCCGGCCCGCTGGCTTCCACCAGCGCGAGTTGCAGGGTCTCTGCCGGCAGGGGCCGGCGCGCGCGCTCGTACAGGGCCTGGAGCAGGCTGCGGGCGCGCTCGGCGGCGGGCTTGGGGCCGTCGACGCGGAACTCCGCATCGCGCCGGCTCAGCTTGACGCCCAGCGCGGCCTCGATCTCGCGCAAATGGACGTCCAGGCTGCCGCAGACGCGGGCCAGGCGGGTGTTGTCGGCGGGTTCCAGGGCAAAGCGCAGGATCACGATGGGCGGAAAAATGAGTGGACAGGGATTGTCGCCGCGTGCGCATCGCTGGTGCATTCCCCGGCGCGCGAGGCCCGGGCGCTCCCGCACAATGCCGCCCCATGACGCCTCCGATCGTGCCCAGGGCCTGCGTGGCCAGGCGCCCGCCTCCTGCCCTGCTGCTCAGCCTGGCCCTGCTCTGCCCCGCCGCCGCCCAGGCCCAGACCGCGACGGCCAGCCTGTACTGGGCCGGGACGCTGCACGCCTGGCTGGCCGTCATGCTGGCGCTGATGGCCACCATCGTGGGCCTGGTCTCGGGACCGTATCCGCGCGAGCGGCCGGCCAGCTTCCTCGTCGGCATGATGCTGAGCTGGGTGGTGTTGCGCGCCGCCGCCGCGCCCGGCGCTGCCGGGCTGAGGCCGCTGCTGATGACGCTGCTGGTGCTGTGCGGGGTGCAGTTCCTGCTGCGCCAGATGGACTGGAAGCGCAGCTGGATTGACCATGCACTGCTGATCCAGTGCCTGGTGGTGCCCGCCAGCCTGCTGCTGACGGGCGGCCAGGTCGGCCTGCTGGGCAAGGCCTGGCATGCCGTGCTGAGCCTGGAGCTGGTGGCGGCCATGGGCTGGGCGCTGTGGCTGCGCCGCCCGCGCGCCGACGAGGGCGCGGGACGCGATTTCGGCCTGATGGCGGTGCTGCTGCTGCCGACCATGGCGGCCCTGCTCGCCGAGCTGCTGCTGGCAGCCATCAACGAGGCGCTGTGGTGGGAAGCCCAGCCCTGGCTGAGCCTGATGCTGCCGCTGCTGATGCTGGCGCTGGGCCTGCAGCTGGTGCACGGCGTCGCCCATGCCCGCGCCGAGGCCGAGAGGCGCATCGCCACCGTCGAGCAGCGCATGGCCGAGCGCATCGCCGAGGTGGAGCGCGGCCACAGCCAGCTGGTCGAGCAGAAGCTGGAGCAGGTCACCGAGCGCGAGCGCAAGCGCATCGCCGCCGACCTGCACGACGACCTGGGCGCCAAGCTGCTGACCATCGTGCACACCAGCGAGTCCGACCGCATCTCCACGCTGGCGCGCGAGGCGCTGGAGGAGATGCGGCTGTCGGTGCGCGGCCTGACCGGCAAGCCGGTGCACCTGATCGACGCGCTGGGCGACTGGCGCGCCGAAGTGGTGTCGCGGCTGGGCCAGGCTAACATCCTGGCCGAGTGGAAGTCGCCGGCCGAGGACGTCGAGCACACCTTGCAGGCGCGCTCCTATGTGCAGACGACGCGCATCCTGCGCGAGTCGGTGTCCAACATCATCAAGCACAGCGGCGCGACGCACGCCACCATTTCCAGCACCGTGCAGGCGGGCGATTTCATCCTGACCATCCAGGACAACGGGCAAGGCATCCCGTCCGAACTGGACGGCCGCCTGGACAGAGGCCACGGCATGGCGAGCATGAAGTCACGCGCCAAGCAGATGCATGGCCAATGCCTGGTTGAATCCGGCCCCGGCTGGGGTACTGTGATCCGCCTGACGATTCCGCTCTAAGTTTTCCGAGGCCACGCCATGAACCACATCCTGCTGCTCGAAGACATCCCGGAGATCCGCGCCTGGCTCAAGGCCCTGGTCAAGCAGGTGTTCGCCAACGCCCAGATCACGGAATGTTCGCGGGTGCAGGACGCGCTGGCCCTGGTCGGCTCGCAGCGCTTCACGCTGGCCCTGCTGGACCTGGGCCTGCCGGACGGCTCCGGCGTGGAGGTCATCGCGGCGCTGCGCGAGAAACAGCCCGAGGTGCAGTCGGTCATCGTCACCATCCACGACGACGACGAGCACCTGTTCCCGGCGCTGCAGGCCGGCGCCTTCGGCTATCTGCTCAAGGAGCAGTCGCGCGAGCTGCTCGTGGAGCAGTTGCAGCGCATGAGCCAGGGCGAGCCGCCGCTGTCGCCCTCCATCGCGCGCAAGGTCATCGCCTACTTCGCTGCCCAGGTGAAGAAGCCGGCCTCGACCTTGCTGCACGAGGTGTCGCTGACCGACCGCGAGACCGAAGTGCTGCTGCGCGTGGCCAAGGGCTTCACGCTGCCCGAGATCGGCGTGCAGCTGGGCCTCTCCCGCCACACCATCGCCGACTACGTGAAGCAGATCTACCGCAAGCTCAACGTGAGTTCGCGCGCCGAGGCCGCGCTGGAAGCGCAGCGCCTGGGTTTGTTCGGTCGCAACTGAGACCGGGCCGGCCCGGATAATGGGCCGATGATTGGAAGACTCAGCGGCGTCATCGCCGAAAAGACACCGCCCCAGGTGCTGATCGACGTGGCCGGCGTCGGCTACGAGGTGGACGTGCCCATGAGCACGTTCTTCAACCTGGGCCAGCTCGGCGAGCGCGCCGTGCTGCTGACCCATCTGACCGTGCGCGAGGATGCGCACCAGCTGTTCGGCTTCCTCACCCACGAGGAGCGCGCCACCTTCCGCCAGCTCATCAGGATCAGCGGCGTGGGCCCCAAGATGGCGCTGGGCCTGCTGTCGGGCCTGTCCGTCGCCGAGCTGGCGCAGGCCGTGTCGCGCCAGGAAGCCGGCCGGCTCACCAAGGTGCCCGGCATCGGCAAGAAGACGGCCGAGCGGCTGCTGCTGGAATTGAAGGGCAAGCTGGGTGCCGACCTCGCGCTGCCGGCCGCCGTCGTCAACGACGCGCAGGCCGACATCCTGCAGGCCCTGGTCGCGCTGGGCTACAGCGAGAAGGATGCCGCCGCCGCGCTGAAGGCCCTGCCGGCCGACGTGGGCGTCAGCGAAGGCATCAAGCTGGCGCTGAAGAAGCTGTCATGACGTTTTTCGCACCCACGCCCACTTCGCTCGCGCCCCCCCGGGGGGGCTCCGACCTTTCTTGGGGCGGCCCGGCGAAAGGTCGGCCATGAGCATTCAGACCGACGACTTCGCCCCGGCGCCCCGCATCGTCAGCGCGGCACCGGAATCCAGCCGCGAGGAGGCGCTGGAGCGCGCGCTGCGCCCCAAGCTCTTGGACGACTACGTCGGCCAGGCCAAGGCCCGCGAGCAGCTGGAGATCTTCATCGGCGCGGCCCGCAAGCGCCGCGAGGCGCTGGACCATGTGCTGCTGTTCGGCCCGCCGGGCCTGGGCAAGACGACGCTGTCCCACATCATCGCGGCCGAACTGGGCGTCAACCTGCGCCAGACCTCGGGCCCGGTGCTGGAGAAGCCCAAGGACCTGGCGGCCATCCTGACCAACCTCGAGAAGAACGACGTCCTCTTCATCGACGAGATCCACCGCCTCAGCCCCGTCGTCGAGGAAATCCTCTACCCGGCGCTGGAGGACTACCAGATCGACATCATGATCGGCGAGGGCCCGGCGGCGCGCTCCATCAAGCTGGACCTGCAGCCCTTCACGCTGGTGGGCGCGACGACGCGGGCCGGCATGCTGACCAATCCGCTGCGTGATCGCTTCGGCATCGTCGCCCGGCTGGAGTTCTACACGCCGACCGAGCTGCAGCGCATCGTCACGCGCTCGGCCGGCCTGCTGGGCGCGCCCATAGACGCCGACGGCGCGCTGGAGATCGCGCGCCGCTCGCGCGGCACGCCGCGCATCGCCAACCGGCTGCTGCGCCGCGTGCGCGACTATGCCGAGGTCAAGGGCGACGGCCGCATCGTCGCCGGCATCGCCGACAAGGCGCTGGCCATGCTGGACGTGGACCCGCAGGGCTTCGACCTGATGGACCGCAAGTTCCTGGAGGCCGTGGTGCACCGCTTCGACGGCGGGCCGGTTGGGCTGGAGAACGTCGCGGCGGCCATCGGCGAGGAGGCCGGCACCATCGAGGACGTCATCGAGCCCTATCTGATCCAGCAGGGCTTCTTGCAGCGCACGCCGCGCGGCCGCGTCGCGACGCTGGCCGCCTACCGGCACCTGGGCCTGGCGCCGCCCGGCCACAAGGCCGCGCCCGACCTGTTCGGGGATTGAGCCGGGCGTTCTTGAACAGGACGCCGCCATGAAAAAAGCGCCCCGCGGGGCGCTTTCTCGTTTCCGATCGCGGGGATCAGAAGTTGTGGCGGATGCCGGCGGCCAGCGACGAGAAGTCGGCCACGCCCACGCCGTTGTAGTCGGTACGGGTGTAGAAGCCGTAGACCTTGGTGCGCTTGCTCAGGTTGTAGTTGTAGCCCAGCGTCATCTGCTTGGCGCCGCCGGTGCGGAACTCGGCATCGCTGCCGGCCTTGGTGCCGCCCACGTTGATGTGGAACTCCGACTGGCCCAGCGTGTACATGGCCGACACACGGCCGATGTCACGCGACTTGAAGCCGTCGACTTCTTCGCGCTGGTAGTAGCCGGTCACCAGGAAGGGACCGAAGCCGTAGTCGGCTTCCAGGCCGTAGGCCTTGCGCTTGGCGCTGGTGCCGAACTGGTTGTTCTGCGCGAAGGTGCCGGCGACGTGCAGGCCACCGACTTCGTAGTTGACCGCCAGGTCAAAGGCGCGCGGGCCCGTGCCTTCACCGGCACGCACGGAGGCGATGACGTTGAAGCCGTTCACCGTCGGCGAGAAATAACCGACCTTGTTGGTGCGGGCGCCGAAGCCGAAGCTCGAGAACAGGTTGTCGGACGACGTGCCGGTGTCGTGGTTGTGATTGCTCGTGCGGTCGACGCTGGAGAAATACGAATCGGGGAACCAGCTGCCCAGGCGGACCGTACCGAACGAACCCGTCAGCTCAACGCTGGCCTGACGGTTCCAGAACGTGGTGCCACCGGTGGCGACGCCCGTGTCGGACTCCAGGCCATGCTCCAGATTGAAGCCAGCCTTCAGGCCGCCGCCGAGGTCTTCGGTGCCCTTGAAACCCAGGCGCGAACCGTTGTTCTGCACGGCCAGCTTGCGGTCGGCCGAGCCGACCTTCTGGCTTTCGACGGTGGTGTTCAGGCGGCCCCACAGGGTGACGCTTTGAGCGAAGGCCGGAGCGGCGCTGACAGCAGCCAGGGCGGCGACGAGTGCAATCTTTTTCATCGTTTTGCCTTTACAAATGGGTTGCGGCGGGGTTGATAGCCCTACCGTGAAGGACAAGTGACGGCCAGTATAGAAGCGGGTTTCCTCTAACCCCCGCCGAGCGACGCGTGGATGCAACAGTGGCTTTAGGGGCCTTGCCAAAGCCCCGTCGCCTCAAGCGGCGACGTCATCCGCAGTCAATCCATCCAGATGCCGGTCATCGTTCCAGCCGATCAGCGTGAACCCGTCGGACGTCGCCAGCAGGCGATTGATCGTGGCATTGCCCAGCTGCCAGCTGCGCGGCGCATCCAGCGCCACCCGCGTCGCGGCGCGATAGAGGCAGTCCAGCACACCGCCATGGGCCACCAGCGCGATGCTGCGGCCCGGATGGGCCGCAGCCACACGGCGCGCGACCGCCAGGCAACGGGCGCTGAAGGCGTTCAGGCTCTCGCCGCCGCCCACCGGGAAGTCGGGTTCGCGACGGCGCCAACGCGCCGCATCCTCGGGGTAACCCTGGTCTATTTCCTGCCAGCTCAGCCCTTCGAAGCGCCCGAAAGCGCGCTCGCGCAGGCCGGCATCGACATGGACGGACAGGCCACGGGCGTCGGCCAGGGCCTGCGCGGTCTGACGGGCGCGGCTGAGATCGCTGGAATAGATGGCTGCCAGCGGCTCGTCGGCCAGCGCCTGGGCCAGCCTGGCGGCCTGGGCCAGGCCCAGCGGGCTGAGCGGGATATCCGTGTGCCCCTGGATGCGCGTCGCGCGGTTCCAGGCGGTCTCGCCATGGCGGACCAGGATGAGACGGGTCGCCTGGTCCAACACTAGACGCCCCACACGATGTCGGCGTTCTCCTTGGCGCTGCGCTGCATCAGCTCGTGCAGCGGCCAGGCGCGCTGGCGCAGCGACACGCCCTGGCGGCGCGGCGGCGCCTCGCCCGCGGCCTTGGCCGCGTCGACGGCGGCCTGGAACTGCGCCTCATCGGCGGCCACACCGGCCTCCAGCGCCTGCATCAGCCCGGGCAGGGCCGCGGCCTCGAAGATGCCCCGGGGCGCGGGCTCGCGGCCCATCAGGCGCAGCAGGGCGTCGCCCGAGTCGGACATCATGAGGACGTCGGCGCCGGCCTTGGATTTGAAGCAATAGAGCATGGCCGCATTGTGCGCGCCGCGCGACTTCAACCGTTGACCAGGCCCAGCCAGCCGGACGCCGGCGCATCGACGACATGGCGGCGCGGGCGCACGCGCTGCTCGAATTCGTCCGGCCGCAACGGCTTGGCGAACAGGAAGCCCTGGAATTCATGACAGCCGGCCTGGGCCAGGAAGTCGCGCTGGGCCTCGGTCTCGACGCCCTCGGCGATGACCTGCAGGCCCAGGGCCCGGCCCATCTGCACGATGGCGTTGGCGATGCCCACGTCGCTGGCGTCGCCCGGCAGGCCCTGCACGAAGCTGCGGTCTATCTTGAGGCGCTGGATGGGGAAGCGCTTCAGGTAGGCCAGCGACGAATAGCCGGTGCCGAAGTCGTCGATGGACAGCGTGACGCCCAGCGACGCGAGCGAACGCATGCGACGCAGCGCCTCTTCGGCGTCGCCCAGCAGCACGCCTTCGGTCAGCTCCAGCTCCAGCAGGCTGGCCGGCAGCATGGATTCACGCAGCGCCTCGGCGACGGTCTCGACGAAATGCGCCTGCTGGAACTGCAGCGCCGACACGTTGACGGCCACCGGCATGCGCAGGCCGCGGCTGAGCCAGTGGGCGGCCTGGGCCACCGCCTCGCGCAACACCCAGTCGCCGATGGCGACGACGAAGCCGCTCTCCTCGGCCAGCGGGATGAACTCGGCCGGCGAGATCTCGCCGCGCTGCGGGTCGCGCCAGCGGATCAGCGCCTCGGCACCGATGACACGGTCGCTGCCCAGCTCGACCTGCGGCTGGTAATGCAACCGGAAGCGCCCTTCGGTCAGGGCCTGGCGCATGGCGTGGTCCAGCCGCATGCGCGACAGCAAATCCACCTCCTTGCGCGGCACATGGAAGCGGAAGCCCGCACGGCCGCTTTCCTTGACCCAGTGCATGGCGCGCTCGGCGCTGGCCATCAGCTCGTCGGGCGTGCCGCCGTCACCGGGGTACAGCGCGACGCCGCAGCTGGCGGTGACGGTGAAGCTCAAGGTGTCGAAGCAGAAGGGCTCGGCCAGCAGCTGCTGCACGCGGCGGGCCGTGGCCTCGGCCTCGAACATCTGGGCGTTGTCGATGAGCAGCGCGAATTCGTCGCCGCCCAGCCGGGCCAGCGTGTCGTTCTCGCCGACGGCGCCGCGCAGCCGCTCGACGACCTCGCGCAGCACGCGGTCGCCGTAGCTGTGGCCCAAGGTGTCGTTGATCTGCTTGAAGCGGTCCAGGTCCAGGTGCAGCAACGCGAACACCGGCGACGGCTCGCCGGTGTCGGGCGTGGCGATCTGTTGCACGATGCGGTCGGCCAGCGCGCGGCGGTTGGGGGCGCCGGTCAGCGCATCGGAGCGCCCCAGCTCCTCGATGCGCTGGTGGGCGGCCAGCTTCTCGCTGAGGTCGCGAAAGGAGAACACCCGGCCTATGGGCTCGCCGCGGCTCATCTGCGGCAGCGAGACCTGCTCCAGCACGCGGCCGTCGGCTAAGCGCAGCATGTCGCTGGAGCGCATCAGCGGCGCGTCCAGCAAGGCCTCGATGCGCAGCCGGTACTGTTCGCCATCGCGCATGACGCGCTGCAGGCTCAGCCACAGGCCGGCGTCGCCCGGTTCGTGCAGCAGCCCGCCGGGCAGGCCCCAGAGCTTGGCGAAGCGGCGGTTGAAGCTGCGCACGCGGCCGGCCAGGTCGACGACCAGGATGCCGTCGGCGGTGGATTCCAGCGTCGCCCGCAGCTCGGCCAGCAGCGTCTCGCGCTCGGCCTCGGCGCGGCGGCGGCGCGTCTGGTCGTGCAGCAGCACCAGCCAGTAGCGGTCGCCGTCAGGCAGGTGGATGGGGCTGATGCTGCGGCTGACCCAGCGCGGCTGGCCATCGCTGTGCGTCAGGATGGTGTCGGAGCGTATGCGCGCGAAGGGGTCGCGGGCGGCGCCCTGCCAGAAGGCCTCGTCCTCCAGCGAGCCGCACAGCAGCGACGGCGGCTGGCCCAGCGCACGCTCGGGCTTGAGGCCCAGCAGGCGCAGCGCGGCGCGGTTGACGGCGCTGACCGTGAGGCTTTCGCCATCCACCAGCCAGGCCGGCTCGGGCAGTCCCTCCAGCACGGCGCCGATCACGGACGGCGCCTCAAAGAGGCGGTGCAAGGCGGCATTCGCCTCGCGGCCGGCGTTCACGCCGCCAACTCCCCTGGCCCGGTGACCGCGGCGTCGAAGAAATAGGCGATGCGCGCCCTCGGGCTGAGGTAGTCCAGGGAATGGCGCGGCAGGAACTGCGGCTTGAGACTGCGCCGTATGCCCAGGTCGGGCGTCTCCTCGAGATTGAGGATGAGGGCCTCTTCCTTGGGCACCTTGACGTCATGGACCATGACGCGGGGCTTGAGCGGCCGCGCCGAGTTGACCGACACGACCAGCGCGTAGCGATCGTCGGTCAGCTGCACGGTGGAGCCCGGCGGGTAGACGCCCATCATGCGGATGAAGGCGTTCAGCATGGTGGCGTCGAAGCGGTTGCGCCCCTGGGCGAACATCAGCGACAAGGCCTCGTGCGGCGTCATCGCCTTGGAGCTGATGAGGGGGTTGCACAGGCCGTCGAAACGGTTGACCAGCGCCACGATGCGGGCGCCGGTGCTCATGCGGTCCATGTTGATGCGCTGCGGGAAGCCGCTGCCGTCCGCATGCTCATGGTGCTGCGCGATGATGAGCAGCGGCCCCGGCGCCAGGCCCATGGTCTGGGCAATGGCCACGCCCTTGGCGACATGCTGCTGGTAGGCCTGGGCTTCCGCGCTGGTGAAGCTCTCGTCACGGTGACGCAGGCGGGCGGCGATCTCCAGCTTGCCGACGTCATGCAGCAGGGAACCGACGCCCAGGTCCATCATCTCGTCGCGCCCCAGGCCGAAGGCCCGGCCCAGCAGCAGCGCGATGATGCAGACATTGAGCGCATGCGCGGTGGAGCGGTCGCCTGCGGACTCGTTCAGCAGCCGCATATTGAGATCGCCCTCGACCAGCATCTTGTCCAGCAGCGCGGCCGTCAGGCTCTCGGCCTGTGCACGCGCCTGCTGGGGATCGGCCTGGACCTTGTCCATGACGCCGCGAAAACCCTCGGCAGCCTCGCTGTACTGGGCCTCGCACAGGCGCAAGGCCTCGCGCTGCGCGGCCAGGGCGCGGCGATGGGCTTCACGCGCCAGTTCCTCGGGCGTGGGCTGATCGGCCGTGACGACGTCGGCAGCGACGGCCGGCGCCTTGGCGGCGACTGCGACGGGGGCCTGCAGCGCCAGATCGCTCTTGGCGGGGCTCCAGCGCACCTGGGTCAGGCCCAGGCGGCGCAGGATCAACAGTTGATCGCTGGACGCGATCTTGAAGCTGGACAGCGGAAATGGGTGCGACATCCAGCCCAGGTCCAGATGAATGAACATCCCGACGGCCAACTGGCTGACATCGATGAGCGGATCGTTTGTTCTATCCTGCATTCGTTCCACACCCGTACACCCGGGCACCCCTAGACCCGCTCCGGCCTCGGCAGCTTGCCGAAATCCATGAGCAGGCCTCCTGCTATACGTCAAATCGGCCTGATGCGCCCGCAGCGGACTGGGAAAAATCCCTGGTGCGGCGCAGCGTGGAGCTTAGCGCCTGATCGTGACCGAATTCTCGTGGCTTTGTCGGGGCAAACGCGAAGGAATGCATGACCGGACGCTTGCACGACGCAAGGCCGTGCACCTGAAGCCACAACTGGGGGTCTGGGCGCCCAGGTCGGCGGGCTTCAGGCAGCGCGTCAGCGCCTGGCGTGGTGGCGGGTCACGAGGTCCCGGTACCAATGTGCGCTGTCCTTGAGCAGGCGCTGCTGGGTCGCATAGTCGACATGGACCAGGCCAAAGCGCTTGTCGTAGCCGGAGTTCCACTCGAAGTTGTCGAGCAGACTCCAGTAGAAGTAGCCCCGCACGTCGGCACCCAGGCTCATGGCCATGGCCAGCGCCTGCAGATGGCCGGACAGGTAGGCGATGCGCTCGGTATCCGGCACGCGGCCGTCGACGACGCGGTCGGCGTTGGCCATGCCGTTCTCGGTGATGAACATGGGCGGCGGGTTGTACTCGCGGGCCAGGCGCACCAGGTGCTGGGCGAAGACCTCGGGCACGATCTCCCAGCCCATGTCGGTGAAGCCGCGCTTGCCCGGCCCTCTGACGGTGTTGCCGTCGGCGTCGAAGAGGCTGCGCGTATAGAAGTTGATGCCCAGGAAGTCCAGCGGCTGGCGGATGCGCTCCAGGTCGCCATCCTCAACCCTTGGCCCATCGGCGCCGACGAACTCGAGGGCATCGGCCGGATAGGCGCCCCGGAAGATGGGATCCATGTACCAGCGCACGTTCAGGCCGTCGTCGATGCGGGCCGCGCGGCGCTCGGCCTCGGCCGGCGTGGCCGGGAAGGACGGTGTGTGGTTGAGGACGATGCCGAGCTTGGTCTTGGTCAGGGCGCGCATCGCGGCGATGGCCTCGCCGTGCGACAGCAGCAGGTGGTGGGCCACCTGCAGGCTCTCGGCCCGGCTGGCGCGGCCGGGTGCGAACTGGGCGGTTTCATAGCCCAACGTGGCCGTGCACCAGGGCTCGTTGTGGGTCGCGATGCTGGCCAGGCGGTCGCCGAAGCGGCGGGCGATCTCGGCGGCGTAGTCGGCGAAGCGGGCCACGCAGTCGCGCGACAGCCAGCCGCCCATGCTCTCGTCAAGCGCCTGCGGCAGGTCCCAGTGGTAGAGCGTCGCATGCGGTTGCAGGCCGGCCTGCAGCAATGCGTCGATGAGGCGGTCATAGAAGGCGAAGCCGGCCTCGTTCCAGGCCCCCTGCCCCAGCGGCTGCACGCGCGGCCAGGCAAAGCTGAAGCGGTAGCAGTCCAGGCCCAGGCCCTGCATCAGCGCGACGTCCTCGCGGAAGCGGTGGTAGTGGTCGCAGGCGACGTCGATGTTGGAGCCGTCCTTGATGCGGCCGGGCTGGCGGCAGAAATGGTCCCAGATCGAGGCGCCCTTGCCGCCCTCGAACGCGGCACCCTCGATCTGGGCCGCGCTGGTGGCGACGCCCCAGAGGAAGTCGGGCGGGAAGGACTGGGCGAGGACGGCGGGGTCTAGGCGAGCGGGATCGAGCAGGTTCATGGCGGGCGGGAAGACCGTGCGGTGCGGCCACGGGAAGCAAGGGGCGCCGCAGACCGGGGCAAACCACCCCCTGCCTGCCGCGAAGCGTGCGGAGTCAGCCGGCGCCTCAGCGGCGCCAGCGGCACTGGATCTTTGGACCCAGTGGTTTCATCTTGCCCGACAATTGACAACGCTGTCAACAAGCGTTTTCAAAGCTTGAGCCCGGGCCAGGCCGGTGCGTGGAAACGATGAGGGGCGGCGCGCGCGACCGCGCAGGGGATGCCTAGCGGGCCCGCGTGGAATCGCGCACGACGAGCTCGTGCGGCAGCACCTTGTGCAGTTCGGCCTCATCGGCCGCCGCGGCCATGTCGGGCCGCTGGGCGGCGACCAGCATCTCGACGGCGGCACGGGCCATCTCGGCAACCGGCTGACGCACGGTGGTCAGCGGCGGCCAGACCAGAGCCGCGGTGGGTGAATCATCGAAGCCCGCGACGGACAGCTCGCCCGGCACGGCCAGGCCCAGACGCTGCGCGGCGGCCAGCACGCCCAGCGCCATGTCGTCGTTGCTGGCGAACACGGCGGTGGGCCGTTGGCGGCGGCTCAGCAGCTGGTGGGCCGCGTCGCGACCACTGGCGAACGTGAAGGCGCCCGGCTGGACGAGTTCGGGATCGGGCTGAAGGCCGTGCGCGCGCAGCGCGTTGACGAAGCCCTGGTAGCGCAGCCCGCTGGCCGACTGGTCCGGCGGGCCCTTGATGAAGGCGATGCGCTGGTGGCCCAGGCTGAGCAGCAGGTTGGTGATCTCCTCGGCCGCATGCACGTCGTCCATGCGCACGGAGGGCACGCCGCTCAGGTCGTGTTCGGGCGACATCAGCACGCAGGGCGTGCCGCTCTCGCGCAGCGCGGCCAGCACCTCGGGGTTGTCGCACAGCGGCGGCGTCAGGATCATGCCGTCGGGCCGCAGCGCCAGCACCATGCGGTCGATCTGCTGGCGCAGATCCGGTGCGTCGTTGTGCAGCGACTCCACCACGAGGTGGTAGCCCAGCTCACGGCAGCGCAGCGTGGCCCCTTGCTGCACGCTGCCGACGAAGCTCGCGCTGGGGTCGTAATAGAGCAGGCCGATCAGGAAGGAGCGGCCGCCGGCGAGGCTGCGCGCCGACTGCTTGGGCCGGTAGCGCAGCGCCTCCACCACCTTGAGCACTTGATCCCGGGTGCTTTCATGGACACCGGGCTCATGGTTGAGCACGCGCGACACCGTCTTGATCGATACGCCCGCCTCGCGGGCCACATCGACGATGGTGGGGCTGGCGCCGCGCGAACTCATCGTCACGAAGAATTACTTCTTCTTGGCCTTGACGGCAGGCTTGGCGGCGGGCTTGGCAGCGGCCTTCTTGGCGGCGGCCTTGGGATCCACGGCGGCCTTGAAGCCGGCGCCCGGGGTGAACTTGGGCAGCTTGGCAGCGGCGATCTTGATCTTCGCGCCGGTGCTGGGGTTCACGCCGTTACGTGCAGCACGGGCGTGCTGCTTGAAGGAGCCGAAGCCCGGGATCGACACCGCACCACCCTTTTTGACGGTGGTGACGATGGCGTCCAGCAGGGTTTCGAGGACGCGGCCGGCTTCGGCCTTGCTCAGCTCGTGCTTGGCGGCCAGGTGTTCGATCAGATCGGTCTTGTTCATGCGGGGGGTCTCGTTCAAAACGCGCCCGAACGGCTCGGGCGGCGCGATTGTGGCTTATCGCGGCCGGCATACAGTCCCGGCTAAGCCCTGTATCCATCGCCGATGCCGCAGCCCGTCCACTTTGCCTCGCTACTCGACGCCTTGCCCCAGCAGGTCTGGCAGGCCGACACCCAGGGCCACCTGCTGTGGATGAACGCCCGTCTGGCCGAGGCCCTGGAGCACCCGGCGCTGCCGTCGCCGCTGGCCCGCTGGCTGCATGCGGACGACCGCACGACCTTCGAGGCGCGCTGGGCCCAGGCCCAGCAAGACGGCCGTTTCGAGATGGAATACCGGCTGGGCGAGCGCTGGGTGCTGGCCCAGGCCCAGCGCCTGCCGGACTCGGCGCTGTGGCTGGGCACGCACACCGACATCAGCGCCCATCGCGCGGCCGAGGAACGGCTGCGCGAGGCCGACGAGGTCTGGAAGCTGGCGCTGGAATGCAGCGGTGACGGCGTCTGGGACTGGCATGTGCAGGCCGGCGTGGAGTATTTCTCCGAGCGCTATCTGCGGCTGCACGGCTTCGAGCCCGGCGACGTCGACGCGACGCCGGAGGCCTTCGACGCGCGCACCCACCCGGACGACCTGGCCCAGATGGCGCATGACCGCGAGGCGCATTTCTCCGGCCGCACGCCGCTGTACCGCAACGAGCATCGCGTGCTGGCGCGTGACGGCAGCTGGAAATGGGTGCTCAGCCGCGGCATGGTCATCGCGCGCGACGCCGAGGGCCGGCCCTTGCGCATGGTGGGCACGCACACCGACATCACCGACCGCAAGCGCCAGGAGGCCCAGGTCTGGCGGCAGGCCCGCGTCGACACGCTGACCGGCCTGCCCAACCGCCGCTCGCTGCGCGAGCGCATCGAGCGCGCGCTGTCGCTGCGGGCGATGCGTGGGGAGGAGCTGGCCATCATGTTCGTGGACCTCGACCATTTCAAGGAGGTCAACGACACGCTGGGCCACGACGTCGGCGACGCGCTGCTGGTGCAGGTAGCCGCGCGCATGCAGGACTGCCTGCCGTCGGGCGGCATCGTCGCGCGCATGGGCGGCGACGAATTCACCGTGCTGCTGGCGGCGCGCGACGGGGCCGCGGCGGCCCAGCGCCTGGGGCAGGATCTGCTGGAGGCGCTGTCGGCCAGCTTCGACATCGGCGGCGAGCGCGTCTATGTGTCGGCCAGCATAGGCGTCAGCCTGGCGCCGCGCGACGGGCTGGAGATCGAGGACTTGTTCAAGCATGCCGACCAGGCGCTGTACGAGGCCAAGGGCGCCGGGCGCAACCGCATGCGCCTGTTCACGCCGGCGCTGCACGAGGCCGCACAGCGGCGCGCGCGGCTGGCGGCGGAGCTGCGGCAGGCCCTGCCGCTGGGGCAGTTCAGCCTGGTCTACCAGCCCATCCTGTCGCTGCGCGAACCGGGCACGCCGCCGCGCAAGGCCGAGGCCCTGCTGCGCTGGCATCACCCGCAGCTGGGCGACGTCAGCCCGGCGCAGTTCATCCCGGTCGCCGAGGCCAGCGGCCTCATCGTCGACATCGGCGACTGGGTCTTCCGCGCGGCCGCCGCACAGGCCCTGGCCTGGCGCGCGGCGGGGCATGTCGGCTTCCAGATCGGCATCAACAAGTCGCCGGTGCAGTTCCTCAGCGAACGCAGCCATCGCGTGCAGCCCGACTGGCCCACCCACCTGCGCGGCCTGGGGCTGCCGGGCGATGCGCTGGCCATCGAGATCACCGAGGGCCTGCTGCTGGAGCGCGACGAGGCGGTGGCCGAGCGGCTGCGGGCACTGCGGGCGGCGGGCCTGTCCATCTCGCTGGACGACTTCGGCACCGGCTACTCGTCGCTGAGCTATCTGCAGCATCACGAGATCGACACGGTGAAGATAGACCGCAGCTTCGTCGCCGGGCTGGAAAGCGGCGGCAAGGCGCTGGCGCTGTGCCGGGCCATCGTCACGATGGCCCATGAGCTGGGCATGGAGGTGGTGGCCGAGGGCGTGGAAACCGAGGCGCAGGTGCTGGCGCTGCGGGCCATGGGCTGCGACTGGGGGCAGGGATGGTGGTTTGGGAGGGGGGTGCCAGCGCAAGAGTTTGAGCAGCGGTGGTTTGGCGCCTCAACTGCGGGCTCGGTTTCCGCCACCACGCGCTGAAGCGCCCATCGAGGGCGCATCAGCGGGGACTCGGTCACCTCCGGCGACCCCGGCGGCCGGCAACGCGCCAGAGGCGCGAAGCCTTCACCGAGGCGTCGGACAAGCCGCAGGGCTTGTCCTCGGTCCCCGGTGACACGCCTTTCGAGCCCTCTCCTGGGCCCAAACGCAAAAGGCCAGCACTTGCGTGCTGGCCTTTCTTGTTTGGTGCCCAGGAGAGGACTCGAACCTCCACGGAGTTACCCGCTAGTACCTGAAACTAGTGCGTCTACCAATTCCGCCACCTGGGCTTTCAGGAGCCTCGCAGTATAGCCTGGTTTTTCGGCTCCTGGAAGAACTTCGTCAAATTTCGAACTTCACGCCCTGGGCCAACGGCAGCTCGCTGGAGTAGTTCACCGTGTTGGTGGTGCGGCGCATATAGGCCTTCCACGCGTCCGAGCCGCTCTCGCGGCCGCCGCCGGTCTCCTTCTCGCCGCCGAAGGCGCCGCCGATCTCCGCACCGGACGTGCCGATGTTGACGTTGGCGATGCCGCAGTCGCTGCCCGCGGCGCTCATGAAGCGCTCGGCCTCGCGCAGGTCGGTCGTGAAGATCGCCGAGGACAGGCCTTGCGGCACGCCGTTCTGCAGCTCGATGGCCTCTTCCAGCGTCGAGTACTTCAGCGTGTACAGGATGGGCGCGAAGGTCTCGTGACAAACCACCTCGGTCTGCGCCGGCATGCGCACCAGCGCCGGCGCGGCGTAGAAGGCCTCGGGGAAGCGCTGCTCCAGCGCGCGCTCGCCGCCGCTGACCTGGCCGCCCTGCTCGCGCGCCGCCTTCAATGCCGACTGCATCGCGTCGAAGGCCTGGGCGTCGATCAGCGGGCCGATCAGCGTGCCCTGCTCCAGCGGCGAGCCTATGGGCAGCTGGGCGCGGGCGCGCTCCAGGCGCTCGACCAGCGCGTCGTGGATGCTTTCATGCGCGATGACGCGGCGCGTCGTCGTGCAGCGCTGGCCGGCCGTGCCGTAGGCACCGAACAGGATGCCGCGCACGGCCAGGTCCAGGTCGGCGCTGGGCGTCACGATGATGGCGTTGTTGCCGCCCAGCTCCAGCAGGCAGCGGCCGAAGCGCGCCGCGACGCGCGGGCCGACGGCGCGGCCCATGCGGGTGGAGCCGGTGGCGGAGACCAGCGCCACGCGGGCATCGTCCACCAGCGCCTCGCCCACGTCGGCCCGGCCGATGACCAGCTCCGACAGGCCGTCCGGCGCGGCATGGCCGGCGGCGCGGTAGGCCTTCAGCGCACGCTCGAACAGCGCCTGCGTGGCCAGCGCCGTCAGCGGCGTCTTCTCGGACGGCTTCCAGACGCAGGCATCGCCGGCCACCAGCGCCAGCGCCGAGTTCCAGGCCCACACGGCCACCGGGAAGTTGAAGGCCGAGATGATGCCCACGACGCCCAGCGGCAGCCACTGCTCCATCATGCGGTGGCCGGGGCGCTCGCTGGCGATGGTCAAGCCGTGCAGCTGGCGGGACAGACCGACGGCGAACTCGCAGATGTCGATCATTTCCTGGACTTCGCCCAGGCCTTCGCTGGTGACCTTGCCCGCCTCGATGGAGACGAGTTGCGCCAGCTGCGCCTTGTGGGCGCGCAGCTCTTCGCCGAACAGGCGCACCAGTTCGCCGCGCTTGGGAGCGGGCACCACGCGCCAGGCCTTGAAGGCCTCATGCGCACGGCCCACGGCGGCCTTCATGTCGGCGGCACTGGCGGTGGGCAGCTGGGCCAGCACGCCGCCATCTATGGGCGAGCGCACGGTCAGGTCGCCGCCGGCCGGCAGCTGCACGCCCAGGGCGTCGAGAACGGAGAGGGTTTGTTGCTTCATGGCGGGCATTCTTTACGAGATGGATTCCACCTGGCGGCTTTGCTGGTAAGCCGAGCCGAAGCGGTTGGCGAGGAAGTCGGGCAGCGCGACCTCTTCCTGGCGGATGAATCCGCGCTGCGGCAGCTTGCCCTCGCGGAACAGGTCCACGGCGGCGCAGATGCCGGCGGCCGTCGTGATCTGGATGGCCGACAGCGGCTGGGCACCGTCGCGCGTCGCGAAGATCTTGCGTGCGAACACCTCCTGCAGCAGCACGCCGTTCTTCCTGCCGGACACGGTCACGAACACCAGCACCACGTCCTGCATGGTGGCCGGCATGCTCTTGCGCATGATGTCCTTGAGCTTCTCCTGGTCGCCGGCCAGCGCCAGGTCTTCCAGCAGGAACTTCATCAGGTCGCGGTGGCCGGGGTAGCGCACGGTCTTGTAGTCCAGGTTCTTGACCTTGCCGGCCCAGGTCTCGCACAGCGTGCCCAGACCACCCGAGGTGTTGAAGGCCTCGTACTCGACGCCGTCCAGCGAGAAATGCTCCAGGCCTTCCAGCGGAAGGGCCGAGATGAACTCGCCGCCATGGATGGCCTCGCAGGGGTGGCAGTACTCGTTGATCAGGCCGTCCACCGACCAGGTCAGGTTGTATTTCAGCTTGTTGGTCGGGAAGGCCGGCAGCGCGCCCACGCGCATCTGCACGTCGCGCACCTCGTCGAACTGCTTGGCCAGGTGGTGGGCGACGATGCCGATGAAGCCCGGCGCCAGGCCGCACTGCGGCATGAAGGCGGTCTTGGCGTCCTTGGCCATGGCCTTGATGGCCTTGGTCGCGGCCACGTCCTCGGTCAGGTCGAAGTAGTGACAGCCGCATTCCAGCGCCAGCTCGGCCGCCGTGATGGCCAGGTGGTAGGGCAGCGCGTTGACGACGGCGTCCTTGCCGCGCAGCTGGGCGGCCAGAGCGGCGCGATTGTTCGTGTCGACCTCGGCCGTCGCGATGCCTTCGTCGGCCAGCACCTTCAGGTAGCCGGCGCTCTTGTCCAGCACCGTGACCTGGTAGTCGCCGGTGGCGTGCAGCAGGCGGGCGATGGTCTGGCCGATGTGGCCGGCGCCGAGCAGGGCGATCTTCATGGGGTACTCCAGGCAGGGTTTCAGTTGGGCCGCACTCTAGGCAGGGTCGATGACGAAAAAAAGCAATACTCCGACGAAATCAATTGCTGAATCGACGAATCGTCGCGATGATTTGCCACTATGGATGATTCACGGGTAAACCCGCCCCTGGTGGCGGACGATCTCGACCGCCGTCTGATCCTGCTGCTGCAGGCCAATGCGCGCGAGAGCACCGCGCTGCTGGCGCGCAAGCTGGGCGTGGCGCGCACCACGGTCGTCGCGCGACTGGCAAGGCTGGAGGCCAGCGGCCGCATCGTGGGCTACACGGCGCGGCTGGGCGGCGATGCGGCCGGGCGCAGCGTCCAGGCCTTCGTGGGCATCAGCGTCAGCCCCAAGGCCGGCCGCGAGGTGGTCAAGCGCCTGGCCGAGCTGCCCGAGCTGCGCCAGCTGGCGTCGGTCAGCGGCGAATTCGACTACATGGCGCTGCTGCGGGCCGACACTACGGCCCGGCTCGACGCGCTGCTCGACGAGATCCGCGAGATCGACGGCGTGCTGCGCACCAACAGCTCGGTCGTGCTCGCGCTGCGCGTCGACCGCCAGACCTGACCCTCACGGAGATTCACGATGACCTGGTTGGCCCTCGGCCTTGCCCTCTTTCTCGGCATCCACATGACCCGCGCCATCGCGCCCGCCTGGCGCGACGCGCAGCGGGCCCGTCTCGGCGAGAAGGGCTGGAAGGCCTTCTACACCGTCGTGTCCCTGATCGGCTTCGCGCTGATCCTGTGGGGCTACTCGGCGGCACGCCAGCAGCCCGTCGTGCTGTGGGCGCCCATACGCGGCATGAACCACGCGGCGGCGGCGCTGATGCTGGTCGCGATGGTGCTGCTGGCGGCGGCCTACGTGCCGCGCAACCATCTCAAGGCCAAGCTGCAGCATCCGATGACGCTGTCGGTCAAGGTCTGGGCCTTCGCCCATCTGCTCGCCAACAACACGCTGGCCGACGTGATGCTGTTCGGCAGCTTCCTGGTCTGGTCCGTCCTGGTCTTCCGCGCCGCGCGCCGCCGGCCCGTGCCCGCGGGCGCTGCGCCGACGCCCCTGGGCACCGCGGCCACCGTGGTGGTTGGCATCGCGCTGTGGGCCTTCTTCGCCTTCTGGGCCCATGCGGCCTGGCTGGGCATCGCACCACTGGGCCGATAGGCCTCGCCCGTCGGGGCGGTGCTGGGCCACTGCCTCCTTCGCGTTGGGGACGGCTGCGCCGTGGCCGCCTTGCGACAGCGCAGCGGCGGCGAAATGATGGGTCGTCACCCATCACGACGGAGCCGCCATGGCCACCAAGCCCCTGAAGACCGCAGCCCGCAAGGCCGCCGCCAACGCCGTCCCCACCCCCACGCTGGACGCCCGCCCCGACCGCCTGGACCTGCGCGACCTGGTCTACCGCGCGCCGCTGCGCTCGCTGCCCGCCCGCTGGCCGCTGGACGCCGACCTCAAGCGCCTGCTGCCCGCCTATGTGAAGGCCGGCCGCATCCTCAACCAGGGCAACGAGGGCGCCTGCACCGGCTTCGGCCTGGCCTGCGTGACCAACTACCTCTACTGGCTGCGCCACCTGGCCGCGCCGCACGGCCGGACGCTGCCCGAGATGGTCAGCCCGCGCATGTTCTACGAGCTGGCCAAGCTCTACGACGAATGGCCGGGCCAGGACTACGAGGGCTCGTCCTGCCGCGGCGCGCTCAAGGGCTGGCACAAGCACGGCATCTGCTCGTCGCGGCTCTGGCCCTACCCGCTCGACAAGGCCGGCAACGGCGTCTTCGCCCGCCCCGCCGCCGGCTGGGACGACGACGCCACCACGCGGGCGCTGGGCGTGTACTACCGCGTCGACAAGAAGAGCGTCGTCGACATGCAGGCCGCCATCTACGAGATCGGCGCCATCTATGTGTCGGGCGACGTGCACGACGGCTGGGGCCTGGACGAGAGCCCCATGCCGGCCAGCCACGACAAGCTGCCGCGCATCGCCCGCATGGCCAAGAAGACCGGCGGCCATGCCTTCGCACTGGTGGGCTACAACGAGCGCGGCTTCGTCGTGCAGAACAGCTGGGGCACGGGCTGGGGCGCCAGCGGCTTCGCCATCCTGGGCTACGAGGACTGGGTCACCAACGGCACCGACGCCTGGGCCGTGGCGCTGGGCGTGCCGCAGGACCTGTCCGACCTCAAGAGCCGCCAGCCACCCGCGGCCCGGGGCGGCAAGGCCGCCAAGACGGCCGCGCGTGCGGCCGGCGGCTTCCGCGTCATGGCCGGCCGCGGCCTGTCGGACGTGGGCGCCACGCTGCGCGTCGGCGACAACCCGCGCGACGACCCCTGGCCGGTCAACCATGTCTTCGCCTATCCGCCCTACCAGCCGCTGCGCACCGACGAGGCCTACACCCACACGCTGGTCTCGGGCAATGACGGCCAGCTGATGGCCACCGACTTCACCCGGGCCCGCGACGACCGCGAAGGCCTGGCCCGCGAAATCGTCGTCGAGCGCCCCGCGGCCTGGTTCAAGGCCGGCCGGGACAAGACCGTCAAGCTGGCCCTCTACGCCCATGGCGGGCTCAACAGCGAGGGCGAGTCCGTCCAGCGCATCCGCGTGCTGGCGCCCTACTTCCTGGCCAACGGCATCTACCCGCTGTTCTTCACCTGGAAGACCGGCCCCGGCGAGACGCTGATGGACATGCTCGACGACCTCAAGCACCGCGTCGTCGACTCGGCCGACCGCAGCGCCGGCTGGCTGGACCGGCTGCGCGAGGTCGCCGCCGAAGCCAAGGACCGGGCCATCGAGGCCGTGGGCCGCCAGTTCGCGCGCGGCATCTGGAGCGAGATGCGCGAGAACGCCGAGGGCGGCGCCACGCCGGACCATGTGCTGGACCTGGCGGCCCGCATGCTGCGCGAGCTGCGCCAGGAACTGGCCGCCAGCGGCAAGACGCTGGAGATCCACCTCGTCGGCCATTCGGCCGGCTCCATCCTGCTGGGCCACCTGCTCGGGCGGCTGGGCGCCGCCGACGCCCTGCCCGTCGCCAGCTGCGAGCTCTACGCCGCCGCCTGCTCCAGCGGTTTCGCCGTGCAGCACTACGGCGCGGCGGCCCAGGCCGGCGTGCTGCCGCTGGAGGCGCTGCGCCTGCATGTGCTCAGCGATGCCAACGAGCGCGCCGACGGCCTGCCCAGCGCCGAGCGCGACATCTACGGCAAGTCGCTGCTCTACCTCGTCTCGCGCGCGCTGGACGATGTGCGCAAGCAGCCGCTGCTGGGCATGGAGCGCGCGCTGGTCAAGCCCGACCCGACCTGGGTGGCCGATCAGTGGGTCGGCCCACCCAATGCCGACGTCGCCGCCTGGCTCAAGCTCTGGCCGGCCGGCGCACTGCTGAACCGCGTCGATTCGCCCAAGGTGCGCACCACCAAGACCGGCGACCAGATCGATGCCAGCCACGGCAGCTTCGACAACAACATCGACATCCTGACCGGCACGCTGGAGCGCATCCGCGGCGCGGCGCTGGTGGCGCCCATGGAGTGGCTGGACTACTGACGGCTGCGCCATACTGCGCCGCCATGCACCTGCCCACCTCGCCCATTTCAACCACCGGGTGGTACGCCGGCCTGGCCGCCGCGCTGCTGCTGGCCGCTGGCGCCATCGCCGCCAGCGGCGCACAGGCTCAGGACGCGCAGCCGGCCACCCTCGCCGCGCCCGACCCGGCCATGCGCGAGCGCATCGCCGCCTTCGAGGCCGGTCTCGGCCGGGAGCGCAGCGCGATGCTGGCGTTCAAGCGCGCGGACGGCCAGGTGTTCTACCTGGTCAACGCGCCCTGCTGCGACCATTTCAACCCCCTCTACGACGCCGAGGGCAGACGCATCTGCGCGCCGACGGGAGGCTTTGGCGGCGCTGGCGACGGCCGCTGCCCCGCCTGGGTGGGGCAGCTGTGGCGGGGTCCGTCGCGGAACACGCCGGCCCAGGACAGGCCGCTGAGCGCACAGGGCTATTGAGCACGCCGCGACAATGGCGGCCATGAAATACCTGCACACCATGGTCCGCGTCCACGACCTGGACGCCTCGCTGAAGTTCTACCGTGACGCCCTCGGGCTGGTCGAGGTCAAGCGCTCGGAGCACGAGGCCGGCCGCTTCACGCTGGTCTACCTGGCCGCCCCCGGCGACGAGGACGCCCAGGTCGAGCTGACCTACAACTGGCCCGATGCCGACGGCAAGGTCGAGACCTACACGGGCGGGCGCAACTTCGGCCATCTGGCCTATGCCGTGCCCGACATCTACGCCGCCTGCCAGAAGCTGATGGACCACGGCGTGACCATCAACCGCCCGCCGCGCGACGGCCGCATGGCCTTCGTGCGCTCGCCGGACGGCATCTCCATCGAGCTGCTGCAGGCCGGCCCCGCGCTGGCGCCGGCCGAGCCCTGGGCCTCCATGCCCAACACCGGCGCCTGGTGACGCGCTGATTCAAAGCGCCAGCGTGTCGGCCCAGATGTTCTCGGCCCAGCCGCGGGCATAGGCCGCTTCCTGCACGCTGGCCGCCGGCGACACGCCGCCGGCGCCGGGCACAGGCAGCATCGTCTTCCCGGCCGCGTCGTACTGGTGCACCGACGCCACATGCGCGGCCTGGTCCGGCGTGACGAAGCTGTAGCAGGTGTTCATCACCACCGGCGCCGGCTCCACCGCCTCGCCCTTCAGCAGCTGCAGCACGGCCGCCGCCGCGAGCTTGGCCTGCTGGTTGGCCAGGTGGGCCGACTTGGGCATGCCCGCGGCCGAGAAGATCGCGTCGCCCACCACATGCACGTTCGCCGCGGCCTGGGCCTGCATGGTCAGCCAGTCTATGCCCACCCAGCGGCGGTTCACGTTGGCGAAGTCGCGCGCCAGGTCGCCGGCGCGCTGTGGCGGAATCAGGTTGAGCACGTCGGCCTTGACGTCCTCGAACTCGAAACGCGCCGTGCCGTCGGCCAGCACTTCCTGCAGCTCGGCATTGGGCCGGTACTCCAGCAGGCCCGCGTAATGCTGCGCAAAGGCGCGCTCGAACAGCGTCTTCTTGCTCTGGATCTCCGGGTTGGCATCCAGCACCAGCAGCTTGGCGCGCGGCCGGGCCCGCTTCAGCCAGGACGCGATCAGGCAGGCCCGCTCGTAGGGCCCGGGCGGGCAGCGGTAGGGTGCCTTGGGGATGCTGATCAGCACCACGCCGCCGTCCGGCAGGGCCTGCAGCTGCCGGTGCAGTGCCAGCGTCTGCGCGCCGGCCTTCCAGGCGTGCACGGCGCGGCCGCTGTCGAGGGCGGCACGCAGGCCGGGCACCTCGTCGAGGCTGAAGTCGATGCCGGGCGCCAGGATGAGGCGGTCCCAGCCTATCGTGCTGCGATCGGCCAGGCTCAGGGTTCTCGCGCCGGGATGGATGGCGATGACCTCGCCGCGCACCCGCTTCACGCCCAGGGCCTGCAGGCCGCGGTAGCCCTGGCTGATGCTGGCCGCATCGCGCTCGCCGGCGATGACGAGGTTGGACATGGGGCAGGACAGGAAGCCCGCGTTGCGCTCCACCAGCATCACGTCGATGGCCGCGCCGCCCCACAGCTTCAGGTAGTGCGCCGCCGTGGCACCGCCGAAACCGCCGCCCACGACGACGACGCGGCCGACCGATGCCGTCGGGCTGGCGCAGCCGGCCAGCGCGAGCCCGCCCGCCGCGATCAGCTGCCGCCGCGCGATCATGGCCGGGCCCGGGCCGCGAAGTAGGCCGCGACCAGGCGCAGCTGCTCTTCGGTATAGCCCTTGACGATCTGCGGCATGACCGTGCCGGCCTGCCGGCCGCTGCGGTAGTCGGCCAGCAGCGCCAGCATGCGCTCGGCCGGCAGGCCGGCCAGCGGCGGCATCGCAGCGCCCCTGGCCCTGCCGTCGGTGCCGTGGCAGTTCGCACAGGTGGCCGCCAGGCTGCGTCCGGCGTTGGGATCCTGCGCCAGCGCCGGGGCGCACAGCAGCAACAAGAACCAGGCTTTCATCACCACTCCTTGTCAGCCCTGACAGACGCGCCGCCGGCCAGCGGCGCCTACAGCTTGTGCGACCGGTCGCCGCGCTCGAACCCCAGCGCGTCGAAGGGCGCCTGCTGCGGCGCGAAGCCGATCACCTTGAACAGCTCGCCCATCTCATGCTCGGCCAGCAGCCGGTGCGCCATCGCCCGCTCGGCCAGCGACGCGTCGGCCAGCAGCTCGGCGATGCCGCAGTTGAGCAGGAAGTTGGCCTGGCTGGTGTAGCCCAGCACGACGAGGCCGGCGTCCTGACCGGCCAGCGCAATGCCGGTGAAGTTGACATGGGCCGTGATGTCCTTGTCGCCCACGGCGACGAGCGGATCGGCGTCGGCCTGGTGGGCCTGGTGGCACATCAGCGTGCCGCCGCGGCGCTGCGGGTGGTAGTACTCGGCCTCGGGGAAGCCGTAGTCGATGAAGAAGGCCGCGCCGCGCCTGAGCGTGCGCGCCAGCGTCGCGATGAAGGCCTCGCCCTGGGCATGGATCTCGGTGACGGTGCCGGGCACGAAGCCCGTCTCGACGGGCGGCCGCAGCGCGCTGTCGCGGTCCTCGAAGGCGAACCCCTCGCCCGCGCTGACCACGCCGCGCTCGCGCCAGGCCCGGCCGTCGAAGGCCAGCAGCTGCACGGGCATCGCATCCAGCACCTCGTTGCCGATGACGACGGCCTCCAGCTCGGCCGGCAACTCGTCCAGCCAGTCGACGCGCCCTTCCCACGCGGCCAGCCGCTCGCGCTGGCGCTGGCGCAGCTCGGCCGACAGCTCGACGATGCGGTAGCGCGCCGGGCCGGCGCCCAGGGCATCCAGCTCGGCGATGAGCTGGGCCGCCAGCGCGCCCGAGCCGGCGCCGAACTCGACGATGTCGCGGCAGCCGCTGGCATCCATGGCCTGGGCCAGCTGGCGCGCCAGCGCACGGCCGAACAGCGGCGACATCTCGGGCGCCGTGACGAAGTCCGAGCCCTGGTCGGGCATCTGGCCGAACTTGCGCCGGCCGCCGGCGTAATAGCCCAGGCCCGGCGCGTACAGCGCCAGGCTCATGAAGCGGTCGAACGGCAGCCAGCCGCCGGCCGCGGCGATCTCGGCATGGATCTTCTGCAGCAGGTTCATCAGTCTTTCATCTGGCCTTGACCCAGGCCTCGAACGCGGCGGCCGGCATGGGCGGGCCGATGAGCTCGCCCTGGAACTGCTGGCAGCCCCAGCCGGCCAGCAGCTGCCATTGCGCCGTGCTGCGCACGCCCTCGGCTGTGACGCTGAGCCCCAGGCCCACGGCCATCTGCACGATGGCCCGCGTGATGGCCTGGGCGCCGACATCGTCGGGCAGGCGGGCCACGAAGCTCTGGTCGATCTTCAGTTTGTCCAGCGGCAGCTCGGTCAGGTGGGCCAGCGAGGTGTAGCCGGTGCCGAAGTCGTCCACCGACACGGTCAGGCCCAGCGCCCGCAGCTGGGCCAGCGTGGCCGGCGCATGCTCGATGTCGTCGATCAGCATGCGCTCCGTCAGCTCCAGCTCCAGCCACTGGCCGCTGGCGCCGCTCTGCGCCAGCAGCCGCTCCACCGTGTCGGCGAAGCCCTCGAGGTGGAACTGCATGCGCGACAGGTTGACGGCGATGCGCATGGGCCCATGGAGCCCGGTCAGCCCCTGCTCACGCCAGCGCCGCGCCGTCGCCGCCGCCTCGCGCAACACCCATTCGCCCAGCGACAGCATCAGCCGGTGGCGCTCGGCCACGAAGATGAAGCTGTCCGGGCTCAGCAGCCCGCGCCGCGGGTGGCGCCAGCGCAGCAGCGCCTCGGCGCCATGCAGGCGGCCCGTGGCCGCATCGACCTGGGGCTGGAAGAACAGTTCGAACTCGTTGCGCGTCAGCCCCTGCGCCAGCTCGGCCTCCAGCACCAGGTCGGCGTAGGCCGTCTCGGCCAGCGCCGGCTCGAAGAACTGGTAGGTCGCGCGGCCACGCGCCTTGGCGCGGTACATGGCGGTGTCGGCGTGCTGGATCAGCTCGTCGGCCTGCCGGCCATCGTCCGGGTAGACGGCCACGCCGATGGACGGCGAGACGGACAGCGCGCGGCCATCGGCCCGCACCGGCACCTCGACGACCGACAGCAACGCCTCCAGCACGACGACGATGTCGTCACGGCTGGCCAGGTCGGTCAGCAGCACGACGAACTCGTCGCCGCCGAAGCGGCCCACCAGGTCGTTGCCGCGCAGCGCGCCGACGATGCGCTCGGACACCGTCGTCAGCACCTGGTCGCCTTCGAGATGCCCCAGGGAATCGTTGACGCGCTTGAAGTTGTCCAGGTCGATGAACAGCAGCGCCAGCATCTCGCCCTTGCGCTCGGCGCGGCGCATCAGCAGCGTCATGCGCTCCATGAAGGCGGCGCGGTTGAGCAGGCCGGTCAGCCCGTCATGATGGGCCAGATGCTGGATACGGGCCTCGCTGGCGAGGCGGTCGCGGATGTCGCGCACCACCGCCATGCGCTGCGTCTGCCCGTCCATCTCCATGCTGCGCATGATGAGCTCGACGGGGATGCGCGAGCCGTCGCGGTGCTTGATGACGGTCTCGTAGCGCAGCTCCTGGCCCTGCTGCATGACCTCGCGCACCTTGGGCAGCTCGTCATCGGCCACGAAGGACAGCACATGCTGGCCAATCAGCTCCTCGGCCGACCAGCCCGTCAGCGCGCACAGCGGCGGATTGACGTCGGTCATGCGGCCGTCGCGGTGGAACAGGATGCCCTCCACCGTCGCCTGCATGAACTTGTCCAGCCGCGCCTCGGACTCGCGCAGCCGCCGCTCGGCCTGGCGGTGGCGCGTGATGTCGTAGACCAGCACCCAGCTGCCCAGCAGCTCGCCGGCCTCATCGAACTGCGGCACCAGATGGATCTCCAGGCAGGACAGGCCGCCGTCGGGGCGCTGCAGCTCGCGCTCGTAGACCACCGGCCGGCGCTCGCGCACCAGATCGTCGACCGACACGCGCACCTGCTCGTAGGCGGCAGCGCCGACGATCTCGCTGAAATGCTTGCCGACGATGGACTCCTGCGTGAGGCCGAAGGCCTCGGCATAGCCGCGGTTGGCGAACAGGCAGCGGTGATCGGCCGCGCCATACAGCGCGATCCACGCCGGCACATGGTCGGCCAGCATGCGAAAGCGCGCCGCGTCCAGCGCCTGGCGTTCGAATTCAAGAGGGGTGAGCGCGTTCACGAGGCTTGCAGCGTCCGGCGGGCCAGGCACAGGTCGTCCCAGGCACCGGCCTTGTCGGCCGGCGAACGCAAAAGATACGCCGGATGGAAGGAGACCACCACGGGCAGGTCGCGCCAGCGGTGCACGCGGCCGCGCAGCCGGCCCAGCGGCTCCGTCAGGCCGGTCAGCCGGCGCGCCGCCTGCAGGCCCAGGGCCAGCACCAGGCGGGGCTGCAGCAGCTCGACCTGGGCCGCCAGCACGGCCTCGCAGGCCTGCAGCTCGGCCGGCTGCGGTGCACGGCCGCGCGGCGGGCGGCATTTGACGATGGGCGTCACGAAGGCGCTGGCGGCGTCGCCGCCGCGGCGCTGGCCGGCGGCCAGCAGCATGCGGTCCAGCAGCCGGCCGGCATCCCCCGACGGCTGGCCGCCCAGGGCCTGGCCGCTGGCATCGTCGGCCTCGTCCGGCGGGTCGGTCACGACCAGCCATTGCACCTGCTGCAGTGCGCCGTTGCCGAAGACCGCGTGGCGCCGCTGCTCGCACAACCCGCAGCCTCGGCAGGCGGACACGGCCTCGCGCAGCGCCGGCAGGTCCAGGCCCGCGAAGCCGGACGGCGCGGCGGGCGCGGCAAGCATCACGGGCGCCGCCACGCGCACGATGGCCGGCGGCGGCACCACGGCGACGGGCGCTTGAGGCTCGGGCTCCGCGAGCTCGACGACCTCGGCCTCGGCCGCAACCGCTGCGGCGGCCGGCAGCCTGAACCCCATCTCGGCCAGCATGGCCCGTTGACGCGCATCCCAGCTCATGACGCCACCGACAGGCTCATCAGGATGGCGTCCTCGCGCGGCCCCTGCAGTACCGGGTAATAGGCGCGGCGCCGGCCCACCTCGGCAAAACCGTAGCGCCGGTAGACCTCGCGGGCGCGGGCATTGCCGATGCGCACCTCCAGCCACAGCTGCGGCAGGCCGCGGCGCCCGCATTCGGCCACCAGCCGGTCCAGCATGGCCACGGCCAAGCCGCGCCCCTGCCAGGCCGGCACCACGGTGATGTTGAGCAGGTGCATCTCGTCCACGCCGGGCATGGCCAGCCAATAGCCCAGCAGCTCGGCCCGCGGCCCGCGCAACACCTCGGCCGGGTAGCCGGCCGCCAGCGAATCGACGAAATTGCCATGCGTCCACGGCACGGCATAGACCTGATGCTCGACCGCGATGATCTCGGTCAGGTCGGGCACGCGCATGGCCGCCGCCTCGAAGGGCGGCGCGCCGGGCTGCAGCACGGCGTTCATGCCTTGGCGGCCTCGCGCTCGGCCGTCGTCAGCGCCACCTTGTCACGCACATAGACGGGCAGCGCCTCGGCCGCGTCGCGCAGCTCGCCGCGCTGCCAGGCGGCCAGCGCCAGCGCGCCCAGGGCGGCGGCGCGCGAACGGGCCTGGGGCCAGGCTCGCGGCAGAGCGCCCAGCGCCTCGGCATACTCGACCAGCGCCGTGCCGGCCACTGCCTCCGGCTCGCCCCAATGGGCGGCCAGGGCCTCGGGACGGTAGAGGGCCGGCGCCTCGGCGACCGTCCAGGCCCCGTCGACCCAGCGGTAGCGGGCCGCGTAGATTTCGCCGATGCGTGCATCCATGGCCACCCAGACATCGTCGCCGGCGCCCTGGGCACGCGCATCCTCGGCCACCAGCATCAGGCTGTCGACGGCCAGCACCGGCTTGCCCAGGCCGAAGGCCAGTCCCTGGGCGACGGCGCAGGCGGTGCGCAGGCCGGTGAAGGCGCCGGGGCCCTGGCCGAAGGCGATGGCGTCCAGGTCGGCCAGCGCCAGGCCGGCGTCGGCCAGCAAGGCCTGGACTTCGGGCAGCAGGCGCGCCGAGGCCTGGGCGCCGCCCGCGGCCTCGCAGACCCGGGTCTGCCCCGGCGTCACCAGGGCCAGGGCCATCGCGTCGGTGGAGCTGTCTAGGGCCAGGAGAGAAGGCATCAAGGCAGTGTAACTTTCGGGTCGCCGACTAGAGGCAGCAAGGGGCGGCCTGGTTCAAGGACACGGAGGGCAACTTCCTCTGCCTGCACGAGGATCTCGCGTGAGCGGCCTGGCGCCGCCATTCGCGCGCGCCCACCGCAGTTCGGCCACACCAGGCCGCCGCTCGCCCGGCCGGCGCCCCGCAGGCCGGGCGGACACCCCAGCATGGCGGCCATGAACATCCGCTCCTTGCTCCGCGACAACCGCGGCTTCATCGTCTTCCTGCTCGGCTTCGCGCTGTTCCGCAGCGCGGTGGCCGACTGGAACCCCATCCCGTCGGGCTCGATGCGGCCCACGCTGCTGGAGGGCGACGTGGTGCTCGTCAACCGCCTGGCCTACGACCTCAAGCTGCCGCTGACCAACCTGGTGCTGCTGCCGCTGGGCGAGCCGCGGCGCGGCGACGTCGTCACGCTGAACTCGCCGGCCGGCGGCACCCGCCTGATCAAGCGCATCGTGGGCCTGCCAGGCGACCGCATCGCGATGCGCGACGACGTGCTGGTCCTCAACGGCCGGCCGCTGGCCTACCGCGACGGCCACACCCGGGGCGAGCGCGTCACGCCGGGCTGGGTGGTCGACGCATTGCGCGCCACCGAGCATCTCGATGGCCGGCCGCATGCGGTGCAGTTCCTGCCCGCGCTGCGGGCGCGGCGCGACTTCGCCGAGATCACCGTGCCGCCGGGCCAGGTTTTCCTGCTCGGCGACAACCGCGACAACAGCGCGGACTCACGCTTCATCGGCTGCGTGCCGCGCGAGCGGCTGATAGGCCGCGCCCACCATGTGCTGGTGTCGGCCGACTGGCTGGGCGAGGATGGCTGGCGCCTGGCGCCGCGCTGGGGCCGCTGGCTGACGGCGATACGCTGAGGCTAGACGCCGCCGTCGCGCTCGGCCCAGCGGAAGTCGTAGACCGGGCGCACGACATCGTTGACCAGTTCCATCACGGCGCGGTGGCCCTGGGCGAAGGCGGCATTGGTCAGCGAGGTGGCCGCGGCGTCGGAGTTCGCGATCGCGATGCGGCCGAAGCGCTGGCGGCCCACCACCCAAGGCGCGTCCTGGGCGTCGTACAGCTCGTTGGCGCCGCCGGCATAGCCATGGGCCCAGCGGCAGACGGTGATGCCGGCAATGTCGCGCGCCGCGTCGAAACCGCCCGGCCCCAGCATGCGGTTGAGCTGGGAACGGATGTCGCGCTCCAGCGTCTCGAAGCTCAGCGCCTGCAGCGCCGCGCGCGCCGCCTTCCAGCGCTCGCGCGGCGGCAGGCCGGTGTGGCGCTGCTCCAGCACATGGCGCGACAGGTTCATGAACAGCACGGCCGGCTCGTCCGGCGTGCGCGCGTTGGCGTAGGCGCCGCCCCACTCCGGCATGGCCCAGGGCGTCGTGAACGCAAACGGCATGCCGCGGCTGCCTATGCCGTAGACACCCAGCTGGTGGAAGGCGCGCCAGTCGCGGATCGCGACGAAGCTGCGCAGCTGCGCCTTGCGCACCGAGCGGTGCAACGCCGCCTTCTGCGCCTCGGGCAGCTCGGGCACCAGATAGGGAACCATGGCGTTGAAGCAGGCCATCACGGCGGCGTCGGCGCGCACGCGCTGCGCCCGACCGCCCCGCACATAGCTGATGTCCACCGCGCGGGCCGCGTCCGGGTCGCCGACATGGGCCGCCCGCACCACCATGCTGGAGAGCCGGATGCGCACCTCGTTGCCCGGCTGGTCCAGCCGGTCGTAGCGCAGTGGCGCGCGTATCGAGTCCTCCGCGGTGCTGCCGGGCAGCGAGCCGGGCACCAGGTGGCGGATCAGCAGGCGCGCGACGCCGGCATTGCCGTCCGGGAACTGGATCAGCTCGCCCACGTCGGCAACCACGTTGGAGAAGCGCTCCACCTTGGGCAGGCCCAGGCCGGCAAAGGGCTGGGGGTAGCTGCGCGACGCGGCCCAGGCGCTCAGCGTGTCGAAGCCGGCCGAGCTGTTGTCCATGTCGTTGCCCCAGCCGGCGGCGTGGTAGGCCACGGCCTCGGGCGGCAGCCTGGCGACGTTCAGCAGGTAGTCGCTGAACGACATCCGGCGCAGCCGGCGGATCTTCTCCTCGACGGCCAGCCCCGCCAGGTGGTCGGTGGTGTCGGTGAAGTAACGCACCATGCCCGCCTTGACGGCCTCGGGCAGCGGCGTGCCGTCGTAATGGGCACGCAGCTTCTCGGCCGTGATGCCTCGCATGGACGGGTTCAGCAGCAGCCGGTCGCTGCCGAAGTCCTCACGGTTGTAGAAGGTGCCGGGGCGCAAGCCCGCCGCGGCGAACGGATCGCGGTCGGCCGCCGCATGGCGGCGGTAGCGCTCGCGGTCGATGCCGATGTCCGCCAGCATGCGCAGCGACTCGGGCGAGAAGGTGTTGAGGTTCCAGAGCTCCTGCGTGCCGCCGCAGACCAGCAGCTGCCGGCCGCCGACCTCGAACTCGACGCGGCGCGCATGGCCGCCGAAGTCGTCGCAGCCGTCCAGCAGCAGCACCCTGGCGCCCGGCCGCTGCTGGCGGTAGAACCAGGCCGCCGCCAGCCCCGACATGCCGGCGCCGACGACCACCAGGTCATAGTGCTCGCCAGTGTCCGCCACGGCGCCCAGGCCCAGGCCGTCGCGCACCGCATGGCCGGCCGCCATCGCGGCGTTGTCGAAGCCGCGCAGGCCCTGCTGCCGCGACGGTGCGCCGGCGTCGGCCGTGGCCGCCCGCGCCACGCCGCCCACCGACAGCGCCGCCGCGCCGGCGGCCATGCCGTCGAGGAAGTCCCGGCGCGAGATCCTGCGGTCCAGCCCCAAGGCGCGATCGTCGGCGCTGCGCTGTGGTCCCATGCGTCCCTCCCGGTGGTGGCGCCCGCAGTGTGCCGCCACGCACCCGTCCAGGCCCCCGCGGAAACGCCAGGTCGCCACGGCCGCGAACGCGGTACCGAGGCCCGGCATGACGGCGCCATACTGACGGCATGAAAGCGCGCATCGGCATCATCGGCACCGGCTGGGTTGGCACCAGCGTGGCCTTCTCCACCCTGCTGGCCGGCCATGCCGGCGAGCTCTGGCTGCACGACCTGCGCGGCGACGTCGCCGAGGGCGAGGCCATGGACCTGGCCGACGGCGCGGCCTTCTACCGGCGCTGCGCGGTGCATGCCGTGGCGCTGGAGCAGATGCGCGAGGCCGACATCGTCGTGCTGGCCGCCGGCCGCAACGGCCGCCCGGACGAGAGCCGGCTGGATCTGCTGCGCGACAACGCCCGCAGCGCCGCCGACATCGGCCGCGTGCTGGCCGGCTTCGGCGGCATCGTGCTGGTCGTGACCAATCCGGTCGACGTGCTGACCCGCGTCGTCGCCGAGGCCGGCGGCCTGGCGCCGGAACGCGTCATCGGCACCGGCACGCTGCTGGACACGGCGCGGCTGCGCGAGCGCCTGGCCGGGCGGCTGGGGCTGTCCACGCAGTCCATCCATGCCCAGGTGGTCGGCGAGCATGGCGACTCGTCGGTGATGCTGTGGTCGGGCGCCCGCGTCAGCGGCCTGGCGCTGCGCGACTGGCCCGGCTGGCAGGCCGGCGAGGAGCCGGCCCTGGGCCAGCAGGTGCGGCGCGCGGCCTACGAGGTCATCCAGCGCAAGGGCGCCACCAACCACGCCATCGGCCTGGTGACGGCCGAGTTGATCGGCTGCATCGTCAACGACGAGCACCGGCTGCTGCCGGTCAGCCGCGTGCAGCAGGGTGCCTGCGGCATCCAGGGCGTGGCGCTGTCGCTGCCGGCCGTGGTGGGCCGGGGCGGTGCGGCCCGGGTCGTCGAGCCGGCCATGGACGAGGGCGAGCGCGAGGCGCTGATGGCGTCGGCCCGCCTGCTGGGCACCGCCTTCGATGCCTTGAGCGGCTGATCCGGCCGCGTCCACAAGCTTGCGGATGGCCGCCCCGGCCAGGACAGCGTCGCGAAGGGGGACCCTTCTAAAAGCCGGAGGTCGAATTCCTCGACACGCCAAAGGAGCCCCTCATGCAAAGACTGTCACCGACCCTGTTCGCATTGCTGCTGGCCGGCGCTTCGACCCTGGTCTGGGCCCAGGACGCCAAGCCCTACAAGGAAGGCCCCGTCACGGAGGTCTCCTACATCAAGATCAAGCCCGGCCGCTTCGACGACTACATGCAGTTCCTGGCCACCACCTACCGGGCCAACATGGACGCACAGAAGAAGGCCGGCCTGATCATGAGCTACAACATCTTCGGCAAGCAGGCCCGCACGCCGCAGGAGCCCGACCTGATCCTGACCGTCACCTACGCCAACATGGCCGCGCTGGACCGCATCGACGAGGCCGAGGCGGTGTCGGCCAAGGTGCTGGGCAACAACGCGGCCCAGAACAAGGCCACCATCGAGCGCGGCCCCATGCGTGACGTGCTGGGCAGCGAGCTGATCCGCGAGCTGGTGCTGAAGTAGCGCGCGGCGGGCGCGCCCGGGCCTCAGGCCAGCGCGCGCCCGATCAGGATCTTCTGCACCTCGCTGGTGCCCTCGTAGATCTGCGTGACGCGCACGTCGCGATAGATGCGCTCCACGGGGAAGTCGCTGAGGTAGCCGTAGCCGCCGTGGATCTGTATGGCCTCGGAGCAGACGCGCTCGGCCATCTCGCTGGCGAACAGCTTGGCCATGGCGGCCTCCTTCAGGCAGGGCCGGCCGGCGTCCTTCAGGCTGGCGGCATGCCAGATCAGCTGGCGCGCGGCCTCGATCTGCGTCGCCATGTCGGCCAGCTTGAACTGCACCGCCTGGTGGTTGAAGATGGGCTGGCCGAAGGTCGAGCGGTCACGGCTGTAGCGCAGCGCCGCCTCGAAGGCCGCACGCGCCATGCCCACGCTCTGCGACGCGATGCCGATGCGCCCGCCCTCCAGGCCCGACAGCGCGATCTTCAGGCCCTGGCCCTCCTCGCCCAGCCGGTTGGCGGCCGGCACGCGGCAGTTCTCGAACAGGATCTGGGCCGTGTCGCTGCTGTGCTGGCCCATCTTTTCCTCGACGCGGGCAACGGTGTAGCCGGGCGTGTCGGTGGGCACGACGAAGGCGCTGATGCCTTTCTTGCCGGCGGACTTGTCCGTCACGGCCATCACGATGGCGACGTCGCCATGCTTGCCGCTGGTGATGAACTGCTTGACGCCGTTGAGCACGTAGTGGTCGCCGTCGCGCACGGCGGTGGTCTTCAGGCCGCCGGCCTCCGAGCCGACATGCGGCTCGGTCAGGCAGAACGCGCCCAGCATGTCGCCGCGCGCCAGGGGCTTGAGGAAGCGCTGCTTCTGCTCGTCGTTGGCGAAGGCCATCAGGATGGAGCAGACCGGGCAGTTGTTGACGCTGACCACCGTGCTGGTGCCGCCGTCGCCGGCGGCGATCTCCTCCAGGATGACCGACAGCGCCAGGTAGTCCAGGCCCGCGCCGTCCCATTCGGCGGGCACGGCCACGCCATAGCAGCCCAGCGCGGCCAGGCCCTTGAGCTGCGCGGCGGGGAAGTGATGGGTCTTGTCCCAGGCGGCGGCGTGGGGCGCGATCTCGGCCTGCACATAGGCGCGGATGGCGTCTTGCACGGCGAGGTGGTCGTCGCTCAAGAGCATGGAAATCTCCTTGTTGGTGCGCAGCCGCCGGCCCTACCAGGCCAGGCGCTGCCCGTCGTAGTTGAAGAAGCTGCCCGTGTCCGCCGGCTTCACGCTGGCCAGCACGGTGCGCATGCCGGCGATGCTGGTGGTCGCGTCGATGTCGGCGCCGGCGCCGCCCATGTCCGTGCGCACCCAGCCCGGGTGGAAGCTGACGACGATGGCCCGGCCGGCCAGGGCCAGCGCCGCGTCCTTCATCACCGAGTTCACGGCGGCCTTGGACGCGCGATACAGCCAGCCGCTGGCGCTGCCGCGCAGGCCCAGCGAACCCATCTTGGACGAGATGATGGCCACGCGCGCGTCCGGCGCCAGCGCCTCGGCGATCTGCGGCAGCACGCGCATGGGACCCAGCACATTGGTGTGCATGACGGCGTCGAAGTCGGCCTCGGTCGGCGCCTCCAGGCCGGTGGTGCGGGGCCCGTACAGGCCGGCGTTGATGACGACCACGTCGAAGCGCTCGCCGTCGATCAGCCAGGCCAGGCCCGACACGCTGGCCGCGCTCGCCACGTCCAGCTTCAGCGCGCGGGCGCCATGGGCCTGCAGCCGCTCCAGCGCGGCCTCATCGCGCGCCGTGGCCGTGATGCGGGCGCCGGCGGCGCGGTACTGCCGGACGAACTCCAGGCCCAGGCCGCGCGAGGCGCCGATGATGAGGACATTCATGGTTGGGTGAAGGCGAGTTTGGCGGCCAGCACGGTGAACAGGCCGGCGCCGCCGAGGTTGAGGCCGCGCCCCAGCCAGGGCCGCGGCCGGCCGCGGCGCAGCGGCGCGACCAGGGCGATCAGCACCAGCAGGAACAGCAGCCCCTGCACGATGAACCAGGCACCGAGGAACAGAAAGGCCAGCGTCTTGTCGGGCGCCGCGGCGGCGATGAACTGCGGTAGCAGCGCGAGGAAGAACAGCGCCACCTTGGGATTCAGCGCATTCGTGAAGAAGCCCTGGCGGGCCGTGCGCCACAGCGATTGCGGTGCCGTCACCGCCACGTCGGCCGGGGCCGGGCGCAGGCCCGCCTTGGCCATGCCCCAGGCCACGTAGAGCAGATAGGCGGCGCCCACCAGCTTGACCACGGTGAAGGCCTGGGCCGACGCGGCCAGCAGCGCCGCCAGGCCGAAGGCCGCGGCCAGCGTGTGCAGCACGCAACCGGCCATGATGCCCAGCGCCGCCGCCACGCCCTGGCGCCAGCCGCCGCGCAGCGTGCTGGCGACGGTGTAGGCCATGTCCACGCCGGGCGTCGCGTTCAGCACGAAGACGGTGGCGGCGAACAGCGCCAGGTCGTGGACGCCCAGCACGGCTTAGAGCAGTTCGACGGCCATCGCCGTGGCCTCGCCGCCGCCGATGCACAGCGCGGCCATGCCCTTCTTCAGGCCGCGCTTCTTCAGCGCGCCCAGCAGCGTGACGACGATGCGCGCACCGCTGGCGCCGATGGGGTGGCCCAGCGCCACGGCGCCGCCGTGCACGTTGACGATGTCGTGCGGCAGCTTGAACTCGGCCATGGCCGCCATCGTGACGGCGGCAAAGGCCTCGTTGACCTCCCACAGGTCCACGTCGCCGGCCTGCCAGCCGGCCTTGGCCAGCGCCTTCTGGATGGCGCCCACCGGCGCGGTGGTGAACCAGTCGGGCGCCTGCGCATGCACCGCATGGCTGACGATGCGGGCGATGGGGGTCAGGCCGCGCGCCTTGGCCGTGCTCTCGCGCATCAGCACCAGCGCCGCGGCGCCGTCGGAGATGCTGGACGAGGTGGCGGCGGTGATGGCGCCGTCCTTCTTGAACGCGGGCTTGAGCGTCGGGATCTTGTCGAGCTTGGCCTTGAAGGGCTGCTCGTCGAACTTGATGACGGTGTCGCCCTTGGGGCTGGACAGCGTCACCGGGGCCATCTCCCAGTCGAAGCTGCCGTCTTCATTGGCGGCCTTGGCACGCTGGGTGGACGAGATCGCGTACTGGTCCATGGCCTCGCGGCTGAAGGCGTACTTGGACACGCATTGCTCGGCGAACACGCCCATGGCCTTGCCGCGCTCGTAGGCATCCTCCAGGCCGTCCAGCGCCATGTGGTCGTAGACGGCGCTAGCGCCGTACTTGATGCCCTTGCGCGCGAACATCAGGTGCGGCGCATTGGTCATGCTCTCCATGCCGCCGGCCACCATGATCTCGGCCGAGCCGGCCGCCAGCATGTCGTGGGCAAACATCATGGTGCGCATGCCGGAGCCGCACATCTTGCTCAGCGTGACGGCGCCGGCCGAGTCGGGCAGGCCAGCCTTGCGCAGCGCCTGGCGCGCCGGGGCCTGGCCCTGGCCGGCCATCAGGCAGCAGCCCATCAGCACCTCGTCGATGGCGTCGCCCGGCACGCCGGCGCGCTCCACGGCGGCCTTGATGGCGACCGCACCCAGCTCCCAGCCCGCGAGGCCGGCGAAATCACCCAGCAGGCCGCCTATGGGCGTGCGGGCGGCGGAAACGATGACGATGGCGTCGGACATGGGGCTCTCCTGAAATGAAGCAACGGGATGCCGGCATTGTCGGTCTTTTGGTTGACGTTTACGTCAACCGCGCCAAAGCCGGTAGGCCCAGAAGGCCGGGTCCGTCGCGATGCGGCGGCGCAGCTCCTCGGGGCTGAAGCCGGTGAGCCGGCGCGTCTCGCGGCACAGGTGGCTCTGGTCGGCATAGTCGGTCTCGGCCGCGATGTCGGCCCAGCTGAAGCCGGGCCGGCCCTCGGCGGCCGCCACCGCATAGAAGGCGGCCTCGGCGCGCGACACCGCGCGCAGCTCGCGCAGCGGCAGGCCGGCCCAGCGCTTGATGCGCCGCTCCAGCTGGCGCAGGCTGCGCCCGGCCGCGCTGGTGGCGGCGCGCACGGCCAGGGCCTCGCTCCAGTCGGCATAGCGGCCGCTGGGCCGCTGCGCACCCAGCGCCTGCCAGCGCGGCTGCAGAAAGGCCTGGACGGCGGCCAGCTGCGCCGCCTCGCCGTCCAGTTGCCGCACCGACTCGGCCCAGTCGCGCCAGTCGGCCGGCAGCACCGCGGCGGCGTCGCCCGCGCGGTTGCGCCAGGCCGCCGGGTCTATGCCGGTCAGCGCGCGCAGCGCGTCCGGCAGGAACAGCAGCACCAGGCCGCGCTCCTCGCCGCGGCTGCGCATATGGGTGGGCTGGGTGAAGGGCCCGGCCAGCAGCAGCGGCGCCGGCGCATAGCCGGGCGGCGGCACCGAGAACCCGGGCGTGGCCAGCCACTGCGCGTCGCTGCTGGCCAGCAGGTACAGCGACATCAGCGGCGTGGCCGGCAGGAAGCTGTCCAGCGCCGCGCCCTGCAGGCCCAGGCCGCGGGTGTCGCGCAGCAGCACGCCGCGCAGACAGCCGGCCAGCGACAGCGGCGGCAGCCAGAGGCGGGCGGAAGGCTCTTGCATGCGGATCAGTGTCGCATTCGTTCAAGACCGGCCGGGCCGCCGCCGCCACCATGCGGGCCATGACGACCCTGACCTGGAACGACCTGCCCGGCCCGGCCACGCGCTGGCTGGGCCTGCCCGCGCTGCTCTCCCTGCGGCGCGACTACCTGGCCGGCATCGCCCGCCAGCAGACCCATGGCGACCTGGTGCGCCAGTACATCCTGGGCGAGCGCATCGTCGACCTGTTCGACCCCGAACTGGTGCGCGCGCTGATGGTGGAGCATGCCGACGCGCTGCGGCGCTGGGAGCGCGGGCCCGAGGTGTTTGCCGACCTGATGGGCCAGTCGGTGCTGGTCACCGAGGGCGCCACCTGGCAGCGCCAGCGCCGCATGCTGATGCAGGCCTTCACGCCCAAGCGCGTGGCCGGCTACGCGGCGCTGATGACCGAGGCCGCCATGGCCGGGCTGGAGCGCGTGGTGCCCGGCGAGGTCGCGCTGGACCGGCTCTACAGCCACCTGACCATGGACGTGATCTCGCGCACGCTGTTCAGCCTGCCCATAGGCGAGGACACCGGCGCGGCGGCGGACGCCGTGCAGGTGCTCAGCGAGACGGCGCTGGCCGAGATGTTCTGGCCCGCGACGCTGCCGGACTGGCTGCCGCTGCCGGGCAAGGCCGCCAAGCGCCGCGCCCAGCGGCTGCTGCACGGGCTGCTGGGCGAGCGCATCCGGGAGCACCGGCCCGCGGCAGGCGCACACCCCGACCTGCTCAGCATGCTGAAGGCCTTGCGCGACGAGGCCACGGGCGAGCCGCTGTCGGCGCGGGAGATCTACGACCAGTGCATGGTCAGCTTCCAGGCCGGCCACGAGACCAGCGCGACGGCGCTGCTGTGGTGGAGCGCGCTGCTGGCCGCCCACCCCGAGGCGCAGGCCCGCGCGCGGGCCGAGGTGGACGGCTTGCTGGCCGGCCGCCCGCCCACGGCCGACGACGCGGCGGCGCTGCCTTTCCTGTCGGCCACGCTGAAGGAGGCGCTGCGGCTGTACCCGCCGGTGGCCGCGCTGATGACGCGGCGGCTGACGCGCGAGATCACGCTGGGCGGTGTGCGCCTGCCGGCGCGCACGCTGCTGCGCGTGACGCCCTGGCTGCTGCAGCGCGACCCGCGCTGGTGGCCGCAGCCGCTGGCCTTCCGGCCCGAGCGCTTCCTGCCCGGCTCACCGGAGATCCCGCGCGGCGCCTACATCCCGTTCGGCCTGGGGCCGCGGGTCTGCCTGGGCCAGCATTTCGCGCAGCTGGAGATGACGCTGATCGCGGCGCTGCTGCTGCAGCGCTTCACGCTGGCCGGTGACGGCACCGAACTGCCGCGGCCGCGCATGGGCGTCACGCTCCGGCCGGCGGGCGGCCTGCGGCTGCGCCTGGCGGCGCGGCGCGAGCGGCCGGGCCGGCCGCCTCAGCGGTAGAAGGCCTCGACGACGCCCTTGAGCTTGATGCACAGCGGCCGGCCCTTGCGGTCCAGCGTCTTGCCGGCCGGCACCTTGATCCAGCCTTCGCTGATGCAGTATTCCTCGACGTCGGAGCGCTCACGGCCGTTGAAGCGGATGCCGATGTCGTGCTCGAAGACGGCGGCGACATGGTGGGGGCTGCGCGGATCGACGCTGAGGTGGTCGGGGAGTTCGGGACGGGTCTCGGTCATGGGATCTGGCGAAGGTTTGCAGCCGCGATTGTCGTCGCCTGCCGGGTTATCCCGCCATGTCTAGCGGCACCCCCCGGCAGGAACCGCGACACTGCGCGGCGACCCCATTCAGGAGAACCCATGCTGAAGACCACCCGCCGCGCGACGCTGGGCCTGCTGGCCGGCGCCAGCCTGGCACTCACCGCCGCCCTCGCGCATGCCGCCACCCCGGCCGCACCGTCGGCCGACCGCTGGCAGATTCCCGTCCACACGAAGCAACTGGCCAACGGCCTGACGGTCGTCATCTCGCCCGACGCCAGCAGCCCCACCGTGGGCATCAGCGTCGTCTACAAGGTGGGCATGCGGCTGGAGCCCCGCAACCGCACCGGCTTCGCCCACCTGTTCGAGCACCTGATGTTCCAGGGCACGCCCAAGGCGCCCAAGGGCGTGTTCGACAAGGTCATCACCTCCGGCGGCGGCAACAACAACGGCTCCACCCGGCCCGACTTCACCAACTACATCGAGACGGCGCCGTCGTCGGCGCTGGAGTCCATGCTGTGGCTGGAGGCCGACCGCATGACCACGCTGGACTTCAACCCCGCGACGCTGAAGAACCAGCAGGACGTCGTGAAGGAGGAGATCCGCGTCAACGTGCAGAACCAGCCCTATGGCGGCTTCATGTGGCTGGACATCTCGGGCCTGGCCTTCGACAAGTGGGAGAACGCCCACGACGGCTATGGCAGCTTCGTCGACCTGGAGAACGCCAACCTGGACGACGTGCGCGCCTTCCACCGCGACTTCTACGGCCCCAACAACGCGGTGCTGTCCATCGCCGGCGACGTGACGCCGGCCCAGGGCTTCGCGCTGGCCGAGAAGTACTTCGGCAAGATCGCCGCGCGGCCCACGCCCAAGCCGTCCGATTTCACGGAAGGGCTGAACACCAAGGAACGCCGGCTGACGCAACCCGACAAGCTGGCCCAGGTGCCGGCCATTGCCGCCGCCTGGAAGCTGCCGGCCCGCGCCAGCAAGGACCAGGCCCCGTTCGCCGTGCTGGGCCAGCTGCTGGCCGGCGGCGACGCGTCGCGCCTGTACCAGGGCCTGGTCAAGGGCCGCGAGCTGGCGCTGAACCTGGACTCGCTCTACGGCCTGACCAGCATCTGGGAATACGACGGCCCCAGCCTCTTCACCGTGTTCGCGCTGTACAAGCCGACGACCAATGCCGACGCGCTGCTGGCCGCGATGGACGAGGAGATCGCCCGCATCGTCAAGGACGGCGTCAGCGACACCGAGCTGAAGAACCTCAAGACCGCGCTGCTGGCCGACTGGTACAACGACCTGGAGATGTTCCTGCGCCGCGCCGACCGCCTGGCCAAGCTGCAGGCGCTGTGGGGCGACGCCAACGTCGTCAACCAGGTGCCGGGCTGGATAGAGGCCGTCACCTCGGCCGACGTGCAGCGCGTGGCCGCCACCTACCTGACCACCGCCAACCGCTCGGTCATCGACCGCAAGCCGGCCGCCATGCTGGCCGCGCCCGCCCAGCCGGCTTCGCAAGCCGCCTCCAAGCCCTGATGCCGAAGGATCGATGACGATGACAACCGCAACTTCCGCCTTCCGCCTCGGCCTGATCGCCGTCGCCTGCCTGCTGGCCGGCACCGCCCGGGCCGCCGGCACCGCCCTGCCCGCCGAGCTGCCGCCCTTCGGCCAGGACAAGCCGCTGACCGTGCCCAAGATCAGCCAGCAGACCCTGCCAAACGGACTGCAGGTCTGGGTGGTGCCGCGCGACGGCATCCCGCGCGTGGACTTCGTGCTGGCCGTGCGCGGCGCCGGCTTCGGCGCCGACACGCCCGACGAGCCGGGCCGGGCCAAGCTGCTGGCCGGCCTGCTGACGGCCGGCACCGCCCAGCTCAGCTCCAAGCAGATCGCCGAGGCCGCCCAGGCCATGGGCGGCGGCGTGGGCGCCGGCGCCAGCAACGACGGCATCAGCGTGACGGCCTACGCGCTGGCCTCGCACGCCGGCGACATGGCCCGGCTGCTGGCCGACGTGGCCCGCAAGCCGGCCTTCCCCGACGGCGAGGTGCAACTGGCCAAGACCAATGCGCTGCAAGGCCTGAAGGCCGCCAGCACGCAGCCAGGCTTCCGCGCCGCCAAGGCGCTGGACGGCGCCATCTACGGCAGCCACGCCTACGGCCGCACGCAGGAGACCGAGGCGGCGATCAACAGCTTGAGCGCCGAGAGCCTGCGCGCCGAGCATGTGCGGCGCTTCCGGCCCGACCGCGCGCTGCTGGTCGTCACCGGCCGCATCACCACGGCCCAGGCCATGAAGCTGGCCCGCGAGGCCTTCGGCGACTGGAAGGCCAGCGGCGACGCCCCGGCCGAGCTGGCCGCGCCGCCGGCCCGCATGCCCGTGCAGCGCCTGCTGCTGGAGCGCCCCGGCAGCGTGCAGGCCACGCTGCGCCTGGGCCGGCCCGGCATGGCCGCCAGCGGCAGCGAGCAGGTGGCGCTGCGCCTGACCAGCACCATCCTGGGCACCGGCTTCTCCAGCCGCATCAACCAGAACCTGCGCGAGGAGAAGGGCTACACCTACGGCGCACGCGCCGGCGCGGTGTCGTCGCGCGTGGGCGGCGCCATCACCGGCGGGGCCGACGTGCGCAACGAGGTGACGGGTGCGTCCATCACCGAGTACATCAACGAGTACCGCCGCATCGGCGCCGAGCCCGTGCCCGAGGCCGAACTGGCGATGAACAAGCGCTACATGGCCGGCAGCTACCTCGTCAGCACGCAGCTGCAGGGCTCGGTGGCGCGCCAGCTGGCGGGCAACTGGCTGGTGGGCCTGCCGGCGGACTTCCTCGGCAAGTTCGTGCCGGCGCTGCAGAAGGTCACGGCCGCCGAGGTGCAGGCCATGGGCAAGACCTACTTCAACCCCGACGAGCAGAGCTGGGTGGTGGTGGGCGACCCGGAGAAGATCGGCGAGCAGCTGAAGGCCTTCGGGGAGTTCAAGGTCTACAAGCCCTGAGCGGCAGGCACGGCCGCCGGCTCCCCCGGCGGCCTGCGCCGCACCGTTACATTGCACGAGCCGGACGCAGATGCCGGCCTTGCACAGGGAGTTTTGCCAATGAAACCCAGTCTCGCCGCCCTCGCGGCCTGGAGCTTGATGATGTCGTTCGGGCCCGCGCTGGCCCAGCCCGCGCCGGCCGCCGCCCCGGTCTGCCAGGTTGCGCCGCCCCAGGCGCCGCCCGTCGAGTGGCGCGGCATCGCAGCCTACCGGGCCAAGGCCAAGGTCCAGGGCGGCCGCGTCGTCTCGGTCGATGTCTCGCCGCTGAAGGGCGGCGTGGAGCGCCGCGCCCAGCGCGCGCTGGTCATGGCCATCGTGCAGGCGCTGCAGAACGCGCCGTGCCAGCCGGGCGAGCATGAGTTCCAGCAGGACTTCGCCTTCGACCTGACGCAGCCGGCCGCGCCGGCCTCCGGCGCCGCGCGAGGCTAGAGACTGTTCATCCCCGGGCCATCGGCCGCCAAGGCCGCCGCCTGGGGCGAGCACCCGTCGCGGCGCCGTGAGCGTCGCCCGCTACCGTTCAAACAAGACACCAGGGAGGTGTGATGAAACTTCGCTCGCCGACCGGCCGGCGCCTGGGCAGCGCCGTGCTCGCGCTGATGACCGCCCTGCCCAGCTGGGGGCAGGTGGAGCTGCCCGGGCCAGCTCTGCCACAGGCGCCGACGGCCGCGCAGCCGCCAGCGCCGGACTGGACGCCCGACGCGCAGGGCTGCCTGCTCTGGCGCCGCCCCTTGCCCGCCGCCGCCACCGTCACCTGGAGCGGTGCCTGCGTGGACGGCAAGGCGCAGGGCCGGGGCGTCGCGCAGTGGCAGCTCAACGGCAGCGTGTGGAGCCGCTACGAGGGTGAGATGAAGGCCGGGCGCCATGATGGCCAGGGCACGCTCATCTCCCGCTTCGGGGTCCGTTACGAGGGTGGATTTGCCGAGCACCGTTACGAGGGCCAGGGTCGCCTCAGCTACCCCAGCGGCGCCGCTTTCGCCGGGCGCTTCGCGGCCGGCCGGCTGGAAGGCCCCTGCACCTATGACGGACCGGAGGGCCAGCGCTATGAAGGCCAGTGCGCCGCCGGCCGCCCGGAGGGTCAGGGCGCGATCCGCTTCGCGAATGGCGACCGCTACGAGGGGGCCGTCAAGGGCGGCGGGCCGGCCGGGCCGGGTCGCTATGTCTGGGCCTCCGGCGAAACCTACGAGGGCGAGTTCGTGGCGGGCAAGCCGGCCACGGGAACCTGGGGCCCCACCCAGAGGCTGGACCACCACCGCCTGTATGCACCCGTGGGCATGGTCTGTACGGCGATGCCGCGCCCCCAGGTGCCGGCCGTGGCCTGGAAGGGCACGGCGATCTACAAGCTGGTGGCGGCCGTCCAGGATGGCCGCGTGGTGTCAGTGGAAGTGACGGCGCTCAACGCCGGCGTCGACCCTCTTGCGACAAAAGCCTTCGTCCGCAGCATCGAGACCGCCGTGCGCTCCTACGCCTGCCCCGGCGACCATGTGTTCGAGCAGGAGTTCATGTTCAAGACGGGCTGATCGCGGTCAGGTGCTGACGAAGCGGCGCGCCGGGTCGTAGGGAAACACGTCGTGCACCTGGCCCGCGAGGATGCGGGCCTGCTGCTCGTTCCAGAAGTCGGGGTCCAGCAGGTCCGCGTGATGGCGCATAAAGACCTCGCGCACCCGCGGGTCGCCCAGCAGAAAGGGTGCGAAGGTCTCGGGGAACACGTCGCGCGGGCCGACCGGGTACCAGACCTCGGCCGACATCTCCTCCTCCGCGTTGCGCGGCGCCGGCACGCGGCGGAAGCGGCAGTCGCTCAGGTATTCGATCTCGTCGTAGTCGTAGAACACCACCTTGCCGTGGCGGGTCACGCCGAAGTTCTTCCACAGCATGTCGCCGGGGAAGATGTTGGCGGCGACCAGGTCCTTGATCGCGTTGCCGTACTCGATGACGGCATGCTCCAGCTGCGCCGGCGTGGCCTCCTGCAGATAGAGGTTGAGCGGCTGCATGCGGCGCTCGATGTAGAGGTGGCGGATGACGAGGTCGTCGCCGCTCTCCTCCAGCAGGCTGGGGCAGAAATGCCGCAGCTCGCGCAGCAGCTCGTCGCCGAAGCGCTGGCGCGGGAAGGCCACGCGGCTGTACTCCAGCGTGTCGGCCATGCGGCCCACGCGGTCGTGGGTCTTCACGAGCAGGTATTTGCGCTGGATGAGCTCGCGGCTGGTGTCCTTGGCCGGCGGGTAGAAGTCCTTGATGACCTTGAAGACGAAGGGCCAGCTGGGCAGGTCGAACACCAGCATCACCATGCCCTTGATGCCGGGCGCGATGCGGAACTTGTCCGACGAGTGGCGCAGGTGCGAGAGGAAGTCGCGGTAGAACAGGTTCTTGCCCTGTTTCTGCAGGCCCAGCGCCGCGTAGATCTCCGAGCGCGGCTTGCGCGGCATCAGTGAGCGCAGGAACTGCACGTAGGCGCTGGGCACCTCCATGTCGACGAGGAAATAAGCGCGCGCGAAGCTGAACAGCGCCAGCAGGTCGTCCTCGCCGAACAACGCCGCGTCGATGAAGAAGCGGCCGGCATCGTCGCGCAGGATGGGCAGCGCGAACGGCGTCTCACTGAAGCCGTTGATGAGCTTGCCGACGACGTAGGCGCCCTTGTTGCGGAAGAACAGGCTGGACAGCACCTGCAGCTGGAAGTTGGCGCGGCGGCGGAAGTCGCCCAGCTGGTGCTGCACGGCGGCCAGCACCCGGGCCACGTCGGCCTCCAGGTCCCGGAACTCGCCGTCCAGCTGGAAGTTGGTGATGACGCGCCGAATCGTGTCGTGCAGCCGGCCGGGCTCGGGGTAGTAGGCGCGGTAGGTGGGCGTCGCGGCGGGCTCGTCGTTCTCGATGTATTCGGTCGAGATGGCCGGCCGCACGAAGATGAAGTCGTTGCGGAAGTAGGCGTGGTGCAGGATGCGCGTGCACACCGAGTTGAAGAAGGTCTCGGCGAGCTCGGGCTGGCGGTGGTCGGTCAGCAGGCCGATGTAGTGCAGCTTGACCTGCTGCCACACGCCCATGGGCAGGGACGATGCCGCGAAGCGCTGCTCCAGCAGCGCGACGGCCTCGGCGACGCGGGCGTCGTAGAACTCGATGCGCTCGCGCTGCGCCCGCTGCTGGCCCGGCCAGTCGCCGCGCTCGAAGCGCCGCTTGGCCGCGGCCGAGGTGGCACGGAAGAGCTGGTAGTGCTTGTCGAAACCGCCCAGCAGGGCCTGGGCGATGTCGAAGGCGCGGCCGTCGGTCAGCTGGGTCGGGAACACCATGGCCCGACTCCGGCCCGCTCAGCCCTCGTGGATCGCGGCGTAGCGCGCCTTGACGCTGGCCAGCGCGCGCCGGTAGGCCGGCTCCACGTCCTCGGCCTGGGCGGCGGTGATGCACAAGTCGGCCAGCAGGCCGTTGTGCAGGCCGTAGACCCAGCCGTGCACGACGATCTCCTGCCCGCGCGTCCAGGCGTCCTGGACCACCGTCGTGCGGCAGGCGTTGCGCGCCTGCTCCAGCACGTTCAGCTCGCACAGCGCGTCGACGCGCTGCGCCTCGGGCAGGCTGTCCAGCCAGGCCTGGTGGTCGTTGCGCACGTCCTGCACATGGCGTATCCAGTTGTCGGCCAGGCCCACGCGGATGTCGTAGAGCGCCGCGCGCACGCCGCCGCAGTTGCTGTGGCCCACGATGATGATGTGGCGCACCTTGAGCTGGTCCACCGCGAACTGCATGACGGACAGGCAGTTCAGGTCGGAGTGCACCACCACGTTGGCGACGTTGCGGTGCACGAACAGCTCGCCCGGCAGCAGGTCCACCAGCTCGTTGGCCGGCACGCGGCTGTCGGCGCAGCCTATCCACAGGTATTGCGGTGTCTGCTGCTTGAGCAGGCGCGAGAAGAAGCCCGGCGACTGGGTCTCGGTCTCGGCGGCCCAGCGCTTGTTGTTGTCCAGCAGGTCTTGCAGCTGGTGATGGGGAGTCGTCATGTACGAATTGTCGCGGGCCGGGGGCGGGCGCGGGTTCCTGAAGCGAGAAGCCCGCGTCGCCCAGGTATCACATCGTCTCGGCGAACAGCTCGCGGCCGATCAGCATGCGGCGGATCTCGCTGGTGCCCGCGCCGATCTCGTAGAGCTTGGCGTCGCGCCACAGCCGGCCCAGCGGGTACTCGTTGATGTAGCCGTTGCCGCCGAAGATCTGCACGCCCTCGCCGGCCATCCAGGTCGCCTTCTCGGCCGTCCACAGGATGACGGAGGCGCAGTCCTTGCGCACGCGGCGCACGTGCTCGCTGCCCAGCATGTCCAGGTTCTTGGCCACCGTGTAGGCGAAGCTGCGCGCGGCCTGCAGCACGGTGTACATGTCGGCCACCTTGCCCTGGATGAGCTGGAACTCGCCGATGCTCTGGCCGAACTGCTTGCGGTCGTGGATGTAGGGGACGACGTTGTCCATGACCGCCTGCATGATGCCCAGCGGCCCGCCGGTCAGCACGGCGCGCTCGTAGTCCAGGCCCGACATCAGCACCTTGGCGCCGTTGTTGACGCCGCCCAGCACGTTCTCGGCCGGCACCTCGACGTTGTTGAACACCAGCTCGCCGGTGTGCGAGCCGCGCATGCCCAGCTTGTCCAGCTTCTGCGCGATGCTGAAGCCCTTCATGCCCTTCTCGATCAGGAAGGCCGTCACACCACGCGCGCCCAGCTCGGGCTCGGTCTTGGCGTAGACCACCAGCGTGTCGGCATCGGGGCCGTTGGTGATCCACATCTTGGTGCCGTTCAGCAGGTAGTAGCCGCCCTTGTCTTCGGCCTTCAGCTTCATGCTGATGACGTCGGAGCCGGCGCCCGGCTCGCTCATCGCCAGCGCGCCGACATGCTCGCCGGAGATCAGCTTGGGCAGGTACTTCGCGCGCTGCGCATCGTTGCCGTTGCGCTTGATCTGGTTCACGCACAGGTTGCTGTGCGCGCCATAGGACAGGCCCACCGAGGCGCTGGCGCGGCTGATCTCCTCCATCGCGACCATGTGCGCGAGGTAGCCCATGTTGGCGCCGCCGTACTGCTCGGGCACGGTGATGCCCAGCACGCCCAACTCGCCCATCTTGCGCCACAAGTCCATGGGGAATTGGTCGCTGCGGTCGATCTCGGCCGCGCGCGGCGCGATCTCCGCGTCGGCAAAAGCGCGCACCGCGTCGCGCAGCGCATCGATGTCGTCGCCGAGCTGGAAGTTCAGGCCGGGCAGATTCATGCAGGTCTCCTGTACGCCCGGCGTTCGTGGCGCGGGCGCGCTTGATTGACGTAAACGTCAACTGTAGCAAGCGGCCCGCCGCCGCCGGGTCAGCCGTCGCTGCGGCCGCTCTGGGGCAGCAGCCGCCGCACCAGCGGATGGGCGATCTTCTTGTCGGTGCCTATGGCGTAGAAGGCCTCCTCGACGCCGTCGCAGTCGCCCACGCGCACCAGGCCATAGCGCTCGACCAGCTTGTCGCTCATCAGCGAAGCGGCCGGGAAGGCCCCCATGCCGGTCGCGCCAAAGGTGGCCAGCAGTGCGCTGTCCTCGAACTCGCCGGCGATGCGGCCGCGCAGGCCGTGGCGCTCCAGCCACTGGTCCAGCCGCGCCCGCACGGCGGCATGCGGCGTGGGCAGCAGCAGCGGCACGTCGGCCAGCGAGGCCGGGAAGTCGCGCGCGGCCGCCGCGGCCCACTGCGGGCTGGCGAACCAGGCCATGGGCGAGCTGCCCAGCGCATGGCTGTAGACGCGCAGATTGGGGTTGGGCGGCGCCGGGCGGTCGGCCAGCACCACGTCCAGCCGGTGCAGCGCCAGGTCGCCCAGCAGGTCGTCGAACTCGTCCTCGTAGCACAGCAGGCGCAGATGCGGGGTGTCGATGATGGGCTGCAGCAGCCGCTGCACCGCCAGCTTGGGCAGGCCGTCCGACATGCCCACCACCAGGCGCACGGCCGGCGTGGTGGCGGCGTCCCGCACGCGCTCCGGCAGCGTCTCGCCGATCTGGAAGATCTGCTCCGCCACCTCCAGCGCGGCCTGGCCCGCGTCGGTCAGCGCCAGGCCGCGGCCGGCCGGCTTCAGCAGCGCGGCACCCAGCGCCTGCTCCAGCTCGCGCACCTGCGTGGACACGGTCTGCACCGACAGCCCCAGCCTGGCCGCGGCGCGCGTCAGCCCGCCCTCCTTGGCGACGACCCAGAAGTAGTAGAGATGGCGGTAGCTGTAGCTCAGGCTCATGATGAATAAGCAAGTAATCCCGAAGAAATACTTCCCGATTCTCTGCTTTTATTTGATGACTTGCCTGACTACGCTGCGAGCGTCTTTTGTCACCGGAGGTCTGCCATGCAAACCCACCCCACCGTCGTCGCCCTGCCCCAGGGCGGCGCGCTAGCCCGCGGCACCGCCCATCGCGTGCTGCGCAACACCTATGCGCTGCTGGCCATGACGCTGCTGTTCAGCGCCGCCGTCGCGACGGCGGCCGTGGCCTTCCAGCTGCCCTCGCCCGGTCTCATCCTGACGCTGGTCGCCTATTTCGGCCTGCTGTTCGGCATCCACAAGCTGAAGAACCGCGGCGCGGCCGTGGGCCTGGTGTTCGCGCTGACCGGTTTCATGGGCTGGACCCTGGGCCCGCTGCTGACCCGCACGCTGGCGCTGCCGGCCGGCGGCCAGGCCGTGGTGCTGGCGCTGGGCGCCACCGGCGCCGTGTTCCTGGCCCTGTCGGCCTATGCGACGACGACCAAGCGCGACCTGTCGTGGATGGGCGGCTTGCTGTTCGCCGGCATGATCGTCGCGCTGCTGGCCGGCCTGGCCGCGGTCTTCTTCCAGATCCCGGCGCTGGCGCTGACGGTCTCCGCCGTCGTCGCGCTGCTGTCGGCCGGCCTGATCCTGTACGAGACGCAGCAGATCGTGAACGGCGGCGAGACCAACTACGTGCTGGCCACCGTCAGCCTGTTCGTGTCCATCTTCAACCTGTTCACCAGCCTGCTGCAGCTGTTCGGCTTCATGGGTTCGGATGACTGAGGCAGGACCGAGGACAGCGCCTGCGCGCTGTCCGACGCCTGCCGAAGGCCGGCTGCCATGCGGGGCAGCCGGCATGAGGCCTGCGCCATACCGCTGAAGCTCAGGGCTGCTTTTTCAGCAGCCAGGCGTACAGGCCGATGCCGATGCCGGCAAAGGCCAGCAGCCCCAGCACCTGGGCGGTGGTGGCGAAGCCCTCGCCCACCAGCGCCAGCGGCGCGCCCTGGCCCGAGAACACGACGACGGCCGCCAGCACGACGCCCAGCAGGCCCTCGCCGACGATGAGCCCGGAGGCCAGCAGCACGCCCAGTTGCTTGGTGGCCTCGGGGTCGCGCTTGCGCGCGGCGCGGCGCTCGAACCACCAGCCCGCCACGGCCCCCACGACGATGATCAGCGTGCTGTTCATCGGCAGGTAGATGCCCAGGCCCACGGCCAGCGGGGCCAGGTGGGCGCGGCCGCCACTGGCGCGCTTCAGCGCCTCGTCCACGGCGATGCAGGCCGCACCGATGGCCGCGCCGATGCCGATCAGGTTCCAGTTGAGGTCGCCCTGGATGACGCCCTTGGCCAGCGCCGAAATCAGCGTCGCCTGCGGGGCGGCCAGCGCCGTCTTGGGGTCAGCGCCGGGCGTGCCGGCAAAGCCGTAGGCCTGGTTCAGCAGGTCCAGCACGGGCGGGATCACGACGGCGCCGGCCACCACGCCGATGATCAGCGCCAGCTGCTGGCGCCAGGGCGTCGCGTCGACCAGCTGGCCGGTCTTGAGGTCTTGCAGGTTGTCGTTGGAGATGGTGGCGACGGCGAACACCACGGCCGTCACGAACAGCGCGAACGCCACCAGCGCCTGGCCGGTGGACGCCGGCAGCAGCGGCTTGACGACCAGGGCCAGCAGCAGCGACACGCCGATGACCACCAGGATGCCCACGCCCGACAGCGGGCTGTTGGACGAACCGATCAGGCCGGCCATGTAGCCGCACACCGCGGCCACGAAGAAGCTCATCAGCACGATGTAGACCAGGCCGCCGACGACCAGCAGGCCCAGCTGGTCGGCCAGGCCCGCGGAAGTCGCGAAGCTGGACAGCATGAAGCCAATGGGCAGCATGCAGGCCAGCGTGACCAGGCCCACCGTGCCTATGGGGATGTCGCGCTCGTTGCGCGGCAGCGTGTCGGCCTTGCCGGCGCGGCGCACGCGCGCCGACACCGCGGCCGCGTGCAGGCCGGCGATGACCGGCTTGGCCAGCTTGACCAGCGTCCAGACCGCCGCGACGGCGATGCAGCCGGCGCCGATGAAGCGCACCTGCTTGCTCCACGCGAACATCGCGACGGCCTCGGCCGGGCCGTCCACGCCCGCGGTCAGCCAGGGCACGCCGCCCAGCCAGGCGATGCAGGCGCCCACCAGGATGGCGATGCCCACCCACAGGCCCACCAGGTGGCCCACCGCCAGCAGCGCGAAGCTGAAGTTCAGGTCATACCCCGTGGCGCCGCCGCCCTTCTCCCCGCCGGGCAGCCGGAAGTACTGCGCCAGGTTGGCCGCGAAGACCTGCGTCGCGATGACCAGGCTGAAGCCCGCCGACACCAGGCCGCCCACGATGATGGCCGCCAGCCCCTGGCGGTTGGCCTCGCCGCTGCCGCCGGCATGGCCCACCTTCAGCACCTCGGCGCAGGCCACGCCCTCCGGATAGGGCAGCGGCGAGTTGGTCACCAGCGCGCGGCGCAGCGGGATGGAATACATGACGCCCAGGATGCCGCCCAGTGCACACAGCGTCGTCGACATCCAGTACGGGAAGCCCGTCCACCAGCCGATCATCACCAGGCCGGGCAGCACGAAGATGATGGACGACAGCGTGCCGGCCGACGAGGCGATGGTCTGCACGATGTTGGTCTCGCCGATGCTGTTGCCCGCCGCGCGGCGCAGCAAGGCCATGGCGATGACGGCGGCCGGGATGGAGGTCGCGAAGGTCAGGCCGGCCTTGAGGCCGAAGTAGACGTTGGCGGCCGTGAAGACCAGCGTGATGAGGATGCCCAGCACGACGCCGCGCAGCGTCAGTTCGGTGCCCAGGGCGGGCGTGGGGTGCGATGAGGTGCTCATGCGTCTAGGGGAAAGACCGGATCTGAAGAGGTGCGCATCATCGCGGCAGCCGCCGTCTTGCGGCGCCGGATAACCCTAGACCACCCTCAATTGACGTTAACGTCAATTGGCAACCTAGAATCGCGCCGAGCAAGGAGACAGCCATGACCGATCTCGCCGCCGACTACAAGGCGCTGGCCGAATATCGCCCGACCCACAAGGTCCGTTTTGTCACCGCCGCCAGCCTGTTCGACGGGCATGACGCGGCCATCAACATCATGCGCCGCATCCTGCAGGGCATGGGCGCCGAGGTCATCCACCTCGGGCACAACCGCTCGGTGGACGAGGTCGTCACCGCGGCGCTGCAGGAGGATGCGCAGGGCATCGCCATCAGCTCCTACCAGGGCGGGCATGTCGAGTACTTCAAGTACATGGTGCAGCTGCTGAAGGAGCGCGGCGGCGCACACATCCAGGTGTTCGGCGGCGGCGGCGGCGTCATCGTGCCGGCCGAGATCCGCGAGCTGGCCGAGCATGGCGTGCGCATCTTCAGCCCCGAAGACGGCCAGCGCATGGGCCTGCAAGGCATGATCGGCGAGATGGTCATGAAGGCCGACCAGGACTTCAGCGTCCATGCGCCCAAGGCGCTGTCGGCCATCACGGGCCACACCGAGGCCGCCTGGCGCTCGCTGGCCCAGCTGCTGACGGCGCTGGAGAACGGCAAGGCCGACGCAGCCGTCGTCGACGCGCTGCGCGCGCAGGCGAAAGACATCAAGACCCCGGTGCTGGGCATCACCGGTACCGGCGGCGCCGGCAAGTCCAGCCTCACCGACGAGCTGATCCGCCGGCTGCGCCTGGACCAGGGCGACGCGCTGCGCGTGGCCCTGATCTCCATCGACCCGTCGCGCCGCAAGAGCGGCGGCGCGCTGCTGGGCGACCGCATCCGCATGAATGCGATCTCGCCGTGGTCGCAAGGCGCCCGCGTGTTCATGCGCAGCCTCGCCACACGCGACTTCGGCTCCGAGATTTCACCGGCACTGCCCGACGTCATCGCCGCGGCCAAGGTCGCGGGCTTCGACCTCGTCATCGTCGAGACCTCCGGCATTGGCCAGGGCGATGCGGCCATCGTGCCGCTGGTGGACCTGCCCATGTATGTGATGACGCCCGAGTTCGGCGCCGCCAGCCAGCTCGAGAAGATCGACATGCTGGACTTCGCCGAGTTCGTCGCCATCAACAAGTTCGACCGCAAGGGTTCGCTGGACGCGCTGCGCGACGTCAGCAAACAGGTGCAGCGCAACCGCGAGGCCTTCGGCCAGCCGGCCGACAGCATGCCGGTGTTCGGCACCATGGCCAGCCGCTTCAACGACGACGGCGTGACGGCGCTGTACCAGGCGCTGAAGGCCCGCCTGGCCGCGCTGGGCCTGAAGCTCACCGAAGGTCGCCTGCCGCCGGTGAACACCCGCCACAGCACGCACCAGACGCCCATCGTGCCGCCGGCGCGCGTGCGCTATCTGGCGGACATCAGCGACACGGTGCGCCGCTACAAGGCCCGCGCGCGCAGCCAGGCGGCCCTGGCCCGCGAGATCCAGCAGCTGGAAGCCAGCCGCGCGATGCTGGAAGCCGCCAACCCCGAGAAGAACGGCGCCCGCACCGCGCTGGCCGACCTGGCCGAGCAGCGCCGCGCCCGGCTCGATGCCGACGCCCGCCAGCTGCTCGCCCAATGGCCCGACATGGTCAAGGCCTATGCCGGCGACGAGTACGTCGTGAAGATCCGCGACAAGGAGATCCGCACGGCGCTGGTCACGCAAAGCCTGTCGGGCACCAAGATCCGCAAGGTCGTGCTGCCGAGCTATGAATGCCACGGCGAGCTGCTGAAGTGGCTGATGCTGGAGAACGTGCCCGGCAGCTTCCCCTACGCGGCGGGCGTGTTCGCGTTCAAGCGCGAGGGCGAGGACCCGACGCGCATGTTCGCCGGCGAGGGCGACGCCTTCCGCACCAACCGCCGCTTCAAGCTCGTCAGCGAGGGCATGCCCGCCAAGCGTCTGTCCACGGCCTTCGACTCGGTGACGCTGTACGGCGCCGACCCTGCGCCGCGGCCCGACATCTACGGCAAGGTCGGCAACTCCGGCGTGAGCATCGCGACGCTGGACGACATGAAGGTGTTGTACGACGGCTTCGACCTGTGCAACCCGAGCACGTCCGTGTCGATGACCATCAACGGCCCGGCACCGTCGATCCTCGCGATGTTCATGAACACGGCCATCGACCAGAACCTCGCCAAGTTCAAGGCCGACAACGGCCGCGAACCCACCGCCGACGAAGCCGCCAAGATCAAGGACTGGGTGCTGGCCAATGTGCGCGGCACCGTGCAGGCGGACATCCTGAAGGAAGACCAGGGCCAGAACACCTGCATCTTCTCCACCGAGTTCTCGCTGAAGGTCATGGGCGACATCGCCGAGTACTTCGTGCACCACAACGTGCGCAACTTCTACTCGGTGAGCATCTCGGGCTATCACATCGCCGAGGCCGGCGCCAACCCGATCTCGCAGCTGGCGCTGACGCTGTCCAACGGCTTCACCTTCGTGGAGGCGTATCTGGCGCGCGGCATGCACATCGACGACTTCGCGCCCAACCTGTCGTTCTTCTTCTCGAACGGCATGGACCCGGAGTACACGGTGCTGGGCCGCGTCGCGCGCCGCATCTGGGCGGTCGCGATGCGCGACCGCTACGGCGCCAACGAACGCAGCCAGAAGCTCAAGTACCACGTGCAGACCTCCGGCCGCAGCCTGCACGCGCAGGAGATCGCGTTCAACGACATCCGCACCACGCTGCAGGCGCTGATCGCGATCTACGACAACTGCAACTCGCTGCACACCAACGCCTTCGACGAGGCGATCACGACGCCGACGGAAGACAGCGTGCGCCGCGCCATGGCCATCCAGCTCATCATCAACCGCGAGTGGGGCCTGGCCAAGAACGAGAACCCGAGCCAGGGCGCCTTCATCATCGACGAGCTGACCGAGCTGGTGGAGGAGGCCGTGCTGGCCGAGTTCGAGCGCATCAGCGAGCGTGGCGGCGTACTGGGCGCGATGGAGACCGGCTACCAGCGCGGCCGCATCCAGGAGGAATCGCTGCACTACGAGATGCTGAAGCACACCGGCGAGTACCCCATCATCGGCGTCAACACCTTCCGCAATCCCAAGGGCGACCCGGTGCCGGAGCACATCGAGCTGGCGCGCTCGACCGAGGAGGAGAAGCAGTCGCAGCTGCAGCGCCTGGCCGACTTCCATGCCCGCCACCAGGCCGAGGCGCCGGCCATGCTGGCGCGGCTGCAGCAGGCCGTCATCGAGAACCGCAACGTGTTCGAGGTGTTGATGGACGCCGTGCGCGTGTGCTCGCTGGGCCAGATCACCGGCGCGCTGTTCGAGGTGGGTGGGCAGTACCGGCGCAGCATGTGAGCGCCCCGCCCCGGCGGACGGGGCCGCATCGGCGCCCGGCGCTCAGCGCGCCTGGATGGCCTGCATCGCCGCCCTGACCCGCTGCAGCATGGGCGAGGCCTCCGTCACGCCGGCATCGAAGGGATGCAGGCGCTGGCCGCCCACCGAGGCCATGATCTTGCGCACATACATCCGTGTCTCGGCATAGGGCGGCACGCCCAGGTAGCGGTCCACGGCGCGCTCGCCGGCGTTGTAGCCGGCCAGGGCCAGCATCACGTCGCCCTCGAAATAGGCCAGCAGCCAGCGCAGATAGGCCATGCCGGCGCGGATGTTCTGCGCCGGGTCGCGCAGCTTGGTGGCCTTGAAGCGCAGCGCCGTGTCGGGCAGCAGCTGCATCAGGCCTTGCGCCTTCTTGGGCGACTCGGCCAGCGGGTCGAAGTTGGACTCCTGGGCCATCACGGCCAGCACCAGGGCCGGCGCCAGCTGGTACTCGGGCGCGATCAGCTTCACATAGTTGACGATGGCCGGCGGCGCCTGCGGCGGCAGCGGCAGCGTGGCCCATAGCGAAGGCCGGGGGCCGGCCGGCGCCTGCGCGACGGGCAGCGGGTCGACCTCGGGCGGGCGCAGGCAGGGCGGCGGGTCGCCCAGCGGCGTGCCGCCCAGGCGCTCCAGCATGTTCTGCGCCTGCGCCAGGCCCTGCTCGGCCGCGGCGGCGAACAGATGGGCCGCCTCGGCGTCGTTGCGCTGGATGCCGCGCGCATTGGTCAGCATCCAGCCCAGGCTGTACTGGGCCTCGGCGTCGCCATAGCGCGCGGCGCGGCAGTAGAGCTTGGCCGCCTCCACCTCGTCGCGCTTCACGCCGTCGCCGTACTCCAGCGCCTTGGCCTCCAGCCGCCAGCGCTCCACCTGGGCCGGCACCACCGGGCCGCGCTCGCCGGGCGGCATGGTGGGGCGGGGCAGCTGCTCCAGCGTCAGCGCGGGCGGCTGGGCCAGCGCGGCCAGCGGCGCGAGCAGCAGGGGCAGCAACAGGGCTCTCAAGACAGGCATGGCGATGCGGGGTGAGCCACAAGTCTAGACTGCGGCATGCCCAGCCTCGACCCCCGCATCGATGCGTATCTCGCCGGCGTGCCGGCGTTCGCGCTGCCCATCCTGCAGCGGCTGCGCGAGGACGTGCATGCCGCCTGCCCCGAGGTCGTCGAAACCATCAAATGGAGCCGGCCGCATTTCCTGCTGGACGGCAAGCTGCTGTGCGGCATGTCGGCGTTCAAGGCCCATTGCGCCTTCGGCTTCTGGGAACGCGAGGGCGCGGGTGAAGGCCAGAGCGGCGCGATGGGCGACTTCGGCCGCATCGAGAGCCTGGCCGACCTGCCGTCGCGCACCGAGCTGCGCCGCCGTATCCAGGCTGCGGCCGCGCTGCTGCAGGCCGGTGCGCCGCGCGCCCGCAAGCCCGACCGCCCGCCGCGCCCGACGCTGACCATGCCGGCCGACTTCGCCGCCGCGCTGGGCCGGCACCAGGCCGCGCAGCAGTGCTACGACGCCTTCCCGCCCAGCAAGCAGCGCGACTATCTGGAATGGGTGCTGGAGGCCAAGCGCGAGGACACCCGCGCCAAGCGCATCGCCCAGGCCGTGGCATGGCTGGCCGAGGGCAAATCCAGAAACTGGAAGTACGAGGGCTGCTAGAGCCGCTCGCCGGTCTCCGCGTCGAAGACCAGCAGCGCGGCCTCGGGCAGGTTCAGGCTCAGCACATCGCCCGGCCGCAGTGCCGGCCAGCCCGCGCAGCGCCAGTGCAGGCGGTGCTCGCCCAGCTGCAGCTGCACCAGGCTGTCCACGCCGGTGGGCTCCACCAGCAGCACCGGGGCCTGCAGCGTCAGCGCCGCGCCGCCCTCCCCCGTCCCCAGCGACTCGGCCCGCCAGCCCAGCAGCAGCGGCCGGCCCAGCAGGCGCTCGCGGCCCGCCAGGGTCTGCGGCCGCCAGCTCAGCGCGCCGGCGCCCTGCAGCGTCAGCGTGAACTCGCCCTCGGGCTCCAGCCGCGCCGGCAACAGGTTCATGGCCGGGCTGGACAGGAATTGCGCGACGAAGAGGTTGGCCGGCTGCTGGTAGACCTGCTGCGGCGTGCCCAGCTGCTGCAGCCGACCGCCCCTCAGCACGGCGATGCGCTGGCCCAGCGTCATGGCCTCGGTCTGGTCATGCGTCACGTAGATGGCGCTGCGGCCCACGCGCTGATGCAGCAGCTTGATCTCGCTGCGCATCTCGGCGCGCAGCTGCGCGTCCAGGTTGGACAGCGGCTCGTCGAACAGGAACAGCCGCGGCTGGCGCGCCAGCGCCCGCCCCATGGCGACGCGCTGGCGCTGGCCGCCGGACAGCTGGGCAGGCTTGCGCGCCAGCAGCGGCTGCAGCTGCAGCATGCGCGCCACCTCCAGCACACGGGCCTCGCGCCGCGCCCGCGGCCAGCCCTGCATCTCCAGGCCGAAGCCGATGTTGTCGGCCACGCTCATGTGCGGATACAGCGCGTAGTTCTGGAACACCATCGCGATGTCGCGCTCGCGCGGGCTCAAGGCCTCGATGCGCCGGCCGTCCAGCTCGATCTCGCCGCGGTCCTGCGGCTGCAGGCCGGCCACCACGCCCAGCAGCGAGGACTTGCCGCAGCCCGAGGGCCCCACCAGGATCAGCATCTCGCCGGCGTCCAGCTCCAGCGTGATGTCGTCCAGGATGGTGTGGGCGCCCACGCGCCGCGTCAGGCCGGCGATGCGCAGGCCGCTTGCTTCTTGAGTCATGACTAACCTTTGACGGCGCCGGCCACCAGCCCGCGCGTGAAATGCCGCCCCGCCAGCAGGTAGACCAGCAGCGTCGGCGCCGCCGCCAGCAGCGCCGCGGCCATCTCCAGCGGGTAGGCGCGTGCGCCGGTCTCGGTCTGCGCGCCGAGCTGGGCCAGCGCCGCCGTGATGGGTCGCGCGTCCTCCGGCCCGAACACCAGGCCGAACAGGTACTCGTTCCAGATCGTCGTGAACTGCAGGATGAGCACGACGACGAAGATGGGCCGGGACAGCGGCAGCACCACCCGCCACAACAGCCGCCAGAAGCCCGCGCCGTCCAGCCGCGCGGCCTGCAGCAGCTCGTCGGGGAAGGCCAGGAAATGGTTGCGGAAGAACAGCGCCAGCGGCAGGCTGTAGATGACGTGGATGGCGATCAGCAGGCCCAGCGACCGGTCCAGCCCCAGCCGCGCCATCGTGATGGCCAGCGGCAGCAGATAGACCTTGATGGGCAGGAAGAAGGCCAGCACCAGCGCCAGCCCCACCCAGCGCTCGCCGCGGAAGCGGTATTTGCACAGCACGAAGCCGTTCAGCGCCGCCAGCAGCGCCGACAGCAGCACGGCCGGCACGGCCAGCGCCAGGCTGACGCCAAAGCTGCTGCGCAGCGTCGCCCAGGCCTGCCGCCAGGCGGCCAGGCTGGGCTCGCGCGGCAGGGCCAGAAAGCCCTGCTGCGCCTCGGCCGTGCCCTTGAGGCTGTTCATCAGCATCAGCAGCAGCGGCAGCGCGACCAGGGCCACGGCCAGCGCCGCCAGCAGATAGAGCGCCAGCCGCCTCATGACGCCGCCCTGTTGCGCGAGCGCAGCACCGCATAGGGCAGCGCGACGGACAGCACCATCATCACCAGCACCATGGCGCTGGCCGCGCCCAGGCCCAGGCGGCTGCGCTCGAAGGCCATCTGGAACATGTAGAAGGCCGGCAGCTCGCTGGCCTGGCCGGGCCCGCCCTCGGTCAGCACGACGACCAGGTCGAAGGTCTTGATGGCCGCCGGCAGCAGCACCAGCAGCGCCGACAGCAGGCTGGGCCCCAGCTGAGGCAGGATCACGCGCTTCAGCAGCTTCCAGCCGCGCGCGCCGTCCAGCCGCGCGGCCTGCAGCATGGACTCGTCGATGCCGCGCAGGCCGGCCAGGAACAAGGCCATCACGAAGCCGCTGATCTGCCACACGGCGGCCACCACCAGCGCATAGACGGCCATGTCCTCCTGCGCCAGCCAGTCCCAGCGAAAGCTGCTCCAGCCCCAGCCGCGCACGGCCTCGGCCAGGCCTTGCTCGGGGTCCATCAGCCAGCGCCAGGCGCTGCCGGTGACGATCATGGACAGGGCCATCGGGTGCAGCCACACCCAGCGCAGCAGGCCCTCGCCGCGCAGCTTCTGGTCCAGCAGCAGCGCCAGCGCCAGGCCGATGACCAGCGGCAGCACCACCAGGCCCAGGCCGAAGCGCAGCAGATTCCACAACGCGGCCTGCCAGCGCGGGTCCAGCAGCAGGCGCTCGTACTGCTGCAGGCCGACGAACTCGTGGCTGGGCAGCAGGTTGGAGCGCGTCAGCGACAGCCAGCCCGTCCACAGCAGAAAGCCATAGAAGAACACCGCGCCGATCAGCAGCAGCGGTATCAGGCAGGCCAGTGCGGTGCGTCTTTCATTCATGCCGTTTCGCGCCTTTCGCATTGGCGGGCCGAGCGCCGGGCCGCTCCCAAGCCGGCCCGCCTTGGGTGATGTGCTTGCCGGTCGATCCGGCAAGCATCACCGTCCCCTTGGGGGACCGACCGGGCTTGCCCGCGTTCAGCGGGGCGGGACTGGGCGAGGGGCTTCATATCAATCTCGTTGGCGCAAGGCCTGCGCCAGCCGCGTCTGGGCCTGGGCCGCCGTCATGCGCTCGCTGGCCCAGTAAGCCGACAGCACGTCCCTCATGCCGCCGTAGGCGCTCTCGCCCAGGCGGGCGCTCAGCGCCAGCACCAGCTCGCCGCGCGCCTCGCCGGCACGGAAGTCGGCCGCCGAGCGCTGCGCGCAGGCGTTGAAGCCGGACAGGTCGGCGTCGCGGCGCACCGGGATGCCGCCCTTGAGCCGCGCCAGCTGCGCCGAGGTCTGGGGCTGCAGCAGCAGGCCCGCCAGGCGCTGCTGCGCGCCCAGCCGCGCGGGCTGGGCGAAGAACACCAGCCGGTCGAACTCGAAGTAATGCAGGCCGCCATGGCCGGGCGCGGCCGTGCAGTCGTAGTCCAGGCCCGGCTTCCAGCCGGCCTTCTGGAACTCGCCGTTGGCCCAGTCGCCGGTGAACTGGAACACGGCCCGGCCCTGCAGCAGCAGCGCTGTCGCGCCGGCCCAGTCGCGGCTGACCTGGCCGGCGTCGGTGTAGTTCTTGAGCGAGCGGTACTCCTGCAGCAGCGCGGCCATGCGCGGGCCGGCCAGCAGCGCCGGGTCGGCCTGCACCAGCGCGCGCTCGAAGAAGTCCCGCCCCGCGCGGCCCAGCACGACGGCGACGAACAGGCTGAGCCGCTGCCCCGCCGAGCTGCCCATGGCCAGCGGCAGCAGGCCGGCCTCGCGCAGCCGCGCGGCGGTGCGGTGGAACTCGTCCCAGTCCTTCGGCACGCCCAGGCCATGGGCGCGCAGCAGGCGCTGGTTGCTCCACAGCGTGTTGAGGCGGTGCACGTTCAGCGGCACGGCGGCGGGCTGGCCGGCATGACGCAGCTCCGCCGCCACCGCATGCGGCAGCGCGGCGAACTGCGCGTTGACGGCGCCGCCCAGGTCGGCCAGCGGCACGGCCTCGGCCCAGATGCGCAGCGGCTTGTCGGTCTGGGCCAGCGTGGGCGCATGGCCGGACAGGAAACGCGCCTTCAGCAACGTGTTGGCATTCGAGCTGCCGGCCACCGCCGTGGTCTTCAGATCCACGCCGCCGCGGCGGGCGGCCGCGGCCAGCTCGCCCACCATGGCGGCCTCGCTGCCCGAGGTCCAGGCATGCAGCAGCTCCAGGTCAGCGGCCCGCGCGCCGCCGGCCAGCGCCAGCGCGATGAGGACGGCGCGCTTCATGCCAGCGCGTCCAGCCGGCGCTGCAGCGGTTGCACCAGCGCCGGCAGCATCTCGTCGACCAGGGTCGCGGCCTCGTGCAGGCGTTGCTGCGCGTCGGCCGGCTTGGCGCCCGACCACAGCGCCTCGCCCAGCTCGAACAGCCCGGCCAGCGTGGCCAGCAGCGGCAGCGCCGGCGCGAGGCGCGGCGAGGCGGACAGCAGCACGCGCCAGGCCGGCAGCCGCTCGCGGGCGGCGGCCAACGCGGCCAGCCAGGCCGGCGCGTCGTCCTGCAGCGCCACCATCAGCGGGCTCTCGGCCGGCAGCGCATCGGCCAGGCGGTCCAGCGCCTCGGCCTGGGTGTAGGCCAGCGCGCGCTTCTTCGCGTGCTGGCGCGCATAGCCGGAGCCGGGCTCCAGCCACAGCGCCAGCTCGCGCAGCCGGGCGCGGTCCGCGGGCGCGGGGCACAGCGCCTCCAGCAGCGGCGCGGCGGGGTCGGCCGGGATGCGGCCGGTGGCCACCAGCCAGCGCTGCGCGGCGGCCAGGCGTTGCTCGAGCCGGGCCGCGTCGGCCGGGTCGCTCCACAGCCGCTCGGCCACGGCCAGCGCGCGCGGCCACAGCCGCAGCGCCAGCTGCGGCGCCTCCACCAGCTCGGCCCACAGCGCCGCCTCGCCGCCCAGCAGCGGCGCGGCGGTGTCGGGTTGCGCGGCGGGCCAGTCGGCCAGGCCCTCGGGCAGCGGCCGCCAGTCGCAGCGCTGGCGCAGCGCGCCCAGGCGCAGCCAGCCACGGCCGCTCGCGTCCGGGCCCCAGAGCTCCAGCTCCCCCAGGTCGCTGTCGACCCGCAACCGCCACGGCCCCGGCCCAGCCACCACGCGCGGCGCCAGCCATTCGTCCAGCGTGCCGCTGCTGCGCAGCTGCAGCCTGGCCTCGTCACCGTCCAGCCACAGCCGGCCCTCGACCTGCCAGGTGCCGACGCTCGCCTGCAGCAACCAGGCCGAGCCGCCCGCGGCCGGCGCCGCGGGCCGCAGCGGCGGCCGCATGGGGCGGCGCCAGTGGTAGGCGGCGGGATGGATCTGGTCCAGGTAGAAGCCCGCGCTGCGCAGCCGCCCGGCCAGGCCCGGTGGCGCGAAGTGCAAGGCCTCGTCGCCACGCCAGCATTGCAGCAGGCTGCCCGGCGGCAGCGCGCTGGACTGGCCCATCTCGTCCCAGGCCACCAGGCGCCGGCCGTGGCGGCTCAGCACGGCGCCGACACGGGCCAGATAGCCGGCCTGCAGTTCGGCCAGGCCGACGCCGCGCTGGCGGGCCAGCGCCTCCCAGGCGGCCGGCGCCATCTCGTCGCCGCCCAGGTGGACGAAGGCGTCGGGGAAGACCTGGGCCCATTCGCCCAGCAGGCCGTCGAGGAAGTCGTACAGCGCCTCGCTGTCGGGGCGCACCGCCGCGCCGAAGACGCCGAAGCCGGGCTGGGCCTCGGTGGGCGCCGGCGCGCACAGCAGCTCCGGATGGGCCAGGCCCAGCGCCCAGCAATGGCCCGGCAGGTCCAGCTCGGGCACGACGCGGATGCCGCGCTGGGCGGCCGCGTCGACGAGGCGGCCCGCCTGCTCCAGCGTGTAGAAATGGCCGCCGCTGGCGCGCTCCTGCAGGCGCGGGTAGCGGCGCGACTCCAGCCGCCAGGCCTGGTCGTCGGTCAGATGCCAGTGCAGCACGTTGAGCCGCGCGGCGGCCATGCCGTCCAGCAGCTCCAGCAAGGCGTCGAAGGGCAGCGGCCGGCGCGCCACGTCCACCAGCAGGCCGCGCCAGGGATGGCGCGGCGCGTCGTCGATCTGCAGGGCCGGCAGGCTGGCCTGGCCCGCCTCGCGCGCCGCCTGCCACAGCTGCGACAGCGCATGCAGCGCATGGCTGACGCCGGCCGGCGTGGCCGCCTGCACCTGCACGGCGTCGGCCGCCAGCTGCAGGCGGAAGGACTCGTCATCGCCCAGCCGGGGCAGCCGCGGCGCCAGCGCCGGCAGCACCAGCCGCGCCGCGCCGGCGGCCTCGCTGGCGGGCAGCAGCGCCCGCCACGGTGCCGGCAGGTCGCGCAAACCGCCCACGGCGGGCCCGGCACCGGGCAGCAGGGTCAGGGCTTGCGGCCGCGGCAACAGCGCGGCGATCGTCTGGGAAAACGGCATGCGGCGATCATGTGCCCACCCGGCTAGGGCTCATCTCAAGCCCATCTCAAGGTTTCCTCAAGACGGCCGGCTCAGCCCCGCTCCAGCGGCCGGTAGGCCACCACGTCGATTTCCACCTTGGCCGGGATCATCAGCCGCGACTCCACCGTCGAGCGCGCCGGCTTGCCGCCCGGGAAATAGCCCATGTAGACGCGGTTGAAGGCGCCGAAGTCGCGCGCGTCCTCCAGCCACACGCTGGTCTTGCAGACGTCGGCCAGCGTCGCGCCGGCCAGCGCCAGTGCGGCCTCCAGGTTGGCGAAGACCTGGCGCGTCTGCGCCTCGATGCCGCCGTCGACGATCTGGCCTTGCGCGTCCACCGGCACCTGGCCGGACACGTAGACGAAGTCGCCGGCGCGCACGGCGGGCGACAGGGGGCGGGGCTGGCGGTCGCTGGCGGTGGGCTCGGCGCCGAGGAAGATCAGTGCAGTCATGCGCGGCAGTCTGGTGGCCCGCCGCGCCATGCGCAAGAGCGGCCTTTAGGCGGCCTTCAGACAGCGGCGCGATGATGACGGCATGGAACACGATGACACCCCGCGCCCGGGCTGGCTGGGCCCCTGGCTGAAGGGCTTTCCCGCGCTGCAGCCGCCGCTGCGGTTGGCCGAGATCGCGCAGCGCGGTTGGGCCCTGGCCGACCTGCCCACGCCGCTGGCCGTGGTGCGGCAGGCCGAGCTGGCCCACAACATCGCGTGGATGCAGGACTTCGCCGCCGCGCGCGGCGTGCAGCTGGCCCCGCATGGCAAGACGACGATGAGCCCGCAGCTGTTCCGCCGCCAGCTGGACGCCGGCGCCTGGGGCCTGACCTTCGCCAACGTGCACCAGCTGCGCCTGGGCCTGGCCGCCGGCGCGCGGCGGGCGCTGATCGCCAACCAGCTGGTCGCCGCCGACGAGCTGGCGCAGCTGCTGGCGCTGCGCCGCCGCCACCCGGGCGTGGAGCTGGCCTTCTTCGTCGACTCGCAGGCCCAGCTGGACCTGCTGGCCGCGCACTGGGCCCAGCTGGGCGCCGGCGAGGCGCGCCTGGACGTGCTGATCGAACTGGGCGACAAGCGCTGCGGCCTGCGCGAGCACGGCCCGGCGCTGGCGCTGGCGCGCGCGCTGCAAACCCACCCGGCGCTGCGGCTGCGCGGCGTCGGCTTCTACGAGGGGCTGCAGGTGCTGGGCGAGAGCGCGCCCGACGTCGCGCTGATGCAGCAATGGCAGGCCCGCGTCGAGGCGCTGCTGGCCGCCATCGAGGCCGAGGGCCTGCTGGACGACGCGGCGCGGCCGCTGTGGCTCAGCGGCGGCGGCTCGGCGCTGTTCGACCTGGTCGCGCCGGTGCTGGCGGGCCGGCCCGGGCGGCTGGGCCTGCTGCGCTCGGGCTGCTATGTCTGCCACGACCATGCCCATTACGGCCGCTACATGAAGGCCATGGACGACCGCCTGGGCACGCCGCTGGGCGCACCCAGCCTGCGACCGGCGCTGGAGGTCTGGACCCAGGTGCTGTCCTGCCCCGAGCCGGGGCTGGCGCTGCTGAACGCGGGCCGGCGCGACCTCTCCTTCGACCAGGGCTGGCCGGTGCCGGTCTGGCATGGCCAGGGCGAGGCGCGCCGGCCGGCACCGGCCGGCTGGCAGCTGACGGGCCTGAACGACCAGCATGCCTATCTGCGCTGGGACCCGGCCGAGTGCGACGGCCCGGCCGTGGGCGAGCGCGTCGCGCTGGGGCCCTCGCACCCCTGCACCACCTTCGACAAATGGGCGTGGATGGCCATCGTCGACGAGGGCGACCGCGTCGTCGATGCGCTGACCACCGACTTCGCCTGATGCTGCTGCTGCAACACGCGCTGCTGGTGGACGGCAGCGGCGCGCCGGCTTCGCGCGGCGAGCTGCTGATAGCCGACGGCCGCATCGCCGCCATCGGCCCGCGGCTGGCGGTGGACCCCGCCGTGCCGCGCCGCGACTGCACGGGCCTGGTGCTGGCGCCGGGCTTCATCGACGCGCACAGCCACGACGACGCGGCGCTGCTGACGGCGCCCGACATGCTCCCCAAGCTCAGCCAGGGCGCGACCAGCGTCGTCACCGGCAACTGCGGCATCTCGCTGGCGCCGCTGCTGACGCCCGACCCGCCGCCGCCCATGAACCTGCTGGCGCGCGAGCAGTTCCGCCATGCCTCCTTCGCCGCCTGGCGCGACGCGGTGGATGCCGCACGGCCGGCCGTCAACGCGATAGGCCTGGTGGGCCACACGGCGCTGCGGCTGCGCTGCATGGACGACCTGACGCGGCCCGCGTCGCCGGCCGAGCGCGACGCCATGTGTGCGCTGCTGGACCAGGCCTTGAGCGAGGGCGCGGCGGGCCTGTCCTCCGGCACCTTCTACGCGCCCGCCGCCGCCGCCGACCGGGCCGAGCTGCTGGCGCTGGCGCGCGTGGCGGCGCGCCATGGCGGCGTCTATGCGGTGCACTTGCGCAACGAGATGGAGCAGGTGCTGGACGCCATCACCGAGGCCGCCGACTGCGCCTTCGAGGCCGGCCTGCCGCTGGTCATCTCCCACCACAAATGCGCCGGCCGCGCGCAATGGGGGCGCAGCCTGCAGACGCTGGCGCTGATCGAGCGGCTCAGCGAACGCCAGGCGCTGGGGCTGGACGTCTACCCCTATCTGGCCGGCTCCACGGTGCTGCGCGAGGACCTGGCCGACGGCCTCACGCCCATACGCCTGACCTGGAGCGAGGCCCACCCGGAGCTGGCCGGGCAATGGCTGGCCGACATCGCGCAGGGCTGGGGCTGCAGCGAACCCGAGGCCGTCACGCGGCTGCAGCCGGGCGGCGCCTGCTACTTCCAGATGTGCGATGCCGACGTGGACCGCATCCTGACCCACCCGCTGGCCATGATCGGCTCCGACGGCCTGCCGCACGACCGCTTTCCGCACCCGCGGCTGTGGGGCGCCTTCCCGCGCGTCTGGGCGCACTACGGCCGCGAGCGCGGCCTGCTGACGCTGGAGCAGGCGGTGCACAAGATGACGGGGCTGACGGCGCAGCGCTTCGGCCTGCCGGACCGCGGCCTGCTGCGCGCCGGATTCGCGGCCGACCTGGTGCTGTTCAACGCCGAACGGCTGCGGGACCGCGCCGACTACGGCACCCCCTGCCTGCCGGCCGAGGGGCTGCAGGCGGTGTGGGTCAACGGGGCGCTGGCGCTGGACGGCGGCGAGCCGCTCGGCCGTGCGGGGCGGGTGCTCGGGAAACGTCGATAGGCTGAGCTGGCCGAGGGCGGCATGGCAGGGTCATGCTAAGACTTCGGGGCGTCTTGGTGGCTGGTCTGCAGCGATCTTCCGCTTCATCGAACTCGATGCCCGAAAGCGGCCGTTCAACGTTGACGCTAATCGGCGTGCCTACAGCGGCTTTGCTGCCGTAGGCACGCCCGCTTGAGCAACTGGTTGGGCATCACTTCGGACTGTGCTGCCGCAGGCACCGCTTCACTTACCTCTGCGGCGCTGTCGGCGAAGCACCTTCGGAACCGCGCGGAGATCAAGAAGGAGCCACTCGCCGGTTGATTTCGGAACGCGATCCGGCACGACAACAGGATCGGACGGCGCCACACGGTCAGCACCAAGAATGCCGGGCCGCAACCAGGCGGCCAGGGCATAGGCCAAGATGCCCGTGGGCAGGCCGCCTACAAGCGCGTACGACATTGGCTCTGACTGACGGACATCTCCACCGTACAACGCTTTACCCAGCCAGATAAATGTGGCGACCCATGCGAGCGTGCCAAACACTAGCCACATCCAGCGAGTCCCTTCTGACCACCTGGGCGTATTCCAGTCGGACCCGCGCATACAAAGGAGCCAAGCCGCGCCGAACGTCGCGGTGAAATTACAGAGCAGTGCGATGTTGCTCACTGGGAATGGGTGATGTTGCCGGAATTGAGTGACGCCCAACGTTGAAGCTGAGCCGCGAGCGGCGGCCTGCCGACGCGAGTCGGCTCGAAAGACTGGTTAGACCGCATTGGTCGAAGGCGCGTAGGCAACTTTGAACCGCTCACAGGCAACGAGCATGTTCTCGTCGAATTGGCGGCCTGCTCGGGCGCATTCGCGCGTGAAGTACTGTCTATGTGCCTCTCGCCAGAACGACAACGAGCCATCCCCTTCGCCTTCAGTGGCCGCAAACTCGGAACTGACTTCGCTGAAAGGCACAACCTCGACGGATTCGGTTTCAATGATGCAGAGCGGGTTACCCGCCCAGTTCGTGACGATGCTGAGATCGCCCGGCATAGGAATTCGTTTCCCTTCACCTTCGTAGGACCATACCGACCCCGCTGTGGCACGCTTAGTGCCCCGAAGCACGAGTTCGGCAAGCTCATTCGCCAGGTCCTCACTATCGCCAAAGACGCACACTTCGTAGAAGCGGGCAGCGTCCACGCCGCCGATGGAATCGGCGAAAGCATTCCAGAAATCAACCAGATGCGCAGGTATATGTGTGGCCATGCTTGTGAGATCTAACGCTTGAACTAAGCGGCTTTATAAGCGGTCCGCTGCGGCAAAGGGTTGAACAGCAACCTACGCGGCGTTGAGGTAGGCATGAATAGGTTGGTCCTCGACGACGATGTGGTCCGTGATGTGGAACACCTCTTTGATCCGCGGATGAACTAGCGCCTCTGCCCGGTTCAGCGTGCGGCCGATGAATTTCGCTTCGCGCCAAGGAGACTGCTCCGCATCGACTACCCCGACTTGATACTGCGCATCAGTCGTCCGCAATTCGAGCGCGAACGCAACCCGCTGGTCTGGTGTCGAACCTTCGCCCCACTCGCCAATACTCACAGTCACGGAGACTGGGTGGCCAGGGTGGTTGTCCGAAAAGACGGCGTAGTAGATGGCATAGGCATCACCGTCAAGATGTACGAATCGAGTGAGACGCGTAGTGCGCCCGCCGCAGCAGTCGCACGGCGCGGATTCCTGTGGTGGCTCAAACTCAATGGTCAGCATGCTGTTCAACGATTGCGTTCATCCGCGCAGTTGTGCGCCGGCTGCAACGGTGGGTTAGCCATCATGGTGATGGCAGCCAAAGGAACTGCACTGCGAACCCAAGGCCGGCGAGTGCGAGGGCTATAGCTGCGCACGTGAACGCAAGCGCGTTCGCACCAGGAACTGGGCTGGTGCCATCCGGATTTTCGAAACCACCAGGCCCTGCGCCCTCAGCGGTCGCGATGGCGCCGTTGATCATCAACGCAGACGACACCCACAGTGATGCGGAGATCCACCTTGCAGGCGTGAATGCCGCGACGAGCGCGCCGACAGCAATGGCTATTGCGACGTGGATGAAAGCGGGACGCATTTCCATGAAGGCTAACGTTGAAGCTGAGCCGCGAGCGATGGCTTGCCGACGCGAGTCGGCTCGAGCGGCTGGCTAGGCATTTGACTGGACTTCCAAGCCGGAGCCCCGGCTGGAACCTTTGGCGCCTGCGTAACCCTCGATTCGACCCATTCCAGCCATCTGTCCTGCGCCCCCCGTACCTCTTCATTGGTCGGCCTCACGGCGGACCAATGCGGATTCCCGTTCTTCAAGAACAGCAAGAAGGTGCCACCCAACTTGTAGTCGTACGCAAAGCAAGTCCCGCGCTGCGCGCCTGGCCTTGCCAACTGATACGGAACAGGCTCCTCGTTCGGGCCAAAGTACTTCAACGAGCCTACAAGATCAAATCGCTTTGCTGGAGGAGCCCCTTTCAGCGTTCGTACCACCTCAAATGTCACTTGAGGGCCTGGCCCGCGTCCGTCCTGAAACTGAATCATCTCAATTGACGGCCAAGCCGGGTTCCCAAAATGCTCGCGAGTTCCAGCAACAACCTTCGCCACCACAATCGATTCAGCATCACGAATCAGCTCGTCGTTGGTGTGGTGACCTGGCGCAGAGCAGGCTGACGTCTCCATTGAGGTTCCAAGCAGCGCGGCAAGGCCAACATATTTGCGAAGAGTGGCGTTCATTTCCATGATGCCTAACGTGTTGTAGACCGCAGGTCGATGCCGCTTATCACGGCAACCCGCGCAGTAACGGGTCGCACGGCATGCAATCCAAGTGCTTGTCGAGGCTGGGCTTTCATCTCATTTGACTGTTTATTCGTAAAGAACTGAATTTCTCGTCAAAAACCGCACCCGTTGCAAACCTACCTGGCTGGTTCGCGGCACCGCCAAGGGGAGGCTGCCAGACTGCCTGCCGTCTTCGCCCAGCCATTCCTCGCGCGGCTTTGCGCCCGAGTCCTGCCGTCAATTGCCGCCTTTGAAAGCAGTTATGTTGCTCGACCAGTTGCGCGAGCGCGTCCGGATGTTGCATTACAGCCGGCGCACCGAGCAGGCGTACTTGTACTGGTCTCGGGCCTTCATCCGGTTCCAAGGCCTGCGCCAGCCAGCGGAGATGGGCGGCCCCAAGGTCGAGACCTGGCTGACCTATCTTGCGGTGCACTTCCGCTGTCAGCCCGCCGCACTCATCCCCCCGCCCATCACCACCGCACACGCGCAGCCCCCCGCGCCCCGCGCGCCTCAAGCCTCGGCCCGCGGAAACCTGACCTCCACCGTCAGCCCCCGACCCCCGGCCCCGTCGAGCAGCGCCACCTTCGCGCCATGCTGGCCCGCCGCGCGTTCGACGATGGTCAGGCCCAGGCCGCTGCCATGGCATTGCTGGTCGCCCTGCAGGCGCACGAAGCGCTCGAAGACGCGCTCGCGCAGCTCGGCCGGGATGCCGGGGCCGGCGTCGCTGACCGTCAGCACGACGGCGTCGGCGGCCTCCTGCAGCGTGACGCTGACCTGGCCGCCGGTGGGCGAGTACTTGATCGCGTTGTCGACCAGGTTGTCGACCAGGCTGCACAGCGACTCGCGGTTCAGCCACATCTCGAGCTGCTCGGGCGCCTCCAGCTCCAGCTCGATGCGGCGCTTCACGGCCAGGCCGCTGGCCAGCGCGATGCGCTCGCGCACCAGGTCCACCAGGTCGTGGCGGGCCTTGCTGAGGTCCAGCGCGTCGGAGCCGGAGCGGGCCAGCGCCAGCAGCTGGTGCACCGTGTGCGTGGCGCGCTGCACGCCCAGGCGCAGGCGCTCGCGGGCCTCGTCGCGGGCGCGCATGTCGGCCTGGTCCAGCCCCTCGGCGCCCAGCTGGATGACGGCCAGCGGCGTCTTCAGCTCGTGGGCGGCGTCGGCGAGGAACTCATGCTCGCGGTCCAGCCGCTGCTGCAGCCGCGCCATCAGCGAGTTGACGGCGTTGACCAGCGGCGCCAGCTCCACGTAGCGCGTCGCCGGCAGCGGCGTCAGGTCTTGCGCGGAGCGCGCCGAGATCTGGTCGCCGATGCGCTTGAGCGGCGCGAAGCCGAGTCGGAACAGCAGCCACAGCGGCAGCGCCAGCAGCGGCAGGCCGTAGAGCAGCGGGCGCGCGTAATAGCTCAGGCCGGCGAGGCTGAAGTGCCAGTCGCCCGGCCGCTCCTGCCAGCGCCGCACGACCAGCTCGCGCGCGTCGTCGCGCACCTCGGCATAGAGCCAGCGCTCGTCCTCGCCGGGCACGGCCTCCTGCGGCAGCACGCGGTCGCGGCCGCTGAGGTCGGGCCGCTGCTCGGTCAGCACGACGTCGCGCCGCAGCACCTGCAGCAGCCGGAACGGCGTGCGGTGGCCCTTGAGCCGCCACTCGCGCTCGCGCATGCCCTCCAGCGCCAGCAGGGCCTGCTCCAGCCGGCCGGCCTCGGCATGGGTGTCGCGGGCGCGCTCCAGCGCCAGCTCGGCCCACAGCAGGTTCTCGGCCTGGCCGTTGCGCACCTGCAGCACGCGGATGTCGATGAGCTCGCGCGCGACCAGCGCCAGCCAGCACAGGAACAGCACGGCGAACACGGCGCCCAGGCTGCGCCGGAACAGCGAGCGCGGCGCCGACGCGGCCTGCTCGCTCACGCCTCGCGCTCGACCAGGTAGCCCACGCCGCGCACGGTGCGGATATAGCCCTCGCCGATCTTGCGGCGCAGGTTGGAGATGTGCACGTCCAGGCTGCGGCCGTCCATCTGGCTGGGCGAGCGGCTTTCCAGCTGGCGGCGCGTGACGACGCGGTCGGGCAGCTTGATCAGCGTCAGCAGCAGGCAGAACTCGGTGCGCGACAGCGGCACGCGCTCCTGGCCGCGGCGCACCTCCATGCGCGGCTCGTCCAGCACCAGGTCGCGCAGCTGCCATTCGGCCTGCTGCGGCTCGCCGCCGTCGGCCTGGCTGCGGCGCGCGACGGCGCGCAGCCGCGCCAGCAGCTCGGAGCCGGCGAAGGGCTTGACGAGGTAGTCGTCGGCGCCGCCGTCCAGGCCGTCCAGCCGGTCCTCGATGGCGTCGCGCGCGGTGATGACCAGCAGCGGCAGCTTGCGGTGGTTGCGGCGCAGCGTGCGCAGCAGCTCCATGCCGTCGCCGTCGGGCAGCCCCAGGTCCATGACGACGGCGTCGAAGCCGCCTTCGGCGATCCACAGCCGCGCGTCGGCGATGCGGCGCAGCCACATCACCTCGTGGTCGGCGTTCTGCAGCAGGGCCTGCAGCGAACGCCCCAGTTCCAGATCGTCCTCGAGCAGACAGATTCGCATGGCGCGGACTCTAACGCCGACCGGATTAAGGGTGCCTTAACCGGCTGTTGAAGCGGCGCTTAGGCGGCCGGCCGGACAGTCGCCCCGCTTCCTTACGTTCACCACCACTCCCCGGAGACAAGTCCATGCGAGAGAAGAACCCGACACGCCGGCCCGGCACCATCGCGGCCGCCGCCCTGCTGGCGCTGAGCCTGCCGGCGCAGGCCCAGAACCCGTCCAGCGACGCCGAGCGCAAGGCGCAGAGCGACAAGAACGAGCTGCCCCAGGTCGTCGTGACGGCCACGCGCAGCAAGACCGACCTGATGAAGACGCCGGTCGCCGTGTCGGCGCTGTCGGGCGACGACCTGGTGCGCGACAACATCAAGGAGATCCGCAACCTCAGCGGCGTGGTCCCCAACGTGCAGATCGGCCTGAGCCCCTCCGACTCCGGCGTGCTGATGTCCATCCGCGGCATCAGCTCCAGCGCCTTCAGCGAGCTGGCCGACCCGGCCGTTGGCGTGCATGTGGACGGCGTCTACTCGCCGCGGCCGCAGGGCGCGCTGGCGCTGATGTTCGACGTCGACAACGTCGAGGTGCTGCGTGGCGCCCAGGGCACGCTGTTCGGCCGCAACTCGACGGCCGGCGTCATCAACGTCAACCCCGCCAAGCCCGACTTCAAGTCCGACTACGGCTGGACCTCGCTGCAGCTGGGCAACTACAACGGCCGCCAGCTGCGCAGCGTCTACAACAAGTCCTTCGGCGACAGCTTCGCGCTGCGCGGCGCCGTGATGGTCGACAAGCGCGACGGCTTCGTGCACCAGCAGCGCGACCTGACCGACCGCGGCTACCGCGTCTCCGACGGCAAGGGCGGCTATGTGCTGACCCCCAACGGCCATCCCGACGTCGACCAGCGCCTCAACCACGAGGTCAGCCGCGCCGACTCCTACGGCAACGCCAACCAATGGGCGGCCCGCCTCAGCGCGCGCTGGGCGCTGACGCCGACGCTGGAATGGCAGGGCGCGTTCGACCGCTTCCAGAACAACGGCGCCGGCGAGATCCTGATGCGCGACTGCAAGATGGCCGCCGGCACGCCGCAGGACTGCGGCTCCATGGGCCAGTGGGACGCCAAGATCAACACGCCGGGCAAGATCGACATGACGCTGGACAACTGGCGCAGCCTGCTGACCTGGAAGCTCGCGCCGACCGTGGACGTGCAGCTGCGCACCGCCTACTCGCTGCAGACCCGCCAGCAGATCACCGACACCGACGGCGGCCTGCACCCGGCCGAGCGCTATATCCGCGTCATCGACCCGGTCACGCTGAAGCTGGTGCCCACGCCCGGCGCGACAGCCAACCCCGTCGATGACCGCGCGACCCACACCTTCGATTCGCGCTTCAAGGCCACCGTCCACGAGCTGCAGCTCAAGCAGGAGGAGAAGAACTGGCGCTACGTCGTGGGCCTGTTCTCGCTGGCCGAGAAGAACGCCATCGTGTTCGCGCAGAACGACATGGCCAGCGGCGACCTGAGCAACCCGACGGTGCACTACTTCGACCAGCCCGACCGGCGCGTCAGCTCGCGCGCCCTGTTCGCGCAGGGCGACCTCAAGCTCAGCCCCAAGCTCACCGCCACGCTGGGCCTGCGCCAGAGCTGGGACTCGCGCGAGGACAAGGGCGGCACGGCCAGCGAGAACTACGAGTCCGACACGGCCTGGTACTACTACGGCAAGTTCAAGCCCGGCAGCCGCCCCGGCGTGCCCTGGCACAACGGCGACGACCTGACCATGGAGATGGCGCCCTACCAAGGCCTCAAGGGCATGCCCAACGTCGTCGTCGGCAGCGGCAAGCACAAGGCCAACTACAAGAACTTCAGCTATCGCATGGGCCTGGGCTACGAGCTGGACCGCGACCAAATGATCTACGCGTCGCTGGCGACGGCCTACCGCCCCGGCGGCTTCACCGACAAGACCGACCGCTGCAACGACCTGCCCTGCATGGACCCGGCCATGGAACCCAAGCGCGTCTACTTCCGCGACTACGACGAGGAGACGACGCGCAACTTCGAGCTGGGCTACAAGGCCAAGCTGTTCAACAAGCGGCTGGACCTGGGCGTCACGGTGTTCAACACCGACTTCCGCGGCCTGCACTACACCGACACGCAGACCTTCGGCACCTTCGTCGCGCCGCCCGGCAAGAGCTGCGCCAACTGGAGCTGGAAGGCCGTGTCCATCGGCGGCGACAACTGCGCGCTGCGCGGCTGGGTGACGACCAACATCGGCCGCTCCACCATCCGCGGCGTCGAGGTCGACTACAAGGCGCTGCCGTGGAAGGGCGGCCTGCTGTCGGGCTATGTCTCGGTGCTGGAGTCCAAGATCAAGGAATGGGTGGCCTATGACGACGGCTGGCTGTGCGGCATGCGCACCGGCGACATCGCCTGCCCCGCGCGCCTGCCGGTGGGCCCCGGCACCGATCCCGCCACGGCGGGCCTGCGCAACGTGGACATGCGCGGCAAGTCGCTGCCGCGCTCGCCCAAGTTCTCGTACTCGGTCAACTATTCGCACGACATCGAGCTGGACAACGGCATGACGCTGACCCCCACGCTGGGCTGGCGCTGGCAGAGCAAGATGTACCTGCGTGCGCTGAACCTGGACCACAAGAACTACGGCACGCAGCAGGACGCCTACGGCATGCTGAACGCGTCGGCCAAGCTGGCCGCCAACAGCGGCAAGTGGGACATGGAGCTGTGGGGCACCAACCTCACCAACCAGCTGGTGAAGAACTGGCTGGACAACACCCGCGCCGGCGACGGCATCGCGGCGAGCTTCAACCCGCCGCGGCAGTTCGGCGTGCGCGGCACGGTCTATTACTGATCGGCCCGCCGACCCAGGGGGCGCCGCCGGCGCGCCCCCCACCCCTCCTCGTGGTGGCCGTCTCCGGCCTCACTTTGGGCGATCCGCGAGGGTCGCCCTTTTTTTGCTTAAGAGAACGTTAACAATGCCTTGAAGCGGTACTTAGGCAGCCTGCAGGACAGTCGCGGCCAGTCTTTGCTCCCCTGCCGTCCGCGCATGTCTCCCGTCTCCCGCCTCAGCCTTGCCCTGTCCCTGCTGCCCGTCCTTGCCCATGCAGGCGACGCGGCCTTCATCCCCAGCCGGGAGCAGTTCAGCCTGCTCTTCCCCGACCGCATCGCGTTCTACAGCTACGAGGGCTTCGTCGCCGCGGTGCGCGAGACGCCGGGCTTCGCCACGCAGGGCAGCGAGCAGCACAAGCGCCAGGAGATGGCCGCCTTCCTGGCGCAGATCTCGCACGAGTCCGACCAGCTGCGCGCGCAGCGCGAGTACCGCCGCGAGAACTGGGACAAGTACTGCAACGAGTCCTGGGCTCCGGGCTGCGCGCCGGGCCGGCAGTACTACGGGCGCGGGCCCATCCAGCTGAGCTGGAACTACCAGTACAAGCGCGCGGGCGACTACCTCGGCATCGACCTGTGGAGCGACCCCGACCGCGTCGCGCTCGACTCCACCGTCGCCTGGCGCACCGCGCTCTGGTACTGGATGACGCAGCCGGGCGACTCCAGCGCCTCCTCGCACATGGCCTTGCGCGCCGGCGCCGGCTTCGGCGCCACGACGCGCGCCATCAACGGCCCCATCGAGTGCGACAAGCCCGACGACCCCGACCAGCAGCGCAAGCAAAAGCGCCGCATCGATTTCTACAAAACCGCCAGCGAACTGTTCGGCGTCCCCGTTCTGCACCCGCTCGGGTGCTGAGATCCCCTGCAACCCCGGAGACAAACCATGAGGAAGAACAAGATCCACCATCCGTCCAGCATCGCGGCCGCCGCGCTGCTGGCGCTGAGCCTGCCCGCGCAGGCCCAGCAAACGCCCAAGCCGGCCGATGACAAGGGCAACAAGCTGGACACCGTCGTCGTCACCGGCATCCGCGCCAGCATGCAGAAGGCGCTGGAGGCCAAGCGCAACGCCGACGCCATCGTCGACGTCATCACCGCCGAGGACGTGGGCAAGTTCCCGGCCACCAACGTCGCCGAGGCCATCACCGCCATCCCCGGCGTGACCATAGACAAAGCCTTCGGCCAGGGCGAGAAGGTCTCCATCCTGGGCACCGACCCGGCGCTCAACCGCACGCTGCTGAACGGCCAGGCCATCGCGTCGGGCGACTGGTTCTTCTCCGAGCAGCAGGGCCGCACCTTCAACTACACGCTGCTGGCGCCGCAGATCGTCAACAAGGTCGAGGTCTACAAGTCGCCCGAGGCCTGGCTGGACGAGGGCTCCATCGGCGGCACCGTCAACATCTCCACGCGCAAGCCGCTGGAGCTCAAGGGCCTGACGCTGGCCGGCTCGGTCAGCACCCTCTACAACGACCGCACCAAGAGCAGCAAGCCCACGCTGTCCGGCATGTTCGGCTGGAAGAACGAGGCCAACAGCTTCGGCGTGCTGATGTCGGTGCAGCGTGCCGAGGAGCAGATCCGCCGCGACGGCGTCGAGTCCTACGGCACCGTGCTCGGCAAGGACTACATCAACGGCAAGAACGGCTCGCCCAACTCGGTCACGACCACCACCACCGACTGGTCGCAGAACCCGCCCGCCACCATGCCGCCCAGCTGCGTCGGCGCCTGCAAGACGACGCTGCTGGCCAATCCGAACGCGATCGCGCCCAACTCCATCAGCGCCCATTACTTCGACCAGACGCGCAAGCGCGACACGCTGTCGCTGGCGCTGCAGGCCCGGCCGGTCAAGGAGATGGACGTCGAGTTCAACCTGCTGAAGATCAAGGCCAACTACGACAACCTGACGCACGCGATGTTCGCGTTCAACGGCAACCCCTGGAACTCGCTGAACGCGCTGACGGGGCTGACGGTCGACGGCGGCGTCATCACCCAGGCCTCGTTCCGCAACGGCCTGACCGTCTACGACCTGATCAACCGCCGCGCCAAGGTCGACACCGACTCCTACGACCTCAAGCTGGGCTGGAAGGAAGACCGCTGGTCCGCCTCGGTCCACGCCGGCTATTCCAAGGCCAACGGCGGCACCGACCGCCAGGTGTTCGGCGAGTTCCTCGGCAAGGCCAACTACAGCTATGACCTGACCGGCTCCATGCCGCAGCTGACCTTCACCGGCTACCAGACCGCGCCCATCAGCGACATCGCCTCGCACATGGCGCCGGCCAAGCCGGGCAGCCCGATGACCGACCCCAACGGCTTCCGCCTGGACGGCGGTGGCCCCTGCGCCCCGCTGCCGCAAGGCGGCTGCGGCTGGCACACCGACGCGCCCAACGCCAACAACTGGAGCACGGGCTGGGGCGGCAACATCGTCGCCAAGCCCACGCGCGACCAGGAGCGCTTCTTCCAGGCCGACTTCGCCGTCAAGTTCGACGCCCCCATCTACCAGGTCCGCTGGGGCTTCAAGCATCGCGAGCACGAGACCGGCCAGACCATGGCCGGCGTGTCGCTGGCGTCCATCAAGGGCTACGGCGATCTGCAGGCCTCGCAGTTCAGCCCGCACTCGGTGCCGAGCAACTACCTGGCCGGCTTCGGCAATGTCGGCGACCTGAGCAAGCGCTTCATGATCGACGGCTGGGCGCTGGCCGACTACATCAACAGCGGCAAGTGGCTGGCGCCCTGGCAGACCATGCCCACGCCCAGCACCTTCGCCGACCCCTCCTATGCGTCCAACACCTGGACCGTGAAGGAGAGCGTCGACGCCGGCTATGTGCAGGGTGACTTCAGCCACGACAAGCTGCGCGGCAACGTCGGCCTGCGCCTGGTGCGCACCGAGTCCGACAGCCTGGGCTGGGCCTGCCTGGTCAACGTCAGCCCCTGCCCGGCGGACAAGTACGGCCCGACCAGCTTCAAGAAGGCCTATACCAACGCGCTGCCCAACCTGAACGTGGTCTATGACCTGAACGACAAGCTGGTGCTGCGCGGCTCGCTGGCCAAGGTCATGTCGCGCCCCAACTACGGCGACATGTCCAGCTATCTGTGGATAGGCGATGCGACGCTGACCGGCGGCGGCGGCAACCCCAACCTGGCGCCCTACAAGTCCACCAACCTGGACTTCTCGGCCGAGTGGTATTTCGCCAAGAACGCCATCCTGGCCGGCACGGTCTTCCACAAGCGCGTCAACGACTATGTGCTGACGACGACGACCAAGGAGATCCACTACAACCAGAACCAGCAGCAGAACGCCGAGTACGCGATCTCGCGCCCCAACAACGCCGGCAGCGCCACCATCCAGGGCGCGTCGCTGGCCTTCCAGGCCAACGTCGGCCTGGGCTTTGGCGTGCAGACCAACTACACCTATGCCGACGCCAAGGCCGCGGCCGGCGCCCGCCTGCCGTTCAACTCCAAGCACCAGGTCACGTTCAGCCCCTACTTCGAGAACGACCGCTGGAGCGCGCGTGCCACCTACTCCTGGCGTTCCAAGTACTACACCCAGGCCGACCGCGGCAACTTCCTCGTCACCGACGGGCAGAAGGGGCTGGATGCCAGCGTCAACGTCAAGCTGACCGAGAAGCTGACGCTGGGTCTGGACGGCATGAACCTGCTGGACAGCGAGTACCGCTCCTACGCCGAGGTGCCGGGCGTGAGCAACACCGAGAAGCTGGTGCGCGGCATCTACCGCACGGGGCGGCGCTACATGGCCTCGCTGCGCTACAACTACTGAGGTGGGCGTCCACTAACCCCTCCTCGTGGTGGCAGTCTCCTGCTGCTGTTTGGGCGGCCCTTTGCGGGGCCGCCCTTTTTTACCATCCAAGCCCGCACCATGAGCGCCAACCCATCGCCGCCCCGCTGGCCCGCCATCGACCTGCTGCGCGGCCTCACGGTCGCCGTGATGATCCTCGTCAACGAATGGGCCGGCGTCGCCGGCCTGCCCGCCTGGATGAAGCACATGCCGGCCGATGCCGACGCGATGAGCTTCGTCGACATGGTGTTCCCGGCCTTCCTCTTCATCGTCGGCCTGTCGCTGCCGTTCGCGCTGCAGCCCAGGCTGGAGCGGGCCGGCCGCGCGGGCGCGCTGCGCGCCGCCGCCGAGCGCAGCGCGGCGCTGGTCGTGACGGGGCTGTTCATGGTCAACGCCGAGCTGGCGCCGGCCGGCTTCAACGCACCGGCCTGGCTGCTGGGCGCGCTCCTGGGCGTCTTCCTGCTGTGGGGCAGCGCGGCCGGCGGCCCGCCGCTGGCCCGACCCTGGCGCATTGCCGGCGCCTTGCTGCTGATCCTGCTGGCCGCCGCCTACCCGGGCGGCATGGCCTGGCACTGGTGGGGCATCCTGGGCCTGATCGGCTGGGCCTACGGCCTGGCCGCGCTGTTGTTCATCCTCGCGCCGCCCACCGCGCGGCTGGCGCTGGCGCTGCTGGGCATGGCCGGCGGCGTGGCCTGGTACGCCTGGGCCGCGCCGCGGCTGGGCGGCGGCGCCCACGCCACCCACACCGCGCTGGTGCTGGCCGGCCTGGCCAGCGCGCTGCTGCTGCACGGCCAGAACCGGCCCAAGCCCGGCCGCGCCACGCTCGCCGCGCTGCTGCTGGGCCTGCTGCTGCTGGCCCTGGGCCTGGGCCTGCGACCGCACTGGCCGCTGTCCAAGATCCACGCCACGCCCAGCTGGGGCCTGGCCTGCGCGGGCGCCACGCTGCTGCTCTACCTGGCGCTGCGGCCGCTGGCCCAGGCCGCGCCCGGCCGCGTCGCGCTGGCCCTGCTGGGCGACGCCGCCCGCCACCCGCTGCCGGCCTATCTGCTGCCCTATGCCGTGGCCGCGCTGCTGGCGCTGACGCCCTGGTCCTGGCCGGCCGCGCTGAGCGCCGGCTGGGCCGGCATCGCGCGCGGCCTCGTCTTCCTGGCCCTGGTCCTCATGCTGCTGCGGCTGCTGCTGCGCGCCGGCCTGAGGCTCAAACTCTGACCCCAAGATGCGCCGCCGCCACCTGCTCACCCTGCCCGCCCTGTCACTGATGTCCGCCCACGCCGCCCCGCCCGCCCGCTTCCTGCACGTCGGCAGCTATGCGCCGCCGGGCCAGGGGATCTACAGCTTCGCGCTGGACGCCGACGGCGCGCTGCGGCCGCTGGGCCTCACGCCCAATGCCGGCAGCCCCAGCTGGCTGCTGGCCGACGCCGCCGGCCAGCGCGTCTACGCCGCCGAGGAGGGCGGCCACCAGGTCGCCGTCTACGCCCACGACGCCGGCCGCCTGCGGCTGCTGCAGCGCGAGCCCAGCGGCGGCCAGGCCCCCTGCCACCTCAGCCTGGGCGCCGGCCGGCTGTGGGTCGCGAACTACGGCGATGCGCGCTTCGCCGCGCTGCCGCTGCTGCCCGACGGCCGGCTGGGCCCGGCCCGCAGCTGGCCCAGCTGCGCCGGCGACGCCTGCGCCCCCGGCCCGCGCCGCGCCGCCGAGGCGCCGCCCGGCAGCCAGGCCGACAGCGGCCACGACGCGCCGCACGCCCACATGATCCAGCCCAGCCCCGACGGCCGCTGGCTGCTGGGTACCGACCTGGGCCGCGACCGCCTGCTCGCCTGGCCGCTGGGCGAGTTCAGGCCCGGCGCCGCCGCGCTGGAGCTGGCGCTGAGCCCCGGCTCCGGCCCGCGCCACTTCGTCTTCCACCCGACGGATGCCGCCCTGGTCTATGTGCTGCAGGAGGAGTCGTCCACGCTGTCCACCGTCGCCCTCAGCGCCGACGGCCCGCGCCTGCTCGACGAGATCAGCGTGCTGCCGGCCGGCTTCGCCGGCACCAGCTATGCGTCCGACCTGCTGGTCGCGCCCGGCGGCCGCCATCTCTACGCACTGAACCGCCTGCACGACAGCCTCGCCGTGCTGTCGCTGGACAGCCCGCAGCGGCCGCGCCTGCTGGACCACCACTGGGTGCACGGCAGCTACCCGCGCAGCGCCTGCATCGCCGGCCCGCATCTGTATGTGTGCAACCAGCGCAGCGACCAGCTCAGCCATTTCGACCTGGGCCGGCCCGAGGCGCCGCGCTTCACGGGCCGGCAGACGGCCGTGCCCAGCCCGGCGGGAGCCTGCGCGTTCTAGCCGACGGCCGACTGCAGCGTCGAGTGGCGCAGCCAGTCGTCGGCGACGACGACGCGGTTGCGGCCGCGCTGCTTGGCCTGGTAGAGGGCCTTGTCGGCCAGGTGCATCAGCGTCTCCGGCGTGTCGTCGCGCGCCGCCTCGGCGACGCCGGCGGACAGCGTCACGCGCAGCGGCTGGCCGCCGTCGCCGCGCAGCTCCAGCGCCTCCACGGCCTGGCGCACCTGCTCGGCCAGATGCCTGGCGCCGGCCTCGCCGGTGGCCGGCAGCACCAGGCCGAACTCCTCGCCGCCCAGGCGGCCCAGCACGTCCGAGCCGCGCAGCCGAGCACGGGTGGCGGCGGCGACGGCCTTCAGCACCTGGTCACCCACCGCATGGCCGTGGCGGTCGTTGACGCGCTTGAAATGGTCCAGGTCCAGCATGACGAAACCCACCGGCTGCCCCTCGCGCCGACCACGCTCCAGCGCATGCGACAGCAGCGACAGCGTCGTCGCATGGTTCATCGCGCCGGTCAGGCCGTCGACGCTGGCCAGCTTGCGCATCTGGCCGGCCATGCGCTCGAAATAGGCCAGCACGAAGGCAAAGCCCGTCGCCAGCACGGCCAGGAAGGCCAGCGCAAAGATCCCGCCCTGCCAGGCCTGCGCCGCCCTGCCCAGCGCCAGGGCGGCGCCCAGCCACAGCGCGAGGCTGGCCAGCAGCAGCCCCAGCGCGACGGCGCGAAGGCTGGGCTCGCCGCGCCAGCCCAGGCGCAGCGAGGCCAGCGTCACCGGCAGCAGCAGCGCGCCCATGGCGGCCGAGAGCGCACCGGCGCGCAGCGGCGGCGCCGCAGCCAGCAGGGCCGGCACCAGCAGCACCGCGGCCAGCAGCAGCCCGTGATGCCAGGCCGGCGGTGCGCGGTTCAACAGGTGGCGCGACAGCAGCCCCGACAGGCCGGCCAGCCCCGCCATCAGCAGCCAATGGCCGCCCAGCAGCACCAGCCAGGCCGGCAGCCAGTCCTGCAGCCCGAACAGCGCGAAACCCAGGCACAAGGCCAGGCCGGCCGCGCTGGCGCGCCGCAGCCCGCCGCGGCCGGCCAGCCACAGCTGCAGCGTCAACAGGGCAAAACCGACCCCCAGCGTCGGCACCAGGGTGGGCAGGTCTAGCGTCATGCGGCCGGCGGCTGGTCAGTGCTGAGGCCAGTGTAGGCAGGCCGGGCGTGGCACCGCGCCAGGGTCTGCGCCGATGGCGCGCCCCGCCCGGCGCGGCTTCAATGCCGGCGTGATCGCCCCCGCCCTGACCCCGGCCGCGCTGCCCGCGCTGTGCCTGCTGAACCCGCATGCCGCCAACGGCCGCTGCGCCGCCCTCGCCGCCCCGCTGCGCGAGGCCCTGCCGCAGGTGCCGCTGCTGCTGCCCGAGAACATCGCCGCCGCCCGCCAGCGCCTGCTGGCCCTGCCCGAGGGCAGCCGCGTCATCGTGGCCGGCGGCGACGGCACCGTGCACCAGCTGCTGCCCGCGCTGGTCGCGCGCCGGCTGCAGCTGGCCCTGCTGCCCGGCGGCACCGGCAACGACCTGGCCCGCGCGCTGGGCCTGGCCCGCATGGGCTGGCGCCAGGCCCTGGCCCATGCCCAGCAGGCGCCGGCCACGGCCATGGACCTGGGCGAGCTCACGACGCCCGGGCAGGGTGTCCAGCTCTTCATGTCCAGCCTGACGGCCGGCTTCGACGCCGCCATCGCCCGCCGCGCCCATGCCGCCCCGCGCTGGCTGCGCGGCCAGCCGCGCTATCTGTGGGCCACACTGGCCGAGATCGCCCGGCTGCGCCGCTACCCGCTGCGCGTGGAGGCAGACGGCGAGCTGCTGCACGACGGCCCCCTGCTGTTCGCCTCCAGCCTCAACACGCCCAGCTACGGCAGCGGCATGCCGGCCGCGCCGGGCGCGCGCATCGACGACGGCCAGCTGCGGCTGCTGCGCGCCGGCGCCTTCGGCCGGCTGGGCGCGCTGGCCATGATGCCGCTGCTGCTGACGGGCCAGCATCTGCGCCACGGCGGCGTGACGCTGAGCGGCTACCGCAGGCTGCGGCTCAGCGGCCCCGCGCCGCTGCCGCTGGCCGTGGACGGCGAGCCCCTGCCCGCGGCGAACGAGCTTTCGGTGCGCGTGCTGCCCGGCGCCCTGCACGTGGTGCGCTGACGGCGCCGGCGCGCTTTAGACTGGCCCGATGAAGCACGCCGCCCTTGCCCTGCTGCTGGCCGCCGTGGCGGCGGCCCGCGCCGAGCCCATTGGCTCGGTCGACACCGCCTTCAAGCTCATCGGCCCCGATCACAAGATCGTCGTCGAGGCCTACGACGACCCCAAGGTGCGCGGCGTGGCCTGCTATGTGTCGCGCGCCAAGACCGGCGGCATCAAGGGCGCCATCGGCCTGGCCGAGGACAAGTCCGAGGCCGCCATCGCCTGCCGCCAGGTGGGCCCCATCGCCATCGCCCAGCCGCTGCCGCGCCAGGAAGAGGTGTTCAACGAGCGCATCTCGCTGGTCTTCAAGCGGCTGCGCATCGTCCGCATGGTGGACCCGCAACGCAACACACTGGTCTACCTGACCTACTCCGACCGCCTCATCGACGGCTCGCCGCAGAACAGCGTCACCGCCGTGCCGGTGCCACGCGAGACCGCCATTCCCGTCAGGCCCTGAGGCGGATGCGGGGCTGACATGACGTTCACCGAAGCCCTGTTCGCACTGCTGCCCCTGCAGGCGCTGGCCGCGGCGCTGGTGCTCATCGTGCTGATCGGCTGGCGCGGCGCCAATGCCGGCGGCCGCTGGGCCCAGCTGGGCATGCTGTCCCTGGCGCTGGGCCTGGCGCTGGTCAGCCCGGCGCTGAGCGGCCATGCCCAGGCGCCCCATGGCCTGCACAGCGCCGGCGTGGCCGCGCTGAGCCTGGGGCTGTCGGCGCTGTGGTGGGCCCTGGGCCTGTGGCTGACGCCGCGGCCCGGGCGCAGGGCCATGGCCTCCGCGCCGCTGCTGCTGGGCGCCGGCCATGCACTGCTGCAAGCCAGCCCGGCGGCCGCGCAGACGCTGATCGACCTGGTGCTGGGCGCCCAGTTCGCCTGGCTGGGCGTGGCCTTGACGCTGCCCGGCCGCCACACGCCGCTGCAAGGCCTGACCAGCCGGCGCTGGCGGCTGCTGGGCCTGACCGCCGTGCTGCCGCTGCTGGCGGCCGTGCTGTGCCGCGCCGGCATGACGCTGCTGGGCCAGCCGGCCGCCTGGCCCCAGCTGCTGCTGGGCCTGGCCGGCCAGCTGGCGCTGCTGCTGGCCCTGCCCATGCTGCTGCTGGCCTGGCGCGGCCAGATCGAGGCCGAGCTGTCCAGCCTGACCCATATCGACAGCCTGACCGGCCTGACCGACGGCGCCGCCTTCGCCAGGCGCTCGGTGGAACTGATCGCCATGGCGCGCCGCTTCGACGAGCCGCTGGCCCTGATGGTGCTGGAGCTGGACGATCTGGAGACGCTGCAGGCCGAGCGCGAGATCGACTTCGCCAGCCATGCGCTGGCCTTGTTCGCCAGCTGCGTGCAGGCGCAGATGCGGCTGGGCGACCTGGCCGGGCGCCTGGGCGGCCACCGCTTCGGCGTGCTGATGGCGCGCTGCCTGCCGGAAGGCCCGCAGGCGCTGGACCAGCGCCTGCGCGCGGCGCTGCTGCAGCGCGCGCCGGCGGAGCTGGAGGTGAACCTGTCGTTCAGCGCCGGCTGGGCCCGGCTGCGCCCGGGCGACCGCGGCATCGCCGACCTGCGCCACCGCGCCGAGACGGCGCTCTACGAAGCCCAGCGCGCCGGCCGCGGCCGGCTGATGGCCGAACCGGGAGTCACGGAGTGATGCCGCCCCTCGTCCAAGGCCTGCCTTGGCCGGTCCCCCTAGGGGACGGCGATGCTTGCGGCATTGAGCCGCAAGCACATCGCCTGGCCGGGCCGGCTTGGGGGCGGCCCGGCGCTCGGCCCGCAAACTGCCCATCGGGCGCCTGAGATGAGCCTCAAAGACAACCTCGTCGACGATTGGGTGGGCCACAACCTGCTGGGCAGCGACCCGGCCCTGCTGGCAGCGCTGCGCGCGGCGGCACCGCAGGCCGTGGAGCCGCTGACGCGCTATGGCGCCGAACTGGGCAGCGCCGAGACCGCCCAGCTGGCGCGCGACGCCAACCGCTGCGGCCCGCAGCTGCGCCAGCTCGACGCCCGCGGCCGGCGCGTGGACCTCGTCGACTTCCATCCGGCCTGGCATGCGCTGCTGGCCTTGTACCGCCGCCAGGGCCTGGTGGCCGATGTGTTCGCCACCGACACGCCGGGCCGCTGGGCCGCGTTCGCGGCCGGCTGCTACCTGCACGGGCAGGTGGAGGCCGGCAGCCTGTGCCCGGCGACGATGACGCAGGCCGCCATTCCGGTGCTGGCCAAACAGCCCGAGCTGTTCGCGCCGCTGCGCGACAAGTTCTTCAGCCGCGCCCACGACCCGCTGGACCGCCCGATGACGGAGAAGCCGTCCCTCTGGGTCGGCATGGGCATGACCGAGAAACAGGGCGGCTCCGACCTGCGCCGCGTGACGACCGAGGCCGTCGAGCAGCCCGACGGCAGCTACCTGATCACTGGCCACAAATGGTTTTTCTCGGCGCCAACCAGCGACGCCCACCTGGTGCTGGCGCGCACGCCGGCCGGCCCCACCTGCTTCTGGCTGCCGCGCTACACGCCCGACGGCGCGCGCAACGCCATCCAGGTGCTGCGGCTGAAGGACAAACTGGGCAATCGCAGCAATGCCAGCAGCGAGGTCGAGTTCCACGGCGCCTGGGCGCGCCGGCTGGGCGACGAGGGCCGCGGCATCCCGACGCTGATCGAGATGGCCGGCTACACGCGGCTGAACTGCGTCATCGGCAGCGCCGCGCTGCTGCGGACCGGCCTGGTGCAGGCGCTGCACAACGCGCGCGAGCGCCAGGCCTTCGGGCGGCGCCTGGCCGAGCAGCCACTGATGCAGAGCGTGCTGGCCGACCTGGCGCTGGAGAGCGAGGCCGCGATGCGGCTGATGCTGCGGCTGGCGCAGGGCTTCGAGCAGGCGGAGCCGGCCTGGCAGCGGCTGATGACGCCGGCCGCCAAGCTGTGGGTCTGCAAGCGCGCGATCGAGTGCACGGGCGAGGCCATGGAGCTGCTGGGCGGCAACGGCTATGTGGAGGACGGCGTGCTGGCGCGGCTGTACCGCGAGGCGCCGGTCAACTCCATCTGGGAGGGCTCGGGCAATGTAATGGCGCTGGACGTGCTGCGCGCCGTCGCCCGCGAACCCGACGTGGCGCTGGCGCTGCTGGACGCGTTCGACGCCAGCGTGGACGCCCCGGTGCGCGCCGAGGCGCAGGCCCTGCGCCGCCTGCTCACCGGCGACCCGGCCGCGCTGGAAGCCCAGGCCCGCCGCGTCGCGCAAGGCCTGGTGCTGTGCGCGCAGGCGCTGCTGATGCGGGAACAGTCGTCCGGCGCCGCGGCCGACGCGTTCGTCGCGACGCGCTTCGGCGGCGACGGGCGGCTGCTGGGCACGCAGGCCCTGCCGCAGGCGGCGCGCATCCTGGAGGCGGCGCTGGCCGGCTAGGGCAAGGCCCCGCCCATGTATTTCTGCAGGATGCGCGCCTGCGTGCCGTCCTTCTCCATGGCCGCGCCGGCCTCGCGGAAGCGCCGCACCAGCGCCGCATCGACCGAGCGCTTGCTGAGCATGATCTGCACCGGCTCATGCGGCACGGCCACCGGCGTCGCGGCGATGCGGCCCTCCAGGCCCAGCTCGCGCAGCTCCCAGCGCGCCGTCGTCTCGCTGGCGATGACGCCATCGACGCGGCCGATGTCCAGCATCTGCCACAGGCTGCGGCGCACCGACACCTGGGTCAGCGCGGCGCGGAAGGCCGCGTCGCCGAGCAGCTCGGCATAGTCGGGGCCGTAGACGACGCCGATCTGCACGCCCAGCTTCAGGCCCGGCCGCCAGGCCTGCTGCAGCCGTGTCGCGGCGCCGAACTCGGCCTCCCGGCCCGCACGCACGTACAGCCGGTTGGACGAGGCGATGGGCTGCGGCACCCAATGGGCGTAGGCCTCGCGCTCGGGCCGGCGCAGCGCGCCGGGCAGCATGTCGATGCGGCCGGCCTGCAGTTCCACCAGCGCACGCGCCCAGGGCAGCTCCACCCAGACCGCCCGGCAGCCCAGGCGCTGCAGCGCCGTCTCGATGAGATCGACCTGCAGGCCCGCGACGCGGCCGGCCGCATCGCGCATCGTGTAGGGCGGATCGGGGTTCCAGCGCACGCGCAGCTCGCAGGCGGCCAGCGGCAGGGCGGCCAGGGCCAGGCAGGCCAGGCTCAGGCGCAACAGGGACCGGATCGAGAACACCCGCGCATTCTGCGGTGAGTCGCGGGCTTGTCGGCGCTCTCCGACACATCACGGCGTTATCGGCCGACATTTGTCACTGCCGCTGGCCGCGAAGCTGTGCCCGACAACCGGAGCCGCCCATGCACCACGACAAGACGCTGCAGCCCCTGCCGGCAGAGACCCGGCCGCATCGCCCGCTCTGGTCGTTGCTGACGCGCCGGCGCTCACCGGCCGCGGCGCCCGGCGAGGCGGAGCTGGGCTATGAATCGGCCCAGCCCTGGATGCTGGGCGAGCCGACCTCGCCCGACGCCGGCGACCCGCGCTGACGACGCCGGCGCTGCCGGCCTACTGGATCAGCCCGTTCTTCAGCGCGTAATAGGTCAGGTCGCTGTTGGTGGCTAGCTTGAGCTTCTCCAGCACCCGTGTGCGGTAGGTGCTGACGGTCTTGACGCTGAGGAACAGCGCCTCGGCGATATGGCCCACGGTCTCGCCCTTGGCCAGGCGCAGGAAGACCTGGAACTCGCGCTCCGACAGCGCCTCGTGCTGGGGCTTCTCGATGGCCGCCGTGCCCGCGCCGCCGACGACGCTGTCGGCCAGCTGCTCGGCCACCGCCGGGCTGATGTAGCGCCGGCCGCGCGACACCAGGCGGATCGCGTTGGCGATCTCCTCCGGATCGCATTCCTTGTTCAGGTAGCCGCTGGCGCCCTGGCGCAGCAGCGTCGTCGCGTAATGCGCCTCGGGGAAGCCGCTGAGGATGAGCACCGGCAGCTCGGGGAAGCGCGCCTTGATGGCCGCCAGCGCGTCCACGCCGCTCTGGTCGGGCATGGAGATGTCCAGCAGCAGCACGTCGACCTCGCCGCCGCGCGCCATCTCCAGCGCGTCATGGCCGCTGGAGCCCTCGCCGGTGACGCGCAGGTCCACGTGGTCGGACAGGTACTGGCGCAGGCCGGTGCGCACGATGGCGTGGTCGTCGACGATGCCGATACGGATCATGGTGGGTGCGGGATGCAAACAGTGCCGCCAGCGTAGCAGTCCGGCGCGCCGGCCGCGAGAGCGCGTGTCCTACAGCGCCGCCAGCCCAGTCCGACAGCGGCTCGCGCAGCGGGACTATGCCGCCGGCCCGGAGCCCGCTCGATAGTGGTTGCAGCGGCTTCGGGAGCCGCCCAACCCAGGAGATTCCCATGCTCAACAAGTCCATCCTGACCGTCGCCTTCGCCACCGCCCTCGCCGCCACGCTGGCCACCACCAGCGGCTGCGCCGTGACCCGCAACCAGGAGACCGTGGGCGCCTATGTCGACGACGCGGCGCTGACCACCCGCGTCAAGGCCAAGTTCGCCGCCGACCCCACCGTCAGCGCGATGGCCATCAGCGTCGAGACGCTGAAGGGCACGGTGCAGCTGTCCGGCTTCGCCAAGTCCCAGGAGGAGAGGTCCATGGCCGAGAAGCTGGCCCGCGAGACCTCGGGCGTCGTCGCCGTGCGCAACGACATCGCCGTGAGGCCGGCCTCCTGAGGCCGCGCCTAGGACAAGTCCTACAGCGCGATGCGCTGCCGGTGCTGCCGACCCGAGGCGGAAGCGGTCCATACTTCAGCCTCATCCTCCCCCCCTTCCGCAGCCGTCGGGCCATGCCAGCACTCAAAGCCTTCATCGTCGAGGACAGTCCGGTGATCCTTGAGAACCTCATCGCGACGCTGGAGGAGCTGGCCCAGGTGGAGGTGGTGGGGTCGGTGGCCGACGAGGCCGGCGCCGTGCGCTGGATGAAGCGCGATCCCGGCGCCAGCGCCGACCTCTTCATCGTCGACGTCTTCCTGCGCTCCGGCACCGGCCTGGGCGTGCTGCAGGCCGCCCAGCAGCTGGGCGTGCGCGCGCGCCGCGTCGTACTGACCAACTACGCCACCGAGGAGATGCGTCGCCGCTGCGCCAGCCTGGGCGCGGAGCGCGTCTTCGACAAGAGCCGCGAGCTCGACGACCTCATCAGCTACTGCGCCGAACTGGCCGAGCATGCCCCTTCAGCGCGTCCTGCAGCCGCGGCCAACTGAGCGGCTGCGCATGCTGCGACATCTGGACCCCTGGCTGGAGGGCGCCAGCCGCAACCGCGGTCTGGCCCTGGTGCTGGCGGCGCTGGCGGCCGCCGCCGTCATGGGCGTCAGCGAGGTCGCCTTCCGCGGCGCCGACGAGGCGCTGAAGGTCTCGCAGGCCCGCCATGTCGCGCGCAACGACGGCCTGCGCCTGCGCGAGCTGCTGACCGACGCCGAGACCGCCCAGCGCGGCTATCTGCTGACCGGCCGCGACGACTACCTCGAACCCATCCACATCGCCGAGCGCGAGCTGCCCAGCGTGCTGGCCCGGCTGCGCGGCCAGTACGCCAGCTCCGAATGGGAGGCGCTGGTGGCCGACGCGAGCCGGCGCGCCAACGAGAAGCTCTCCGAGCTGCAGCTGGTCGTCGAGCTCTACCGCGAAGGCAAGGACACGGCCTGGCAGGGGCTGGTGGAGTCCGACATCGGGCGCGAGAAGATGCAGGCCGTGCGCGACGCCGTCGCGCAGCTGGACCAGCATGAGCTGGTGCAGATCGCCAGGGAACGCGACGCCGTGTTCCGCTCCCTGACCTATGGCCGCATCGGCACCCATGGCCTGACGCTGCTGAGCCTGTTCGGCCTGGCGGTGTTCCTGCGCCGCAACGAGGCCTTGCACCGGGCCCGCCGCGAGCATGCGCAGGAGCTGGCGCTGGAGCGCGACCGGCTGGATGGCGAGGTGGTGCGCCGCACCGCCGAGCTGACCGAGCTGGCCCGCCACCTGCAGACCGTGCGCGAGGACGAGCGCGCCCACCTGGCCCGCGAGCTGCACGACGAGCTGGGCGCGCTGCTGACGGCGGCCAAGCTGGACGTCGCGCGCATCCGCCGCATGACGCGCACCCAGGCGCCCGAGATCGACGAGCGCCTGGGCCACATGAGCGAGCTGCTGGACCAGGGCATCGCGCTGAAGCGCCGCATCATCGAGGACCTGCGGCCCTCGGCGCTGTCCAACCTGGGCCTGATCCCGGCGCTGGAGATCCTGACCCAGGAGTTCGCGCAGCGCTCCGGCCTGCAGCTCAGCCTGGAGCTGGCCGACGTGCCCACGAACGAGGCGGGGCGGCTGGCGCTGTACCGCCTGGTGCAGGAGGCGCTGACCAATGTGCTGCGCCACGCCAAGGCCAGGCAGGTGCGGGTGTCGCTGAACCAGGCCGACGACTGGCTGCAGCTGCACATCCGCGACGACGGCCAGGGCTTCAACCCCGAGGCCGTGGGCGCCGGCCACCACGGCCTGCTGGGCATGCGCTACCGCATCGAGAGCCTGGGCGGCACGCTGCAGCTGCTGTCGGCACCGGGCCGCGGCACGCTGGTGCTGGCGCGGCTGCCGCGCGCCGAACCCGAGCCCGAGCCCGAACCGCCGCCGCCCACCGTGCCCGGCGATCTGGGCCCGCCCATACGCTGACAGGCTGACGGGCCTGACGGCGGCCCTCCCGCCGTCCTACAGGCCAAGCCTGCGCAGGCCGACAGGCCGCCGCCGGGCCGCCGCCCAAACTTGGCAATGAGCGCATCAAGGACGCTGCCAAGGAGAGGCCCCATGCGATTCCCGAGTTCCCTGCAAGCCGAGGATTGGCGCCATGCCGACTCGGTCTCGCCGCCCCAGCCGGGCCGGCAGTTCCAGGCGCTGGCCATCGTCGCGCTGGCGGCGCTGGGCGCGGGCGCCACGCTGAACCTCGTCGACGACCCGCGGCCGCTGGACGTGCAGATCAGCACCGCACTGCGCCAGGCCGGCGAGACGCTGCAGGCCTGGCAGGGCCAGCTGGAGCGCGGCCTGCAGGTGTCGCTGCGCGCCGTGGCCGACGGCCAGGAGCACCCGCCCGCCACGGCAGCGCCGCCACGGCCCGGCGCCGACGAGCGCGACCCGCCGGCCAGGCCCGACGAACGCTAGGCCGGCTGGGTCCGCGCCATGCCGGCCAGCAGCTCGGCCAGCGGCTGCGGCCGGTGCAGCAGAAAGCCCTGCACCTCGGCCACGCCCAGGCGGCCCAGCTCCGCCAGCACCTCGGGCGTCTCCACGCATTCGGCCACCGTCGTCAGCCCCAGCGTGCGGGCCGCGTCGACGAAGCTGCGCACGGCCACCTGGTCCAGCGGGTCGGTCAGCAGCGCGCGCACGAACTGGCCGTCTATCTTCAGCAGGTCCACCGGCAGCGCCTTCAGATAGCCGAAGGACGAGGAGCCGGCGCCGAAGTCGTCCAGCGCCACGCGCGCACCCAGCGCGCGCATCTGCCGCACGAAGCGCACCGCCTCGTCCAGCTGCGTGATGACGGCCGTCTCGGTGATCTCCAGGCACAGCGCCGCCGCGCGGGCCGGGCCGAGGCCAGTCAGCAGCGCCCGCGCCTCCTGGCGGTAGGCGGCGTCCTGCAGCGTCAGCGCCGACACGTTGACGGCCAGCGACGCGATCTCGGGCGCGCCATCGCGCTGCAGCAGCGCCACGGCCTGGCGCAGCACCCAGCGGTCCAGCCGCGGTGCGAGATGGAAGCGCTCGGCCGCCGGCATGAAGGCGCCGGGCAGCACGCGCGTGCCGTCGCGCTCGCGCAGGCGCAGCAGCAGCTCGCCGCGCAGCCGGCCGTCGTCCTCGCCACGCGCCGGCAGCACGCGCTGCAGGTCCAGCTCGAAGCGCTCCTCGTCCAGCGCCTGCTGCAGCCGCGTGGCCCAGCGGTGTTCGCTCTGGTGAGCGCGCAGCGCGGCGTCGTCGGGCGCCCAGACCTGCACGCGATTGCGGCCCTGCTCCTTGGCCGTCATGCAGCAGGCGTCGGCCTCGCGCAGCGCCGCGTCGGCATCGGGCCAGCGCGCGTCCAGCGGCGCCACGCCGATGCTGGTGCCGATGCGGAAACGCTGCTCGCCGTGCACATAGCGGTACTGGTCCATCGCGTCGCAGAGCTTCTGCGCCACGCGCGAGGCCTCGTCCAGCGAGCAGTTCTCCAGGATGGCGGCGAACTCGTCGCCGCCCAGCCGGGCCACCGTGTCGCGGCCGCGCACGCCGGCCTCCAGCCGCCGCGCCACCTCGCGCAGCACCTCGTCGCCGGCGGCATGGCCGCAGTGGTCGTTGACGAGCTTGAAGCGGTCCAGGTCGAAGGCCAGCAGCGCATGCCGGCTGCCGTCGCGCCGCGCGCGCTCCAGCGTGCGCGCCAGGCGCTGGCCGAACTCGCTGCGGTTGACCAGGCCGGTCAGGCCGTCATGGCTGGCGCGCCAGCGGATCTCGTCGAACTGGCGGCGCTGCTGCGTCACGTCGCGGAACACCAGCACGGCGCCCAGCACGCGGCCGTCGGCATCGCGTATGGGCGCCACCGAGTCGTCCACCGCGCGCAGCCCGCCGTCGCGCGCCAGCAGCACGGCGCCGGCGGGCAGCCGTGCCGGCCGGCCGCTGGCCAGGCAGCGCTGCACCGGGTCGCCCAGCGGCTCGCGGCTGTGCTCCTGCTGGGCCACGAAGACCTGGCCGGCCGGCCGGCCGCGCGCCTCGGCGGCGGACCAGCCCGTCAGCCGCTGCGCCACGGGATTGAGCCAGGTCACGCGGCCCTGCGCGTCGGTGGTCAGCACCGCGTCGGCGATGGACTGCAGCGTCACGGCCAGCAGTTCGTGCTGCTCCTCCAGCTGCTGCCGCAGCCGCCGCGCCTCGCTGACGTCCCAGCACACGCCCGATAGCCGCAGCGGCCGGCCGGCGGCGTCGCGCAGCACGCGGCCGGCGCCGCGCAGCACGTGGATGCTGCCGTCGGGCCAGCCCACCCGCCATTCGCCCTCCAGCTGCGGCCCGCCGCGCAGCGCGTCGCGCACCGCGCGGGCGGCCGCGCCGCGGTCCTGCGGATGCAGGCGTCGCCACCAGCGCGCCAGGCTGACCTGCTGGCCATGCGGCGGCTCGCCGTGCAGCCGCCACATCGCGTCGTCCCAGGCCAGCTGGCCCAGGCGCAGGTCCAGGTCCCAGACGCCGATGCCGCCGCTGTGCGTGGCCAGGTCCAGGCGCTCCAGCGTGCGCTCCAGCTCGGCGCGCACCTCGGCCGGTTCGCTGACGTCCAGCATGACGACGCCGACCCGGCACAGCGCCTCGTCGGGCCGGCCGACGACGCGCAGCACGCGCCGCAGGCCGCCGCCGGGCTCGCAGGGCAGCTCCACATCCCAGCCCTGGCCCTGCTCCGCGGCGCGCCGCAGCGCGGCGTCCAGCATGGCGGCGCCATCGGGACCGAAGCGCTGCAGAAGCGCCGCCAGCGTCGGCACCTGGCCCGCCGGCAGGCCCAGCAGTTCGCAGGCGGAGTCCGACAAGGTCAGCTGATCGGTGTCGGCCTGCCATTCCCAGGCCCCGACACCGGCCAGCCGACTGCAGCGCTCCAGGAAGCGCGCGTTCTGTGCCAGCGCCAGCTCGGCGGCCGACAGCGCCGTGGTTTCGCTCATCAAGGGGTGCTCCGTCGCGACGACCGGCTAGCTTCCGGCCCACGGCGGCGGCCCGGCGTCGGCAGGACGGGTGCGCCGCTGTAGGACAAGGCCGCATTCGCGCCGCCCGGCCGGCTGTCCTACAAGCCCGGCGCCGCCAGGCCGACAACGCCTCCCCCCGCCGCCACGTTCCACTGAGGGCAGCGGCAGCACCGCGCCCATTTCAGGAGAAGCACATGAACACAAGCCGACACCCCCTCACGCGCTGGCTCGCGCCCGTCCTCGCCGGCCTGGCCGTGCTGGCCGCCCTGCCCGCGGCCCGGGCCGCCGACGTGGGCGTCTCCATCGGCTTCAGCCAGCCGGGCTTCTACGGCCGAGTGGACGTGGGCCGCTATCCGACGCCGGTGCTGGTCGCGCCCCAGCCGGTCATCATCGGCCGGCCGGTCTACCGCGCCGAGCCGGTCTATCTGTGGGTGCCGCCCGGCCAGCGTCGCGACTGGCGTCACAACTGCCACCGCTACCGCGCCTGCGGCACGCCGGTCTACTTCGTCGACGACGGCTGGTACCGCCAGAACGTCATCGTGCACCGCGATCGCCACGGCCACGACCACCGCCGCCATGACAGGCACGACCATGACCGCGGCCGAGGCCACGGCCGCGACTGACGACGGCGCGCGTCAGCGGCGCGGCAGCGGGTAGCTCGCCAGGCCGGCGAAGCCCTTCTTGGACACCGCCTGCACGCCGAACACCACGTTGTCCTTGGACACCGGCAGCGTCACGCGCGTGGCGCGGCCCACGTCCTTCAACTGCTGCCAGGCCGCCGAGTCGGTGTCGCGCCAGACGATACGGTAGCCGGCCACCTCGGGGTCGTCGCTGGCCTGCCACTCCAGCGTGGAGTCGTTGGTCAGCTCGCGCGCATCCAGCCGCACGCCCTTGAGCGGCGCGGGCGCCCAGGCCAGCGTGGCCAGGCCGGCGAGGTTGGCCCGGGTCACGTCGGCCACGTAGGGAAAGTCGACGAACTCGGGCAGGTCGCCGTAGACCACGCCGTTCTCCGTCCTGGGGTTCTGGTGCTGGTGGGCGAAGTTCTCGAAGGGCTCGGTGATGCGCACCGCGGCATAGCCGCGCTCCAGGAAGGGAATGTGGTCGCCGCCGCGCAGGTAGCGGTCGCGGCGCTGGATGAGCTGCACGGTGAAGCCGGGCATGGCCGCCTCGGCCGCGGTCTTGATGTGGCGGCCCAGCTGGTGGGTGGGCAGGTCCTCGTTGCCGCCGGCCTGCAGCAGCGGCAGCAGCTCGGCCTGCATGGCCGCGACGGACCTGGCGTCGGCCTCGCTGGCCGGGCGGTTGGCATTGGCGGCCATCAGCAGGCGCACCAGCGGATCCAGGCCGTCGGCGAACAGGCGCAAGCGCTTGGGGTCGTGCTGGCCGGCGTCGCCGCGCGAGCTGCCGATGATGTCGTTGGTGATCATGGCCTCGACATTGGTGCCGGCGGCGCGCGCCTCGCGCGCCCATTGGGCGGCGCCCAGCAGCCCCTGCTCCTCGCCGGGCACGGCCATGAAAACCAGCGTCGCGTCGAACTGCCGGCTGGCCATCACGCAGGCCAGCTCCATGACGGCCGCCGTGCCGGAGGCGTCGTCGTTGGCGCCGGGCGCCTCGCCCAGGGCATCCATCACGTCGCTGTTGCGCGAGTCGTAGTGGCCGCTGACGACCAGCACGCGGCTCTTGCTGGCGCCGCGCCCCGGCAGCGTCGCGACGACGTTCACGAGCTCGGTCGGCTGGCTGACCCGCTTGCCGGCCGGCTCGATGAAGCTCTGCTCCTCCACCTGCAGCCGCCCGCCGGCGGCCTTGGCGCAGGCCGACAGCTCGGCGGTGATCCAGCGCCGCGCGGCGCCGATGCCGCGGGTGTCGGAGCCGATGTCGGACAGCGTGTGCCGGGTGCCGAAGCCGACCAGCTTGCGGATGCGCGCCTCGATGCGCGCCGGGCTGACTTCGGCCAGCATGGCCTTGAGCTCGTCGGCCGGCGTCGCCTGGGCCTGGGCCGATGGAACACCCGACGCGAGGGCGAGGGCGACGGAGAAGGCGGTCAGTGAGGTGCGCATGCCTTTGATTCTGCCCTTGCCGGCCCGGCCCGCTTCTTCTACGCTGGCCGGGCCGCCAAGGAGATTGCGATGAGCGAGACAAGCCTGGATTCGCGCGTGAGCACCATCCGTACGGTCGCGCTGGTGGGGCCGGCCGGGGCCGGCAAGACGCTGCTGCTGGACGCGCTGCTGGCCCAGGCCGGCGCCATCCCGCAGGTCGGCAGCATCGAGCGCGGCAGCACGGTCAGCGACCACGACCCGCTGGAGAAACGCCTGGGGCATTCGCTGCAATCCAGCCTGGCCCACTTCACGCATGGCGGCATCCGGGTGCATGCCATCGACACGCCCGGCGCGCCGGACTTCGTCGGCCAGGCGCTGCCGGCGCTGGAGGCGGCCGACACGGCCCTCATCGTCATCAACGCGCTCAACGGCATCGAACTGATGGCCCAGCGGATGCTGACCGCCGCCGGCGAGCGCGGGCTGGCCCGCCTCATCGTCGTCAACAGGATAGACAGCCCGGACGTCGATCTGGCCCATCTACTGGGCCAGATCCGCGAGGTGTTCGGCAAGGAGTGCCTGCCGCTGAACCTGCCCAGCGACGGCGCCCGGCGCGTCGCCGACTGCTTCTTCGCGGCCTCGGGAGAGGCCGATTTTTCGTCCGTGGCCGACGCGCACCGCGCGCTGGTGGAGCAGGTCGTGGAGGTGGACGCGGCCTTCGTCGACCGCTACCTGACCGACGGCGACGTCGACCCGCGCGAGCTGCACGCGCCGCTGGAGCAGGCGCTGCGCGAGGGCCACCTGATCCCGGTCTGCTTCTGCTCGGCCAGGACGGGTGCCGGCGTGGCCGAGCTGCTGTCGGTCATCGAGCTGCTGTGCCCCAACCCGGCCGAGGGCAATCCGCCGCCCTTCCTGGAGGGCAAGGGCACCGAGCCCACGCCCTACCCGGCCCGGCCCGACCCGGCCGGCCATGTGCTGGCCCATGTCTTCAAGATCGTGGCCGACCCCTACCTGGGCAAGATGGGCGTCATGCGCGTGCACCAGGGCCGCATCGCCAGGGGCGGCCAGCTCTTCGTGGGCCATGCGCGCAAGCCCATACGCGTGGGCCATCTCTTCATGCTGCAGGGCAGCAAGCACATCGACATCGACGAGGCGCTGCCGGGCGACCTGTGCGCCATCGCCAAGGTCGACGACCTCGCCTTCGACGCCGTGCTGCACGACGCCCAGGAGGACGAGCACATCCACCTGTCGCCCCTGGACTTCCCGACGCCCGTGCACGGCCTGGCCATCAGCCCGGCGCGGCGCGGCGACGAGCAGAAGCTCTGGGAGGTGCTGGCGCGGCTGGTGGACGAAGACCCCTGCCTGCGCATCGAGCAGGCCGGAGAGACACACCAGACGCTGGTCTACGGCCTGGGCGAGCTGCACCTGCGCCTGCTGCTGGAGCGCGTGCGCGAGCTCTACAAGGGCGAGACCCTCACCGAGCCGCCGCGCATCGCCTACCGCGAGACCATCTCGGCGCCGGCCGAGGGCCACTACCGCCACAAGAAGCAGAGCGGCGGCGCCGGCCAGTTCGGCGAGGTCTATCTGCGCATCGAGCCGCTGGAGCGGGGCGCGGGCTTCGAGTTCGTCGACGCGGTCAAGGGCGGCACCATCCCGGGCCAGTTCATGCCCGCCGTCGAGAAAGGCGTGCGCTCGGGCCTGGCCAGCGGCGTCATCGCCGGCTATCCGCTGGTGGACCTGCGCGTGGTCGTCTACGACGGCAAGCACCACTCGGTGGACAGCAAGGAGATCGCCTTCGTCACCGCCGGCCGCCGCGCGCTGATCGAGGCCGTGCGCGCGGCCCGGCCGCTGGTGCTGGAACCCATCGTGCAGGTCGAGATCACGGCCCCCGAGCACAGCATCGGCGACATCACCGGCGACCTGGCCTCACGCCGCGGCCAGGTCAACGGCACGCGCGCGGCCGTGCCGGGCAGCCTGGTCGTGCAGGGGCTGGCGCCGCTGGCCGAGCTGGCCAGCTACCAGTCGCGGCTGAACGCGATGACCGCCGGCGAGGGCCGCTACACGCTGCTGCTGTCGCACTACGAGGCGGTGCCGCCCCACACGCAGGCGGCGCTGGTGGGGGCTTACAAGGCGGGGGACGAGGCGGAATGAGCCCGCTCAAGGCGTCCGGGCCGACAGCGCCCGCATCTGCCTGAGCCACTCGGTCCAGTCCATGGGCTGGCCGGTGTCGAAGCGCTTCTGCAGATTGCCCAGCACCCGGCCCCAGGCCTGGTCGAAATAGGCATAGGCCTGGTCCCATTCGCCGCCCTCGCCCCAGCCGACATGGTGCAGGCGCACGCGGGTGGTCTGGTCGTCCACCGCCTCGAAACGCACGATGACCACCGTGCGCTGCTGGCGCACCGCGGGCAGGCTGGGCGGCGCGTTCCAGTCGAAGCTCAGCATCTTCTGCGGCTGCAGCGCCAGGTAGCGCATCTCGTCCGCCCCCTTGCTGCCGGCGGGCGCATAGGGGTTGATGAAGATGTGGAAGGCGCCGCCGACGCGGGGCTCGATCTCGGCGTCGGGCGCGAAGAAGCTGGTGATGCCGTCCCGGGTCGTCCACGCGGCCCAGGCCTGGTCCAGGCCGGCCTTGATGACGCTGTCTTTATCAAGAGCCCGCTCGGCGGCCGCGGCGCTCAGCGCGGTGAGCAGCAGCAGCAAGGCGGCAAGAACTCGCGTCATGGCGAACCTCCGGCGCAGGGCCTGCTATACGGAGATTTATCATACGCACCCATGTCCCCCGCCTCCCGCGATGTTGCCCAGATCCGTCTGGACAACGCGATGCGGCTGTTCGAAGAATTCGTCAGCGCCACCGTCAAACATGCCGATGCGGCCACCTTGCGTGGCCTGGAGCGGCGTTTCGCCGAGAGGCTGCAGATCCAGCCCAGCTACTGGAGCCAGATCAAGGGCCGCTCGCGCCAGATCGGCGAGCGCCTGGCGCGCCAGTTCGAACAGCTGTGCCACAAGCCGCCGGGCTGGATGGACCTGGAGCATGGCCTGGCCGCCGCCCCCGCGCCGCTGACGTCCATGGCCGCGGCGCTGGCGCCGGCCGCCACGCCGGCCGAGCCCTCGCCCAGCCTGCCGCAGGACGACGATGAGCGCTTCATCATCGGCCTCGTCCTCACCTACTACCGCCGCCATCCGCAGCGCGCCCGCAACCGGCTGCTGGACCTGCTGGGCGAGGTGCTGACGCCCGCACCGCGCGCCGCGGCCAGGCCGGCCGCACCCAGCCCGCAGGCGGAGCTGGACGAGTGGCGCAAGCTGCAGTCGGGCATCGCGCCGCTGAAGCCCAAGAAACGCTGAGGCCGGGCCGGAGGCGGCGCCTGCGCGCGGCCCGACGCCGCACGAACGCCGGCCAGCCTGCAAGCCGGCGCGCCTGAAACCGCACCCCCGTCATCGGACGGCCCGCATCCTGCACGTTAGGGGTGTTGGATAAAAACAGCTTGCGCAAGAGCAACGTTTGTTTATCATTTGCGCAAGTCGCGATGCAGAAGTCCCGTGCATCGCGGCGAGGTCGCACCCCTTTTGTCCCCCGACCGCCCGGCCCGCCCGTCTCGAGCACGGGCCCCGGGCACCCCCACCTTGATGCGCAACAGCCGGCCCCTGCGGGTCGAGCCGCTGCATTGCCCGCCGCGCCTCGCGCGGCTCTCAAAGGAGTCAGCCATGCCCCAGTTCACCTCCCCGCGCCCCCTGCAGCTGAACCTGCGCAAGCCGCGCAATCCACTCGTCGCGCCGGCCCTGAAACGCCAGGCCGGCCGCCACCAGAGCCCGCAGGACGCCCACGCCCAGCGCCAGCGGGCCCGCCTGGAGCTGCGCCGCCTGGTGCACGAACGCTGCCCCGACAACGACCCCTGAAACGACCGCGCCGCCGCCCCTCATGCCCATCCATGTCATGAGGGCCGCCGGCCGCCCAAGGAGACCCTCATGAGATTGATAGAGCTGAGCGGCCCCGATGCCGCCGAAACCCAGGCCGCCTGGGCCCGCCGCTGGGCCCGCATCCGGCGCGCGGCGCGCGCCATCCGGCTGGTGTTCTCGCCCGCCTACCGGCGCCGCCGCGCCCGCAGCCAGCTGGAGTTCTATGCCGAGGCCGGCGCGCCCGAAGGGGCGCTGTACGTCGACGGCCGGCTGACCGCACAGCTGGACGGCGTGCGCAGGCTGTGAACTGAGGCCGAATTGGGGGTCGCTTGCGACGAGCGGGCGGCCCCTCATGGGCCTAGCATCGGGGTCGTCATGCCCACCCCCCTGCGCATCACCACCCCGCTGCCCGGCCTGGACGCCTGGGTGGACGCCTTTGCCCGGGCGGAGATCCCGGTGCTGGCCGAGACGGCCGAGGCACTGGAACAGATGCGCGCGACCGAGGACGACGTCGACGCCCACAGCCTGGGCGAGATGATGGCGGGCGACCCGCTGATGACGCTGAAGGTGCTGGTCCATGCCAGCGAGCAGCGCCGCGGCCGCAGCGCCGGCCTCAGGGCCGATGCCGAGACGGTGACGGCGGCCCTGGTGCTGACGGGCATCTCACCCTTCTTCCGCGAGTTCGGGCCGCAGCCCACGCTGGAGCAGGCGCTGGCCGACAACGAGGAGGCCTTGCTGGGCCTGTCGCGCGTGATGCAGCGTGCCGAGCGCGCCTCCCGCTATGCGCTGGGCTTCGCGGCCCACCGCGCCGACCCCGATGCGGCCGTCATCCACAGCGCGGCGCTGCTGCGCGACTTCGCCGAGATGCTGCTGTGGGTGCACGCGCCCGAACTGGCGCTGAAGATCGCCGCGTTGCAGGAGGCCGACCGGCATCTGCGCAGCGCCGCCGCCCAGCGCCAGGTGCTGGGCATCGCGCTGTCCGATCTGGAGCAGGCGCTGATGCTGCGCTGGCGTCTGCCGGCGCTGCTGACGCGCATCACCAGCGACAGGGACGGGCGCGACCCGCAGGTGCGCTGCGTGCAGCTCGCCGTGCGCCTGGCCCGCCACACGGCGCGGGGCTGGGACGACGCGGCCGTGCCGGACGATCTGCGCGACATCGCCGAGCTGCTCAACCTCAGCGAGGCCCACACGCTCAAGCTGTTGCACGAGTTTGATTAACCCTCCCCCTACGGCCTGACGGCCGCCCCCTCAAGGGGGCACTCCCAGCCGCCCGGCGAAGCCGGATCGGCGGGAGTCGCTGGAGGAACGGCGGCGCTGCGCGCGCCATTCAATTCAGACCGGCACGGCGGTCGTGTTCTTCAAGCGCTCCAGCACGAAGCTGGTCTTGCAGTCCTGCACGCTGGGGTGCATCAGCAAGGTGTCGCTGATGAAGCGGGCGTAGTGCTGCATGTCCTGCACCAGCACGCGCAGCAGATAGTCCATCTCGCCGGTCAGCGCCGCGCACTCCACCACCTCGGGCCAGGTCTGCACGGCGGCGCGGAACAGGTCGCGCGGGTTGCGCAGCGGGTTGTCGGTCTGCTTCTCCAGCCTGACGTTGATGTAGGCCGTCAGGCCCAGGCCCACGCGCTCGGGCGGCACCAGCGCGACATAGCTGGCGATGACGCCCGCCTCCTCCAGCCGGCGCACGCGGCGCAGCACGGCGGAGGACGACAGCCCCGCCTCGCCGGCCAGCGCGTCATAGGTGACCCGGCCATCCTGCTGCAGCGCGCGCAGGATGCGGCGGTCTATGGCGTCGAGCTCGATCAATGCTTCCATCATCATGATTTTGCAGGATTCATGCGCATAACAGCCTTTACACGCCTCAGCTTGCATGAAACCTGCGCCCACCGCGCCGCAGAATTTCCGGTTCTAGATTTTTCTTCCGGAGACAGACATGGCCAAGTTCACCCCCTGGGACAACCCCATGGGCACCGACGGCTTCGAGTTCATCGAGTTCGCCGCGCCCGACCCGGCGGCGCTGGGCAAGCTGTTCCAGACCATGGGCTTCCAGGCCGTGGCCCGCCACCGCCACAAGAACGTGACGCTGTACCGCCAGGGCGGCGTCAACTTCATCATCAACGCCGAGACCGACTCCTTCGCGCAGCGCTTCGCGCGGCTGCACGGGCCGTCCATCTGCGCCATCGCCTTCCGCGTCGAGAACGCCGCCCATGCCTACCAGCGCGCGCTGGAGCTGGGCGCCTGGGGCTTCGACAACAAGGCCGGCCCGATGGAGCTGAACATCCCGGCCATCAAGGGCATAGGCGACTCGCTGATCTACTTCGTCGACCGCTGGCAGGGCAAGGGCGGCGCTAAGGCCGGCGCCATCGGCAACATCAGCATCTACGACGTGGACTTCGTGCCGCTGCTGGACGCCGCCAGCCAGCCGGTGGACCCCAACCCCGTGGGCCATGGCCTGACCGAGATCGACCACCTGACGCACAACGTGTTCCGTGGCCGCATGAAGGAATGGTCGGAGTTCTACGAGCGCTTCTTCAACTTCCGCGAGGTGCGCTACTTCGACATCGAGGGCAAGCTGACCGGCCTGAAGTCCAAGGCCATGACCAGCCCCTGCGGCAAGATCCGCATCCCGATCAACGAGAGCAGCGACGACAAGAGCCAGATCGCCGAGTACCTGGACCTGTACCACGGCGAGGGCATCCAGCACGTGGCGCTGGGCACGACCGACATCTACGGCACCGTCGAGGGTATGAAGGCCGGCGGCGTGGAGTTCCAGGACACCATCGACACCTACTTCGACCTGATCGACAAGCGCCTGCCCAACCATGGCGAGAAGGTCGAGGAGCTGCGCCGCCTGCGCATCCTGATCGACGGCGCCACCCACCTGGGCGCCGACAACGAGCTGCTGCTGCAGATCTTCACCAAGGAGGTCATCGGCCCGATCTTCTTCGAGCTCATCCAGCGCAAGGGCAACGAGGGCTTCGGCGAGGGCAACTTCAAGGCCTTGTTCGAGAGCATCGAGCTGGATCAGATCCGCCGCGGCGTGCTCAAGGACGAATCCAAGGCCGTCTGAAGACAGTGCCAGGCCTGGGCCGAGTGGACCAGGCCCATATGGCCCACGCCGTCCACGCGGTGGGCCCGCGAGCCGCTCAGGATGGCCGTCTCGGCCGGGTTGACGACCTGGTCGCAGGGCGTCCAGAAGCTGTCGACATCGGGCAGGCCCGGCAGCTGGGCCAGCCAGGCGCTGCCGCGGCGCATCTGCGCGGCGTTGACGCCCAGCCCCAGCGCGGCCATGCGCGTGCCCTGATGGGGCGAACCTAGCGTGATCGCCCGCGGCGCCTGCCCATGGCCCGCGCCGTGGCGGCGCCACCAGGCCCGCAGCGCCAGCCCGCCCATGCTGTGGGCGCACAGCACCGGCATGCGGCCCGTGGCGGCCTTCAGCCGCTGCACGCCGGCCTCGATCTGGTCGGCATAGGCGTCGATGCTGCCGAAGGCCGGCTCCAGCGACGGTGCGACGAAAGCCACGTCCTGCGCGCGCAGCCGCCTCATCCAGCCGTTCCAGCGGCCGCGATTGCAGCTGAAGCCATGCACCAGCAGCACGCCGGCCGCCGCGCCCGCCGGCAGGTGGTCGGGCTCGGCCCATTCGCGCCAGGGCTGGCGCCAGGAGAAGGCCAGCTCGCTGGCGACGGCCTCGCCGGCCCAGGCCCGCAGCAGCTCGCCCCAGCCGGGCGCGGGCCGGTTCACCCAGCGCAGCTGCACGAAGCCCAGGGCCAGCACCAGGCTCTGCGCGCACAGCGTCAGCAGCCCCCAGCCCCAGCCGGCGAGCCATCCCACCGCCAGCGCCAGCGCCAGGCGCACCACCACCCAGATCCTCTGCAGCCTGCCGTTCATCGGCCCAGTCTAAGCGCGAGAATGACTGCCATCCCATGGAAGAACTGAGCGCCGAATCCCTGCTGCAGGAGCTGAGCGCGGTGGACGCCGAGCGCGCCCGCCGCGCCGCCGATCCCGATCTCCAGGCCCGCGTGCAGGCACTGAAGGCCTGGCAGCAGCGCCGCTTCGCCGACACCTATGCCGACCTGCTGGCCCACCCGCGCTACGCGGCGGCGACGCGCTTCTTCCTGCAGGAGCTCTACGGCCCCGACGACTACCGCCAGCGCGACGCCCAGTTCGCCCGCGTCATCCCGACGCTGACGCGGCTGTTCCCGCAGGAGGTGGTCGGCACGGTCGCGCGGCTGGCCCGCCTGCATGCGCTGTCCGAGCAGCTGGACACGCGCATGGCCCAGCAGCTGCCGTCCACCGACATCACGCCCGCCGGCTACGCCGCCGCCTGGCGCGCCTGCGGCGATCCGGCCGCGCGCCAGCGCCAGATCGACCTGACGATGGCCGTGGGCGAGTCGCTGGACCACTTGACCGCCAAGCCGCTGCTGCGCCAGACGCTGCGGCTGATGCGCGGCCCGGCCCAGCTGGCAGGGCTGGGCACGCTGCAGGCCTTTCTCGAGAGCGGCTTCGACACCTTCCGCGCGATGCGCGGCGCCGACGAGTTCCTGGCCACCGTGAGGCAGCGCGAAGAGGCGCTGGCGCGCGCCCTGTTCGACGGCGGCTGAGGCCTTGTCGCCGCGGTGACGTAGGGCAAGTCCCCTAGGCGGGGGACATGGGGCGACACAACATCAGAGACCTTCTCCCGCCAAGGCCCGCCGATGAACGCCGCCGTAGCCGCCCTTGCTGACGCCCCCGTCCTGAGCCCTCGCGACAAGCCCTGGCTGGCCAGCTATCCAGCCGGCGTGCCGGCGCAGATCGACACCCGCGCCCATGGCTCGCTGGTCGAGCTGCTGGAGGAGGCCTTCCGCCGGCATGCGCAGCGCGACGCGGCCATCTGCATGGGCCAGCGCATGCGCTTCGCCGAGGTCGACCGGCTGTCCACGCAACTCGGCGCCTGGCTGCAGGCCCAGGGGCTGAAGCAGGGCGACCGCGTCGCCATCATGATGCCCAACCTGCTGCAGTACCCGGTGGCCATCGCGGCCATCCTGCGCGCGGGCTTCGTCGTCGTGAACGTGAACCCGCTGTACACGCCGCGCGAGCTGGAGCACCAGCTCAAGGACTCCGGCGCCCGCGCCATCGTCGTGCTGGAGAACTTCGCCCACACGCTGTCGGAGGTCATCGCCGCCACCGACGTGCGGCATGTGGTGCTGGCCTCCATGGGCGACCTGCTGAGCTGGTGGAAGGGTCCGCTGATCAACTTCGCGGTGCGCCATGTGAAGAAGATGGTGCCGGAGTTCCGCCTGGCCGTGGGCGAGGGCCGCACCGTCGTGCGCTTCAACGAGGCGCTGGGCCATGGCGAGCGCCTGCACCTGAAGAAGCCCGAGCTGGGCCCCGACGACGTCGCCTTCCTGCAGTACACCGGCGGCACCACCGGCGTCTCCAAGGGTGCCACCTTGTTGCACCGCAACATCGTCGCCAACATCCTGCAGGTCGAGGCCTGGTTCCAGCCCATGCTGTCCAAGCTGCCCGGCTATGCCGAAGGCAACGTGCAGTTCACCAATGTCTGCGCGCTGCCGCTGTATCACATCTTCGCGCTGACGGCCTGCTTCATGCTGGGCGCGCGCATGGGCCACCTGAACATCCTGGTGCCCAACCCGCGCGACATCCCCGGCTTCATCGAGACGCTGCGCGGCCACAAGATCCACATCTTCCCGGCCGTCAACACCCTCTTCAACGCGCTGGCCAACGAGCCCGCGTTCGGCCGGCTGGACTTCTCCGAGCTGGTCATCTCCAACGGCGGCGGCATGGCCGTGCAGCAGGCCACGGCCGAGAAATGGCTGAAGGTCACCGGCTGCCCGGTGGTGGAAGGCTATGGCCTGTCCGAGACCTCGCCGGCCGCCACCATCAACCCGCTGGATCAGCGCGCCTTCAACGGCAGCATCGGCCTGCCCATCCCGTCCACCGAGATCGCCATCCGCGACGACGAGGGCCACGACGTGGCGCTGGGCGAGCGCGGCGAGATCTGCATCCGCGGCCCGCAGGTCATGGCCGGCTACTGGAAGCGCCCCGACGAGACCGCCAACGTCATGTACCCGGACGGCTTCTTCAAGAGCGGCGACATCGGCATCATGGACGAGCGCGGCTTCGTGCGCATCGTCGACCGCAAGAAGGACATGATCCTGGTCAGCGGCTTCAACGTCTACCCGACCGAGATCGAGCAGGTCGTCAACCTGTACCCGGGCGTGCTGGAATGCGCCGCGGTGGGCATCCCGGACGCCAAGTCCGGCGAGGCCGTCAAGCTCTTCGTCGTCAAGAGCGATCCGGCGCTAGCCGAGGAAGACCTGGCCAGCTACTGCGCCGAGCAGCTGACGGCCTACAAGCGGCCCAAGTTCATCGAGTTCCGCGACGAGCTGCCCAAGAGCAACGTCGGCAAGATCCTGCGCCGCGAGCTGCGCAGCAACAGCGGCTGACGCCTAGCCCAGCCATTGCGCCAGGCTGCGCAGCGTGGCCGCCACGTCCAGCGGCTTGGTCCAGTAGCCGTCGTAGCCATGGCGTTGCGCCAGCCGGGCGGCCTCGTCCTCGGACGCGGCCGTCACCAGCAGCGCCGGCACGCCCGCGGGCAGGCCCTGGGCGCGCAGCTGCGCCAGCAGCTCCCCGCCGCCCACGTCGGGCAGGTGCAGATCGCACAGCAGCAGGTCGACGCCGCCCTGCAGGGCCAGGCTCCGCGCCTCGGCACCGTTGCGCGCCACCTGCAGGCTGCAACCCGGCCTCAGCTCGAGGATGCCCTGCATCAGCATCGCGTTGACCGGGTCGTCCTCCACGTAAAGCACCTGTCGCGCCGTCATGCCCGTCCCTTCAGCGGCATGCGGCCGACCGCGGGGCATGAGGGCGGGCGACGGCGGGTTCCTGGCGGGTGACGGGCATGGCGGGCTGACGAAATGAGCTGGCGTCATTGTCGAAGCGATGGGCGGCGGCCCTCCATGCACCCGCCCCAAGCGGGGGGGTGAGACCGGCATGACTTTCGCCATGCGGCCCATCCCTTGTGCCGGCAGCGCAAGACCCGGCGCCGGCACCGGGACTTGGGCCTGTTCACACGACGGCAGCAGGCCCCAGCCGTCAGAATGCCGGGCATGCGCCTGCTGCTTGTTGAAGACGACCCCATGATCGGCGAGAGCCTGCGCGAGGCGCTGCGCCGCCAGGGCTTCGCGGCCGACTGGGTGCGCGATGGCCAGGCCGCCGATGCGGCGCTGTCCAGCGAGCGCTTCGACGCCGTGCTGCTGGACCTGGGCCTGCCGCGGCGCGGCGGCCTGGACGTGCTGAAGAGCCTGCGTGCCCGCGGCGACGCCACGCCCGTGCTCGTGATGACGGCGCGCGACGCGCTGACCGACAAGGTCGCCGGCCTGGACGCCGGCGCCGACGACTACCTCGTCAAGCCCTTCGAGCTGGACGAGTTGCTGGCCCGGCTGCGCGCCGTCACGCGCCGCCACGGCGGCCGCGCCGACACCGCGCTGGCCGTGGCCGACCTGCGCCTGGACCCGGCCACCCGCGAGGTCACGCGCGCGGGCCGGCCCGTGCTGCTGTCCGCGCGCGAGTTCGCGCTGCTGCAGGCGCTGCTGGAGCGGCCCGGCGCCATCGTGTCGCGCGCCCAGCTGGAGGACCGCCTCTACGGCTGGGGCGAGGAGCTGGAGAGCAACGCCATCAGCGTCTACATGCACCAGCTGCGCAAGAAGCTGGGCGCCGACCTGCTGCACACGGTGCGCGGCCTGGGCTATTACGCCGGCCCGGAGAAATGATGCCCCTCGTCCAAGGCAGACCTTGGCCGGTCCCCCGGGGGGACGGCGATGCTCGCGGCATCGAGCCGCAAGCACATCGCCGGACGGGCCGGCTTGGGAGCGGCCCGGCGCTCGGCCCGCACAAGGCAGCACGCCATGGTTAAGAAGCTGCTCTCCACCTTGCGCGGCCGGCTGTTCGCGCTGCTGGCCGTGCTGGGTGCCGTGACGGCGCTGGCCGTGGGCGGCGCCACCTATTTCAGCGTGCGCGCCGAGGCCGACGAGCTGTTCGACTACCAGCTGCGCCAGACCGCGCTGTCGCTGCGCGACCAGGGCCGCATCGCCCGCGACGAGGCCGCGGCGCTGGCCGACCCCAGCTTCGACTACGTCGTGCAGATCTGGTCGCTGCAAGGCCTGGAGCTGTATTCCAGCCGGCCGCAGGGCCTGACCGAGCCGCTGCCGGCGCGCGCCGTGCTGGGCTTCTCCAACCTGCGCCTGGGCGGGCAGGACTGGCGCGTGTTCGGCGCCGCCACGCCGCTGCGCGTCGTGCAGGTGGCCCAGCCGCTGGCGGTGCGGCAGAAGCTCGCGGCGCTGGCCGCGCTGCGCAGCGTCGCGCCGGTGGCGCTGGCCCTGCCGCTGGTGGCGGCGGCGCTGTGGTGGCTGATCGGCATCTCGCTGGCGCCGCTGGCGCGCGTCGTCCATGCCGCCCAGGCCGGCGGCGCCAATGCGCTGCACGCGCTGCCCACGGCCGGCCTGCCCGGCGAGATCGCGCCGCTGGTGGAGGCCTTCAACGGCCTGCTGGCCCGGCTGTCGACCGCCTTCGATGCCCAGCGCAGCTTCGTCGCCGACGCGGCCCACGAACTGCGTACGCCGCTGACGGCGCTGAAGCTGCAGCTGGGCCTGCTGCGCGACGCGGCGCCCGGCGAGCAGCAGGACGCGGCCATCGCGCGGCTGCGCGGCGGCATCGACCGCGCCGTGCACCTGGTGGAGCAGCTGCTGACCCTGGCCCGCGCGGAGCCGGGCGCCCACGCGGCCGCGCTGCCGCTGGACCTGGCCGAGCTGGCCCGCCAGGCCGTGGCCGACGTGCAGCCGCTGGCCGACCGGGCCGGCATCGCCCTCGCGCTGACGGCGCCCGACCCGCTGCCGCTGCAGGGCGACCCCCAGGCCTTGCGCGGCGCGCTGCGCAACCTCATCGACAACGCGCTGAAGTACGGCGCGCGCACGGTGCAGGTCAGCGCGCTGCGCGGCAGTGGCGGCGCGCCGCTGCTGCGCGTGGACGACGACGGCCCGGGCATCCCGCTGGAGGCGCGCGAGCGCGTCTTCGACCGCTTCCAGCGCGGCGAGGACAGCAGCGTCGAAGGCAGCGGCCTGGGCCTGGCCATCGTGCGGGCGGCCGCCCGCCAGCAGGGCGCCAGCGTGCGGCTGGCGGATGCGCCGCTGGGCGGGCTGCGCGCCGAGATGGCCTGGCCGGCCTGAGCGGCGGCCGGGCTAGCGGCCGGCAGCGGCGGCGCGCGGCCGGCGCTGCCAGGCTTCGATGGTGTCGACGGCCTGCTCCCAGGCCGTGCGGTCATAGGACAGGTTGGCGAACAGGTTCTCGGGTTCGGGCCGCTGCTTGACGGCCGAGCGGGCCAGGCGCTCGAGGGCCTCGGCGGCCGCGTCGACGCAGCCCTTCAGGTCGCCGAACGCCGAGCTCACGCGGTGGAAGAGCAGGCCGCGGCGCAGCTCGGTGGCCTTCAGCGACGGCTGTTCCACCGCCCTCAGGAAGACCCGCGCCTGGCCGTCGCCCAGCAGCTCGACGCAGAACTCGCGGCGCCAGCCGGTCAGGATCTGCTCGGCCGTCAAGGGGGTGGGGGTCTCATCAATCTGCAAAGTCATGCGCCGAGTCTGCACCAGGCACGCGGCCCGCTGTCTGCGGATGTATCGCGGCGGCGCGCGCGCCCCCGGGAAGTTCCGGGTCCGCGAGCTGCACAAATTGCGCGCTGTTTCCTGCCAAGATGGCTGCATGACATCCTCTTACACCTCCCTGCGACGCCTGGCCGCCCTCACGCTGCTGGCCGTCGCCGGCGCCGCGCAGGCCGGCACGGCCATCGTCATCGGCGGCGCCCTGAAGAGCGACAACGACGCCGTCTGGCAGCGCATCGTCGACGAGGCGGGCGGCGCGGGCGCGCGCATCGCCGTGTTCGCGACGGCCGCCGCCAACCCCGAGCGCAGCGCCGACCTCATCGTCGCCGCGCTGAACCGCCGCGGCGCGCTGGCCGAGGCCATCCCCGTCGCGCCGCGGCTGAAGGACGTGGACCTGCAGGCCCGCCTCAACGACCCGGCGCTGATCGCCAAGGTCCGGGCCTCGCGCGGCGTGTTCTTCTCCGGCGGCTCGCAGGAGTACATCGTCGACACGCTGCAGCCGGGCGGAGAGCCCACCGCCATGCTCAAGGCCATACGCGCGGTCTTCGACGACGGCGGCGTGGTGGCCGGCACCAGTGCCGGCGCGGCCATCATGAGCCAGATGATGTTCCGCGACGCGCCCGACAACATGCAGATCCTCAAGGGCCAGTGGCGCGACAAGCGCGAGTACGACCGCGGCCTGGGCTGGGTGGGCCCCGAGCTGTTCATCGACCAGCATTTCCTCAAGCGCGGCCGCATCGGCCGCATGCTGCCGGCCATGCGCGCCTTTGGCTACACGCTGGGCCTGGGCGTGGAGGAGGACTCGGCGGCCGTCGTCAAGGGCAGCGCGGTGGAGATCGTCGGCGCGCGCGGCGCGCTGCTGGTGGACCTGTCCGAGGCCAGCAGCGACGCCAGGCTGCCGGCCTTCAACCTGCGCGGCGCGCTGCTCAGCTACCTGGACCGCGGCGACCGCCACGACCTCAAGACCGGCGTGACGACACCGGCCGCGCACAAGCTGCGCGAGCCCCGCATCGACCCCGCGTCGCCGGAGTACAAGCCCGCCAGGCGCTTCGACAACTACTTCCTCGACATCCTCGGCGACGGCAGCATCGTCACGGCCATGGCCCAGCTGCTGGAAGGCCCCACGGCCGAGGTGCGCGGCCTGGCCTACCGCGCCAAGCCCCGGCCCGGCGACCTGTCGCCCGAGCTGGGCTTCGAGTTCCGCCTTTACCGGGGGCCGGGCCTGGTGGGCTGGCTGAGCAGCGCGCTGGGCAGCGACGACTACACGGTGCTGAAGGCCCGCCTGGACGTCATCCCGGTGCGCATGGCCGCGCCGCTGTTCACGCCGCTGGCACCCGCGCCCTAACCTTCGCCTCATCTTGGCCTCATCGGCCCCTCATGCTGGCTGCCTAGAGTCGTCGGCAACGGCTGCACCGCAGCCCGCATGAGGAGTGAACGATGACCCGAACCGCCAAGACCGCCCTGACCGCCACGGCCGCCGCCCTGCTGGCCGCCGGCGTGACGATCACCACCGGCGCCTCGGGCTGGACGCTGCCGGCCTGGCTGCAGAACAAGTCGCCCAGCGCCGCGCCCGCCAGCGGTGACGCCCCCGCCAGCATCACGCCGGTCGCCGCGGCCGTCGCGGCCCTGCCGGCCGCCGCGCTGCCGCCGGCCCAGCTGCCCAACTACCGCGCCATCGTGCAGACCCAGGGCCCGGCCGTCGTCGGCATCACCGTGGCCGGCCTGCACAAGGCCAGCGCAGAGGACGGCGCCGGCATGCCGGGCCTGGACGACGATCCCTTCTTCCGCTTCTTCCGCGGCATGCCGGGCCTGCGCATGCAGCCGCGCGGCGCGCAGCCCTTCCGCGGCCAGGGCTCGGGCTTCATCATCAGCAGCGACGGCCTGGTGCTGACCAATGCCCACGTCGTGCGCGACGCCAAGCAGGTCACCGTCAAGCTCAGCGACCGCCGCGAGTTCTCGGCCCAGGTGCTGGGCAGCGACCCGAGCACCGACATCGCCGTGCTCAAGATCGACGCCAAGGGCCTGCCGGCCGTGCAGCTGGGCGACCCCAGGCAGCTGCAGGTGGGCGACTATGTGCTGGCCATCGGCGCGCCCTACGGCTTCGAGCAGACCGCCACGCAGGGCATCGTCAGCGCCAAGAGCCGCTCGCTGCCGGGTGACAGCGTCGTGCCCTTCATCCAGACCGATGCGGCCGTGAACCCCGGCAACTCCGGCGGCCCGCTGTTCGACGCCTCGGGCCGCGTGGTGGGCGTCAACGCGCAGATCTACTCGCAGAGCGGCGGCTTCCAGGGCCTGGCCTTCGCTATTCCCGTGGACGTGGCGCTGCGCGTGAAGGACCAGATCGTCGCCCACGGCAAGGTGGAGCATGCGCGGCTGGGTGTCACGCTGCAGGACCTGTCGGCGCCGCTGGCCGCCTCCTTCGGCCTGAATGCGCCCGACGGCGCGCTGGTGTCCAGCGTGATGCCGGGCAGCGCCGCCGCCAAGGTGGGGCTGAAGGCGGGCGACGTCATCACCGCGGTGGACGGCGAGCCGGTGCGCGTGGCGGGCGACGTGTCCAGCCGCGTGGGCCTGGCCCGCCCGGGCGACAAGCTCAAGCTGGAGATCTGGCGCGACAAGTCCCGCATCAGCGAGACCGTGAGCCTGGGCCGCGCCGACAAGGACACGCAGGAAGCCAGCGCGGCCCCCGAGCGCGGCTCGCTGGGCCTGGCGCTGCGGCCGCTGGAGCGCCAGGAGCTGCGCGGCTCCGGGCTGGACCATGGCCTGCTGATCGAGGGCGTGACCGGCCCGGCGCAGCTGGCCGGCGTGCAGCCCGGCGACGTGCTGCTGGCGCTGAACGGCAAGCCGGTGCAGGACGTCGAGCAGGTGCGCGCCGCGATGAAGGACAACCCCAAGCAGGTGGCCCTGCTGGTGTCCCGCGACGGGCAGCAGATCTTCGTGCCGGTGCGCCTGGGCTGACTTTCCGGGCCGGCGCAGCCGGCCCGTCTTCCGCCCGGCGGCAGCGCCGCCGGGCCTCACTCCTCAAGGAGTCCACGATGACGACACGTCGTTTCTCTCCCGCCTTCCTCCTCGCCCTGGCCGCCACCGCCGGCTCCGCGCAGGCCGCCACGACGGCACATCCTCGAACCGTCCCGCCCGCCGTGGCGCGCTCGCTGGCTCAAGGCCAGCACATCGACATCGAGCTGCGCCAGGGCCGGCTGACGCTGGCGCAGGCCAACGCGCTGCAGGACGCCCGCGCCCTTCAGGAGCAGCAGGCCCGCCACCTGGCCGCCGGCCCGTCCGGCGTGGCCGCCGCGCTGGCGCTGAGCCACCAGCAGGACCTCCTGGACTGGGCCATCCGCAGCGGCGACACGCAGTTCCTGTCGGCGCACGGCTCCTGACCACGGCCCGCGGCCGGGTGCTCCGTCGTCACGGCCGGGCCGCGAGGCCCGCGCGCGGATCGGGGTACTCGGCCAGCAGCCGCGGGCAGCCGCCGGCCCAGGGTGCGGCGGCGTCGCCCGGCCAGTCGCGATAGGCCAGCATGCGGCCCGCCACCGTGGCCGGCATGCGGCCGCGGTCGGCAAGGTCGATCAGCTGCGCGCGGGACAGGTGCTCGGCGCCGGGAAAGCGCTGCACGCGCCGGGTCTGCCCGCCGGTCAGCTCGCGCAGGACGCATTCCTCCATCAGATAGGCCACGTACTCGTCCCTCAGCCCGTCGTCGGCGCGGCGCAGGTTGACGTGGGTGTCGAAGTGCAGCAGCTCATGGACCACGGTGCCGAGGGTTTCCGTCACCCAGTAGCGCGTCCACTCGCAGTCGGTCTGCGCGGGCAGCTGGCTGGCGACATGGATGCGCAGGCGCTCCGGCCGGCCCACCGACCACCTGGCCCCGCTGGACGCCTGCTGCGGCAGCACCAGCTCCAGGCCCACCTCGGGCAGCGGCCGCTGGCCGTACCAGGCCGCCATCAGGCGCTCCAGGCGCCCGGCCGCGCGATCCAACTGCTCGCGCGGGCTCTCGCAGCCCTCCCCGGCGGCATGCAGCCGTGCCCGCAGCGCCGGCGCCTCGGACGGCCGGCCGCTCAGCCGCAGCAGCGCCCCGCCCAGCGGCACCGGGGCGGCGTCGATGTCCTGGGCCGCATCCGGCCCCTGCTCGCCCACCCGCCACGTGGACAGGGCGATGGCACGGCCAAAGGGCAGGTTCTGGTACCCATAGAGGTTGACGGCCGGCTGGGCGCCCGCCTGCGAGGGTTGCAGGGCTCGGGCCAGCCACGGCGACAGCGATGAACAGCCTTGCAAGGCCAGGACACAGAGGATTGCCAACCGACGCACGAGCATGTCCACCTAACTTGTTTCCTGCACGCCATTCTGTCCGGCACCGCCCCCGCCACGGGAGGCGGCATACCCGCAAGGCCTGCGCCCCCGCGGTTGAGCTAGGCTGCGCGCCGTCGCATCAGCTTCGCCCGCTCCATGCTGGAAATCGTCTTCGAACTGCTGGCCGAACTGCTCTTCCAGGTGGTCGGCGAAGTGCTGGTGGAGCTGGGCCTGCATTCCATCGCCGCGCCCTTGCGCAAGAAGCCCAAGGTCTGGCTGGCCGTGCTGGGCTATGCGCTGCTGGGGGCCTTGCTCGGTGCACTGAGCCTGTGGGCCTTCCCCAGCCACCTCACCCGCGAGGGCTGGCCGCGGCTGGCCAACCTCGTCGTCACGCCGCTGCTCGCGGGGCTGGCGATGGCGCTGCTCGGCCGCTGGCGCGCGCGCCGTGGCGAACCGGTGCTGCGCATCGACCGCTTCGCCTGCGGCTACCTGTTCGCGCTGGCCGTGGCCGTCGTGCGCTTCAACTTCGCGGGCTGAGGCCGTCTTCCCATGAGCCCCGCCCGCTGGACGCTGATCTTGCTGGCCGCGCTGACCGGCGTGGGTGCGGCCCTGCATGCGCTGCAGACACCCCCCGCGCCGGCCAGTCCGCCAGCGGCCCAGGCCCCGGCTGCCGCTGCGGCTCGGCCGCTACACCTGCCCGCGCCGCTGGCGGCCAGCCGCGCACAGGACGGCAGCGCCTCCCGGGCCGCGACGCCTCCAGGCTCCACGGTGCAGGCCGCCGCCACGCCCCGCATCGGCTCCGAAGGCTATGGCCCGCACATCGACCGCGCGCTGGCCGGCACGGACGCGGGCCAGGCCTGGGAGGCGGTGCAATGGCTGCGGCAATGTGCGTCCAACCCGGCAAGGCGCCAAAGCTACGAAAGCCTGCGCGGCGACCGCATCCCGCAGGAGCTGCTGACCCAGCTGATGCTGGAGGCCGACGCCGAGGAGCGCCTCTGCCAGACCGTCACCGCCTGGCACTGGGCCAGGCTGCAGGAGCTGGCACTGCGAGCGATCCGCGGCGAGGTGCCGAACGCGGCAAGCGGCTATGCCTCCATGGTCAAGGCCGGCGATATCGCGCCGGCGCCGCGCCAGCAAGTGGCCGACGCGCTACGCCGCGACGCGAACGCCGGTCAGCCGGGCAGCCTGGTCTTCGCGTTGGCGGAGGGCGCCGCCTGGGGCCTGAGCGACGACGAGCGGCTCGCCTACCTCATGGCCCTCAGCGAGCTGGACGGCCACGGCGGACCTGCTCTGGTCGAGTCATGGACATCGCAAGGCGCTTTGGCGTTCAAGACCGCGCCCACGTCACGGCAGCTGTCCGCTGCACGCGTCGCCGGACGGCAGATCGTCGATCGCGTGCGTGCCGGCCAAGCACCGTGACCTCCACTCAAGGCATGCCGTTGCCCACGTAGTCCGCAAACCCCGGCTGCGTGCTCAGCCGCTCCAGCCAGGCGTCCACGGCCGGCAGCTCGGCGCGGGCTATGGGCGCGTTCTTCCAGCGCTGGGCGGACAGGCCCAGCACGACGTCGGCCAGCGTGAAGCCGGCCCCCGTGACGAAGGCGCCCGTCTTGGCGAGCTGCCCGTCCAGCATGGCCATGTGCCGGTTCCAGCTCGCGACGCTGGCCGCCACCGCCTCGGGCGTGGCCGGCTGGCCGCGCACCAGCGCCATGAAGGCGACGCGCCAGGCGTTGTTCAGCTCGCCGGCCTGCCAGTCCATCCACTGCTCCACGCGGGCGCGCGCCTGGGGTTCGGCGGGCAGCAGTGCCGTTTCGCCCTGCCGGTTCGCCAGGTAGCGGCAGATGCTGTTGCTCTCCCACAGCACGAAGTCGCCGTCGATGAGCACGGGGATGAGGCCGTTGGGGTTCAGCGCCAGGTACTCGGGTTCCTTGGGCGAGCGAAAGCCCGGCCCCCAGTCCTCGCGCTCGAGGTCCAGGCCCAGCTGGGCGGCGGTCCACATGACCTTGCGGACGTTGATGGAGGGGAGTCGGCCGAGAAGTTTCATGATGGCGATGCCAGTTGTTGCGCGGCCTCGCGGCCAGCGGGGGTGAGGTGGGCGGTCCAGCGGCCCGCGTCGTCGCAGGCCAGGCGCACCCAGCCGGGGCCGCGCACGCCGGCGATGGTGGCGTCGCCCAGCGCGGTGCCCTCACGCAGCAGCACGCTGACGCGCTCGTCCAGCCGCTTGGCCAGCCGCGCGAGGGCCACGCCCCCGCCGTCGTCCAGCGCCAGCAGCAGCGGCAGCAGCCTGTTCTCAGCCATGTGGGCTCAGCATCACAGGGATGGATTTGGACGTCGGCGTGCGCGCGACCAGGGAGAAGCTCTCCAGCGGCACCAGCGGGTTGGTCTCGGGGTAGTAGCTGGCCAGGCAGCCGCGCGGGATGTCGTAGGCCACGAGCAGGAAGCGCTCCGCGCGGCGCTGCTGCACTTCGGCGCTGCCGTCGGCGACGTAGAGGCTGGTGATGTCCACCCAGTCGCCGGCCTGCAGGCCGAGATCCTTCAAGTCGTCGGCATGGATGAAGACGACGCGGCGATGGCCGTAGACGCCGCGGTAGCGGTCATCGTGGCCGTAGATCGTCGTGTTGTACTGGTCGTGCGAGCGCAGCGTCGTCAGCGTGAACACGCGGGCGTCGCGATGCCGCTCGGCGGCGCGCTCGACGGCCAGGTCGGTGGGCAGCGCATGGGTGCTGAACTGGGCCTTGCCGCTGGCGGTGGCCCAGACGCGCTCGCTGGCCGTGTTGCGCAGCCGGAAGCCGCCGGGCGTTTTGAGCTTGTCGTTGAAACCGGCGAAGTCGGGCAGCACGGCCTCAATCCTGTCGCGGATGGCGGCGTAGTCGCCGGCGAGCTGCAGCCAGGGGGTGCGGCTCTTCGTCAAGGTGGCCGCGGCCATGCGCGCGACCAGCATGGGCTCGGACAGCAGGTGCTCGCTGGCCGGCGCGTTCATGCCCGACGACAGGTGCACCATGCTCATCGAGTCCTCCACCGTGACGCCCTGCGGGCCCGTGGCCTGCACGTCGATCTCGGTGCGGCCCAGCACCGGCAGCACCAGCGCCTGCCGGCCGTGCACGACGTGGCTGCGGTTGAACTTGGTGGTGATGTGGACGGTCAGCTCGCAGCGGCGCAGCGCCCGCCAGGTGGCGGCGGTGTCGGGCGTGGCGGCGGCGAAGTTGCCGCCCATCGCGATGAAGACCTTGGCCTTGCCGTCCAGCATGGCCTGGATGGCGCCCACGGTGTCGAAGCCGGGCGCGCGCGGCGGCTCGAAGCCGAAGACCTGGCCAAGCCTGTCGAGGAAGGCCGGCGCGGGCTTCTCGACGATGCCCATGGTGCGGTCGCCCTGCACATTGCTGTGGCCGCGCACCGGGCAGGCGCCGGCGCCCTCGCGGCCCAGGTTGCCGCGCAGCAGCAGCAGGTTGACGATCATCTGTATGGTCGCCACCGAATGCCGGTGCTGGGTGATGCCCATGCCCCAGCAGGCGATGACGCGCTCGCTGCTGGCGTAGATGTCGGCGGCCTGCTCGATCTGCGCGCGCGTCAGGCCCGAGGCCTGCACCAGCGGCTCCCAGGGCTGCTCGCGCAGCTCGGCCGCGAAGGCGTCAAAGCCCGTGGTGTGCTCGGTGATGAAGGCCTCATCCAGCGCGCCCCGCTCGACGACGCGCTTGCACATGCCCTTGAGCAGCGCGAAGTCGCCGCCCACCTTGAGCTGGAAGTAGTGGCTGCTGATCGGCGAGTCGCCCAGCGTGGCCATCTCGATGGCGTTCTGCGGGTCGGCAAAGCGCTCCAGGCCGCGCTCGCGCAGCGGGTTGAAGCTGAGGATGCGCGCACCGCGTTTGCGCGCCGCGCGCAGCTCGCCCAGCATGCGCGGGTGGTTGGTGCCCGGGTTCTGGCCGAACACGAGGATGCAGTCCGCCTGCTCGAAGTCCGCCAGCGTGACCGTGCCCTTGGCCACGCCGATGGTGGGCTTGAGCGCCGAGCCGCTGGGCTCGTGGCACATGTTGGAACAGTCGGGGAAGTTGTTGGTGCCGTACTCGCGCACGAACAGCTGGTATAGGAAGGCGGCCTCATTGCTGGTGCGGCCCGAGGTGTAGAAGACGGCCTGGTTGGGGTCCGGCAGCGCCTGCAGCTCGGCAGCAATCAGCGCGAAGGCGGCATCCCAGGTCGTGCGGCGGTAACGGTCCGTCTCGGCGTCATAGACCAGGGGCTCGGTGAGCCGCCCGGTGGCCTCCAGTTCGTAGTCCGACACCTCGGCCCATTCGGCCAGCGTCTTCGCGGCTATCACCTCCGGCGTCGCCCGCCGCGCCGTCGCCTCGGCGGCCACGGCCTTGGCGCCGTTCTCGCAGAACTCGAAGGTGGAGCGGTGGTCGCGGTCGGGCCAGGCGCAGCCGGGGCAGTCGAAGCCGTCCATCTGGTTGGCATGAAGCAGCGTCTTCGCGCCCTTCACGGCCACGCCCTGCTCGTTCAGGTGCTTGGCCACGCTCTTCAACGCCCCCCAGCCACCGGCGGGGCCGTCGTACAGCTCGATCTTCTTGTGCTCGCTCATGGCGAGCAGACTAGCAGCTGCGGCATGCGCGGTGCATGGGGCGGTGGGTGAGGCGGCGGGAATGATGGCGAGGCGGGGGCGCGGGCCTACCGGCGGTCGGGAGCGAGGTGAAGTTCGGGGGGCTATTGCGATAGGCGGATGGCGACACCTTCTGCTCGCACGTCGACTGCCTCTTGCCAAGTAGCTCAACGAATCCGAGGAGGTGGAAAGTCGCCCGTAGTCACGAGCAGATCAACACCCCCCACCCGGTCTTCGCATCCCGATGTCCCTCGCCAAAGCCCCTGGACGACCATGACTGTGTATGTGTTGGTCACAGGACCGCGACGCCAAATATCCTGTGAGCATGTCCATGGTTGGCCGATTCGCCAGTCAGGCCCCAACCTGTCGATGAGCTCGCGCATTCGTTCCGCGCGCGGCCGGTCGTAACTCATCCTCACCGACAGGAAATGGTTGCGCATCGCCATGCGTTGATCGTCGCCAAGACGCATTGCCAGGCTGAATCGCTCGCCGCTCGCTGCCGAGGGAACTTCACAGACCGTCTGACCGTTTGGTGGGTCATCATGGCACTGGGCAGCAAGCCGCTCGGACACAAGACGCAGCATCTGAGCAGTCCGTGCTGGATTCGGATCTGCGATCACCTCCTGCATCAGGCTCAAGACCGCTTGCGCGTCACCGCAAGTTGCACAGCCTTCTGCCTGTGCAGCGATCTGGGCCGAAGTGGGCGACGCCAACGGTATGAAAAGGCCACACAAGAGCGCGCGACACGCTGAAAAACGTGGATGGACTGCGCTTGGCACCTCACTACGAAGCATATGACCGTCCTGCATGACCAGTGGCTTGTGAAGTATGTCGCCTGCCGCTGCGCGATCCATGCTGCAGTACTCGAACACCGGCTTGGTGCCCGTTGCTCTCGTTCAGTTGGTTCGGACGGGCGACTGCTCCTGGCCGAGAGCGCCCCACGGATGCGCATCAACTGAACGACCGCACCCCTAGCGATGCACCCCGGCGCAGCACCAATCTCCCTCATCACCCCGATCCCGACGACCATGCCCGCCATGCCAATGGCCAGCAAGGCGGCACTCGGGGTGTCCAGCATCCAGTGGCACCGCACGCAGGGCGCACGGCACCGGCGCCGCTATCCTCCCGCCGTCAACCGCCAGCGCGCCGCCTCGGCAGTCGCCCGGCGGCAACCTCCCTGGTCCCAGCCCCTGCCCCCCGATGCGACGAGTTCTGATCATTGACGACCACCCCGGCGTGGGCCAGGCCCTGGAGCTGCTGCTGTCCCTGCACGACATCGAGGCCAGCGTCGCCGCCAGCCCCGAGGAAGGCCTGGCGCTGCTGGAGGCGCGGCCCTTCGGCCTGGTCATCCAGGACATGAACTTCACGGCCGACACCACCTCGGGCGAGGAAGGCGAGCAGCTGTTCCGCGCCATCCGGGCGAAACGCCCGGACCTGCCCATCATCCTGCTCACCGCCTGGACGCGGCTGGACGCCGCCGTCGCCCTCGTCAAGGCCGGCGCGGCCGACTACCTGGCCAAGCCCTGGGACGACGCCAAGCTGGTCGCCACCGTCGAGAACCTGCTGGAGCTGGGCGAGGCCAACCGCGAGATCGCGCAGCTGCGCGAGGCGCGGCGCGAGCGGCGCGCGGCGCTGGCCCGGCGCTACGACCTGGCCGGCCTGGTGTTCGGCTCGGACGCCATGGCCAACCTGCTGGAGCTGGCCGGCCAGATCGCCGCCGCGCCGGTGCCGGTGCTGATCACCGGGCCCAACGGCGCGGGCAAGGAGCGCATCGCCGCCTTCGTGCATGCCAACTCCACCGCCAGGGACGGCCCCTTCGTCGCGCTGAACTGCGGCGCTCTGCCGGCCGACCTCATCGAGGCCGAGCTGTTCGGCAGCGACAGCGGCGCCTACACCGGCGCGGCCAAGGCGCGCGTGGGCCGCTTCGAGGCGGCGGACGGCGGCACGCTGTTCCTCGACGAGATCGGCAACCTGCCGCTGGCCGGCCAGGTCAAGCTGCTGCGCGTGCTGGAGACGGGCCAGTTCGAGCGCCTGGGCAGCAGCAAGACGCGCCAGACCCGCGTGCGCGTGCTGAGCGCGACCAACGCCGACCTGCGCGCCATGGTCAAGGCCGGGACGTTCCGCGAGGACTTGTTCTACCGCCTCAACCTCATCGAGCTCAAGCTGCCCGCGCTGGCCGAGCGCCGCGACGACGTGCTGCCGCTGGCCGAGCATTTCCTGGCCGGCCGCGCGCGGTTCGCCGAGGCGGCGCGCGCGGCGTTGCTGGCGCACCGCTGGCCGGGCAATGTGCGCGAGCTGAAGAACGCCGTCGAGCGTGCGGCGCTGCTGGGCCAGGGCGGCGAGATCACGCCCGCCCTGCTGGGGCTGGAGGACGACGGGAGCAACGGCGGCAGCGCCTGGCGCAATCTGGACGAGCCCAGCCGCGAGGCCGTCGTCGCGGCGCTGGCCGCAGCGGGCGGCGTCGTCAGCCGCGCGGCCACGCAGCTGGGGCTGTCGCGCCAGGCGCTGTACCGGCGGCTGGAGCGTTACGGGATCGCGCCGTGAGCGCCGCGCCGGGCCGCCCCGAGCCCACTCGCGCCCGCCTGGCGGGCCAGACCCAAGGCCCGAGGGTGCTGCCGTGACGCTGTCGCTGCGCACCCGCGCGCTGCTGTCCCTGGCGGCGGCGGCCGTCGTGCCGCCGCTAGTCATCCTGGGCGTGCGCCGCACCGGGCTGGAGGCGGGCGTGGCACTGGCCGCGGCCGTGCTGGTGATGCTGCCGCTGATCGCCTGGCTGGCCGCGCTGTGGCTGGCGCCGCTGCTCAAGCTCACGCGCGCGCTGGAAGGCGCCGTGCTGAGCTACCGCGACGGCGACTTCAGCCTCAACCTGGCGCCCGACGGCCCGCGCGAACTGGCCGCGCTGACGCAGTTGCACTCCGAGCTGGGCCTGGCCCTGCGCGAGCAGCGCCAGCACCTGTCGCAGCGCGAGCTGCTGCTGGACACCATCGTGCAGAACACGCCGGTGGCGCTGATGCTGACCACCGCGAGCGAGCGCATCGCCATCGCCAACCTGGCTGCCCGCCAGCTGCTGGGCGACGGCCGCAGCCTGACCGGGCTGGACTTCGCCACCGTCATCGCAGCCCAGCCGCAGACGCTGCGCGAGGCGCTGGCCGGCGACGGCGACCGGCTGTTCACCGTGACGCTGCCCGACGGCTCGGAGGAGACCTTCCACCACAGCACCCGGGTCTTCCGGTTGCAGGGCCAGCCGCACCGGCTGCGGCTGCTGCGGCGCATGACGCGCGAGCTGTCGCGCGCCGAGGTGGCGACGTGGAAGCGCGTCATCCGCGTGCTCAGCCACGAGCTGAACAACTCGCTGGCGCCGATCTCGTCGCTGGCCCACAGCGGCGCCGAGCTGGCGCGGCGCGGCGACGTCGCCCGCCTGCCCCAGGTGCTGGCCAGCATCGGCGAACGCGCGTCCCATCTGCACAGCTTCCTGGCCGGCTATGCCAGCTTCGCCAAGCTGCCGGCGCCGCGCCGCGCCGCGGTGGACTGGGCCGCCTTCCTGAACCGGCTGGCCCTGCTGGGCGAGTTCCAGCTGGACGGCGAGCTGCCGGGCCAGCCCGGCTGGTTCGACGCGGCGCAGATCGAGCAGGCGCTGCTGAACCTGATCAAGAACGCGCATGAATCGGGCAGCGACCCGGACGAGATCCGGCTGCGCCTGCGGCCGCAGGGCGGCGAGATCATCATCGAGGTGCTGGACCGCGGCCCCGGCATGAGCGACGCCGTGCTGGCCCAGGCCCTGCTGCCCTTCTACTCCACCAAGCGCAGCGAACCCGGCTCGCAGGGCGGCACCGGCCTGGGCCTGGCGCTGACGCGCGAGATCGTCGAGGCCCACGACGGCCGCATCGCGCTGGCCAACCGACGCAGCGGCGGGCTGCGCGTGGCGCTGCGGCTGCCCCAGCCCGCCGTCCCGCCGACTAGGGATGGCAGGCCCGGCAGCGCGTGACAGACTGCGCCGCAGCGTCCGGGCCAGCGCCGGCCCGCCGCCCCGGGGAGCCGTCGCCATGCCTGTCCACGCACGCTTTCACACCCTGGCCCTGCTGGGCCTGTCGGCCCTGGCCTGCGCCGCCCAGGCCCAGTCGCAGTACCGCGTCTTTGCCGAGGCCTACGGGCAGTACTACAACGCCGTGCAGACGACCAGCCCGGTCTTCGGCCTGGGCCCCGGCGGCAACCCCAACACCGTCTACGGCAGCATCCTGTACGGCTACGACCATGCCGCCGCGTCCGCCTACGACCAGCTCACGCCCCTGCCCAGCGTGACGGCCGGCGGCAGCTGGGCCGGCGACGCCAGCCAGGGCATGACGACGGTGACCAGCCAGGCCTATGGCATGACCGACTGGGGCAGCAACCATGCCAGCGCCTCGACGTCGGGCTTCACCCCCGTCAGCCGCAGCTATGACGGCCAGTTCGTCGTCGGCGGCAGCAGCTGGCCCATGCATGTGGAGAGCAGCAACGCCAGCCTGGCCGTCGGGCACTCGGTCTGGGAGGAGCTCTACCAGATCGGCGGCGGCACCGGCACCGGCCAGTTCACCGGCACCGTGCACATCGACGGCACGCTGGCCGGCACGCTGGGCAGCGGCACCGCCATCCTGGACTGGTCGCTGAAGACCTTCTCCAACCAACTCGTCGCCGCCCTCTCTGCCACCTACGACGCCGGCGCCGACCTGTGGTCGCTGAACATCTTCAGCAACGGCCAATGGAGCAGCAGCGGCGGCAACGGCCCGTTGACCATCAACCAGGACGTCATCGGCGGCTACAGCTTCACCTACGGCAAGGCGCTCTACCTGAAGTCCGAGCTGGTCACCAGCATCTCCGGCAACGGCGCGGCCGACTTCTCCAACACCGTGCAGTTCACCGGCATGTCGCTGCCGCAGAACTCCACGGTCTACGTGATGTCCGGCGCCAATGCGGCGGACTACGGCATCGCCTTCGGCGGCAACGGCAGCGGCACGATCTGCGCCGATCTGGCCTGCGCGGTGGGCGCCCCCGTGCCCGAGCCGGGAAGCTATGCGCTGCTGCTGGCGGGCCTGGGCGTCGTCGCCTGGATCAAGCATCGCCGCCGCTGAAGGGCCGCTGAAGGGCCGCCGCCGGGCGGCACGGCGGCCGTGAGCGAATGCGCAGCGAAGCCCGGTTTGCGGCCCCAGGGGATGACGCCCCCTGGGGCCCGCCCTAATATGCTGCGCCATGCGCATGCCCAACCTGTCACTGCCGCCGCCGGCCGCTGCCGCCGCTGCGCTGGAGCCAGGCCAGGCCCTGGGCGTGTGGCGCCTGATCCGGCCCCTGCCCGACGGCGAGCAGGCCCATGCGGGCCAGTGGTACAGCGCCCACCATGCGCTGGCCACCGAGCAGCAGGCCGCCGTCCTCGTGCTGGACCGCAGCGACCAGGGCGCCGGCATCATGCTGCGCTATGCCGACCAGGCCGGCGACCTCGCACGGCTGCTACACCCCCACATCGCGGTGCCCAGTGACAGCGGCGTGACGCCCGACGGCCACCCCTATCTGATCCTCGAGGGCCTGCATGGCGAGCCGCTGCTGCCGCGGCTGCCCCAGCTGGGCCTGCGCGAGCGCGTCGAGCTGCTGGTGCAGCTGTGCGAGGCGCTGCGCAGCGCCCACCAGCAGGGCTGGCTGCTGGCCGAGATCGATCCCGCCATGATCTGGCTGGACCCGGCCGGCAAGGTGCACCTGATGGGCCTGGGCCTGACCCGCATCCCCGACCCCGCCGATCCCTTCGACCGCGGCCTCAGCCTGGGCGCCTCGCCGGCCTTCATCGCGCCCGAACGCCGCAGCGGTGAGCCGCCCAGCCTGGCCAGCGAGGTCTATGGCCTGGGCGCGCTGAGCCGCGTCTTCATCTGCGGCTGGGAAGACACGCCCAAGGGCCTGGCACCGCTGCGCAGCGGCGCCGGCCAGCAGTGGCCGGGGCTGAAGCCGGCCCAGCAGGCCCAGCTCGACGCACTGCTTCTCGCCGCCATGGCCGAGTCGCCCGAGCTGCGCATGCGCGGCGCGGAGAGTCTGGCCGACGGCTTGCGCGAGTGGCTGGGGCAGGGCCCGCAGCGCAGCGCCACGGCGGCCGCCGAGCCTGCCAAGCGCTCCGCCTGGTGGCGGCGCTGGCTGTGGCTGGGCGCCGCCGCCGGCCTGGGCCTGCTGGCCATGGCCGCCCGCGTCGTCGAGCCCACCGCGCCAACCGCCGCGTCCCACAGCCAGCCGCGCGGCTGAGGCCCGCGCGACCTGCGCATTTGGGGGATTGCTTGGGGGTGCGCCCCGCGCAGGCCTCGGCAACAATGCGAGCCCCCACCCGGAGGTGCTCATGGCCCCTGTGCTGCGTGCGATAGCGCTCGTCCCCCGTCCCGCCCCGGCCCGCGGCCCGCGGTGCCCGCGCTGATGACGGCCGTCGGCACCCAGGCCGCGCCCACCGGCCTGCTGGGCCTGGGTGAACTCCAGCTCTCGCTGCCGGGCACGCGGCGCCAATGGCTGGCCCTGGTGGCGGGCCTGGCGCTGGGCGGCCTGGGGGCCGAGCTGGCCTGGCATCACCCGCTGTCCGGCCCGCTGGCGCTGGCGGCCTGGGGGGCCATGGTGCTGCTGGCGGCGCTGTTCTGGGTCAAGACGCCGTTGCTGGTGCTGGCGCCGCTGCCGCTGCTGGGGCTGGCCCCCTGGAGCGGCTGGCTCACTTTCGAGGAACTGGACCTGCTGGTCACGGCCTGCGGCTGCGGCGGCTACCTGGCCTATGCGCTGCAGCTGAATGCCCGCGACCGCGCACCCGCCTGGCGCCACGGCCTGGCCTATTCGCCGCTGGTCATCCTCCTCATCCTCGCGCTGGCGCTGTCGACGGCCTGGAGCGTCAGGCGCGGCTTCGCCGATGCCGGCGGCTTCGGCTTCGGCTGGTTCCAGGGCTACCACGAGGCGATGAACTCGGTGCGCAATGCCAAGGCGCTGTTCCTCGTGCTGGCCCTGCTGCCGCTGTGGGCGGCGGCGGCCGCCGCGCGGCCGCGGGGGTTTTCGCGCGGCCTGCTGTTGGGCCTGGTGCTGGCCCTGGCCGGCGGCAGCGCCGCGGCGCTGTGGGAGCGCGTGGCCTACACGGGCCTGCTGGACTTCTCCACCGACTACCGCACGACGGCGCTGTTCTGGGAGATGCACGTGGGCGGCGCCACGCTGGACGGCTTCCTGGTGCTGACCCTGCCCTTCGCGCTGCTGGCGCTGCTGCGCACGCGCTCGCCCTGGCATTTCGCCGCCGGCATGGTCATCACGCTGCTGGCCGCCTATGCCTGCCTGACGACGTTCTCGCGCGGCGTCTACCTGGCGCTGCCGCTGGCGCTGATTCCCATGGTGCTGCTGGCCGACGCGCAGCGCCGCCGCGCCGCGGCCCAGGGGCCGCAGAGCAGCGCCATCGACAGCACGCTGGGCGCGGTCGACCCGCCCATGCCGCGCGCGGCCAAGCTCGGCGCGCTGGCCATGGCGGGCGCCTTCGCGCTGGCGGCGGCGCTGGTGTTCGGCGGCGGCGGCTATCGCGGCCTGCTGGCGCTGTTCTTCGTCATGGTCATCCTGCTGTCCATGCCGGCCAGCCTGTGGCTGCCACCGCTGGGCCAGCGCTTCACCGCGCTGCTGATGGGCGCCCTGCTGGCCCTGGTGCTGGGCGGCGCGAGCTGGGTGCTGTCGCTGGCCGTGCCCAAGGCGGCCTATGTGCTCAACGGCGTCGCGCTGCTGTGCTGCGCGCTGCTGCGCTGGCGCGACGCGCCGGGCCGGGCGCGGCCCGTCTATGTGCTGCTGGTGTCGACCTGCTGGTTCTGGCTGCTGGCGACCATGGTCATCGTCGCCGACTACTGGGGCGGCACGGCCGGCCGCTGGACGGCCCTGGCCGCCGGGCTCGCACTGGCCGGCGTCTGGGCGGCGATGCTGCTGGAGCCGCGGCTGTGGCCGCTGCAGGGCGCCGCCAACGCGGGCAAGGCCGGCTGGCGCAAGCGCGCACTGCTGGTCGCCGGCCTGCTGCTGGTCATGGCCGTCGTGGCGGCGCTGGGTGGCGGCGCCTATCTGCGTGATCGCGTGGCCTCCTGGAAGGAGGACGGCCAGACCCGCCTGTCGCATTGGCACGAGGGCCTGAGGCTGCTGCATGGCGGGCGGCAATGGCTGCTCGGCAAGGGCTCGGGCCGCTTCGTGGCCAGCAATTTCTACGAGGGCCCGGCCGACGCCCAGATCGGCGACTACCGGCTGCGCAACGACGCCGCCTCGGGCCGCTATCTCGCCCTGACCGCGGGCCAGCACACGCAGAGCTACGGCGGGCTGTTCCGCGTCAGCCAGCGCATCGCCGCCCCCGCGCCCGGCATGCTGTCGCTGCAGCTCAGCAGCCGCACGGCGGCGGATGTCGCGCTGCTGCTGCAGGTCTGCGAGAAGAACCTCATCTACCCGGACAACTGCAGCAGCCGCGAGGTCTTGGTCAAGCCGCTGCGCCAGGACGGCACGCCAGCCCAGGCCTCGACGGACATGGGCCAGTGGCAGACCCACGAGCTCAAGCTGGGCCCGGTGCCGGCCCTGGGCGGGGACTGGTGGGCGCCCCGCTTCGTGACGTTCTCGGTGGCCTTGAACACGCGCGGCGCGCGCCTGGACATCGACCGCATCGCGATGCAGGACGCCCAGGGCCGGCAGCTGCTGCGCAACGGCGACTTCAACCGCGAGATGGCGCACTGGTTCTTCTCCAGCGACCGCAACCACCTGCCCTGGCACATCAAGAACGCGGCCCTGCACGTGCTGTTCGAGCAGGGGCTGGTGGGCCTGGCGCTGCTGGGCAGCGCCTACCTGCTGGCGCTGGTGCGCCTGTCCTTCGGCCGCGGCCGTGACCATCCGCTGGCGCCGGCCATCGTCGCCGGACTGATCGGCTTCGGCGTGGTGGGCGCCTTCGACAGCCTGCTGGACGCGCCGCGCGTCGGCTTCATCTTCTTCACGCTGCTGCTGCTGGGCCTGGGCCTGCGGGCCCTGCCGGGAGAGGGCGTGGCGCGAGTGGCTTAACCTACGCCCCTCGTCCAAGGCGTACCTTGGCCGGCCTTGCAGGCCGCGCTGCTCCCTAGTCGCAGCCCTTCGGCAGGCAGATCGTGCCCACTGGGCACAATCCGTCCGGCCTCAGCCCCCGAGGGGACGGCGATGCTTGCCGGCCCGACCGGCAAGCAACTCGCCAGTGCGGACCGGCTTGGGAGCGGCCCGGCGCTCGGCCCGCGCAAATCCTGTCCATCGATGTCTTCTGCAACCCCGCCGTCCGCCGGCCTGAACCCGGCCCAGCTCGAAGCCGTCCACCACCTCAGCGGCCCCTGCCTCGTCATTGCCGGCGCGGGCTCGGGCAAGACGCGCGTCATCACGACCAAGATCTGGCAGCTGCTGCAGTCGGGCTACCGGCCGAGCCAGATCGCCGCCATCACGTTCACGAACAAGGCCGCGCAGGAGATGCGCGAGCGGGCCAAGCAGCTGGTGGGCAACAAGGCGGCCAAGGACCTGGCCATCTCGACCTTCCACTCGCTGGGCGTGCGGCTGCTGCGCGAGGAAGGCAGCCGCCTGGGCCTGAAGGAGCAGTTCTCCATCCTCGACAGCGACGACGTGCTCAATGTGCTGAAGGACGCCGGCGGCACGACCGACATGAACCAGGCGCGGCGCTGGCAATGGACCATCTCGCTGTGGAAGAACCAGGGGCTCGGCCCGGCGCAGGCCGCGCAGGTCGCCGCGGACGACGACGAGCGCGCCGCCGCGGCCGTCATGGTGCGCTACCAGGAGCGGCTGGCGGCCTATCAGGCGGTGGATTTCGACGACCTCATCACGTTGCCGCTGAAGCTGCTGACCCGCGACGCCGAGGCGCGCGAGAAATGGCAGAACAAGCTGCGCTATGTGCTGGTGGACGAGTACCAGGACACCAACGCCGTGCAGTACGAGCTGCTGAAGGCGCTGGTGGGCGAGCGCGGCATGTTCACGGCGGTGGGCGACGACGACCAGTCCATCTACGGCTGGCGCGGCGCCACCATCGAGAACCTCAAGCGGCTGCCCACCGACTACCCCGCGCTCAAGGTCATTCCGCTGGAGCAGAACTACCGCTCCACCGGCGCCATCCTGCGCGCGGCCAACCACGTCATCGCCGGCAACCCCAAGCTGTTCCAGAAGAAGCTGTGGAGCGAGTACGGCGACGGCGAGCCCATCGCGCTGCTGGAGGCCGACGGCGAGGAGCACGAGGCCGAGCGGGCCGTCGCGCGCATCCAGCAGCTGCGCGCCGACGGCAAGGGGCCGGCGTTCAAGGACTTCGCCATCCTGTACCGCGCCAACCACCAGGCCCGCGTCTTCGAGCAGGCGCTGCGCCGCGCGCAGATCCCCTACAAGGTGTCGGGCGGCCAGAGCTTCTTCGACAAGGCCGAGATCAAGGATTTGTGCGCCTGGCTGCGCCTGCTGGTCAACCAGGACGACGACCCCGCCTTCCTGCGCGCCATCACGACGCCTAAGCGCGGCATCGGCCACACGACGCTGGGCGCCCTGAGCAGCTTCTCGGCGCAGTGGAAGTGCAGCATGTTCGAGGCGCTGTTCTCCGAGAGCCTGGCCACCGCCGTCACGGCGCGCGCGCTGGCCGGCCTGCACGAGTTCGGCCGCACCGTGAACGAGCTGCAGTACCGCGCCAAGCACACCGAGGGCCACACGGCCGCGCATGCGCTGCTGATGGAATGGCTGAAGGACATCGCCTACGAGCAGCACCTGGTCGACAACGAGGAGAACGAGAAGGTCGCGCAGGCGCGCTGGGGCAATGTGCTGGACTTCGTGGACTGGGTCGCCAAGCGCTGCGGCGGCCAGCACAGCGAGGAAGGCGGCGTCAGCTTCACCGAGCCCAAGCAGAGCGTGCTGGACGTGGCGCAGACCATCTCCGTCATCCTGTCGCTGGCGGAGCGCGGCGACGAGCAGGACCAGGTCACGCTGACGACGCTGCATGCCTCCAAGGGCCTGGAATGGCCGCACGTCGTGCTGGCCGGCGTCAACGAGGGGCTGCTGCCCTTCAAGCGCGAGGAGGCCGAGCTGACCGCCGAGGCACTGCAGGAGGAGCGGCGGCTGATGTACGTGGGCATCACCCGCGCGCGCACGACGCTGGCGGTGTCGACGCTGCGCCGGCGCAAGAAAGGCCGCGACACCGTCGTGGGCATTCCCAGCCGCTTCCTGGCCGAGATGAAGCTGGACGAGGGCGTCACCCGCGAGGATCCCAGGGAAAAGCTCAAGCGCATGCGCGAGGAGCTGGCCGCCAAGGCGGCCGCCCGGGCCTCCTCTCAGGGTCAAGGCTGAATCGCTCATTCGTGGGGGTCCCCCAAGGCTGCGTGAAGTCTTCACAGCCCAGTCGCGCTAGGCTGCGAACAATGCGTTCAGCCCTTTCTCATGGTGAGCCCGCATGAAAGTCCTGGTCCTTGCCGCCGTTCTCGCTGCCCTCAGCACCCCCGCCCTGGCCGGCGCCACGCGTGATGCCAACGCCCAAACCGCCGTCAACAAAACGACGACCGCGGCCGTGATCGCCGACGCCAGCCGCCTGGGTTCGACGGGGCTGACCTCGCTCAACGGCAGCCCCTGGGCGCCGCAGAGCCAGCCCGCCGAGACCGGTTTCGGCGACGCCACGCCCGAGATCGACACGGGCACCCTGCTCACGATCCTGGGCGTGCTGGTCGCGGCCCTGGCCCGCCCCATAGGCCGCGCGCTGCGCCGCCAGGAACAGCAGCGCCGCGCCGCGGCGCTGGCCAGCACGCTGAGCCACCCGCCGCGGGGCTGAGGCGCGCGCCTAAATCGCCAGCGGGTCGACGTCCACGGCCCAGCGCTGCACGCTCTTGTGCTCGCGCTTGAGCGCGATCAGCGCCGGCACCCAATCCCGCAGCATCGCCTGCAGCCGCCCGCGCTGCCCGGCCTCCACCAGCATCTGCATGCGCTCCAGGTCGGCCACGCGCGCCACCGCATGCGGCACCGGCGGGTAGACCAGCACCCCCTCGGCCTGCGCCAGCGCCGCGGCGGCCGTCAGAAAGGCCTGGGCCGCCTCCGCCGTGCGCGCCTCGGCACGCAGCAAGGCCAGGTGCGAGAACGGCGGCAGGCTGGCCGAGCGGCGCTCGGCCAGCTGGTCCTTCGCGAAGCGCTCGTAGTCGTGGCGCAGCAGCGCTTGGTAGAGCGCATGGTCGCGATGCCAGGTCTGCACCCACATCTCGGCCGGCGTGTCGCCCGCGGCGTCGCGACCGGCACGGCCGCCGGCCTGCATCAGCAGCGCGAACAGCCGTTCCGGCGCGCGGAAATCGCTGCTGAACAGCGCGCCATCCGGGTTGACGGCCGCGACGAAGCGGATGCGGCGGAAGTCATGGCCCTTGGTGATCATCTGCGTGCCCACCAGGATGTCCACCTCGCCGTCGTGCACGGCCTGCAGTTGCGCCTCCAGCTCGCCCTTGCGGCGCGTGGAGTCGGCGTCGATGCGCAGCACGCGCGCGCCGGGCAGCGCCTCGGCCAGCTGCTCTTCCAGCCGCTCCGTGCCGCGGCCCAGCGGCGCGATGTCGTGGTTGCCGCAGTTGGGGCAGGCACGCGGCACGCGCTCGCTGAAGCCGCAGTGGTGGCAGCGCAGCGTGCGGTCGCGCTTGTGGAAGACGCGCCAGGCGCTGCAGTGCGGGCAGTCGCTCTTCCACTGGCATTCGCCGCAATGCAGCACCGGCGCATAGCCGCGGCGGTTCAGGAACACCAAGCTCTGCTCGCCGCGCTCCAGCCGCTCCTTCAGCGCGGCCAGCAGCGGCGCCGTCAGCGCCGTCGTCACGCCCGGGCTGGGCGGCAAGGCCTTCATGTCGAACAGCCTCACCTGGGGCAGGGCGCCGCCGCCGATGCGGGTGGCCAGCGTCAGGCGCTCGTAGCGACCGGTCAGCGCATGCTGCCAGCTCTCCAGCGACGGCGTGGCCGAGCCCAGCACGACGGGGATCTTCAGGTCATGCGCGCGCCAGACGGCCAGGTCGCGCGCCGAGTAGCGCGCCCCGTCCTGCTGCTTGTACGAGGGGTCATGCTCCTCGTCGACGACGATCAGCCCCAGATCCGGCAGCGATGCGAACACGGCCAGCCGCGTGCCCAGCACCAGGCGCGCCCGCCCCAGGTGGGCGGCCAGCCAGTTCTGCAGGCGCTGCGCCGGCGTCAGCGCGCTGTGCAGCGACACGATGGCCAGCGGCTGCGGCAGCAGCGCCGCGAAGCGTTCGGTAAAGCGGGCCTCCAGCTGGGGCGTCAGGTTGATCTCGGGCACCAGCACCAGCACCTGGCGGCCCGCAGCCAGCGCGGCCTCGGCGGCGCGCAGATAGACCTCGGTCTTGCCGCTGCCGGTGACGCCGAACAGCAGCAGCGGCTTGGGCGCGCCACCGGCGAGCTGGCCCTCGATGGCGGCGACCGCCTGGGCCTGCTCGGGCGCCAGTTGCGGCCTGACCGGTTCGGCGACGGCGGTGGCCGCCCGCGCCGTCTTGCGCTCCAGCTTGGCCAGCCGCGCGGCCAGCTGCTCGGGCGACAGCTCGCGCAATTGCGGCGGCAGCACCGAACTGGCCAACTCACCGACGCTGCGCTGGTAGTAGCCGGCCGCGAAGTCCAGCAGCCGGCACCAGTCGGCGCCCAAGGGCGCCAGCGCGTCGAACACGGCGGCCACCGGCCGCAGCGCCACCTCGGGGGCTGCGCCACCACCGCCCGGCCAGACCACGCCCAGCAGCTCGCGCCTGCCCAGCGGCACCCGCACCAAGGTGCCCGAGGCGAGCGCCTGCTCACTCGCATAGTCAAGCGGGCCGTTCAGGCCGCTGTGCTGGGGTGCGTCCACGGCGACCCGCAGCGTCACCGGCCCGGCCATATCAGCCACGCGCAGCTCCGCGCTGTTTGTGAAGCGATGACTCAGCAAGCGGCCGCAAGCTCATGATTTTTAAGAACTCTTGGGTTGCCCACAATTTCTGTGGATAAGTTTGTGAGCAATTCGCCCCACCGCGCTCGCCGGCCTAGCTGCACCGTTGTGATGCAGACTTCGCCGGCTTCGGCGGCGCTTTTTGAACTTCCTTTTAAATCAAACACTTAGCGTTGATTCGGGAAAACTCTTAGCTGCGCCGCATCAAACACCGCCGGGCGCGCCCGCGTCCCGATATTTGGGGATAAGTCGGCCTTGAAGTGCCGAGCCGAGGCCCGCCTCAGGGCGCTGCGCGCAGCCTGCGGGAATGGCTGTGCACCTCGTCCACCAGGGCCGTCACGCTCTCCGGCGGCGTGAACTGGCTGATGCCATGGCCCAGGTTGAAGATGTGGCCGCTGCCGGCCGCGGGCCTGCCGAAGCTGTCCAGCACGGCACGCGCCTGGGCGCGCACGGCTTCGGGCGGCGCGAAGAGCACATTGGGGTCCAGATTGCCCTGCAGCGCGACGCGGTCGCCGACGCGGGCCCGCGCCGCGCCCAGGTTCATGGTCCAGTCCAGGCCCACCACGTCGGCACCGGCCGCGGCGATCTCGTCCAGCCACAACCCGCCGCCCTTGGTGAACAGGATGCGCGGGATGCGCTGGCCCTCGTGCTCGGTCATGACCTGGGCCAGCACCTGGCGCGAATAGGCCAGGCTGAACTGCTGGAAGGCCCCGTCGGCCAGCACGCCGCCCCAGGAATCGAACAGCATGACGGCCTGGGCGCCGGCCGCTATCTGTGCGTTCAGATAGGCCGCCACCGCGCGCGCGTTCACGTCCAGGATGCGATGCATCAGGTCCGGGCGCGCATACATCAGGCTCTTGACGAGCCGGTAGTCGTCCGAGCCGCCGCCCTCCACCATGTAGCAGGCCAGCGTCCAGGGGCTGCCCGAGAAGCCGATCAGCGGCACGCGGCCGTTCAGGGCGCGGCGGATGGACGTGACCGCGTCGAAGACGTAGCGCAGCTTGTCCATGTCGGGCACTTCGAGGGCCGCGACGGCGGCCTCGTCGCGCACCACCTTCGCGAACTTCGGGCCCTCGCCCTGCTGGAAGGACAGGCCCAGGCCCATCGCGTCCGGCACGGTCAGGATGTCACTGAACAGGATGGCCGCGTCCAGCGGGAAGCGCTCCAGCGGCTGCAGCGTCACCTCGGTCGCGTAGTCGGTGTTGGTCGCCAGGCCCATGAAGCTGCCGGCGCGCTCGCGCGTGGCGCGGTACTCGGGCAGGTAGCGACCGGCCTGGCGCATCAGCCAGATGGGCGTGTGGTCGGTGGGCTGGCGCAGGCAGGCGCGCAGGAAGCAGTCGTTTTGCAGGGGGGCGAACATGATCGGATTATCGGCGGTGCCCCCGCGCAGCGGCCTGACTCAAAGCAAGGCCAGGCTCTGCCGCCCCACCCAGCTCTCGCCCGCCTGCAGCTCGATGGGCCGGCCAATGCTGGCCGCCTCCACGCAGAGCATCTCGCTCCAGCCGTCGGGCGGCATGTCGGCCAACTGGGCGCAGCGCTCGGGCCCGGGGTTCCAGACCACCGCGTCATCGAAGCCCTGCTGCGTGATGACGAGCTGGCGGCGGTCCTCGGCCACCAGCAGCGGCCGCTCCTTGACGCCGAAGTAGATGCGGTCCAGGTCCAGCACGCCCTTCTCGCCGGTCAGCAGCAGGTCCATGCGCTGCAGCGCCTCGGCCTGCTTGACGCTGTCGAAGTAGCGCAGACCGGCCAGGCCCTCGACGCTGACCGCGTCCAGGTCCGCCACACGCAGATAGGTGTGCAGCGCGGCGGTGAACTGCAGCGGCGCGTCGCCGATGTTCTCGCAGGCCAGCTCCACGTCCAGGCTGCGGCCACTGACGCGCACGCTCAGCTCCAGCTCGAAGGCATGGGGCCAGAGCTTGCGCGTCTCGTCGCTGTCGCGCAGCCGCAGCACGGCCAGCGCATCGTCCTTGCCCTGCTCCTGGCTGACCAATTCCCAGGGCAGCGTGCGCGCGAAGCCATGCTTGGGCAGCGGCCCGCGCTCGGCGAACTGCGGAAAACACACCGGCACGCCGCCGCGTATGGGTTTGCCGGGAACGAACTCGCTGCGCGGGGACAGGTAGAGCTGCTCGGGGGCGCCGGCGGGCTGCCAGGACAGGATGTGGCCACCATGCAGCGACATGGTGGCGGTGGCACCGTCGGGGGCGCGCAGCAGGCAATCGGAAGAAGACATGAGCGGCAGTTTAGGCGCCGGCCCGCGTCCAGTAGCGTCGCCATTGCGCGCCCGGCGGGCCGTCCGGCAGACCCGGCAGCAGGGGATTCACGGCTACGGCCAGCACCAGACCGCCCAGATCCGCGATGGCCACGTCCCCCTGGCCGGCCTCGTCATCGTCAAATTCCAGCGCGCGCATCGCCGCGAAGTCAAGGCCGCGCTCTCGCGCCTTCAGCCAGGCCTCTTTGCCCGTCCACCAGCGCACAAAGCCACGCGCCCGTTCGGCGGGCGGCAAAGCGGCCAGCTGCTCGCACTGGGCCGGGCTGTGCACCATCCGCGCCATCGCCAGGTGATCGCGCGGTCGGCTCGAGTCCTCGATGTCAACGCCCACGGGCAAGGCACCCACCACACAGGCAACCGTGCCCGCGCTATGGCTGATGGAGACGAAGGGGCCCGAACCACCAGCGACATGGCAGGCGCCGCTGCCTGCCACTTCCAGCACGGGCAAGGTCGCACCGCCACGCCAGCGTTGCACCGCCAGACGGGCCAGCCATCGGCCGGCGAGAAAGCTGTCGCGACGCGACGGTGTGCCAAAGCCTTGCATCCGCGCCCGCTCCGAGACGCAGAGCCACCCGGCCGGCTCTGCCATGCCGGCTAGTAGATCGGGCTCCGGGGCCAGCAGGCACAGCAGCGTCACTGCCTGGCGAGAGCCTTGTCGTCAGCGCCGGTCGGGCCGCCCTTGGCGGCACTGTAGTTGTCGATGACATAGCCGCTGGCCAGATTGGCGACACGGGTCAGCATCAGGTTGTCATGGACACCCAGCACAAAGCCCGCCGCCCAGGCGTCAGCGCGTTGAAAGAACTGCGGACTGGCGATCAGCTTGCCCTCGCCATCGGTGATCTTCAGTTCGAGCAACACACCTGAACTGCCCGCGAACGGTCCGAAAAGCACGCGCATGGCACTGCCCTTGAACTGCATCTGCTGCACGATCGGTTCGATGACCAGCTTGCGTCCGTTGTCCTTGGTCTGGTTCCAATTGGCCAGCGACCCCGAAAGATCCTTGACCAAGTTGGCATGGATCTTGGTGACGCCAGCCGGGCTTGCGCCGGAGTTGGGCGCAGAGGCAACCGGCTTGAGTTCGATGCGCGAGAACGCCGCGAAGGCCTCAGTTGGCGGCGGGTTGGTCGTGGCGCCCGCCTTGACGCGGGTGGCACAGCCGGTCAGCGTCAGAGCGGCGACGGCCACGGATGCCCACAGCAGGCTGCGGCGAGATTGCGAGACATGCTTCTTCATTGAGCCCTCCCTTTGGAAAGGTTCGATCAGTCCGCGATCTTGGCGTAGGTGCCGCGCAGCGCCACGCCAATGACGAAGGTGCCGGCATGGCACTCGAAGTCCGTCGCGCTCTGGTACTCCTTCTTCTTGTAGTAGCTGACGATGTCGATGACGGCGTTGGCGCCCTCGCGCTTGGCGCTGTTCTGCAATTTGATGAGCGCGCTCAGGGCCGCCCACTTGCAGCCGAACTCGTCGCTCTTGCCCACGCCATTGGTCTTGGGATTGCTGGTGTCGGTCGAGAAGCGCTTGATGACCTTGGGCGTGCTCTGGCCGGCCAGGAAGAACTTCATGTCCTTGTCCAGCTTGTCCTGGGCCTCCGGCATGGCCAGCACGTCGGCGAACGGGATATGCAGCACGGTGTCGCGGGCGAAGGCGGACGCGCTAAACAGCGTTGAAACAACTGCCAGGGCAACGAGTTGAGATTTCACGAACATGCTCCTTAAACGATTTGGGATTCGGGCAACGCAGACCCGGCTCATATAACTACTTGACTTACGGAACGATCAATTGGCCGTTTCGTTCAACACCACGCTCTCCGCGGCTCCTTCGCGAACGACAACTTTGCGCCCCACAACACCGCCCTGGGTACCGTGATACGGCACCTCCCAGGTCAACTCTGTACGCAGGTAATAGGTCCCCGCCGGAAGGTCTGCAAAACGAAAACGACCGTCAGCATCTGCCGTGGTGGTTCGCCGAGCAGCACCAAAAGCCGTCGATGCGGGCTTCTCATAGCGACGCGCCCATACCTTGCCTGCCTTTCGCCACCAGTCATCACCAACGGCGGTGGCTGGGTCCAAGGTAACCATCCGGCCCGCTGCCTTTACCGTGCCGCCGCCGCGCTGCACAAGAAAGGCTTGACCTGAAATGGACGCGGTCCCTCTAACAAGATAAGGCGCATAAGCCGCCTCGTCAGCTTCGGTTGATGGCGTCAATGGAACCGGGGCACCGCGCCTAGTCGCACAGCCTGCAAGCAATCCAGCAGCGAGGAAAACAACGAGCAGTCTTCTCACATGTCCTCCCAAGGTTCTTGATGAATATGAGGTCCGCAGTCTCTCAGATTCGCCGCAAGATCAATGATGTGTTGATGCCACCGAACGCGAAGTTATTCGACATCGCAAACTCGGTCTCCAGCTTGCGGCCGCCGGCCCGCACATACTCCAGCTCGCCGCAGCGCGGGTCCAGCTGCTGCAGGTTCAGTGTCGGCGCGAACCAGCCGGCCTTCATCATCTCCAGCGTCATCCAGGCCTCCAGCGCGCCGCAGGCGCCCAGCGTGTGGCCCATATAGCTCTTCAGCGAGGAGATGGCCGTGGCGCTGCCCAGCACAGCCTGCGTGGCCTGGCTCTCGGCCACGTCGCCCTGATCGGTGGAGGTGCCGTGGGCGTTGACATAGGGAATGGCGCCGGCCGGCAGTCCCGCGTCCTCCAGCGCCAGGCGCATGGCCTGGGCCATGGTGGCGGACTGGGGCTGGGTGACATGCGTGCCGTCGCAGTTGGTGCCGTAGCCGACGATCTCGCCCAGCAGCGTCGCGCCGCGCGCCTTGGCATGCTCGTACTCCTCCAGCACGAAGGTGCAGGCACCCTCGCCCAGCACCAGACCGTCGCGGTCACGGTCGAAGGGGCGCGGCGTCAGGCGCGGCTGGTCGTTGTAGCGGGTGCTGGTGGCGAACAGCGTGTCGAACACGGCCGCCTGTGTCGCGTCCAGCTCCTCGGCGCCGCCGGCCAGCATGGCCACCTGCCGGCCGCTCTGCACGGCCTCGTAGGCATAGCCCAGGCCCTGGCTGCCCGAGGTGCAGGCGCTGCTGGTCGTGATGATGCGGCCGGTGATGCCGAAGAACACCGCGATGTTGACCGTCGCCGTGTGCGACATCATCTTCACGTAGGTGTTGGCGTTGATGCCCTCGATGCTCTTGGCGCTCATCATGCGGCCGAAGTCGCCGACGGCGCTGGGCGTGCCGCTGGAGCTGCCGAAGCTCACGCCCAGGCGGCCGCTGGTCACCAGCGGGTCGCCGATCAGGCCGGCCTGCTGCAGCGCCAGCTCGGCCGAGCGCGTGGCCAGCTGCGCCACGCGGCCCATGCTGCGCATGCTCTTGCGGTGGTAGCGGTCGGCGGGCAGCTCGAAGGGCGCGCAGGGCACGCCCACCTGGGTGTTGAGGCCCTCGTAGCCGGCCCAGTCCTGCACCACCTGGACCTTGTTGGTCTCGGCGCGCAGGCTGTCCAGCACCGTCTCGACGTCATGGCCCAGCGGCGACAGCGCGCCGATGCCGGTGATCACGACCCTCTTCTTGTTCATCCCACCATCCCCCCGTTGACCGAGATCACTTGTCGCGTGATGTAGGCCGCGTCCTCGCTCATCAGGAAACTCACCAGCGCCGCCACCTCTTCGGGCCGGCCCACGCGCCTGGCGGGAATGATTTTCAGCGCTTCCTCCACGAGTTCGGCGTCGATCATGTCCGTTTCGATCAGCCCCGGCGCCACGCAGTTGACGGTGATCTTGCGGCTGGCCAGCTCGACAGCCAGCGCCTTGGTCGCACCGATGATGCCGGCCTTGGCCGCGCTGTAGTTGACCTGGCCGCGGTTGCCCATCAGCCCCGACACCGAGGCCAGCGTGACGATGCGGCCCGACGCCTTGCGCCGCACCAGCGGCATGGTCAGCGGCTGCAGCACGTTGTAGAAGGCGTCGAGGTTGGTGTGGATGACGGCATCCCAGTCCTCGCCAGTGAGCGCCGGGAAGGCGCCGTCGCGGGCAATGCCGGCATTGCAGACCACGCCGTAGTAGCAGCCATGGGCCTCGACGTCGGCCAGCAGCGCGGCCGCAGCAGCCTCGCGGTCGGCCACGTCGAACTGCAGCACGCGCGCCGCGCGGCCCAGGGCCCGGATCTCGGCGGCCGCAGCTTCGGCCTGCTCACGCTGGCTGCGGCAATGCAGGACGAGGTCGTGGCCGTCACGGGCCAGGCGCAAGGCGATCGCCCGGCCTATGCCGCGGCTGGAGCCGGTGACAAGCACCGTCGTGGTCATGGGTTCTCTCCGTTCAAGAAGGCATTCGGGTCCTCGGGCCCGAAGACGGTGATCTGGGCGCTGGCCAGCTCCGCACCCGCGGCGCTGATGCGGCAGTCGAACTGCCCCAGACCGTTGTCGGCCTGATAGCTGCGCTGCACCTGCACCTGCAGGCATTGGCCCGCCGCGAAGCGCGGCACGCTGCGGTAGCGCCGCGTGCCCAGCAGGAAGCCGATGCGCGGCGCCTGGCCGGCCTGGCGCGCCTGCCAGCCGGCCCAGGCGGCCACGGCCTGGGCCATGTATTCCACGCCCACCCAGCCGCCTACCGAGCCGTCGCGGCTGAACAGGCCTTGCTCGGGCACCACCACCTCGGCCACCAGGCGATCGCCCTCGACGGCCAGCAGCCGGTCCAGCAGGCACATGGCGCCGTCGTGGGGCACCAGCTCGGCAATGCGGGGCAGGCGTTCAGTCATGACGGCTCAGTACCAGTGACGCGTTGTTGCCGCCGAAGGCGAAGGAATTGCTCATCACATGGCGCGGCGCGGCCGCCAGGCGCTGGCCCGGCGCGACGAGGGCGATGGGTGGCAGCGCGGCATCGCGCTGGCCGTCGAAGTGATGCACCGGCAGGCGGCCGTCGCCCGCCAGCGTCAGCCAGGCGATGGCCGCCTCGATGGCGCCCGCCGCGCCCAGCGCATGACCCGTCAGCGGCTTGGTCGACGAGCAGGGCAGCGCGAGGCCGAACAGCTCGGCAACGGCGCGGCTCTCCATCGCGTCGTTCTGCGGCGTGGCCGTGCCATGCAGGTTCAGATAGCCGATGTCGGCCGGCGCGAGGCCGGCGCGATGCAGCGCCTCGCGCATCGCGGCCAGCGCGCCGCGGCCCGTGGGCTCGGGCGCCGAGATGTGATGCGCGTCCGAGCTTTCGCCCCAGCCCGACAGGCGCACGCTCGAGGGCTCGCGGCTCAGCACGAACAGCGCGGCGCCCTCGCCGATGTTGATGCCGGCGCGCGTCGCGCTCATGGGCCGGCAGCGCGCGGCGTCGACCGACTCCAGCGCCGTGAAGCCCGCCACCGTCATGCCGCACAGCGCGTCCACGCCACCGACGATGACGGCGTCGCACAGGCCGGTCAGCAGCAGCCGCGCGCCGCTGGCCAGCGCCTTGGCGCCCGACGAGCAGGCCGTGGAGACGACGTAGCGCGGACCGCCCAGGCCCAGCAGCTCTGCCAGCATCAGCGCCGGCGAACCCAGTTCCTGTTGCTCGACGTGAAAGCCCGCCGGCAGCCGGCCGTCGCGGGCCAGCGCGGCGATCGCGGCCTCGCTCTCGCCCACGCCCGAGGTGCTGGTGCCCAGCACGACGCCGACGCGGTCCGCGCCATGGCGGGCTATGGTCCCATCGACGGCGCCGCGGATCTGCGCCAGCGCCGCCAGCAGCAGCGCGTTGTTGCGGCTGCGCTGAGGCGGCGGCAGGTGTTCGACCGATGGCAGGGCTGCGTCGACGGCGCCCAGATGCAGCTCGTGCCCCGGCCAGACGCTGCCGTTCATGGCCACACCGACGGGCTGAGCGGCGAACACCGCCTCGCGCAGCGCGGCCAGGTCCGCGCCGGCCGCGCAGACCACGCCGGGCGGTTGCAGGAAGAAGCTCACGAGGCCTCCTGCGGTTGCGACTCGATCAGCAAGCGATAGCCCTCGGCCGGGTTGACGATCTCGACGATGTTGGCGCCCGGGCGAGCGACGACCAGCCGGGCTTGCCCGTCTTGCCTCAGCTCCCGGCCGGCGGCTGTCGCCTCCCAGCTCCAGCCCGCGGGCAGCGCGGCGCGCACGGCCTCGGCCGGCCAGAAGCTCAGGCAGAGGTCGCGCAGCATGCGGTCGGTGTCCACCTCGGCCGGCAGCATGGGGTGGCGCTGCACGGTCAACTCCTTGCCGTCCCACTGCATCAGCAGCACGCGCTGGCCGAAGGCAAAGCCGGCCAGCAGCAGCGCCGAGGCGTCCAGCTGCAGCTGCACCTCCACGCGCTGCGGCGGCGCGTCGGGCCGGTCCAGCCGCGTGACGGACAGGCGCTGGCTCAGCGCGTAGCGGGCCTCGCCGAGCGCCGCCGGCGGCAGGCGCAACATGGGCAGCGTGCTGCGCGGCGGCGGCGCCGTGGCGCAACCACCCAGCAGCGTGGCGATCAGCAGCAGGCGACGCCTCATGCGCGGGCAAACCTTAGCAGGCTGTGGCAATAGCCGATGCCGTCGCGCGCCGTCAGCAGCCGCAGGCCGGCGGCCTCGGCCAGGCGGATGTAGTCGGCGCTCTCGTAGACCTTGCTGTTGCCGCTGGCCATGGCCGTGAAGTACGGCGAGGTGTTGATGAGGCAATAGGCCGCGATGTCATAGCGCTGGCGATCCCAGAAGGTGTCCATCACCAGCACCTGGCCGCCCTCGGCCAGGCAGGCGGCGACGCGCTCGAAGATGCTGGCGATCTGCGGCTCGCCGAAGCAGCTGAGGAACTGGCTCATCCAGACCAGGTCCATGCCCGCGGGCAGCGCGGCGGCCGGGTCCAGCAGGTCGCGCGGGTGCAGCTGTGCGCGCTCGCGCAGGCCGGCTGCGCCGAGATTGGCCTCGGCCACCGCCAGCTGCGGCGGCAGGTCCACGAGGTTGAGCTCGACGCGCGCGTCATAGCCCAGCGCCGCCAGGCTGAACTTGCCCGTGTTGGCACCTATGTCCATCAGCCGGCGCGGCGCGGTGGCGAACACGTCGGGCAGGATGTCCGGGAAGGAGGTGTCCGAGTAGTGGTGGTCGAACGCGAACCAGCTGGACTTGGCCGGCTCGGGCAGCTCGGCCAGCGCCGGGTAGATGCTTTCCCAATCGCCCAGATGGGTCAGGCCCAGCGGCTTGCCGGCATCGAGAGACCGTTCCAGCTCGAACAATCCCTGGTAGCAGACGTCGTGGACGAAGTCGAAGTTGACGCGCGTGATGTCGTCCGAGATCAGGCAGAAGCCGATCTTGTCCAGCTGCCAGCGGCCTCCCTCGATGAGCACGACGCCGGCCGACAGGCAGGACTCCAGCACCAGCTTCAGCGCATAGCGGCTCCAGCGGCCCGTCGCCTCCAGCTCGTCCAGCGTGACGCCGCGCTCGCCGGCCTCCGCCAGCGCCTGCAGCATGCCGCGCTTCCAGGCGTAGCGCACGCAATGGAACACCACCGGACCGAAGGCAATCTTCTGGGCTTCGAAGCGGGCATCGAAGGCTCGTTGCTTCGGCGGGGAGAACTTCTTGGTCTCAAGCATGGGGCATGAAGAGTGGAGTGAGCAGCCAGGCCAGGAAGACGCCGATCAGCAGCGTCAGCCCGAAGGCATGCAGGGCCGGCGTGCCGGATAGCGCCAGCAGGCCGAAGGAAAGCAGCGTCGACACGGCGGCCAGCGTCACCGCCAGGAAGGGCTGGGTTTCGCCGCGGCCGGGCTGTTCGAGCAGGAAGATGCCGTAGTCCACGCCCAGACCCAGCAGGATGAGCAGGGGCAGGATGTGGAACAGCTGCAGCACCTGGCCGCCCAGGGCCAGCAGGGCCACCGTCAGCACGCAGGCCAGCGCCGTGGGCGCGAGGGCGCGCCAGGACGCGCGGCCGAAGCGCCAGGCCAGCGCGGCCCAGGTCAGCACCAGGCCGACCCCCAGCACGGCCGTCATCAGCTGGCGATAGCGGCCCAGCAGCGCGCTGACCTCGCCGACCTTGTCCACCCAGGTGGCGCCCTCGACGCGCAACGCTGCCAGCGCGGCCCGGGTGGCGACGGGCTCGGCGCCGCGCAGCAGCACGACGCTGGCCATGCCGTCGCCCAGCCGGCCCAGCCATTGCGCCCGCGCCGGCTCACTGACAGGGCTGGCCAGCCAGGCCTGCGGCGTGAGCGCCCGGGCAGCGGCGGCAGCGGGGGCGACGGGCTGGCCCAGCTTCTGGGCCAGCAACGGCCGCATCTCGGCCGCGCGGCGTGCGGCCAGCGCGGCATCCTCGTGCTGGCGGCGCAGCGAGGGCAGCCAGTCGCTCACCGCCTGCACGCCCAGGCCCATGCCGCGCAGCTGCGCCGTCAGCGCCTCCTCGCGCTCGAGCAGCTGCTGCTCGGTCGCGCCCTGCACGACGAAGAACTGCGCCACGCCCGGCGCCTGCATCAGGCGCGCGAACTCGCGCTGCTGGGCGATCAGCGCCGGCGGCGCGGACTGCAGCTGACGGATGTCGTCGTCGAAGCGCAGCCGGCTCAGGCCGGCGGCCGCCAGCAGCCCGCACAGCAGCAGCAGCAGGGCCAGCCCGCGCCCGTTCAGGGCGGGCCACAGCGCGCGCTGCGAGCCCAGCCATTGCGCGAAGCGCGTGGGCGCCATGCGGCTGGCGCCATCCAGCAGCGGGAACCACCACAGCACGGTGACAAAGGCCGCCACCAGGCCCACCGCCGAGAACACGGCGATCTGGCGCAGCCCCGGAAAGGGCGGCAGCGCCAGCAGCGCGTAGCCGATGACCGTCGTGGCCATTGCCAGCGTGACGATGGGGATCTGCTGCCTGAGCATGTCCCAGCGCTCGCTGGCCTGCAGGCCCTGGCGGGCACTGAAATAGGTGCTGCCGTAGTTCTCGGCCACGCCCAGCAGGCTGGCGCCGAACACCAGCGTGACCAGGTGCAGCCCGCCGAACACCAGCAGGCTGACCGAGCTGGCGACGAGCAGGCCCACGGCCATGGACAGCGCGACCAGCAGGCGCGGCCGCAGCGAGCGGAAGGCCAGCAGCGTCAGCGCGATGACGCCCACCAGCGAGCCCAGGCCTATGGTGTGGATCTCGAACTCGGCCTGCTCGGCAGCGGCGGCGGCGAACAGCGGCACGCCGGCCAGGATGACCTGGGCGCCCTGCCCCTGGGCCGCCTGCCGGGCCGCCTCCAGCCGCGGCTGCAGCGCGCGCTGGGCCCCGATCTCGAAGCCCGAGCCGGCCAGCTCGATGAGCAGCAGCGCGTAGTGACGCTCGGGCGCGTTGGCGTCGGTGCCGGGGTCGGTCAGCATCAGCCGGCCGTCCTGCACGCGCACGCGGCTGCTCTGGCCGCGCTCGGCCAGCCATTGGCCGAAGAGGTTGAGCGGGTCGTCCGCCCAGGCACCCACGCGCGGCCCGCCGACGGGCTGGTAGAGCGCCGCGAGCGCCTGGTCGGCCAGCTCCTCGGTCGGCGCCTGGGCCAGGCGTTCGCGGGCCTGGGGCGACAGCAGGCCCGCGCGCACCGGCGTGTAGAGCGACAGCCAGGCCTGACTGTCGGCCTCGGCGACGCGATGACGGGCCGGGATGTCGCCCAGCGCCTGCAAGAAGGCATCGGCCGCGCGCTGCGCCTGCGCCGGGTCGCCACCGCCCACCAGCACGGTGACGCGACGCGCGCCGGCGTCGGCCAGCGCCTGTGTGGCCTGGGCCGCCAGCGGGCGCTGCTCATCGCGCGGCAGCATGGCCAGCATGTCGGTCACGGGCGCGCCGCGGTTGATGATCCAGTACCAGGCGTTGTGCGCCAGGCAGGCGAGCACGACCACCAGCCACAGGCCGCCCAGGCCGCGGGTGATCCGTTCCAACCGACTTGCGGGCCCCGCGGCAGACGGGGAGACGGCCGCTGGCGCGGGACGGCCGGGCGCTGCGCGGCTCACTGGAACAGGCCCGGTTCCGCCGCACCGTCGGTGCGCGGGTTGAGGATCTGGATCAGGCTCTCGTCGCCATTGGCCTCGAAGAGCTGGATGCGGCGCACGAAGCCGTCGCCTTCCAGCTCCACCTTCTTCAGCACCTGCTGCAGCGCGCCAGGCCTGGGCACCAGGGCCAGCTGCCAGGCCGAGCCCTTGACGCTGCCGGTGAGCTCGAAGAGGCCGGCCAGGCCGCTGACGTCACCGTTGAGCAGCGCGAACATCAGCGTGTTGATGACGCGCACGGCCGGTTCGCGCGCGGCCTCCAGGCGCATGGCCATCTGACCGCCCTGCGTGGCGCGGATCTCGTGCTGCGTCAGCCTCAGCTCGCTGGCGAAGGGCTTGAGCGTGCGCCACAGCACGCCGCGCCCTCGCGCTGCGACGAAGTTGCCGGTGGAGACCAACGGCCTGGCAAAACCCGGCACCTTCTTGGTCTGCGTGAACTCGCCGCGCAGCCACTCGGGCTGCTGCAGCCGCTCGCGCACGGCCTGCACGAGATCCGGCGCCGCAGTGGCGGCGACGGGCAGCAGGGTGATCAGCAGTGCACGGCGCTTCATGCGGGACTCACTCCGAGCCTGCGCCACAGCACCTGCGGGCAGCCCCATTCCATCTCGCGCGTGGCGATGTTGAAGGCCACCTGGATGGTGTGGGCCTTGTGGATGACCTTGGCCGTGACCGCGTCGCGGATGACGTAGTCCAGCTTGAGGCGGTTCTCCCACTCGACGATCTCTGCGCGCACGACGACGCGCCGGCCATAGGGCAGCATGTCCACGTACTTGAGCCGCATGTCGACGATGGGCCAGGCATAGCCGGACTCGCGCATCTGCGGGTAGTCGTAGTCGAAGCGGGCCATCAGCGCATTGCGGGCCAGCTCCAGGTACTTCACGTAATGCCCATGCCAGACGATGTCCATTGGGTCCAGGTCATGGAAGGCCGGCGTCAGTTCGATCTCATGCCACAGCTCAGGCATACAGCCCCCAGGCCTGGCCACGGATGGCGTCCATCAGCGCGACCAGCTCCTTGTCCAGCGCGCGATCCTCGTCGATCAGCGGCAGGCGCCCGGCCAGGTCGGCCTGCATGGCGGCCAGCTCCGGCGTCAGCGCCAGCGGCGCCTGGCGCTCGCGCAGCGCCAGGCCCTGGCGGGCGGCGATCAGCATCGCGGCGACGACCTGCTCGGCCAGGTCCAGCACGCGCAGCGCGTCGCGTGCGGCGATGGTGCCCATGCTGACCTTGTCCTGGTTGTGGCACTCGGTGCTGCGGCTGAAGACGGACGCCGGCATGGTCTGCTTCAGCGCCTCGGCCGTCCACGCGGACACGCTGATCTGCAGCGCCTTCAGGCCGTGGTTGATGGCCGCGCGTTCGCCGCGGGCACCGCTCAGGTTCGCCGGCAGGCCGTGGTTGTAGCGGGCGTCCACCAGCAGCGCCAGCTGCCGGTCCAGCAGGTCGGCCACGTTGGCGACGGCGGTCTTCAGCGTGTCCATGGCCATCGCGATGTGGCCGCCGTAGAAGTGGCCGCCGTGCAGCACGCGCTCCTCGACCGGATCGATCAGCGGGTTGTCGTTGGCGCTGTTGAGCTCGTTCTCGATCAGCTGGCGCAGCCAGGGCAGCGCATCCTCCAGCACGCCGATGACGTGGGGCGCGCAGCGCAGCGAGTAGCGGTCCTGCAGGCGCTGCTCGTTGCGCGACGGCCGGTCGCTGGCGAGGTCGGCGCGCAGCCGCTGGGCCACGCGCTGCTGGCCGGCGTGGGGCTTGGCGGCGAACAGCGTCGCGTCGAAGTGGTGGGCATTGCCGGCGCTGGCGACGACGTTCATCGCCGTGATGCGCGTGGCGAGCCGGGCCAGGTAGTCGGCGCGGGCGAAGGCCAGGCAGGCCAGGCCGGTCATGACGGCCGTGCCGTTCATGATGGCCAGCCCCTCCTTGGGGCGCAGCCGCAGCGGCGCGGCGCCGACGGCGCGCAAGGCCGCGGCGGCGGGCAGGGTCTCGCCGTTGACGCTGACCTCGCGCTCGCCGCACAGCACGGCGGCCAGGTAGGACAGCGGCGTCAGGTCCCCGCTGGCGCCCACCGAGCCTTCGCTGGGAATCAGCGGCAGGATGTCGTGGCGCAGCAGCGTCTCGATCTGGCGCAGCAGGTCCAGGCTGACGCCGGACAGGCCCTGGCACAGCGAGGCCAGGCGCGCGCCCAGCACGGCGCGGGTCTGCTCCGCGCTCAGTAGCGCGCCGGCGCCTATGCCGTGGTAGGTGTAGAGGTGATGCGGCAGCTCGGGCACCAGGGCCGACGGCACGGCCACGGTGCAGGAGTCGCCATAGCCGGTGGTGACGCCGTAGATGACGCCGTCCTCGGCCAGCAGGCGGGCGACAAAATCGGCGCCGGCCTGGATGCGGGCCTGAAACTCGGGCGCGCGGCCCAGCTCGGCGCCGGCCTGGCGGCGGGCCAGCGCGACGATGTCCTCGATGGCGAGGCGCTGGCCGTCAAACGTGATGGGAGACATCGGGGCGGTCCCAGAAAGCGTAGAAGTTGAACCAGTCATAGGGCGAACGGCGCAGCCGCGCGGCCAGCGCATCGGCGAAGCGGCTGGCGTGCTGGGCCAGCGCGGCCTCGCGGGCGCGGCGCGGCAGCAGCACCTTGTCGGCCAGCAGCTCGAACTCCAGCGCATAGCCGCGGCCCTCGTGCAGGCTGAGCATCAGGTAGAGCGGGCAGCCCAGCAGGCCGGCGATGAGATAGGGGCCCACTGGGAAATCAGCCTCACCGCCCAGGAAGGGAATGCGCGCGGTCTTGCCGCCGCGCAGCGGCACGCGGTCGCCCGCGATGGCCAGGAATTCGCCGGCCGCGACGCGCTCGGCCAGCCTGAGCGTGAGGCCCATGTCCAGTTCGCTGACCTCGATGAGCTGGACGGCGCGCCGCGGATTCAGCCGCGCCAGGATGCGGTTGAAGCTCTCCGCGTGCTTGGTGTGCACCAACACGTTCACCCTGACGCCGGGATAGGTCTCGACCAGCGCCTGGCACAGCTCCAGGCAGCCGGTGTGGGCCGTGACCAGCACGGCGCCCTGCCCCGTGGCGGACTGGGCATGGACGGTCTCGGTGCCGCGCACCTGCACGCGGTCCAGCGGGTAGCGACCCGCGATGGCCAGCAGCTTGTCCAGCAGCGTCTCGGCGAACAGCCGCACATGGGTCAGGCCCTGGCGCCAGCCGGCCGCAGGCTGCAGGCGGCGTAGATAGCCCAGGCTGTGCGCCCGCAGCCCCGGCTGCGCGATCCAGTACGCCAGCACCACGGGCCACAGCAGCAGGCGGAACACCGCGCGGCCCAGCAGCCGGTGCGCGGCGTACAGCAGCCAGATGCCGGCGACGAAGGTGCTCTCGCCCATCGCCGCCCAATGGCGCTGCGCCTTCATGCCGACAGCTTTCGCCACAGCAGCAAGGGGGCGCGCCACAGCATGCCGAAGAACAGCCGCGTGTGCATGGCCGAGATCAGCAGGTTGTCGCGTAGCGCGCGGAAGTGAGACACGCCATCTTCGGGGTAGCGAACCCGCGTAGGCTGGTTGACGAGCTTCACGCCTGCCCACACCAGGCGCACGGCGATCTCGATGTCGAAATCCATGCGGCGGCCTATGAGCCTCCCATCCAGCACGCGCAGCACGGCGGGCAGCGGGTAGATGCGAAAGCCGCACATGGCATCGCGCACGGTGAAGGACAAGGTGTTGATCCAGACCCAGATGTGCGTCGCGTAGCGGCCATACAGGCGCGCCTTGGGAACGCTGTCGTCGTAGATCGGGCAGCCGCAGATGAAATGCTCGGGCGCGGCCGCGGCCGCGGCGACGAAGGCCGGGACGTCGCGCGTGTCGTGCTGGCCGTCCGCATCGATTTGCAGCGCATGCGTCCAGCCCAGCTGCGCAGCGCGGCGCAGACCGGCCATGACGGCACCGCCCTTGCCTTGGTTGACCGACAGGCGTTCCAGCGCGACGCCTTGCTGCTGGGCCAGCGCGTCCAGCACGGCGGCACAGCCGGGCTCGCTGGCATCGTCCACCAGCAGCACTGGCAAGCCATGGGCGCGCAGCGCCGCGACGACACCCACGACCGGGCCGCCATGGTTGTAGACAGGGATGACGGCGCCCAGCCTCATGGCGCGGTGAACAGCAGCTTGCCGCTAGCGTGCGGGCCCTGCTCGGAGTGATAGCGAAAGCCCAGTTTGCCTGCCGTCCAGCTCAGGCTCAGCGTGACGCGCTGCCCCGGCGCGATGACGCGCTGGAACTTCAGCGCCTCCATGCCGGCAAACTCGCCGTCGATGCCGAAGCGCTCACGGCCGAACAGCTCGGCCCATTCGATCTGCACGACGCCGGCCAGGATGGGATGGCCGGGGAAATGACCGTCGAACTGCGGCAGCGCGGCGTCGATGAGCAGCGTCAGGTCCAGGCCCGCATCGCTGGCCTGGATGGCGCGCAGCGCCGGCCGGCGCGGGTCGAACTCGGCCAGAAGCCGGGCCTGCGTGGACTTGCCCTGGGCGTTGACGGGCAGCTCGGGCAGGAAGCGGAAGCGCCGCGGCAGCGCGACGCGCTCGACGACGTCCGCCAGGCCTGCCCGCAGCGCCTCGGCCAGCGCGCGCCGGCCCTGTGCGTCGTGCAGCCGCCAGCCGGCCTCGCTGGGCACGGCGACGACGCCCAGCTGTTCGCGCGGCTCGGTCAGCGGCACCAGGCGCAGCTCGGCGATCAGCGGCGAGGCGCGCAGCGCGGCCTCCACGGCCGTCAGCGAGACGCGCTTCTCGGCGATCTTGACGATGCGGTCGGCGCGGCCGCGCAGCTCGAAGCCGCCCGCGACGGCGGCGGCGCGGTCGGCGCTGGGCGTCCAGCCGGCGTCGTCCAGATGCGGCGAACGCAGCCACAGCGCATCGTCCTCGACGCGCCACTCCACGCCCGGCAGCGCCTGCCAGTGGGCGGGCGCTCCGGGGTTGCGCTGGCGCCAGGCGACGCCGCCGGTCTCGCTGCTGCCGTAGACCTCGATTGGCGCGCGGCCGAACACGCGCAGGCAGTCGGGCAGGGCCGCGTCCAGCAGCGGCGCGCCGGAGCTGAAGACCTGGTCGACGCGGAGCTTGTCCACCCGCGGCAGCCGGCCCAGGTGGGCCGGGCTGGCGACGAGGATGGCTTGTGCGCCGGGCGGCGTCAGCTCGGCCAGGTCTTCCAGCACGACCAACTGCTGCGCCTGCAGCGGCCGGCCCGTGGCCAGCGGCCACAGCACGCGGAACAGCAGGCCGTACACATGCTGATGGGACACGCTGGCCAGCACGACCGCGCCGGGCGCGCTGGCGCCGAAGGCCTGCTCCAGCGCCGTGACCTCGTCGAAGAGCTGGCGCAGGCGCTTGGTCAGCGCCTGGGGCTGGCCGGTGGAGCCGGACGTGAAGACGACCAGTTGCCGGGCCTCGGTATCCAGCGGGCCGGCGGGCGCCGGCGCGGCGGCGGGCACGACGAGGGGCAGCCCCTCGGGCGGCGCCACGTCGCCGGCAAACCCGTCGACGCAGGCGCCCAGCGCCTGCCGGCTGGCGGGCGTCTGGTCGCCCGGCAGCCAGGCCTGCTTGCCGGCCTGCCAGACGCCCAGCAGCGCGGCGGCAAAGCTCAGGCCGTCCTGGAAGAAGAGGCCGAAGCGCTGGCCCGGATGCGCCGCGAAGGCGGCCTGCCAACGGCCGATCTCGGCGAGGAAGTCGGCACCGGTCACGGCTTCGCGGCGGCGCCAGCCGACGATGGCCGGCGGCGGCAATCCAGACAGTGCGGCCAGGCGCTGGGCCGGCGTCATGCCTGCGGCCTTGCGTGGCGCGCCCGCAGCCGCCGGCGCAGCAGCCATTCGCCGCCCATCAGCGTGCCGATCAGCAGGTAGGCGATGAGGCCGTTGTAGAGCGCCCAGCTGCGCTCCGAGGCCCACAGCGCCGTCGCCAGCGCGATGCCGCCATTGAGCACGAAGAAGCCGCACCAGACCTGCGTGACGCGGCGGGTGTAGGCCTGTCCGCGGGCATCCAGCTCGGGTTCCTGCAGGCGCGCGAGGCGCTCGACCACGCTGGGGCCGCGCAGCAGGCTGAGACCGAAGATGACGAGCAACACGAGATTGACCAGCACGGGATAGAGCTTGAGCGGCAGGCTGGCATTGAGCAGCGCGGTGCCTGCCGCCAGCAGCAGGGCCGCCAGCGCCAGCCAGCGCGCCTGCATCAGCTGGGCGCCGCCCGCCAGCCAGCGCAGGCCGCCCAGCACCAGCAGCAGCACGGCAAGGTAGCGGGGCTGGACATGCCCCAGGCTGACGTAGACGATCAGCGGATAGGCGGCCGTCAGGGCCAGCAACAGGGCCCAGCGCATGGCCTGGCCCGGATCAGGCGGTGGCCGCCGTCGGCTTGTCGCCGACTTCAGCCTCGGCGTCGGCCTTCAGCAGGCCTTGCAGCGCGTCGATGACGTCCTGCACCGTGCGCACCGCCTTGAAGGCCTCGGGCTGCAGGCGCTTGCCCACCAGGGGCTTGAGCTTCACGATGAGGTCCACCGCATCGATGCTGTCGATGTCGAGGTCGTCGTAGAGCCTGGCCTGCGGCAGCACGCGCTCGGCCTCGATGTCGAAGGTCTCGACGAGGATGCCGCGCAGACGATCGAAGATTTCTTGGTCGGTCATGCGGGCCTCACGCGGCGATCTTGCGATGGCTTTCGACGAACTGCGCCAAGGCGCGGATGCTGGCGAAATGCCGCCGCGTTTCGGCGGAGTCGGCGGCCATGCTCAGGCCGTAGCGCTTCTGCAGCGCCAGGCCCAGCTCCAGCGCGTCGATGGAATCCAGGCCCAGGCCGTCGACGAAGAGCGGCTGTTCGGCGTCGATGTCCTCGGGCTTGAGGTCTTCAAGTTGGAGTGCCGAGATCAGCAGCTCCTTGATTTCTTGTTCCAGCGCTTGCATGACTCCCCTTGGTGACTGTTTTCGATGGCTTCGTGGGCTCGGTGAAAAACTGGATCAGGCTCTCCGTCAGCCGCCTGGCGGCTCTGCCATGCTCGCCGCCCGCCGCTGCCAGCACGGGCGCGGTGGGCAGGTCGTCGCCGACCTCGAGGGTGAAGCGTAGCGGCCGCCTGGCGACAGTCCACCAGGGCTGCCCCTTGTACAGACCGAGCGGCTCGCATTGGATTCGCACCGGTGTGATGTCGAGTCCGCCGCGCAGGGCGATCTGCGCCGCGCCGCGTTGCATCTTCAGGGCTTGCCCGGGCCGCGACCGCGTGCCTTCGGGAAAGATGATCAGGTTGCTGCCGGCTGCCAGCGCGTCGGTACAAGCCAGCAACAAATCAGCGCCCGGATTGTTGCAGATGTAGCCCGTGGCCCGCACCGGCCCGCGCGTGCAGGGATGGCTGGCCAGCGTGGACTTGACCACACAACTGGCGTTAGGCACCAGGCCGATGAGGAAGACGACGTCGATCAGCGTCGGATGATTGGCCAGCACGAGCAGGCCCCGGCGCTGCAGTTTCTCCGCGCCACGCACCTCGTAGCGGATCAGGCCCAGCAGCCGCATCCAGCCGACGAAGAAACGGAACATGGCCTGCACCACGGCGCGGGCCGCGCGCTGTCGCCGCGCGTCGTCGCGCAACAGCAGGTTCTGCAGCGGGAAGACCCCCAGCCACAGCAGCAGGCCGCCGATGCCAAAGCAGGCAAAGGCCAGCGCGGTGGCGACGATGCGCCACAAGCGCCCGGGCCAGTGCAGCCACTCAGCCATGGCGACTCCACAGCCAGCCGTTCTGGCGCCACAGCGGCGCCTCGCCGGTCAGGAAGTGCAGTGCGGCCAGATCCGGCGGCAGGCCCGCGGCGTCGGGCCCCGGTGCCGTGGCCTGCAGGCGCAGGCCCTGCTCGGCCCGCTCCAGAAGCACGGCCCAGGCGCGCAGCGGCCCGGGATGCGGCTCGAAGTCCTGGTAGGGCTCGGGCAGCCCAGCCTCCACCGACACGACCAGCACCTGGGACGCTCTCTGGGCCAGCAGGCCCAGGGCCTCGCAGACGCCTGCCGCCGCACTGGCCGGCCCGGCAGAGACAGCCGTGTAATTGGCCGTGTCGCCTCGGGCGATGGAGTAGAGCGCGCTGCTCGCGTTGTGTACCGACAGACTGAAGGCGGTGGGCGACAGCGGTTCACCCCGGGCCAGTTCGCGCAGCAGCGCGACCGAGCGGACGATCTCGCCCCAGCGCGAGGCGAACACCACCGGCCCCGTCGGCGCCTCGCCCTGTGCCCACCAGGCCACCTGCAACGCGGCGCGCCCGAGGGGATCGATGCGCCGGCGCGTCATGGCCGGCACCTCGGCCAGCGCGGCCTGGCCCTCGCCCGCTGGCAGCGGCCAGGTGGGCGCCGCCAGCCAGGCGCTCCAGGCGGTCTGCGTCTGCAGGCCGGGTGCCCAGGCGGCCCAGCGGCTCACTTGGAAGTCGGTCATGAGGCTTGCGTGCTCGGTCGAGAAAGGCGCGGATTATCTGCAGCAGCACGCCGGCCACAGGCGGCCCCACAAACACCGAACGCGGCCGGAGCCGCGTTCGTCAGGGAGGCATCGCCGTGGTCGGCGGCCGCGCCTTATTTCTTCAGGAACTTGCGCAGCGCCGCGATCTGCGCCGCCTGAATGGCCAGTTCGCTCTGGATGGCGGCCTGGTCCAGCTTGTCCTTGGCGTTGCGCAGCGACTCCTCGGCCGCCTTCTTCGCTTCCAGCGCCTTGGCCTCGTCGAGGTCCTTGCCGCGGATGGCGGTGTCGGCCAGCACGGTCACGCGGTCGGGCTGCACCTCGAGGATGCCGCCGGCAACGAAGACGAACTCTTCGCCGCCGTCGGCCGTCTCGATGCGCACGGCACCGGGCTTGATGCGGGTGATCAGCGGCGTGTGCTTGGGCAGGATGCCGAGCTCGCCGGACTCGCCCGGCAGGGCGACGAACTTGGCCTCGCCGGAGAAGATCTGCTCCTCGGCGGAGACCACGTCGACGTGGAGGGTTGCCATGTTCAATCTTCCTTAGCGATTCAAAGTTGAAGAAGCTTCTGCAAGAGACGGGGCACGCTGGGTGTCCCCATCAAACTCACTGAATCTTCTTGGCCTTTTCAAACGCCTCGTCGATCGTGCCGACCATGTAGAAGGCCTGCTCGGGCAGCGCGTCGCACTCGCCGTTGACGATCATCTTGAAGCCGCGGATGGTTTCCTTCAGCGGCACGTACTTGCCCGGCGTGCCCGTGAACACCTCGGCGACGTGGAAGGGCTGCGACAGGAAGCGCTGGATCTTGCGGGCGCGGGCCACGGCCAGCTTGTCTTCCGGCGACAGTTCGTCCATGCCCAGGATGGCGATGATGTCGCGCAGTTCCTTGTAGCGCTGCAGCACCTGCTGAACGGCGCGCGTGGTCGTGTAGTGCTCTTCGCCGACGACGTTGGGGTCGATCTGGCGGCTGGTGGAGTCCAGCGGGTCGACGGCGGGGTAGATACCCAGCGCGGCGATGTCACGCGACAGCACGACGGTAGCGTCCAGGTGGGCGAAGGTCGTGGCAGGCGACGGGTCGGTCAGGTCGTCCGCCGGCACGTAGACGGCCTGGATGGACGTGATCGAGCCGACCTTGGTCGAAGTGATGCGCTCCTGCAGGCGGCCCATTTCCTCGGCCAGCGTCGGCTGATAGCCCACGGCGGAGGGCATGCGGCCCAGCAGCGCGGACACTTCGGTACCGGCCAGCGTGTAGCGGTAGATGTTGTCCACGAAGAACAGCACGTCACGGCCTTCGTCGCGGAAGGACTCGGCGATGGTCAGGCCGGTCAGGGCCACGCGCAGACGGTTGCCCGGGGGCTCGTTCATCTGGCCGTAGACCATGGCGACCTTGGAGTCCTCGAGCTTCTCCTGCACGACGACGCCGGAGTCGGACATCTCGTGATAGAAGTCGTTGCCCTCGCGGGTGCGCTCACCCACGCCGGCGAACACGGACAGACCGCTGTGCGCCTTGGCGATGTTGTTGATGAGCTCCATCATGTTCACGGTCTTGCCGACGCCGGCGCCGCCGAACAGACCCACCTTGCCGCCCTTGGCGAACGGGCAGATCAGGTCGATCACCTTGATGCCGGTTTCCAGCAGGTCCTGCGACGGGCTCAACTCGTCGTAGGCCGGGGCCGTGCGGTGGATGGAGGCGGTCAGCTCGGAAGCGACCGGGCCGCGCTCGTCGATGGGGTTGCCCAGCACGTCCATGATGCGGCCCAGCGTGGCCTTGCCCACCGGCACCTGGATGGTGTCGCCGGTGTTGTAGACCTGGGTGCCGCGGCGCAGGCCGTCGGACGAACCCAGCGCGATGGTGCGGACCACGCCGTCGCCCAGCTGCTGCTGGACTTCCAGCGTCAGGGCCGAGCCTTCCATCTTCAGGGCGTCGTAGACCTTGGGCATCTGGTCGCGGGGGAATTCCACGTCCACGACGGCGCCGATGCACTGAACGATCTTGCCTTGGGCTTGAGTGTTAGCCATTTGTGCGTTCCTTCAATTCAAATCTTGTGCGTGCCGAACTCGATCAACCCACAGCGGCGGCGCCGCTGACGATCTCGGAGAGTTCCTTCGTGATCGCGGCCTGGCGGGTCTTGTTGTAGACCAGCTTCAGCTCGCCGATCAGCGTGCCGGCGTTGTCGGTCGCGGCCTTCATGGCCACCATCCGGGCGGACTGCTCGCTGGCCATGTTCTCGGCGACGGCCTGGAAGACCAGGGCCTCGGTGTAGCGCACCAGCAGCTCGTCGATGACGGTGGCGGCATCCGGCTCGTAGATGTAGTCCCACGAGTGGCCGCCCTTGTCCGTCGCCAGGTTCTCAGCCTTGAGCGGCAGCAGTTGGTGGATGACCACCTCCTGCTTCATCGTGTTGATGAACTTGGTGTAGGCCAGATAGACGGCCGAGAGCTTGCCCTCGGCGTACGCGTCGAGCAGCACCTTGACGGGGCCGATCAGCGTCTCGATGTGGGGCTGGTCGCCAAGCTGGGTGGCATGGGCCACGACCTTGGCGCCGACACGGTTCATGAAGCCGAAGCCCTTGCCGCCGATGGCGACGACCTCGGCCTTCTGACCCTCGGCTTCCAGCTCCTTGAGCTTGGACGTGGCGGCACGCAGCAGGTTGGTGTTCAAACCGCCGCACAAGCCCTTGTCCGTCGTGACGACCACCATGCCGGCCACCGCCGCCCCCTCGTTCTTGACGAGGAAGGGATGGCGGTACTCGGGGTTGGCCTCGGCCAGCGCGGCCGCGATGTTGCCAACCTTCTCGGCGTAAGGGCGGGCCGCACGCATGCGCTCCTGCGCCTTGCGCATCTTGGACGCGGCGACCATTTCCATCGCCTTGGTGATCTTCTTGGTGTTTTCGACCGACTTGATCTTGCCGCGGATTTCTTTGCTTGAAGCCATGCGAACTCCTAGTCAGTGCGGGGCCGACTGTTGTGGTTCAGCCCCGCTGTTCCGTGGCATCAGGCGAAGGACTTCTTGAAGGCCGTGATGGCGGCGTTCAGCTCGGCCTCGGCATCCTTGTCCATCGCCTGCTTGGTCTCCAGGGTCTGGAGCAGCGCGGCGTGGCTGGTCTTCAGGAACTGGTGCAGGCCGTGTTCGAAGGCCAGGACCTTCTTCACCTCGATGCTGTCCATGAAGCCCTTGTTGGCGGCGTACAGGCTGGCGGCCATCAGCGAGATGGGCAGCGGCGAGTACTGGGCCTGCTTCAGCAGTTCCGTCACGCGGGCACCGCGGTCCAGCTGCTTGCGGGTGGCTTCGTCCAGGTCGGAAGCGAACTGCGCGAACGCGGCCAGCTCACGGTACTGGGCCAGGTCGGTACGGATACCGCCGGACAGCGACTTGATCAGCTTGGTCTGGGCGGCACCACCGACGCGCGACACCGAGATACCGGCGTTGATGGCGGGGCGGATACCGGCGTTGAACAGGTTGGTTTCCAGGAAGATCTGGCCGTCGGTGATCGAGATCACGTTGGTCGGCACGAAGGCGGACACGTCGCCGGCCTGCGTTTCGATGATGGGCAGGGCCGTCAGCGAACCGGTCTTGCCCTTGACCTCACCCTTGGTGAAGGCTTCGACGTAGTCGGCGTTCACGCGGGCGGCACGCTCCAGCAGGCGGCTGTGGAGATAGAACACGTCGCCGGGGAAGGCTTCGCGGCCCGGCGGGCGGCGCAGCAGCAGCGAGACCTGGCGGTAGGCCACGGCCTGCTTGGACAGGTCGTCATAGACGATCAGGGCGTCCTGGCCGCGGTCGCGGAAGTACTCGCCCATCGTGCAGCCGGAGTAGGCCGACACGTACTGCATGGCGGCGGATTCCGAAGCGGAAGCGGCGACGACGATGGTGTACTCCATCGCGCCGGCCTGCTCGAGAGCGCGCACGACGTTCTTGATGGACGACGCCTTCTGGCCGATGGCGACGTACACGCAGGTCATGTTCTGACCCTTCTGGTTGATGATCGCGTCGATGGCGACGGCGGTCTTACCAGTCTGGCGGTCACCGATGATCAGCTCGCGCTGGCCACGGCCGACGGGCACCATGGAGTCGATGGACTTCAGGCCGGTCTGCACCGGCTGGTCGACCGACTTGCGGGCGATCACGCCCGGGGCGACCTTCTCGATGACGTCGGTCATCTTGGCGTTGATCGGGCCCTTGCCGTCGATGGGCTCGCCCAGCGCGTTGACGACGCGGCCGATCAGCTCGGGGCCCACCGGCACTTCCAGGATGCGGCCCGTGCACTTGACGGTGTCGCCTTCCGAGATGTGCTCGTAGGCACCCAGAATCACGGCGCCGACGGAGTCGCGCTCGAGGTTCAGGGCCAGGCCGAAGGTGGGGCTGCCGTCTGCGGTGGCCGGGAATTCGAGCATTTCGCCCTGCATCACGTCCGACAGGCCGTGCACGCGGACGATGCCGTCCGAGACCGACACGACGGTGCCCTGGTTACGGATGTCCGCGCTCGGGGCCAGGCCCTCGATGCGGCTCTTGATCAATTCGGAAATTTCTGCAGGGTTCAGTTGCATGTCGGTCTCCCGCCCGGCGCCAGGGCGCCGGGTGGTTGGATGTTTAGGCAATCAACGCGGTCTTCATGCGCTCCAGGCGGGCACGCACGGAGGTGTCGAGCACTTCGTCGCCGACGGTGGCGCGCACGCCACCCATCAGCTCCGGAACGACTCGCACGTCAAGCGTCAGCTTGCGGCCGAAGCGCTTCTGCAGCACATCGGCCAGCTCGGCGAGCTGGGCCGCGTCCAACGGGTAGGCGCTTTCGACCGTGGCTTCGGCGACGCCCAGGGCACCACTGGCCAGCGTGTGGAATTGCGCGACCGCAGCCTCGACGGCGTCGAGTCGGCGGTTCTCGACCACCGTCTGCAGGAAGTTGCGCACACCGGCAAGCAGAGGCTGACCCAGCTGCTTTTCAGCGGCTTCGGCGGCCACGGCGACGACTTGTTCGGTCGACGTCTTGGGGTGGTCGGCGAACTGGCGCAGCGCGGCGTCACCCGCCACGGCAGCCAGGACGTCGAGCTGGCCGCGCCAGGCGGCCAGGTCGGCGTTGCGGGCAACCTGGAACAGCGCCTCGGCGTAGGGGCGGGCGATGGTGGCGAGTTCTGCCATGGTCAGAGCTCCTGCTTCAGACGCGCCAACAGCTCGGCGTGGACGCCGGCGTTGACTTCCTTGTGCAGGATGGCCTCGGCGCCCTTCACGGCCAGCACGGCGACCTGCTCGCGCAGCGCCTCGCGGGCACGCACGACCTGCTGGTCGGCTTCGGCCTTGGCCTGGGCAATGATCTTGGCAGCCTCGTCCTCGGCGCGCTTCTTGGCCTCGTCGACGATGGCTGCGGCGCGCTTTTCGGCGTCGCCCAGCAGCTTGGTCGATTCGGTGCGCGTCTGCGCCAGCTGCGCCTCGACCGCCTTGTTGGCCGAAGCCAGCTCGGTCTTGGCGCGATCAGCGGCGGCCAGGCCGTCGGCGATCTTCGCGGCGCGCTCGTCCAGCGCCTTGGCGATGACGGGCCAGATGAACTGGGCCGTCACCCATGCCAGGATCGCAAACGGGATCCACTGGATCCACAGTGTTGCGTTGATGTTCACGGCTTATCTCCTTTCAAGCCTGAAAGGGGCCGGTGATTACTTCGGCAGGTTGGCCAGCAGGGTCGCGGCGAACGGGTTGGCGAAGGCGAACAGCAGGGCGATGGCAACGCCGATCAGGAAGGCAGCGTCGATCAGGCCGGCCAGGATGAACATCTTGGTCTGCAGCTGGTTCATCAGTTCGGGCTGACGGGCCGAGGACTCCAGGAACTTGCCGCCCATCAGCGCGATGCCGATCGAAGCGCCGATGGCGCCGAGGCCCACGATGATGCCGCAAGCCAGTGCAACCAGACCGAGGATGTCGTTCATTTGAAATCTCCTAGAGACAGTGAGGGAAAAAGGGAAAGGAACAGAACGGAAAGAAATCAGTGGTGATCGTGGGCCTGGCCGATGTAGATCAGCGTCAGCATCATGAAGATGAAGGCCTGCAGCACGATGACCAGGATGTGGAACAGCGTCCAGATCGCGCCGGCGACCACATGGCCGAAGGCCAGGCTCCAGCCCGTGACGCTCATCGCGAATGCGCCACCCATCAGCGCGATCAGCATGAAGACCAGTTCGCCGGCAAACATGTTGCCGAACAGCCGCATGCCGTGGGACACGGTCTTGGCCAGGAACTCGATCATCTGCATCAGGAAGTTGAACGGCCACAGCGCCCAGTGGTCGCCGAACGGCGCGGCGATCAACTCATGGCCCCAGCCGCCCAGCCCCTTGATCTTGACGCTGTAGTACAGGCACAGCAGCAACACGAAGGTGGACATGCCCAGCGTCGTGGACAGGTCGGCCGTCGGCACCACGCGCAGATAGTCCTGGAAACCCAGCGCCGGGCCGGCCGAGTGCCAGATCTGCGGCAGGAAGTCCACCGGCAACATGTCCATGAAGTTCATCAGGAAGATCCAGACGAACACGGTCAGCGCCACCGGGCCGACGAACTTGCGGCTGTTGGCATCGTGGATGACGCTCTTGGCCTGGTTGTCGATCATCTCGAACAGGATCTCGACGGCGGCCTGGAAGCGCCCCGGCACGCCGGAGGTGGCCTTGCGCACGCCCAGCCACAGCACGAACACGCCCAGCAGGCCCAGCACGGAGGCCGTGACCAGCGAGTCGAAGTTGTAGAGGCTGAAGTCGACGATGTCCTTCTGCTTCACGCTCTCGAACGCGAAGTTCTTCTGCAGATGCTGCAGATGGTGGGTGATGTACTCACCGGCGCTGGGCGCGTGCTGTTCGCTGCTCATCGTCTTTGTGACTCAATTCGTTCGTTGACCGGCCCGGCTCAACCACCACCAGGCCCCCAGATGTACCTTCAGGCACGCGATCAGCGCCACCAGCAAGGCCGGCCAGCTCTGATCCCGCTCCAGCCACACCGCCGCCACCAGGATGACGACCGCGAGGCCCACTTTGATCAGTTCCCACAACAGGAACGACAGGAACGCCGCCTGAGCCTGGACGGCCGGGCGGCGCAGCCCCCAGGCCATGACGGCATGAGGCAACACCACCGCAGCCGCACCCCAAACCGTGGAGCGCACCTGCTGCGCGGGCGCGGAGCCAAACAGCCACCACACCAGCGCCAACAAGCCACCGACCGCCGCCTGAAGGGCCACCACGCGCCAAAGCGAGAGGGGCCTGTCGCGCGCCACCAAGGCTTGCACCTGCTGGGCGGTCCAGGGCGGCGCAGGCACGGAGTCGGGCGCCTCATCACCCCAATCGTCAACAGGTGTGCTGGCAGGACGAACCTTGATGGGGGCAGTCATGTCGGCGTTGACGCAGGCAGTTCGGCGCCGGCCCGAATGCCGGCCGGCAAATCGCGGGATTATATGTGGAAACCCGCGGTTTCCCAAACCTCATCCGACGTCAGCGCCAACCGCCCCGGCCCGCGGGGCGGCCGCACTCAGAGGCGGCAGCGGTTGGCCGGCAACCCCGGCACGTCCACGCGCATCGTCAGCACCGCGCCGGCCCAGGGCTCCAGCGCCAGCTCGTCGGCGGGCCGCTTGTCGCTGGCCGTCGTGACGAACAAGGTCCGGCGATCGGCGCCGCCGAAGCCGGGCATGGTGGGGCAGCGCACGGGCAGCGCGATCTCTTCGAGCAGCTCGCCGCTGGGCGCGTAGCGCAGCAGCCGCTTGCCCTCGAACATGGCCACCCAGTAGGCGCCGGACTCATCCACGGCCGCGCCATCGGGGCGCCCGCCGTAGCTCGCCAGGGGCTGGTCCGCAGCGCGCGGCGCGAAGCGGGCGAACTCCCTCGCCTCCCCCAGCCTGCCGGCCTCCACGTCAAAGCCATGGCGCCAGACGGTATGCGCCTTGGTGTCGCTGCGATACATCCAGCGGCCGTCCGGACTCCAGGCCAGGCCATTGGACGTGGTGATGCCGTCCCACTGGACCTCGGCGCCGGCGACGCTGATGCGGTACAGCGCCGCCTCGGGCAGACGCGCATCACTGAGCCCGCCTATCCAGAAGCGGCCCGCCGCATCGGGCTTGCCGTCGTTGTAGCGCTGCCGGTTCGCGTCGTAGGGCGGCTCGGCCAGGCGCTGCATGCGGCCGTCGGTCGTGTCCAGCGCCCACAGGCCGTCGCGGCGGGCGACGACCAGCCCCCCGCCCTCGCGCGCCGCGATGCAGGCCGGCTCGGACTCCTGCGCAAACACCTCCGGCATGTCGGCGCCCTCGCGCCAGCGCAACACCTGACGGCCGGGAATGTCGACGCAGTAGAACTGCTGCTCGTCGGGATGCCAGAGCGGCGATTCGCCCAGCAGGCAGCGGTGAGCGCCCAGGGGCTGGATGTCGTAGTGAAGTGCCATGCCGGCACTCTAGGCCGTTATCCGAGGTAACTGGGCCGGAAGCCTCCCAGCTCCGCCTTCAGGTAATGCGCGCCGGGGATGGGGTTGAAGTAGAACGGCGGCACTTCGACGAAGCCCAGGCTCTCGTAGAGGCCGCGCGCGGCCTCCATGTCGTCCAGCGTGTCCAGCAGCATGGACGAATAGCCCGCCTCGGTGGCACGGTCCATCAGCGCCTGGGCCAGCAGGCGCCCCAGGCCGAAGCGGCGAAAGGCCGGGCGCACGAACAGCCGCTTCATCTCGCAGGCATTGGGGTAGTCGGCGTCGGGCAGGGGACGGAAGGCGCCGCTGCCGGCCACGGCGCCATCGACGGTGGCCAGCAGCAGCAGGCCGCCGGGCGGCGCGTAGACGCCGGGCAGGCCGGCCAGTTCCTCCTCGAAGCCCTGGAAGTCGAGGTTCACGTCCAGGCTGTTGGCGTAGTCGCGCAGGATGACTCGGGTCTCCTGCCAGTCCGCGGCGGACTGGGGCGTGATGAGCTGGATGTCGGGGCCGGCCATAGGCGGCGCAGTTTATCCAGCCGCCTCAGCCTGCGAACCCCAGGACGACGCGGCGGGTCCTGGCCGATTTCTTCTCGATCTTGGTCACGACCACCGCACCGATCTCGGCCGTGTTGGACACATGGGTGCCGCCGCAGGGCTGCAGGTCCACGCCTTCGATCTCCAGCACCCGCACCCGGCCCAGCCCGCGCGGCGGCTGCACGCTCATGGAGCGCACCAGGCCCGGGTTGGCATCCAGCTCTTCCTCGCTGATCCAGCGGTGGCTCACCGGGCGGGCCTCGGCCACCAGCCGGTCCAGGCCCGCCTGGATGGCGTCCTTGTCAAAGGGCTCATCGGTGTGGAAGTCCAGCCGCGCATAGGTCTCGGTGATGGAGCAGCCGTCGACCGGATAGGGCAGCAGCGCGCACAGCAGATGCGTGGCCGTGTGGAAGCGCCGGTGCGCCTGACGGCGCGCCGCATCGACCTCGACCCGCACCGCCGCGCCGACGGCGGGCGGCTCGCCCTCGATCAGATGCACGATGGTGCCGGGGCTCTCCTTGCTCTTGCGCGTGTCGCTGACGCGCCAGCGCTGCCCGCCCGCCACCAGCCAGCCGGTGTCGCCGGCCTGGCCGCCGCCCAGCGGGTAGCAGACCGTGCGATCCAGGATGACGCCGCCCTCCCCTTCCGCGACCACCACGGCCTCGCAATGCAGCAGCGTCGCGTCCTCGCGGAACAGCTCCTCGGTCATCACAGCCTCACCTGGCCGTGGATCAGCGGCGCCACGTCGCCGCCTATCCAGGTGGCCTCGCCATCGCGCTGCACATGCACGCGGCCGGCACGGCCCAGCGCCGCGCCCTGGGCCGCCACGTAGCGCTCGCCGGCCAGGCCCGACGCCTGCAGCCACAGCGCCAGGCCGGCGTTGAGGCTGCCCGTGACGGGGTCTTCCGGCACGCCCAGGTCGGGCACGAAGGCGCGCACCTCGAACTGGCATTCGCTGCCGGCCGGGTGGGCGCCGACGACGCCCAGCTTGAGCCCCTTCATCGCGACGAAGTCCGGCCGCAGCGCCAGCACGCTGGCGGCGTCGGCCAGCCGCACGGCCATCCAGCCCGGGCCGTTGTCGACCCAGACCGCGTCCAGCAGCGCCTCAGCCGGCAGGCGCAGCGAGGCCGCGGCCTGCGCGCGCGTGGCGGCGTCGACCGGGCCGCTGCGCTTCAAGGGAGGCGCGGCAAAGGCCAGCCGGGCGCCGTCGCGCCTCACGCGCACCAGGCCGATGGCGCATTGCTGCACCACCTCGCCGGGCTTCTTCGCGTCGCCGCCGCTGGCCAGGAAGGCATGCGCGCTGCCCAACGTCGGGTGGCCCGCGAAGGGCAGCTCGCCACCGGGCGTGAAGATGCGCACGCGGTAGTCGGCTGACGGGTCGGTGGGCGGCAGCAGGAAGGTGGTCTCGGACAGGTTGGTCCAGCGCGCGAAGGCGGCCATCTCGTCGTCCACCAGCCCGGCGCCATCGACGACGACGGCGAGCGCATTGCCTTTCAGCGGGGTGGCGGTGAAGACGTCGACTTGGACGAAACGGCGGAGTTCAGGCATGGCTGGCAGGGGGCGGTGCGGTCGGGAGGTAGAGCCCCGGCCGCACGACCTCCATGCCGCGCTCCGGCGTCGCCAGCGGCTGGAAGCCGTGGCGGGCATAGAGCGGATGGGCGTCTCGCGTGAACAGCATGAAGCGGCGCAGGCCTTGCAGGTCCGGGTGGGCGAGCAGCGATTGAACCATCCAATCGGCCAGCCCCTGCCCCCTGTGGCCTTCCAGCACGTAGACGTCGCACAGATAGGCGAAGGTGGTGCGGTCTGTGACGACACGAGCAAAGCCCACCTGGCCCTGCCCGTCGGCATGCAGCGCGATGCACAGCGAGTTTGCGATCGCCCGCTGCACGGTCGCGAGCGGAATGCCCTCGCACCAGTAGGCCGTCGTCAGGAAGGCATGGGCGGCGACGGCGTCGATGTCCTCGGCCGCGAAGCCGAGGCGGTAAATGCCGCGCTGCATGTCAGCGAACTTCGGGCCGGGCGCCGGGCCGCTCCCAAGCCGGCCCGACATGGGGATGTGCTTGCGGCTCGACGCCGCGAGCATCGCCGTCCCCTTGGGGGACCGGCCAAGGTAGTCCTTGGACGAGGGGCTTCAATGCCCGCCGCCCAGATAGGCGGCCTGCACCGCGGGGTCGCTGCGCAGCTTCTCGGCCGGGCCGTGCACGGCGATGCGGCCGTTCTCCAGCACATAGCCGTAGTCGGCAACCTTCAGCGCGGCGGCCGCGAACTGCTCGACCAGCAGCATGGTCACGCCGCGCGCCTTCAGGCTCTCGATGATGCGGAACACCTCGTCGACCAGGATGGGCGCCAGCCCCATGGAGGGCTCATCCAGCAGCACCACCTCGGGGTTGAGCATGACGGCGCGCGCCATGGCCAGCATCTGCTGCTCGCCGCCGGACAGGGTGCCGGCCAGCTGCATGCGACGCTCCTTCAGGCGCGGGAAGAGCTCCAGCGCGCGCTCCAGGTCGCCGGCGATGTCGCCCTTGGGCCGCTCGCCGGTGTAGCGCGGGAAGGCGCCCAGGCGCAGGTTGTCGGTGACGGTCATCGTCGCGAACACACGCCGGCCTTCGGGCGAATGCGCCAGGCCGCGGCGGGCGATGTGATAACTCTCCAGCCCGTCGATGCGACGCTCGTTGAGCGTGATCTCGCCGCCGGTGGGCTTGATCATGCCGCTGACGGCGCGCATGGTGGTCGTCTTGCCGGCGCCGTTGGAGCCGATCAGCGTGACGACCTGGCCCTTGGGCACCTCCAGCGAGATGCCGTGCAGGACCTGGACCTTGCCGTAGCCGGCGCTGAGGTTCTTGATCGCCAGCATCACGAACCTCCCAGATAGGCCTCGATGACCTTCTCGTTGGCCTGCACCTCGGCGGGCAGGCCCTCGGCGATCTTCTGGCCGAAGTCCAGCACCGAGACGCGGTCGCACAGGTTCATGACGACGTCCATGTGGTGTTCGATGAGGATGACGGTGACGCCGGCCGCGCGGATCTTGCGGATGATCTCCAGCAACTCCTTGATGTCGGGCGCGGTCAGGCCGGCAGCGGGCTCGTCCAGCAGCAGCAGCTGCGGGTCCAGCGCCAGCGCGCGGGCAATCTCCAGCAGCCGCTGCTTGCCGTAGGGCAGGTTGCGCGCCTCCTCGCTGGCGAGTTCGTCCAGCCCGACGAACTCCAGCAGCGCATGGGCGCGGGCGCGCTGCTCGCGGTCCTCGCGCCGGTAGCGCGGCAGGTGCAGCGCGATGTCGACAAGATTGCTCTTGAAGCTGTGGTGCAGGCCCACCAGCACGTTCTGCAGCGCCGTCATCTCGCCGAACAGCTGCACGTTCTGGAAGGTGCGCGCGATGCCCGACAGCGCGATGTCCGACGAGGTGCGGCCGTTGACCTCGCGGCCGGCGAACACCACCGTGCCGGCGGTGGGCTGGTAGATGCCGGTCAGCACGTTCATCATCGTGCTCTTGCCGGAACCATTGGGGCCGATGAGGCCATGGATGCTGCCGCGCTGCACGACCAGGTCCACGTCGTTCAGTGCCTTCAGGCCGCCGAACTGCATCAGCACGTTGCTCGCCTTCAACAGCTCGGGTTCGCCCTGAGTGCTGGCGCGCGTCAGCGCCGCAGCCTGGGCCCCCGTGGTGTCGCGCTCATGCCTGACCTTCAGGTTCAGCGCATTGCGCACGAAGCCAACGATGCCGTCCTGAAGGTAATAGACGACGAAGAGGGTGATCAGGCCGAAGATGGACAGCCGCCAGTCGGTCATGGTCTCCAGCTTGAAGGAGATCAGCGCCAGCGCGATGGTGCCCACCACCGGAATGGCGGCGAGCTGGCCGGTCATCTTGCCGCGCTTCATCGCCACGCCCACCGAGATCGCCACCAGGACGGCCAGCGCGACCGCGCCGATGCGGAACATCTGCAGGTCGTCCAGCAGCTTGGGCAGCAGCACGATGATGGTGGCGCCCAGCAGCGCGCCGGTGCGGGTCTTGCGGCCGCCCATGATGATGGCCAGCAGGAACATCACCGTCAGCTCGAAGTTGTAGGTGTTGGGGCTGATGTACTGCTCGGAGTAGGCATAGAGCGAGCCCGCCAGCCCGGCCAGCGCGGCCGAGATGACGAAGGCATAGACCTTGTAGCGGTAGACCGATACGCCCATGCAGTCCGACGCCACCGGGCTGCCGCGCAGCGCCTCGAACGCACGCCCGAGCTGCGAGTGCAGCACGCGGTGCACGAACACCAGCGACGCGACCAGCAGCACCAGCACCAGCCAGTAGAACTCGGTCTCGTCGAGCTGGTGGCCGAACAGCGTCGGCTTGGTCAGCGTGATGCCCATGGGGCCTTCCGTCAGGAAGGTCATCTCGTTGATGAGGATCTGGATGATGGTGCCGAAGGCCAGCGTCACCATGGCCAGGTAAGGCCCCGTCACGCGCAGCGCCGGCAGCGCCAGCATCGCGCCGAACACGGCGGCCACGGCGATGGCGGCCGGCAGGGTCAGGTAGACCGGCGCGTCCAGCTTCAGGATGAGCACGCCGGCCGTGTAGGCCCCGATGCCGAACAGGCCCGCGTGGCCCAGCGACACCTGGCCGGTGTAGCCGACGACGATGTCCAGGCCGAACAGCACGATCGCGTAGATCATGATGGTCTCGACCAGGTGGATGTAGTAGGGGTTGCCGGAGGCGACAGGGAAGAGGGCGACGGCGGCCATGGCCGCTGCGCCGAGAACGAGTTTCTTGAGATTCACGTGTCCGGCCTTCCGTCAGACCTTCTTGATGGCCGTCTTGCCGAACAGGCCGGCCGGCTTCACCGCCAGCACGATGAGCAGCAGCACCAGGCCCGGCACGTCCTTGTAGCCGGTGGAGAGGTAGAAGCCCGTGGTCGTCTCGGCCACGCCCAGGATGATGCCGCCCACGATGATGCCCATGCCGCTGGTCAGGCCGCCGATGATGGCGACGGCGAAGGCCTTCAGGCCCAGCACCGCGCCCATGGTCGCGCCGGTCAGCGTCAGCGGCGCGATCAGCACGCCGGCGAACGAGGCCGTCAGGGACGACAGCGCGTACGAGAACGTGATGACCAAGCCCGTGTTGATGCCCATCAGCTTGGCGGCGTCGCGGTCGTTGAAGGTCGCGACGACGGCCTTGCCGTAGATGGTCTTGCGGTTGAAGAACTCGACGGCCAGCATCATGCCGACGGCGCCGACGATGACGAGGATCTCCATCGGCAGCACGTTGGCGCCGAGCAGCTGCATGGGCGCCTCCGGCAGTGGCGACGGGAACTTCAGGTCGTCACGGCCCCACACGTTCTCGGCCACGTTCTTGAAGATGATGCCCAGCGCGATGGTGGACATGATCCAGCCGAACTCGCTCTTCATCTTGATGGCGGGCCGCACGCCGATACGTTCGACGACGGCACCCTGGAAGGCGCCGAACAGGCACACCAGTGGCAGCATCAGCCAGTAGTTGACGCCCCAGCCCACCAGGGTGAGGCCCACGAGGGCGCCGAGCATCAGCGCCTCCCCCTGGCCGAAGTTCAGCGTGTCGCTGGTCGCGAAGGTCAGCTGGTAGCCGAACGCGATGACGGCGTAGATCATGCCCAGCGCGATGCCGCTGAACACGAGCTGGGTCAGTATCTGCATATCTGTCCTGCGTAGTGCCTTCCGCAGCGGCCGCCGCGGAACCGGCTTTGCCGGGCCGCCAGCGGCGCCCCCTCGAGGGGGCCGGCGAAGCCGGTAGGGGGTGGGCGAGTTACTGCCGCTTCTTCTGCTCCATCGCGCCCTTGGCGTTGGAGTCCTTCAGCCGCACCTCCGAGGCCTTCTTGAAGTCCTCCGGGTAGGCGTAGATGACGCGCTGGCCCTTGACCTCGCCCATGACGGGGATGTTGGCGGTGATGGCCTCGTGGTCGGTCTTGGAGAAGGGCTTGTTGTAGGTCGTCACGACGCCTTCGACCGGGGTCTTCAGGTCTTCCAGCGCGGCCTTGATCTTGGGGCCGTCGGTGGAGCCGGCCTGCTTGATGGCCGCGGCCAGCAGGTAGATGGAGTCGTAGCCTTGGGCCGCGGACACCGGCGAGTCGATGCGCGAGTTCTTCGGGTTGAAGGTCTTCAGGTAGTTGATGATGAAGGCCTGGCGCTTGGGCGTCGTGGGCTCCTGGATGAAGGTCTGCGGCATGCGCGCACCCTCGCCGCCGGGGCCGGCGTTGTCGATGTAGTTGGCCATGGACAGCGTCCACGAACCGATCATCGGCACCTTCCAGCCCAGCTTGGTCATGCCGTTGGCGATCTGGGCCAGTTCGGGGCCGATGCCGTAGGTCAGCACGGCCTCGGCGCCGGCTTCCTTGGCCTTCAGCAGCTGGGCCGTCATGTCGACGTCCTTGATGTTGAACTTCTCGACGGCCACCGGCGTGATGCCCTTGAGCTTGAGCGCGGCCTCCAGGTCGGCCCGGCCGAGCTGGCCGTAGTTGGTGGAGTCGGCCAGGATGGCCACCTTCTTGAAGCCGCGCTTGGTGACGGCCTCCTCCACGATCATGGGCGCCTGGATGGAGTCGTGGGCCGCGTTGCGGAAGATGTAGTTGTCCGGCTGGTCCTTGAACTGCAGCGTGATCACCGAGCCGGTGGCCACGTTGTTCATGACCGGGATCTTGGCGTCCTGGAAGAAGCGCTGCGAGGCCAGCGCCACGCCGGTGTTGATGTAGCCGACCGTGGCCGCGACCTTTTCCTTGTTGATGAGCTCCTGGGCGATCTGCACGCCGCGCTCGTTCTTGGCCTCGTCGTCGCGCTCGACCAGCTGGATCTGGCGGCCGAGGATGCCGCCGGACTTGTTGATTTCCTCGGCGGCCAGGCGCACGCCGTCCCGCATGCTGACGCCCATCGACGAGGAGCCGCCGGTAAAGGGGCCCGCCACGCCGATCTTGATCGGGTCGGCCGCCTGAGCACCCACTGCAAAAACCGCTGCAGCCACGGCTGTCCAAACCTGCTTCATCGTTGCCTCGTCTCCGTTATGCGATCCAACCCGACGCTTTTACGCCGGGACCGATTGCATACGATGCCAGAGCGGCAACGACCTTGGGGATATGGAAACCCGGGAGCCGACAGATCCCCTGGCCTTCAGCTTTTTGTCAGCCTCGGGGGTTAGGGCGCGGTCTCCGCCGCCACCTCCAGCGCCTCGTGCAGCAGGCGGCCCAGCTTCTCGACGCCCTCGCGGATGAGGTCGGGCGTCAGCGTCACGAAGGACAGCCGCAGCGTGCGTGCATCGGCCTGGTGCGCGTAGAAGGCCGCGCCGGGCACATAGGCGATGCCGGCCTCCACGGCCTGCGGCAGCAGGGCCATGGCGTCCAGGCCGGCCGGCAGTCGGATCCAGAAGAACATGCCGCCCTGCGGCGACTGCCAGTCGCAGCCCGGCGGCAGGTGTTCGCGCAAGGCCTCGGCCATGGCGTCGCGGTTGGCCTTGTAGACGGCGCGGATGGTGGGGATGTGCCGGTCCAGGAAGCCGTCGCGCACCACCTCGTGGACCACGCGCTGGTTGAAGCCCGGCGTGTGCAGGTCCGCGGCCTGCTTGGCCTGCAGCAGCTTGGGGTAAAGCTCGGTGGGAGCGACGATATAGCCCAGGCGGAAGCCCGGCGTCAGTACCTTGGAGAAGGAGCCCAGGTAGAGCGAGCCCTCGGGCCACAGACTGGACAGCGCGGCCGGCGGCGGCTCGTCGAACCACAGGTCGCCATAGGGGTTGTCCTCGACGATGGGCACGCCGGCGCGGCGCGAGGCCTCGACGACCTCCTCGCGGCGCTGCGCGCCCATGACCCGGCCGGTGGGGTTCTGGTAGTTGGGCAGCAGATAGCTGAAGCGTGTGCCGGGCGCGTCATGCGGCAGCGCACGAATCGCCTCCGGGAGCGGACCCTCGCTGTCGCTGTCCAGGCTGGCGAACAGCGGCTCGTAGGGCGTGAAGGCCTGCAGCGCCCCCAGATAGGTGGGCGTCTCCACGGCCACCGGCGCGCCAGCGTCGCACAACACCTTGCCGACCAGGTCCAGCCCCTGCTGGGAGCCGCTGGTGATCAGTACCTGCTCGGGCTTGACGTTCATGCCCAGCGCCGCCACCCGCGTCGCCACCCAGTCGCGCAGCGGCGCGAAGCCCTCGCTGGCCGCGTACTGCAGCGCCTCGCGGGCGTTGTGCGTCAGCACGCGGTCGCAGGCCGCCTTCAGCGCGTCGACCGGAAAGGTGTCGGCGCTGGGCAGGCCGCCGGCCATGGACAGCACACCCGGCTTCTCGGTGACCTTGAGGATCTCGCGGATGATGGAAGGATTCATCCGCGCGGCGCGGCGGGCTTGGGTCCAGACAGAGCTCATGGGTTGTCTCGGTGTTATGAAAACGGTCAGCCTAGCATCCAGTCGACCGCCGCAAGGGCCTGCAACTGGGTGGAGTCGAACAGCGGCAGCGCGGCGTCGGACGTGGCCGGCAGCAGCAGACCCAGCTCCGTGCAACCGAGGATGGCCGCTTGGGCCCCGCGTGCGGCCAGCGCCGCCACCTGGGCGCGCAGCGCCTCGCGCGAAGCCGGCTCGAAGCGGCCCCGGCACAGCTCCTCGTAGATGAGGCGGTGCACCTCGGCGCGGCCGGCCTCGTCGGGCACGATGAGCTCGATGCCGAAGCGCTCTCGCATGCGCTCGCGGTAGAAGCCCTGTTCCATCGTGAAGCGCGTGGCCAGCAGGCCGGCGCGCCGCACGCCCGCGGCGCGCAAGGCCTCGGCCGTCGCGTCGACGATGTGCAGCACCGGCAGGCCGGCGGCCCGCTCCACCTCGGTGGCGACACGGTGCATGGTGTTGGTGGCGATCAGCAGCGCCTCGGCGCCGGCCCGCCTCAGCCCCGCGGCCGCATCGCCCAGCAGGCGCGCCGCCTCGGCCCAGTCGCCGGCCGACTGCAGCGCCGCGATGGGCGCGAAGTCGACGCTGTGCAGCACCAGCCGGGCGCTGTGCAGCCCGCCCAAGCGCTGAGCCACGCCGCGGTTGAGCAGCGCGTACAGATGCTGGGTGGACTCCCAGCTCATGCCGCCGAGTATGCCCAGCGTCTTCATGCCAGGGCCAGCCGGGTGATGCGCGGCTTCGCGCTCGTGCGCGGCAGCGGTGCCGGCTGCAGCAGCTGGAAGCAGGCCTCGGGCCAGGCCTCGACGACGGCCTCCCGGCCGGCCGCCAGCGTCAAGCCCTCGCCGGCCCGCAGCCAGTGGTCGTCGCCGCCACCCGACAGGGTCAGCCACAAGCGGCCGCCGGTCACGACGAGGCGGCGCGGCCCGCGCGCGGCGGCCAGCGTCAGCGCCTGGCCGGGCAGCAGCCGGGTCGTGAATCCATCCTCCATGCTCGCCTCCCTCACCGGATGGGTTGCCGCTTGCCCAGCCACACGACCGCCAGCACGGCGGCGGCGAAGACCAGGGTCATGGCGTCCAGCCGCTCGCCCAGCAGCGGCACCGCGAACAGCATGGACAGGAAGGGCTGCAGCACCTGCACCTGGCTGACGCGCAGCGTGCCGCCCAGGGCCAGGCCGCGATACCAGGCGAAGAAGCCTATCCACATCGAGAACAGCGACACATAGGCGAAGCCCAGCCAGGCCGAGGCCGCGACCGGCGCCGTGGGCCGCGTCCACAGGGCCGCCGGCAGGGTGAGGGGCAGGCTGATGACCAGCACCCAGCAGATGACCTGCTCGGCCGTCATGAGGCCTGATAGGCGGGCGCCGCTGACATAGCCGGCCGAGGCACAGAGCACCGCGCCCAGCAACAGCCCGTCCGCCAGCTCCAGGCCGCCGGCCCCGCGCCAGGCCGCAAAGCCCATGACCAGGGCCAGGCCCGCCAGCGCACAGAGCCAGAAGCCCCGGCTGGGCCGCTGGCGCAGCACGCCGGCCGCGATGACGGCCGTGGCCAGCGGCAGCACACCCGACACGACGGAGGCGTGCACCGCGTCCACATGCCGCACCGCGAAGCCCAGCAACAGCGGCCAGCCGAACACGACGCCGGCGGCCGTGAAGGCCAGCAGCCGCCATTCGTGGCCGCGCGGCCGGCGCGCACCGCTGGCCCACAGATAGGCCAGCGACAGCAGCCCCGCGACGGCGGCGCGCCCGAAGGCGACGAAGCCCGGGTCCAGCTGCGGCGCCGCGGCGCTGCCGCCGGCCAGCCGCGTCATCGGGATGCTGAGGGCGAACATGACCACCCCCGCCGCACCCAGCAGCAGGCCGCGCATCGCATCGGACGCCGTGGGGGTCGGCAGGGTGGAGGGTGTGGACAGGCCGGGCATGTCCCCAGTCTGAGGCCTGCAACCGATACAGAACCAGTACAGTCAACCATCCAGACCGCGAATCTGTACTGCCATGCCCACCGGTACACACCCGCCGCTGCAGCGCGGCGCCAGCCAGCCGCTGGCCGGCCAGCTCGCCGAACGCTATGCCCAGCGCATCCGCGAGCGCCTGCTGCTGCCCGGCGCCCGCCTGCCGTCGGTGCGCGACTGCGCCCGCCAGCATGGCGTGAGCCCGCACACCGTCGTCGCCGCCTACGACCAGCTGCAGGCCGCCGGCCTGCTGGAGGCACGCCGCCAGCGCGGCTTCTTCGTGCGCGAGAGCCGCCCGGCCAACGCCCGCGCCGCCGCGCGCCCGCCTGCCACCCCCGTGCCACGCCAGGCGCCCATGGACGCGACCGCGCTGATCCGCGGCATGTTCGAGGCCGATGCCGCGCGCTCGCCCGGCCTGGGCACGCTGCCGGCCGACTGGCTGGACCCGACGCTGCTGCAGTCCGCGCTGCGCCGGCTCAACGCGGCCGACGCCCAGGGTCTGCAGGTCGGCTACGGCGAACCGAACGGCGACGCCCGGCTGCGCGCCGCGCTGGCCCAGCGGCTGGGCGACCTGGGCATACATGCCAACCCCGCCCAGCTCCTGACGACCAACGGCGCCACCCATGCGCTGGACCTCATCATCCGCAGCCAGCTGCAACCCGGCGATGCCGTGCTGGTGGACGACCCCGGCTGGGCCATCATGTTCGCGCGGCTCACGCAGGCCGGCATCCGGCTGCTGCCGGTGCCGCGGGCCGGCCAGGGCGGCCAGGGCCCCGACCTGGACGTGCTCGCCGCGCTGGCGGCCCAGCATGCGCCGCGCGCCTACCTGACCGTGTCGGTGCTGCACAACCCTACCGGCCACAGCCTCAACCTGGCCACGGCGCACAAGCTGCTGCGCCTGGCCGACGCGCACGACTTCTTCATCGTCGAGGACGACAGCTACGGCTTTCTCGCGCCCGAGCATGTGCCGCGCCTGGCGGCCCTGGACGGGCTGCGCCGCGTGACCTATGTGTCGGGCTTCTCCAAGGTGCTGACGCCCGCCTGGCGGGTGGGTTACCTGGCCGCCGCGCCCGAGCGCCTGCGCGCGCTGACCGACACCAAGCTGCTGGACGGCCTGACCAGCTCGCCTGTGCTGGAACGCGCCGTCGCGCTGTGCCTGGAGCAGGGCCGGCTGCGCCGCCATGCGCAGCGCCTGCGCGAGCGCCTGGCCAACGCGCGCCAGCGCATCGCGGCGCTGGCCGCCAAGCAGGGCTTTGCCTGGGCCGCGCCGCCGGACGGCCTGTTCGGCTGGCTGGACGTGGGCGTCGACACCGAGCGGTTGGCCCAGCCGCTGCTGGACGCCGGCTGGCTGACGGCACCCGGCGCCCTCTTCAGCGCCACGCGCCGGCCCGGCTCGCTGATGCGCATCAACATGGCCACCTCGCAGGATCCGGCCTTCTGGCGCGCGCTGCGGGCCGCCGTGGACGACATCCGCGGTCCGATGCCTCCCCCCTAGCTTCTTCCCCCCCATTCACGGGACAGGCCACTGGCGCCCGACTGCGGCGACGAGTCAACTCGCGGCTCGGTTCACGCCAGGGAGGGTTTATGCGATTCGCTTCGTCCCCCGTCCGCAGCCTCTGCGCTGCCGCTGCCGGCGTGATGCTGGCCCTGTGTTCGCTGTCGGCACAGGCCGCCTTCCAGAGCGGCGTCACGATCAAGCTGCTGGCGCCTGGCGGCATCAACGGCAGCCCGCCGGACCCGACCCCCATCGACGAAACGGCCTCCGTCGCGCTGGCCAACCTGGGCACCGGCCTCGTGCAGGGCGACCCCAGCAACCAGATCACCGGCTACTGGATGCTCCCCGGTGAAACCATCTTCTTCGACAGCAGCACCAATTCCATCCTGCTGCACATCGCCGGCGGCTGGGACGACGGCACGACCATCACCACCGGCTACCTCAGCAGCGGCGGCAACCGCGCGCGCTACGAGATCAGCGGCCTGGACATCGGCGCCGCCATCACCGGCTTCAACGCCTATGACTTCACGGGCTACGGCACCAGCGGCGTGACCGGCCTGGCCGGCCCCAGCAACCCGGCCAGCTACATCCAGCTCTCGGGCTCCACGCTGAGCTTCGATCTGGACACGCTGAGCTTCCTGCGCCCGCCCACCGGCAGCGGCTTCGCCTTCGCCGAGTTCCGCATCGACCTGCTCACGCAGGGCAGCGGCGGCGGTGGCGACAACGGCGGCGGCAACAACCTACCCGAGCCGGCCACGCTGGCGCTGCTGGCGATCGCGGCCCTGGGCGCCCGCGCGGCGCGGCGCCATGCCTGAGGCCGCCATGTTCACGCTGGCGCGCTTCGAACCGCTGGTGGGCAGCCGCTTCACGCTGAGGCTGGACGACGCGGCCGAGCTGCCGGCCCAGCTCATCCAGGCCAACCCCGGCCGCGGCACGAGCGCCTCGCAGTCCTTCAGCCTGCTGTTCGAGGCGCCGGCCGAGCCGGTGCTGCCGCAACGCATCTACCGGCTCGAGCACCCGCAGCTCGATGCGATGGACATCTTCCTGGTGCCCGTGGCCCGCGCGGCCGCAGGCCTGCATTACGAAGCCGTGTTCGGCTAGGAGACGCTCATGGCCACTCCCTTCATCGGCGAACTCAAGTTGATCGGCTTCAACTACGCGCCCAAGGGCTGGGCGTTCTGCAACGGCCAGCTGCTGCCCATCAACCAGAACCAGGCGCTGTTCTCGCTGCTGGGCACGACCTATGGCGGCGACGGCCGGGTGAACTTCGCGCTGCCCGACCTGCGTGGCCGTGCGCCGCTGCATTACGGCGGCAGCGATGCCATCGCCCTGGGCCAGCGGGCCGGCGCCTCGGCGGTGACGCTGACGGCATCGCAGCTGCCCGCGCACACGCACACGCTGACGGCCACCGGCGACCTCGCCAACGCCAGCGTGCCGGGTGGCGCCGTGCCGGCCGCCAAGCCGCGCGGCGGCATGAACCGCTATGCACCGGTGGGCAGCGACACCGTGATGGGCGCCAGCTCGCTGGCGCCCAGCGGCGGCAGCCAGCCGCACAACAACATGCAGCCCAGCCTGGTGATGAATTGGGTCATCGCGCTGGTGGGCATCTTCCCCAGCCGCAACTGATCGAGGAGACCGCCATGTCCGATCCCTTTGTTGGCGAGATCCGGCTGTTCGCCGGCAACTTCGCGCCGGTCGGCTGGGCCCTCTGCCAGGGTCAGCTGCTACCCATTGCCGAGAACGACGTGCTGTTCACGCTGATCGGCACCACCTATGGCGGCGACGGCCAGTCCACCTTCGCACTGCCCAACCTGGCCGGCCGCATCGCCATGCACGCGGGCCCGGGCTATATCCAAGGCGATCAGATGGGCACGGAAGCCGTCACGCTGACCACCGCCCAGATTCCGCAGCACACCCATGCGCTGCATGCCAGCACGGCCGCCGCCGACGGCACGACGCCGGGCGGCGCGCTGCTCGCCGCCACCAGCGTCGCCAGCTACGACACCGCCCCGGGCACCACGGCCATGGCCGCCGGTGCCGTCGGCCTGGCGGGAGGCTCGCAGCCGCACGACAACATGGCGCCGACGCTGACGCTGAACTACATCATCTCGCTGTTCGGCATCTTCCCCTCGCAGAACTGAGGAGCCCGCCATGTCCGACCCCTTCCTCGCCGAGATCCGCGTCATGCCCTACAACTTCGCGCCCCAGGGCTGGGCCCAGTGCGATGGCCAGCTGATGCCCATCAGCCAGAACACCGCGCTGTTCTCGCTGCTGGGCACCAATTACGGTGGTGACGGACGGGTCACGTTCGGCCTGCCCAATCTCGGCGGCCGTTTCGCGATGGGCACGGGCCAGGGCCCCGGGCTCAGCCCGCGGGTGGTGGGCGAGAGCACCGGCCAGTCCAACGTCTCGCTGCTGGCCAGCGAGATGCCGGCCCATGGCCACGGGCTGATGGCCGGCGTCACACCCGTCGCCACCAGCCCGGCCGGCAATGTGATGGCACCGACCGCCGCGGGCGGCGGCAGCGTCTACCGCGCGCCCGGCGCGGCCGCCCCCATGGCCGGCGTCGCGATCAGCCCCGCCGGCTCCGGCCTGCCGCACGAGAACCGCCAGCCCTATCTGGCACTGAACTTCTGCATCGCGCTGCAGGGCATCTTCCCGGCACGCAACTGAAGCGTCGGCCATGGACTACCGCCTGCGCCCGGCAACCGCGGCCGACGAGGCCTGGCAGTTCGCCATCTACGCCAGCACGCGCGCCGACGAACTGGCGCTGACCGGCTGGCCGCCCGGGCAGTGCCAGGCCTTTCTGCAGCACCAGCACCGGGCCCAGCAGCAGCATTACCACCAGCATTTCCCGGGCTCGCTCTGCCAGCTCATCCTCGTCGACGGCGACACGGTGGCCGGCCGGCTGTGGCTGGACGAGGGCGACGACCGTCTGCACATCCTGGACATCGCGCTGCTGCCCGCCTGGCGTGGTCGCGGCCTGGGCACCCGCTGCCTGCAGGCGCTGGCCGAAGCGGCCGGGCAGCGCCCCCTGAGCATCCACGTCGAGATCCACAACCCCGCCCGGCGGCTCTACGAGCGGCTGGGCTTTGTCGCCGAGGGCGAGCCCCTGGGCCTGTACCAGGCCATGGCCCGGCCCGCCGGCGCCCATCGCCTGCAACCCGAGGAGTGCCTGCCGTGATCAACAAGCGCGAATTCCTGATTAGCGGTGGCGCGGCCCTCGCCGCCGGCGCCGGCACGACGGTCTCGCTGGCCGCCGTGCGCCCCAGCCTGGGCGCGCGGTCCGGGCTGGCGAGCTGGCAGGCCCATGTCGGCCAGCGTTTCGAGGTCGACGGCCATGCCGTCACGCTGCAGTCCGCCCGCGCCCTGCCCGGCCACGCGCCGGGCGAGCAGTTCAGCCTGCGCTTTGCCGGCACGCTGCCGGCCGGCCTGGGCGACGGCATCTGCACGCTAACCCACGAAGGCAGCGGCACGCTGGCCCTCTACCTGGCCCGCACGCCGCAGGGCTTGCGGGCCGATTTCTGCCGCCTGCACAGCGCCGAATAGTTCTCGCTAGTCCCTGGGTTTTTCGCTGCCCCGACACATCGCTGCCGGCAGAATGCGCGTCGCCCGGCGGCAGCGCAGCCGCGGCATTCGATGTGGAATGAGCGGCCCCTTGAAATTTCTCGTTGTAGACCCCCTGGCCGGCGTGCAGGCCTTCGCACGCCAGCTGCTGCAAGGCCACGGCTTCGCGGCCGACCACATCCTGTGCTGCGCCGACCCGGACACGGCGCTGGCCCAGGGCCTGGTTTTCAAGCCCCAGCTGCTGATCACCGACTGGTTCGCCAGGCGGGCGCTGGACGGCATCCGGCTCCACCAACGCCTGCGCGAGGCCCAGCCTTCGCTGCAGCTGGCCCTGCTGAGCTTCGAGGTGACGCCCGATCATCGCCGCGAGGCCGAGGCCCATGGCGCCCGCTTCCTGCTGCAAAAGCCCTTCGCCGCCGAGCAGCTCAGGGCCGAGCTGGGGCGCACCCTGGAGGCGCTGGCCTGCAAGCCCAAGCCCGCCGCATCGGCATGGGCGGCGCGCCCGGGGCGGCCACTGCCGCCGCCGCTGCTGGTCGTCAAGCCCGGCGACCGGGTGCGCTTCAACGGTGACCTGCATGTGGCCCAGCATGTCGTGCACCGCAACGGCGGCACCGTGGTGCAGCTCGCCGGGCTGACCCGCTTCGTCCCGGTGGACAAGCTGCAGCCGGCCTGATTCAGATCGCGACGACCAGCGCCATCAGCAGCGGGTAGGGCAAGGCCACCGTCGGGCGCAGCGCGCTCTTCAGGTACTGGGCCACCAGCCCCGCGCCGCGCGGCCGCTGCGCCTGCCAGTCGGCGTGCAACTGCATCGCGAGACCGCCGCCCTCGGCCGCCCTCAGGCCGGCCTCGACGGCCAGCAGCCTGTCGCCCAGCCGGCCCTGGAAGGTCTTGAGCACCGCCTCCTGCAGCCACAGCAGAGCCAGCAGCGCCAGGGCCAGGGCGTCGTCGGCCACCAGCACCACGGCCGCGAACGCCGCCAGCTTCACGGCCAGCGCCAGCGCCTCGTAGCGTTCGTGCTGCGCCTGCAGTGCCAGCCATTCGTGATGCCAGGCGTTCATTTCGCCTCCAGCACTTCCCAGCGTTCCAGCAGCGCCAGCAGCTCCTCGTCCACCTCGGCCGCACGCTCGGTGACGGCCTGGATGCGCGCCGCGCCCTGGGTGTAGAGCTCGGTGCCGGCCAGCAGCGCATTGAGCTGGGTCTGCTCGGCCTCCAGCGCGGCGATCTGCCTGGGGATCTCGTCCAGCTCGCGCTGCTCCTTGTAGCTGAGCTTGCGCTTGGTCGCGACGACCGGTTCCGGCGCAGGCGGCGGTGCCGCGGCCGCGACGGCCGCCGGGGCCTGGGCCTGCAGCGCCGCCGCGCGCCTGGACTGCGTCAGCCAGTCCTGCACGCTGCCCTCGTACTCGCGCCAGCGCGCGTCGCCCTCGTAGACGATGGTGGACGTGACGACGTTGTCCAGGAAGCGCCGGTCATGGCTGACCAGGAAGACCGTGCCGTCGTACTCGGCCAGCAGCTCCTCCAGCAGCTCCAGCGTCTCGATGTCGAGGTCGTTGGTGGGCTCGTCCAGCACCAGCACGTTGGCCGGCCGCGCGAACAGCCGCGCCAGCAGCAGCCGGTTGCGCTCGCCGCCCGACAGCGTGCGCACCGGCGAGTTGGCCCGCGCCGGCGAGAACAGGAAGTCGCCCAGATAGCTCTTCACATGCTTCTTCTGCGTGCCGATCTCTATCCATTCCGAGCCGGGGCTGATGGTGTCGGCCAGCGTCGCGTCCAGGTTCAGCGTGTCGCGCATCTGGTCGAAATAAGCCACCGTCAGCCGCGAGCCCAGGCGCACCGTGCCGCTGTCGGGTGGCAGCTCGCCGAGGATCATCTTCAGCAGCGTGGTCTTGCCGGCGCCGTTGGGGCCGATCAGGCCCACCTTGTCGCCGCGCAGGATGGTGCTGGTGAAGCCGCGCACTATTGGCCTATCGCCGAAGCTCTTGGACACGTTCTCCAGCTCCGCGACGATCTTGCCGCTGGCAGCACCCGTGTCGATGTCCAGCCTCACCTTGCCCTGCACGTCGCGCCGCGCCGCATGCTGCGCGCGCATCTCGTGCAGGCGCTGCACGCGGGCGACGGAGCGGGTACGCCGCGCCTCCACGCCCTTGCGTATCCACACCTCCTCCTGCGCCAACAGCTTGTCGAAGCGGGCGTTGGCCAGCGCCTCGTTCTCCAGCTCATAGGCCTTGGCGGCCTGGAAGGCGGCGAAGTTGCCCGGATAGCCGCGCAGCTGGCCGCGGTCCAGCTCGACGATGCGGTTGGCGACGTTGTCCAGGAACTGCCGGTCGTGCGTGATCAGCAGCAGCGAGCCCTTGAAGTCGTTGAGCAGCCCTTCCAGCCAGGTGATGGCGTCCAGGTCCAGGTGGTTGGTGGGCTCGTCCAGCAGCAGCACGTCGGGCTGGGCCACCAGCGCGCGGCCCAGCGCCACGCGCTTCTTCAGGCCGCCGGACAGGCTGCCGACCAGGCGCGAACCGTCCAGCCCCAGGCGCTGCAGCGTCTCGTCCACGCGCTGCTCCCAGTTCCAGGCGCCGATGTGCTCGATGCGCTCCTGCACCCAGGCCAGGTCGTCGCCCTCGTCATGGCGCTCGTAGCGCTCGCGCAGCGCCTTGGCCTCGGCCACGCCCTCGCTGACAACGTCGAAGATGGTCGCGTCGCCGCGCAGCTCGGGCTCCTGCGGCACGTAGACGTTGGTCAGGCCCTGCTGTTGCTGCAGCAGGCCGTCGTCCAGCTTCTCGAGGCCGGCGAGTATCTTCAGCAGCGAGGACTTGCCGGTGCCGTTGCGGCCGATCAGGCCGACGCGCTCGCCAGTTTCCAGCGCGAAATTGGCGCCATCCAGCAGGGCGACATGGCCGAAGGCGAGATGGGCGTTGGTGAGGGAGAGGACTGCCATCGGCGGATTGTCCCCCGCGCCGGCGCCGCCCTCAGGCCAGCCGCGTGGCCTGGGCCGCGCGGCGGCGGCGCCAGGCCGCGGGCGGCTCGCCGTACTCGCGGCGGAAGGCGCGGCTGAAGGCCGTGTCCGTCTGGTAGCCAACCTCCTCGGCGATGCGCGCCAGCGGCGCATTGCCGCCGGCCAGCAGGTTGGCCGCGAGCACCATGCGCCAGTGCGTCAGGTACTGCATGGGCGGGCTGCCCACCAGCCGCAGGAAGCGCTCGGCCAGCACCGTCCGCGAACTGCCGGCCTCGTGCGCCAGGTCCTCGACGGTCCACGCCCGGGCCGGCTGCTCATGCAGGGCCTGCAGGGCCGCGCCGACGCTGCGGTCCCGCACGGCCGCCAGCCAGCCGGTATGCCCCGGCGGCTGCTGGTTCATGTACAGCCGCAACACCTCGATGAACAACACCTCGGCCAGCCTGGACAGCACGCCGTCCCCGCCCGGCCGCGGCGACTGCGCCTCGTCCAGCGCGTAGCGGACGGAGCCCTCCAGCCAGGCCCCGGCGCTGGAGCCGCGCACATTGACATGCACCAGCGGCGGCAGGCCCGCCAGCAGCAGCCGCGCCAGGCGGGTGTCGCAGGCCAGGTAGCCGCACATCAGCTGCGTCTCGACGCCGCCGCCGCCATAGTTCAGCAGCCGCGGCCGCCGCGCCAACAGGCGGTCCAGCCGCGCCCCCGTCGCGGGCGCCAGGCCCGGGTCGGACGCCATGCGGTGCGCGTCGCCATGGGGGAAGACGATGACGTCGCCGGCCGTGAGCCGCACCGGTGCCGCGCCGTCCAGCGTCACATGGCATTCGCCCTGGGTGATGAGGTGGAAGATCACCACCCGCTCGGCGCCGGGCTCCAGCAGCGGCGCGGCGACGTCGGCATGCGGCGACTGGTAGCACCAGGGCGCCGTGAAGCGGCCCTGCAGGAAGATGGCGCCCACCAGCCGCACCACCCTCAGCGTGTGGGACAGCGCATCCATCAGCGGCCCGGCACCCCGGCTTCGACCTCGATGTCCAGCGTCAGCGGCACCGGCTGGCGCAGCGCCGCCGGCACGGGCGAGCACTGACAGGCCTGCGCCACCAGCTCGCGGATCTCGGCCTGCGTCATCCCGTCCGCGGCGATGCGGACGTGCAACACCATCTGCAGCGGCGCCGCGCCGACCGCCTGGCCGTCGGCCCCGGCCAAGCCCAGCAGGCCGCGCGTGTCCGAGCGGCTGCCGACCCGGGCGTCCAGCGTCCGCAACGTCACGCCGCGCGCCGCCGCCTGCATGACGATGCAGGTCACGGCGCAGGCCGCGGTGCCCGCCCGCAGCAGCCAGCCGGGCGTCACGCCCTGGCCGCCGCCGCCGAGCTCGGCGGGCATGTCGGTGTCCACGCGCAGGCCGCTGTCGTGCAGCGCACGCACGCGGGTGCCGCCTTCCCAGCGCACGCGAGCCGGCGCATCGTCGTGCAGGCCCAGCTCGGGGCGCTTGCGCAGCACGGCGCTCACCCGCTCCAGCGCGGCGGCGATGTGGTGCAGGGGGTACAGGGCCATGGCCAATCTCCCGGCGAAGCCTCGCGCCATTATGTCGACCGCCCCCGTCGATGACATGGTGAAGCGGACGCACGGTCAGGAAATACGGGCGCCAGGGCAGGACCGCCACGCCGCGCCACGCGAAGCTGGCGGCCCGCCATCCGGAGACCCACCATGAACGCACCGCTAGACCTCGCCGCCCTCAAGGCCCGCCAGCAGACCGCCTGGGCCAGTGGCGACTACGCCGTCATCGGCACCACGCTGCAGATCGTCGGCGAGCAGCTCGCCGAGGCCTGCGACCTGCGCGCCGGCGAGCGCGTGCTGGACGTGGCAGCGGGCAACGGCAACGCCAGCCTGGCCGCCGCGCGCCGCGGCGCCAGCGTGACCTCCAGCGACTATGTGGAGGCGCTGCTGCAGCGCGGCGCCGCCCGCGCCGACGCCGAGCGACTGCAGATCGAGTTCCGCGTCGCCGACGCCGAGGCCCTGCCCTTCGCCGATGCCGGCTTCGATGCCGTGCTGTCGACCTTCGGCGTGATGTTCACACCCGACCAGCGTCGGGCCGCCGCCGAGCTGGCGCGCGTCTGCCGGCCCGGCGGCCGCATAGGCCTGGCGAACTGGACGCCCGAGGGCTTCATCGGCCAGCTGTTCAAGGTCATGGGCCGCCATGTGGCGCCACCCGCGGGCGCCCAGCCGCCGTCGCTGTGGGGCCAGGAGTCGCATCTGCGCGAGCTGTTCGGCGACACGATCCAGGACATGGCGGTGACGCGGCGGCATTTCCAGTTCCGCTACCGCTCGCCGGCACATTTCATCGAGGTCTTCCGCACCTGGTACGGCCCGGTACACCGGGCCTTTGCCGCGCTGGCGCCGGATCAGGCCCTGGCGCTGGAGCGCGACCTGACCGAGCTGCTGGCCGGCCTCAACCGCGCCGGCCCCGACAGCCTGGTGGTGCCCAGCGAATACCTGGAAGTCGTGCTGACCCGCCGCTGAGTGCCACAGCGCGCGCGGCGCCGCCGCGCGGGGCCGGTGCCGTTGCGGCTGTCCGGCCCGCTCCCGGTCCTTGCGCCGCACTGCGTATGCTTGCGTCATCAAAGCAAGAATCCGGGGAGATTTCATGACGCTGACGCTGCTCGCCATCGCGGGCCTGGTGATGGCCGCGGCCTGGTGGCTGCTGCGTGCGCGCCCGCCCGCGCCGCCCACGCCGTCGCGCAGCCTGCGCGCCGCCGCGTCGCCAGCCGCGGCGCCGGCCGCCAAGCCGGTGCAGGACGTGGTCGAGCTGCCGGCGCCGGCGGCGCTGCCGCTGCTGACGGCCGAAGTGCTGGACGAGGCGCGCACCGAGCAGCTGCTGGCGGCCCTGCGCCGGCTGCCGCGGCCGCCGCGCGCCGTGCAGGAGCTGATGTCGCCGCGCTTCGTGCAGACGGCCACCTCCACCGAGCTGGCGGCCATCGTCATGGGCGAGCCGGCCGTGGCCGCGCGCGTCGTCGCCACCGCCAACTCGCCGCTGTACGCGCTGCAGCAACCGGTCACCAGCGTGGGCCAGGCCATCACCTTCCTGGGCCTGGGCAGCGTGCGCCAGATGTGTCTGCAACACCTGCTGGCGGCCTGCTTCCAGCCGCGCGACGCGGCCCAGCAGCGCGAGTTCGACGTGCTGTGGCGCGCCAGCAGCATCGCCGGCGAGCTGGCCCAGCAACTGGCCCCCAGGCTGGGCGTGGCCGAGCCCGCCTCGCTGGTCACGCTGCTGGTGCTGTCCTTCCTGGGCCGCCAGGCCGGCGCGGCGCTGCTGGATGCGCAGGCCATGGCCGGCATGGACGCCTTCCAGCGCGCCCGCCACGAGCAGCAGGCGCTGGGCCTGGCCTCGCACGAGCTGGGCCATCTGCTGATGCGCGCCTGGGACGTGCCGCCGGAGCTGGCCGACGGTGCGCGCCAGCTGTCGGCGCTGCGCTTCGACCCCGACCGCCCGCTGGCGCCCGAGCGCGAGACCGCGCTGACGCTGGGTGCGCTGTGCGCAATGCTGGGCGAGCGCATCGCGCGCGGCAGCGTCGGGGCCGCGCTGTACGACCCCGCACGCGACGCCAGCCCCGACATGGCGGCCCTGCGCCCCCGCCTGTCGCGCCCGCCGCTGGACGGGCTGGCTCAGGCGCTGAGCTCGCCGCCGCTGCTGCGCCTGCTCAGCCGGCTGATGCAGCCACCCCGCTGAGCCCCTGCGCCGCGTGATGGCGCCGATCGGTGTTGAGAAAGGAGCCGGCCTGCGGGGATGGGCCCCGACGGTTCAGATCGCGCGCAGCGCGGGCGTCGAGCCCAGATGGCCGAGCACCTGCTGCATGACCGCCGGGTCGTTCAGCAGGCGACGGTGGCCCAGGCCTTGCGTCACATGCAGGCGGCCGGCGGTCAGGCCGGCCAGCAGCGCCTCGCTGCCGGCCAGCGGCGCCGTCAGGTCGCCCCGGTCGTGCACGATCAAGGTCGGCTGAGCCACGCGCTCACCCAGCCAGGCCGGCTCGAAGAGCGCCAGCGAGACGCCCTCGCGCCGCTCGACATGGCCGCTCATGCGCTGGGCCAGGCTCTCGCCGCTGCCGACCGCCTGGGCGAACCAGCTCAGGAACTGGGCCGGCGGCGGCGCCAGCGCGAGCAGGACCGCGCGCCGCGCCGGCAGCCCGCGGGCCAGCGCATGGGCCATCGCCAGCCCGCCCAGCGAATGGGCGACGACGCCGTCCCAGGGCCCGAAGCGCGCCGTCACCGCGAACAGCGCCCTCACCCACTGCAGCAGGTTGCTGCGCCACCCGCCGCTGCGGCCATGGGCCGGCAGATCCAGCAGCAGCGGCTCGAAGCCCGCCACCGCCAGCGTGTCGGCCAAGGGGCGCAGCTGCTGCGCGTCGCCGGCCCAGCCGTGGGTCAGCAAGACCTTGGGGCGGCCGGGCTCGATGTCGCCGCGCTGCCAGACGCTGACATGGCCGCCCTCGAAGGGCAGGCGCGTCTGCACCCAGGGCCGCGGCACGGTGCGCGAGCGGGCCAGCCACTTGGTCGGCATGGGCGTGAAGAAGAGGCCGAGCGCCACGCGCGTGCCGAGGTCGGGCGACAGGCGGTGCAGGCCGCGCAGCAGCGCGGCGACTCCGCGGGCGGCCGGCGAGGCGTAGAAGGCGGCAGCGGGGTTGGGGGTGGTCATCGCAAGCTCCATATTTCGCACGACCGTGCGAATCGTTGGCAAAAAAAATCAGCTCGGGCTGGCCGCGCTTTTCGCGGACGCCAGCATGCGCTCCCAGGCCTTGACGCCGCGCTCGTGCATGCCCGTGTCGCGCAGGAAGCGGGCGTCGCGCATCAGGCCGGCGTAGAGCGCATCCATCTCGAAGACGAACTGTTCGACATCGAGGTCGGCGCGCAGGTGGCCGGCCTCGATGGCTTGCAGCACGCAGCGGCGCAGCGCGGCGCGCAGGCGCATGACGCCGTCCAGCAACTGGTCGCGCACGGCGCCCTCGCGGTCGTCGTACTCGAAGGCGCCGGCCGTGTAGATGCAGGACAGCGCGCGGTCGGTGCCCGTCGCGCGGGCCAGCCAGCGGCGCATGATGGCGTCCAGCCGCGGCAGGCCGCGGGGCTCGCGCATGGCGGGCAGGAAGACGGCCTGCTGGAAGCGCCGGTCGTATTCGAGGATGACGGCCAGCTGCAGCTGCTCGCGCGAGCCGATGCGCGAGAACACGCCGCTCTTGGACAGGCCCAGGCGCTTGGCCACCTCGCCGATGGACAGGCTCTCCAGGCCTGCGTCAGCGGCCATGGCCAGCGCCGCGTCGACGATGGCGGCCAGGGTGGTTTCAGCGCGCTCGCTGCGGGTTTCCATGGTCGAAATTTAGCACGACCGTGCGAATCATCCAACCAGGGTCTTGGCGTGATGCCGGAGATGGTCGTCGACGAAGCTGGCGATGAAGTAGTAGCCGTGGTCGTAGCCCGCATGGCGACGCAGCGTCAACGGCTGACCGACGGCGGCGCAGGCGGCCTCGAAGGCCTCGGGGTGGAGCTGCTCGGCCAGGAACTTGTCGGCCAGGCCCTGGTCGATGAGGATGCCCCGCGGGTAGGGCGGGGTGGTCTGCGCCTGCATCAGGGCGCTGGCGTCGTGCGCGGCCCAGGCGGCGCGGTCGTCGCCGAGATAGCCACTGAACGCCTTCTGCCCCCAGGGGCATTGCATGGGCGCCGCGATGGGCGCAAAGGCCGACAGCGAGCCGAAGCGCCCCGGGTGGCGCAACGCCAGCGTCAGCGCGCCATGACCGCCCATGGAGTGGCCGAACAGGCCGGTCCGCGTCAACCCCGTCTCGCGCTGCACCTGGGGAATCAGCTCGTTCATCAGCCAGCTCTCCATGCGCCAGTGACTGGCCCAGGGCTGGCGCGTCGCATCGAGGTAGAAGCCGGCGCCGACGCCGAAGTCCCAGCTCTCGCTCTCGCCGGGGATGCCGGCGCCGCGCGGGCTGGTGTCGGGCATCAGCAGGGCCAGGCCCAGCTCGGCCGCCAGGCGCTGGGCGCCGGCCTTCATCGTGAAGGTCTCCTCCGTGCAGGTCAGGCCGGCCAGAAAGACCAGCAGCGCGCGTGGCGCGGGGGGCAGGAAGAGGGCGAAGCGCATGGGTAGGCCGGTCTCGGCCGAGTCATGCTGGTAGAAACGCTGGCGGCCGCCGAAGGCGAGGTGTTCACTGAGGATCTGCATGCCGCCAGTGTGACCGCAGAATGCCGGCCATGAGCCCGCCCCCCCTCCCCTTCCAGACCTATCTCGTCGGCGGCGCCGTGCGCGACCGCCTGCTGGGCCTGCCGGTGCAGGACCGCGACTGGGTGGTGGTCGGCGCCGCGCCGGCCGACCTGCTGGCGGCCGGCTACCAGCCCGTCGGCAAGGACTTCCCGGTCTTCCTGCACCCCGGCACGCACGAGGAGGTGGCCCTGGCCCGCACCGAGCGCAAGACGGCGGCGGGCTATCACGGCTTCGCCTTCCACACGGCGCCCGACGTGACGCTGGAGCAGGACCTGGCGCGCCGCGACCTGACCATCAACGCGATGGCCGAGGACGCCGACGGCCAGGTCATCGACCCCTACGGCGGCCGGCGCGACCTGCAGGACAAGGTGCTGCGCCATGTGTCGCCGGCCTTCGCGGAAGACCCGGTGCGCATCCTGCGCCTGGCCCGCTTCGCCGCCCGCTTTGCCGACTTCTCGGTGGCACCCGAGACCCTGGAACTGATGCGCGCCATGGTGGCCGCCGGCGAGGTGGATGCGCTGGTGGCCGAGCGCGTCTGGCAGGAGCTGTCGCGCGGGCTGATGGAGGACCGGCCCTCGCGCATGATCGAGGTGCTGCGCGAGGCCGGCGCGCTGCGCAAGCTGCTGCCCGAGGTCGAGGCGCTGTTCGGCGTGCCTCAGCCCGAGGCCCACCACCCGGAGGTGGACACCGGCCTCCACCTGCTGATGGTGCTGGACCAGTGCGCGCTGCAGCGCGCGCCGCTGACAGTGCGCTACGCCTGCCTGTGCCACGACCTGGGCAAGGGCACGACGCGCCGCGAGGAGCTGCCGCGCCACATCGGCCACGAGGGCCGCAGCGAGAAGCTGGCCCGCGCCGTCAGCGCGCGCTGGCGGGTGCCCGGCGACTGCCGCGAGCTGGCCGAGCTGGTGGCCCGCGAGCACACGCATGTGCACCAGAGCCTGGGTTTCGGCCCCGAGGCGCGGCTGCGGCTGCTGCAGCGCTGCGACGCCTGGCGCCGGCCCGAGCGCTTCGCCGAGCTGCTGTGGGCCTGCGAATGCGACGCCCGCGGCCGCCTCGGGCTGGAGGACCGCGACTACCCGCAGCGCGAGCGCCTGCTGGCCGACCTGCGCGCGACCCAGGCCGTGGACCTGGCCGCCGCCAGCGCCGAGGCCATGGCGCGCGGCGCCAAGGGTGCGGACATCGGCCGCGCGGTGCAGCAGGCGCGGCTGAAGGCTTTGCGTTCGTTCACCGACGCGGACGCGCCCTAATCGTTACAGTTTGCGGCTTTGCCGGCACAGCGGCCGGCGACACTCGAAGGGGCCAGCATGGGGGCATGGGTTGGGGTGGCGCGAGGCGCCAGGGCCATGGCGGGCGCAGCGGCGCTGGCCGGTGCATTGAGCGGCTGCGGCGGCGGTAGCAGCCAGGCCGCGCCGCCCGCGCCCCCGCCGCCCGAGGTGGGCGTCGTCACCGCCACGCCGGCCCGCGCCGACCTCAGCACCGAGCTGCCCGGCCGGCTGGAGGCCTTCCGCGTCGCACAGGTGCGCGCCCGCGCCGCCGGCATCCTGCAAAAGCGCCTGTTCACCGAAGGCAGCGACGTGAAGGCCGGCCAGCCGCTGTTCGAGATCGACCCCGCGCCCTACCGCGCCGCGCTGGCCAGTGCCCAGGCCCAGCTGGCGCGCGCCGAGGCCAACCTCACGCAGGCCCAGGCGCTGGCGGACCGCTACGCGCCGCTGGCCAAGACCCAGGCCGTCAGCCAGCAGGAGGCCCTGAACGCCCAGGCCGCCGCCCAGCAGGCGCGCGCCGACGTGGCCGCCGGCAAGGCCGCCGTGCAGACCGCGCAGATCAACCTCGGCTACTCCGCCGTCACCGCCCCCATCGCGGGCCGCATCGGCCGCGCCCTCGTCACCGAAGGCGCGCTGGTGGGCCAGGGCGAGGCGACGCCGCTGGCCGTCGTGCAGCAGGTCGACAAGCTGTACGTGAACTTCACGCAGTCGGCCGCCGAGGTCATGCGGCTGCGCCAGGCGCTGGCGGAGGGACGGCTGCAACGCGCGGGCGGCAAGGACGCCGCGCAGGTGCAGGTGCTGCTGGAGGACGGCAGCGTCTACCCCGAGACCGGCCGGCTGCTGTTCTCCGACCTCAGCGTGGACGCCAACACCGGCCAGATCACGCTGCGCGCCGAGCTGCCCAACTCCAAGGGCCTGCTGCTGCCCGGCCTGTACGTGCGGGTGCGCCTCGCGCAGGCCGAGGTGGCCGACGCCATCTGGCTGCCGCAGCAGGCGGTGGCGCGCGGCTCGACGGGCGAGAGCGTGCTGGTCGTGGCCGAGGACGGCAGCGTCAGCGCGCGCCCCGTCAAGCTGGGCCTGGCCCAGGGCGGCAAGGCCCTGGTGCTGGGCGGCCTGAAGGCGGGCGAGAAGGTCGTCGTCGACGGCCTGCAGCGCGTCAAGGCCGGCGGCAAGGCCCGGCCCGTGCCCTGGTCGCCCGCCAGCTCTGCCCCGGCTGCAGCCCCTGCGGCCGCCCCGGCCTCCGCCGCCTCGCGCTGAGGACCTGACCCACCATGGCGCAGTTCTTCATCGACCGACCCATCTTCGCGTGGGTCATCGCCCTCTTCGTCCTCGTCATCGGCGGCGTGGCGGTCACGCAGCTGCCGATCTCGCAATACCCGCCCGTGGCGCCGCCGTCCATCGTGCTGTCGGTGACCTATCCCGGCGCCTCGGCGCAGACGCTGGAGGACTCCGTCATCAGCGTCATCGAACGCGAGATGAACGGCTCGCCCGGCCTCATCTACATGGAGGCCGTGGCCCAGGCCGACGGCACGGGCTCGCTGACGATGAGCTTCGACCCCGCCACCAACCCCGACCTGGCGCAGGTGGACGTGCAGAACCGGCTGGCCCGCGCCACGCCGCGCCTGCCGGCCGCCGTCATCCAGCAGGGCGTGCGCGTCGACAAGGCCAATCCGAACTTCCTGCTCTTCATCATCATGTCGAGCGACAACCCGGCGTTCGACCCCATCGCGCTGGGCGACTACGCGGCGCGCACCGTGCTGCCCGAGATCCAGCGCGTGCCCGGCGTCGGTCAGGGCCTGCTGTTCGGCACCGAGCGCGCGATGCGCATCTGGCTGGACCCGGCCAAGCTGGTGGGCCTGCGCCTGGCGCCCGCCGACGTGAACGCCGCCATCCAGGCCCAGAACGCCCAGGTCAGCTCCGGCTCCATCGGCGACCTGCCCAACGTGCCGGGGCAGCCGGTCGCGGCCACGGTGGTCGTGCGCGGCCAGCTCGCCAGCGTCGAGCAGTTCGGCAACATCGTGCTGCGCGCCAATGCCGACGGCTCCACCGTGCGGCTCAAGGACGTGGCCCGCATCGAGCTGGGCGCCGACAGCTACACCGGCCGCTCCACGCGGCTGAACGGCAAGCCCTCGGTCGGCGTGGGCGTGCAGCTGGCGCCGTCGGCCAACGCGCTGCAGACGGCCAAGCTCATCAAGCAGAAGCTCAAGACGCTGGAGCCCTATTTCCCGCAGGGCGTGAAGGCCTCCATCCCCTTCGACAGCTCGCTGTTCATCGACATCTCCATCTCGCAGGTCGTCGAGACGCTGATCGAGGCCGTGTTCCTCGTCTTCCTCGTGATGTTCCTGTTCCTGCAGAACATCCGCTACACGCTGATCCCGACGCTGGTGGTGCCCATCGCGCTGCTGGGCAGCTTCGCGACGCTGCTGGCCCTGGGCTTCTCCATCAACGTGCTGACCATGTTCGGCATGGTGCTGGTGATCGGCATCGTGGTGGACGACGCCATCGTGGTGGTGGAGAACGTCGAGCGCATCATGAGCGAGGAGGGCCTGTCGCCCTACAAGGCCACCAAGAAGGCCATGGGCCAGATCTCGGGCGCCATCATCGGCGTGACCGTGGTGCTGATCTCGGTGTTCGTGCCGCTGGCCTTCTTCAGCGGCTCCATCGGCAACATCTACCGGCAGTTCTCGGCGGTGATGGTCAGCTCCATCGCGTTCTCGGCCTTCATGGCGCTGTCGTTCACGCCGGCGCTGTGCGCCACGCTGCTCAAGCCCGTCGAGGCCGGCCACCACCTGGAGAAGCGCGGCTTCTTCGGCTGGTTCAACCGCGGCTTCAACCGCACGGCCAGGCGCTACGAGGGCGCGGTGGCCCGGCTCATCCACCGCACCGGCCGGTCCTTCTTCATCTACGCCGCCGTCATCGCGGCGGCGGTGCTGATGTTCCAGCGCCTGCCCACGTCCTTCGTGCCCAACGAGGACCAGGGCAACATCCTCGTCAACATCCAGCTGCCGCCCGGCGCCACGCAGGCCCGCACGCTGGAGGTCGTGAAGCAGGTCGAGGACTACATGCTCAAGCAGCCCGAGGTGGAGAGCATGGTCGGCGTGGTGGGCTTCAGCTTCGCCGGCTCCGGCCAGAACGCGGGCCTGGCCTTCGTCACGCTCAAGCCCTGGGACGAGCGCCATGGCGCCGAGCATTCCGCCCAGGGCCTGGTGTCGCGCGCCTTCCCCGAGCTGGGCAAGATCCGCGACGCGGTCATCTTCCCGACCAGCCCGCCGCCCATCCGCGACCTGGGCCGCGCCAACGGCTTCGCCTTCCGCCTGCAGGACCGCAGCGGCCACACCCGCGCCGAACTGCTGGCCGCACGCAACCAGTTGCTGGCGGCCGCCGCCAAGAGCCCGCTGCTGACCGCCGTGCGCCCCGACGGCCTGGAAGACGCCGCCCAGCTGGAGCTGAACATAGACCGCGAGCGCGCGATGGCGCTGGGGCTGAACCTCAGCGCCGTCAACGCGGTGCTGGGCACGTCGCTGGGCTCCAGCTATGTGAACGACTTCCCCAACACCGGCCGGCTGCAGCGCGTCATCGTGCAGGCCGACGCGCCGGCGCGCATGCAGCCCGAGGATCTGCTCAGGCTCAACGTGCTCAACAGCGCCGGCCAGCCGGTGCCGCTCTCCGCCTTCGCCAGCAGCAAGTGGATCACCGGCGCGATGCAGACGGTGCGCTACAACGGCTACGCCGCCATGCGCATCGCCGGCGAGCCGGCCAAGGGCGTGTCCACCGGCGCGGCCATGGCCGAGATGGAACGTCTCGCCGCCGAGCTGCCCGAGGGCTTCGGCTACGAGTGGACGGGCCAGTCGCGCGAGGAAAAGCTCTCGGGCTCCACCGCCTTCATCCTGTTCGGCTTCTCGCTGCTGGCCGTGTTCCTGTGCCTGGCCGCGCTGTACGAGAGCTGGAGCATCCCGATGGCCGTGCTGCTGGTGGTACCGCTGGGCATCCTGGGCGTGGTGCTGGGGGCCAACCTGCGCGGGCTGGAGAACGACGTCTACTTCAAGGTCGGGATGATCACCATCATCGGCCTGTCGGCCAAGAACGCGGTGCTCATCATCGAGTTCGCGAAAGACCTGCACGCGCAGGGCCGCGACCTGTTCGAGGCGGTCGTGGAGGCCGCGCACCTGCGCTTCCGCCCCATCCTGATGACCTCGCTGGCCTTCATCCTCGGCGTGCTGCCGCTGGTGCTGGCCAGCGGCGCCGGCTCCGCCAGCCAGCGCGCCATCGGCACCGGCGTGATGGGCGGCATGATCACCGCGGTGGTCCTCGCCGTCTTCCTCGTGCCGGTCTTCTTCGTCGTCGTGCGCAAGCGCTTCCCCGGCAGCGAGCGGCAGCACCGCCACGATGCCCACCTGCCCGCGGAGGACGAGGCATGAAGTCCCGACTCACCCTCATCGCGCTGGCCGCCCTGCTCGCCGCCTGCGCCGGGCCGGAGCCCAAGCGCCCGGTCGCCGCCGAAGCCGCCGCGGCCGCCGTGCCGCAAGCCTTCCCGCAGAGCGGCGGCTCCGGCGCCACCGCCGCCGTCGAGCTGCCCTGGGCCCAGGCCTTCAAGGGCGAGCGGCTGCAGAAGCTCATCCCGCTGGCGCTGGCCAACAACCGCGACCTGCGCATCGCCGCGCTCAACATCGAGACCGCCCGCGCCAGCGCCGCGGCCCGCGACGCCGACCTCTGGCCCACGGTCAACGCCGGCCTCAGCGGCTCGCGCACGCCCACGGCCGCCGGCGGCATCAACAGCCTCTACCAGGCCGGCCTGCAGGTCTCGGCCTACGAGCTGGACCTGTTCGGTCGCCTGCGCGGCCTGAGCGCCGCCGCGGCCGCGCAGCTGCTGGCGGCGCAGTCCAGCCAGCAGGCCGTGCGCACGGCGCTGGTCGCCAGCGTCGCCAACGCCGAGATCGCGCTGCAGGCCGACGCGGCGCTGCTGAAGATCACGCGCGCCACGCTGGCCTCGCGCGAGCAGTCGCTGGACCTGACCCGCCAGCGCTACGAGGGCGGTATCGCGGCGGAGCTGGACCTGCGCAGCGCGGAGTCCTCGCTGCAGGCGGCCCGTGCCGTGCATGCCCAGGCACAGCGCCAGCGCCAGCTCGACGAGAACGCGCTGGCGCTCTTGATCGGCGGCCCGCTGCCGGCCGACCTGCCCGCGCCCACCGGCGACCTGGCCGACTTCGAGCCGCTGGCGGAGCTGCCCGCGGGCCTGCCGTCGGAGGTGCTGACGCGCCGGCCCGACATCCGCCAGGCCGAGTTCCAGCTCGGCGCGGCCGACGCCAACATCGATGCCGCCCGCGCCGCCTTCTGGCCGCGCATCACGCTGACGGGCAGCGTCGGCACGGCCAGCGGCGACCTGTCGGACCTGTTCAAGAACTCGGCCTGGAGCTTCGCGCCGCAGCTGCTGCAGCCCATCTTCGACGCCGGCCGCAACCGTGCCAACCTGGCGAGCGCCCGCGCATCCCGGGACATCGCGCTGGCGCAGTACGAGAAGGCCATCCAGACGGCCTTCCGCGAGGTCGCCGACGGGCTGAGCAGCCGCGCCACGCTGGCCGAGCAGCGCGCCGCGCTGGCCGCGCAGGTGGACGCCGAGACCCGCCGCCTCGACGCGGCCGAGCAGCGCTACGCGGCCGGCGTGTCCAACGCGCTGGACCGGCTGGATGCGCAGCGCTCGCTGTTCGCCGCCCAGCAGTCGCTGGTGCAGGTGCAGAGCCAGCGCGCACAGAACCTCGTCGCGCTGTACCGCGCCCTGGGCGGCGGCGGCTGAGTCCATGCGCGCCCTGCTGCTCGCCGTCGCGCTGGGCACGCTGCTGCCCGCGGCGCAAGCCCAGGGGACGCTGCGCGAGCGCATCCAGGCCCGCGTCGAGGAGCGCCGCGCCGAGAGGGGCGGGCTGCAGGAACTGCAGGTGCAGGGCCGCCAGGTGCTGGTCCACCTGCCGGCCGGTCATGACCCGGCCCGGCCCGCGCCGCTGGTGCTGGCCTTGCACGGCGGTGGCGGCCATGCCGGGCACATGGCCGACGACGCCAACTACGGCCTGCAGAAAAAGGCCGACGCGGCCGGCTTCGTCGTCGCCTTCCCCAACGGTGACAGCAAGTTCCCCGGCGGCCGCCTCGCCACCTGGAACGCCGGCGGCTGCTGCGGCGACGCGCGCGACCGCGGTGTCGACGACGTCGGCTTCATCCGCGCCGTCGTCGCGGCCATCCGGCAGCGTTACGGCATCGACGCCGACCGCGTGTTCGCCGCCGGCATGTCCAACGGCGGCATGATGAGCCTGCGCCTGGCCTGCGACGCGGCCGACCTCTTCCGCGCCGTCGCCGCCGTGGCCGGCACCGACGCGACGGCCGGCTGCGCGCCCAGCCGCCCCGTCTCCGTGCTGCTCATCCATGCCCGCGACGACGACCATGTGCTCTTCAACGGCGGCGCCGGCGCGGGCGCCTTCCGCGACGCCAGCAAGATCATGGACTTCGTCTCCGTGCCGGAGACGATCTCGCGCTGGCTGCAGCGCGACCACTGCCCGGCCCCGCCGCAACGCACGCTGGAGCGGCCGGGCGCCTCGTGCGACACCCATGCCGGCTGCGCCGGCGGCACGACCGTGCAGCTGTGCGTCACCGACACCGGCGGGCATGCCTGGCCCGGCGCGCCGGGCCGGCGCCTCGGCAAGGCCGCGCCCTCTCAGGCCCTGGACGCGAACGACGTCATCTGGCGCTTCTTCGAGCAGGCCTCCCGCTGATGCCCCGGCAAGACCCGGGCGTTGATGACGTTTTCAAATCCCGGGCACCATGCGCTGCAAGCGCTCTCCAACCCTCACCGACCGACCCTCCCATGCGTTCCCCCTTCGCCGCCCTGCTCCTCTGCGCCGGCCTCGCCGCGTCCTTGCACGCCCGCGCCGGCGGCCCGCCGCCCATCTATGACGAAGGCGCCGACGCCAAGGCCGCCATCCGCGCCACGCTGGCCGAGGCCGAGAAGGCCAGGCTGCCCGTGCTGGTCGTGTTCGGCGCCAACTGGTGCGGCGACTGCCGCATGCTGGACGCCACGTTCAAGCAGGGCCCCAGCGCGCCGCTGATCGCGCAGCACTTCAAGGTCGTCAAGGTCGACGTGGGCCGCTTCGACCGCAACGTCGACATCGCCGAGAGCTACCGCGTGCCGCTGAAGAAGGGCATCCCCGCCGTCGCCGTGCTGTCGCCGCAGGGCAAGCTGCTGTACGCCACCGAGGGCGGCGAGCTGGCCGACGCGCGCAAGATGGGCGACCAGGGCGTCTACGACTTCTTCACCCGCATCAGCGCCTCCGCCAAGTGACGCCGCTGGTCGGCGCGTCGCGCGCGCTGCGCGCGCAGTTCTTCGTGCTCGGCGCGCTGTTCGCGACCTGGGGCGTCCACGTGCCCACCGTCAAGAGCCATTACGGCCTGACCGAGCAAGGCCTGGCCCTCGCGATGCTGGCAAGCGGCGTCGGCGCGCTGCTGGCCCTGGCCCAGGCCGGCCGCGTCGTCGGCCGCTGGGGGCCGCGCGCCGTGGCCGCCGCCATGGGCCTGCTGTGCTGCGCGTCCGTCGCCTGCCTGTTGGCCTGGCCGGCCTACGCGGCCCTGCTGGCCGTGATGCTGGTGTTCGGCATCAGCGGCGCCCTGTTCGACGTGGCCTTGAACAGCGAGGCCACCGAGATCGAGCGCCTGGCGGGCCGGCCGCTGATGAGCGGCTTCCACGGCATGTTCAGCCTGGGCGGCATGGCCGGCGCCGGCCTGGGCAGCGCGGCGCCCGCGCTGGGCCTGTCGCCGCCGGCCCATCTGCTGCTGGCCACGGCGCTGGGCGCGGCCGTCGTGCTGCTGGCCAGCCGCGCCATGCTGCCCGTGCCCGAGCAGGCGGCCGGCGAGACCCATCCACTGAGCCTGCCACGCGGCCCGCTGCTGCTGCTGGGCCTGCTGGCCTCCATGGGCCTGATCGCCGAAGGCGCCATGTACGACTGGAGCGTGCTGTTCATGACGCAGGAGCGCGGCAGCGACGCCAGCACCGCGGCACTGGCCTATGCCAGCTTCAGCGGCGCGATGGCCGCCGGCCGCTTCGGCGGCGACTGGGTGCGGGCGCGCCTGTCCGGCACGCGGCTGATGCGCGCCAGCGGCCTGCTGGCCGCCGCCGGCATGGCGCTGGCGCTGGCCCTGCCCTCGCCGCCGGTCGCGCTGCTGGGCTTCGCGCTGGTGGGCCTGGGCCTGTCCAACGTCGTGCCGGTGCTGTTCAGCGCCGCGGCCCAGGTGCCCGGCGTGTCGCCGGCCCATGGCATCGCGGCCGTGTCGGGCGTGGGCTATCTGGGCATGATGGCCGGGCCGCCGCTGATCGGCCTGATCGCCCAGCGTTCGTCGCTGACCGCCGGGCTGCTGGTGGTCGTCGCGTTCGCCGTCTTCATGACCTTGTCGGCGCGGCGCGCGATGCGCGGGCACTGAGGCCGGGTGGCCGCCCTAGGATGACGGCCATGCAGATCGACGACCACTGGATCCCCCACCCGGACGGCCGGCTGTTCGCCCGCTCGTGGACGCCGGCGGCACCGACGGGCGCCGCCCCGCTGCTGCTGCTGCACGACTCGCTGGGCTGCGTGGCGCTGTGGCGCGACTTCCCCGCCGCGCTGGCCGCGGCCACCGGGCGGCGCGTGCTGGCCTATGACCGGCTGGGCTTCGGCCGCTCCGAGGCGCGCAGGGGCCCGCTGCCGCTGGACTTCATCGCCGACGAGGCCGGACATGTCCTGCCGCTGCTGCTGGCTCAGCTCGAGATCGAGCGCTGCGCGCTGTTCGGCCACAGCGTGGGCGGCGGCATGGCGGTGCATGGCGCCGCGGCACTGGGCGCGCGCTGCGAGGCGCTGATCACGGAGTCGGCCCAGGCCTTTGTCGAGGACCGCACCGTGCAGGGGCTGCTGGCGGCGCGCGAGCTGTTCCAGGCGCCCGAGCAGATGCAGAAGCTGGCCCGCCACCATGGCGACAAGGCCGCCTGGGTGCTGCAGGCCTGGCTGGGCACCTGGCTGAACCCGGCCTTTGCCGGCTGGTCGCTGCGCGAGGTGCTGCCACGCGTGGCCTGCCCCGTGCTGGCCCTGCACGGCGCCGACGACGAGTACGGCTCGCCCCGCCACCCCGAGCTGATCGGGCGGCTGGCCGGCGCCCGCGTCGAGCTGCTGCCGGGTACGGGCCATGTGCCGCATCGCGAGCGGCCCGATGCGGTCCTCGCGCTGGTTCGCGACTGGCTGGCGGCGCGATGAAGAATTCACGGCCGGCGCAGGCAATTGCCCGAGCGGCCCGAGGGCCTGGGCAAAAATTGTCCGGTTAGGAACCCAGGCGAGGCTAGCAGGCCGTCCGCTGCCTCATGAGCTTTCTCAAAGTCACACTGACCTTCGCCATCCACGGCTTCGTCTTCCTGTTCGCGCTGTCCATCGTCGGCGTGCTGGGCGACTGGACCGTGCCGGCCGCGGCCGCCGCGGCCTTCGTGAGCAGCGTCTGGGGCCATGCCCGCTCCGGCCCCCAGCCCCGCAACCGCCGGCCTGCCTCGGGCGGCGCCGCCGCCGCCTCACGGGGCGGGAGCGATTCGAGCGGGCTGGGCACCACCGGCGCCCTCGCCGGCCTGGGCCTGGCGGCCGCGGCCGGCGCCGCCGCCCACGAGTTCATGGGCAGCGACGACCTCTCGCCCAGCTGGTCCGGCCCCGTCTTCAACCCCGCGACCGGCCTGCCCATGATTGGCGACTCCCATGCCGGCCTGGACGTGGGCGGCAACAGCTACGGCAGCAGCGACGCCTTCGGCTCCGGCCTGTCCGGCTCCGACAGCTTCGGCACGGACAGTTTTGGCTCCGACAGTTTCGGCTCGGGCTCGTTCGGCTCCGATTCCTGGTGAGCCCGGCGCCGCCGCACCCGCCCTTCTTCCTTCATCCAGTCACGGGACCTTCATCTTGAGCCGGGAGCCCACCCCAACCGAAATCCTCGACCGGGTCAAAGCCATACAGGCGGACACGGCCGGCGTCATGGAGGCCAGCCGCTGGGCCGAGTGGATTCTGGAACGCCGCTTCGGCGCGACCGGCACCGGCATCCACACCCGGGTCAACAGCGTCCAGCAGCTGCTGGGCGATGATCTGGTGGCCGATCTGCGCTATCTGGCCTCGGTGCGCAACGACTTCGCCCACAACCCGATGGCGGTGGTGCGGCAGCCCGCGCGCTTCACCGCCACGGCGCAGCGCGCGCTGCGCCAGCTGCTGGACGCGCCAGTCGCACCGACGGCGGCGCCGGCCGCGGCTGCGCAGCGCCCCTCGGGCCGCGGCACGGTGCCAGCCGACGGCCCGGGC
>JAACZV010000006.1 GCA_009996515.1 Comamonadaceae bacterium
CACGGCCCAGGCGGCGGGAGCCTGCGCGGCCGGCACGGCCTGCTCGTAGCGCGCCAGCGCGGCCAGCAGCGCCTCGGTCATGGGCGGGCGCTGCGCGGCCGGCACGCCGCCGGCGCGCAGCCGCAGCCAGCCGGCCACGCCCTCGGCGAAGTCCAGCTCCGGCAGCCAGCGCGACAGCGCGCCCTCCGGCATGTCCTCGCCGGTACGGGCCCGCACCCAGCCGGCCGGCAGGCCCGGCCGCATGGGCGCCAGCCGCAGCCAGTCACCGCGCGCCTCGGCCACCCAGTAGGGGAAGCTCTCGCGCGTGGAGCTGCCGATCTCCACGCCCGGCACGCCAAGGTCGGGCGCCGGCCGCACGCGCAGCGCGGCACGGAAGGCCGCGTCGATGCGGGCCAGGTCGTCCAGGCGGATGCGCCGCGGCGCGAAGGACAGGGCCTGCGCGGGCAGCGCCACCTTCAGCATCAGCCGCGCGTCGCCGGCCTGCAGCGGCACGTCCAGCAACTCGGGCTCCAGGCCGTCGCGGCCCTGGCGGCCGAAGCGCAGATAGCTCTGCAGGAACAGCTCGCCGTCCTGCTCGAACAGCCGGCCCCACAGCACCAGCACGCCCTGGCCGGGCTTCAGCCTGCCGCTGGCCACGCCGTAGCGGCTGACGCGCGCCAGCACCTGGTCCACGTCGCAGACCTGCTGGGGCTCGGCCACCAGGTCCACGACGCCGATGGAGCCGAACTTGAGCATGGCCATCAGCAACTGCAGATGGGCCAGGGCCGACAGCTGGCGGCTGGCCGCCTGCAGCGTGGCGGGCCCGGACTGCGCCCGCCAGGGCAGCACCAGCGCGTTGACGGCCGCGTCGCCGAACACGACCGGCTCGGAGCAGGGCCGGATGTCCATCGCCGCCAGGCGCAGCGGCAGCAGGACCAGCAACAGGGCCAGCAGTGGGGGCGTCAGGCGGCGCATCATTCGGCTCCTGCGCAGGGTTGGGCCGGCTGCTGCAGCCGCAGCAGGCCGTTGCGGGGATAGGCGGGGTCGGCCAGGGCCTCGCGCAGCACGCGGCCGGCGCTGGCGCCGACGAAGTCGCGCAGCGCCGTCAGCTCGGCCTTGCCGCGGCCGGTCAGCGGCCGCTTCAGCATCGCGCCCAGCAGGCCGCTGGCGCGGCAGAGGTTGGCGTGGGCCGGCTCATAGGCGCGCTCACGCCCCAGCTTCAGGCCCAGCGCGGTGGCGACGAAGGCGTCCAGGTCCAGCGGCCGCGAAACCAGCTGCACGGCATCCTGCGTGGGCGGCGCGCCGGCCTCCGGATAGCGCAGACGCTGCAGGCCGCTGGGCAGCCCCTGGGCCGCGTCGGGCTGGGTGGCCGCGAAGCGCAGCGGCACCAGCAGGTAGTTGATCTGCGCGCTCAAGGTCGGCGGTGTGCCGTCGCGCTCCACGACGCCCCAGATCTCCAGCAGCACGCGCTGGTCATTCAGCTGCTCGACCAGCGCGGGGCCGAACTCGCTGCCGTCCAGGGCCGGCGCGCGCCGCGGGCAGGCCCGGAAGGCCACCGGCGTCGCGCCGGGGTTGATCCAGCGTTCGTCGCGCGTCTGGTCCAGCTCGAACTGCAGCTTGTTCAGAAAGCGTTCGATGGCCGCGCGGTCCGGCAGCGCGTCGCCGCTGGGCTCGCTGAGCAGCACCGTGAAGCTGTTGGCGGCGGGCGCGCAGTTGACGACGGCGGCCCGCGCCGGCAGGCTGCACAGCAGGGCCAGCGCGGTGAGGGCGAGCAGCTTGTGCATGGGCTCACTCCAGGTTGGCGATGGCCTGGTCCAGCGCCGTCTTCAGGCTGGCATAGCCGTCGGGCGGGATCGGGGCCTCGCGGCTGAGGCGCTGATTCAAGGCCTCGGGCTTGCCGGCCGCGGCGGCGTCGACGAACTCGCGGTAGCGGCGCAGCAGCGGCAAGGCCTGGCTGCAGCCGTTGTCGCCGATGAGCCCGACCAGGTTGCGGTGGGCGCCTATGCCGTAATGCTGGTTGCGCTTGAGCAGCAGCGGCGGCAGCACGCGGCACAGCGTCTGCGGCTCGCGCACCGCCAGGGCCTCCAGCCCGCGCATCGCGGCGACGGCGTGCAGATCGGTGCGGCGCAGCTCCATCAGCAGCGCCGGCAGCGCCGGCTCGCCGAAGGAGGCCAGCACGACGGCGGCGTTGTTCAGCTTGACGAGGTCGTCCTCCTCGGTGAGCTTCTGCAACAGGGCCAGCATCTCCTTGGTGTAGCTCAGGTCCAGCTGGCGCTGCTTGATGGCCAGGTCCACCGAGTCCTTGATCCAGAAGCCCAGCACCAGCACGACGATGCTGGCCAGCAGCTTGGGCGCCTCGGCGCCCATCCAGCCGAGCAGGCGGGCGGGCCAGGACCGGGCGGGCGCAGCGGTGGCATCCATGGCCCCAGTGTGGGCCGCGGCGCGGCCGCTGCGCAACCCCAAGCTCGCGCCCCGGAACGGAGGGCCGGGTCGTGACGTCTATCGGGCCAGCACAACCCGGAGACCTCATGAACCCCCTCGCATGGAGCACCGGCGCCCTCGCCGCCGCCGCCGCCCTCGTGGCCTGCGGCGGCAGCGGCACGGACGACGCCGCGCCGCCCGCTGACGCCAGCACGCTGGCGCAAGGGCGCCAGACCTTCCGCTACGACAGCTTCGGCGACGAGGCCAAGTGGACCGACCAGCTGCGTCTGCACGAGGCGGTGGCCAGCGCCGTCACGCCGGCCGTCGCGCTGGGCGCGGGCCTGAAGGTGGATGCCGACGCCCTGCCCGACACGCTCAAGCAGGCGCTGGCCGAGCACCGGGTGCCGCTGGACGACACGCAGACGACGCTGGCCCTGCTGCAACTGGACGCCGTCGTCGGCCTGAAGGGCCAGGTCGTGCAGCAGGGCGGCGTGCTGAAGCTGACACGCCTGGGCGTGACCTGCGCGCTGTGCCACTCGACCGTGGACAACTCGTTCGCGCCCGGCATCGGCCGGCGGCTGGATGGCTGGCCCAACCGCGACCTCGACGTGGGCCGCATCATCGCGCTGTCGCCCGCGCTGGACGGCGCCGCCAAGGCGGTGTTCGGCGGCTGGGGTCGCGGCAAGTACGACCCGCGCTTCAACATCGACGGCAAGAACAGGCCCGCCGTCATCCCGCCCGCCTACGGCCTGGCCGGCATCCACCGCATCACCTTCACCGGCGACGGCGACGACATCGCCTACTGGAACCGCTATGTCGCCGTGACGCAGATGGGCGGCCTGGGCAGCTTCCTGGACCCGCGCCTGCCGGCCGCGACCGTCACCCACGGCAGCGTGGACCTGGTCGGTCCCCGCTTGCCGGCCCTGCAGGCCTACCAGCTGTCGCTCGCCCCGCCGGCCCCGCCCGCCGGCAGCTTCGACGCCGTCGCCGCCGCCCGCGGCCGGCTGCTGTTCGAAGGCAAGGCGCAATGCCTGGCCTGCCACGGCGGGCCGCAGTTCACCGACGCCAACCAGCGGCTGCACGCCCCCAGCGCGTCCATGGCCGAGCCGGAGTCACCCAGCTACGCCGCGCGCTCGGCCACCGGCATGTATCGCACGTCGCCGCTGAAGGGCGTCTGGCAGCACGCCCCCTATTTCCACGACGGCAGCGCGGCGACGCTGGAAGACGTGGGGGCGGCCTACAACGCCCGCCTGCGGCTGGGCCTGACGGCGGGCGAGATCGCCGACCTGGCCCAGTACCTGAAATCGCTCTGAGCCCGGGAACGCGCGCCCGCCTCGTGACGTCCATCCCCATGCCGGGAAAGCCATCCCGCCCCCTCTTCAACTCCCTCACCCCACCATCACCGCCATGAACCGACACCTCCCGCTCGCCGCCCTGGCCCTCGCCGCCCTGTCGCTGCAGGCCCAGGCCCAGAACGCCGCCGCGCCCAACGACGCGCAGATCGCCGCCATCGTCGTCACCGCCAACCAGGTGGACGTGGATGCCGGCAAGCTCGCCGCGGGCAAGACGCTGTCCAAGACCGTGAAGGCCTTCGCCCAGCAGATGGTCACCGACCATGGCGGCGTCAACAAGATGGCCGCCGATCTGGCGCACAAGCTCAAGCTCACGCCGCAGGACAACCCCACGGCGCAAGGCCTGCAAAAAGGCGGCGACGACAACCTCGCGGCGCTGCGCCAGCTGCAAGGCGCCGCCTTCGACAAGGCCTATGTGGATCACGAGATCAGCTACCACCAGGCCGTGCTCGACGCGCTGGACCAGCTGCTCATCCCCAACGCCGTCAACGCCGAGCTCAAGGCCTTGCTGCTGAAGGTGCGTCCCGTCATCGACGCCCACCTCCAGCATGCCCGGCACCTGCAGACCGAACTGGGTGGGCGCGGTGGCTGAGGCCAGAGCCGCCCTGCTGCTGGCGCTGTGGGCCTTGGCGCCGACGGCCTGGAGCGCGACGCACACCGTCCTCATCGAGGGCATGCGCTTCCGGCCCGCGGTGCTGACGGTGCAGCGCGGTGACCGCGTCGTCTGGGTCAACCGCGACGTGGTGCCCCATACGGCGACGGCGCGCGGGGCCTTCGATTCGGCCGCCATCGCGCCGGGCGCCCGCTGGGGCGTCACGCTGAAGCGGGCCGGGTCTCATGAGATCGTCTGCACGCTGCATCCCACCATGAAGGCCAGTCTGGTTGTGAAATAGCGCGATGGACGCCAGGCTCTCCCCGGATCTGCCCGCCCGCGCCGACGACGCCGAGCTGGCGCGCCGCATCGCCGCCGGCGACGGCGCGGCCTTCGAGCGGCTGATGCGGCGGCACAACCGCCGCCTCTACCGGCTGGCGCGCGTGATGCTCAGGAACGACGGCGACGCCGAGGACGCGCTGCAGGAGGCCTATCTGCGGGCCTTCCACGCGCTGGGCGGATTCCGCGCCGAGGCCTCGCTCGCCACCTGGCTGTCGCAGCTGGTGACCCACGAATGCCTGAGCCGCCTGCGCAAGCAGGCCCGTCGCGACGGCATTGCACGCATGGTCCAGGCCGAGCCGCTCGCCGACGAGCAGCCCCTGGACGCGGAGACCGAGGCCATGGACCCCAGCCATGCAGAACGCCCGGAGGAGGCGCTCGCCAGGGCGCAGCTGCGCGCGCTGATCGAGCGCCGCCTCGACGAATTGCCCGAGGCCTTCAGCAGCGTGTTCGTGCTGCGCGGCCTGGAGGAGCTGAGCGTGGAGGAAACCGCGCAATCGCTAGGCATCCCCGAAGCGACGGTGCGCAGCCGCTACTTCCGCGCCCGCGGCCTGCTGCGCAAGTCACTGGCCGCGGACATCGACCTGGCGCAGCAAGGCGTGTTCGCCTTCGACGGCGAACGCTGCGACCGCATCGTCGGCGCGGTGCTGAGGAGGCTGCACAATCCGGGCCCGACCGCTGCGCCCTCAGCCGCCCCGCCACCCGACGCCCCACCCGCCTCGCCATGAAGCCCCGCCCACACCGCCGCCCCCGCGCCTTCGCCGCGTGGCTGCTGGCCGTGTTCCTGCTGGGCATGCTGGCGCCGGGCCTCAGCACCGCGCTGGCCCATGCGCGCGGCGACTTCAGCGCCTGGCAGGACATCTGCCGTGCGCCCACCGCGACGAACGCCGCCAAGCCCCAGCCCCTGCAGGCGGCGCTAGACCTGCTGGCCCAGGGCCATTGCCCGGCCTGCCACATCGGCGCGGCCGACCTGCTCGGCCCGCCGGCGCTGCCGCAGCTGGTGCTGCGGGCCGACGTCGTCGAGCAGGCCCCCGAGCGCTTCTGGAGCGCACCGGCCACCGCCCATGCCTGGCGCCCCGCCAGCGCGCGCGCCCCACCCGGGCGGATCTGAGTCTCCTCGCCTGCCCAGGGCCTGCCGGCCCGGGGCGTTTGCCGGTGCCCGCGGGCGCCGGCCCGACTCCTATCCCTGCCCCCAATGATTCGAATGAACGCCCTTGCGCGCGCGGCTGCGGCCTGCGCCGCGCTGCCCCTGCTGCTCTCGACGCCAGCGCGCGCCTGCGACGACTGCGGCGACGACACCGCCGCGGCCGACACCGCACCGCCGGTCCGCAAGAAGCTGGCCCTGGTGCGCGTCCAGGCCGCCGCGCCCTCGTCGCTGCCCACCAACATCCCGACCACGCGCGAGACCGTCACGCGCGAGGACATCGAGCGCAGCATCAACGCCACCGATGCCGAGGACGCGCTGAAGTACCTGCCCAGCCTGCTGGTGCGCAAGCGCTACATTGGCGACTACAACCACGCCATCCTGTCCAGCCGTGCCTCGGGCACCGGCAACAGCGCGCGCTCGGCGGTCTATGCGGACGGCATGCTGCTGTCCAACTACCTCGGCAACGGCGTGGGCGGGCTCTCCTTCCCGCCGCGCTGGGGCCTGGTCACGCCCGAGGAGATCGAACGCGTGGACGTCATGTACGGCCCGTTCTCGGCCGCCTACCCCGGCAACTCGGTGGGCGCGGTGGTGGACTACCAGACCCGCATGCCCACCCGCTTCGAGGCCCATGCCAAGCTGGGCCACACGGTCCAGCCCTTCGAGCTGTACGGCATGAAGGCCACCTACCGCGCCTGGCAGGCCAGCGCGTCGCTGGGTGACCGCGCGGGGGACTGGAGCTGGTGGCTCAACGTCAACCGCACCGACAGCGAGGGCCAGCCGCTGACCTTCGCGACCCGCCTGGCCAGCACGGGCACGCCGGGCACGGGCGGCCCCGTGGTGAGCGGCGCCGTGATGCTGCCCAACAGCAGCGGCCAGCCCTGGTATCTGCTCGGTGCGGCGACGCAATACCGCACCCGGCAGGACCACCTCAAGCTCAAGCTGGCCTACGACCTCAGCCCCGGCGTGCGCGCCAGCTATGTGCTGGGCCTGTGGCGCAACGATGCCGACGGCAACGCCGCGAGCTGGCTGCGCGACGCCGCCGGCCAGCCGGTCTACCGGGGCAGCCTGGCGGCCGACGGCAAGGAATACATCAACATCGACGGCAAGCAGTTCGCGGCGCCGACCGGCGCCGACTTCGCACTGACGCGCGAGCGGCTGCTGCACGTCATGCACGGCCTGTCGGTCAAGAGCCGCAGCGGCGGCGAATGGGACTGGGAGCTCGCCGCCAGCCGCTACGACTACCGCGGCGACGACAAGCGCCAGAACGCCGCCAACAACCCGCAGCCCGGCGCCTGGACGGGCGGCCCCGGCACGCTGGCCGACGGCAGCGGCACGGGCTGGCTCACGCTGGCCGTCAAGGGCGTCTGGCGCCCCGCCGGCACGGGCCATGTCGTGGACCTGGGCCTGCAGCAGGACGGCTACACGCTGCGCTACCGGACCTCAGTCATCGCCGGCAACTACCTCAGCGACGGCCCCGGCGCGCTGGCCAGCGCGGTCCAGGGCCGCACGCGCCTGCGGGCCGCCTACCTGCAGGACGCCTGGCTGCCCGCCCCCGACTGGAAGGCCGTGCTGGGCCTGCGCGCCGAGCATTGGCGGGCCGACGACGGCCGCACCGACTTCTCCGCCACCGGCACGCCGCCGCCCAGCGTCTATGCACCGCGCGGCGAGACCTTCCTGTCACCCAAGGCCGCGCTGTCCTGGCAGGCCGCGCCCGAGCTGCTGCTGAAGGCCTCGCTGGGCCGGGCCGTGCGCATGCCCACGGTGGCCGAGCTCTACGGCGCCACGTCCACGACCAACGCGCAATACATCAACGACCCCGGCCTCAGGCCCGAGAAGTCCTGGACGGCCGAGCTGAGCGCCGAGTCCGCCTGGGGGGCGCTGCAATCCCGCCTGACGCTGTTCGCCGAGACCACGCGTGATTCGCTGTACTCGCAGACCGTGTTCGACGCCACCGCCAACCGCAACGTCAGCCGCGTGCAGAACATCGCCAGGATGGGCACGACCGGCCTGGAGGCCACGCTGGGCGCGGCCGACTGGCTGCGCAAGGGCCTGGACCTGTCGGCCAGCCTCACCTACACGGATTCCAGGATCAAGGCCAACGCCGGCTTCGTCGCTGTGCCGGGCGACACCGTCGGGCGCTGGCAGCCCAACATCCCGCGCTGGCGCGCCACGGCCCTCGCCACCTGGCGCCTGGACCAGCATTGGAGCGCCAGCCTGGCCGCCCGCTACAGCGGCCGCCAGTACCGCACGCTGAACAACAGCGACGTGAACGGCTTCGCCTACATGGGCGTCAGCAAATACGCCACGGCCGACCTGCGCCTGCTGTGGAAGCCGGACCGCCAGTGGAGCGCCGCCTTCGGCATCGACAACCTGAACAACTACAACTACTGGAACTTCCACAACTACCCGCAGCGCAGCTACACGGCCGAGCTGAAGTTCGATCTATGAAACCCCTCCTCACCCTCTCCCTGCTGGCGCTGGCCGGCGCCAGCCAGGCCCACATCACGCTGGAGCAGCCCGAGGCCGCGGCCGGCAGCAGCTACCGGGCCGTCTTCAAGGTCGGCCATGGCTGCGAAGGCGGCGCGGCCACCAAGGAAATCGTCGTCACCCTGCCCGAGGGCCTGCGCGGCGCCAAGCCCATGCCCAAGCCGGGCTGGACGCTGAGCACCCGGCGCCGGGCGCTGCAGACGCCGGACGACAGCCATGGCAAGCCCGTCACCGACGAGCTGGCCGAGGTGCGCTGGACGGCCGATGGCGAGGCCAACCAGTTGCCCGATGCCTGGTACGACGAATTCATCCTGCGCGCCACGCTGCCGGCCGCGCCGGGCGAGCTGGCCTTCGCGGTGCGTCAGGTCTGCACCCGGGGCGAATGGTTCTGGGCCGAACTGCCGACGGCCGACAACCCGCGGCCGCGCGCGCCCGCGGTGCGGCTGAAGCTGACGCCCGCGCACACCGAGGCCCACGCCCACTGAAGCAAAAAATAAGGCCGGGCCCGCCCCGGCTGATCGTGGCTTTGTTCACGGCCGGCTGCGCCGATGATCCATCCCGTCACCAGTGCACGGCCCCCGGCAACGCTGCGGCCCCTGGCGAGGCGGAACGCGATCCGCCCGCGACCATGAAAGCACCCATGCGGGCCCGCCCGCGTCACCTCCCGGTGTCGCTCCGCAGGCCGCCTGCGCTGTGATGCACGCCGCAGCCCCACGCCTCCTCGCGGAGGTGTCCCGGGCGGCGTGAAGCGCTCTTGCGCCCCGACCGGCTCACGCCGGGCGGGGCTTCATTTTTCAGCGCATCGCGACGATGCCGCCCTCACGCGCCTGGGCCAGCAGGAACAGGCCGGCCTCGCTGCGCTCGCCGCTCCTCACCTGCACGTCCACCAGGCAGGCCTGGCCCACCGCGGTGGCCCGCAGCAGCCGCGTCTGGCGCGGCTGGGGTGAGCGGCCCAGCCGCGCGATCAGCTCGCGGTAGACGGCCTGGCGGCCGGTCTCGCCGGCGGCACCCAGGCTGCCGTCCAGCGCGAACTGCGCCGTCAGGCCCCAGGCGTCGCTGGCGTTCCAGCGCGCGTCGAACTCGTCCAGCCGGCGCTGCAGCGCTGCCTGGTCGTCGCAGGCCGAGGCGGCGGCGAAGGCCTCGCCGGGCAGCGCCAGCGCGCCGGCCGCGACCAGGCCCATGGCGGTGACGAGGGTGCCGAACAGGCCCAGCTGGGCGTTGGCGTTGAAACGTTGCATGGCGGTTCTCCTCGGGCCGGGTTCAGGGCTGGGCCGGCGGCAGCGGCTCGGGCACCTTGTTGCGCACGGGCGGCAGCGACTGCAGATAGGCGAACACGGCCTTGAGGTCGTCGTCCGTCATGTGGTTGTAGACCGGGATGGGCATGGGCGGCAGCACGGGCCGGCCGCGGCCGAGGTGGCGGCCGGTGCGTATGGTCTGCACGAAGTCGGCCTCGCTCCAGCGGCCCAGGCCGGTCTCCGGGTCGGGCGTCAGGTTGGCCGAGAAGCTCAGGCCCCAGGGGCCGGAATAGGCCGTGCCGCTGCTGGCGATGACGGCCACCCAGGGCCCGGGCGGCGGCGCCACGGGCGCCGTGATGACCAAGGGCTGCGGATGGCCGGACAGATGCCGCGCCATGTCGGGCTCGGGGCCGTTGGCGCCCATCTTCATGGGCGTGTGGCAGTCGGCACAGCCGCTGGTGTTGACGAGATAGCGGCCGCGCTCGATGCGGTCGCCGGCCTGGGCCGTGCCGGCCAGCAGGACGAGAAGGGGGATCAAGGCTTTCATGGGTTCTCCGGGTTGAGGTGGTGGGCCAGCAAGGCCAGGCCCTGGGCATCGACGGCGCGGCTGCCCAGGGGCGGCATCTGCTGGTAGGGGTTGCGGGTGCCGGCACGCCGCAGCAGCGCGGCGGCCTGGTCGGCCTCCAAAGGCGCGGGCGCCCGGCCCACGTCCAACGCCAGGCGCAGCGGTACGGGCACGCCGCCATCGAAATGGCAGTGGCCGCAATTGCCGTGCAGATAGCCGCGGGCGGCATGCTCGGCGGGGTCGGCGGCGACGAAGTCGGGCCCCTGCCAGGCCCATGCCGCCGGGGCGTTCCTCAGCAGGCCCTCGCGCATGAGGGCCGGTACGGCCGGGCCCAGCTGCAGTGCCGCAAAGCCCAGCACCGGGCTGCGCGCACCGGCGTGGCAGGCCATGCAGTCGGCCTGCGAGGGCACGTCGTAGCGCCGGCCGCCGGGCAGCGTCAGCACCTGGCCGCGGGCCGGCGCGCGCAACGCGTCGGCGCCGTCCCAGACATAGCTGGCCATTTCCCAGCGGCCGTCGGCGGCGAGCCTGAAGTGGCGCGTCTCCACCGGCCGGCCGTCGACGCTGAACTCCTTCCACAGCCGCGTGCCCACGGGGAAGCGCCAGGCATCGGGCTGGCCGGCGTCCACCTGGGTGCCGGGCGGCAGCGCGATCCAGCGCCGCTTGGTCGCGCCGTCGGACCACAGCGCGAAGCGCGGCTCGAAGACGCGCACGCCGGGCCCGCCCAGGCCGGTCTGGCTCAGGCGCTCGGGCAGCTCGGCGCGCGCCGCGAGGGCGGCGGTGCAGAGCAGAAGCAGGGCAAGGCGTTGCATGGCCGGTCACTGTGCCGGGCGGCCCCGCGCGGGCCATCGCCACGATGGGCCAGGGTGAGGATTACCAAGGAGCCATGGCGGAGGTCATGCCATGGCCCGCCGGTCATGGCCCGTCGGAGCGATGGCAGCGGCCCGGCCGGCCGCAACACTGCCCGGCATCCGGACTCTTCACACCGGCACCACGGAGCCCCCATGAGCAACGCTTCCCCACGCCTCGACCTCTACGCCCACATCCACAAGGGCCTGCGCCTCTTCATGAGCGACACGCTGCTGCAGCTCAGTCGCCTGGACGTGGACGACCCGCAGGATCTGGCCGCCGGCCTGGCCCAGCTGGACGCCCTGCTGGACGCGGCCCATCACCACCTCGACAAGGAAAACCGGTTCGTCCACCCCGCTCTCGAGGCCCGCTGCGCCGGCAGCAGCGCCGCCATCGCGGCCGAGCATGAGGAGCACCTGCAGAGCATCGCCGCGCTGCGCGCCGAGTCGGCCGCGCTGCGCGCGCTGCCCGGCGCGGCCGCGGCCCAGCGCCTGTACCGCCGCTTCGCCGCCTTCGTGGCGCACAACTTCGAGCACATGGAGGTGGAGGAGAGCCGCCACAACCAGGCGCTGTGGGCGGCCTACACGGACGCTGAGCTGGCCGAGATCCACGGCCGCATCCTGGCCAGCATCGGCCCGCGCGAGATGAGCGAGACGCTGCGCTGGATGATCCCGGCGCTGACGCCGGCCGAACGCGCCCTGATCGTCGGCAGCCTGCCGCCGGCCGTCCAGGCGCCGGTGCTGGCCGCCGTCCAGCCGCTGCTGGACCACCAGGCCTGGGCCAAGCTGAGCCGGGCGCTGGATCAGGCCAGCGTGCCGGGTCTGGTGGAGGCCTGACGGTCGCGCCACCAGGCGGCGGCCTCGCCGCGCGAGCTCAGGCCCAGCTTGTCGAGGATGTTGGCCACATGCCGCTTGACGGTGTGGGGGCTGAGGTCCAGCGCGCGGGCGATGTGCTTGTTGCTGGCGCCCGCGGCGATCTGGGCCAGCACCTCGGCCTCGCGCGGCGACAGCAGCTCGTCGGCCACCGCGGCGGCGGACACGGGCCCGGGGGCCAGCCCCTCGGCCCAGCCGCGCAGCCGCGTCAAGGCGGCGGGCTCCAGCAGATCGCCCCAGTCCCGCGCTGCCAGCTCGCGCAGCAGCGGCACGGCCCACAGCAGGCCGCCCGGGTCATGCCCGGCCAGGGCCGGCGCCAGCACCTCGGCGGCCGCCTCGCGCTCACCGCCCGCCAGCAGCGCGGCGGCCAGCCTCAGCCTGGCCTCGGCGCGCTGGCCCAGCAGGTCGGCGCCCTCCCCCTCGGCCAGCAGCACGCGCCAGTGCGCCAGCGCCTCGTCGCGCCGGCCGGCCAGCCAGGCTTGCTGGGCCAGCAGGCCCGCCAGGGGCTCGCGGCGATGCGGCTGCATCAGGTCGGGCAGCTGGGCGCCCTCGCGCACCAGCCGGGCCAGGCCTTCGTCCAGCGCCGCGCGGTCGCCGCAGGCGGCCGCCATGCGGGTGCAGGCGTACAGCGAGTGCCACAGCGCCCAGCGGCCGAAGCCCGGCACATGCTCGGCCAGGCGCTGCTGCATCTGCGCCAGCGCCGGCTCCAGGCGGCCGGCGACGAGGTCCAGCATCGCGCGCAGCGCCAGGCCGTGATTGCGCGCAACGACCAGGCGGCCGCACCAGGCCGCGTCGGCCTCGGCGCGGGCCAGCAGCCCGGCGGCCTCGGTGAGTCGGCCCTGCCAGAACAGGTTCCAGCCCTGGGCCAGGCAGGCATTCACGCCCAGCGGCAGCGGCCGCTCGCCGACCACCTGCAGCGCGCCGCGGAACCAGCGCTCCATGGGCGCGGCCATGTCGCGGCAGGCGATCTGGCGCGGCGCGGGCGAACCGGCATACCAGCTCTCGATGGTGGGCGTCTTCAGCAGCTCGGCGAGCTGGGCCTCGAACAGCGGCGCGACGGCGTCGAAGCGGCAGGTTTCCAGCGCATGCCAGCAGCGCGCCAGCAGCAGGATGCGGCGCAGTTCGCCGCCCGCCTCGGCGGCGAAGGGGTCCATGTCGCCCATCAGCGCCGCCGCCTCGGCAAGACGCCCCTGGGCGATCAGCAGGATGCTGCGGTGGGCACGCGCGATGCGCAGCCCGGCCCTGTCACCGCGCGCCGCGAACAGCGCCTCCGCGCGACCGAGGTGGAACTCGGCGCGCTCGGCCTCCCACATGGTCCACAGCGCCAGCGCCTGCACGCGCTGCAGTTCGGGGCTGGCGTCGGCGAAGCCCGGCTCGAAGCGCCCGACCAGGTCCAGCAGCCCCTGGGCGCCGATCTGGTTCATCAGCAGCGGCCCGTCGGCCAGCAGCAGCGCCGCCGCGCGCTCGGGCCGGCCGGCCATCAGCAGCAGACCCTGGCGGCGCACCGGGTCGGCCTCCAGCTCGGCGGCGCGGGCCAGCAGCTGCTGGCGCAGCAAGGGTTCGTCGCGGTGCAGGCGCTGGCGCAGCATGTCGCGGAACAGCTGGTGCAGCCGGATGGTCAGCGGCGCCAGGTCGACGACGGTGACGAACAGCGCGCGGCGTTCGATCTCGGCTAGCCAGGCCGCCACCGGCCCGGTCTCGCCCAGCGCCCGGCAGCGCGCCTCGTCCAGCTCGAACAGCACGCTGCTGCGCAGCAGGAAGCCGCGCAGCTCGGGCTCCAGCCGGTCCAGCACCTCGGCGGCGAGAAAGTCGAAGGCGACACGGTCGATGGCCGCGGGCATGGCGGCCGGCAGCACCGGCCGTGCGCCCATGCCCAGCGCCAGCCGCAGGCCGGCGGGCCAGCCCTGGCAGCGGCGGTGCAGCTCCCCGGCCGCCTGGGCGTCCAGGCCCGCCGCGGCCGCCAGCCGTGCCGACTCGTCTTCGGCCAGCGCCAGGTCGGCGGGGCCCAGATCGGCCAGCTCGCCGGCCGCACGCAGCCGCGCCAGGCGCAGCGCCGGCTCGTGGCGGGTGGCCAGCACCAGGCGCCAGCGCCAGCCCATGCGGGCCAGCCAGCGGTCGAGGAAGGCCAGCGCCGCGGCGTCGACGAGGTGGTGCAGGTCGTCCAGCACGATGAGGCCACGCTCCACCTCGCAGGCCTCCAGCGCATTCAGCATGGCGTCGGCGGCGGCCGTCAGCTCCGCGCCGCCGCGCAGCGCCGCGTCGCGCAGCCCCTCCGGCGCGGTGCGCCAGGGCGGGTCATGCGGCTCAAGCGCGGTGAACAGGCAGTCCAGCAGGCGGCCCAGGTCGTCGCCCTCGTCCAGCGCCACCCAGGCGACGGCCGTGCCGGCGGGCTGGTCTTCCAGCGCCTGGGTCAGCAGCGCCGTCTTGCCATAGCCGGCCGGCGCGGCGATGAGCAGCACGCGCTGCTCGTCCAGCATGCGCCGCACGCGCCCCAGCAGCGCCGGACGCGGCAGCAGCAGGCCTTCGCGCGGGCGAGGTGGCTGGGTCTTGGTATGGGCGACGGCCATGGGCGCGGATGCTAGACCAGCCGCCGCGGCAACGGCATCGCCCGGGGCGCCGGCTCAGGCGGCCAGCAGCTGCTCCAGCCGCTGCTCGCGCAGGCCGTAGAAGCGCTTGATCTCGGCAATCTGCGCCAGCAGCTCGGGCCGGCGCGCGGCCAGCGCCGCGGCGGCCGCGCCCTGCGCCTTCACGGCCAGGATCATCTTGTTCTTGCTGGTGTGCTCCAGCGCGATGAACTCGAACACCTGGGTGCGGTAGCCCTGGCTTTCCAGCAGCAGCGCACGCAGCGAGTCGGTCACCATCTCGGCCTCCTGGCCCAGGTGGATGCCATGCTGCAGCATGGGCCGCAGCACGGCCGGCAGCGTCATCTGCGGACGCAGCTCCTTGTGGCAGCAGGGCGAGCTCATGATGATGCTGGCCCCGGACTGCAGGCCCACGTGCAGCGCATGGTCGGTGGCGATGTCGCAGGCATGCAGCGCGATCATCACGTCCAGCGGCTGCACGGCCTGGGTGCGCACGTCCCCCTGATCGAAACGGATGCCGGCGAGCTGCTCGCCCTCGATGACGGCATTGCACAGGCGCACCATGTCGTCGCGCAGCTCGATGCCGGTCACGCGCGGCGCCAGGCCCCGGGCCTGCAGCCAGTCATGCACCGCGAAGGTCAGGTAGCCCTTGCCGGAGCCGAAGTCGGCCACGCGCACGGGCCCCTGCAGGCCCGCCTCGTCGACGGCGGAGGCCAGGATCTCGACGAAGCGGTTGATCTGCTTCCACTTGCGCGCCATGGCCGGTACCAGGGCCGGCTCGCCCTTGACGAGATGGGTCAGGCCCAGCGCCGACCAGACCGGGTGGGCCAGGTCCAGCGGCCGTTGCTTGGCCTTGTCATGGGCCGCCGGCGCCTCGGGGGCCGCGTCGACCCGAGTGACGCGCAGCGTCTCGCGGCCCTTGCGGCTGACGGCGAACTGCACCTCCTCCACGGCCGTGTGCAGATGGGCGTTGCGAAAACGCTGGCCCAGCAGGGCCGCGATCTCCGCCAGGCCGGCCTCGGGCGCGTGGTTCTTGGTGACGTCCTTGGTGCGGTGCCGCCACAGGAAGCTCAAGGCCGGCTCGCCGCGCAACTCGACCAGGCGCACGGTCAGGCGCTCGACGTCCTCCTCGGCGCCCACGGGGCCCGACAGCAGCAGCTTGCCGAACTGGCCACCGGCCAGCGCCAGGCGCAGCAGGTGCAGGAAGCGCTCGCGGGCCGGCGCGGAGGCGGCGGGCGGCGGGGTGATCAGCGAGGTGAACAGCGGGGCAGGCATCGGGCGGCATTGTCCCGGATCGGGCCCACCCCTCGCTTGGGGGGAAGATGCCCAATGCTGCACGATTCACGTCCCCGCCCCCCCGCTGCAGGGGATGCCCGGGGCGACCGCTTCTCCCTACAGTGGCCCCTAGCTTGAAGTTGAAATCCGACTTCCTGCGTATTTCAGGACACTTCAAGGGAAAGCCACAACATGTCCAAATCCTTGCGCCTCGTCGCCGCCACGCTGCTGACAGCTCTTGCCGCGTCGGCCCAGGCCGACTTCGTCACGTCCAGCCAGGGCGTCACCTTCACCTTCCACACGGTGGACACCGACACCTTCACGCTGCGCATCCAGAATGCCGACAACGCGACGGGTGACTGGAAGACGGCCGATTACCTCAGCTACCTGGGCTTCAACGGCCTGGGCGGCAAGCTGCCCGGCCTGACCGGCGTCAACGTCAGCCTCAGCCCCGCGCCGGGCTACTCGGTCCAGTGGAGCTACACGCACACCGAACTGGCCGGCCAGGGCTGCAACAAGAACGGCAACTCCGGCGCCTTCTGCCTGGACGCCAACCCCAACATCCTGTTGACCGGCGACATGCTGTTCACCATCGACCTGCTGGGCACCGGCATCGACCTCACGGGCAACATCGCCCCGCATCTGAAGGTCGGGTTTACCGACCAGGCAGGCAGCAAGCCCATCGGCTCGCTGCTGTCGGCCGACATGACTTATGTGCCGCCGCAGACCAATGGCGGCGGCGGCACGCCCAGCGGCGGCGGCAACACGGTGCCCGAGCCGGCCTCGCTGGCGCTGGCCGGCCTCGCCCTGCTGGGTGTCGCCGCCGCGCGCCGCCGCCGCCCGGCCTGAAGCCTGCCCCCCCGAACGGGGCTGCCCGCCCCTCAGGAAAGCCCGCGAACGCGGGCTTTGTCGTTTTCGGGCCGGCCCGGCATGTGCCGCGAACGTCCACGAACGCCCGCGGAACAGCCCCGAAACACGGGTTACAGACCCATACAAAAACAGTCCCTCCCGCACGCCAACTCCCGCACATCTGAGGCGCCCCCCCCGCGAATGCATGGTGGGGAGCCCCTACACTGACTCCGGGCCTTTTCTGCCCATTTTTTTTGGAGTTGCCGTGTCCCTGCTCATATCTCTCGCGCTTTCTACAGCTTTGACGCCTGCCGGCGTCGTGGGCGGGCCCGATCCGGTTGGGCAGGCCATCGCCCAACTGTCGGCCAGGCCCAGCGCCGCCGGCCCGAACGCGGCGGCACCGCGGCGCGTGCTGATCGGCACCAAAGCCGGCCTGACCGAGGCCGAAGTGGGCAAGATCGCGGCAGTTCACGGCGCCAAGGCGCGCCGCATGGGGCCGCCCGGCATGTTCGTGTTCGAACTGCCCGCCAATGCGTCCGAGAAGGCCGTCGCAGCGACGCTGAGCCGCCACCCTCAGCTGAAGTTCGCCGAGCTCGACCAGCTGGTCGCCCCTGCCGCCGCGCCCAACGACCCCTATGCCGGCAGCCAGTGGCATCTGAACAAGATGGGCCTGCCCAATGCCTGGGACACGACCCAGGGCGCTGGCGTGACGATTGCCGTGCTGGACACGGGCGTCGACGCCAGCCACCCCGACCTGGCCGCCCGCCTGGTGCCGGGCTGGAACTTCTACGACAACAACAGTGACACCAGCGACGTCAACGGCCACGGCACCGCGGTCGCCGGCGCGGCCACGGCCACGCTCAACAACGGTGTCGGCGTGGCCGGCACGGCGGGGCAGGCCCAGCTGATGCCCGTGCGCATCGCCGACGCCAACGGCTATGCCTACTGGAGCACGGTGGCGCAAGGCCTGACCTGGGCCACCGACAAGGGCGCACGCGTGGCCAACATCTCCTACGGCGGCGTCTCCACGAGCGCTGCCGTGCAGTCGGCGGCCCAGTACATGCGCTCCCGCGGCGGCCTGGTCGTGGTCGCGGCAGGCAACAACGGCATCGACGAGGGCTTCGCGCCCACGTCCACCATGATCGTGGTGTCGGCCACCGACGCCAACGACGTCAAGACCTCCTGGTCCAGCTATGGCAGTTTCATCAGCGTCGCGGCGCCGGGCCAGGACATCTGGACCACCACCCGCGGCGGCGGCTACCAGGCCTGGTGGGGCACCTCGCTGGCCAGCCCGGTGGTGGCGGGCGTCGTGGGCCTGATGATGTCGGCCCGGCCGGACATGAGCAACACGCAGGTCGAGAGCCTGCTGTATTCCAGCAGCGTGGACCTGGGCGCTCCCGGGCGGGACAGCTATTACGGCTGGGGGCGGGTGAATGCCGCCGCGGCCGTGCAGGCCACCGTGAACAGCGCGGTGGCGGACACCCAGCCGCCCAGCGTCGCCATCGCGTCGCCCGGCAACGGCAAGACCGTCAGCGGGCTGCTGCCCGTGGACGTCAATGCCAGCGACAACGTCGGCGTCACGCGCGTCGACCTGAAGCTCAACGGCAACGTGATCGCCTCGGACACCTCGGCCCCCTACGGCTTCAGCGTGGACACGACCCAGCTGCCCAACGGAACCGCCTCGCTGGTCGCCATCGCCTATGACGCGGCCGGCAACCAGGGCAGTTCCACCGCCGTGGGCGTCACCGTCAGCAACAGCGTCGCGGTCGCCGCCGACACGACCCCGCCGGTCGTCAACGTCAAGGCGCCCTCCAACGGCGCCACCGTCTCGGGCAATGTGACGATCAGCGTGGCGGCCAGCGACAACGCCGGCGCCGCCGGCATCAAGCTGCAGTTGCTCGTCAACGGCAACCAGGTCGCCAGCGGCAGCGGCAGCACGCTGAACTACAAGTGGAATACCGCCAAGCTGCCGGCCGGCAGCTACACGCTGGAAGCCCGCGCCACCGACGCCAACGGCAATGCGTCGTCCAGCGCCATCACCGTGAGGCACTGAGGCCCGAGGGCGGCCGGCGCCGTCGGTATTTCTTACATTTTTTCAGCGCCGGCCCCTCATTCATTACAAGACATCAGTCAAATCAATAAGTTGCCAACATGGCCCGCATCTTGCTCATTTATGGGCACACAAGATCTGGAGGCCCCCCATGTTGCGTCAGCTCCTCAAGGCCAGTTTGGCCACCGTCTCACTGTCGCTGGCATGCGCAAGCGCGCATGCGGACTACGAGGTCACGTTCAACAACGTGACGTTCGACTTCATCCAGACCAGCGCCAGCTCCTTCACGTTCAAGATCTCCAACCTGGACAACCGGACCGGCAACTGGGCCCCTGACACGGACCTGGGTTTCTTCGCCTTCAAGGATCTGGGGCCGCTGACCGGCATCACCGGCGCGACGGTGACCAATGTGCAGCCCGCATCCAGCAGCGTCTGGACCTATTCGGCCCAGGAATTGAACGCCAACGGCTGCGCCGGCGGCATGTCTGGCGGCATCTGCATGCAGGCCGTTCCCAACATCGCCCTGACCAATGACATGGAATTCCAGGTCAATCTGCTGGGCACGACGCTGGCCATCGACCCCACCCTTGGCCCGCACCTGAAGATCGGCTTCACCTACTTCGGCGACAAGTCGGGCACCTGGCAAATTGGCGGCGACCTGCTGTCGCAGAATATGCCCTTCGTCCAGGGCTGCACCGTCAACTGCGGCGGTGGCGGCAGCGGCGGCGGCGGTTCCACGCCCGAGCCGGCATCGCTGGCCCTGGTGGGCCTGGCCCTGCTGGCCGCGGGTGGCCAGTTGCGCCGGCAGCGCCGCAGCGGTCGCTGAGCGCGATCCACTCCCGCAACAGCCCGGCCCACGCCGGGCTGGTTGTTTTCAGGCGTGCGTCACCAGGCCGCGGGTCTCGGGGGCGTCCAGGTGGGGCAGGTTGTTGAAGCTCACCAGGTGATGGCGCCTGGGATTGAACGCGAACTCGGTGACGGCCGAGTTGCGGATGCGCAGATTCAGTTCGACCCAGGTCTCGGGCGGGCAGCCCAGCACCTGGCTGACCGCCGTGGCGATGGGCCCGCCGCTGGACACGATGAGCACCTGCTTGCCCACGCCCACGTCCAGCGCTCGGGCCAGGGTGTCGGCGACACCAGCCGCGAAGGCTGTATGCGTGGGCATGCCCGGGGGCTGGGTCTCGCCCCGCATCCAGGCCAGCAGGCCCTGGCGCAGCAGGCGGAAATGCTGCTTGACGCCCTCCGCGTCCGTCGGCGCCTCCAATGGCTGCGGATGGATGGCACGCACGACGGCCTCGCTGTCGTACTCGTCCAGCGCCGGCAGCGCGATGGCCGGCAGCGCCTCACCATAGCCCGCCACGATGCCGGCCAGCGATTGCGCATGCCGGCGCAGCGTGCCGGTGAAGACGGCATCGAAGCGCTGGCCGCGCTCACGCCAGTAGGCACCCAGCAGGCGGCATTGCTCCAGACCCTTGGCGCTGAGCTGGTCATAGTCGGCCGCGCCGAAGCTGGCCTGGCCGTGGCGGACGAGGTAGAGGCTTCCCATGCGTTGGATCATCACAGCTGATGAGCCGCGCCCCTGTCACGCCATTGACGCCGGCCCGTGGCGACCTAGCATGGCCGCCCAGCCCTCAAGGAGAGGTCATGAGCCGGCATCCCATCATCATCACTGCCCTGGGTCTTGCCTGCGCCGCCGCCCTGGCACAGCCGCCGGCCACCGAGGGCGAATGGCGGGCCAGCTACATCATGGGCGGCATGCAGCGCCAGGCCGAGGTGATCTTCAAGGGCGATGCGGGCACCTGGATGGCCTACAACCAGGCCGCGCGTGACCGCAACAACCCCTGCACCGGCCGGCGCATGCCCATGGTGGTGGAAAGCCGCGAGGGCGGCGCGCTGCAGGTGCTGGTGCAGCGCTCGGCCGAGGTGCCGGGCTGCACGGACTTCAGGCTGGAGTTGCGCGCCGTGGAGGGGCGGCTCGAGGGCATGGGGCGCATGGCCGAGGGCGAAATGCCCGTCGTGCTGACGAAAAAGTAGGCGACCCCGCGCGGCCGCGAGAATGGCGGTCATGACGCTTCGCATCGCCACCCGCGCCGATACCGCCGAAATCTGGCGCGTGCGCTACGCCGTTGCCGAGAACACGCTGACGCCGGGGCGCATCTCGGACGCCGAGCTGCACGCCCATCTGGAAGACCACGGCCGCGGCTGGGTCGTCGAGCTGGCGCCGGCGCCTCGGCTGAGCATTGCCGGCTTTGCGATAGGCGACGCCCGCGACGGCAACATCTGGGCCCTGTTCGTGGACCCGGCCTGCGAGGGCCAGGGCCACGGCCGGCGGCTGCACGACGCGATGGTGGGCTGGCTGTTCTCGACCGGCCTGCAGCGCCTCAGCCTGGGCACCCAGCCCGGCTCGCGCGCCGAAGCCTTCTACCGCCGCGCCGGCTGGCACCCGTTGCATGTCGACGACCATGGCGAGCGCCGCTTCGAGCGCTTCGCCGCAGACTGGACCCCTGCCCATGCTTGACACCCATGTCATCGAGACCGGCCCCGCTCCCGGCACGACGCTGATCGTGCTGCACGGCCTGGGCGCCGACGGCCATGACTTCGTGCCCATCTGCGCCGAGCTGGACCTGAGCCCCCTGGGCGCCGTGCGCTACGTCTTCCCGGATGCGCCCCAGCGGCCGGTGACGATCAACGGCGGCCATGTGATGCGCGCCTGGTACGACATCCTCGGCCCGCATCCGCAGCGCCAGGAGGACGAGATGGGCCTGCGGGAATCGCAGCGCCAGATCGCCGCCCTCATCGACGACGAACGCGAGCGCGGCGTGCCGGCCGAGCGCATCGTCGTCATGGGGTTCTCGCAGGGCTGCGCGATGGCGCTGATGACGGCGCTGCGCTACCCCGAACGGCTGGGCGGCGTGGTGGGGCTGTCGGGCTATCTGCCGCTGGCCGCGGCGACGGCGGCCGAGCGCTCGGCCGCCAACGCCGGCCTGCCCGTCTTCATGGCCCATGGCACGCAGGACGCGGTCGTCGTGCCGACGCGCGGCGCCGCCAGCCGCGATGCGCTGCGCGCGCTGGGGCATGAAGTCCAGTGGCATGACTACCCGATGCCGCATTCGGTCTGCATGGAAGAGATCAGGGATCTGAACGCCTGGCTGTTGAAGCAACTGGGTTGAGTTCGCCACGCTGTTCGCGGGGCTGGGCCTCGCGCGGCTGAGCGAAGATCGATGAGTCATGGAGCGCCTGGCCGAACAGATCGTCGACTGGCACAACCGCCACCCGCTGGCGCGCCGCATCACTGCAGAGGACGTCCACACCATCGGTGTCGTCGCGCTGCCGTTCGTGCGTGCGTCCGCGCAGGCGGGCGGCTTCGTGGAGCCGGTGCTGACCGACGCCGTCAGCTTCGATGAACTGACCGCGTCGCCGCCCGTCTCGCGCGCGGCGGTGTGGCTGCAACGCTTGAAGGGGCTGGTCGGCAAGCTGCCGGGCCGCGCGCCGCGCACGCAATGGCGCGCCTTCAGCGAACCCTTCCTGCCGGGCCCCAGCCTGGCCCGCATCGAGCGCTTCGCGCTGGCCCATGGCTTTGCCGAGCCGCCCGCCACGCCCGAGGACCGCCCCTGGCGCGTCATCGTCATCGACGAGCGGCTGGCCGCCGCGCATGGGGGCTGGCCTTTCGAGCTGTATGTCATGACGGCGGGCGTGGACGTCGGCAGCAGCCGCACGCGCGTGCTGGCTGGCCGCGGCATCCCCTCGGAGATCCTCGGCCGCCGGCTCTGGGATCCGCGCCGAGTCGGCGCCGCCGCCGGCCTGCTGGCGCTGGTCGTCGCGGTGGCCGCCTATGCGCTGTGGCCGCATCGGGCGCCGCCCATGGCCCCGGCCGCGCCGGCCCAAGCCGCGTCGGCAGCGGCCTCGGCCGCGACACCGGCCGCGTCAGCGCCCTCCCAAGCCCCGCCCCCCCCGCCCGCCGAGGCGTCGGCACCGGCGCAGGCGGCCTCGCTACCGGCGCCGGCGGTCAGCGAATCGGCCACGGTGGCCGAGGCCCAGCCCGGCATCCGCCCGCAACTGGTGCCCCGCGCCGACGGCGCCTCAAGGCCGCCGCTGCTGGCGGGCAAGCGGCCGGAGCCGCCCACGGAACAGCCGGCACCCGCCGCGCAGGCGGCGCAGCCCCCCTCCCCGGCCGCCCAGCCCGCGCCGACCGACCCGCGCCTGGCCGGCATGGCCAGGTCGCCGGAGCAGTTCGTCGTCGCGCTGGTCGGCCCGCCGGGCAGCAAGGCCCAGGCCGAGGCGCTGCTGAAGAAGATGCAGGACGGCCTGGCGGGCGTGCACGGCAACCCCCAGGCCTTGCAGGCCGACGTCATCCAGACGCCGGAGGGCTGGCGCGCCACCGTCTGGCCTTTCGCCAGCCGGGAGCAGGCCCAGCTCATCAACGCGACGCTGGTGGCCCGCGGCCTGAAGACCAAGGCCGTGAACTTCTGAGCCGACTCAGCCGGCCGGCGGATGACGAAGGCGCGCTTGTCCCCGCCGTCGAAGCCGCAGCGCTCATAGAAGGCCCAGACGGCCGGATCCTGGCGGCTGGTGGTCAGCACGATCTTGTAGCAGCCGGCCTTCCAGGCCTGCTCGATCGCATGGCGGATGACCGCCTGGCCATGGCCGCGGCCGCGCTGGTCGGCATGGGTGACGACGTTCTCGATGACGCCGTAGCTGCGTCCGCCGCGCGTCAGATTGGGAATGACGGCGAGGTTGCAGCTGGCGATCAGCCGCCCGCCGTCGAAGGCGCCGAAGTGGCGCAGGCCCGCATGCGCGAACACGGCGCGCACCGCCTCCGGGGAAGGCGGCGCGTCACCGGGGTTCAGATGCTGGTAGAGCTCCAGCAAGGCGTCGACATCGTCGACGCCCAGGTCGCGCAGCGCGACCCCTGCCGTCACTTGACGTCCAGTTTCATCGTGTTGGCGATGAAGGCGAGGATGTCGCTGCGCTCCTCGATGATCTTGGAGGTGGGCTTGCCGGCACCATGGCCGGCGTTGGTCTCGATGCGGATCAGCTTCGGGGCCGGGCCGGTGTCGGCGGCCTGCAGCGTGGCGGCGTACTTGAAGCTGTGGGCCGGCACGACGCGGTCGTCATGGTCGCCGGTGGTGATCAGCACGGCCGGGTACTTGGCACCGCTCCTGATGTTGTGCACGGGCGAGTAGGCGTACAGCGCCTTGAACATCTCGGGGCTGTCCTTGGCCGTGCCGTAGTCGGTGGCCCAGGCCCAGCCTATGGTGAAGTTCTGGTAGCGCAGCATGTCCATCACGCCCACCTGCGGCACGGCGGCGGCGAACAGGTCCGGGCGCTGGTTGGTGACGGCACCCACCAGCAGGCCGCCGTTGCTGCCGCCGTTGATGGCCAGCGTCGCCGGGCTGGCAACCTTGTTGGCGACCAGCCATTCGCCCGCCGCGATGAAGTCGTCGAAGACGTTCTGCTTCTTCAGCTTGGTGCCCGCGTCATGCCAGGCCGAGCCGTACTCGCCGCCGCCGCGGATGGAGGCGATGACGTAGACGCCGCCCATCTTCAGCCAGGTGGCCGCCGTGACGCCATAGGCCGGCGTGATGGAGATGTCGAAGCCGCCATAGCCGTACAGCAGCGTCGGGTTCGTGCCGTCCAGCTTCAGGCCCTTCTTGGCGGCGATGAAGATGGGGAAGCGCGTGCCGTCCTTGCTGGTGACGAACTCGCGGCGGGTCTCGAACTCGTCGCTGTTGAAGGCGGTCTTGGGCTTCTTGAACGGCGTGATCTTGCCGGTGGCCACGTCGTAGCGGTGGATCTCGGCCGGCGTCGTCAGGCTGGTGTAGCTGAAGAAGGTCTCCTTGCTGTTCCAGCGGCCGCCGAAGCCGCCGGCCGTGCCGACGCCGGGCAGCGCCACCTCGGACAGCGGCTTGCCGTCGGCGCCGTGCACGCGCACCAGCGTCGCCGCATCCTGCAGATAGCTCAGCAGATAGCGGCCGCCCACGGCGGACGCGGCGGTCATCGCATCGGGGCCTTGGTCCACCAGCGTCTTCCAGCCGGCCGGCGCGGGGTTCTTCAGGTCGATGGCGACCAGCCTGCCGCGCGGCGCGTCCTTGTCGGTCTTGACGATCAGCTTGCCGCCGATCGCGTTGACCGGCGTGTACTGCGCATCGAAGCCCAGCGCGATGGGCTGGGGCTTGCCGCCCGCGAACCCGCCCTTGGGCAGGGGCAGCACCATCAGGCCGTTCTTGCTGCCGGCGCTCTTCCAGACGCTGATGACGAGGAGCTGGCCGTCATCGGACACCTCGGCGCCGAAGCCCCATTCCTTGTCCTCGCGGTTCTCGGCGACCAGCACGTCCTCAGCTTGAGGCGTGCCCAGGCGGTGGTAGTAGAGCTTCTGGAAGTAGTTGGCGCCCTTGAGCTTCTCACCCTCCTGGGGCGCGTCGTAGCGGGCGTAGAAGAAGCCCTTGCCGTCGGCCGTCCAGGACGCGCTGCTGAACTTCACCCATTCGATGGTGTCGGCGAGGTCCTGGCCGGTGGCGAGGTCGCGCACCTTCCAGGTCTGCCAGTCGGAGCCCGCGCCGGCGACGCCGTAGGCCAGCAGCTTGCCGTCGCGCGAGGGCACGACGCCGGTCAGCGCGACGGTGCCGTCCTTGCTCATCGCATTCGGGTCCAGCGCCACCTGCGGGCTGTCCGTCAGCGACTTGGCCCAATAGAACACGTTCTGCTGCTGCAGGCCGTCGTTGCGGCTCCAGAAGTAGCGGCCGCCCTCCTGGAAGGGGATGCCGAAGCGCTCGAAGTTGTAGAGCTCGGTGTAGATGCGGCGCGCCGGCAGGCGCTGCGGCATGGCCTCGAGGAACTTGTCGGTGACCTCGTTCTGCTTGACGACCCAGGCCTTGGTCTCGGCGCTGTTGTCGTCCTCCAGCCAGCGGTAGGGGTCGGCCACCGAGACGCCGTGATAGACATCGGTCTGTTCGACCTTGCGCGTGACCGGGTACGTCATGGTCTGGGCCTGGGTGCCCGTGACGAGCACGGCGGCGAGGGTGATGGCGGACAGGGTGAGCTTCATCAGACGGGATCCTGGATTCGGAAAGGGGCGATTCTCGGCCCGGCCATGCCGCCGGGCCGATGGTCATTCGATGTAACCCCTGACAGCGCAAACCCGCAGGGGCGCAGGGTCAGCTTCGGTAGTCGGCGTTGATGCTGACGTAGTCGTGGCTGAGGTCGCAGGTCCAGACGGTGGTGCTCGCCGTGCCGCGGTTCAGGCCCACGCGGATGCTGATCTCGCTCTGCTTCATGACGCGCTGGCCGTCCTCCTCGCGGTACTCCGGCCGGCGGCCGCCGCGGGTGACGACGTGGACGTCGTCCAGATGCAGGTCGATCAGGCCCTGGTCCAGGTCGCCGATGCCGGCATAGCCGACGGCCGCCAGGATGCGGCCCAGGTTGGGGTCGCTGGCGAAGAACGCCGTCTTGACCAGCGGCGAGTGGGCGATGGCATAGGCCGCCAGCTTGCACTCGGCCTCGTCGCGGCCGCCCTCCACCGTGATGGCGATGAACTTGGTCGCGCCCTCGCCGTCGCGCACGATGGCTTGCGCCAGCTCCTGGGCCAGCGACACCAGCGCGTCGCGCAGCGCCTTCGCCTCGGCGCTGTCCAGCGACGTGATCTCGGCATGGGCCGCGCGGCGCGAGGCGATCAGCATGAAGCAGTCGTTGGTGGAGGTGTCGCCGTCGATGGTGATGCGGTTGAAGGAGGCGTCGGCGGCCTGCTTGACCAGCGGCTGCAGCAGCGCCGGCGCGATGTTGGCGTCGGTGGCGACGAAGCCCAGCATGGTGGCCATGTTGGGGCGGATCATGCCGGCGCCCTTGGAGATGCCCGACAGCGTGACCGGCACGCCGCCGATCGTGATGCGGCGCGACGCGGCCTTGGGCAGGGTGTCCGTCGTCATGATGCCGGCCGCGGCCTCGGCCCAGCCATCGTCGCGCAGCGCCGCCAGCGCGGCGGGCAGGCCGGCGGCGATGCGGTCCACCGGCAGCGTCTCCATGATGACGCCGGTGGAGAACGGCAGCACCTGCTCGGGCGCGCAACCCATCAGCTGGGCCAGGGCCTGGCAGGTCTGGCGCGCGCGGGCCAGGCCGTCGGCGCCGGTGCCGGCGTTGGCATTGCCGGTGTTGATCAGCAGCGCGCGTATGGCCGCGCCGCCCGCCAGATGCTCGCGGCAGACCTGCACCGGCGCGGCGCAGAAGCGGTTGCTCGTGAACACGCCGGCGACGGCGGCACCCTCGTCCAGCGCGATGACGGTCAGGTCGCGTCGGTTGGCCTTGCGCACGCCGGCCATGGTCACGCCGAGGCGCACGCCCGGCACGGGCAACAGGTTGGCGGGATCGGGGGCGGTGAGATTGACGGGCATGGCGCGCTCGGTGAGATTGGGGAAAGCGCGCGGATTGTAGAAACGCAAAAGGCTCCCGAAGGAGCCTTTCACGCGCGGCGCGCCGGGATGGGATCAGCGCGGCAGGCGGCGGCGGGCCACCAGGCCGACGATGCCCAGGCCGGCCAGCAACATCGCATAGCTCTCGGGCTCGGGCACCGGGGTCGCGACCACCAGATCCTGCAGGTTGCCATGGGTCAGCTTGGTCAGCGAGTAGAGCGCCGGGCCTTGGTAGGCCAGGGCCTGGGACAGGAAGGAGTTGGCCTGCGCGGACACGGCCTGGCTGACGGCATCGCTGCCCAGCAGGTGGAAGCTGCCGCCGTTGACGCTGAAGGTGTTGCCGGTCTCCAGCATCAGCTCCCAGATGGCCAGCTGGAAGGCGGCCTTGTCTTCATGCGTCGTCAGCCCGGCGTAGGACGTGGAGAACAGGCCCTGCAGCTGCTGGGCCTGGACGCCCGTGAAGCTCTCGATCGTGTAGGTCTGGTTGCGCAGCGCACGGCCATTGCCCTCGCCGGGCTGAATGCAGTAGGCCGCGAAGCTCTCGCCGGTGGCCGTGTAGACGTAGTTGAGCGCGGTGGTGGCGAAGTTGCTGGTCAGCGGCACGCTGTTGGACACGGTGGTGTCCATGGTGCTGAGCTTGAGGCCGGCCGTGTCCGGGCCCTGCCAGGTGATGTCGACGGTGCTGGCGGCCCAGGCGGCCTGGGACGCGAAGGCGCCGGCGACGATGAGGCTGGCGGCAACGAGTTGCTTCATGGCGATGTCCGGTGCGGTGATGGGGCTCAGGCCTTGCGGCGACGGACGCTGGCCAGGCCGGCGCCGACCAACGCCAGTGCGGCCAGGGCGGCACTGGCCGGTTCAGGCAGCTCCAGGCTGAGGCCGTAGCCTTGCCCCGCCTTGTCGTAATAGCTGGTGCCCACCACCTCGAGCTGCCATTGGCCGGCGCCCAGCAGCGTGGGCGTCAGCGCCCAGGACTCGAAGCCCGTGTCGGCGACGTTCCAGTCGATGGCGATGGTCTGCACCCAGTCCACCTCGCTGCCCAGCAGGCGCAGCGTGACCGAGCGGATGTCGATGGCCGGCACACCGCCCAGCAGCGTGCCCGTGCCCAGCAGGCCGCTCACCCAGGTGTTGTCGCTCAGGTCCAGCGTGTAGACGTCGGTGAAATCGGTGCCGAAACCCGTCTGGTCTTGATGACCGTAGTTGCTGAACACGACCGGGGCCGCGGAGGCACTGGTGGCCAGGGCGAAGGCGGTTGCGACGGCGAACAGGGCTTTCATGGCGCTCTTTCTTGGATTTCCACAAGGCGGCCCCCCGATCTCGGGGTGCTACGGAACTGCACTCTAGGGGGGTATCGCGCCGGAGAGCACCCCCCATGCATGTGGCCCGGGGTCACAAAACGTGCGCAAACGCACGCCTAACCCCCTGGTTGGGCGGGAGCCCCATGAAAAAAGGCCGGCGATGCCGGCCCGTCGGGGTTCGCAGAGGCCGGTCAGGCCAGCTTGCCGTGGCAGAGCTTGAACTTCTTGCCGCTGCCGCAGGGGCAGGGATCGTTGCGGCCGACATGGCCGTACTGCTCCAGCAGCGTGGCCGGGTCGACTTCCTGGCTGACCGAGCCGTCCTCGTTGGGATGCTGGTAGGTCACGTTGGACACGGCTTCGGCGCGGCGCTCCATCGCCTCGGCGGCCTGGTTGGCTTCTTCCTGGCTCTGGATGCGCACGTTCAGCAGCGTGCGCGTCACTTCCATCTTCACCAGGTCCAGCAGCTGCGAGAACAGCTCGAAGGCTTCGCGCTTGTACTCCTGCTTGGGGTTCTTCTGGGCGTAGCCGCGCAGGTGGATGCCCTGGCGCAGATAGTCCAGCGCCGCCAGGTGCTCGCGCCAGCGCTGGTCGATGCTCTGCAGCAGCACCATGCGCATGAAGGGGTTGAACTGCTCGACGCCGACGCGGTCCAGCTTGCTCTGGAACAGCTCGTCGCCGGCCTTGACGACGGCTTCGACGATTTCCTCGTCGGTGATGGAGTCGCTCTTCTTGACCAGATCCGTCAGCGACAGCTCGATCTGCCACTCGCTGCGCAGCACCTGCTCCAGGCCGGGCAGGTCCCACTGCTCTTCCAGGCTCTCGGCGGGCACGAAGGTGCGCACGACGTCGGTCAGCGTGGAAGACCGCAGCGAGGCGATCTGGGCCATGAGGCTGTCGGCCTCGAGGATGTCGTTGCGCTGCTGGTAGATGACCTTGCGCTGGTCGTTCGACACGTCGTCGTACTCCAGCAGCTGCTTGCGGATGTCGAAGTTGCGCGCCTCGACCTTGCGCTGGGCGCCTTCGATGCTGCGCGTGACGATGCCGGCCTCGATGGCCTCGCCCTCGGGCATCTTGAGCCGGTCCATGATGGCCCGCACGCGCTCACCGGCGAAGATGCGCATCAGCTGGTCGTCCAGCGACAGGTAGAAGCGCGAGCTGCCCGGGTCGCCCTGGCGGCCGGCACGGCCGCGCAGCTGGTTGTCGATGCGGCGGCTCTCGTGGCGCTCGGTCGCGATGATGCGCAGGCCGCCTTCGGCGCGCACCTTGTCGTGCAGGCCCTGCCACTCGTCCTTGAGCTGCTGGATGCGGCGCGCCTTCTCGTCGGCCGGGATGCTGTCGTCGGCCTCGATGAACTGGATCTGCTTCTCGACGTTGCCGCCCAGCACGATGTCGGTGCCGCGGCCGGCCATGTTGGTCGCGATGGTGATGACGCCCGGGCGGCCGGCCTGGGCGACGATCTCGGCCTCCTTGGCGTGCTGCTTGGCGTTGAGCACGTTGTGCGGCAGCTTGGCCTGGGTCAGCAGCTGGGAGATCAGCTCGGAGTTTTCGATGGACGTCGTGCCCACCAGCACCGGCTGGCCACGCTCATGGCAGCGGCGGATGTCCTCGATGACGGCGGCGTACTTTTCCTTGTCCGTCTTGTAGACCAGGTCCAGCTCGTCCTTGCGGATGGTCGGCCGGTTCGGCGGGATGACGACCGTCTCCAGACCGTAGATCTCCTGGAACTCGTAGGCTTCGGTGTCGGCCGTGCCCGTCATGCCCGACAGCTTGCCGTACATGCGGAAGTAGTTCTGGAAGGTGATGGACGCCAGCGTCTGGTTCTCGGCCTGGATGGCGACGCCTTCCTTGGCCTCCACGGCCTGGTGCAGGCCGTCGCTCCAGCGGCGGCCGCTCATCAGCCGGCCGGTGAACTCGTCGACGATGATGACCTCGCCGTTCTGCACGACGTAGCTCTGGTCCTTGTGATAGACGTGGTGGGCCCGCAGCGCTGCATTGAGGTGATGCATCAGCGTGATGTTGGCCGCGTCGTAGAGGCTGGCCCCCTCGGGGATCAGGCCGGCCTGGGTTAGCAGGCGCTCGGCCACCTCGTGGCCGTCCTCGGTCAGGTGGATCTGGTGCGACTTCTCGTCCACCGTGAAGTCGCCCGGCTCGATGACGCCCTCGCCGGTGCGCGGATCCAGTTCGCCGATCTGCCTCTTCAGGTGCGGCACGACGGCGTTGATGCGCAGGTAGACGTCGGTGTGATCGTCGGCCTGGCCCGAGATGATGAGCGGCGTGCGCGCCTCGTCGATGAGGATGGAGTCCACCTCGTCGACGATGGCGTAGGCCAGGCCGCGCTGCACGCGGTCGGCCGTCTCGTAGACCATGTTGTCGCGCAGGTAGTCGAAGCCGTACTCGTTGTTGGTGCCGTAGGTGACGTCGGCCGCATAGGCGGCCTGCTTCTCCTCGCGCGGCATGTTGGGCAGGTTGATGCCCACCGACAGGCCCAGGAAGTTGTACAGCTTGCCCATCCACTCGGCGTCGCGACGCGCGAGGTAGTCGTTCACCGTGACGACGTGCACGCCCTTGCCGGTCAGCGCGTTCAGATAGACGGGCAGCGTGGCCATCAGCGTCTTGCCCTCGCCGGTGCGCATCTCGGCCACCTTGCCGGCGTTCAGCACCATGCCACCGATCAGCTGCACGTCGAAGTGCCGCATCTTCAGCGCCCGCTTGCTGCCCTCGCGGCAGACGGCAAAGGCCTCGGGCAGGATGTCGTCCACCGTCTCGCCGCCCGCGATGCGCTGCTTGAACTCGGCCGTCTGGGCCCGCAGTTCGTCATCGCTCAAGGCCTCGTACTTCGGCTCCAGCGCGTTGATCTGGGCCACGGTACGGCGGTACTGCTTGAGCAGACGCTCGTTGCGGCTACCGAAAATCGAGGTGAGAAGCTTGGGCAACATGCTGCGACTTGAGTGCTGGCGGGCGCCGGCGAGGCCGACGGGACGCGCGAATCTGGGGGCGGGCCGGGCCAATGCAAGAAGGGTTTGCCTGGCCGCGCAAAACGGGGCAGTTTAGCAGTGGGCCATGGCCGGGGCCGGCCGCCTCACTACACTGTGGCCATGTCCTCCGCGCCCCGCTACCTCGCCCCCAGGCGCGTGCGTGCCTCCGTGCCCTCGCCCACGCCGGTGGCGCAAGCGCTGCGCGCCCATGAGGGCCTGAACCAGCTCGGCGCCCGCCTGGAGGCGTCGCGGCGCCGACTGCGCGTCATCGCTCCCGCCCTGCCCGGCAATCTGCTGGCCAGCCTGCAGCCGGGCCCGCTGGACGAAGACGGCTGGAGCCTGCTGGTGGCCAATGCCGCCGTCGCCGCCAAGCTGCGCCAGCTGCTGCCTCGGCTAGAGGCGCTGCTGGCCCAGGCCGGCCTGGCCGGGCACATCCGCATCAAGCTGGCCCAGAAATGAAAAACCCACTGCCGCAAGGCAGTGGGTTCTCTTTGGTGCCGGCTATCGGATTCGAACTGATGACCTACCGCTTACAAGGCGGTTGCTCTACCAACTGAGCTAAGCCGGCGAAAAACAGGACGCGATTCTAGGCCGTCACTTCACCCGCTTCAGCGAAGGCCGCGGGCCGCCGCTGGGGGCATCGGGTGGCGGCGGCGTGTCATCGCCCTCGCCGTCGCTGGCTTCGCTCGCCAGCCGCAAGCCGCTGCGACGCGGCTCCTGCGGGGCCGGCTGCGGCTGCGGCGGCGCCGCACCTTCCGTCAACGGCTCGGGCGCCGGGAAGGCCATGCCCTGGCCGTTCTCGCGGGCATAGATGGCCACGACATGGTCCACCGGCACGATGATCTCGCGCGCCACACCGCCGAAACGGGCCTTGAACTGGATGAACTCGTTGCCGAGATCCAGCCCGCTGGTCGCGTCGAAGCCGATGTTGAGCACGATCTCGTTGTTGGACACGTACTCCGTGGGCACCTGCACCGAGCGGTCGACATGGACCGCGATATAGGGCGTGAAGCCGTTGTCCGTGCACCAGTCATGCAGCGCGCGGATCAGGTAGGGGCGGGTGGAGGTGCCCCCACCTGCGCCACCGGAAGCGGGGGTCTGGTCCATCAGCGGCGCATGACCTTTTCGGAGGGCGTCAGCGCCTCGATGTAGGCCGGGCGGCTGAAGATGCGCTCGGCGTACTTCAAGAGCGGCAGCGCGTTCTTGGACATGTCGATGCCGTAGTAGTCCAGGCGCCACAGCAGCGGGGCGATGGCCACGTCCAGCATGGAGAAGTCGTCGCCCAGCATGTACTTGTTCTTCAGGAAGATCGGGGCGAGCTGGGTCAGGCGGTCGCGAATCTGCGCCCGGGCCTTCTCGAGCTGCTTGTCGGTCGCCTTGGTCGTCGTGCCGCGGCCTTCGAGGATGTTCACGTGGGCGAACAGCTCCTTCTCGAAGTTCAGCAGGAACAGGCGCACGCGGGCGCGGGCGACCGGGTCGCCGGGCATCAGCTGCGGATGCGGGAAGCGCTCGTCGATGTACTCGTTGATGATGTGCGATTCGTACAGGATGAGATCGCGCTCGACGAGGATGGGCACCTCGTTGTACGGGTTCATCAGGGCGATGTCTTCAGGCTTCGCGAACAAGTCGACGTCGCGGATCTCGAAGTCCATGCCTTTCTCGAACAGCACGAAACGGCAGCGGTGCGAGTAGGGGTCGGTGGTGCCGGAGTAAAGGACCATCATGGCTGGGCTCCCGAGGGGTCAATCAATCAAAAAACACGCGCTGGCCGAGGCCGCGCTGAAAAAGCAAACGCAGTGGGTGGCCAGAGGCCCGCCCCACTGCGTGTTTCGGCACCACCGGGAGGCGGTGCCGGGTCTTGCAGGTTTACTTCACGTCCTTCCAATAGGCGGCGTTCAGACGCCAGGCGAACACGGTCAGCAGGCCGAGGAAGATCAGCACGATGACGCCCAGCTGGAAGCGCTGGCCCTGGGCCGGTTCGCCCATCCATTGCAGATAGGCGACCAGATCGGCCACGGCATCGTCGTACTGGCGCTCGCTCAGCGCGCCGGGAGTCAGCTGCTGGTAGCCGGCGAACACATGGGTCTTCTTCTCGGGGTCGTGGGGGTCGGCGACCTCGTCGAACTTGGCGGCCCGCTGGCCCTGCAGCTCCCACATCACATGCGGCATCGCGACGCTGGGGAAGGCCAGGTTGTTCCAACCCGTGGCCTTGCTGTCGTCGCGGTAGAAGTTCCGCATGTAGGTGTACAGGTAGTCCGCGCCGGAGCCCTTGGCGCCGTCGGCGCGCGAGCGGGCGATGACGGACAGGTCGGGCGGGTTGGCGCCGAAGAAGGCCTTGGCGTCCTTGGCGTCCAGGCTGACCTTCATCGTCTCGCCGACCTTGTCGGCCGCGAACAGCAGGTTGTTCTTGATGTCGGCTTCGCTCAGGCCGATGTCGCGCATGCGGTTGTAGCGCATGTAGGCGGCCGAATGGCAGTTCAGGCAGTAGTTGACGAACAGCTTGGCGCCATGCTGCAGCGCGGCCATGTCCGACATCTTCTCCTTGGGGAACTTGTCCCACTCCATGCCGCCGCTGGACGCATGGGCGGCACCGACCAGGCTCAGCGAGGCCAGCAGGATGGCGATCAGCTTTTTCATTTGAGTTCTTGCTCCGCGGCTCAGTGGGCGTGGAAGGTCACACGGTCGGGCACGGCCTTGGGCGTCCCCAGGCGGCTCCACCACGGCATCAGCAGGAAGAAGCCGAAGTAGAACAGCGTGCCGGCCTGGGCGACCAGGGTGCCCATGTCGCTCGGCGGCTGGATGCCCAGATAGCCCAGCACCAGGAAGAACACGACGAACACCGCGTACACATACTTGTGCCAGTCGGGGCGATAGCGGATGGACTTCACCGGGCTGTGATCCAGCCAGGGCAGGAAGAACAGGATGACGACCGCGCCGCCCATGACGACCACGCCCCAGAACTTCGCGTCGAAGACCTTGAGCAGGAAGATCAGCACGGCCGCGGCCACCAGCAGGGCGATCTTGGCCGGGCCGCCGAACTTGCCCTTCAGGAAGCTCACGACGGCCGCGACGGCCACGACGCCGCACAGCACGTTGACCATCACGTCGGTGGTCGCGCGCAGCATCGAGTAGAACGGCGTGAAGTACCAGACGGGCGCGATGTGGGCCGGCGTCTTCAGCGGGTCGGCCGGGATGAAGTTGTTGTACTCCAGGAAGTAGCCCCCCATCTCCGGCGCGAAGAAGACGATGGCGGTGAAGGCCATCAGGAACAGGCAGACGCCGTAGATGTCATGCACCGTGTAGAAGGGGTGGAAGGGCACGCCGTCCAGCGGGCGGCCGTTTGCATCCTTGGGGCCCTTCTTGATCTCGACGCCATCGGGGTTGTTGGAACCCACGTCGTGCAGCGCCAGCAGGTGGGCCACCACCAGGCCCAGCAGCACCAGCGGCACGGCGATGACGTGGAAGCTGAAGAAGCGGTTCAGCGTGGCGTCGCCGACGACGTAGTCGCCGCGGATCATCAGCGCCAGGTCCGGGCCGATCCAGGGCACGGCGGCGAACAGGTTCACGATGACCTGGGCGCCCCAGTAGGACATCTGGCCCCAGGGCAGCAGGTAGCCCATGAAGGCTTCGGCCATCAGGCACAGGAAGATCGCGCAGCCGAAGATCCAGACCAGCTCGCGCGGCTTGCGGTAGCTGCCGTAGATCAGGCCCCGGAACATGTGCAGGTAGACGACCACGAAGAAGGCCGACGCGCCCGTGCTGTGCATGTAGCGGATCAGCCAGCCCCAGGGCACATCGCGCATGATGTACTCGACCGACGCGAAGGCCAGGCCCGCGTCCGGCTTGTAGTGCATCACCAGGAAGATGCCGGTGACGATCTGGATCACCAGCACCAGCAGCGCCAGCGAGCCGAAGATGTACCACCAGTTGAAGTTCTTCGGCGCGTAGTACTCCGACATGTGGACCTTGTAGGCATCGAACGCGGTCGGGAACCGGTTCTCCAGCCAGGTCATGGTCTTCACGCCCACCGAGGCCCCTGCGGGAGCTTCCTTGAATTCAGCCATGTGTCGTCCCGTTTGTTCTCGTTAGGCCTTCTTGTCCTCACCGATCAGCAGACGGGTGTCGGACAGATACATGTAGGGCGGAACTTCGAGGTTGTCGGGCGCGGGCTTGTTCTTGAACACGCGCCCGGCCATGTCGAAGGTGGAGCCGTGGCAGGGGCACAGGAAGCCGCCGTTCCAGTCGTCCGGCAGCGAGGGCTGGGGACCAGCAGCGAACTTGTCGCTGGGCGAGCAGCCCAGGTGCGAGCAGATGCCCACGGCGACGAAGTACTCGGGCTTGATCGAACGCCACTCGTTCTTCGCGTACTCGGGCGTGGGATAGGCCTTGCGATCAGAGTTGGGGTCGGCCAGCTGGCTGTCGTTCTTCTTCAGGGCCTCGACCTGCTCGGCCGTGCGGCGCACGATCCAGACCGGCTTGCCGCGCCATTCGACGGTGAGCTTCTCGCCGGGCTTGATGCCGGAGATGTCCACTTCAACCGGCGCGCCGGCGGCCTTGGCGCGCTCGCTGGGCGCGAAGGTGCTGACGAAGGGCACGGCGGTCGCAACGCCACCAACGGCGCCTGCACAACTGGTCGCGATCAACCAGGTGCGCTTGCCTTGGTCCACTTGCTGGTCACTCATGAGGGTCCTCTAAAGAGACTTCTGATCAGGGGCAGCCCGGGATTCTAACGGACGCTTACCCGACGCCCGCCCGGGCAGGCGCCCGCCAGGCACAGGTTTACCCGGCCTTTTGCGGCCAAAAATCGGACGCCGACATGGCAAGATTCATCCCATCCCAAGATTCCGCCGAGCAGGAGGCCGCATGAGTTTCTTTTCCGAATTCAAGGAGTTCGCCGTCAAGGGCAACGTCGTTGACCTGGCGGTCGGCGTGATCATCGGCGGCGCCTTCGGCAAGATCGTCGACTCGCTGGTGGGCGACGTCATCATGCCGGTGGTCAGCAAGATCTTCGGCGGACTGGACTTCAGCAACTACTTCATCCCGCTGGCCGGCCAGACGGCCACGACGCTGGCCGAGGCGAAGAAGGCCGGCGCGGTGCTGGCCTACGGCAGCTTCATCACGGTGTCGCTGAACTTCATCATCCTGGCCTTCGTGATCTTCCTGATGATCAAGCAGATCAACCGCCTCAAGCGCGAGCCGGCGGCGGCGCCGGCGCCCAGCGAGCCGCCGCCCACGCCGGAAGACATCCAGCTGCTGCGCGAGATCCGCGATTCGCTCAAGCGCTAAGCTCTCGCCCGACTCCGGCGCCCGGTAAGCAATGGTTACCGGGCTTTTTTGTGCCACCAATTTGGCAGCCTGCGGAAAACCCGGGGCTGTTGCACGCGCGATACTTTCGAAGCCTCCCGTTCCAATCCGCTGATGAACGCGCCCGAGATACGACTGAATCCGCATCTTGAAGCCTCGCTGACCCGCATCCGCCTTGCGGGCGAGCAGGCGGCGGAGCGCTGCGCGGAGGGCCTGGGCCTGTCGGCCCTGTCGGCGGGCCAGATCAAGCGCCGCGACGCCTTGCTGGCGGCCCAGTTCGTGTTCCGCCAGCAGCAGGCCGTGTTTTCGCAGCGCTTCGTGCAAGGCCTGCGCCGCCAGGTCGCTGCGGAGCAGGCCGAGACCCGGCCGGCGGCGGCGCCGGCGGCCAAGAAGGACTGGGGTGAGCTCTCGCTGATGGACGATGACCAGGTCAACAACCTCGTCGCGGCCGACCGCATCGGCCTGGCCATCGGCCACCACTGCGAGTGGGAGCTGCGCGAAGTCGAGTCCTATGTCTCCAGCATCCAGGTCGGCGAGCGCAATCCGCTGCGGCCCGAGCTGGTCGCCCAAGGCCTGCTGGACGCCGTGCAGAGCATCACCGACGACCCGCTGACGCGCCAGACCCTGACCGACGAGCTGACCCGCGCGCTGGCCCAGGAGATGCGCGCCTGCTATGCCGACATCGCCGAGTTGCTGCGTTCGCGCGGCCTGCGCCCGCAGGATCTGCGCGTGCGCGCCAGCCCCGACGGCGGCTCGTCGCGCCACAGCGGCCTGGGTGCGGGCTCGCAGTCCAGCGAGCTGGACTCGGGCCATGGCGGCATGTCCACGCGTGGCGGCGCCTATGGCGGCTCCGGCCCCGGCGGACTGGGGCGCAGCGGCGGCCGCAGCGGCTTCGGCGGCAGCCGTGGCGACGGCTTCGGCGGCCGCAGCGGGGCCGGCGGCTTCGGCCGCGTCGACCCGCAGATGATGGACCTGCTGCGCCGGCTCGCGCAGGCGCCCGGCGCCTACGACGGGCTGGACAGCGGCAACTCCGGCCGCATGGGCCTGGACACGCTCAGCGGCGAGCCCAGCGCCTGGGGCCAGCTGCCGCTGCCGGCCAACCTCATCCACCAGCACCGCGACGAGCTGCGCCAGCTCGCCACGGGCCGGCTGGACCACATGGTCATCGACGTCGTCGCCGGCCTGTTCGACCAGATCCTGTCCGACCCCAAGGTGCCGCCGCAGATGGCGCGCCTGCTCGCCAGGCTGCAGCTGCCCGTGCTGCGCGTGGCGCTGGGCGACGAGAGCTTCTTCTCCTCGCGCCGCCATCCGGTGCGCCAGTTCGTCAACCGCATCGCGTCGCTGGCCTGCGCCTTCGACGACTTCAGCGACGACCCGGGCCGCTCCTTCCTGGCCCATGTGCGCGACCTGGTGCAGGACGTGGCCCAGGGCGATTTCGACCACATGGACGTCTACACGGCCAAGCTGGACGACCTCGAGACCTTCATCGCCGACCAGACCCGCAGCACGCTGAAGGCTGCCGGCGACGCCGCCGCCGTCGTCGAGCGCCGCGAGACCGACCTGCGCCTGCAGCAGCGCTATGCGCTGCAGCTGCAGCAGCAGCTGGCCAAGGTGCCCATGCAGGAGTTCCTGCGCACCTTCCTGGCCCAGGTCTGGAGCCAGGCCATCGTGCTGGCCTCGCGCGAGGGCGCGCCCGAGCGGGCGCTGCGGCTGCGCCAGCTCGGCCGCAGCCTGGTCATGAGCGTGCAGCCCAAGGGCGGCACGGCGGCGCGGGCGGATTTCCTGCGCGAGCTGCCCAACCTGATGCGCACCCTCAACGAGGGCATGGACCTGATCCGCTGGCCGGATGTGCCGCGCAAGGACTTCTTCAGCGCCTTGCTGCCCGCGCACGCCGAGTCGCTGAAGGGCCAGGCGCCCAGCGCGCTGGACACCAACCTGCTCATCAAGCAGCTGGACCAGATCTTCGGCGTGCCGCCGCCGGCCGAGGCCGACCTGGCCAAGCCCGTGGCCGGCGAAACGGCACCCGGCGAGCTGGACGCCAGCCAGCGCCTGACGCCGGCGGAGGCCAAGAGCCTGGGCCTGGTGGAAGAGACCGGCGTCGACTGGAACGGCGAGCTGGATCTGGACCTGTCCGGCAACGACGCCGCCGCCGCCGCTCAGCCGCTGCAGGCCGTGGACATCTCCATCGACGGCCTGCCGGCCGCCGAGGCCCCGGCCGAGCCCGCCAGCGGCGCGCTGCTGATGGACAACCTGCAGCTGGGCTTCGCCTACCAGATGCACACCGGCGAGCACTGGCAGAAGATGCGCCTAGCCCATGTCAGTGCCGGCCGCAGCTTCTTCATCTTCACCCATGGCAACCGCCACCAGGAGACGGTGACGATGACGGCCCGCATGCTGAGAAAGCTCTGCGAGGCCGGCCGCCTGCGCGCCTACGAGCACGGCCATCTGCTGGAGCGCGCCACCGCGCGCGCGCGGGCGCAGCTGGCCGCGCTGGGCGGCCCCCGCTGAGCCCTACCAGCGGAAGGGCGCGCTGCCGCTGCCGCGGTACAGGAAATTCACCGGCATGTAGTCGGTCGTGCTCAGCTTGAAGGACTGCTTGAACGTCGCCGCGATGGGCACGCCGTCGTACTGCGGCGGCTGGAACTCCCACTGCGCCAGCGTGGCCGCTGCCCAGCGCAACAGCGAGGGCGGCATGCCGGGCAAGGCACTGACCTTCACCTCGCCGCAGCGTCCCTGCGTGTCGACCAGGCACTCGGCCTGGACGGTGCCCTCCCAGCCCGCGATGCTGCGGATGTCCTGCGGGTAGCCGGCGTAGTCGCGCCGAACCACAAGCGGCCTGACGTCCATGGAGGTGATCCTGGCCTGCCCGCCCTGCTCACCCCGCACCACCTCCAGCGCGACGTACAGCCCCGTGCGCAGCATGGCCGGCTGACCCGAGGGGCTGCGCGGCGACGCCACCTTCAGACCGACCAAGCGCTGCTTCAAGCCTTGCCAGAACGCCGCGGGATGCTCCGACTCCTCATGCGGCAGCAGCTCGGTGACGCGGCCCTCGGCATCGAACAGCGCGTCGAACGCGACGAGCACCTCCTGCTCTCCCCCTCGCTGCAACTCGGTGCGCCCGATGGCATTGCTAGCGCCGGCAATGAGGGCCATGGCGAGGCCCAGGACGAAATGTTTCATACCTTCTCCCTCTGTCCATGTGGCGAACGCGCGGATGCTAGCCGCCGCGCCATCGCCAGCGCAACCGCCAGGCTGGACGGGTCGGCCAGGCCGCGGCCGGCGATGTCGAAAGCCGTGCCATGGTCGGGGCTGGTGCGCACGAAGGGCAGGCCCAGCGTCACGTTGACGCCCTGCTCCACGCCCAGGTACTTCACGGGAATCAGGCCATGGTCATGCGTCATCGCGACGACCACGTCGAACTCGCCGCGGCGGGCCCGCATGAACACGGTATCGGGCGCGTAGGGGCCCGTCGCGTCCAGGCCCAGCGCGCGGGCGTCGGCGATGGCCGGGGCGATGTGGCGGATCTCCTCGTCGCCGAACAGCCCGCCCTCGCCGGCATGCGGGTTCAGGCCCGCGACGGCGATGCGCGGCGCCGCCAGGCCCATGCGCCGCAGCGCGGCGCCGGTGATGCGCAACGTCTCCAGCACGTTCTGCCGCGTGACCTGTTCTATGGCCTCGCGCAGCGAGCAGTGGATGGTGACGAGCACCGTGCGCAACTCCTCGTTGGCCAGCATCATGCGCACCGGCGGCGTCACACCCTCCTTGCCGGCCAGCGCCTGCAGCATCTCGGTATGCCCCGGGAAGGGCGAGCCGGCGGCATGCAAGGCCTCCTTGTGGATGGGCGCCGTGACCAGGCCGCGCGCGCGGCCGGCCTGGATCAGCTCCACGGCCGCCTCGATGCAGCGCGCCGCCGCCGCGCCGGCCCGGGCATCGACCCGGCCCGGCGGCGCGGCCATCAGGTCCGCGGGCAGGCCCGGAGGCTGCCACACCGGCAGGCAGCGCGGCGGCACCCGCGGCCACTCCTCGGGCCCGCTCAACCCGGCCACCGCCAGCCCGCCGCCCACGGCCGCCACGGCCCGACGCAGCACGGCCAGATCGCCCACCACGACGGCGTCGCGCGGCGCCTCGCGCTGCCACAGCTTCGCGATGATCTCGGGGCCGATGCCACAGGCATCGCCCATGCTGATGACGAGGGGGGTGCCTAGGGAGTTTTCCGGGGTCATGCCCCATTCTTTCATCACGCCCCGCGGGCCGCTGGCAGACTGCCGCCCGGCTCATCATGCCGTGGAGACCCCCTTGCGCAAGACCCCCGTTGCCGCCGTCCTCGCCGCCGCCACCCTGCTCGCCACGCTGCACCTGACGGCGGCCACCGCCCCAGCCGCGGCGCCCGCCCAGCCGGCCGCCAGGGCCTCGGTCGACGCCGCCGCGGCGCATCAGGCGCTGCAGGCCTTGTTCGACGAGGCCTGGGAGGCCGAGGCCCGCGCTGCGCCCGAGTGGGCCACGCTGCGCGGCGACCTGCGCTTCAACGACAGGCTCAGCGACCGCTCCGAGGCCGCCCTCGCGGCCCGCGACGCCTTCGCCCGCGACATGCTGGCCCGCGCCCGTGGCATCGACGCCGGCCGGCTCAACGACACCGACCGCGTCTCCCTGGCCCTCTTCATCCACCGCTACCAGCAGGACGTGGCCCTGCAGGGCTTCGCCGGCTGGCGCACGCTGACGCTGGGCACGCTGGGTGGCGCCCAGTCTGCGCTGGCGGCCCTGGCCCGCAACGTGCCGGTCAACAACGAGGCCCAGGTGCGCCAATGGCTGGCCCGGCTGGCGGCCTACCCGGCACGCGTGGAGCAGGAGATCGCCATCCTGCGCCAGGGCCTGGCACAGGGCTGGGTGACGGCCCGGCCGGTGCTGGCGCGCGCCATCGCCCAGATCGAGGGCCAGCTGCCCGAGGACGTCACCAAGAGCCCGGTCTACGAGCCCTTCAACCGCATGGGCGTGGACGCTGCCGTCAAGGCCAACTACCAGGCGCAGGGCCAGGCGGCTGTGCAACAGCACTTCTACCCGGCCCAGCGCAAGCTGCTGGCCGTGCTGAAGGACGAACTGACGCCCAAGGCGCCGGCCAGCGGCTCGCTGTCGGGCTACCCCGGCGGCGCGGCGGTCTACGAGGCGCTGATCCTGCGCCATGTGACGCTGCCGCTGGCGGCCGGCGACATCCACACCACGGGCCTGCGCGAGGCCGCGCGCATCCGTGCCGAGATGGAGAAGGTCAAGGCCGAGGCCGGCTTCGACGGCGACCTCGCCGCCTTCAAGAAATTCCTCTACAGCGACCCCAAGTTCTTCAACCAGAGCGCCGACGAGCTGCTGGACGGCTACCGCTCCATCGCCAAGCGCATCGATCCCGAGCTGCCCCGGCTGTTCGCCCAGCTGCCGCGCTCGCCCTATGGCATCCGCGCGATGCCGGCCTACACCGGCGAGGGCGCGGCCGACAACTACAACGGCCCGGCGCTGGACGGCAGCGGCGCCGGCTGGTTCAACGCCAACGCGATCGCCCTCAAGCGCCGGCCCAAGTGGGCCATGGAAACGCTGGTGGCGCACGAGACCGTGCCCGGCCACCACCTGCAGATCTCGCGCCAGATGGAGCTGGGCGAGCTGCCCGGCTTCCGCCGCCAGGCGCAGTACTCGGTCTTCAGCGAGGGCTGGGCCTTGTACGCGGAGACGCTGGGCCCGCAGATCGGCCTGTTCCGCGACCCCTACACCCGCTTCGGCCACCTACAGGCCCAGATGTTCCGCGCGGCGCGGCTGGTCGTGGACACCGGCATCCACGCGCTGGGCTGGAGCCGCGACAAGGCCATCGCCTACATGATCGAGCAGACCGGCCACGACCCCGTCTTCATGACGGCCGAGGTGGACCGCTACTACGCCCAGCCCGGCCAGGCGCTGAGCTACATGATGGGCGCGCTGAAGATCAGGGAGCTGCGTGCCCGCGCCGAGGCGGCGCTGGGCGCCCGCTTCGACCAGCGCCGCTTCCACAACGCCCTCATCGACCAGGGCGCCATGCCACTGCCGCTGCTGGAGCAGCGCATCAACGCGTGGATCAGCGCGGAGAGGAACCGTACATGAGTTATCCCATAGGCCGCCCCGGCCAGCCCTGGAGCGAGGCCGAGGTGCGCGCCTGGCGCGAGCGCCTCGTCAAGCAGCGCAGCTATGCCGAGGACGTGCTGAACGCCATCGAGCCGCTGCGGGCCGACTTCGACGTCGGCGAGTACGGTGCCCTCGCCTGCGACGGCGAGCGCTTTGCGCTGCTGGCCCTGCGCAGCCGCGGCTGGCGCGAGGAGCTGCCCGTCCTCGTCGTCACCGGCGGCGTGCACGGCTACGAGACCAGCGGCGTGCACGGCGCGCTGCAGTTCGTTCGCGACCACGGGCGGGAGCTGGCCGGGCGCGCCAACCTGCTGGTGGCGCCCTGCGTCAGCCCCTGGGCCTACGAGCGCGTGCAGCGCTGGAACCACGACGCGCTGGACCCCAACCGCAATTTCCGCGCGGCCAGCCCCGTGCCCGAGTCGGCCGCGCTGGTCGCCCTGCTGGCGCCCCTGCGTGGCCGGGTGCTGATGCACATCGACCTGCACGAGACGACGGACTCCGACGAGTCGGAGTTCCGCCCCGCCCTGGCCGCGCGCGACGGTCAGGTCTTCACGCCGGGCGAGATCCAGGACGGTTTCTACCTCGTCGACGACGTCGACCATCCGCAGCCCGCATTCCAGCGTGCCGTCATCGACGCCGTGGCGGCGGTCACGCATATCGCCGAGCCCGACGCCAACGGCCAGATCAACGAGACGCCGCTGCAGTCGCCCGGCGTCATCAACTATCCGGTCTCACAGCGCGGCCTGTGCGCCGCCATCACTGGCGCACGCTTCGCGACGACGACCGAGGTCTACCCCGACAGCCCGCGCACGACACCCCGGGACTGCCTGGCAGCCCAGGTGACCGCCGTGCGCGCGGCCATCGCCTACGCGCTGGCGCAGGCCTGACCCACCGGCTGCCGCCGCGGGCGAGCCGCGGCTTGACGGCGGCATGGGGACTGCCTGACCTGCGCCCCCTCGACGACGCCCCCCGGCCTCAGGCCGGGTTGTCCACGTCGATGAACTGGCAGGACAGCCCCAGCTCCTGAGCCACGCGCGCGCCCACCGCCTGCACGCCGTAGCGCTCGGTGGCATGGTGACCGGCGGCGATGAAGGCCACGCCGGTCTCGCGGGCGTAATGGGCCTGCGGCTCGGAGATCTCGCCGGTGAGGAACACGTCGGCGCCGGCCGCGATGGCGGCCTCGAAATAGCCTTGCGCGCCGCCCGTGCACCAGGCGGCGCGGCGCAGCGGCCGGCCGTCGCCGGGCACGGCCAGCACATCGCGGCCCAGCGTCTCGCGCAGCCGGGCGGCGAGCTTGTCGAGCTCGGTGGCCTCGATGGCCGCCGTGAAGCCCAGGTCCTGGTCGCCGAAGCGGCCGTCCGCCGCCCAGCCCAGGCGCGCGCCCAGCTGGGCGTTGTTGCCCAGCGTCGGATGGGCGTCCAGCGGCAGGTGGTAGGCGAACAGGTTGATGTCGTGCCGGATCAGCCGCGCCAGGCGCTGCTTCATCCAGCCGGTCACGCGGCCGTCCTGGCCACGCCAGAACAGGCCGTGGTGCACCAGCAGCGCATCGGCCCCGGCGGCGATGGCGGCATCGATGAAGGCGAGGCTGGCCGTGACCCCGCAAGCCAGATGGCGGACCTCGGCGCGCCCCTCCACCTGCAGGCCGTTCGGCCCATAATCTTTGAAGCGGGCTGGCTCCAGCAACTGGTTCAGGCTGGCTTCCAGCGCGGCGCGATCGGTCATGGCTTGAGAAGGATGTTGGGGTGTTGAAACGGCTCTGGCTGATTTTCGCGCAGGCGGTCACGGTGGCCCTGGCCGTCGTCTTCGTCGTGGCGACGCTGAAGCCCCAATGGCTGCAGGCCGCGCGCTGGCGCGAGGCGCCCTCTTCGCTCTCTTCGCCCTCCGCCCTGCAGCCCGCCCACCCGCTCGCGGCGCCGGTGACGCCCGCGCCGGCGGCATCCGCCATGCGTGCCGGCTTCGCCCAGGCCGCCCGCGCCGCAGCGCCGGCCGTCGTCAGCATCACGGCCAGCAAGGCGGCACGCGCTGGCGGCCGGGCCCGCGAGCCGCTATTCGGCTTTCCCGGCTTTCCCTGGGGCCCGCGCCAGCCACGCGGCGCCCCCCAGCTGGGCCTGGGCTCGGGCGTCATCATCTCGGCCGACGGCGTGCTGCTGACCAACAACCATGTCGTCGAGGGCGCCTCCGACATCGAGGTCCAGCTCAGCGACGGCCGTCAGGCACGCGCCACCCTGGTCGGCACCGATCCCGAGACCGATGTGGCGGTGCTGAAGATTGACCTGCCCGACCTGCCCGTCATCGCGCTGGGCGACGCCACCAGCCTGGCCGTGGGCGACGCCGTGCTGGCCATAGGCAACCCCTTCAACGTGGGCCAGACGGTCACCTCGGGCATCGTCTCGGCGCTGGGCCGCAGTCAGCTGGGCATCAACACCTTCGAGAACTTCATCCAGACCGACGCGGCCATCAACCCCGGCAACTCGGGCGGCGCGCTGGTGGATGCCGACGGGCGGCTGGTGGGCATCAACACGGCCATCTTCTCGCGCAGCGGCGGCTCGCTGGGCATAGGCTTCGCGATCCCCGTGGACGTGGCCCGCCAGGTGGCCGCGGCGCTGCTGAAGGACGGCGTCGTCGCGCGCGGCTGGATAGGCGTGCAGCCGCGCGAGCTGACGCCCGAACTGGCCGAGGCGCTGAAGCTGGGCGAGGCCCGTGGCGTGCTGATCAGCGGCGTCGTCGCGGACGCGCCGGCGGCCAACGCCGGCATCAAGCCGGGCGACGTGCTGACCCGCATCGGCACGCATGCCATCGACACGCCGGCCGAGCTGCTGGCCAGCGTCGCGGCGCTGAAGCCCCAGTCCCAGGTCGAGGTGGGCGTGCAGCGCGGCGGCAAGACCCTGGCCTTCCGGCTCACGGTGGCGCAGCGGCGGCCGCCGCTGCGCGCTCAGGACGACTGATCGGGCGTGTCGGCCGCGTCGGGCGCCTTGGTGTGGCGCACGAAATAGCCGGCCGCGAACAGGCCCAGCTCGTAGAGCAGGCACATCGGGATGGCCAGCGCCAGCTGGGAGACGATGTCCGGCGGCGTGATGATGGCCGCGACGATGAAGGCCACGACGATGAAATAGCCGCGCCATTCGCGCAGCTTGTCCACCGACACGATGCCGATGCGCGCCAGCACCACGACGATGACCGGCACCTCGAAGGCCGCGCCGAAGGCGATGAACATGTTCATCACGAAGCCCAGATAGGCCTCGATGTCCGGCGCCGCCGTGATGCTCTTGGGCGCGAAGCTCTGGATGAACTTGAAGACCTGGCCGAAGACGAAAAAGTAGCAGAAGGCCACGCCGGCGAAGAACAGCAGCGTGCTGGACACCACCAGCGGCAGCACCAGGCGCTTCTCGTGCGAATACAGGCCCGGCGCGACGAAGGCCCAGGCCTGGTAGAGCACCACCGGCAGGGCCAGCATGAAGCCGGCCAGCATGGTGATCTTCAGCGGCACGAAGAAGGGCGCGATGACGTTGGTCGCGATCATCGTCGTGCCGGTCGGCAGATGGGCCACCAGCGGCGCGGCCAGCAGGTCGTAGAGCGCGCCCGGCCCCGGGTACAGGGCCAGCGCGCCGAAGCACACGGCCACGGCGATGACGGCGCGCAGCAGCCGGTCGCGCAGCTCCATCAGGTGGGCGACGAAGGGCTGTTCGGTGCCGGCCAGTTCGTCGTGGTCGGGTTTCTGGAAGGAGCTCATGGTCGGTGCGTGCCGGGCCGCCCCGAACGCACACCAGCCCCCATGGAGGGCAGCGTGCGAGGCGCGCGTGGGGGCATGGGATTCAGCGTTTCGGTGGGCGGAAGCGCGCGACACGCGCCGCCCCCGACTGGGTGTGGCGGCGCACGCCGGCCTTCTGCTTGAACCACAGCGGCGTGGCGCCGCGCTTCAAGCGCCAGTTCTTCTTCGGGTGGCGGTACTCCGGCGGCGGCGGCGCGATCGTCGAAGCGGCCTCGAAGGACGCATCGCCGGTCACGTCCTGCCAGGTCTGGTTGAACGCCTGCGTGGCGGAGTCGACCTCCTGGCGCACGCTCTGCTCGACGTCGCGCGCCGCCGTCTCGAACTGGGACTTCATCTTTTGAAGTTCCTCCAGCTCGATGGAGCGGTTGACCTCGGCCTTCACGTCGGCCACGTAGCGCTGCGCCTTGCCCAGCAAGGTGCCCACCGTGCGGGCCACGCGGGGCAGCTTCTCGGGGCCGATGACGATCAAGGCCACCGCGCCGATCAGCGCGATCTTGTCGAAGCCGAAATCAAGCACTCGTCAGGCTCGGGACTTGCGTCTCAGGACTTGGTCTTGGCATCGACGTCGACCGTGTTCGGGTCGCCCGCCTTGGTGGTGCCGACCTGCTGCGGCGGCGCGGCCGGTGCGTCGGCCGAGCCGTCCTTCATGCCGTCCTTGAACCCCTTGACCGCGGCACCCAGGTCGGAACCCACGTTGCGCAGCTTCTTGGTGCCGAAGATGGCGATGACGACGACGAGGACGATCAGCCAGTGCCAGATGCTGAATGAACCCATGATGTTGACTCCTTGTGGACTGGCTCAAATTCTAGGTGAGGGGCAACCCTCAGCCTTTCAACCATGGGCGCGGCCCGCCCATCACATGCAGATGCAGGTGATACACCTCTTGGCCGCCGTCCGGCCCGGTGTTGATGACGTGGCGGAAACCGTTGCTCACGCCCAGTTCCTTCATCAGGCGCGGGCCCAGCGCGGTCATGCGCCCCAGCAGCCCGGCCTCGGCCTCGGTCACGTCGGCCATGGACGCGATGTGCCGCTTGGGGATGATGAGGACGTGGACCGGCGCCCAGGGATGGATGTCGTGGAAGGCGAGGAGTTCCTCGTCCTCATAGGCTTTGCGGCTGGGGATCTGGCCGGCAACGATCTTGCAGAAGATGCAGTTCGGGTCGTGGGACAAGTTGGATGGCCTTTCAGACGGGCATGGGCTTGCCGTCGTTCCAGTTCAGGAAGCCCTTGACGATGCGGTAGAGCACCCAGATCCCGTCGACGGCGAGGATCAGGAAACCCACGCCGACGATGAGCGTGGCAAAGCCCAGGATCGCCCACACCAGGCTCCACCAGAAGGTGCGGATCTGCCAGGTGAAATGGCTGGCGTAGATCGTGCCCACGGTGTCGTCGCGCTTGACGTAGTTGATGATGACGGCCACCAGCCCCGTGAAGCCCGTGAAGGCGCTCAGCGCATAGAGGATGTAGGTGACCAGGGTCAGCTGCTTCAGGCTGGCCAGCTTCTCGGCGGGCGTGGCGGCGTCCATCGTGACGGGGCTCAGGTTGTCGCTCATGGCTGGGGCTTTCGGTTCGCGTTGCGGGAGGCGAATTCTTCCAGGCCCGACAGGCCTTCGCGACGCGCAAGTTCCCTGAGCACGTCCTCGGGCGTCAGGCCGAAATGGGCCAGCGCCACCATGCTGTGGAACCACAGGTCGGCCACCTCGTAGACGACTTTCTGCGGATCGCCGTCCTTGGCCGCCATCACCGTCTCGGTGGCCTCCTCGCCGACCTTCTTCAGGATGGCGTCCAGGCCTTTGTCGAACAGCTTGGCGACGTAGCTGGCGCTGGGGTCGCCGCCGTTCCCAGGCTTGCGGGATTCGATGACCGCGCCGACGCGGCGGAGGATGTCGTCACTCATAGATCTTGTGCGGGTCTTTCAGCACCGGCTCCACGGCACTCCAGACACCGTTCTCCAGCTTCTGGAAGAAGCAGCTGTGCCGGCCGGTGTGGCAGGCAATGCCGGGATCATGGCCCAGTTGCGTGACACGCAGCAGCACGACGTCGTTGTCGCAGTCCAGGCGGATCTCGTGCACCTGCTGGAAATGGCCGCTCTCCTCGCCCTTGTGCCAGAGCTTGCCGCGCGAGCGGCTCCAGTAGACGGCCTGGCCGCGCTGGGCCGTCAGGGACAGCGCCTCGCGGTTCATCCACGCGAACATCAGCACGTCGCCCGTGCCCTGTTCCTGGGCGATGACGGGCACCAGGCCCTTGTCGTCCCACTTGATCTCGTCGAGCCAGTTCATGGATTCAGTCTAGGTGAGTGGGGCCGACATGAGCGCGTTCCTGGGCAAACCAGTTCAGCACGGGCACGGTGCCCGGCAGCACGGGGCTGACCTGCACCGGCAGGCTGGCCCAGGCCATCTGCTGGCCCTCCAGCATCTGGAACTCGCCGCTCCAGTCGTACACCTTGCAGAAGTTCAGCCGCACGCGAGCATGGGGATAGTCCATGACCAGGGTCTGCCAGGGGTGGGCCGCGCCTATGCGTATGCCGATCTCCTCGTGCAGCTCGCGCGCCAGCGCCTGCTCGACGGTCTCGCCGGCCTCGACCTTGCCGCCCGGGAACTCCCAGTAGCCGGCGTAGACCTTGCCCTCGGGGCGCGAGGTCAGCAGGAAACGCCCCTCGCGGCCGGCCGCGTCGCGCTCCACCAGCACGCCCACCGCCACCTCCACCGGCACGCGTTCGGCCTCAGACATGGTCCAGGCCCTCCGGCGCGTCGCCGCGGATGTGCAGCGCGGGTGGGGCCTCGCCCATCGCGCCCCGGCCCGCGTGGTCGCGCGCGAACTGGAAGGCCACGCGGCCCGAGCGCGAGCCGCGCTCCAGCGCCCAGATCAGCGCCGGCTGGCGCGCGGCTTCGATGGCGGCCTCGTCCAGGCCGAAATGGCGCAGCCACTGCGCCACGATGGTCAGGTACTCGTTCTGGCTGAAGGGGTAGAAGCTGATCCACAGGCCGAAGCGCTCGGACAGCGAGATCTTCTCCTCCACCGCCTCGCCGGGGTGGATCTCGCCATGCTCGCCATGGCTGCCGCCCAGGTTGTCGGCCATCTTCTCGGGCAGCAGGTGGCGGCGGTTGCTGGTGGCGTAGATCAGCACGTTGTCGCTGGCCGCGGCGACCGAGCCGTCCAGCACGCTCTTCAGCGCCTTGTAGCCGGCCTCGCCTTCGTCGAAGCTCAAGTCGTCGCAGAAAACCACGAAGCGCTCCGGCCGGCCGGCGACCTGCTCGATGAGGTCCGGCAGGTCCACGAGGTCGGCCTTGTCGACCTCGATGAGGCGCAGGCCGCGGCCGGAGAACTCGTTCAGCACCGCCTTGATCAGCGAGCTCTTGCCGGTGCCCTTGGCCCCGGTCAGCAGCACGTTGTTGGCCGGGCGGCCGGCGACGAACTGGGCCGTGTTGCGCAGCAGTTTTTCCTTCTGCGGCTCCACTTCCTTCAGGTCGGTGAGCAGGATGCGGCTCACGGCGCGCACCGGCTCCAGGCACAGCGCACCATGGCGGCGGCGGGCGCGAAAGGCGGTGGACGCGGCCCAGTCGGGTGGCGTGGCCGCGTGGGGCAGGACGGCCTCGAGCCGGGTCAGCAGCCCCTCGGCGCGGGCGAGTAAGGATTCAAGCGCGGCAGACATGCCGCCAGTGTAGGAGGCGGGGCCTCAGGCTATGGATTTCAGGGACGCTTCCAGCTGCTCCGTCGGCAGCCGCTTGAAGCCCGAGCGCGCATAGCGCTGCAACCGCCCGATGATGAAGCTGACCCAGACCGAGGCCTGCGCATTGGCCTGCACGGTGGGCGTCAGCGAGCCCTGCGCCTCGGCCGCCGCGCGCAGCACCTGGCGCAGCGAGGACTCGATGCGGTCGAAGAACTGGTTCATGCGCGCCACCAGCCGCTCGTTCTCGTAGACCAGCGCATCGCCCACCATGACGCGGGTCATGCCGGGGTTCTTCTCGCCGAACTGCAGGATGACGCTGGCGATGCGCGCGGCCTTGCCCGGCGGCGGCAGGGGGTGCGGCGAGTCGACGATCTGGTGGACCAGGCCGAACACGCTGCTCTCGATGAAGTCCAGCAGCGCCTCGAACATCTGCGCCTTGCTGGCGAAGTGGCGGTACAGCGCCGCCTCGCTGACGTCCAGCCTGGCGGCCAGCGCGGCGGTGGTGATGCGGTCGGCACCGGGCTGCTCCAGCATGCCGGCCAGCACCTGCAGGATCTGCGTGCGCCGCTCGCCCGGCTTGGGGCGCTTGCGCGGCCCGGGTTGGGAATCAACTGCAACCGGTTCGGGTGGGGTGTCGGTGTTCACAACTGCGATCTTGCCGTAACAGAGTGCCCTACCGAGTGACTGCCGCGGAACCGGCTTTGCCGGGCCGCTGGCCGTGCCCCCTTGAGGGGGCGCGCGAAGCGCGTAGGGGGTGGGCTACATCAATCGCGCAGCCAGCCCAGGCGGCGCGCTTCGTAGATGGCTTCCACCTTGGAGCGCACATGCAGCTTGCGGTAGACCCGCTTGACGTAGGTCATCACCGTGTGCGGCGAGACCTGCATGAACTGCGCGATCTCGTCGAAGGTGAAGCCCTTGGCCGCCAGGTGCAGCACGCGCGACTCCTGCTCCGACAAAGCGACCACCTCTTCGTCAGCCATCGCGGCGGCCATGGCCTCGGGCGAGGGGCCGCTGGAGCCCTGGCTGCCGGGCGCCAGGCGCACCAGCAGGCGGCGCGCGATGACGGGGCTGATGGGGCTGCCGCCGGCGCGCAAGCTGCGCAGCTGGCCGGGCAGGTCCAGCGCCAGGCTGTCCTTGAGCAGATAGCCGGTGGCGCCGGCCTCGATGCTGGCCACGACATGCTGCTCGTCGCCGAACACGGAGATGACCATCACCTCGCACTGCGGCCGCGTCTGCGCGGCATGGCGGATCAGCTCGATGCCGCTGCCGCCGGGCAGGTCCAGGTCCACCAGCAGCACGTCGGGCTGCAGCTGGTCGAACATGCGCCGGCCCTGCGGCAGGTCGGGCGCGATACCCAGCAGCTCGATGTCGGGCACGCTGCCCAGCGCATGCGTGAAGGCCTCCCGGAAGCGGGCTTGGTCTTCGACGATCAGGACCGAGAACGGGGACATGGGCTCTGGGGCTTTCCTAACGCGGGGCTCGCATTGTCGGCCGAGGATAGCCGCTATCCGGGCTCGCCACCCGTCAGAACTGGGGGGAGCGCAGCAGGCCGGCCAGCGAGCGCAGGCGCAGGCTCACATAGCGGGGGCGCCCATGCAGGCGGGGGGCGCCGGCCCGGCGCAGCCAGCGCTGCATCCAGACCGTGGACAGGCCCAGGCCATGGGCCGTCTTCTGGTGCATCAGCGTGTCCTCGACGAGCACGCAGCGCTCGGGCCTGAGCTTGTGCCGCGCCAGCACCATGCGGAACATGCGCGCATCCGGCTTGGGGCGGCAGTGGCCGAAGCAGCTCATGTCCTCGATGCAGATCAGGCCGTCGAAGACGCCGCTCAGCCCGATGGCGGCCAGCACGCGCTGCGCATAGGCCCGCGGCGCGTTCGTCATCAGGAACTTGCGGCCCGGCAGGCGGCGCAGCGCCGCCAGGTCATGGGCATGGCCGTGCAGATGCGCGTCCAGGCCGGGCAGGCGATGCGTCTCGTGCAGGAAATGCGCCGGCTTGATGCCATGGTGGCGCTGCAGCCCGGTCAGCGTCGCGCCATAGCGCGTCCAGTAGCGGTGGCGCAGCGCGCTGGCCTCGTGCGTGGGCAGGCCCAGATGGGTCTCGATGTAGGCCGTCATGGCCAGGTTCAGCTCGGCGAACGCACGCTGCGAGGCGTTGTGCAGCGTGTCGTCGAGGTCGAACAGCCAGACCCGGTCGCGCGGCTTCACTTCAGCGTGACGAGATCATCGTTCCGTAGGCCTGGTCCGTGAGCACCTCCAGCAGCATCGCATGCGGCACGCGGCCGTCGATGATGTGCACGGCGTTGACGCCGCTCTTGGCCGCGTCGATGGCGCCGGCGATCTTGGGGATCATGCCGCCGCTGATGGTGCCGTCGGCCACCAGCTCGTCGATGCGGCGCGGCGTCAGCTCGGTCAGCAGCTCGCCCTGCTTGTCCAGCACGCCGCGGATGTTGGTCAGCATCAGCAGCTTCTCGGCCTGCAGCACGGTGGCCAGCTTGGCGGCGACGACGTCGGCGTTGATGTTGTAGCTCTCGTTGCTCTCGCCGAATCCGATCGGGCTGACGACGGGGATGAACTGGTCGTCCTGCAGCGCCTTCACGACGCTGGGGTCGATGGAGACGATGTCGCCGACCTGGCCGATGTCGTGCTCCTTGGCCGGATCGTCCTTGTCGACCATCTTGAGCTGCTTGGCGCGGATCATGCCGCCGTCGCGGCCGGTCAGGCCCACGGCCTTGCCGCCGGCGGCGTTGATCAGCCCGACGATGTCCTGCTGCACCTCGCCGGCCAGCACCCATTCGACGACGCCCATGGTCTCGGCGTCCGTCACGCGCATGCCCTGGATGAAGTGGCCCTTCTTGCCCAGCTTGTTCAGCGCGTCCTCGATCTGCGGGCCACCGCCATGCACGACGACCGGGTTCAGGCCCACCAGCTTGAGCAGCACCACGTCCTCGGCGAAGTCCTGCTGCAGCTCGGGATCGGTCATCGCGTTGCCGCCGTACTTGATGACGATGGTCTTGCCGTGGAACTTGCGGATGTAGGGCAGGGCCTGGGAGAGGATCTCGGCCTTCTCGCGCGGCGCGATGTGGGAGACGTCGGGGGTCAGGGGGGTGGTCATGCAGGGCTCCGGGATTCCGGCCATTCTAGGAAACTGACCACGGCATCGCCGCGCTGCGCGGCGGCAATCGGCGCCGGCGGCATCAGCGCGACGGCGACGCTGCGGCGCGCGGCTGCGATGCCCAGCCGCGTATGCCCTTCTCGACCTCCTGCTGCAACAGCTGCCGGATGACCTCGATCTTGCGCTCCGCCGACAAGGCCGACCAGGGGTCGTTGCCGGCGCTGACCGGGTCGGCGAGGGCGATGCTGGCGCGGGCGCGGTGCTCGGCCTGCAAGTCCAGCGTCGCGACGTCGACCAGATACATGTCGAAGTAGGCATAGGGCGCGAGGTAGCCGAAGCTGGTCTGGCTGGAATCGACCTGCTCCACGCTCAGCATGGTGTCGACGTAGAAGCCCAGGCCCTCGAGCTGGCCTGCGCCAACCACCGTCTTGGCCATCTTCAGACTGGCTTCGCCCTGGGCAGGCTGGATCAGGATCAGGTGCGACAGCTTGGCGCTCTGCGCCGCCTCGAGCAGCGGGCGCGTGACCAGCACGGCCTGGCCCTCGCGCCGCCAGGGCATGCTGCCGTTGGCCGGGCGGGCCAGCATCAGCACCTCGCCCAATCCCTCGCGCCGGGCGCTGTCCACCGTCGTGCGCAGCACGAAGTTCTCGAAGTCGTTCGGCGCCATCGCGATCGTGTCCTTCGCGTTGCGATTGACGCGGGTGCCGGTGGTGGGCGCGTGGATGATGACGTGGACCTCGCGGCCCAGCACCGACATCACGCCCAGCTTGCCGATGTCGGCCGCGCGGGCAGGCCCCAGCCCCAGCAGGACCAGTGCTGCGGCGCCACAAGCCCGTCGAAGGATTTGCATGACGAAACTCCCTGGTTGAAGCCGCTGAGGTTAGCGCGCCATGGCGGCCACCGCGTCGGGCATTTGCCGCCCGGTATTTTTCCCCTGGAGCTCCGTGCCGGCGCGGCTGCGCCCTGCCCTGCCAGCCCCACGCGATGGCCGGTCTGGGGGGCAAGGCCGCTGCCGATGCTCAAGCCCCCGCGGCGTCGCGACAATGTCGCCATGCAAGCCAATGCCTATCTGAAGCTGTCGGTCGTCGCAGCGGTGGTGACCATTGCCCTGAAGACCGCCGCCTGGTGGTGGACCGGCTCGGTCAGCCTCGCGGCCGACGCGCTGGAATCGCTGGTCAACCTGGCCGGCGCGCTGTTCGCGCTGGCCATGCTCACGCTGGCCGCCCAGCCGCCCGACGCCGAGCATCCCTACGGCCACCACAAGGCCGAGTACTTCTCCAGCGGCTTCGAGGGCATCCTCATCATCGCGGCGGCGCTGGGCATCCTGTGGGGGGCGCTGGACCGCTGGCACAACCCGCAGCCGCTCGATTCCATCGGCCTGGGCGTGGCGCTGGCCGTCGTCAGCTCGGCCATCAACGGCGGGCTGGCCTGGGCCATGCTGCGCAAGGCCCGCGAGCTGCGCTCCATCGCGCTGGAGGGCGATGCCCGCCACCTGATCACGGACGTCTGGACCTCGGCCGGCGTCGTCGTGGGCCTGATCGGCGTGATGGCCACCGGCTGGCAGTGGCTGGACCCACTGCTGGCCGTCATGGTGGCGCTGAACATCCTGCGCGAGGGCGTGCAGCTGATGCGGGAGTCCACGCGCGGGCTGATGGACGAGGCGCTGGATGCCGAGGCCCAGGCCCGCGTGCAGGCCGTGCTGGACGACTTCCGCCACCCGCACACCATTCGCTTCGACCATGTCACCAGCCGCGTCGCCGGCCAGCGGCGTTTCGTGGACCTGCACATGCACATGCCCGCCAGCTGGAGCCTGGGCCGCGCCGCCGCGCTGCGCACCTCGGTCGAGCAGGCGCTGATGAGCGCCGTGCCGGGGCTGCGCGCCAGCATCCAGCTGCTGCCCATGGACGTCGAGGCGCATTTCGACGACCCCAGGGACTTGCTGTGATCGCGCTGCTGCAACGGGTGCGCGAGGCCCGCGTGGAGGTGGGCGGCCGGGTGGTGGGCCAGATCGGCCAGGGCTTCCTGATGCTGGTCTGCGCCGAGCCGACGGACAGCGAGGCCACGGCCGAGAAGCTGGTCGCCAAGGTGTTGAAGCTGCGCGTCTTCAGCGACGCCGCGGCCAAGATGAACCTCAGCCTGCAGGACGTGGCCGGCGGCCTGCTCATCGTCAGCCAGTTCACGCTGGCGGCCGACACCTCGGGCGGCAACCGGCCCAGCTTCTCGGGCGCCGCGCCGGCCGAGCTGGGCCGGCGGCTCTACGAGCACACGCTGGCGGTGGCGCGCCGCCAGCACCCGGTCGTGGCCAGCGGCGAGTTCGGCGCCGACATGCAGGTGCATCTCGTCAACGACGGGCCGGTGACCATCCCCTTGCGAATGAACTGAAGATGAAGCCCGAGATCGTCCTGATCGATTCGACCGACGGCCGCGAACCGGCGCTGGACCAGCCGCGCGCCGAGCGCCGCGTCAGCGGCGCGCCGCAGCGCCAGACCTGGACGCTGCACGAGGCCGGCCCCATGAGCGCCGGCGTCTGGGAATGCGAGGTGGGCCGCTGGCGCATCGTCTTCCCCGCGGGCCGCCAGGAATACTTCCACGTGCTGCAAGGCCGCGTGCGCCTGCACGGGCCGCAGGGCGCCGTGGACATCGGCCCCGGCCAGGGCGGCGTCATCCCGCCGGGTTTCGAAGGCGAGTTCGAGGTGCTGGAGCCGGTGCGCAAGCACTTCGTGCTGGTGGATCTCGCCACGGCCGGGGCCTGAGCCCCGGGCCATGGCCGTTCAGTCGGCGTACTGCCCCGCCGCCTTGATGACGGGCCCGAGCTTGTTGATCTCGGCCTCGACGAACTTCTTGTGCTCGGCCGGGCCCAGGCGGGCATCGCTGACGATGACGGCGCCCAGCGCCTCCTGGCGCCTGACGAAATCGGCGTCCTTCAGCGCCGCGCGCAGGGCCGCGTTGGCCTTGTCGACGACGGCCTTGGGCGTGCCCCTGGGCGCGTACAGGCCGTGCCAGACCGAGATGCTGAAGCCCTTGACGCCCGACTCGTCGGCCGTCGGCAGCTTGCTCAGCACGCCGGGCAGGCGCTTGGGCGACATCACCGCGAAGGCCTTGACCTTGCCGGCCTCGATCTGGCCGGTGGTGTTGGTGGTCTGGTCGCACAGGATGTCGACCTGGTTGCCCAGCAAGTCGTTCATGGCCGGCGCCGTGCCCTTGTAGGGCACGGTGGTCATCTCCTGCCTGATGGCGGCCTGGAACATCAGGCCGCACAGGTGCGAGGCCGAGCCCACGCCGGCATGGGCCAGGTTGACGCTGCCCTTGTTGGCCTCCAGCCACTTGCCCAGCTCCGCGTAATTGGACGCGGGCAGCGAGGGCCGGCCTATCAGCGTCATGGGCACCTCGTTGACCATGCCCAGGTACTCGAAGTCCTCCAGCGTCTTGTAGGGCAGCGAGCGGTACAGCGCCGTCGCGCTGGCGATGCCGATGTGGTGCAGCAGCAGCGTGTAGCCGTCCGGCGCCGCCTTGGCCACCTTGGCGGCGCCCAGCGTGCCGCCCACGCCGGCCACGTTCTCGATGACGAGAGTGGCGCCCAGCGGCTTGCGCAAGGCCTCGGCGAGGTCGCGGGCGACCTTGTCGGTCGGCCCGCCGGCCGCAAAGGGCACGACGATGGTGATGGGTTTCTCGGGGTACTCGGCCAGCGCGGGCAGGCAGGCGAGCAGGCCCGCGGCGGGCAGCAGGAATCGGCGCATCGGGACGTCTCCAGCGTTTAGCGACGGTCTTCGATGAGCTTGCCGTCGTTGGGCAGGCTGCCGGATGGCAGGGCTTCCACCTCGACGCGGAGTTTGGTCAGGTCGCGCGCGGTCTGCATCAGGCTTTCCACGATGGCCGGTGGCAGGGCCGACGCGGCCTCGACCTGCAGCACGACCCGGTCCTGCGCCAGCTCGCCGCTGACGACCAGCCGGGCGCGGCGCAGCTCCGGGTGGCGCTTCAGGATGCCGGCCACCTGGCCGGCGTGCACGAACATGCCGCGCACCTTGGCCGACTGGTCCGCCCGGCCCAGCCAGCCGCGCAGGCGCTGGTTGGTGCGGCCGCAGGGGCTCTGGCCCGGCAGCACGGCGGAGAGGTCGCCGGTGGCGAAGCGGATCAGGGGGTAACCGGGCGACAGCGTCGTCACGACCACCTCACCCACCTCGCCCTCGGCTAGTGGGTCTCCGGAGCCGGGGCGCACGATCTCGACGATGACGCCCTCGTCGACCACCAGGCCGTCGCGCGCCGGCGTCTCGTAGGCGATCAGGCCCAGGTCGGCCGTGGCATAGCACTGGTAGGCGTCGACGCCGCGCTCGGCGAACCAGGCCACCAGCGCCGGCGGGCAGGCCTCGCCGCTGACCAGCGCGCGCTTCAGCTGCGGCAGCGCATGCCCGCCCTCGGCGGCCTTGTCCAGCAGGATGCGCAACAGGCTGGGCGTGCCGGCATAGGCCTCGGGCTGCAGGTCCAGCAGGGCCTGCAGCTGCAGCTCGGTGTTGCCGACGCCGCCCGGGAAGCTGGCGGCCCCCAGCGCCCGCAGGCCGGCTTCCATCATGGCGCCGGCCGGCGTCAGGTGGTAGCTGAAGCCCACATGGGCCAGCTGGCCCGCGCGTATGCCGGCCGCATGCAGCGCGCGGGCGATGCGCCAGGGGTCGTCGCTTTCGGCCGCGGGCTCGACTTCGTACAGCGGCCCGGGCGACTGGAAGATGCGCCGCGGCGCGCCGGCGGCAAAACCGCCCAGGCGCAGCGCGCGACGCGCAGCCTGGGCGGCGGCCAGGCTGCTCTTGCGCGTCAGCGGCAGCTGGGCCAGCGCGGCGCGCGAGTCTATGGCCGCGGCGTCCACGCCGGCCAGCAGCTCGGCATAGGCCGGGCTGGCCGACTGGGCATGGGCGATCTGCGCCGGCAGCGCGGCCAGCAGCGCAGCCTCGCGCGCGGCGGGCTCGCGGGTCTCCAGCGCATCGAAGAAGTCACTCACTCGTCGTCCTTCCAGCGCGTGAGCCGGCGCTTGATCTCGTCCTGCAGCTTGCGCACATCGGTCGCGGACTTCAGCGTAAAGCCGTCCCACTCGGGCGTGCGCGCCGGGCGCCTGGCCAGCTGCGCCTTGAGGGCGGCGCCGTCGACGGCCAGCTTGAGCACGAGGTCCGCGCCCAGCAGCCAGCCCTGGCTGCGCTCGACCAGCACGCGCTGGTCGCGCACGAAGCGCTTCAGCGTCTGCAGCGCCGCCTCCGCATCGAAGGGCGGCGGCGCGATGTCCCAGGATTCGTCACTCATGCCAGCCAACGCTTTCTTCGCTTGTACGACTTCACGTCCTTGAAGCTGCGCCGCCCTTCCCCGCCCACGCCCAGGTAGAACTCCTTGACGTCCTCGTTCTCGCGCAGGTCGGCGGCCGAGCCGTCCATGACGACGCGGCCGTTCTCCAGGATGTAGCCGTAGTCGGCATAGCGCAGCGCCATGCCGGTGTTTTGCTCGGCCAGCAGGAAGGTCGTGCCCTCCCTGGCATTGAGGTCGCGGACGATCTCGAACACCTCCTCGACGATCTGCGGCGCCAGGCCCATGGACGGCTCGTCCAGCAGCACCATCTTCGGGTTGGCCATCAGTGCGCGGCCGATGGCGCACATCTGCTGCTCGCCGCCGGAGGTGTAGGCGGCCTGGCTGCTGCGGCGCGTCTTCAGGCGCGGAAAGTAGGTGTAGACCTTGTCCAGCGTCGCGGCCACCGCCGCCCGACCGTCCTTGCGCGTGTAGGCGCCGGTCATCAGGTTCTCCTCGATGCTCAGGTGGGCGAAGCAGTGCCGCCCCTCCATGACCTGCACGACGCCGCGCTCCACCATGGCCGCCGTGGACAGCTTCTCGATGCGCTCGCCGCGCAGCTCGATTGCCCCTTTGGTGACCTCGCCACGCTCGCCCTCCAGCAGGTTGGACACGGCGCGCAGCGTGGTGGTCTTGCCGGCGCCGTTGCCGCCCAGCAAGGCCACCACCTGGCCCTCGGCCACCTGCAGCGACACGCCCTTGAGCACCAGGATCACATGGTTGTAGATGACCTCGATGCCGTTGACGTTCAGGAGGGGTGCTGTCATCTCGACTCTCGCCTCAGCATGCATGCTCTCGCGGATGGTGCCCCTCCCGTGGGGGAGGGACAGGGGTGGAAGCGGGGATTTCGCCGCGCGGCTCAGCTCTGGCAGTCCTGGGGCGTGCGGCGCGTGAGCTTCTTCTCGGCGGCGTACTTGTCGGCCGCGGCCCTGATCATGGGCTTGAGGATCTGCTCGTCGGCCTGGTACCAGTCGGAGCTGAAGTTCCACTGCTTGCCATCCCAGGTGTGCACGCGCACCCAGGTGGAGCCCTGGTGGTCGGTGCAGCTGGTGCTGATGGGGCGGATGACGCCGGTCAGGCCCAGGGCGGCCAGCTTCTTGTCGTCCAGCGCCAGGTTCTCCAGGCCCCAGCGCACCTGCTCGCCGGTCATGACCTTGCCCTTGCCGAAGCGCTCCTGCGCGCGCCGCACGGCCTCCACGCCCAGCGCCTGGATGACCAGGCCGCGGGTGTAGAGCACCGAGCCCACCTCGTCCTTGGGGCCCGTGCCCTGGCCCTTGCCGTGCACGTACTTCAGGATGTCCTGGATGACCTTGGGACTCTGGCCCGAGGTGTTGAGGTTGAGCGCGTTGTAGCCCTTGGCGCCCTCGCCCACGTCCTTGACGTCGGGCTCGGCGCCCGACCACCAGACGCCGTACATCTTCTCGCGCGGATAGCCGGTGGCCTGGGCCTCCTTCAGCGCGGTGGAGTTCATGACGCCCCAGCCCCACAGCAGCACGTAGTCGGGCCGCGCCTGGCGCACCTGCAGCCAGGCCGACTTCTGCTCCACGCCGGGCGCGGTGACCGGGATCTTGATGAGCTCGAAGCCGTGCATCTTCTGGCGCTCGTCCAGCAGCGGGATGGGCTCCTTGCCGAAGGGGCTGTCGTGGTAGACCAGCGCGATCTTCTTGCCCTTGAGCTTGTCCAGCCCGCCCTCCTTCTTGCCCAGGTGCTGGATCAGCACGTCGGCCGCCGTCCAGTAGCTGCCCATCAGCGGGAAGTTCCAGGCGAACACGCCGCCGTCGGCCGAGGCCGACAGGCCGTAGCCCAGCGTGATCAGCGGAATCTTGTCGGCGGGCACCTTGTCGGTCAGCGCGAAGGTGATGCCGGTGGCCTGCGGGTCGAACAGCGTCGCGCCCTTGCCCTTCAGGCGCTCGTAGCACTCCACACCCTTGTCGGTGGCGTAGCCGGTCTCGCACTCCTCGAACGTGAGCTTCACGCCGTTGACGCCGCCGTCACGGGCGTTGATGAGCTTGATGTAGTCCTGCTTGCCATTGGCCCAGGGCGTGCCGTTGGGCGAGTAGGGGCCGGTGCGGTAGACCAGCAGCGGGAAGAACTGCTCCTTGGCCTGAGCCACCGCGGCCGGTGCCGCGAAGAGTTGCAGGGCAGCCAGGGCCGCGCAGGTGATGAGAGTCTTCATGCCGATGTCTCCTGTCGTGGTGGTCAGTGAGGGAAGGGCCAGAGGCGCAACTTCTCCTTGGCCGTGGCCCAGAGTCGCGCGAGGCCGTGCGGTTCCTTGATGAGGAAGAACACGATGAGGGCGCCGAAGATCATCAGCGCCAGGTGCGAGGCGGTGGCCGTGTCCATGGGCAGGCCGGTCCAGTAGGGCAGCTTGTCCAGCAGCAGCGGCAGCACGACGATGAAGGCGGCGCCGAAGAAGGCGCCCGAGATCGAACCCAGGCCGCCGATGATGACCATGAACAGCAGGTCGAAGCTGCGGTTGATGCCGAAGGCCGCCGGCTCCCAGGAGCCCAGGTGCACGAAGCCCCACAGCGCGCCGGCCACACCGATGATGAAGCTGCTGACGGCGAACGCGCTGAGCTTGGCCTGCATGGGCCGGATGCCGATGACGGCGGCGGCGACGTCCATGTCGCGCATGGCCATCCAGGAGCGGCCGATATGGCCGCGCACCAGGTTCTTGGTGGCCAGCGCGAACAAGACGACCAAGCCCAGGCACAGCAGATAGCGGGCCTGCGGCGACTCGACCGAGACCCCGAAGAGGTTGAGATTGGCCACGCTGACCGAGCCCGAGGTGGAGTCGTTGGTGACCCATTTCAGCCGCAGGCAGGCCCAGTCGACGAAGAACTGCGCCGCCAGCGTCGCCACCGCGAGGTAAAGGCCCTTGATGCGCAGCGACGGCAGACCGAAGGCCACGCCCAGCACGGTCGCGCCCAGGCCGCCGGCCAGCAGCGACAGGATCAGCGGCATGCCCTCGATGCGCGCCTGGCAGTTGTAGGCCACGTAGGCCCCCACGGCCATGAAGGCGCCGGAGCCCAGCGAGATCTGGCCGCAGTAGCCCACCAGCACGTTCAGGCCCAGCGCCGCCAGCGACAGGATCAGGAAGGGGATGAGGATGGCGCGCAGCAGGTATTCGCTGCTGAGCATGGGGATGACGATGAAGGCGACTGCCAGCATCAGCGCCATGGCGATGCGGTCCTGGCGTATGGGCAGGATCTGGCTGTCCGCCGCATACGTCGTCTTGAACTGGCCGTTCTCTCTGTACAGCATGGTTCAGACCCGATCGATGATCTTCTCGCCGAACAGCCCCTGCGGCCTGACGAGCAACACAACCAGCACGAGTACATAGCCGAACCAGTACTCGATACCGCCGCCAAGCATCGGGCCCAGGTAGGCCTCCGACAGCTTCTCGCCCACGCCGATCAGCAGCCCGCCGACGATGGCGCCCGGCACGCTGGTCAGCCCGCCAAGGATGACCACCGGCAATGCCTTCAACGCCACGAGAGACAGCGAGAACTGCACGCCCAGCTTGCTGCCCCAGATCATGCCGGCCACCAGGGCGACAAAGCCCGCCACGCTCCAGACGATGACCCAGATGCGCGACAGCGGGATGCCTATGCTCTGCGCGGCCTGGTGGTCGTCGGCGACGGCGCGCAGCGCGCGGCCGGTGGCGGTCTTCTGGAAGAACAGCGACAGGCCCGCCACGAGCGCCGCCGCGATCAGCGCGGCATAAAGGTCTTCCTTGCTGACCAGCACACCGCCCTCGAAGGTCTGCTCGAACAGGAACATCGGATCCTTGGGCAGGCCGATGTCGATCTTGTAGATGTCGTTGCCGAACAGCATCTGGCCCGCGCCCTCCAGCAGGTAGGCGATGCCCAGCGTCGCCATCAGCAGCGTGATGCCTTCCTGATTGACGAGCTTGGCGAGCGCCAGCCGCTCCACGGCCCAGGCCACCACCACCATCACCGCCAGCGCGCCGGCAAAGGCCAGCACATTGACCAGCAGCTTGCCCTCCAGGCCCGTGAGCGCCGGCAGCCATTCGGCAAAGCGCGCCATCGCCAGCGCGGCGAACAGCACCATCGCGCCCTGCGCGAAATTGAAGACGCCGCTGGCCTTGAAGATCAGCACAAAGCCCAGCGCGATGAGCGAATACAGCATGCCCGCCATCAGGCCGCCGATCAGGGTTTCGAGAAACGGGCCCATGGTCAGCTGCGTCCGGCAGGGAAATGCAACCACAAAGACACAGAGGCACTGAGAACCGTCCTCTGAATTTCCTCTGTGCCTCTGTGTCTCTGTGGTTGCATATGAATTTCCATGCTCAATGCCCCGCCCCGAGATACGCCCGGATGACGTCTTCGTTCTTGCGCACCTCGTCGGGCGCGCCGTCGCCGATCTTCTTGCCGTAGTCCAGCACGACGACGCGGTCGGAGATGTCCATGACGACGCCCATGTCGTGCTCGATCAGCACGATGGTGGTGCCGAACTCGTCGTTCACGTCGAGGATGAAGCGGCACATGTCCTGCTTCTCCTCCACGTTCATGCCGGCCATGGGCTCGTCCAGCAGCAAGAGGCTGGGCTCCATGGCCAGCGCGCGGCCCAGGTCCACGCGCTTTTGCAGGCCGTAGGGCAGGCGGCCCACGGGCGTCTTGCGGTAGGCCTGGATCTCGAGGAAGTCGATGATGCGCTCCGCATGAGCGCGCTGCGCGGTCTCCTCGCGCCGCGCCGGGCCTAGGTGCAGGGCCTGCCAGAACAGGCCGCGCTTCATGCGCAGGTTGCGGCCGGTCATGATGTTGTCCAGCACGCTCATGCCCTTGAACAGCGCCAGGTTCTGGAAGGTGCGGGCCACGCCCATCTCGGCGACCTGGCGCGGGCTCATGCCCTTGAAGGTCTTGCCGCGCAGCGTGATGGCGCCCTGCTGCGGCTGGTAGACGCCGTTGATGCAGTTCAGCATCGAGCTCTTGCCCGCGCCGTTGGGGCCGATGATGGCCCTGACCTCGTGCTCGCGGACGTCGAAGCTGATGTCGGTCAACGCCTTCACGCCGCCAAAGGCCAGCGAGATGTTCTGCACCTCGAGGATGACCTCGCCGATGTGCTTTTTGCTCATGCGGCCTGCCTCTTCACCGTGGGATAGGTCCTGGCCTCGACGATGCGCAGGTCGGCCGCCACCAGGGCCGTGCGGCCGTCCTCGAACTTGACCTGGGTCTCGATGTGCTGCGAGACCTTGCCGTCGTACAGCGCGTCGATGAGCACGCCGTATTTCTCGGCGATGGCGCTGCGACGCACCTTGCGGGTACGCGTCAGCTCGCCGTCGTCGGCGTCCAGCTCCTTGTGCAGGATCAGGAAGCGGCTGACCTGGCTGCCGGCCAGCAGCTCGTCCTGGGCCAGGTCGGCATTGACCTTCTCCACGCACTCGAGGATGAGCTGGTAGACCTCGGCGCGCCCCGCCAGGTCGGTGTAGCCGGCATAGGGCAGGTTGCGGCGCTCGGCCCAGTTGCCCACGGCCTCGAAGTCGATGTTGATGAAGGCGCAGACCTTCTCGCGCCGGTCGCCGAAGCAGACCGCCTCCTTGATGTGCGGGAAGAACTTCAGCTTGTTCTCCACGTACTTGGGCGCAAACATCGCGCCGTCGAAGGCGCCGCCCATCAGGCGCCCGACATCCTTGGCGCGGTCGATGATCTTCAGGTGCCCCCCGGGCGTCAGGAAGCCGGCGTCGCCGGTGTGGAACCAGCCGTCGGCCGTCAGCGCCTCGGCCGTCGCCGCGTCGTTTTTGTAATAGCCCTTGAGCAGGCCGGGCGAGCGCACCAGCAGCTCGCCGCTGTCCGACAGCCGGATCTCCACGCCCTCGATGGGCACGCCCACCGTGTCGGCGCGGGCCTCGTGGTCGGGCTGCAGGCAGACGAACACGGCCGTCTCGGTGGAGCCGTAGAGCTGCTTGAGGTTGATGCCGATGGCGCGGTAGAAGCTGAACAGGTCGGGGCCTATGGCCTCGCCCGCCGTGTAGGCCACGCGCACGCGCGAGAAGCCCAGCGTGTTGCGCAGCGGGCCGTAGATCAGCAGATCGCCCAGCGCATAGGCCAGGCGGTCCAGCGGGCCTACGGCCTGCCCGTCCATCAGCCGCGGGCCGACGCGCCGGGCCAGGCTCATGCAGCGCTCGAACAGCCAGCGCTTGATCGCGGACGCATCCTCCATGCGGATCATCACCGTCGTCAGCAGGCCCTCGAAGACCCGCGGCGGCGCGAAGTAATAGGTGGGGCCCACCTCCTTCAGGTCGATGCTGACCGTGGACGCCGACTCGGGGCAGTTGACGACATAGCCCACGGCCAGCCACTGCGCGAAGCTGAAGATGTTCTGGCCTATCCAAGCCGGCGGCAGATAGGCCAGCACCTCCTCCCGCGGCGTCAGCCTGTCGAAGCGCTGGCCGGCCCGGGCCCGGTCGATCAGCGTCGCGTGGGTGTGGATGACGCCCTTGGGGTTGCCCGTGGTGCCGGAGGTGAAGAACAGCGCGGCGACGTCGCCCGGCTGGCCCGCGGCCACCTCGGCGGCGAAGAAGTCCGGCCGCTGCGCGCGGGCCGCGCGGCCCTGGGCCAGCAACTCATCCAGCGAGGCCAGGCCCGGCTCGTCGTAGTGGCGCAGGCCGCGCGGGTCGTCGAACCAGATGCGCTTCAACTGCGGGCACTGCTCGCGCAGCTCCAGCAGCTTGTCGACCTGCTCCTGGTCCTCGACGACGGCGAAGGCGATCTCGGCGTTGTTCAGCGGGAAGACGAACTCGGCGGCGACGGCGTCCTGGTACAGCGGCACCGGCACGGCGCCCAGGGCTTGCGCGGCCAGCATGCTGGCGTAGAGCCGCGGGCGGTTCTCGCCGACAACGACGAGATGCTCGCCGCGGCGCAGCCCGGCGGCCGCCAGCCCCAGGGCCAGCTCCTGCACCAGCGCCGCAAGCTGGGCCCAGGACAGCGTCTGCCAGACGCCAAAGGCCTTCTCGCGCAGCGCCGGCGCGTCGGGCCTTTGGGCCGCATGAGCGAGCAATAGCCGAGGGAAGGTGTCCACCAAGCTGTCTCCGTTGCAGGGGCTGGAGCCCCCGTCTGTCAGCCCATTCTGATCAGGACTTTGACGCCAATCTGTCGGTACGACGACAATTTACGGGTCTTCACGGCCCAGACTTTCCCACCCCTGGGCACCGCGCCCACCGCCATGGCCCCGCATGCCTTCGCCCCCCTCAACCCCAGCCTGCGCCAGCGCGCGCGCCGCCCCACGCCGGGCGAGCTGGACGCCATCCCCTGGCTGAAGCTGCTGGACGGCCCGCTGCGCGAGCGCGCGGTGGCGACGCTGGAGGTCGGCGATGCCGAGCCGGGCGAGCGCCTGTGCCGCATCGGCCGGCCCGCCAGCTTCTGGTTCGGCGTCGTCGACGGGCTGCTGAAGATGAACAACGACGACTCCACCGGCCAGGCCGTCACCTTCACCGGCATCCCGCCGGGCGGCTGGTTCGGCGAGGGCACGCTGCTCAAGCGCGAGAGCTACCGCTACAACATCCAGGCGCTGCGGCCCAGCGTCGTCGCCGGCCTGCCGCTGGAGAGCTTCCATGCGCTGCTGGACGGCAGCATCGCCTTCAACCGCTTCGTGCTGGACCAGCTCAACGAGCGGCTGGGCCAGTTCATCGCGGCGCGCGAGACCGACCGCATCCACGATCCCGACGTGCGCGTCGCGCGCAACCTGGCCGCCCTCTTCCACCCGACGCTGTACCCGGGCGTGGGCAAGGGGCTGCGCATCACGCAGCAGGAGCTGGGCTATCTGGTGGGCTTGTCGCGCCAGCGCGTGAACCAGGCGCTGACGCGCCTGGCCGAGGCCGGGCTGATCCGCATCGAGTACGGCGGGCTGCGGGTGCTGGACCTCGAGGGCCTGCGCGGCTTTGCGCCGGGCGGCTGAGGACGGGGCCGCTCAGGCCGCGAAGGCCACCGCCTCGGGCTCGCCGCGCGGCAGCGTCGCCCAGCGGTCGGCGCGCAGCTCGTAGAGCAGTGCCGCACTGCCGGGGCCAACGGCCAGCGAGCCCTTGAGGCGCAGGCCCAGGCCTTCCAGCGTCTTGCGCGTGGGCGCGTTGTTGGGCAGGACCGCCGCGACGACCGCGCCCTCGCGGCGCTGCTCGAAGGCCTGCTCGAAGGCGTACTGAGCCATCTCGGACGCCAGCCCCCGCCCCCAGGCCTGGGGCGTGATGCGGTAGTACAGGTAGAGGCCGGCATGGCCGGCCACGCTGCGGTGCATCAGCCCGCCGAAGCCGATCAGGCCATCGGGCTGGTCGCGCTCGGCAATGGCCCAGTGGCCGAAACCATGGCTCTGCCAATGCGCCATCCAGGCCTGCAACTGGGCCCAGGTGGCGTCGCGCCCCTGGGGCGTGGCCGCGGCACAGAAGCGGTTCACGGCCGGGTCGGCGTTCAGCGCCGTCAACACATCCAGATCGCCGTCCCTGGGCGGGCGCAGCAGCAGACGGCGGGTGACCATGGCTGCCGGGACGGCTGCAACGGGTTCGCTGAACTCAATCTGGACCATGACGGGTACGGCTCAGTAATAACCCTAGGAGCCTAGCCTCGAGCCGCCCCCAGCGGAAGCCCAATCGCGCGGGAGATGTAGCAAATTCGTAACAAAACCACGTAAAGAAGCGCTGCCCTACCCGCGCCGGGCGGGCCAGGGGCGGCGCCCGGGCCCGGCGCCCCCTCGGCACGCCGGGCCCGCTGGGCCGGGCAGGGTCAGCCGACCAGCAGCGCGTTGACGCGCTTCACGTAAGCGGCCGGGTCTTCCAGGTGGCCGCCTTCGGCCAGCACGGCCTGGTCGAACAGCACCTGGGCCAGGTCGTCGAAGCGCTCGCTGCCGTCCAGCCGCTTGACCAGCGCATGCTCGGGGTTGATCTCCAGCGTCGGCTTGCTCTCGGGCGCGGCCTGGCCGGCCTGCTTCAACAGGCGCGCCAGGTGGCCGCTGACGTCGCCCTCCTCGACGACGATGCAGGCCGGCGAGTCGACTAGGCGGGTCGTCACGCGCACGTCCTTGGCGCGGTCCTTGAGCGCGTCCTTGAGCTTGTCGACCAGCGGCTTCAGGCTCTCGGCGACCTCCTCGGCCTTCTTCTTTTCTTCCTCGTCCTGCAGCTTGCCCAGGTCGATCGCGCCCTTGGCGACCGACTGCAGCGGCTTGCCGTCGAACTCGTAGAGGTGGCTCAGCATCCACTCGTCGACGCGGTCCACCAGCAGCAGCACCTCGATGCCCTTCTTGCGGAAGATCTCCAGCTGCGGGCTGTGCTTGGCCGCGGCCAGCGAGTCGGCCGTGATGTAGTAGATGGCTTCCTGGCCGTCCTTCATGCGGCTGACATAGTCGGCCAGCGACACGCCTTCATCGGCCTGCGTGGACGCGAAGCGGAACAGCTTGGCCAGGCGCTCCTGGTTGGCATGGTCCTCGCCGATGCCTTCCTTCAGCACCTGGCCGAAGTCCTTCCAGAAGTCGGCGTACTTCTGCTTCTCGGCCGCGTCCTCGCTGTTGGCCAGGCTCTCCAGCATGCCCAGCACGCGCTTGGTCGAGCCCTCGCGGATGGCCTTCACGTCGCGGCTTTCCTGCAGCAGCTCGCGGCTCACGTTCAGCGGCAGGTCGGCCGAGTCGATGACGCCCTTCACGAAGCGCAGATAGACCGGCATCAGCGCCTCGGCGTCGTCCATGATGAAGACGCGCTTCACGTACAGCTTCACGCCGCCGCGCTTGTCGCGGTTCCACAGGTCGAACGGCGCCTTCTTCGGGATGTAGAGCAGCTGGGTGTACTCGCTGCGGCCCTCCACGCGGTTGTGCGTGTAGGCCAGCGGCGCCTCGGTGTCGTAGGAGATCTGCTTGTAGAACTCCTCGTACTGCTCCTGCGTGATGTCGCTCTTGCTGCGCGTCCACAGCGCCGAGGCCTTGTTGACCGGCTCCCACTCGTCGGTGACGACCTGCTGCGCCTTCTCGGCGTCCCAGGTCTCCTTCTTCATCAGCACCGGCAGCGAGATGTGGTCGCTGTACTTGGCAACGGTGGACTTCACGCGCCAGGTCTTCAGGAACTCCTCCTCGCCCTCGCGCAGGTGCAGGATGACGTCGGTGCCGCGGCCGGGCTTGGTGATGGTCTCGATCTCGTACTCGCCGGTGCCCTCGCTGCTCCAGCGCACGCCTTGCTCGGCGGGCAGGCCGGCGCGGCGGGTCTCGACGGTGATGCGGTCGGCGACGATGAAGCCCGAGTAGAAGCCCACGCCGAACTGGCCGATCAGCTGGGCGTCCTTCTTCTGGTCACCTTCGAGCTTGGCCATGAACTCGCGCGTGCCGCTCTTGGCGATGGTGCCCAGATGCGCGGCCGCCTCCTCGGCGCTCATGCCGATGCCGTTGTCGCTGATGGTCAGCGTCTTGGCGGCCTCGTCGAAGCGGATGCGCACCTCGAGGTTGGGCTGGTCTTCCCACAGCGCCGCGTTGTCCAGCGCCTCGAAGCGCAGCTTGTCGCAGGCGTCGCTGGCGTTGCTGACCAGCTCGCGCAGGAAGATCTCCTTGTTGGAGTACAGCGAGTGCGTGACGAGGTGCAGGATCTGCTTGACTTCGGCCTGGAAGGCGTGGGTTTGCTTGGTCATGGTGGGATTGCCGTGAACGAAAACGCGGCCCATTTGGGGCCGCGCGCGTCGGGTTCAAGAGGGGTCAGTAGGAAACGGCCCGCCGGGGCACGTCGATCTTGATCAGCGCCTTGGACAGCGCGCCGGCCGCCGCGCGGGCGTAGTCCAGCGCCCAGGCCGGGTCGGCGAAACCGGCCGGGCCGGCCGCGGCGGCGACCTGGATCAGCTTGTCGGCCAGCAACACCTTGCCCGAGCCGCGCAGCGGCTCGCACTCCAGGCGCACGAAGGCCTCGTCCAGCCAGCGGCGCGCGGCCTCGAAGCTCAACACCTCGGCGCCGTCGACGTCGATGTCGACGGGTTCGCCGCTCTCGGGGATGACGGTGATCCGGGCTTGCATGGCCCGGATTGTGTCAGCGCCTGGCCTTCACCGCCTGCGACAGCACCTCCAGCACGGCCAGCGAGTCGTCCCAGCCCAGGCAGGCGTCGGTGATGCTCTTGCCGTATTCCAGCGCGGCGGGGTCGTCCTTGCCGGGCGTGAACTTCTGCGCGCCGTCGTTCAGATGGCTCTCCACCATGACGCCGAAGATGCTGTGGCTGCCCTCGCGCAGCTGGCCGGCGATGTCGCGCGCCACGTCCAGCTGACGCTGGTGCTGCTTGCTGGAATTGGCGTGCGAGCAGTCCACCATCAGGCGCTGTGGCAGCTTGGACTTCTCCAGGTCGGCGCAGGCCGCCGCCACATGCTGGGCGTCGTAGTTGGGCGTCTTGCCGCCGCGCAGGATGACGTGGCAGTCGGCGTTGCCGCGCGTCTCGACGATGGCGACCTGGCCGTTCTTGTGCACCGACAGGAAATGGTGGCCGCGCGCCGCGGCCTGGATGGCGTCGGTGGCGATCTTGATGTTGCCGTCGGTGCCGTTCTTGAAGCCTATGGGCGCGGACAGGCCCGAGGCCAGCTCGCGGTGCACCTGGCTCTCCGTCGTGCGTGCGCCGATGGCGCCCCAGGCGATCAGGTCGCCGATGTACTGCGGCGAGATCACGTCCAGGAACTCGCTGCCGGCCGGCACGCCCAGGCGGTTGATCTCCAGCAGCAGCTGGCGGGCGATGCGCAGGCCCTCGTCGATGCGGTAGCTCTCGTCCAGGTAGGGATCGTTGATCAGGCCCTTCCAGCCCACCGTCGTGCGCGGCTTCTCGAAGTAGACGCGCATGACGATCTCCAGCGTGTCGGCGTACTGCTCGCGCTGGGCCTTCAGCCGGCGCGCGTACTCGATGGCGGCATTGGGATCATGGATGGAACAAGGGCCCATGACGACCAGCAGCCTGTCGTCCTCGCCGCTCATGATGCGGCGGATGCGCTGGCGGGTCTGGCTGACCAGGCCCTCCATCGGCGTGCCACGGATGGGGAAGAAGCGGATCAGGTGCTCCGGCGGCGGCAGCGGCGTGATGTCGAGGATGCGCTCGTCATCGGTGGCGCTGGTCTTGTCGTCCTGGGAGTACCAGCGCTGGGCTTCGGGTTCGACGGAGGAGACTTTGGCGTTCATCTGGGCACCTAAAAAAAAACCGCCGGGCTTTGCAGGCCCGGCGGTTTGTAGGGAGTCTTCTGTTCAGCGCGCGCGCTCAGAACTCTCCACCGCCGGGCGGGGAAAGAACCAAAAGCGAAAAAAGACGGCGCGGAACATGGAACGGAATCTAGCACGCCGCCCCGATGGCGCGGCATTCGCGAGACGCCAAGCCTGGCTTCAGGCCGTGCCGCCCACCGTCAGCCCGTCGATGCGCAGCGTCGGCTGGCCCACGCCCACCGGCACGCTCTGGCCTTCCTTGCCGCACACGCCCACGCCGGTGTCCAGCTGCATGTCGTTGCCGATCATGCTGACGCGGGTCAGCGCGTCCGGGCCGTTGCCGATGATGGTGGCGCCCTTGACCGGGTACTGGATCTTGCCGTTCTCCACCCAGTAGGCCTCGCTGGCCGAGAACACGAACTTGCCGCTGGTGATGTCGACCTGGCCGCCGCCGAAGTTGGTCGCGTAGAGGCCCTTCTTGATGGAGGCGACGATCTCGTTCGGGTCGTCCTTGCCGCCCAGCATGTAGGTGTTGGTCATGCGCGGCATGGGCACATGGGCATAGCTCTCGCGGCGGCCGTTGCCGGTGGGGGCCACCTTCATCAGCCGCGCGTTCATCGCGTCCTGGATATAGCCCTTCAGGATGCCGTCCTCTATCAGCACATTGCGCTGGCTGGCCGCGCCCTCGTCGTCGACGTTCAGCGAACCGCGGCGGTCCGGCAGCGTGCCGTCGTCCAGCACCGTGACGCCCTTGGCCGCCACGCGCTGACCGATGCGGCCGGAGAAGGCGCTGGAGCCCTTGCGGTTGAAGTCGCCTTCCAGGCCATGGCCCACGGCCTCGTGCAGCAGCACGCCGGGCCAGCCCGGGCCCAGCACCACGGTCATCTCGCCGGCCGGCGCCGGGCGGCTGTCCAGGTTGGTCAGCGCCGCATGCACGGCCTGCTCGACGTAGCTGGCGATCATCTCGTCGGTGAAATAGGCCAGGCCGAAGCGCCCGCCGCCGCCGCCCGAGCCCACCTCGCGGCGGCCGTTGCTCTCGGCAATCACCGTCAGCGACAAGCGCACCAACGGCCGCACGTCCGCGGCCAGCGTGCCATCGGCGCGCGCGATCAGCACCACCTCATGTTCGGCGGCCAGGCCGGCCATGACCTGGACCACGCGCGGATCCTTGGCGCGGGCCATCTTCTCGGCGCGCTCCAGCAGCGCCACCTTGGCGGCGCTGTCCAGGCTGGCGATGGGGTCGGCCACGCCGTACAGCTCGCGGCTGCCGGCCACGCGGCCCTGGGACGGCACCTTGACCTTGCGGCTCTGGCCGGCCGCGGCGATGGTGCGCACGGTGCGCGCGGCATCCAGCAGCGAGTCCAGCGAGATGTCGTCGGAATAGGCGAACGCCGTCTTCTCGCCGGCCACGGCGCGCACGCCCACGCCCTGGTCGATGCTGAACGACCCGCTCTTGACGATGCCCTCCTCCAGGCTCCAGCCCTCGGCGCGCGTGGTCTGGAAATAGAGGTCGGCGTCGTCGACCCGGTGCTCGGTGATGAGGCGCAGCGCCTGGCTCAGCGAGGCCTCGGTCAGGCCGAAAGGCTCCAGCAGTTGCGAGCGGGCGGTGGCCAGGCGGGCCAGGGTGGGTTCGACGGCGATCATGGGCCGATTCTAGGAAGCCGCAGCCGCCTTGAGCGCCAGTCCGGCCTCGTAAAGCCGGTTGCGCGGTGCGCCGCTGATCTGCGCAGCCAGCGCGACGGCCTGCTTCAACGGCAGCTCGGCCATCAGCAGCTCCAGCACGCGCAGCGCCGCCGCGGGCAGCGCCTCGTCCACCGCGGCGGGCGCGCGGGCATGCAGCACCAGCACGAATTCGCCGCGCTGGCGCTGCGCGTCGGCGGCCAGCCAGGCCGGCAGCGTCACGGCGTCGGCCGTGTGCACGGTCTCGAACTGCTTGGTCAGCTCGCGGCAAACCGTCACGCGGCGCTCGGGCGCCAGTTCGGCCAGCAGCGCGACCAGGTCCTCGATGCGATGCGGGGCCTCGAAAACGACCTGGCTCTGGCCCTCGACGGCCAGCAGCGCCTGCAGCGCCGTGCGGCGCTCGCCGGCCTTGGTGGGCAGGAAGCCGGCGAAGGCAAAGCCCTGGGCCGCGGCGTCGCCCGCGACGCTGAGGGCCGTCACCGCGCTGCTGGGCCCCGGCAGCGGCAGCACGCGGTGGCCGGCGGCCACCACCTCTTGCACCAGCACGGCGCCGGGGTCGGAAATGGCCGGCGTGCCGGCGTCGGACGCATAGGCCACGCGCTCGCCCGCCGCCAGCCGCGCCAGCACGGCGGCGCTGGCCTCGCGCTCGTTGTGCTGGTGCAGCGCGATCAGCGGCTTGTGCAGGCCCAGATGGCGCAGCAGCGCGCCGCCCTGGCGGGTGTCCTCGCAGGCCAGCGCGTCGACCAGGCCCAGCGCATGGATGGCGCGCAGACTGAGGTCGGCAAGATTGCCAATGGGCGTCGCGACGAGATACAGCGTGGCGGCCGGATACTGCTGGCCGCCGGCCGCGGCCGCAGCGGCCTGGCGCAGCAGGGAGGCGTCAATGTTCAACGGGGGCTCTCGATCAAAGCATGCCCAGACGGGCTTGGCGGGCGAGGATGCGGCGCTGGCCCATCTGCAACGCGCGGGCCTGCGCCTTCTGGAGCGGAATTATCGAGTCGCCGCCGGCCCCGGCCGCCCGGCCGGCGAGGTGGACCTGATCCTGCGGGACCGCGACGGCACCCTCGTGTTCGTGGAAGTGCGCGCCCGGGCCGACGCCTCCCATGGCGGCGCGGCGGCCAGCGTGACGCCCGCCAAGCAGCGCCGCCTCATCTACGCGGCCCGGCATTACCTGCTGCGCCATGCCAGCCCGCCGCCCTGCCGCTTCGACGTCGTCGCCATCGACGGTGACAAACTGACATGGTTGCAAGCGGCGTTCGATGCCGGATGAGCTCGGGGTTGACCCTATCATTCGCGCCGCATGATTGAACAACGCATACAGCAGCAGTTCTTCGAAAGCGCCGACCTGCTCTACCAGGCCGCCGAGCAACTGGCCCGGCCGCTGGCCATGGCCGCGCAGATGGTGGTGGACGCCATCACCGGCGGCAACCGCATCCTGTGCGCCGGCCAGGGCCTGGCCAGCATGGAGGCCGACTACCTGGCCGCGCGCCTGGCCGGCCGCTTCGAGCAGGAGCGCCCCGGCCTGGCCGCCTGGAGCCTCGCGGCCCAGGCGCGCGACGCCGCCGGGCTGGACCTGGCCCGCCTGCTGCAGGCCCACGGCCACCCCGGCGACGTGCTGGTCATGATCGAGCCGCTGCGCGAGCAGCGCGACGCCTGGCAGCCGGCCCTCGCGGTGGCCCATGCCCAGGAGATGAGCATCATCGCGCTGACGGCACAGCCGCCCGGCGCCGCGGACGAGTGGCGCGGCCTGCTGCAGGACACCGACCTCCAGATCCGCGTCAGCCACGGCCGCGAGCCGCGCGTTGTCGAGGCCCAGCGCGTGCTGCTGCATGCGCTGGCCGATGCCGTCGACCTGCAACTGCTGGGCAGCGACGAATAACCTTCCTGATGGGAACCCGATGAAGAAGCTCACCCTCACCCTGTCCGCCGCCGTCCTCGCCAGCCTGCTGGCCACGGGCTGCGCGCCGCTGCTGATCGGCGGCGCCATGGTCGGCACGGTGCAGGTCGCCACCGACCGCCGCACCTCGGCCACGCAGCTGGAAGACCAGACCATAGAGATCAAGGCCGGCGCGCGCATCCGCGAGCAGCTGGGCGAACGCGTGCACATCAACGTCAACAGCTACAACCGCGTCGCGCTGATCACCGGCGAGGCCCGCAACGAGGCCGACCGCGCCGAGGCCGAGCGCATCGTGGCCGGCGTCGAGAACGTCACCAAGGTCATGAACGAGGTGGCCGTCACGATGCACAGCTCGCTGAGCAGCCGCTCCAACGACGTGGTCATCCAGGGCAAGATCAAGGCCCAGCTCATCGACGCGCGCGACCTGCTGAGCAATGCCTTCTACGTCGTCGTCGAACGCGGCGAGGCCTTCCTGATGGGCCGCGTGACCGAGCGCGAGGCCGACCGCGCGACCGAGATCGCGCGCCAGGTCGGCGGCGTGAAGAAGGTGGTGCGGGCGTTCGAGATCATCAGCGAGGAAGAGCTCGCGCGCATCACGCCTAAGAAACAGTAGCCCCTCGTCCAGCGCTGAAGCGCTGGCCGGTCTTGCAGACCGCGCTGCGGCCAAGGCCGCAGCTCTTCGGCAGGCAGATGCCGCCCACCGGGCTCCATCTGTCCGGCCTCAGCCCCCGAGGTGACGCGGATGCTCAGAGTCGCTTGATGAGGCTGGACGTGTCCCAGCGGTTGCCGCCCAAGGCCTGCACGTCGGCGTAGAACTGGTCCACCAGCGCCGTCAGCGGCAGGCGCGAGCCGTTGCGGCGCGCCTCGTCCAGCACCAGGCCCAGATCCTTGCGCATCCAGTCCACCGCGAAGCCGAAGTCGAACCTGTCCTCGACCATGGTCTTGCCGCGGTTGTCCATCTGCCAGCTCTGGGCCGCGCCCTTGCCGATGACGTCCAGCACCTGAAGCATGTCCAGGCCCGCGTTCTGGCCGAAGCGCACCGCCTCGGCCAGCCCCTGCACGACACCGGCGATGCAGATCTGGTTGACCATCTTGGCCAGCTGGCCCGAGCCCGGGCCGCCCAGCAGCGTGACCGCCTTGGCATAGGCCAGGGCCAGCGGCTTCATCGCGTCGAAGGGCGCCGCCTCGCCGCCGCACATGACCGTCAGCGCGCCGTTGACCGCGCCGGCCTGGCCGCCCGACACCGGCGCATCGATGAAATGCAGGCCTTGCACGGTCGCCACCGAATGCAGGTCGCGCGCCACCTCGGCCGAGGCGGTCGTATGGTCCACGAACAACGCGCCCGGCGCCATGCCGCGAAAAGCGCCCGCCTCGCCCAGCACCACCGAGCGCAGGTCGTCGTCGTTGCCGACGCAGCAGAACACGAACTCGGCATCCCGAGCCGCCTCGGCCGGCGTCGCGGCGCAGGCGCCGCCGTACTCCTGCACCCAGGACTGGGCCTTGGCCGACGTGCGGTTGTAGACCGTGACCTGGTGACCGGCCCGCGCCAGGTGGCCGGCCATGGGATGCCCCATGACGCCCAGACCCAGGAAGGCGACGCGGCGGGAGGGGATGGGGTCGTAGCTGCGGTTGCTCATGCTGCTCAGAGGATGGTCAGATGTTCGGTGCCGGACGACAGGTCGCCGCTGCGGGCCCGCTCGCTGTTGAGCTTGATCTGCAGGCGCAGGTCATTGACCGAGTCGGCGTTGCGCAGCGCGTCCTCGTAGGTGACCTTGCCGGCCTCGTAGAGGTCGAACAGCGCCTGGTCGAAGGTCTGCATGCCCTGCTCGCGCGAGCGCTTCATCAGCTCCTTGATCTCGCTGATCTCGCCCTTGAAGATCAGGTCGGACACGAGCGGCGAGTTCAGCAGGATCTCCACCGCCGCCACGCGGCCCTTGCCCTCGCGGCGCGGCAGCAGGCGCTGGCTGATGAGGGCGCGCAGGTTCAGCGACAGGTCCATCAGCAGCTGGGCGCGGCGGTCCTCGGGGAAGAAGTTGATGATGCGGTCCAGCGCCTGGTTGGCGCTGTTGGCGTGCAGCGTGGCCATGCACAGGTGGCCGGTCTCGGCGAAGGCCACCGCATGCTCCATGGTCTCGCGGTCGCGCAGCTCGCCCATCAGGATGACGTCGGGCGCCTGGCGCAGCGAGTTCTTCAGCGCCGCCTCCCAGCTGTCGGTGTCTATGCCCAGCTCACGCTGCGTGACGATGCAGTTCTTGTGCGGATGCACGAACTCGATCGGGTCCTCGATGGTCACGATGTGGCCGTAGGTCGTCTCGTTGCGCTCGTCGATCATCGCGGCCAGCGAGGTGCTCTTGCCGGAGCCGGTGGCGCCCACCACGATGACCAGGCCGCGCTTGTGCTGCACCACCTCGCGCAGCACCGGCGGCAGGTCCAGCGACGCGATGGTGGGCAGCGTGGACGGGATGGTGCGCAGCACCAGGCCCACCTGGCCCTGCTGGATGAAGGCGTTGACGCGGAAGCGCCCGATGCCGTGCGGCGAGATCGCGAAGTTGCACTCCTTGGTGCGCTCGAACTCGGCCGCCTGCTTGTCGTTCATGATGGCCCGCGCCAGCTGCAGCGTGTGCTGGCCGGTCAGCGGCTGCGGCGAGACCTTGGTGAGCTTGCCGTCCACCTTGATGGCCGGCGGGAACTCCGCGGTCAGGAACAGGTCGGAGCCCTTGCGCGACAGCATCAGCCGCAGCAGGTCGTTGATGAATTTCGAGGCCTGATCGCGTTCCATGATTCAAATCCTTTCGGGCCGAGCGCCGGGCCGCTCCCAAGCCGGCCCGCGATGCAATCCGATGGGCGCCCTCGCGCCTATTGGATTGCACCCCCTCGGGGGGTGGCCCAGCGTAACCGCTGGGCCGGGGGCACCACGGTCAGCCCGGGAAGTTTTCGGGGAACTTGGCCTTTGCGCGGGCTTCCGCGGGCGAAATGATGTTGCGGCGGACCAGGTCGGTGAGGTTCTGGTCCAGCGTCTGCATGCCCAGCGAGTTGCCGGTCTGGATGGACGAGTACATCTGCGCCACCTTGTTCTCGCGGATCAGGTTGCGGATGGCCGAGGTGCCCAGCATGATCTCGTGCGCTGCGACGCGGCCGGTGCCGTCCTTGAGCTTGCACAGGCTCTGCGAGATGACGGCGACCAGCGACTCCGACACCATGGCCCGCACCATCTCCTTCTCGGCCGCGGGGAACACGTCGACGATGCGGTCCACGGTCTTGGCGGCCGACGAGGTGTGCAGCGTGCCGAACACCAGGTGGCCCGTCTCGGCCGCCGTCAGCGCCAGGCGTATGGTCTCCAGGTCGCGCATTTCGCCGACCAGCACGCAGTCCGGGTCCTCGCGCAGCGCCGAGCGCAGCGCGTTGCTGAAGCTGTGCGTGTGCGGGCCCACCTCGCGCTGGTTGATCAGGCTCTTCTTGCTCTCGTGCACGAACTCGATCGGGTCCTCGATGGTGAGGATGTGGCCGTACTCGTTCTCGTTGAGGTGGTTGATCATGGCCGCCAGCGTCGTGCTCTTGCCGGAGCCGGTGGGGCCGGTCACGAGCACCATGCCACGGGGCTTGAGCGCCAGCTCGGCGAACACCTTGGGCGCGTTCAGCTGCTCCAGGCTGAGGATCTTGCTCGGAATGGTCCGGAACACGGCGCCCGCGCCGCGGTTCTGGTTGAAGGCGTTGACGCGGAAGCGCGCCAGGCCCTGGATCTCGAACGAGAAGTCGACCTCCAGCGTCTCCTCGTACACCTTGCGCTGGGAGTCGTTCATGATGTCGTAGACCATGTCGTGGACCGCGCGGTGGTCCAGGGCCTCGACATTGATGCGGCGCACATCGCCATGCACGCGGATCATGGGCGGCAGCCCGGCCGACAGGTGCAGGTCCGACGCCTTGTTCTTGACCGAGAATGCCAGCAGCTGAGTGATATCCATGGTGTGCCTGTAAGAAGCTCGGCGGATTATGGCGATCTCAGACTCCCTCCAAGCCACCAAAAACCGCATTGCTGCGGCATGTGTCGCAGCCGGCCGCGCGCCCGACGCCGTGCGGCTGCTGGTCGTCAGCAAGACCTTCCCTGCCGGCGCGGTGCGTGAAGCCTTCGCCGCCGGCGCCCGCGCCTTCGGCGAGAACTATGTGCAGGAAGGCCTGGCCAAGATCGGCGAGCTCATCGAGCTGCGCGGCCAGCTCGAATGGCATCTGATCGGCCCGCTGCAGTCCAACAAGACCCGGCCGGTGGCCGAAGCCTTCGACTGGGTGCACGGCGTGGACCGGCTCAAGATCGCGCAGCGGCTGTCCGAGCAGCGCCCGCCCGGGCTGCCGCCGCTGAACGTCTGCCTGCAGGTCAACATCAGCGGCGAGGCCAGCAAGAGCGGCCTGCCGGCGGCGGAAGTGCCCGCGCTGGCCCGCCAGGTGGCGGCCCTGCCCCGGCTCAAGCTGCGCGGGCTGATGGCCGTGCCCGAGCCCGGCCCCGAGGCCGCCGCCCAGCATCAGGCCATGGCGCGGCTGTTCGACGCGCTGAAGGCCGATGGCCTGGACGTGGACACGCTGTCGCTGGGCATGAGCGCAGACCTCGAAGCCGCCATCGCCGCGGGCTCCACGATGGTGCGCGTCGGCACGGCGGTGTTCGGCGCGCGGTGAGCGAGGCCGCGCCCCGCTACCGCCAGCTGGCCGACGAGATCGCCGGCCTCATCGAGCGCGGCGCGCTGCGCCCCGGCGACCGCCTGCCCTCCGTGCGCCAGACCCAGGCCGTGCGCGGCTGCAGCGCGGCCACCGTGTTCCAGGCCTACCACCTGCTGGAGTCGCGCGGCCTGGTGCGCGCCGCCGAGCGCTCCGGCTATTTCGTCGCACCGGCGCCGCCGCCGCCACCGGCGCCGAGCCGGCGCGAGCCGCAGCCGGTGGCCGTCAGCGAGCTGGTGTTCCAGCTGCTGGGCACCGGCGGGCACGAGATCCACGCACCGCTGGGCTCGGCCTTCCCCAGCCCCGCGCTGTTCCCGCTGGACGGGCTGCGCCGCGCGCTGGCGGCCGGCAACCGCCGCACCGACCCGGCCGAGCTGATCCAGCAGCTGCCCGGCGGCCATGCGGGCCTGCGCCGGCAGATCGCGCTGCGCTATCTGCGCCAGGGCCTGAGCATCGCGCCCGACGAGATCGTGCTGACCGACGGCGCGCTGGAAGGGCTGAACCTGTCGCTGCAGCTGCTGACGCGCCCCGGCGACGCGGTGCTCATCGAATCGCCCGGCTTCTACGCGGCGCTGCAGGCGCTGGAGCGGCTGGGCCTGCGCGCCGTGGAGGTGCCCGCCGACCCGGCCGAGGGCGCGGACCTGGACGCCATGGCCGAGCTGATAGACCGCCACGCGCCCAGGGCCTGCTGGCTGATGACCAGCTTCTCCAACCCCACGGGCAGCCTGATGCCGCCCGACAAGAAGCGCGCGCTGGTCGCGCTGCTGGAGCGCCACGGCATCCCGCTGATCGAGGACGACGTCTACGCCGAACTGCCGCACGAGGGCGGGCCGCCGCTGCCGGCCCGGGCCTACGCGACGCGCGGCGAGGTGCTGCATGCCGGCTCGTTCGCGAAGACGCTGGCGCCGGGCTACCGCGTCGGCTGGGTGGCCGCGGGCCGCTTCGCGCCGGCGCTGCTGCGCGCCAAGCTCAGCCAGAGCCTGTCGGGCTCCTGGCCGGCCCAGGCCGCCATCGCGCACTACCTGGAGGGTGGCGACTACGACCGCCATCTGCGCGCGCTGCGCCGGGCGCTGGCCGAGCAGCAGCGCGCGCTGCGCGCCGCCGTGCTGAGGCATTTCCCGGCCGGCACGCGGGTCACGCGGCCGCTGGGCGGCTATTTCCTCTGGGTGGAGCTGCCCGAGTCTGCAGGCGGCGGCCATGACAGCCTGGCCCTGCACCGCGCCGCGCTGGCCGAGGGCATCAGCCTGGCCCCCGGCCCGCTGTTCTCGGCCGCTGGCGACTTCCGCAACTGCCTGCGCCTGAACAGCGGCCAGCCCTGGACGCCCGCGCTGGCCCGTGCCGTCGCGCGGCTGGGCGAACTGATACGGTCGCAATGCGCCGGATCTGCTCCTTACGCGGCGGCACAGGCCCAGGCAAGATGACGGCCATGCACCGCATCGCCTGCCTGCTCGCCGCCCTGCTCTGCCTGCCTGCGCTGGCCCAGACGGCGCCCCGGACCGTGCCCGACACGCTGGCGCAGCGCGCGCTGGCCTGCACCGGCTGCCACGGCAAGGAGGGCCGCGCCGCGCCCGACGGCTACTACCCACGCCTGGCCGGCAAGCCGGCCGGCTATCTCTACAACCAGCTGCTGAACTTCCGCGACGGCCGGCGCGACTACGGCCTGATGAGCGAGCTGATCGCGCCGCTGTCGGACGCCTACCTGAAGGAGCTGGCCGGCCATTTCGCGTCGCTGGACCTGCCCTACCCGCCGCCGCAGCGACCCACGCTGGCCGCGCCGGAACTCGCGCGCGCCGAAGCGCTGATACGCCAGGGCGACGCCGCCCGCCGCCTGCCCGCCTGCACGGCCTGCCACGGCGAGCGCCTGACCGGCACCCAGCCGGGCGTGCCGGGGCTGCTGGGCCTGTCGCGCGACTACCTCAACGGCCAGCTGGGCGCCTGGCGCAGCGGCCAGCGGCATGCGCAGGCGCCCGACTGCATGGCCGACATCGCCAAGGCACTGACCGCGGCGGAGATCAACGCGATGACGCAGTTCCTCGCCGGCCAGCCCATGCCGGCCGATCCGCATCCGGCGCCGGCGCTGGCGGCCCCGGCACCGCTGCGCTGCGGAGGGCTGACGCCATGAAGCGGTTGCTGATCGTGCTGGTCGCCGTCGCCGGCCTGCTGGTGGGCGCCGCCTTCGCGCTGCTGGCCTGGCAGCGTGGCCTGGGCGACGCGACGCCGCCGTCCACCGCGCCGATCAGCCTGGAGCGTGGCGCCTACGTCGCCGCGGTGGGCAACTGCGCCGGCTGCCACACGGCCCGCGGCGGCGCACGGCTGGCCGGCGGCCGGCCCATCCCCACGCCGTTCGGCACGGCGTTCTCCACCAACCTGACGCCCGACGTCACCGGCCTGGCGGGCTGGAGCGCCGACGACTTCTGGCGTGCCCTGCACCTGGGCGTCGGCCGCGACGGCCGGCTGCTGCTGCCAGCGCATCCGATCACGAACCTGACGCGGGTCACGCGCGAGGATGCCGACGCCCTGCATGCCTGGCTGCAGACCCAGCCGCCGGCGGCCGCGCCGCGCCGCGCCCACGAGCTGCGCTGGCCGCTGAGCAGCGAGCTGGGCGCCCAGCTGGCCGTGGCGGCCTGGCGGACGCTGTACTTCAGCCCCGGCGTCTACCGGCCCGAGCCCGCCCGCGATGCCGCCTGGAACCGCGGCGCCTATCTGACGCAAGGCCTGGCCCATTGCAGCGCCTGCCATGCCGGCCGCGACGCGCTGGGCGGCGACCGCGGTGCCGCCGACTTCCGCGGCGGCCTGCTGGCCGGCCTGGGCTGGGTGGCGCCCTCGCTGCTGGACCCGGCCGAGGCCGGCGTGCAGCAATGGCCGGACGCGACGCTGCGGCACTGGCTGCGCGACGGCCATGCCGACGGCTACACGGCGCAAGGCCCGATGGCCGAGGTCGTGCTGGGCAGCACGGCCGCGCTGGACGATGCCGACCTGGCCGCCATGAGCCTGTACCTGCGCAGCCTGCCCGAGCAGGCCGTCGCGCGGCCCGAGCCGGCCCGGCCCGACGCGCGCCGCCGCGAGCTCGGCGCCGGCCTGTACCGCGAGCATTGCGCGGCCTGCCATGGCGCCCAGGGCGAGGGCCGGCGCGACGACGGCGGCGCACTGGCCTATCCGGCGCTGGCCGGCAGCCGCCTCGTGACCCAGGCCAGCCCGGCCAACCTGATCCGCCTCATCGAGCGTGGCGGCTTCGCGCCGGCCACGCCCGGCCATCCCCGCCCCTACGGCATGCCGCCCTTCGCCGGCCTGCTGAACGCCGACGAGCTGGCCGCGCTGGCCAGCCATCTGCGCCAGTCCTTCGGACACCATGCGGGCGAGGTCGACGCGGTCGAGGTGCTGAGGCTGCGCGCCGCGGCGGCAAGGCACTGAGCCCGCGCTGCAGCCCTGGGCGCAGCTAGGGGTTACCACTGAGATAAGGCGTCAGGGATGCGGGCCGCGCCGGCTCGAAAAACCCCATGGAATGCCGGCCGATCCCGGTGTGCGAAAGCCCATGTGAACGACTTCACGCAAGCCTCCCGCTGCCATGAAGCAAATGCTCACAGGTCGCGACACACTGCGCGCCGGCCCTCGGGTAGGGCCATAGAAACAGGGCCGCGAGCCCTACAGTCACCGTTGGATGCAAGAGCGGCAGCGCGCCGCTCCTACCCGAGATCACCGGACAAGGACCTGAACCGCATGAACTTCCTGACCCAACTGCGCATCAGCCATCGCCTGGCTGTGAGCTTCGGCCTGCTGATTCTGCTGCTGGTGGGCATAGGCTTCTATGGCGCATCCAACGCGAAGCGCCTGGCCAACGACCTGGACCGCACGGCCAATACCAGCCTGGTGAAGATCGGTGCCGCCAACGGCCTGGAGAACCAGGTCAACATCATCTCGCGCGCCGTGCGCGACCTGCTGCTGCTGGACACGGCCGGCGCCATCAAGAAGCAGAAGGCCGCCATCGCCGGCGCGGTGGAAGAGTCCGAGAAGCAGCTGACCGCGCTGGAAGGCAGCATCTCCGGTGACGCCGAGCAGGCCGTCGTCACCGACGTGCGGGCCCAGAAGGTCAAGTTCCTGGCCGCGCTGGAGAAGTTCCAGAAGATCCAGGCCGACGGCAGCCCCGACGAGGCCCGCGAAAGCCTGATCACCGACCTGCGCCCCGCCCAGACCGCGCTGCAGGACGGCATCAAGAAGCTGGTCGACATGCAGTTCGAGAGCGGCAAGCAGCTGGCCACCTCCGGCGTCGAGCTGGCCCATTGGTCCGTCATGCTGACCATGGGCCTGGTGGTCGTGGCCGTCGTCATCGGCATCGGTGGCGGTCTGGTCATCGCCCGCTCCATCGTCGGCCCGGCCCGCAGGGCCCAGGCCGCGGCCGAGGCCATCAGCGCCGGCGACCTGACGCAGCACATCCAGGTCGAGGGCCGCGACGAGCTGAGCCAGATGCTGCAGGCCATGAAGGACATGCAGGCCGCGCTGTCGGGCGTGGTGCGCGACGTCTCCACCGCCGCCAGCGAGGTGGCGTCCAACTCCGGCTCCATCGCCGACAGCAACGCCAACCTGGCCGACCGCACGACGCGTTCCGCCGCCAGCCTGCAGAACACCGCCGCCTCGGTGGAGCAGATCGCCTCCACGCTGAAGGGCGCCAGCGACCTGACGCGCCGCGCCGCCGGCATCGCCGTGACGGCCCGCCAGGCCGCCAGCAACGGCGGCTCGGTGGTCTCCAAGGTCGTCGAGACCATGGAGGAGATCAGCGCCAGCTCCAAGAAGATCGGCGACATCATCGGCGTCATCGACGGCATCGCCTTCCAGACCAACATCCTGGCGCTGAACGCGGCCGTGGAAGCCGCCCGCGCCGGCGAGCATGGCCGCGGCTTCGCCGTGGTGGCTTCCGAGGTGCGGGCGCTGGCCCAGCGCTCGGCCGGTGCTGCCAAGGAGATCAAGGTGCTGATCCAGGAATCGACGGTCAAGGTCGAGAACGGCACCACGCTGGTCAACAACGCCGGCGTCACCATCCGCAGCGTCGTCGACGAGGTCAACAACATGGGCCAGCTGATCGAGGAGATCTCGCACTCGGCCCAGGAGCAGGCCACCGGCGTCACCGTCGTCAACGGCGCGATGAGCGAGCTGGACAAGGCCACGCAGCAGAACACCAGCCTGGTGGGCGAACTCAGCCGCTCGGCCGACGCGCTGCGCAACAGCTCCACTCGACTGATCGAAGCGGTCGGCTTCTTCCGCGCCGCCTGACCCCAACCCCTCACCTGCCAAGGCTAGCCATGTCCCTCCTGCGTTCCGCCTCCGTCATTGCTGCCGGCCTGATGCTGGCCCTGGCCGCCCAGGCCACGCCCAAGATCGTCAAGAAGGTGCCGCCCGACTTCCCGGCCGAGGCCTCGAAGAAGGGCATCTCCACCGGCGTCGTCAAGGCCAAGCTGGTCATCGAGTCCGATGGCAAGGTCAGCGACGTCGAGATCCTCGAAGCCGAACCCAAGCGGGTCTTCGATCGCGCCGTGAAGGCGGCGCTGATGGAGTGGAAGTTCGAGCCGGGCGAGAAGGCCACCCACGAAGTCAAACTCGTCTTCAAGAACGAGGACTGAGTAGCGACCGAGGACAGCGCCTGCGCGCTGTCTGACGCGCTACGAAGGCCCGCGGCATGCAGGCCGCGGGCATGAGCAAGGACAGCCCGCCCTACCGCCTCATCACCGGCGGCACGTCCTGGCCCGCCGCCGGATGCCACCAGCGCATCCCGCCCAGCACCAGCAACACCGTCACGACGGCGCCTCCGGCCACCAGGCCCAGGCGCCGTTTTCTTTGCGCCTGGCGGGCGCGGAAGCGGGCCCCGCCGCTCGCCTCGCGCAGCGCCGCCGGGCTGACGTGGCCGCGCGACAGGCGGCGCAACTGCACGGCCTGCTTGCGGCCGTCACGCCCCGTCACAATTTCGAAACTGAGCCGCTCGTCCAGCCGCGGCCCTTCGCCGTCCGTGGGGAAGGCGGCCAGGCCGACAAAGACCTCCTCGCCGCCGCCGGACGGCCGGATGGCGCCATACCCGGCGTCGGCGTTCCAGGCGCTCAGCACTCCTTCGAATCTCATGTTCACCTCAACGACACCCCGCCATGGTGGCGGAGAGGACGTGGACCGCAGCAACGGGATGTAAGCCCGACAATGGCTTCTCCGCAAGCCCCCAAACTCGTCAGCGCATGCCCATCAACTGGTTCCCCGGCCACATGAACTCCACCGCCCATGCGATCAAGGATCGCGTGAAGGCGGGGCTGGACGTGGTCATCGAGCTGCTCGACGCGCGACTGCCGGGCTCCAGCAGCAACCCGCTGCTGGCCTCGCTGACCACCGGCCGGCCCTCGCTGAAGGTGCTGAACAAGCAGGACCTGGCCGACCCGGCCGTCACGGCCGACTGGCTGGCCTTCTACAACGCCCAGCCGCACACCCGCGCCATCGCGCTGGACGCCAGCGACAAGTCGCCGGCTCGGGCGCTGGTCAAGGCCTGCCGCGAGCTGGCGCCGTTGCGCGGCGACCTGCACAAGCCGCTGCGCGTGCTGATCTGCGGCATTCCCAACGTGGGCAAGAGCACGCTGATCAACACGCTGGTCGGCAAGCGCGCCACCAAGACCGGCGACGAGCCGGGCATCACCAAGGTGGAGCAGAAGATCGTGCTGGAGAACGGCTTCTACCTGTTCGACACGCCCGGCATGCTGTGGCCGCGCATCGCCATCGCGCAGAGCGGCTACCACCTGGCGGCCAGCGGCGCCGTGGGCCGCAATGCCTTCGACGAGGAGGAGGTGGCGCTGGAGCTGATCCAGGTGCTCAAGCGCCGCTACCCCGAGCGGCTGCGCGAGCGCTTCGGCCTGGCGGAGCTGGGCGACGACGAGGCCGTGCTGGAGGCGATAGGCGTCAAGCGCGGCGCCAAGGTGCGCGGCGGCGGCGTGCAGATGCACAAGGCCGCCGAGGCGCTGCTGATGGACTACCGCCAGGGGCTGCTGGGCCGCATCACGCTGGAAACGCCCGAGGAGATGGCGGCCTGGCGCCGCGCCGCGGCCGAGGAAGAGGCGCGCAAGGCGGCGCTGCGCGAGGCGCAGAAGGCCGCGGACAAGGAACGCCGCAGCGGCCGGCGCCAGGCCGCGAGCGGCGATGCATGACGGGAGCCCCCATGAGCTTTGACGCCTATCTCTACGACCATTGCCGCACGCCGCGCGGCAAGGGCAAGCCCGAGGGCTCGCTGCATGCGGCCACGCCGATCTGGCTGCTGCGCACGCTGCTGCGGGCGCTGCGCGATCGCAACCGGCTCGACACCCGCCTGGTCGACGACGTCGTGCTGGGCTGCGTGACACCCATCGCCGAGCAGGGCGGCGACATCGCCCGCATCGCGGTGCTGGACGCCGGCTGGGCCGAGTCGGTCGCCGGCGTCACGCAGTCGCGCTTCTGCGCCTCGGGGCTGGAGAGCGTCAACCTCGCGGCGGCCAAGGTGGCCAGCGGCTTCGAGCGGCTGGTGGTGGCCGGCGGCGTCGAGAGCATGAGCCGCGTGCCCATGGGCAGCGACGGCGGCGCCTGGCTGCAGGACGCGCGCGTCATCGAGGCCCTGAGCCTGGTGCCCCAGGGCATCAGCGCCGACCTGATCGCGACGCTGGAGGGCTTCTCCCGCGAGGCGCTGGACGCCTGGGCCGCGCGCTCGCACCAGCGCGCCGCCGCGGCGCGCGCCGAGGGCCGCTTCGCCGCGGCTCTGGTGCCCGTGCACGACGAGGCCGGCGCGCTGCTGCTGGCCGAGGACGAGACCATACGCCCGCAGACCACGGCCGACGCGCTGGCCGCGCTGAACCCCAGCTTCGTCAAGCTGGGCGCCAAGTTCGATGCGCTGGCGCTGCGCAAGTATCCGCAGGTGGTGGCCATAGAGCACCGCCACCATGCTGGCAACTCCTCGGGCATCGTCGATGGCGCGGCGCTGGTGCTGGTGGGCTCCCGGGCCGGCGGCGCGGCGGCCGGGCTGAAGCCGCGCGCCCGCATCCGTGCCGCGGCCGTGACCGGCAGCGAGCCCACCCTCATGCTGACGGGCACGACACCGGCCTGCCTGAAGGCGCTGCAGCAGGCCGGCATGCAGCCGGGCGACGTTGACCTGTGGGAGATCAACGAGGCCTTTGCCGCCGTGCCGCTGAAGACCATGCGCGACCTCGGCCTGGACCCCGAGCGCGTCAACGTGAACGGCGGCGCCATCGCGCTGGGCCACCCGCTGGGGGCAACCGGCGCGATGCTGCTGGGCACGCTGCTCGATGAACTGGAGCGGCGCGGGCTTCAGACCGGCGCCGTGACGCTGTGCGTGGGCGGCGGCATGGGCATCGCCACCATCATCGAGCGGGTCTGATCAGAGACGTATCCAGCCGCCGATGCGCAGATGCCAGCGCCCGCCGCGGTTCTCCCAGCGGTTGGGCTCGTAGCGGTAGCCGGGGTGGGGGCGCTCGTAATAGCCCGGCACCCATTGGTGGCGGCCGCCACGCCAGCCCCAGTAGCCACCGATCCACACCGCGCCCGGGTAGGGTGCGACGGGCACCACCTCGGCGTAGGGGGCCGGCGGCGGCGCGTCCACGATGATCTCGGCGCCATCGCCATAGCCGCCACCGTAATAGCCGGCGCGCGGGACGGGTGCCACCACGCAGGCCGACAGCAGGGCTGCCGCAGCCAGAGTCAGCGCAAGGCCGGCGGCTTTCATCGCCGCGGCCCCGGCTGGCCGTAGCCGTAGTCCGGCCCGCCCTGATAGCGGCCGTCCCCGTGGTAGGAACGGTAGCCGTCGCGGTAATAGCCGCCGTGGCGGGGCGGCACGATGATGCAGCCCGCCAGCAGGGCCGCGGAGGTGATCAGCGTGATGGCCAGGGCCAGTCGTTTCATGAGGCAACTCCAGGCCGCGCAAGAAAGAGGCGGCCGCACGCCCTTAACCGCCCGCCTGCGCCAGCGGATGACAGGCTCACACAGAGTTACCTGGGCCCGCCGCCGTCCGGCCGCCCCCCATCCAAGCGACGCCGCGCCATCGCCGCGTGCGCATAATCGGCCACCTCTTACACGACTGGCCAGTTATGAAACGACTGTTTTCTCTGACCCGGATGCTGCTGCTGTGCGCCACGGCCGCGCTGTCGGCCTGCGCGGCCCCGCCGCCGCCCGTGCAGCTGGCCGAAGCGCCGCAGGACAAGGACGTCATCTGCCAGCGCGAGGAGAAGCTGGGCACGCTGTTCCCCAAGGTCAGGTGCCGCAGCGCCCAGCAGATCGAGGCGGAGCGCGCCGAGGCCAAGGCCTTCGGCGATGCGGTGGCCACCCATCCCAGCCTGCCGCAGGAGGGCGGGAAATGAAGACGAGGCTGCGCCCGTCCCTGCGGCCTGGAAGCCGATGGCTGCTGGGCCTGCTGCCCCTGGCACTGGCGGCTTGCGCCTCGGCGCCCAAGCCGGAGACGGCCGCTGCCCAGGGCGACGCGGTCTCCTGCAAGCGCGAGACCCAGGTCGGCTCCATGCTGCCGTCGACCCAATGCCGCACCGCGATGCAGCGCGCCGCGGACCGCGCCGCGGTGGACGAGATGAACCAGGCGCTGAAGAAGCAGGCCGTGCAGTCGCCCATGCCGGGCGGCGGCAAATAGGGCGCCCGCCCGACGCTACTCGCGCGGCGCGGCGGCCAGCGCCAGCATGCCCAGCCCCATGACGCCGGCCGTCAGCCACAGCGCGGCGTCGAAGCTGCCGCTGGCCTCCACCATGCGGCCGGTCAGCGCCGGCGCGCTGATCTGGGCCGCGCCGTAGCTCAGCGTCAGCCGCGCCATCGCCTTGCCGGGATTGGCCGGCGAGCGCCGGCCCACCAGCGCCAGCGTCAGGCTGACGATGCCGATGAAGCTGGCCCCGTACAGCAACGCGCCCGCCAGCGCGGCAGGCAGGCCCTGCGCCAGTGCCGGCAGCAGCACGCCGGCGATCTGCGCGGCGAAGGCGATCTGCAGCGCGCCGACGTCGCCGGTGCGGCGCGCGATGCGGTCCCAGACGAAGACGGCCGGCGTCGCCGCCAGCCCCACCAGCAGCCAGGCCCAGGGCCCCTGGCCGGCCAGCAGCGGCTGCTTCTCGACGATGGCGACCGTGAAGGTCGCGTTGATGACGAAGCCCCAGCCGGCGCAGAAATAGGCCAGCAGCATCCACACCATCCAGCGCCGGCTGGGCCCGCGGCCCGGCATGACCTTGGCCGGCGGCGGCACCGGTGGACGCCAGCGCCACGCCGGCACCAGGAAGACCAGGCCCAGCAGCGCGAAGCCCTGCCATTGCGCGGCCCAGCCCAGGCCCCAGCCCGTCATGCCCAGCGCGCCCAGCGCCGACACGACGATGCCCAGGCCCAGGCCGATGAAGTAGATGCCCAGCTCCGGCCGGTGCCCGGCGCGCATCAGCCAGCCCTGCACCAGGCCGGAGCCCAGCAGCATGCCGGCGGCGCCGCACAGGCCGCCGACATAGCGCGACAGCGCCCAGGGGCCGAAGGATGAGCCCCAGCCCATCAGCGCCGTCACCAGCAACGCCAGCGGCAGGCCCCAGCTGTACAGGCGCTGGCGCCACCGCGGGCTCTCTATCCAGGCCGCCAGCAGCGCGCCGCTCATGTAGCCGGCGTAGTTGATGGCCGCCAGCAGCCCGCCGTCGGCCAGGCCCAGGCCCGCCTGGGCCTGCATCTGCGGCAGCAGCGGCGTGTAGGCGAAGCGCGCCAGGCCTATGGTCAGCACCAGCGCGCAGATGCCGCCCAGCAGCACCTGCCAGGGCTGCAGCTGGGAAGGGGGCGACTCGGGCATGGCGCGGTTGTACCAGCTGCGGCTTGCACCACGGCTTGCAAACGGCGCGGCCGCACCCAGTTGGCAGCCATGGCCTTGTTCGTCTGCTTCGTTCTCGTGTTGCTGGCCGCGGCCGGCATCGCGCTCTGGCCGCTGTGGGTCAGGCGGCGCCGCGCGCGCATCGCCGGCCGCCCCTTCCCGGCCGCCTGGCGCCGCCTGCTGCGCCGCCATGTGCCGCTGGTGGCGCGGCTGCCGGCGCGCCACCAGCTCAGGCTCAAGGGGCTGATGCAGGTCTTCCTGGCCGAGAAGCCCATCATCGGCTGCCGCGGCCTGCGCGTGACCGACGAGATCCGCATCACCATCGCCGCGCTGGCCTGTCTGCCGCTGCTGGGTGCGGCGCGCGGCATCTACCCGGAGCTGCGCCAGGTGCTGGTCTATCCCGGCGCCTTCATCGTCGACCGGCCGGTGACCGAGGCCGGCGGCTTGCGGGCCGAGCAGCGCCGCGTGCTGGCCGGCGAGAGCTGGAGCCAGGGCCAGGTGCTGCTGGCCTGGGACGAGGTGAAGCGCGGCGCGGCCACACCCGGCGATGGGCACAACGTCGTCATCCACGAGTTCGCCCACCAGCTGGACCAGGCCGGCGGCCCGGCCAACGGCGCCCCCGCCCTGCCAACGGCCGAGGCCTACCGGCGCTGGTCGACCGTGATGCAGAACGAGTTCGATGCGCTCCGGTGGCGGCTGGCGCGCGTGGACGAGATGGGGCCGGGGCTGATCGACGCCTACGCGGCCACCGACCCGGCGGAGTTCTTCGCGGTGGTCAGCGAGCTGTTCTTCGAGCGTCCGGTCGAGCTGGCGGCCGGCCATCCGGCGCTGTACGCGGAACTGAGCGGTTACTACCGACTCGACCCGGCGTCCTGGGCCTAGCCGCGCAGGCGGTCAGAAGCCCAGGCTGGCCAGCAGGTCGTCCACGTCGTCCTGCTTGAGGGCCTTGTCGGGCGTCTGCACGCCATGCAGCTCGAGGGACGCCGACTCGACGGCGGCCGGCGCGGGCAGCGACTCGATCAGGTCGCGCAGCGGCGGCTCCACGCGCTCCAGCATGCGACTGACCTTGTTGATGACCTGGCCGGAGAGATCCTGGAAGTCCTGCGACATCATGATCTCGGTGTGCAGCGACTTCTCGCGCGACGCGAAACTGGCGGCGTCGGCCGCATAGGCGGCGCACAGCTTCATCAGCGCACGGGCGCGCTCCTGGCTGATGTTGGTGGACAGGGCCAGGCGGTTCAGCGCGTCGGACAGCTCACGGCCCTTCTTGCGCACCGCCTCGGCGTCCACCTGGGCGGCCTCGACGAGGTTGAGCACCTTGGTGGCGGCCTGCTCCGTCATGCTGCGCACATAGGACAGGCGCTCGCGGGCATCGGGCAGTTCGTCGACGACGTTGTGCAGGATCTGGGCCGCGTCGGCCCGAATCATGGCTTGAATGGATACGTCGGACACCTGAACTCCCTGGCTGCGCGCCGCCACCGGCGACGGGAGCGGAAAGTTTAGAAGTCCTGCCGCCGCGCACCGCCACCACGGAGCGGGCCGAGCGCGGCCTTTGTCACGCTGGCGGCCGGCGCCTTCAGCGCGCCGCCAGGCAGGCGCGCAGCGCCGCGATCTGCTGCGCGTCCAGGCGGCCGCCGGCCTCGGCCAGGGCCAGCTGGCGCCAGGCCAGCGCGCGCAGCAGGTCGGCGTCCAGGCCCGCCGCCGCCAATGCGTCCAGATGGCGCGTCAGCACGCCGACGTCGCCGCGCGCGATGGGGCCGGAGACGGCGCCGGCCAGGCCGCGCGCCAGCGCCGTGTCCAGCGCACCGCGGCTCAGCGGCGCCAGGGCCGGCAGCGCCTCGGCCGGCGCCAGTCCGGCGGACGCCCACAGCGCCTGGGCCTCGGCCAGCACGGCCAGCACGCCGCTGGCGGCCAGGTTGGCCGCCGCGTGATAGGCCGCCCGGGCCTGGGCCGGCATGGGCCAGGGCAGGTCCAGCGGCCGCAGGCCCAGCGCCTGGGCCAGGGCCTGCAGCGCGGGCCGGTGCGCGGCGTCGGCCTCGATGCCCACGTGCACGCCCGCCAGGCCCGCATCGCCGGCCAGCAGCTTCAGCGGATGGAAGCCGGCCGCGGCGGGCGCCGGCGCCAGCGTGGCCAGCGGCGTCGCGCCGCTGCAATGCAGGGCCAGCTGGCCGGCCCGCCAGGGCAGCGCCGCGGCGGTGGCGGCGATGTGGTCGTCGGGCACGGTCAGCCAGACCCAGTCGGCGGCCCGCGCCGCGTCCGCGGGCAGCAGTTCGCCCGCGCCCGGCGCGCGCCGCCCCACGACGACCGTCTCGCCGGCCGCGCGCAGCGCCGGCACCAGCGCCCGCGCCAGGCGGCCGTAACCGATGACGGCGTGGGTCATGTCCGCGCCACCTTCAAGGCTTGACGAACTTCAGCGTCATGCGGTCGCTCTCGCCGATGGCCTGGTACTTCGCGCGGTCCTTGTCCTTGAGCGCGTAAGTCGGCGGCAGCGTCCAGACGCCTTCGGGATGGTCGGCCGTGTCCCTGGGGTTGGCGTTGACCTCGCTGCGGCCCGCCAGCTTGAAGCCGGCCTTCTCGGCGAACTGGATGACGGTAGCCTCCTGCACATAGCCCGTGCCGGCCTTGGGATCCTGCGTGCGCGAGGCCGGCAGGCGATGCTCCTCCACGCCCAGCACGCCGCCCGGCTTGAGCGCCTTGAAGGCCGCGTCGAACACGGCTTGCGCCGTGCCGCCGTTCATCCAGTTGTGCACGTTGCGGAAGGTCAGCACCGCGTCGGCGCTGCCGGGCGGCGCGATGTCGAGCTGGCCCTTGGCGGGATCGAAGCTCGTGATCTGCACCTTGCCGTAGACGGGCAACGATTCCATCTTGGCCTTGAAGCGCGCGCCGCCACCGGCCGCATAGAGCTGGCCCCGCTCGCGCAGATAGGGCGCCAGGATCTCGGTGTACCAGCCGCCGCCCGGCGCCAGCTCGACGACGGTGTCGCCGGGCTTGATGCCGAAGAAGCTCAGCGTCTCGTAGGGATGGCGCGCCGGGTCGCGCGCGACGTTCCCGACGCTGCGGTGCTCGGCCGCGACGGCGGCCTTCAGCGGGTCGGCCGCCTGGGCCTGGGCGCCGACGGCAGCGGCGGCAACGAGGGTGGCGGTGAGCCAGGTCTTCATGGGTGCGGTCTCCTGTTCGAGGCGGGCCAGTATCCCGTCTCGGCCGTACCCATGACTAAGGTCAGCCGAACGCCCTCAGCGCTTGGGCTTGGACGGCTTCTTGGCGCCGCTGGCATCGGCCGGCGCGACGACGCCCTTCACGGCCGCCTGCGCCAGCTTGAAGAACACGTCGGTGTTGTCGATGACGCCCGTGAAGGCCAGCGCACCGGGGCCGTAGGCCGACAGCGGCACGTCGGTGGCCGTGTGCACGGCCTGGTCGCCGGGCACCTGGCCGGTGACGAAGTAGTCGCCCTGCGCGTCGTCGCGCTCCTTGGCGTTGGCCGGGTACCACTTCAGCGGCATCTCGCTGGCAAAAGGCTGCTGGCCGTCGCGCTGCGGCGTCTTCTTGGTGCGCCAGTCCTCGTGGCGGTCGGCGTTGGCGCCGTAGCCCACCAGCAGGCGGTAGTCGATGTCGGTGGTCTCGGGATAGCCGTCGGCGGCCAGCCGGTAGCGCGGAAAACCGGCCTTCTCGTAGGCGCCCACGACGCTGTTGCGCAGGTGGGCCACGCCCTTCTTCGTCGCCAGCTCGGCCAGTTGCGCGTCCGTCACGACGGCGCCGCCGATCAGCGCGGCGCCCGAGCATTCATGGTCGGCCGTCACGATGACCAGCGTGTCGCCGCGCCGGGCCGCGAAGTCCTGCGCCACGGCCACCGCGCGGTCGAACTCCAGCGTGTCCATCATCCAGCGCTCGGTGTCCATCGCATGGGCCTGCTTGTCGATGGACGCGCCCTCGATCATCAGCACGAAGCCCTGGGGCGAGCGCTGCAGCACGTCCAGCGCCTTGGCGGCCATCTCGTCCAGCATGGGCTGGTCGGGCAGGCCGAAGTCCTCGACGACGCTGGCGCCGGAGAGGCCGTTCCTGTCCGTGCCGCGGCGGCCGTTGATCTTGTCCAGCGCCACGTTCATGTTGGAGAACGCGAACAGGCCCAGCAGCGGCCGGGACGGGTCGGCCTTGTCGAGGTCGCTCTTGGTCGCGGCGTACTGGAAGCCGGCGGACTGGAAGTCCTTGATGAGGTCGCGGTCCTTGTCCAGCGCGCCGGCGCTCACGCCCCAGCGCCTGGCGATCTCGGCCGTATGCGGGTCGGTGGCGGAGAAGGCGTAGTCGTTGCTGTCGGTGCGCGCCGAGCCGGGCGTGCCGGCGGGCAGGAACCATTTGCGGCCGCCGCCCATCAGCACGGTGAGGCCGGTGTGGCCGCGGTCGTCGAAGAACTGGTCCACGATGCCGGTGCCGGCGCCGCGGTTGCTGCTGTGCACGGCGTTGCCGGCCGGCGTGGCGTCGAAGACGTCGGCCGTCGTCACGAGGCCCAGCCGCTTGCCCTGGGTGCGGTGCAGGTACTCGGACAGGTACTCGATGCGCGGGTTGTCGAAGGGATCGGTCGTGTCGTCGGGGAACACGCCCTCCTCGTTGTTGTTGTTCTTGTTGCCGCTGACATAGGCCGTCATGCCGGGCGACGAGTCCGTCACGATGGAATTCAGCGACGAGGTCTTCACGAGGGCCGTGGCCGGGAACATGTCCATCGCCAGCGGCGCCATCGCCTTGCCCTGCGCATAGCCGTGCACGATGCGCGCGGCGGTGCGCTGCGCCGCGCCCATGCCGTCGCCCAGCAGGATGATGATGTTCTTGACCTTGGGGCCCAGCTGGGGCCCGGCGGCCGTGAAGGGCACGACCTCGAAGTTGCCCTTGGCGACGACCTTCTGGCCGTCGGCCTGCGTGGCCTCGACGCTGAACTCGTGCCGCCCGGCGGCCGCGCTGCTGACGGCGCGCACGGTGGCGATGGCGGTCTCGGCGGCGACGTCTTTCACGCAGCCCGTCGCGCAGTCGCGCAGCGCGACGCGGGCGGCCACCGGCCTGCCGTCGATGAGGAAGCGCGCGGCCGTGATGCGCTGGCCCGGGTCGGGCCTGATGCTGGCCTGCAGGTCGAAGCGCTGGCCCGGCAGGAAGCGGGCGATGACGGGGTCGGCCCGGCCGCTAGAGAACAGCTCGCTGGGCGGCGTCAGCCGCGTCACGCTGGGGGCGGCGACGGCAGCGCCGGCGGAAAGGATCGCGAGGGCCGCGAGAAGCAGGTTGGGTTTCATCGGCAGGGACTCAATGCGATTGGGAAGCGGCGGCCAGCGCGTCGGGCGCGAGGTGCAGGCGCAGCCAGGACACGCGGCCGGTCTCGTCCTCGGCGGGGCCGTACTCGAGCCGGCCGCTCAGCGCCAGCGGGCCGGCGCGGTGGGCGACGACGCGGTCGCGCTGCCCCTCGGGCAGCAGCACGGTGACGGTGGCGGCGGGCAGGTCGTCGGCCTCGCCGTCGGCATGCTCGGCCATGGAGACCGGCCGCGGCGTCAGCAGAAAGCGCCCCGGCTGGGCCTGCTCGCGCTGCACCATGAAGCCCACCAGCCTCACCTCGCGGCCGCTGGCGGCCAGCAGCCGCGGCGTGGGCTGCAGGCCGCGCGGGCCGGCGGGCTGCACGAAGAAGTCGCCGAAGCCCAGCGCCAGCGGCGCTTCGCCGGCATGGGCGGTGGCGGCGAGGCCGGTCAGGGCCAGCAGGACGGATGGCAGTCTCATGCAGCGCGGGTGCTCAAAGGCGGCGATGCTGGCCCCGCGGCATGACAGGGGCGTGACGACACGCGGCGGCGCGGCAGCCCTCCCGGCCCGGCGCAAGAAAAAACCCTTCGGCCGACGCGGCGGTCCGAAGGGCTGAATCCACCCGTGACGGGAGGAGGAGACAAGTGCCGTACGTTAATGCGGGACAAACCCCTACGGCGCTCAAGTTCGCGACCGAAGGCCGTCGCGCGCCGCCGGACCGCGCTTGGACCCGCGGCCGGCCGGCCCTACATTGCCGACTGCCCCCGCCGCCGGAGACCGCACCATAGCCTCGCCCCCCCGCCCCGTCAGCTTCCGGGAAGCCCTGCGCTTCTGGCTCAAGCTCGGCTTCATCAGCTTCGGCGGCCCGGCCGGGCAGATCGCCATCATGCACACCGAGCTGGTGGAGCGCCGCCGCTGGATCAGCGAGCGGCGCTTCCTGCATGCGCTGAACTACTGCATGCTGCTGCCCGGCCCCGAGGCCCAGCAGCTGGCCACCTACATCGGCTGGCTGATGCACCGCACCCGCGGCGGGCTGGCGGCCGGCCTGCTGTTCGTGCTGCCCTCGCTGTTCATCCTCGTGCTGCTGTCCTGGATCTACCTGGCCTGGGGCCAGCTGCCGCTGGTGGCGGGGCTGTTCTACGGCCTCAAGCCCGCCGTGACGGCGCTGGTGCTGCACGCGGCCCACCGCATCGGCACGCGGGCCCTGAGGAATGCCTGGCTCTGGGCCATCGCCGCCGCGGCCTTCGTCGCCATCTTTGCGCTGCACGCGCCCTTCCCCCTCATCGTGCTGGCCGCCGCCCTCGTCGGCCATGTCGGCGGGCGGCACGCGCCGCAGGTCTTCGCGCCCGGCGGCGGCCCCGGCGCGGCCCGGCAGGGCTGGGGCCCGGCGCTGATCGACGACGACACGCCCACGCCGCCCCATGCCCGCTTCGGCCGCGCCCGGCTGGCGCGCGTGCTGGCCGGCGGCCTGGGGCTGTGGGCTGCCGCACTGGCGGCGCTGGCGCTGACCAGCGGCTGGCAGGGGGCGCTGGCGCAGATGGGCTGGTTCTTCACCCAGGCCGCGCTGCTGACCTTCGGCGGCGCCTATGCCGTGCTGCCCTATGTCTACCAGGGGGCCGTCGAGCAGCAGCATTGGCTGACCGGCGCGCAGATGATGGACGGCCTGGCGCTGGGAGAGACGACGCCGGGGCCGCTGATCATGGTGGTGGCCTTCGTCGGCTTCGTGGGCGGCTGGACGCGGCAGCTGTTCGGCCCCGACGCCCTCTTCCTGGCCGGCGCGGCGGCGGCCGGCGTCGCCACCTTCTTCACCTTCCTGCCGTCCTTCGTCTTCATCCTGGCCGGCGGGCCGCTGATCGAGTCCACGCATGGCCAGCTGCGCTTCACCGCACCGCTGACGGCCATCACGGCCGCCGTCGTCGGCGTCATCCTGAACCTGGCGCTGTTCTTCGCCTGGCATGTGTTGTGGCCGCAGGGGCTGGCCGGAGGGTTCGACGGCGTCGCGGCCCTGATCGCCACGGGGGCCGCCATCGCGCTGTGGCGCTTCAGGCTGGGCGTCATGCCGCTGCTGGCCTTGTGCGCGCTGGCCGGCCTGGCGGCCCGCCTGCTGCAGGGCGGCTGAGCGGGTGGCGGCCGCACTGGCGTAGGCTTGCGCCATGAGCCGCCGCATCGCCGCCCTCGCCACCGCCCTGCTCGCCGCCCTGGCGCTGGCGACCTGCGCCGTCGTGAGCCGCGTGGCCGGCGATCATCTGGACATCGAGCGGGCCGAGCTGCAGGCCCGCATCGAAGCACGCTTCCCGACGCAGCACTGCAAGCTGCTCGTCGCCTGCCTGGACCTGTCCAGGCCCGAGGTCGTGCTGACCGAGGGCGAAGACCGCATCGGCCTCAACGCCGACGCCACGCTGAGGCTGGGAGGGCGCGAGCAGACCGGCCGCGTGGGCTTCTCGGGCCGGCCGCGCTATGTGCCCGAGCAGGGCCAGCTGTTCCTGGACGATCTGCAGATCACGACGCTGGAGTTCCCGGGTGTCTCCGAGGCCTACATCGCCGCCGTGAAGCTGCGCGGACCGGTGCTGATCCATGCGCTGCTGGGCGCCCGCCCCGTCTACACGTTGGATGCCGGCACGACCAAGGGCGCGCTGGCCAAGCTGGCCGTGCGGGACGTGAAGGTGGTGAACGGGAAGCTCCGGATCAGCTTCGCGCTGGCGGGGCGCGAGTAGCCGGGCGCGCCTGGCGCGCGCTGCGAAGGTCGATGGCGACGAAACGCCGACCATCGCTTGGGACGGTCGGCCGCGCGCCACGGCGCCGTCGGCGTGATCCCGAACCCGACGCCGTTCTGCGCCCGGGTGATCGAGGCAAGCAGGATCGCGAACATGCCTCGCCAAGCGGCGGGAGCAGGCTCTCCGACTGACAGCCCACTGCGCCCATGGCCGGGCTGCTGGAGGGCGTCTTGGCCCGAAGGCCCGGCTGGCCAGCGATGCGCCCGGTGGCCTGGGCGCCCACGCCCACCGTCGATCGGCCAGGCCGGGGCGGCCGATTGGCTGGCGCGGGATGGCCGGGTTGCTGCGCGAAGCCACGATGCACACGAGGCGCGCCTGCCGCACAGGGCCGAGGGCGCAATTCGTCGTTTCCAGCCGACTTTTCAGCTGCAGGCTTACCCTAGGTCAAGGACATGCCAGGTTGACAATGTTGTCCGTACAAATCAATCTTGTACGGACAACATGGGAAGCTCGGAAATGACGAGCGTGTTGCCGGGGACGCTGACGCCCCATCCGCCCGAACGCACAGGAGTAACCGTAGTGAATTGTTCCTTCCGAACACGTCCCGCAGTCCGCCTCAGCCCCTTGTATCTGGGCGCTCTGCTCTGCCTGGCCCTGCCGGCGGCACACGCCCAGACTGCCGATCCCGCGCCGACTCGGCAAGAAGCGGGACCGGACGCCCAGACCGAGCCTGCCAAGCTGGGCGTGGTCGTGGTCACCGCGCAGCGCCGCAACGAGGCGCTGCAATCGACGCCGGTGGCGATCACCGCATTGAGCGCGACCGACCTCGAACGCAAGCAGGTTCGCCGTCTCGACGACATGAAGTTCGAGGTGCCCAATGTCGTCATCGAGGCGGCCACCGGCACCTCCAGCGGCGCGAAGATCTTCATGCGCGGCATCGGCACCGACGACACGGTGTTCACGACCGACCCCTCGGTGGCGATCTATGTGGACGACATGTATCTGGCGCGCGCCACCGGCGCGATGCTGGACATGTTCGAGCTGGAGCGGGTGGAAGTGCTGCGCGGCCCGCAGGGCACGCTGTATGGCCGCAACGCCACCGGTGGTGCGGTGCGTTACGTGACCAAGAAGCCCACCGGTGAGTCGCGCCTGGAGGCGGAAACCCGCGTCGGCAATCTGGGGCGCTTCGACCTGCAGCTCGGTGGCGGCACCAGGCTCGGCGATTCGGTGGCCGTGTCGTATGGCCTGATGTCGAAGACGCGCGGCGGCTCGATGCGCGACATCACCAACAACCGCGACGTCAATGACGAGGACATGAAGGGCGGCCGAGTCGGCCTGGCTTTCGACCTGAGCCGCGACACCAGCGTGCGGCTGTCGGCCGACATCCTGCGCCAGCGCAGCGGGCCCAGCTATGCCTCGGGCATCCTCGACCCCGTCAAGGCCGCGAAGTACGGCCGCCCGGTCAACAACGCCGACGGCAATCTGCTGACGCTGGAGACCGATCTGCCTGACGGCAGCAATGATCTCGATCAGGCCGGCTTCGCGCTGACGACCTCGACGGATATGGGTGCCTTCGAGTGGCGCAACATCCTGACCTACCGGCAGATGGACAACCTGCTCTACATCGACGCCGACGGCACGGCGCAGAAGCGCTATCACCTGTACCAAGACCAGTCGCAATCGCAGGCCAGCTACGAGATGCAGTTCGTCTCGCTCGACAAGGGTCCGCTGAGCTGGACCGGCGGCCTGTTCGCCTTCCGGGAGAAGAACGACCAGCCGACGCGCCAGGACATCTTCGGCACCGGCGGCCTGGCCACGATCGCGCAGAAGACCCTGGCCGTGGCCGCCTATGGCCAGGCGGACTGGCGCTTCGACAAGGTCTGGAAGGTCACTGGCGGCCTGCGCTACAGCCACGAGAGCAAGGATTTCAGCTTCGATGCGCTGAAGGCCGACGGCAGCCGCAGCTTCGACGTGCGGATCAAGCGGGATTGGGGCCGCGCGGACTGGAAGCTCGGCATCGATGCCCAGTTCAGCCGCGATCTGTTCGGCTACGCCTCGGTGACGACCGGTTTCAAGAGCGGCGGCTTCAATGGCCGTGGCGCGACCAAGGCGGCCGCTTCCGTCGTGCTGCGGCCCGAGACCGTGCGCACCTACGAGACCGGTCTGAAGTCGACGCTGGCCGACGGTGCCGTGATCCTGAACGGCAACGTCTTCCGCAACGAGTACAACGACCTGCAGCTCAATGCCTATGACGCCAACGGCCAATCCAATCTGACCAACGCCACCAGTGCGGTCATCCAGGGCATAGAGATCGAGGCCTCGGCCCAGTTGAGCAGGCACTGGCAGGCGGGCATGAACATCGGCACGCTGGATGCCAAGTACAAGAAGTTCAGCGACGCCAATGCGGTGATCTTCGATGGCGTGCCGCTGAAGATGGCGCCCAAGCTGCAGTACGGCCTGAGCACCAGCTACCGCGCGCCGCTCGGCGCCGGCCAACTGCTGTTCAATGCCCAGCTCAAGCATGTCGGCGAGCATTACCTGAACCTGGCCGCGTCCGAGATCATCAAGACCGAGGCCTACACGCTGGTTGACGCGCGCATCGCCTACGAGGCGCCGGGCAACAGGTGGAGCGTCGGCCTGTGGGGCAAGAACCTGACCAACAAGCTCTACTACGCCGGCGCCTTCGACATCTCGGGCCTGGGCATCGCCGATGCCTACATCAGCATGCCGCGCACCTTCGGCATCGATGCGCGTTATCGCTTCTGGTGACCGCCCGATGTTGCCGCCCGCGAGGGCGGCTCGTTCGAGACGGGCTTGACGATCGCTCGGCCGATCAAGCTCTTGTCGACTGCATGCCCTGCCGCGCCTGCCGGATGCCGCAAGTCAGGCCAGCATGCGCCGATCGTCAGCAAGCGCCGCGAACTGGCCGGCCTGTGAGCATGGCCCAGGCCGGCATGCGCTCCTAGCGAGCGGCGCCGGCCGCATCGGCTGCGGCCGAGGAAGGCGGATGGGGCGTGCAGGCCCCGGGCCTGCGAGCGGCTTTGTCTATGGCTGCGACAGCGTGGCCGCGCCGCGGTGACAACTACTTCACGCAAATGCCCGCAGCCCTTTTCGGCTCGCCAGGGAGCGCCGCCGCAAAAGCTATCGTTTCGCGTGATTCATTTGGTTACCACCCCTCAGGATTTCATGAAGAAGCTGCGCATCGCCCTGGCCTGCACCCTGCTGGCCACATTGACTCCGGTCGCCCACGCGCAGTTCGGCCTGGGCATCTTCAATGCCGCGACCAATGTCCTCAATCGCGCCGCGGGCAAGATGCTGAACAACGACAAGCCCACGGACATCGAGGCCGAGCGCACCAAGTATTTCGCCAAGATGGAGGAGGCGATCCGCGGCCTCTCGGCCGCCGATGCGGCCGGCATACGCAAGACCATGGAGGGCCAGTGGGACGGCCTGGAGAACGTCATGCTGATGCGAAACGCCCAGGTGGCGCGCGAGAAGTCGGCCCCGGTCTTCGACCTCAAGGCCGCTGCGATGGACATCTCCGGCGGCGCGGCATTGAGCGCCAACCTGAGCCGCGGTGCCTTCGGCGACAACGGCTTCGGCAGCATGCTGCAGTCGGCGGCGCTGAACGGCGTTGTGTCCGGCATGGGCGGCGAGGCCGGCGCGCCGGCGGCCGCCATGCCTGGCGGCATCCACCCGGCGATGGCCGGCGCCATGGCCACCGGCTCCATGCCGACCGGCGCGGCCATGAGCGCTGCCGCCCAGAACGCGGTGACGGCCCCCGTCAGCAACGCGATCGCCTCCAGGGTGGGTGGCGTGGTGCAGGGCCTGTTCGGCGGCAGCAAGGCCGCCGGCCTCGGCGAGCCCGTCCACCCCACGCGCTTCTTCAACCGCCACCCGTCGGAGCTGAGCCGCGACGTCGTGCGCCGGGAGGCCGGCAACATCGGCTGGAAGCGGATACAGCACAACGAGGACGGATCCGTCGAGGTGTTTGCGCCGGTGATGGCCGAGGACAGCTTCAAGGCCGTCGTCTTCAGCTACGACCCGCAGGGCGCCGTGGTCGGCGCCTTCCGCATGCTCAAGGCCGGCCTGACCGACTTCCGTCCGCTGGCCGACGAGGCCGGCAAGCTGGTCGGGGTCACGCCGACCTTCGCCTCGGGCCAGGGCGTGCTGCGCGCCGTCTGGTCGGACGGCGCCTTCCTGACCGCAGACGCCAGCAGCATGAGCTTCGGCTGGTCGGTGCTGACCAAGACCAACTTCGGCCAGCTGGTGGCCGCGACCGCCGGGGCGACGTCGCAATGAGGGCGCGGCACTGGTTGGGCGCGCTGCTGCTCGCGATGGGCACGCACGCGCTCGCGCAGGTCTCGTGCGCCAGCCGGGATCCGTTCACGGGCGCATGCGCCTCGGGCGCGGGCCTGGCGGGGGCCGGCGCCGCCGCACCCGCCAGGCAGGGCGTTGCCGACAGCGGCCTGGCCACGGCAGGCGGCAACCCGTTCGTCCCGGGCCTGCCCAGTGGCGTCGTCAGGGACGGCCGCCGGGTCTGCACCCAGTTCGACACCCGATCGCCCCCCGGCGCACCGCCTCGCTGCCTGGTCTGGGCCACCTCGCAGTCCGACTACAACAGCGCGGTGCAGACCGGCATCGACGCCGCCATGAACGGCATGGCCATCATCCGCGACGTCCAGGCGCGAACGGCAGGCATGGGTGCGCTCGGCATGGGCGGCATGCCCGCGCTGCCGGTGCCGGCGCCGTCCACGGCGGGTGTGCCGGCTCAGGGTTATGGCACGCCCCAGCAGATCCCGGGCGGCCTCGCGCAGAGCGCCCAAGGCCTGCAGTTCGCCGAATGCGTGAAGACGCGCTCGGCGGCGATCACACGCCAGCAAGGCCGTGAACCCACGCCCGACGAGACCATGACCATCATCCAGCACTGCGACCGGCCCTGAGATGAGGCGTCTGATCCTCGCCGGCGCGATCGCGCTGCTGCCGCTGGCGCCCGCCTGGGCCGCTCAGGACGCCCAGCCCGCCAACTGCGCCCGCGAATACCTGGGCAACGACAGCTGGGGCGGCTGTATTGCGCAACGGCCGTCGAGCCAGCAGCAGCTCAGCGGCCAGTGGGTGGACTGGGATACGCCCTCCTGGATTCGCGCGCTGGCCTATTGCCGCGGCGGCAACGTCGATGCCGACGCGGCGGCCATCTGCGGAACCGTCACGAACATCGCCTCCTTGTGCGAGAAACGCGAAGCCGGCCAGCCCTCCAACATGGGTGCGCGCATGGTCGAGGTCTGCATGCGTGCCGGCTATCGCGATCCCAAGGAATCCGGCGATGTGCGGGCCCTGCTGCAGCTGGTGTGGGATGAATCCGCAGGCCTGAAGGCCTGCACCGTCTTTTCCGACGCCGTCAAGGACTTGAACATCGTCAAGGGCTCGGCGAGCCCGCCCGGCCCGGCCGGCCGCCCGGGGCAGACGCCGCGCCCCCGGTCCACCCCGACTCAGCCTGCGCCCTCTTCCGGCTCTGCCCATCCGCAGCCGGCCCAGAGCGGCGCCGCCCCAAGCCTGTATGAACGATTCAAGCAGTTCAACGCCAAGCGCAAGTTCGACAACGTGGTCGCGCAAGTGCGTGACGCGCGCGACACGCTCGAGCGCACCGGAACGCTGGACCGCCTGAGGCGCTACAAGGAGTTGCGCGAGCGGGCCGAGGATGTGGCGGAGAAGGTGGAGACCGCGGAGAAATGGGCCTCCACGCTGTTCGGCGATGGCCTGCAACGGCCCGCGTTGTTTCTGGGCCTGGGCATTGCCCAGCCCAAGCTGTGGAACTGCCTGTCCATCGACAACGACGACGCGATGCTGCAATGCATAGGCAGCTACGGCCCCGAGGACATCAAGCGCGACCTGGCGTACACCCAGGCCGTGACCGAACTCATCGAGGACACCGACACCATCAAGTGCCTGCGCTCGTCGCAGAAGGTGGTGGACTTCGCGAAGAAGAAGTTCCGCTGAGCGCCCGGCTCGACGGTGGCTCGAAGGGGCGACGGCACTGCGGCAACGACCCCGCCGAGGGCTTGGCGCCGTCGGGACCGCGGCGCCGGACAAATCCGCCAACGCGATCGTCGACGACCCGACCGCCCGCTTGCGGCCCCAGACCTGGCCCGGCGCGTTCTGCGCCCAGAAACGCCAAGGGCCTGCACAAGCAAGCCCTCGATTCGCAAACATGATTCTTGGTAGGCCGTGCAGGACTTGAACCTGCGACCAAAGGATTATGAGTTTGCCCGTGACAGACAGTGCCTAGGGAAGGCGAGCGAATCTTAGCGTAGCGTCGCGAACAGGAAAGTACTTGAGCGACAGTAGGTTAGCGAAGGTTCGCGAAGCGCGTCGGTCATGAGCAATGTTCCGCTTTTGTACCGGGAGCGGCTCGCTCGATACGCCGCACTTGGCAGGCTCCACGCACGGGCAGTTTGGCACCGAGGATGCGGCAGTCGTCGCAACTGGCTTACTGCATAGTGAGCAAGCTCCAGCCCTAGAGCACGCGAAAAGATGAAATGACCTCGGAGCTACCGGTGCGTGCCATCCCTCTGGCCTCTACTTCTCGCCCCCGCCATTGGTCGCACTCTTGACGATCTCCAGCACCTTTGAGCCTGTGTCGGCGGAGCTGTCCCCACTCTCCAGATAGCCGCTTGGAGCGATCGCAAAGATTGACCGCGTCGTTTCCAGCAAGACGGCGTTTCGAGTTGCCGTGTCATCCGTCGCCTTCACAAACGCCTGGAATGACTTGAGCGCGTTGGAGCGATGTCGGTTGGTTGCGGCCTGGTGCTTCAGCGCTCGGTAGGTGCGAGCGCACCACGCTGTCGCCCCGATCAGCATACCCAACAGTACCAGCTTGGAGGTCATGAACTGCAGCACGACAGCGGTGCTCGCGTCGGACTTCAATGGAATGAAGAAGGAGCCGATTGCAGTGGCACATGTCACTCCCGCAACCCAGCCTGTTGCTTTGAGCCAGCTCTTTGCGTCCGTCTCATTGGTATCGGCCTGCCCTGAGAAGTCGGCCGTGAAATGCGCCACGCCGACGGTGGCTGAAGCTTCTCGTGCGGCTTTGATGATGCCGTCAAGATCAAGTGTCGCCTTCTTCGCGTCCCTGTCGGCGTTTTCTAAGATCTGCTTGGCAGTGCCGACCGTCGAATTAAGCGCCTTGATGTTTTCTTGAATGTCGCCCTTCTGATAGGCAAGGAACGGAATCCACCCCTGCACTGTTATGAGCAAATTGTCGGCATGCCCAAAAAGCTGATTAATGAGCGAGTCTCGCTGCGCAATCGGACTACCGACGCTCAAGTTGAACGATCTGATCGATTCGATGGTATTCGATACCGGCTCCAGGCTATTCGAAAACTGAGCTAGTGGTGTGTCTGGAACAAGGTCGATGGGCAGGGTCAGAAGATGGTTCGCAATATTGAAGATCAGCTCCAGTTGCGGTCGTGCCTCCTGAAAATTGATGCTTCCCCAGTCTGGGTTCTGAACTAGCTTTTCGATGGGATCATTGACGATGCCTCGAGCGAGTTCACTGACCCTGCCGACATTGGTCGCGTTGCCCATGCTATTGACCCTCCTTTGTTTTCGGCCCGATGTTGGGCTCTACGCGCACAGTATTTGTCACATCGCGACCTGGCAATTCAGGCGAACCCGGACGCTTGGCAAGCTCGCAAAAGATGATAGCCATAGAGCCGCCAGTGCATGGCGTGGTCTTGCCGCCGCATAGGCCGTGTCAGGTTACGAGGGGGCAAGACCAGGCAGTTGCCCCACGGCTTGTCGGCATGGGGCGACGCCAACAAGATAAGCAGTCGCCTTCGAAAGACTGAACGGAAGTGCAGGGGGGGATGGCAGTCACCGGGGTAAGTTCTGGCGGGCTGCTCGGCCGGAGTGGCTCATCTGGTGAGCCACCGAGGGCGTTCAATCCTATTTTTTATCACTTGAGGAAAAACATGGAGTTGCTGAATGACGCTCGAATTTTGCACACGATCTTGTTTGTAGTGCCGGTTGGCATCTTGCTTGCCTGGGTTCGGCTGCGGGAGCGTCAATGGATGCTCTCGTCCAAGAGGAAGCGAGCCGCAAGGGAGATGTTCAAGAAATCGGCGTGGAAGAAAGCCGCACCGCTGGATTTTCACTTCGCAATGACCGACGCTTTTGGTCAAAGTGTCGAGCTCAACGAAATGGCATTCATCGAAGCGCGACAGGCGCCTGTCCAACTGCTGCTGAACAGAATCAAGGCGGGGCCGTTTGTCCAGTATGTGGAGGAAGAGGGCACCTATGTGGACCCGCGTCGTCCATGGGCGCAGCGATGGCTGCCGTTCGGCGTAATTTCGTTCGGTTCAATTCTGGCTGCCTCGTTTCTGGTCACGGCGCTGCTCTTTCTTGTGCTCCACACTTGGGCGAATTACGGGACGCTTGCGGCTACTGTCGTTGGCGCTGCCGTAGGAGTTCTGGGCGTGCTGTGGCTTTGGCTAATGCTGATCTTTTCGCAGATGGCGGACGCGGCAAAGCGGGTTCTTAGGCCTGAACGCCATCGGGCTGCAGGTCAATTGCGCCAGCCTCGCGGCACCGAATCCGTCGGCCAGGCTAATGAATGAGCAATGAGGGCGGCCGCGCGAGTCACGTTCAAGGTGACTTGGCCGGACGCATGCACATCCGCAACGCCGCAGATTTGAGGCGCGCCTTGGCCTCCGGGGACTGCCTCCGCAGCCTCTGCCTGTCGATGGCGTGAGTTCAGAGTGGCCTGCGGCGCTGCACCGGCATGTCTTCTGGAACCTCAACCCCTTCGAGCACCATGTCCTCGGACAATGCGCTAGCGGAAGCGCCACGAGTAGCGATAGCCTGGCTCATCTCTTTGATGGACACCGATCTCGCGCGGTCGCCAAACATGCCCTTCAGAGCAGGATCAAACACACCTACCGGCCGATGGCCGATTCAAAGGTCAGCCGCTCCGACGCTGCGCGCTGGACAAACAGGCCTCGCACCATCTCGTCTTCGGTGCGCCTGGCCCAGTCCTCGGCGTCTCGCTTGAGGCGGAAGGTCTTGATCGTGGTGGGAAAGCCCGTCTTGCGGATGACGGCTTTCCAGGTGCCCGAGGGCGTCTTGACGAGGGTTGGCATCGGTACAGGTCGTGCTCGCAACTCGGCACTGTACTGAAGGAGCGTTTTCGGTACGCGTCACGGCGAGCAAAATGCCTGCAAACCCGCATCACTATTGGGATTGGGGTGGTAGGCCGTATTGGACTTGAACCAATGACCAAAGGATTATGAGTCCTCTGCTCTGACCAACTGAGCTAACGGCCCCTGGGAAAGAACTTCCGGGAAGCGCGGATTCTAGTCAACGTTGGCTCAGCGCCTGACCGACCATGCGCGACGTGATGTCGACGATCTGGATCATGCGGTCGTAGGCCATGCGCGTGGGGCCGATGACGCCCAGCGTGCCCACCACCTGGCCGTCCACCTCGTAGGGCGCGCTGACGATGGACAGCTCCTCGTAGGGCACGACCTGGCTCTCGCCGCCGATGTAGATGCGCACGCCCTCGGCGCGGCTGGAGTTGTCCAGCAGCCGCATCAGCTGGGTCTTCTGCTCGAACAGGTCGAACAGGCGGCGCAGGCTGCCCAGGTCATGGCTGAAGTCCTGAACGGCCAGCAGGTTGCGCTCGCCGGAGACGACCACGCGCTCCTCCTCCTGGGCCATGGCCTCGCTGCCCACCTGCACGGCCGCGCTCATCAGGCCGGCGATCTCGCCGCGCAGCGCATCCACCTCGTGGCGCAGGCGCTCGCGCACGGCCTCGAGCGTGAGGCCCGCATAGCCGGCGTTGAGCCGGTTGCTGGCCTCGGCCAGCTCGGCCTGACTGTGGTCTTGGGCGGTGAAGATGACGCGGTTCTGCACGTCGCCGTCTGGCGACACCAGGATGACCAGCACGCGCCGCTCGCCCAGGCGCAGGAACTCGATGTGGTGGAAGACGCTGGGCTTCCTGGGCGCCGTGACGACGCCGACGAAGCTCGACAGGTTGGACAGCATCTGCGCCGCGCTGGCGATGACGCGCTGCGGCTGGTCGGGCTGCAGCTGGGCCGTCTCCACGCCCACCAGGCTCGGCTGGGCCGTCAGCATGGTGTCGACGAACAGGCGGTAGCCGCGCGCGGTGGGCACGCGGCCGGCGCTGGTGTGGGGGCTGGCGATGAGGCCCAGCTCCTCCAGGTCGGCCATCACATTGCGTATGGTCGCGGGGCTGAGCTCCAGGCCCGAGGCCTTGGACAGCGTGCGCGAACCGACCGGCTGACCGTCCGCGATATAGCGTTCGACCAGGGTTTTCAGCAGGGATTTGGAGCGCTCGTCGAGCATGTCGCCATTTTAGGTTCTTGCGTCTCAGGCCGCCCGGGCGCGCAGCGCACCGCCCTGGCGCCGACCGACTCTATGACACCCCCGTTTCTCCCATGAAGGGCAAAACCCCTGTGGTGTAATTTGAAGCATGGCCGAGCGCTTCAGACATGTCGCCATCGTGGGCAAGCATCAGGCGCCGGGCATCAAGCCGGTGCTGGAGGAGATTGCACAGTTTTTGTGCAGCCAGGGGTTGGATGTCTCGCTGGAGGCGGAGACGGCCCAGAACACCGGCTTGAGCGGTTATGACGCGCTGTCCCACGACGAGCTGGGCCGGGTCTGCGACCTCGCCGTCGTCGTCGGCGGCGACGGCACCATGCTGGGCTTCGCCCGCGAGATGGCCCGCCATGGGCTGCCGCTGGTGGGCATCAACCAGGGGCGCCTGGGCTTCATCACCGACATCCCGTTCGAGCGCTGGCGCGAGTCGCTGGCGCCCATCCTGGCCGGCGACTACGAGGTGGAGCCGCGCACCATGCTGGAAGGCGCCGTCTGGCGCGATGGCGAATCCATCTTCTCGGGCCAGGCGCTCAACGACGTGGTGCTGAGCCGCGGCCAGACGGCCAGCATGATCGAGCTGCGCATCCACGCCGGCGCCGAGCTGGTCGCCAACATCCGCGCCGACGGCGTCATCGTCGCCACGCCCACGGGCTCCACCGCCTACTCGCTGTCGGCGGGCGGCCCCATCATGCATCCCAGCATCGCCGGCTGGCTGCTGGTGCCCATTGCCTCGCATACCTTGTCCAACCGGCCCATCGTGCTGCCGGACCTGGGCGACGTCAGCCTGGAGATCGTCGCCGGCCGCGACGCCTCGGTGAACTTCGACATGCAGAGCCTCGCCAGCCTGCTGCACGGCGACCGCATCACGGTGCGGCGCAGCCAGCATTGCGTGCGCTTCCTGCATCCCAAGGGCTGGAGCTACTACGCGACGCTGCGCCGCAAGCTGCGCTGGTACGAGTAACAACCATGCTGCGCCACCTCTCCCTCAAAGACTTCGTCATCGTCCCCAGCCTGGAGCTCGCCTTCGAGCCCGGCTTTGCCGTGCTGACCGGCGAGACCGGCGCGGGCAAGTCCATCCTCATCGACGCCTTGCAGCTGGCCCTGGGCGGCCGGGGCGACGCCGGCGTGGTGCGCGAGGGCGCCGCCAAGGCCGAGATCTGCGCCGAGTTCGACACGCCGGCCCACCTGCGCGCCTGGCTGGACGAGGCCGGCTTCGACACCTCGGGGACGGCCGACGACACGCTGCTGCTGCGCCGCGTCATCGACGCGGCAGGCAAGAGCCGCGCCTGGATCAACGGCGGCGCCGCCACGCTGACGCAGCTGCGCGAGCTGGCCGACCATCTGCTGGACATCCACGGCCAGCACGCCTGGCAAGGCCTGACCCGCCCGGCCGCCGTGCGCGAGCTGCTGGACGGCTTCGCCGGGCTGGACACCGCGCCGCTGGCGCGCGCCCACGCGGCCTGGAAGCAGGCGGCCGAGGCCTTGCAGAAGGCGCAAGGCCAGCAGGCCGACGCGCAGCGCGAGCGCGAGCGCCTGGCCTGGCAGATCGGCGAGCTGGACGGCCTCGCGCCGGCCGAGGGCGAGTGGGAGGAGCTGAACGCCGAACATGAGCGCCTGTCCCACGGCCAGTCCCTCATCGACGCGGCCAAGTCGGCGCTGGACGCGCTGGACGAGGCCGAACCCAGCGCCCAGTCGCTCGCCGGCGGCGCGCTGGACCAGCTCGAACGCGTGCTGGACCACGACGCCCGCCTGCTGCCCGCCGTGCAGGCCTTGCGCGACGTGCAGGCCCAGCTGCAGGACGCCAGCCACACGCTGTCGGCCTATCTGCACAAGGCCGACCTCGATCCGGCCCGGCTGGCCGAGCTGGACGAGCGCGTGTCGGCCTGGATGACGCTGGCGCGCCGCTACCGCCGCCAGCCGCAGGAGCTGCCGGCCCTGCTGGCGCAATGGCGCGCCGAGCTGGCCGCGCTGGACGCCGCCAGCGATCCGGCCAAACTGGAAGAGGCGCTGGCCGCGGCCCGCAAGGCCTTCGATGCCGAAGCCAAGACCGCGACCAAGGCCAGGAAGGACGCGGCCCCCCGGCTCGCATCCGCCGTCACCGCCGCGATGCAGCAGCTGGGCATGGCGGGCGGCCGCTTCGACATCGCGCTCAATGCCACCGACGGCCCGCAGAGCTACGGCCTGGAGTCCGCCGAGTTCCTGGTCGCCGGCCACGCCGGCAGCACGCCGCGGCCGCTGGCCAAGGTGGCCTCGGGCGGCGAGCTGTCGCGCATCGCGCTGGCCATCGCCGTGACGGCCAGCCAGGCCGCCAGCGACAGCGCGCCCGGCACGCTGATCTTCGACGAGATCGACGTGGGCATAGGCGGCGCGGTCGCCGAGACGGTGGGCCGGCTGATGAAGCAGCTGGGCCATGCCGCCGATGGCCGGCGCCAGGTGCTGGCCGTCACCCACCTGCCCCAGGTCGCCGCCTGTGCCGACCGCCACCTCGTCGTCGCCAAGGCCTTGCAGGGCGCAAGCACCGTCAGCTCGGTGAGCCCGGTGGCCGGCGAGGCCCGCGTCGCCGAGATCGCCCGCATGCTGGGCGGCGAGCGCCTGTCGTCCACCAGCCTCGCGCATGCGCAGGAGATGCTGGATGCGTCCACCACCGCCCAACCACGCAAGGCCAGGTCATGACCCCGGACACCGAACTGCAGGGTGACGTCGTGCTGCTGACGGGCATGTCCGGCGGCGGCAAGTCGGTGGCCATGCATGCGCTGGAGGATGCCGGCTATTTCTGCGTCGACAACCTGCCGGCCGAGCTGCTGCTGGACTTCCTCAAGCTGGAGCAGCAGCGCGGCGAGCGCCGCGTCGCCATCGCGGTGGACGTGCGCTCCGCCAGCTCCCTGCCGCTGCTGCTGCCGCTGCTCAAGAGCCTGCGTGCCAGCGGCGTGGCCGTGCGCTCGGTCTTCCTGGACGCCAGCAACGAGGCGCTGATGCGGCGCTTCTCCGAGACGCGCCGCCCGCACCCGCTGCGCGAGGATCGCGACACCAGCTTCGGCACGCTGGACGGCGGCGCCGACGACGGCCACCGCCTGCTGCTGGACGCCATCAAGCTGGAGCGCGAGCTGCTGGGCGGGCTCAGGGCCGAGTCCACCGTCATCGACACCAGCCAGCTGCGCCCGGCCCAGCTGCGCGCCTGGCTGGCCGACCTCGTCGGCCCCAATGCCGGCGCCAAGCTGACGCTGGTCTTCGAGAGCTTCGCCTTCAAGCATGGCGTGCCCAGCGACGCCGACTTCGTCTTCGACGTGCGCGTGCTGCCCAACCCCTATTACGACCGCGAGCTGCGCCCGCTGACCGGCCGCGACGCACCGGTGGCGGCCTACCTGGCCGCCCAGCCCGAGGTGGGCCTGATGATGGGCCAGATCGCCGGCTTCCTGTCGCGCTGGCTGCCCAACTTCGCGGCCGACCAGCGCAGCTACCTGACCGTCGCCATCGGCTGCACGGGCGGCCAGCACCGGTCGGTCTACCTGGTCGAGATGCTGGCACGGCAGTTCGGCCACCACGGCCATGTGCTGAAGCGCCACCGCGAGCTGGACGCCAGGTGATGTGAGCCCCTCGCCCGGGCGCGCTCGCTGAACGCGAGGGCACATCGCCAGCGCGGGCCGGCTTGGAGCGGCACGGCGCTCGGCCCGCCATGAATTTCAGAACTTTTGTTCTAGACAACAAGTTCTAGAACAGTTATTCTGAAACCATGAAATCCGCCCCCCCTCCCCCGGCCCGCCCCACGGCCGCCGAGCTGGACCTGCTGCAGGTCTTGTGGCGGCTGGGGCCCGCCGATGCCAAGACCGTGCACGAGGCCTTGCTGGCCGAGCGCCCCGACGCCAGCTATGCCACCGTGCTGCGCCAGCTGCAGGTCATGCACGGCAAAGGCCTGCTCAGCCGCGACGAGAGCCAGCGCCCGCAGGTCTATGCGCCCGTGCAGGCGCAGGACAAGCTGCAGCAATCGCTGGTCAGGGACTTCATCGCCAAGGCCTTCGCCGGCTCCGGCAAGGCGCTGGTACTGGCGGCGCTGAAGAGCCATGTCAGCGCCAAGGAGCGCGCGGAGATCCGCCAGTTGCTGGCCAGGGGCGGAGACGACGCATGACCCTGGACGTCGCCATCCACGCCTGGGGCTGGGCCCTGCTGAACTTCGTCTGGCAGGGCGCCCTGGTCGGCGCCGTGGCCGCGCTGCTGCTGGCGCTGTTGCGTGGTGCGTCGGCGCGCCGGCGCTACGCCGTCTGCGCCACCAGCCTGGCGCTGTGCCTGGGCCTGCCGCTGGCGCAGTGCCTGGACCTGTCGCCCACCGAGACTGAATTCGTCGGCGAGCTGTCGGCGCTGGCCCGGCAACTGCCGGCGCTCGTCAGCGCCTGGGCGCTGGGCACGGCGCTGATGCTGGGCCGCCTGGCGCTGGGCCTGGTCTGGGTGGGCCGCGCGCGGCGCCGCAGCACGCCGGCGCCTGCCGAATGGCAGGCGCGGCTGGACACCCTGGCGCGCCGCCTGGGCCTGCGCCGCACCGTCAGCCTGCGCCTGCTGGACGGGCTGGCCGGCCCCATCACGCTGGGCTCGCTCAGGCCCTGCGTGCTGCTGCCCGCGGCGTTGCTGAGCCGCCTGCCCGTGGAGCTGCTGGAGGCCTTGCTGGCCCACGAGCTGGCCCATGTGCGGCGCTGGGACTATCTCGCCAACCTGCTGCAGAGCGCCGTCGAGGCCCTGCTGTTCTTCCATCCCGTCGTCTGGTGGCTGTCGGCGCGCATGCGTCACGAGCGCGAGCTGGTGGCCGACGAAATCTCGGCCCAGCTCGTCGGCGACTCACGCCGCCTGGCACTGGCCCTGCACGCCCTGTCCGAACTGACTCACTCCTCCATGAACTCTTCCCCCGCCCTGGCCGCCCGTGGCGGCGACCTGCTCGCCCGCATCGAGCGCCTGCTCGCACCCCGCCCCCGCGCCACCGGCTGGAAGCTGGCGCTGCCGGCCCTGCTGATCGCGGCGACCAGCTTCGTCGTCCAGGCCCGCACCAAGGACAGCCCCCGCACTCCCGACACGCCCGCCGCCGTGGCCAGCGCCGCCGCCGAGGCGCCGCCGCTGCGCCTGCCGGTGAATGCCAAGCATGTGGTCGTCGTCGATGACGCGACCGGCAAGGTGCTGATGGCGCGCGACGCCGACGCCGTCGTGCCCATCGCGTCGCTGACCAAGCTGCTGACGGCCATGGTGGTGCTGGACGCCAAGCTGGACCCGGCCGAGAAGCTGCGCATCACCAGCGACGACGTGGACACGCTCAAGCACAGCCGCTCGCGCGTGCGCGTCGGCACGCAGATGAGCCGGCTGGCGGCGCTGGAGCTGGCGCTGATGGAATCGGAGAACCGCGCGGCGGCGGCGCTGGCGCGCACCTTCCCCGGCGGCGAGGCCGGCTTCGCCAAGGCCATGCAGGCCAAGATCCAGGCGCTGGGGCTGAAGCACACGGCCATCAGCGACCCCACGGGCCTGTCGCCGGCCAACACCTCCACGGCCACCGAGATGGCCGCCATCACGGCCGCCGCGGCGCGCTACCGCGAGATCGAGCGCATCACCAGTTCCAGCAAGGCCAAGGTGCCGGTGGACGGACGGGCGCGCGAGGTGCGCAACACCAACCGGCTGGTGGGCGCCAAGGGCTGGAACATCCGCGTCTCCAAGACCGGCTACACCGAGGAAGCCGGCCGCTGCCTGGCCATGCGCATCCTGAGCGGCAAGCGCCCCGTCACCGTCGTGCTGCTGGATGCCGACGGCTCGGCCCACCGGCTGCGGGACGCGGCGCTGATCCGCAAGTCGCTGGCCAAGCAGGCCTTGTGAAGGCGCTCGCGCGGCCCGGGCTCAGCTCTCCGCCGCGTCGGCCTCGCCCAGCAGCAGCGCCAGCAGCACCGCCGTGCCCAGGGGCATGAAGACGACGATGGCCACGAACCAGGGCCAGAAGGCCCGCCCCGTGCGCCGCACCAGCTGCATCATGAACACGCAATGCATGGCGCCGGCCACGACCAGGCCCAGCGCCGAGAGCACGATCAGGCTGGCGGGCGGCTCGCCGTCCTGGGTGCTGCTGATGATCTGCCACAGGCAAAAGCCGGCGATGACCAGCGTGATCAGCGCGTACTCGATGCCGCTCTTGACTTGGGCTTTCATGGCTCAGCTCTCCTCGATCAGCTTCTTCAGCGGCGCGGGCAGCGCATAGCGCGCCAGCTCCTCGCGCGCGACCCAGCTGCCCCCCACCGGCTGCGCTGTCAGCCCCTCGGGCCCCTCGGGCAGTTGCGCCCGCAGCGTGTGCAGCACCCAGTCGAAATGGGTCAGCGCATGCTCGATGCGCGGCAGCGTCTCCAGCCGCGCGGCGGGCAGCAGCGCGCGGGCGCCGGCCTCGTCGTCGAACATGGGCAGCGTCCACAGGCCGGCCCAGACGCCCGTGGCCGGCCGCTGCCGCAGCAGCAGCTGGCCGCCGGGCCGCTCCAGCCACAGCCACCAGTTCTCGCGCCGGCCGCGCTTGAGCTTGCGGGTCTTGACGGGATAGCGCGTCGGGTCGCCCGCCTGCTGGCCACGGCACAGCGGCTGCACCGGGCACAGCAGGCAGTCGGGCGAGCGCGCGGTGCAGACGGTGGCGCCCAGGTCCATCAGGCCCTGGGTGTAGCGGTCGACGTCCTGCTCGGGCAGCAGCTCGGTGGCATGGTTCCAGAGCTTCTTCTCGGCCGCGCTGCTGGCCAGGTCGCCGTCGAAGGCCAGCACGCGGGACAGCACGCGCTTGACGTTGCCGTCCAGGATGGCGACGCGCTCGCCGAAGCAGAAGGCCGCGATGGCGGCGGCCGTCGAGCGGCCTATGCCCGGCAGCGTCTGCAGCCCCGCCGCCGTGGCCGGGAAGGCGCCGCCGTGCAGCTCAGCCACGGCCCGAGCACAGGCATGCAGATTGCGCGCACGGCTGTAGTAGCCCAGGCCCGCCCATTGCGCCAGCACCTCGTCCAGCGACGCGGCGGCGAGGTCGGTGACCCGCGGCCAGCGCGCCAGGAAGCGCTCGTAATAGCCCAGCACGGTCGCCACCTGGGTCTGCTGCAGCATGACCTCGGACAGCCAGACGCGATAAGGGTCGCGCGTGTTCTGCCAGGGCAGCGTGTGGCGGCCGTGGCGGCGCTGCCAGGCGACGACGGTGCGGCCGAAGTCGTCGATCGAGGCCGGATTCAGCGTTTCTGGCATGAGGGGCAGAAGAAGGTGGAACGCTGGCCCTGCACGATGCGTCTGATGGCCGTGCCGCAGCGGCGGCAGGCCTCGCCCTCGCGGCCGTAGACCTGGGCCTGCATCTGGAAACTGCCGGCCACGCCATGCGCGTCGCGGAAGTCGCGCAGCGTCGTGCCGCCGGCTTCCAGGGCCTGGCCCAGCACGCCGCGCACCGCCATGGCCAGCCTGTCGGCGCGCGGGCGGCTCAGCTTGCCGGCGGGCAGGCGCGGGTCGATGCCGGCCATGAACAAGGCTTCGCAGGCGTAGATGTTGCCGGCGCCGACGACGATGTCGCCCGCCAGCAGCGCCTGCTTGATGGCCACGCGCCGGCCGCTCAGGCGCGCATGCAGATGCAGGCCGTCGAAGCGCGCGTCGAAGGGCTCCAGGCCCAGGCCGCCCAGCAGCGTGGCCACGGGCTCGGCGTCCAGGCCCGCGGCCCAGACGACGGCGCCGAAGCGGCGCGGGTCGGTCAGCCGCAGCAGGCCGTGCTCGGTGTGCAGGTCGAAATGGTCGTGCGCCCCCGGCGCGGGCGTGGTGTCGAGGAAGGCCAGCGAGCCCGACATGCCCAGGTGCAGCAACAGCCCCCCGGCTCCCTCCAGCGGAAGCCACAAATATTTACCCCGTCTTTGCACGGTGCCGACGCGCGCGCCGAGCAGGGTTTCGGGGTCCACGCCCAGCGGCCAGCGCAGCGGTTTCCCCAGGCGCAGGCCGGTGACCCGGGCCCCCAGGATGGCATCCGCGAAGCTGCGGCGCGTGACTTCGACTTCGGGCAACTCGGGCATGGGGGCGAAATCATAATCAGGGGCAATGCTGGGCAGGCTCTGAGCGAGTGCGCGCGCCGTGAAGAGCCTGCTCGGCATTTCCAAACTGGAGTTCGAATGCCCCTGCCCTTTCGCCGAGTGATGATTGCCGCCGCGCTGCTGGCCGGGCTGCAAGCCCATGCCCAGGACGCGGCCAGCCCCAGCGCGCCCGCCGCGGCGCCCACCAACTCGGCCATGGACGCGCCGCTGTTCTACCAGCTGCTGATCGGCGAGATCGAGTTGCAGAACGGCCAGGTCGGCGTGGCCTTCCAGGTGCTGCTGGACGCCGCGCGGCGCACCGGCGACGAGGAGTTGTTCAAGCGCGTCGTCAACATCGCCGTGCAGGCCCGCGCCGGCGACCAGGCCTTGATGGCTGCGCGCGCCTGGGCCGATGCCGTGCCGACCTCGGTCGACGCGCTGCAGACCACCGTGCAGCTGCTGGCCCTGATGAACAAGCCCGCCGAGGTGGCCCAGCCGCTGACGACGCTGCTGCGCATCGCGCCGGCGGCTCAGCGCCCCGGCCTCATCGCGTCGCTGCCGCGGCTGTTCCAGCGCTCGCCCGAGCCCAAGGCCGTGCTGGCCGCCCTGGCCCCGGTGCTGCAGGCGCAGCGCGGCGCGCTCAAGCCACCCGCTCTCTACACCGAGGCCCGCCTGTCCCTCAACGCCGGCGAGAACGCGCGCGCGCTGGCGCTGACCCGCGAGCTCCACCAGGCCCTGCCGGACGGCGACGACGCGATGCAGCTCGCCATCGACCTCATGCCCGCCGAACCGCAGGCCGAGAGCCTGATCACCGAACGGCTGCAGCAAAAGCCCGACCAGCATGCGCTGCGCCAGGCCTATGGCCGGGCGCTGATCCAGGCCCAGCGGCCGGCCGATGCGGCACGCGAGTTCCGCGTGCTGACCGTGGCCACGCCCGACAACCCCGCGCCCTGGCTGGCCCTGGGCGCGATCGAGCTGGAGCTCAAGCATCCGGCCGCCGCCGAGGAGGCGCTGCGCGAAGGCCTGAAGCGCCTGGACACGCCGGCCGCCGGCAGCGATGCCGAGATCAAGGCCCGCACCGACGGTCGCCGGCAGGCCTGGCTGATGCTGTCCCAGGCGGCCGAGCAGCGCGGCGACCTCAAGGCCGCGGAGTCGGCGCTGCAGAAGGTCGACGGCGCCGGCCTGGACGTGCTCTACCGCCGCGCCAGCCTGCTGGCCCGCCAGGGCAAATTGGCCGACGCCCGCAAGCTGCTGCAGCCGGCCGCGGACGCCAGCGATGCCGACGCCCGCGCCGCGCTGCTGGCCGAGGCGCAGCTGATGCGCGAGCAGCGCGACTACGCGGCCGCGCTCAAGGTGCTCAAGACCGCCACGGCCCGCTTCGGCAACGACCCCGACCTCCTCTACGAGCAGGCCATGATGACCGAGAAGGTGGGCCAGTTCGACGAGATGGAGGCCTTGCTGCGCAAGGTCATGGAGATCAAGCCCGACTACCACCACGCCTTCAATGCGCTGGGCTACTCGCTGGCCGAACGCAACCTGCGCCTGCCCGAGGCCAAGCAGCTGATCGAGCAGGCGCTCAAGCTGGCGCCGGGCGATCCCTTCATCGTCGACAGCCTGGGCTGGGTCGAGTTCCGCCTGGGCAACCTGGCCGAAGCCGCCAGGCTGCTGCGCCAGGCCCATGCGAGCCGGCCCGACGCCGAGATCGCCGCCCACCTGGGCGAGGTGCTGTGGGCCAGCGACGCACAGGACGAGGCCCGCCGCGTGTTCGCCGAGGCCGCCCGGCGCGACCCGGGCAACGAGGCGCTGCGCGAGACCCTGAACCGGCTGAAGGTCAAGCCTTGAGGCTCGCCGCCCTGCTCCTCGCGCTGGCGCTGGCCGGCTGCGCACAGCTGCCCACGGCGCCGCCAGCGCCCGCCGACCTGGCCCGGCTCAGCGGCCGCCTCAGCGTGACCGTTGCCGGCGATCAGCACAACCGCGGCACCGGCGGCGCGGCCAGCTTCGAGCTGTTCGGCGGCCCGGAGAAGGGTCGCCTGGAACTGACCTCGCCACTGGGCTCGCTGGTGGCCCGCGCCAGCTGGCGGCCGGGCCTGGTCACGCTGGAGACGCCCGGCGACGAACGCCGCTTCGACGATCTGGACGCGCTGACCCGCGAGCTGCTGGGCGAGGCCGTGCCGGTGGCCGCGCTGTTCGACTGGCTGCAGGCCCGCCCCTGGCCCGCCGCGCCGCACCAGAAGACCGCCGGCGGCTTCGAGCAACTGGGCTGGCGCATCGAGCCGCGCCCGCCCACCCTGGTCGCCACACGCCTGGCCGATCCCGTTGTCACGCTCAGGGCCCGATTGGACGGAGGCGATGAAGTCACTCCATGACCTGGCCGCCCCGGCCAAGCTCAACCTCTTCCTGCATGTCGTCGGCAAGCGGCCGGATGGCTACCACCTGCTGCAGTCCGTCTTCGTGCTCATCGACTGGGCCGACACGCTGCACCTGGAGCTGCGCCACGACGGCCGGCTGCAGCGCCACGACGTGCTGGGCGGCGCCCACCACCAGGCGCTGCCGGCCGACGATCTCTGCCTGCGCGCCGCGCGGCTGCTGCAGGCCGAGACCGGCTGCACGCTGGGCGCCGACATCCATCTGGAAAAACGCCTGCCCGCCGGCGCCGGCATGGGCGGCGGATCGTCGGACGCCGCCACCACGCTGCTGGGCCTGAACCGGCTGTGGGGGCTGCGCCTGCCGCTGCAACGCCTGATGTCCCTGGGCCTGAAGCTGGGCGCCGACGTGCCCTTCTTCCTGGGCGGCGGGCCGGCCCTGGTCGAGGGCATAGGCGAGATCCTGCATCCGCTGACGCTGCCCGAGCAGCGCTTCGCGGTTCTCAAGGGACCGGCCGGGCTGGCGACGAAAGATATTTTTTCGAGCCACTTGTTGGCAAGGTCCGAAAACTTGGCTATAGTCGTGGGCTTTCCAGCACAGGCAGGAACTGCAGAACAAATTTGCGAAGGCATGGGTCGAAACGACCTTCAGCCCGCAGCAGAGGCGATCAGCAGCGAAGTGCGCGAAGCGCTGGCCCTGTTGTCGAAGACCTTCGGCAACGCCCGCATGACGGGCTCGGGTGCCGCGGTGTTCGCCACGCTCGCCGGTGATGGAAAAGATGGCAAGGACGATCGGTTCCTGGCGACATTGCTTCAGGCTAAGCCTGAAGGGTGGACCGGTCGGATCTGCCGCAGTCTGGCTCAACACCCGCTCGCGGGCTGGGCCGACTGAGGAAGTTTCAAGGGTCAGGCCGCTCGGCCTTGCCCTGTGTAGGGGAGTCGCCAAGTTGGTTAAGGCATCGGATTTTGATTCCGACATGCGAGGGTTCGAGTCCTTCCTCCCCTGCCAGATTTCTGTATTTCGCTGAACCGGCTCGGCTATCAGCGGGCCACTGACACCAGAGGCTCCCAGTGCTGCTCAACACGGTTCTCTTCACCGGCAACGCGAACCCGGTTCTCTCCCAAGAAATTGCTGCCCATCTCGGTCTCGAGCTGGGCAAGGCCGTGGTCGGCCGCTTCTCCGACGGTGAGGTCACCGTCGAGATCCAGCAGAACGTCCGCGCCCGTGACGTCTTCGTCGTGCAGCCCACCTGCGCACCGACGAACGAGAACGTCATGGAACTGCTGATCATGGTGGACGCGCTCAAGCGCGCCAGCGCCCGCCGCATCACCGCCGTGATCCCCTACTTCGGCTATGCCCGCCAGGACCGCCGCCCGCGTTCGACGCGTGTGCCCATCTCGGCCAAGGTCGTCGCCAACCTGCTGGAGACCGTCGGCGTCGAGCGCGTGCTGACCATGGACCTGCACGCCGACCAGATCCAGGGCTTCTTCGACATCCCGGTCGACAACATCTACGCGTCGCCGGTGCTGCTGTCGGACCTGAAGAGCCGCAACTACAAGGACCTGGTGGTCGTGTCGCCGGACGTCGGCGGCGTCGTGCGCGCCCGCGCGCTGGCCAAGCAGCTGGGCTGCGACCTGGCCATCATCGACAAGCGCCGCCCGGCCGCCAACGTGTCCGAGGTGATGCACGTCATCGGCGAGATCGATGGCCGCAACTGCGTCATCATGGACGACATGATCGACACCGCCGGCACGCTGGTGAAGGCGGCCGAGGTGCTGAAGGCGCGCGGCGCCAAGAGCGTGTTCGCCTACTGCACCCACCCCATCCTGTCGGGCCCGGCCATAGAGCGCATCTCGGGCTCGGCGCTGGACGAGGTCGTCATCACCAACACCATCCCGCTGACCGACGCGGCCAAGGCCTGCTCGAAGATCCGCCAGCTGTCGGTGGCCTTCCTGTTCGCCGAGACCATACGCCGCATCTCCGACGGCGAGTCGGTCACCTCCCTCTTCTCGGAACAGAACAACAACTTCTGATCCGGATGTCGTCGCGGCCCGAACGGGCCGCTTTTCAATACGGCGCCTGGTCGCGGGCGCCGACTCTTTTTTGGAGTGAACCATGAAGTTTGTCGCCTTTGAGCGCAAGTTGCAGGGGACCGGAGCGAGCCGCCGCCTGCGCGTGGCCGGCAAGGTGCCGGGTATCGTCTACGGCGCCGGTGAGCCCGCACTGATCGAACTCGATCACAACGCGCTGTACCACGCCCTGAAGAAGGAAGCCTTCCACAGCTCGCTGCTGGACATGGAGCTGAACGGCTCGGTCACGCAAGTGCTGCTGCGCGACTTCCAGATGCACCCCTACAAGCCGCAAGTCCAGCACATCGACTTCCAGCGCGTGGACGCCACCACCAAGATCACGAAGAAGGTGCCCCTGCACTTCATCGGTGAAGAGAACTCGGTGGCCGTGAAGACCGACAAGTGCACGGTCAACCACGTCATGACCGAGCTGGAAATCACCTGCCTGGCCCAGCAGCTGCCCGAGTTCATCGAGGTGGACCTGTCCGGCCTGACCAAGGGCCACTCGCTGCACGTCAACGACGTCAAGCTGCCCGCCGGCATCAAGGTCGTCACCCACGGCAAGCCCAACCCCGTCATCGCGACGCCGGTGGAGCCCAAGGCCGAGGAAATCGTCGTGGTTGCCGCTGCACCCGCCGACGACAAGAAGGGCAAGAAGGGCAAGAAGTAATTCCTGCCGGCTTCTGCCAATGCAAAGGGCTCCGCAAGGAGCCCTTTTTCATTGGGGCGCCGCCGCCGGCAGGCGCCCGCCCAGGTTCTTCAGCAGCACACTGGCCGCCACCAGCTGACGGCTGCGCGAGGACAGCAGATTGCCCTCGGACGTCAGCACCGCGGTCTGCGCGGCGCTGACGTTCAGGAAGCTGACCGTGCCGGCGCGATACTGGTCCAGCACGATCTGCAGGTTGCGTTCGGCGGCCTCGAAGGCGTCGCGCTGCAGGGCCACGGCGGCGCCCGACTCGGCGAACTGCACGAGGTTGTCCTCCACCTCCTGGAAGGCCGTCAGCACCGCCTGGCGGTAGTTGGCCGTCGCGGCCTCGGCCGAGGCGCGGGCCTGGGTCGAGGCCAGGCGGCGCTGGCCACCGTCCAGGATGGGCTGGGCGATGGCCGCGCCCAGGCTCCACAGCAGATTGGGCGCCGACACCAGGTTGGACCAGGACGAGCCGCGGTAGCCGGCGCTGGCCGACAGGTTGACGGCAGGGAAGAAGGCCGCGTCCGCGATGCCGATCTGCGCATAGGCCGCCGCCTGGCGGGCCCGCGCGGCGGCGATGTCGGGGCGCTGGGCCAGCAGCGTCGACGGCAGCAGCTCCGGCACCGGCGGCAGCTCGGGCAGGCCGGCCGCCCCCGCACCCGGCAGCAGCCGGAACTGCCCCGGCAGCTTGCCCAGCTGGGCGGCGATGGCGTGCTCCAGCTGCGCTCGCTGGGTGCGTGTGTCGCTGAGCTGGGACTGCACGCCGCGCAGCTGGGTGCGGGCCTGCAGCACGTCGCTCTGCGCGACGACACCGCCGGCATAGCGCGCCTCGGTCAGCTCCAGCGCGCGCTGGCTGGCCGCCTCGGTGCGCTCCAGCAGCGCCTGCTGGGCCTCGGCGGTGCGCAGTGCGAAATAGCTCTGCACCAGCGTGGCCTGGGCCGACAGGCGCAGCGCGGCCAGGTCGGCCTGGCTGGCCCGATAGCTGGCGCCCGCCGCCTTCACGCCCTCGGCCAGCCGCCCCCAGAGGTCGATCTCCCAGGCCGCGTTGGCGGTCAGCGAGTTGCTGGTGGACACGTTGCGCTGCACGGCGCCGCTCCCCGGGTTGGCCGAGCGCGTCGTGCCGGCGCCGACGGACAGCGTCGGGAAGATGGCCGACTGGCTGGCCCTCAGCACGGCGCGGGCCGACTCGACCTGGGCCAGCGCGACCGCGAGGTTCTGGTTGCCGACGACCAGCTCGGCCTGCAGGCCGTCCAGCACCGGGTCCTTGAACAGCGTCCACCAGGCCTCGGGCACGGCCAGCTCGGGCGCCACGCGCTGCCACTCATCGGAGCCCCTGAAGCTCTCGGGCGGCGCGGCCTCGGCGGGCGGATGCTGGACGGTGACGGCGCAGCCGGCCAGCAGCAGGGCCAGGGTCAGGGAAGCGAGAGCGGTCTTGGGCATGGCTTCAGGTCGCGGTCCGGAGCACGGCCGCAGGGGCCGGATTGCGCTGCCTGCGGCTGAGCCGGTCCATGCAGCAGAACACGACGGGCGTGGTGTAGAGGGTCAGCAGCTGACTCAGCAGCAGGCCGCCGACGATGGAGATGCCCAGCGGCACGCGCAGCTCCGCGCCTTCGCCATGGCCCAGGGCCAGCGGCACGGCGCCGAACACGGCGGCCACCGTCGTCATCAGGATGGGCCGCAGCCGCAGCAGCGCCGCGCGATAGATGGCCGCGCCGGCGCTCAGGCGGCGGCCGCGCTCGGCGGCCGCGCGCTGTGCCGAGATGGCGAAGTCCAGCATCATGATGGCGTTCTTCTTCACGATGCCGATCAGCAGGATGACGCCGATCAGCGCAATGATGCTGAAGTCGGTCTTGAAGGCCATCAGCGCCAGCAGCGCGCCGACGCCGGCCGAGGGCAGCGTCGACAGGATGGTGATGGGATGGATCAGGCTCTCATAGAGCATGCCCAGCACCAGGTAGATGGTGACGATGGCCGCGGCGATGAGCAGCGGCTGCGACTTCAGCGAGGCCTGGAAGGCCTGGGCCGTGCCCTGGAAGCTGCCGCGCACCGACACCGGCGCGCCGCTGCCGGCGACGGCGTCGTTGACCGCGTCGACGGCCTCCGACAGCGACACGCCCGGCGCCAGATTGAAGCTGATGGTGCTGGCCGGCGTGCCGCCCTGGTGGCTGACGGACAGCGGCGTGGACGTGGTCTCGACGCGGGCGACCGCCGACAACGGCACCTGCTGGCCGCCGCTGCTGGTGAGCATCAGCCGGTCCAGCGTCTGCGGGCTCTGCAGCCACACCGGCGCCAGCTCCATGACGACGCGGTACTGGTTCAGCGGGTTGTAGATGACGCCCACCTGGCGCTGGCCGAAGGCGTTGTTCAGCGTGCTGTCGAAGGCGCTCATCGTCAGCCCCAGCCGCGCCAGCGCGTCGCGGTCGACGACCAGCGAGGTCTGCGTGCCCTTGTCCTGCTGGTCGGTGTTGACGTCGGTGATCTCGGGCACCTCGGTCAGCGCGCGGCGTATGCGCGGCTCCCAGGCGCGCAGGTCGGCCAGGTCGTCGGCCTGCAGCGTGTACTGCCAGGCCGCGTTGGACTGGCGGCCGCCGATGCGGATGTCCTGCACCGGCGCGAGGAAGAGGTTGGCGCCCGGCACCTTGGCCAGCTTGCCGCGCAGCCGGTTGATGACGTCGTCCACGCTCTCCTTGCGCTCGCTGCGGGGCTTGAGGCTGATGAACATGTTGGCGCTGTTGCGCTGACCGCCGCCGGTGAAGCCGGTCACGTTGGCCACGGCCGGGTCGGCGCGCACGATGTCGTGGAAGGTGCGCAGCTTGAGCTGCATGGACTGGAAGCTGCTGGCCTGGTCGGCCTGCACGCCGCCCACCATCAGCCCCGTGTCCTGTTGCGGGAAGAAGCCCTTGGGGATGGTCATGTACAGGTGCACGTTCAGCGCGACGACGCCGGCCAGCACCAGCAGCGCCAGCGGCTGGTGGCGCAGCGTCCAGCGCAGCGAGCGGCGGTAGCCGCGCATCAGCGCGCGCTGGGCGCGCGCCATGGCGCGGCCGAAACGCCCCGGCCGGCGCGCCACCGCATGGGGCTTGAGCAGCGTCGCGGCCATCATGGGCGTGGTCGTCAGCGACACCACCATGGAGACGAGGATGGCCACCGACAGCACCACCGCGAACTCGCGGAACAGCCGGCCCACGATGCCCCCCATCGCCAGGATGGGGATGAAGACGGCGATCAGGCTCAGCGAGATCGAGACCACGGTGAAGCCGATCTCGCGCGCGCCGCGCAGCGCCGCCTCGCGCGGCGCCATGCCGCGCTCGATGTGGCGCGAGATGTTCTCCAGCACGACGATGGCGTCGTCGACGACGAAGCCGGTGGCCACCGTCATCGCCATCAGCGACAGGTTGTCGATGCTGTAGCCCAGCAGGTACATGGCGCCGAAGGTGCCGGCCAGCGACACCGGCACGGCCACGGCCGGCAGCAGCGCCGCGCGGAAGCGCCGCAGGAACACGAAGACGACGACGATGACCAGGCCGAAGGCGATGGCCAGCGTGCGCTGCACCTCCACGATGCTGCCGCGTATGGTGGCCGTGCGGTCCATGACGACGTTGACGTCGATGGCCGGCGAGATGGACGCGCGCAGCTGCGGCAGCAGGCCGCGCACGGTGTCCACGGTCTTGATGATGTTGGCGCCGGGCGCCTTGTTCAGGATCAGCAGCACGGCGCGGCGGCCGTTGGCCAGGCCGTCGTTGCGCAGGTCCTGCACGCTGTCCTGCACGTCGGCCACGTCGCGCAGGTGCACGGCGGCACCGTTCCTGTAGCTCAGCACCAGCGGCGCGTACTCGGCCGCGGTCTTGGCCTGGTCGTTGGCGGCGATCTGCCAGTAGCGCTGCGGCGACTCCAGCTGCCCCTTGGGCCGGTTGGCATTGGTCGCGACGACGGCCGCCCGCACCTGCTCCAGCGCGATGCCCTGCGAGGCCAGCTTGTTCGGGTCCAGCTCGATGCGCACGGCCGGCAGCGCGCCGCCGCCCACGGTCACCTGGCCCACGCCGTCCACCTGCGACAGCCGCTGCGCCAGCACGGTGGAGGCGGCGTCGTACATCTGGCCGCGCGTCAGCGTGTCCGACGTCAGCGAGATGATCATGATGGGCGCATCGGCCGGGTTGACCTTGCGGTAGGTCGGGTTGCTGGGCAGGCCGCTGGGCAGCAGCGAGCGCGAGGCGTTGATGCCGGCCTGCACCTCGCGCGCGGCGGCGTCGATGTCGCGGTTCAGGTCGAACTGCAGCGTGATGCGGGTGCTGCCCAGCGACGACGAGGACGTGATCTCGGTGACGCCGGCAATGCTGCCCAGCGTGCGCTCCAGCGGCGTCGCCACCGTGGCGGCCATGGTGTCGGGGCTGGCGCCGGGCAGCGAGGCGCTGACCGAGATGGTCGGGAACTCGACCTGCGGTAGCGGCGCGATGGGCAGCAGCAGGTAGGCTATTGAGCCGGCCAGCGCGATGCCACAGGTGATCAGCGCCGTGCCTACGGGGCGCGCGATGAAGATGCGCGACAGGTTCACGCCGCGGCCCCCTCTTGGCCCTGCGGCTTGCGAGCGCGCCCGAGCCGCGCGGCGAGCGCGCTGAAGCCCAGATAGATGACCGGCGTCGTGAACAGCGTCAGCAGCTGGCTGACGATCAATCCGCCCACCATGACGACGCCCAGCGGGTGGCGCAGCTCGCTGCCCACGCCGGTGCCCAGCATCAGCGGCAGCGCGCCCAGCAGCGCGGCCATCGTCGTCATCAGGATGGGCCGGAAGCGCAGCAGGCAGGCCTTGTGGATGGCCTCGCGCGGCGCCATCCCCATGTCGCGTTCGGCCTCCAGCGCAAAGTCGATCATCATGATCGCGTTCTTCTTCACGATGCCGATCAGCAGCACGATGCCGATGATGGCGATGATGTCCAGGTCCAGCTTGAAGGCCAGCAACGCCAGCAGCGCGCCCAGCGCGGCCGAGGGCAGCGTGGACAGAATGGTCAGCGGGTGGATGGTGCTCTCGTAGAGCACGCCCAGCACGATGTACATCGTCACGATGGCCGCGAGTATCAGCAGCAGCGTGCTGGTCAGCGAGGCCTGGAAGGCCAGCGCCGCGCCCTCGAAGCGGGTCTCCACGCTGAGCGGCAGCTGCAGCGCATCGACCTCGGCCCTGATGGCCTTCACCGCCTCGCCCAGCGACGCGCCCGGCGCGAGGTTGAAGGAGATGGTGGACGACGGGAATTGCGCCACATGGTTGACGGCCAGCGGCGCCTGCCGCTCGGCGAAGCGGGCCACCGAGCTCAGCGGCACCTGCACGCCGCCGGCGCCAGGCACGTACAGGCGCTTCAGCCCGTCCAGGCCCTCGCGGAAGTCGGGCGCCACCTCCAGCACGACGCGGTACTGGTTGCTCTGCGTGAAGATGGTGGAGATCAGGCGCTGGCCGAAGGCGCTGTAGAGGGCGCTGTCGATGGCGGCGACGCTGACGCCCAGCCGGCCGGCCGCGTCGCGGTCGATGTCCACATAGGCCTGCAGGCCCTGCTCCTGCTGGTCGCTGGCGACGTCGGCGATGGCCTTGACGCCGTGCAGCCGCGCCAGCACGGCCGCGGTGGCGCGGCTCAGCTCGGCGGAGTCCGGTGAGCTCAGCGTGAACTGGTATTGCGTCTTGGCGATGCGGTCCTCGATGGTGAGGTCTTGCACCGGCTGCAGGTACAGCGCGATGCCGGGCTGGTCGGCCACCGTGTCGACCAGGCGGCGCGCCACCTCGGCGGCGCTGGCGTCGCGCTCCTCCTTGGGCTTGAGCGTGATCTGCAGGCGGCCCTGGTTCAGCGTCGTGTTGCCGCCGTCCACGCCGATGAAGGACGACACGCTCTGCACCGCCGGGTCCTTCAGCACTCGCTCGGCCAGGCGCTGCTGGTGCTCCGCCATGGCCGCAAAGGAGGTGGACTGGGCGGCCTCGGTGATGCCCTGCAGCTGGCCGGTGTCCTGCACCGGGAAGAAGCCCTTGGGCACCAGCAGGTAGAGCACGCCGGTCAGCAGCAGCGTCGCGAGAAAGACCACCAGCGTCGCGGCCGAGCGGTCCAGCACCCAGTCCAGCGCACGGCCATAGGCGGCGATGGTGTCGTCGAAGGCCTTGCCTACCCAGCGCCACAACCTGCCGTGGTCCTCGTCGTGCTCGTGCTTGAGCAGCCGCGCGCACATCATGGGCGTCAGCGTCAGCGACACGAAGGCCGAGATCAGGATGGACACGGCCAGCGTGATCGCGAACTCGTGGAACAGCCGGCCCACCACGTCGCCCATGAACAGCAGCGGGATCAGCACCGCGATCAGCGACACCGTCAGCGAGATGATGGTGAAGCCGATCTGCTTGGAGCCGGTCAGCGCGGCGTCGAAGGCGCTGACCGATTCGCCGCCCTCCTCCATGTGGCGGGCGATGTTCTCGATCATCACGATGGCGTCGTCGACGACGAAGCCGGTAGAGATGACCAGCGCCATCAGCGTCAGGTTGTTGATGGAGAAGCCGGCCAGGTACATGACGCCGAAGGTGCCCACCAGCGACACCGGCACGGCCACCGCGGGGATCACCGTCGCCGGCAGGCTGCGCAGGAACACGAAGATGACGGCGATGACCAGCGCGATGGCGAACAGCAGCTCGTGCTGCACGTCGCGCACCGAGGCGCGTATGGTGGTCGTGCGGTCGGACAGCACCCGCACGTCCAGCGAGGCCGGCAGGCTGGCCTGCAGCTGCGGCAGCACGGCGCGCACGCGGTCCACCGTATCGATGACGTTGGCGCCGGGCTGGCGCTGCACGTTCAGGATGACGGCCGAGACCGAGGACTGGCCCGCCTGCCCCGCCCAGGCCGCCAGGCGCAGGTTCTCGGCGTCGTCGACGAGCCGGGCCACGTCCCTGAGCCGCACCGGGTTGCCGTTCTTGTAGGCGATGACGAGATTGGCGTATTCGGCGGCGCTCCTCAGCTGGTCGTTGGCATCCAGCGTGGACGCGCGCAGCGGCCCGTCGAAACTGCCCTTGGACTGGTTGACGTTGGCGGCCGAAATGACCGTGCGCACATCGTCGATGGACAGGCCCAAAGCGGCCAGCGCCCCCGGGTCGGCCTGGATGCGCACGGCCGGCCGCCGGCCGCCCGCGATGCCCACCAGGCCCACGCCCGGCACCTGCGAGATCTTCTGCGCGAGGCGGCTCTCCACCAGGTCGTGCACGCGCGTGATGGGCAGCGTGGCCGACGACACGGCGATGGTCAGCACCGGCGCATCCGCCGGGTTGACCTTGCTGTAGACCGGCGGCATGGGCAGGTCGCCGGGCAGCAGGTTGCTGCCCGCGTTGATGGCGGCCTGCACCTCCTGCTCGGCCACGTCCAGCGACAGGCTGAGGTCGAAGCGCAGCGTGATGACCGAGGCGCCGCCCGAGCTGGTGGACGACATCTGCGCCAGGCCCGGCATCTGGCCGAACTGGCGCTCCAGCGGCGCGGTGACGGAGGACGTCATCACCTCCGGGCTGGCGCCGGGGTACAGCGTCGTGACCTGGATGGTGGGGTAGTCCACCTCGGGCAGCGCCGCCACGGGCAGCAGCCGGTAGGCCAGCGCGCCGGCCAGCACGATGGCCAGCATCAGCAGCGAGGTCGCGACCGGCCGCGCGATGAACAGGCGTGACGGGTTCATGGCCGCGGCCTCAGTTGGCGGGCGCAGAACCGGCGGCGGAGGCGCGATACGCCTGCAGCCAGGCGCGGCGGTCCTCGGGGCTCATGGCCCTGAGCTTGTCGACCATCTCCGGCGGCACCCGCTCCATCCAGCGCGACCGCTCGCCGCCGGAGGCGTCGGCCGCACTGGCCGCGCCACTCAACGCGGCGCTCGCTGCGCCGCCCGCCGCAGCGCTCGCCGCGGCGCCGCGGCCCCGGCCGCGCCCGCCGGCCGCCGAGGCCCCGGCGGACGGCACCTTGATGACCTCGGCCTTGCCACCGTCGCGCAGCCGGTCGGCGCCGTCGGTGACGACCTGCTCGCCCGGCTTCAGGTCGCCCTGCACGGCCGTCGCCTCGCCGTCCGTCGTGAGCACCTGCAGCTTGCGCAGCGCCACCTGGCCATCGGCGACGACGTAGACGAAGGTGCCCGGCGCGCCGCGCTGCACGGCGGCGCTGGGCACCACCAGCACGTCCTTGAGCCGGTCCAGCTGCAGGCGCACGTTGACGAACTGGTTGGGAAAGAGGCCGTTGTCCTTGTTGGGGAACAGCGCCTTGACCTTGATGGTGCCGGTCGTCGCATCGATGGCGTTGTCGGTGCTGGCGACCGCCCCCTGGGCCAGCAGCTGCTGGCGCTCGCGGTCCCAGGCCTGCACGGCCAGGGCCTGCTTGTCTGCCAGACGCTGTCGTATGCGAGCCAGATGCAGGTCCGGCACGGCGAAGACGACGGCGGCCGGCTGGGTCTGGGCGATGCTGAGGATGCCGTTGACGTCGCCGGGCGACACGTTGTTGCCCAGGTCGGCCTGCTTCAGGCCGGCCTGGCCGGCGATGGGCGCCGTCACGCGGGTGTAGGACAGCTGCAGCCTGGCGTTGTCCACGGCCGCCCGGTCGGACAGCAGCGTGGCCTCCAGCTGGCGCACCAGGGCCTGCTGGGTGTCCAGCTGCTGGCGCGGCGCGGCGTCCTTGGCGACCAGATCCTTGTAGCGGGCCAGGTCGGCGCGGGCGTTCTCCAGCTGCGCCTGGTCGCGCGCCAGCGTGGCCAGCGCCTGGTCACGTGCGATCTCGTAAGGCCTGGGGTCGATCAGCGCCAGCACCTGGCCGGCCTTCACCGGCTGGCCCTCGTGGAAGTACAAGGCCTTGAGCTCGCCGCTGACCTTGGCCCGCACGACGGCCGTGTTGGCCGAGGCGATGCTGCCTATGGCGTCGACGATGACGTTCATGTCGCGCCGCTGCACCGTGGCGACGGAGACCGGCTGCGGCCCGCTGCGGCCGAAACGCCCGCCGGGTGTGCGGCCGGCCGCCCCCGAGGCGGCGGAGGCCGCGCCGTCGGGCCCGGCGGCGCCGTCCCGGCCCTTCCACCACCAGCCCGCGAAAGCCAGGCCGGCCACGGCCACGGCAATCAACACCCAGGTCCTGCTGCGCTTGGAATCCTTGTTCTGCATTCGGTCCACTCCTGATGGCGGCCCAGTGTCCCGGTCGAATGTAGCTGCCGCGTTGCTGAGGCCCAAAGCTACGATCACGGCCATGATCAAACTGATGGTGGGATTGGGCAATCCCGGCGCGGAGTACGAAGACACGCGCCACAACGCCGGCTTCTGGTGGATAGACGGCCTGGCGCGCGGGCTCAAGGTCAGCCTCTCGCCGGACAAGGCCTACCACGGCCTGGTGGCCCGCGTGAACGGCGCGCCCGGCGCCAGCGGCCCGGTCTGGCTGCTTCAGCCCATGACCTATATGAACCTGTCCGGCAAGTCGGTGGCGGCGCTGGCGCGCTTCTTCAAGATCGCGCCGGAGGAAATCCTGGCCATCCACGACGAGCTGGACCTGCCGCCCGGCGAGATGAAGTTCAAGAAGGGCGGCGGCGACGGCGGCCACAACGGCCTGAGGGACATGCGGGCCCAGCTGGGCAGCGGCGAGTTCTGGCGGCTGCGCCTGGGCATAGGCCATCCTGGCCACAAGGCCGAGGTGGCCAACTACGTGCTGCGCAAGCCGCCGCTGGCCGAGCGCCAGGCGGTGGAGGACTGCATCGAGAAAAGCTACGCCGCCGTCGAGCTGATGCTGAGCGGCCAGATGGACAAGGCCCTGGCCAAGATTCACGCCAAGCCGCCGCGCCCCAAGCCCCCCAAACCCGCGCCGCCGGAGCAAACTCCGGCTCCATGAGACCGCTGCTGCCGCTCGTCCTGGCCCTGGGCATCGCCCTGCCCGCCGTCGCCCAGACCCAGACGCGCAGCGCCCAGGTCTACCGTTGCGGCCCCGACGGCCGCGACCTGCGCGACTCGCCCTGCCCGGGCGGCAGCGGGGCCAGCAGCGTCAGCTTCGACCAGCCCAGCAGCGCCGACGCCCGGGCCGCGCGCGAGCGCCACCTGGCCGAGGCCAGGCAGGCCGCCGCCCTGGCCCAGGCGCGCCGCGCCAGCGAAGCCGAGGCCCGCCGCCAGCGCGGCCAGGCCGTGGGCCTGCAGGCGCCACCGCCGCCCGCGCAGGCGGCCAGCGCCCCGCAGGTGCTGCATCTGAAGCCGCCCAAGACGGCACGGCCGCACCGGCCGCATGGGGCCGCCAGCGGCGGCCGATAGAATCCACGCCGTTGGTGCTCGCGACCGCCCTCACGGCGGCCGCAGTTCAACGGGAATCAGGAGGGGGAACCGCCACGCGGCCAACCTAACCTGAGCTGTCCCCGCAACGGTAAGTGGACGAGGCTCTGCAGCCTCAGCGTTCGATCCACGACCACTGGCCTCACCGGCTGGGAAGGTCTCGAATGCCGCGCCATCAGCCCGGATACCGGCCAACGACGGGGTTGCCGCGCCAGCAGGCCGGCAGCCGTTTTTCAGCAGCGCTGCGGGGGTCAGCGCGGCTGAGTGTTCGTGCCCGTTTCATTCCATGTCCCATTCCCTCCTCGCGGCCCGCCGGTCGCTGCTCGCCCTCGCCGCGCTGGCCTGTGCCGCGTCCGCCCACGCCCAGAACAAGCTCGACACCGTCGTCACCACCGCCACGCGCACGCCGCAGAAGCTCTCCGAGGTGCTGGCCGACCTGACCGTCATCACCCGCGCCGACATCGAGCGCCAGGCCTCGGCCAGCCTCGCCGACCTGCTGCGCAACAACGGCTGCGCCGAGATGGTCCGCAACGGCGGCCCGGCGTCCACCACCTCGCTGTACCTGCGCGGCGCCGAGACCCGCCACACGCTGGTGCTGGTGGACGGCGTGCGCGTGGACTCGCAGTCCACCGGCGGCGCCAGCTGGCAGGGCATTCCGCTGGGCCAGGTCGAGCGCGTCGAAGTGCTGAAGGGCCCGGCCAGCGCCATCTACGGCTCCGACGCCGTCGGCGGCGTCGTGCAGATCTTCACCCGCAAGGGCGGCGCCAAGACCGGCGCCGAGCTGGGCCTGGCACTGGGCAACCTCGGCACCCGCAAGCTGGACGGCGCCGTCTACGGCAGCGCCGGCATCTTCGACTACGCCGTGTCCGCGGCCACCGACCGCAGCAGCGGCTTCAACGCCACCGTGGACTACCCCGGCTCCTTCAGCTACGTGCCCGACCGCGACGGCTACCGCCGCCACGAGGGCAGCGTCCGCCTGGGCGCGCAGCTCGCCGAGGGCCACCGGGCCGAGCTCGTCGCGATGCGCAGCCATGTCAACGGCCAGTACGACGCCTCCAAGTCCAAGCCGCTGGTGGACGACCACACGCTGCAGGACACCGACGCCGCCCGCCTGGCCTGGACGGCGCAATGGGCGCCCGCGCTGCTGACCCAGCTGAGCTACGGCGAGTCGCGCGACCGCTACGAGACCACGCCCTCGCCCTATCTGACGATCACGCGCATCAAGAACCTCGCGCTGACCGGCTACTACCAGCTGGGCCAGGGCCAGCAGCTCAACTTCACCGGCGAGCGCGCCGAGGACGAGCTGGAGAACAGCGGCCTCGTGACGGCCGGCGTCGGCAAGCGCCACCGCAACGCAGTGGGCGCGGGCTACATCCTGAACGCGGGTGCCTTCAGCTTCCAGGCCCATGGCCGCCATGACGACGACAGCCAGTTCGGCGGTGCCGACACCGGCACGCTGCTGGCCGGCTACGAGCTGGCGCCGGGCCTGCGCGTCGTCGGCTCCGTCGGCAACGCCTTCCGCGCGCCCACGCTGTACCAGCAGGGCACCGTCTACGGCCCCGACCTCGGCAAGCCGGGCGTGAAGCCGCTGGACGCCGAGAAGGGCCATAACGTCGAGTTCGGCCTGAAGTACGGCGCCGGCGACCACGAGCTGTCCGCCACGGCCTACCGCAACCGCGTCAGCAACCTCATCATCTTCGGCGCCGCCGGCAGCTGCCAGAGCGCCTTCGGCTGCTACCAGAACGTCGCGCTGGCCCGCCTGCAAGGCCTGACGCTGGCGGGCGCCACCAAGCTGGCGATGGTGAACCTGAAGGCCACGCTGGACCTGCAGTCGCCCAAGGACGCCACGACCGGCCTGCTGCTGGCGCGCCGCGCCAAGCGCCTGGGCACCGTCAACGCCGACACGGCGCTGGGCGACTGGCTGCTGGGTGCCGGCGTGCAATGGTCGGGCGCCCGCTACGACAACGCGGCCAACACGCGCAAGCTGGGCGGCTACGGCCTGCTCAACCTGAGTGCGCAGTACAGGATCAGCCGCGAGCTGAAGCTGCAGCTCAACGTGGACAACGCCTTCGACCGCGACTACACCTCGGCCTACGGCTACGCCAGCGCTCCGCGCACCGTGCTGGTGAGCCTGCGCTGGTCACCGCAACTCTGAGCGTGAAGCGATGAGCGCGCACCACCTCATCGTCGGCGGCCAGCGCAGCGGCAAGTCGCGCCGGGCCGAGCGCCTGGCGCTGCGCTGGCAGGCGAGCGGCGGCCGCGTGGCCGTCATCGCGACCGCGCTGGCGGCCGACGACGAGATGCGCGCCCGCATCGCCCACCACCGCGCCGCAAGGCCGGCGGGCTTCGAGACCCTCGAGGCCCCGCTGCACCTGAGCGCGGCGCTGCAACAGGTCGACGCCGCCGGCACGCTGGTCCTCGTCGACTGCCTGACGCTGTGGCTGACCAACTGGCTGATGCCCATGGACGGCCCGCCCGACGAAGCCGGCTGGCGGGCCGAGCGCGACGCGCTGCTGGCGCTGCTGCCGCGGCTCGCCTCGCCCGTCGTCTTCGTGTCCAACGAGGTCGGCTGGGGCGTGTCGCCGCTGGGGCGCGAGGTGCGCGGCTTCATCGACGAGCTGGGCCGGCTGAACCAGGACGTGGCGCGGCGCTGCGGCCAGCTGACACTGATGGTCGCGGGCCAGGCCTGGACGCGGCCCGTGGAGGATTCCAACGATGCTTGAACGCCTGCTGTTCGTCGCGCTGCTGCTGGCCAGCGCCCTGCCCGCCCGGGCCGCCATCGACATCAAGGACGACCTGGGCCACACGACCACGCTGGCCGCGCCGCCGCAGCGCGTCGTCAGCCTGCTGCCCTCGCTGACCGAGACCGTCTGCGAGCTGGGCGCCTGCGCCCGGCTGGTGGGCGTGGACCGCTATTCCAACTACCCGGTGCAGGTGAACGCGCTGCCCAAGCTGGGCGGCCTGGACGACACCAACGTCGAGATGATCGCGGCGCTCAGGCCCGACGTCGTGCTGGTGGCCTCGTCCTCGCGCGTGGCCGAGCGGCTGCGCGCGCTGGGCCTCAAGGTGGTGGTGCTGGAACCCAAGTCCTACCGGGACGTGCAGCGCGTGCTGGACATCGTGGGCCGCGTGCTGGGCGTGCCGGATGCGCAGCGCGTCTGGCGCCACATCGAGGCCGGCGTCGCGGCGGCGGCCGCCAGCGTGCCGGCCAAGGCGCGCGGCATGCGCGTGTACTACGAGGTCGCGCCGGGGCTGTACGCGGCCGGCACCGTGTCCTTCATGGGCGAGACGCTGGCCCGCCTGGGCGCCGGCAACATCATTCCGGCCGAGCTGGGCCCCTTCCCCAAGATCAACCCCGAATACGTCGTGAAGGCCAACCCCGACCTCATCATGATCGGCACGCGCGGCTCGGAGGGCCTGGCCCAGCGGCCGGGCTGGCAGCAGATCGCCGCGATCCAGCGCGGCCGCGTCTGCGTCTTCAAGCCCGAGGAGGGCGACATCATGGCCCGCCCGGGGCCGCGCATGGCCGAGGCCGCGCAGATCATGGCGCGCTGCCTCAGGGAGAAAACGTGACCCCCCCCTACCGGCTTCGCCGGCCCCCTCAAGGGGGCGCTGCCAGTGGCCTGGCAAAGCCAGTTCCACGGCAGCCGCGCGGTCATTCACCAACCTGCTTTCGCTCGGGACTTCGATGAGCCTTCGCCCTGGCACGTTGCTTTTGTTGCTGCTGGCCGTCGGCGCCGTCGGCGTGCTGGCCGGCGTGGCCACCGGCAGCACCGGCTGGGCCAGCCTGGGCGACGAGGGCATGGCGCTGATCCTGTGGGAGATTCGCCTGCCGCGCTCGCTGGGCGCCTGGTGGGCCGGCGCGCTGCTGGGCATGGCCGGCGCGATCTCGCAAGGCCTGTTCCGCAACCCGCTGGCCGACCCCTATCTGCTGGGCAGTGCCTCGGGCGCCCAGCTGGCCGTGGCCATCGCGCTGGCGCTGACCGGCATGTCGGCGCAGCACGCGTCGCTGCTGGCCAACATCGGCCTGACCGGCATCGCCTTCGTCGGCACGCTGGCCGGCGTGGGCCTGACGCTGGTGCTGGCGCGCGGCGTGGAGCAGACGCTGCGGCTGCTGCTGGCCGGCGTGATCGTCGGCGTGGTGCTGAACGCGCTGACCAACCTCGCCACGCTGTGGGCGCCGGACATCCTGCGCGCGATGCAGGCCTTCCTGCTCGGCAACACCGGGCTGCTGGGCTGGAACAGCGTGGGCGTGATGGCGGCCTGCGGCGTCGCCGCCCTGGTCATGGGCCTGGTGGGCAGCCCGGCGCTGGACGCGCTGACGCTGGGCGAATCCACCGCCGCGTCGCTGGGCGTGCGGCTACCGCTGGTGCGGCTGCTGCTGATCTTCGCGTTCGCGCTGGCCACCGGTGCCGCCGTCGCGCAGACCGGCATCGTCGCCTTCGTGGGCCTGGTGTCGCCCCACCTGGTGCGCTCGCTGTGCCCCATGCTGCATGGCTGGCTGATCCTGCTGTCGGCCGCGGCCGGCGGCGCGCTGCTGCTGGTGGCCGACGTCGTCGCGCGCGCCGTCATCCGGCCGCAGGAGCTGCCGGTGGGCCTCGTGACCGCGTTAGTGGGCGGCATCTACCTGCTCGTGCTGATGCACCGCCGCGGAGCACCACGGAAATGAGTCCGGCATTGCAGGCCCGCATCGCCCGCGTCCGCATCGACGGCCGCGACCTCATCAGCGACATCGCGCTGGACGTCCCCGCCGGCCGCTGGACGTCCATCGTGGGCCCCAATGGCGCGGGCAAGTCCACGCTGCTGCGCGCCATCGCCGGCCTGCAGCGCTGCGAGGGCCAGGTGACGCTGGCGGGCCGGCCGCTGCCCGACTGGACCGCCCGCGCCCGTGCCCGCCAGCTCGCCTGGATGGGCCAGCAGGAAACCGGCGCCGATGACCTGACCGCGCTGGACGTGGTGCTGCTGGGCCGGCTGCCGCACCGGCCCTGGCTGGCGCCGCCCACCGCGGCCGACCACGCGGCGGCGCGGCAGGCCATGGACGCGACGCAGAGCTGGGCCTGGCGCGAGCGCCGGCTGGGCTCGCTGTCGGGCGGCGAGCGCCAGCGCGTGCTGCTGGCGCGGGCGCTGGCCGTGCAGGCCCCGCTGACGCTGATGGACGAGCCGCTGGCCCATCTGGACCCGCCCCACCAGGCCGAATGGATGGCGCTGGTGCGCGAGCGCGTCGCCGCCGGCCACAGCGTCGTCAGCGTGCTGCACGAGCTGCACCTGGCGCTGCAGGCCGACCACCTGGTGCTGATGGCCGACGGCCGCATCGTGCAGGCCGGTGCGCCGGCCGACCCGTCCATGCACGCGGCGCTGAAGCGCGTCTTCGGCCCCAGCCTGCGCATCGTTCAGCTCGAGGGGCGCTGGGTGGCCTTGCCGCTATGAGCCCCGCACGACCGCCCGAAGGGGCTCAGCTCCCGCCTGGCGGGACGGCGCGCAGCGCGAAGGGGGCACAGCCGGCTTGTGCGGCCCTCTTCATCAGCGCGCCGTCATCCGGCGCCGGCAAGACCAGCGTGACGGCCGCCATCGCGCGCAGCCATGCGCGCCGCGGCCAGCGCGTGCGCGTGTTCAAGACCGGGCCGGACTTCCTCGACCCCACCATCCTCGCCCGCGCCAGCGGCCGGCCGGTCTACCAGCTGGACCTGTTCATGGGCGGCTTCGAGCATTGCCGGGCCCTGCTGGCCGAGGCCGCGCGCGAGGCCGACCTCATCCTCGTCGAAGGCGTCATGGGCTTGTTCGACGGCGACCCCAGCAGCGCCGACCTGGCCGCGGCCTTCGACCTGCCGGTGGTCTGCGTCATCGACGCGTCGGCGATGGCCCAGACCTTCGCCGCGCTGGCCACCGGCCTGCAGCGCTTCCGGCCCGAGCTGCAGCATTGCGGCGTCGTCGCCAACCGCATCGGCGGCGCCGCGCACGGCCGCATGCTGGCCGCCGGCCTGCCCGACGAGCTGCCGCTGATCGCCGCGCTGCCGCGCGACGCGGCGCTGGGCCTGCCCGAGCGCCATCTCGGACTCGTGCAGGCGCTGGAACTGCCGGGGCTGGACGCGCAGCTGGACGCCTGGGCCGATGCCTGGGAGGCCGGCCTGCGCCCCGGCTTCGCGTTCAAGACCCGGCACTTCGAGGCCGTGACCGACGCGCCGCTGCCGCCGCTGCTGGGCGGCCGGCGCATCGCCATTGCGCGCGACGCCGCGTTCGGCTTCATCTACCCCGCCAACGTGGACCTGCTGCGCGCGCTGGGCGCCGAGCTGGCCTTCTTCTCGCCGCTGCGCCACGAGCCGCTGCCCGCCTGCGACGCGCTGTGGCTGCCCGGCGGCTACCCCGAGCTGCATGCACCCGCGCTGGCCGCGCATCCGGGCTGGGCCGCATCGCTGGCCGACCATGTCGCCTCGGCCAAGCCGCTGCTGGCCGAATGCGGCGGCATGCTGGCGCTGCTGGACACGCTGACCGACGCCGACGGCCGCACGCACCGCATGGCCGGCCTCATGCCCGGCGACGCCCGCGTGCAGCCGCGCCTGGCCGCGCTGGGCCTGCAGGCCATCGACTGGCCCGAGGGCCCGCTGCGCGGCCACAGCTACCACTACTCGACGCTGCAGACGCCGCTGTCGCCCATCGCCACGGCCAGCAATCCCAATGGCGGCAGCACCGCCGAGGCGCTGTACCAGCGGGGCCCGCTGCGCGCCAGCTATGTGCACCACTATTTCCCGTCCAACCCGGAGGCCGTTGCCGCCTTCTTCGCCCGTTAGGTCCCGAGATGGAAATCGAACAGCCCCCCGTCAACCGCGAACGCGTCATCCCCAGCGGCGAGCGCCGCGGCCTGGTGCTGGTGCACACCGGCGACGGCAAGGGCAAGAGCACGGCGGCCTTCGGGCTGGCGCTGCGCGCCCATGGCCGCGGCAAGCCGGTGCTGATCTACCAGTTCATGAAAGTGCCCAGCGCGCGCTTCGGCGAGCACCGCGTGTTCGAGCAGCTGGGCCTGCCCATCATCGGCCTGGGTGACGGCTTCTCGTGGAAGAGCAAGGACCTGGAGCACTCCGCCGAACTCGCGCGCGAGGGCTGGGCGCGCGCGGAAGCCAGCATCCGCGCCGGCGAGCATTTCCTCGTCGTGCTGGACGAGATCATGTATCCGCTGCGCTATGGCTGGATCGCGCTGGACGCGGTGCTGGCCTGTCTGCGCGAGCGCCCCTCCCAGGTGCACGTGGTGCTGACCGGCCGCGGCGCGCCGGCCGAACTGATAGAGCTGGCGGACACGGTGACCGAGATGACGCTGGTCAAGCACCACTACAAGGCCGGCGTGCCGGCGCAGCGCGGCATCGAGGACTGATGAACACCTTGGTGATCTGCACCACCTGCGCCGACGGCCAGGGCCGGGCGCTGCTGGAAGCCGTCGAGAACGAGGCGCTGGCGCGCGACAGCGCCCAGGCCATACGCGGCCAGGCCTGCATGGCCGCCTGCAGCCAGGGCTGCACCGCGGCGCTGCAGGGCGCCGGCAAGCACAGCTATCTGTTCGGCCGGCTGGCGCCCGATGCGGCCAGCGTGGCCGCGCTGCTGGCCGTGGCGGCCCAGCATGCCGAGCCCGGTGACGGCCTGCTGGCCTGGGAGCGCCGCCCCGAGCGGCTCAAGAGCGGGCTGATCGCGCGCCTGCCGCCGCTGGGCTGAGGCGATGGAGCTGCTGCTGCCTATCGCGATGGCCGTGGCCCTGGCGGTGGACCGCCTGCTGGGCGAACCGCCCGGCTGGGCCCACCCGGTCGTCGGCATGGGCCGCTACCTGGGCCTGTTCCGGCTGACCCGGCTGCCACCGGCTCCGGGCTTCATCGCCGGTGCGCTGGCCTGGCTGCTGGGTGCGGCGCTGGTGGGCTTCATCGCGCTGTGGCTGGAGGGCGGGCTGCTGAGCGCGCTGCGGCCCTGGGCCTCGCCGCTGCGCCTGGTCGGTGCCGCCGTACTGATAGGCCTGCTGCTGAAGCCGCTGCTGGCCTGGAGGATGCTGGCCGAGGAAGCCATGGCGGTGGAGACGGCGCTGGCCCGGTCGCTGGAGGCCGGCCGCGAGCGGCTGTCGCGCCTGGTCAGCCGCGACACCGCGCAGCTGAGTGAAACCGAGGTGCGCGAGGCCGCCATAGAGACGCTGGCCGAGAACCTCAACGACTCCGTCGTCGCGCCGCTGTTCTGGTTCGCCATCGCGGGCCTGCCGGGCGCGGCGATCTACCGCTTCGCGAACACGGCCGACGCGATGTGGGGCTACCGCGACCAGCGTGAATGGTGCGGCAAGTGGGCCGCGCGCGCGGACGATGTGCTGTCCTGGCTGCCGGCGCGGCTGACGGCGCTGGCGTTGCGGCCGCCCTCGCTGCGCGCGCTGTGGCGCGAGGCCCGCCGCACGCCCTCGCCCAACGGCGGCTGGCCCATGGCCGCGATGGCGCTGCGCCTGGGCCTGAGCCTGGCCAAGCCCGGCGTCTACCGCCTCAACGCGGCCGGCGGCCCGCCCGGGCCCCAACACCTGCTTGCGGCGCGCCGCCTGGCCGCGCAAGCTCTGGCCGTCGCCGGCCTGCTGCTGGCCGCGCTGGCCTGGAGCCTGAGGACATGACACCGCCACTGCTGCCCGAGCATGGCGGCCCGGACGACGGGCCGCCGGCCGCCCATGACTTCTCCACCAATGCCAGCCCGCTGGGCCCGCCGCCGGCGCTGCTGAGCGCCGTGCAGCAGGCCGACCGCCAGGCCTACCCCGACCCGCAGTACGGCGCGCTGCGCCGGCTGCTGGGCCGGGCCGAGGGCGTGGAGGCCGGGCTCATCCTGCCCACGGCCGGCGGCGCCGAGGGCATACGCCGGCTGACGCTGGCCGCGCTGCAGACGGGCCACCGCGAGGTCTGGGTGCCGCAGCCGGGCTTTGGCGACTACGCGCTCGCGGCGCTCGCCCTGGGCCTGGCCGTGCGCCCCTATGCCGATGCCGGCCTGATCCGGCCCGAGGCACCGGCCCTGGTCTGGATCTGCGAGCCCTGCAACCCCACGGGCGCCAGCCTGGCCGCCTGGCCCGAGCTGGACGGGCATCTGGTCGTCATCGACGGTGCCTATGAACCGCTGCGGCTGCAGGGCGAGGCGCTGCCGCCGCCGCGCACGGCCTGGCGCATGGCCTGCCCCAACAAGGCGCTGGGCCTGACCGGCGTGCGTGCCGGCTACCTGGTCGCGCCGGCAGCCGACGCGGCCTGGGCGCAGGCGCTGTCGCTGGCGCCCAGCTGGGTGCTGTCGGCCGAGGGCGTGGCGCTGCTGTCGCACTGGCATGACGCCGACACGGCCGCCTGGCTGGCCGAAGCCCGCGCCCGGCTGCGCGAATGGACGGCCGCGCAGCGCGCGCTGCTGGCCGCGCTGGACTGGCCCGAGCAGCGGCCCAGCGACACCAATTTTTGGCTGGCCCGGCCGCCGCGGCCCGACATCGCGCCGCGGCTGCGCGAACGCGGCATACGCGTGCGCGACGCGGCCTCCTTCGGCCTGAGCGGCTGGGTGCGCGTGTCGGCCCAGCCACCCGGCAGCCAGGCGGCGCTGCAGCAGGCCCTGCTCGAGATCGAAAGCGAGGACGCGTGAGTCACAGCAAGAAGAGAGCCGTCATGGTGCTGGGCACCACCAGCGGCGCGGGCAAGAGCTGGCTGGCCACGGCGCTGTGCCGCTGGTATGCGCGCCAAGGCCTGACCGTGGCGCCGTTCAAGGCGCAGAACATGAGCAACAACGCGCGCGTGGTGCCGGGCTTGAATGGCAGCATGGGCGAGATCGGCAGCGCCCAGTATTTCCAGGCCCTGGCCGCGCGCCGCCTGCCCGAGGTGCGCATGAACCCGGTGCTGCTCAAGCCCGAGGCCGACACGCAGAGCCAGGTGGTGGTGCTGGGCGAGGTGGACGCGGCGCTGTCGATCCTGCCCTGGCGCGAACGCAGCGCCGCGCTGTGGCCGCGCGCCGAGGCCGCGCTGCACGAGCTGATGGCCGAGAACGACGTGGTCGTCATCGAGGGCGCGGGCTCGCCGGCCGAGATCAACCTGGCGGCCAGCGACTATGTGAACCTGGGCACCGCACGCGCGTCGCGGGCCGCCTGTCTTCTCGTCACCGACATCGACCGCGGCGGCGCCTTCGCCCACCTGTATGGCACCCACCAGCTGATGCCGGCGGACGTGCGCGCACAGCTGAAGGGCTTTGTGCTGAACCGCTTCCGCGGCGACGCGGGCCTGCTGTCGCCCGGCCCCGAGCAGCTGCAGGCGCTGACCGGCGTGCCCACCCTTGCGACGCTGCCCATGTGGCGCGGCCACGGGCTGCCGGAAGAAGACGGTGTGTTTGATGACGGCGCCACCGGCAGCGGCCTGCACATCGCCGTCGTCGCCTACCCGCGCCTGTCCAACCTCGACGAATTCCAGCCGCTGCGCCAGTTGCCTGGCGTGCGCCTGTCCTGGGCGCGCACGCCGCAAGACCTGGCCGGCGCGGACTGGATCATCCTGCCCGGCTCCAAGTCCACCGCGGCCGACCTGGCCTGGCTGCGCGCGCAGAAGCTGGACGCGGCCATCAACGCCCACCGCGGCCCCATCCTGGGCATCTGCGGCGGCCTGCAGATGCTGGGCGAGGCCCTCATCGACACCGAGGGCGTGGACGGCAACGCGCCGGGCCTGGGGCTGCTGCCGCTGGTGACGGTGTTCGCGCGCGACAAGCTGCTGCTGGACACCGCCGTGCGCTTCGACATGCTGGACGGCCCCTGGCGCCCGCTGTCCGAGCTGAGCGCCCGCGGCTACGAGATCCGCCACGGCCGCACGCGCGCCCATCCTGCCTTCGAGCCGCCGCGCGTCGCGCTGCGCAACGGCGCGGGCGAGGCCATAGGCTGGCAGGCGGGCCGGGTGTTGGGTCTCTACGCCCATGGCCTGTTCGAGCAGCCCGCCGTGCTGCAGGCGCTGTTCGGCCGCGCCGTGCAGCCGCTGGACCAGGTCTTCGACGGCCTGGCCGACTTCATCGACCTCCATTTCAAGCCCGGCACGCTGGCCGGCCTGCTCTGATGAACGATCTACTTCCCCACATCGCGCCGCTGGACCAGCCCGGGCTGGCCGAGGCGCTGCAGCGGCGCATCGACACCAAGACCAAGCCGCTGGGCGCGCTGGGCCAACTGGAGGCGCTGATGCTGCGGCTGGGCCTGATCCTGGGCAGCGAGACGCCGCGGCTGGAGCAGCCGCAGCTGCTGGTGTTCGCCGGCGACCATGGGCTGACGGCGCAGGGCGTGTCGGCCTACCCCAGCGAGGTGAGCTGGCAGATGGTGGAGAACTTCCTGGCCGGCGGCGCGGCCGTCAGCGTGCTGGCGCGCCAGCACGGCCTCGCGCTGCACGTCGTCGATGCCGGCGTGGCGCATGACTTCGCGCCGCGCACCGGACTCATCGCCCGCAAGATCGCGCCCGGCACCGCCGACAGCTCGCTGGGCCCGGCGATGACGCGCGCCCAATGCGAGGCCGCGCTGCGGGCCGGCCGCGAGGTGATGCGCTCGCTGCCCGGCAATGCGCTGCTGCTGGGCGAGATGGGCATAGGCAACAGCTCGGCCGCGGCGCTGCTGCTGGCACGCCTCACCGGCGCGCCGCTGGCCGACTGCGTGGGCCGCGGCACCGGCCTGGACGACGCCGGCCTGGCGCGCAAGACGGCCGTGCTGGAACGCGTGCTGGCGCTGCACGCCGACGTGCAGGAACCGCTGGACGTGCTGGCCGCGATGGGCGGCTTCGAGATCGCGATGATGGCCGGCGCCGTGCTGGAGGCCGCCGCGCAGCGCCGCGTCATCGTCGTGGACGGCTTCATCACGGGCAGCGCGGTGCTGGTCGCGTCGCGGCTGGCGCCGGCGCTGCTGCAGCGCTGCGTGTTCTCGCACTGCTCGGCCGAACCCGGCCACCAGCGCATGCTGGCCGCGCTGGGCGCCCGCCCGCTGCTGGACCTGGGGCTGCGCCTGGGCGAGGGCTCCGGTGCGGCGCTGGCCTGGCCGCTGCTGGTGTCGGCCTGCGACCTGCTGCGCGACATGGCCAGCTTCGAGGCGGCGGGGGTGAGCGGGAAGGCTTGAGGTTCGACGGCAGGGCCCAACCGCAGCTGCGGAGGGGCTGCCGCTTTTGCCGATGTTTTGTTGGCATAGTCGCGTGGTGGCACGCACTCGCGACGGCGGCTCCAGGTGTTATGTAGCAGTGGCTGTCGCCCTATAACAAGTTAGGCCCCAATGATCGATTCTCGCGAGCGCGCACTGGTTGGTAAGTGGGCAGTCCGAGGGTTTGCGCCCGAGGCTGACGGCACGTGTCGCAGGATCGAAGCATTGATCTCGAATCATCTGGTGGAGGTGGCTCGATCAAAAGATGGCTGGTCAAGACTCTTCCGAGATCCGTTGGACGGTCGGCTTTGGGAGTTCACCTATCCGCAAAGTGAGTTGCACGGCGGAGGCCCACCAGCTTTACTCTGTATCGAATCCGCACATGCCCAAGTTGCTTATGGGTATGGGCCCTAGCTACTTTCTCAAGCGTTGAAGCGCATGGACAACGACTCGCTCACTTCGGCAGAGGCCTACTTGGCCATGTACGCGTTCCTGTCGAAGCAATACGACTTGGGTTGCGAAGAGCTTGGCGCGATCCTCGGTTCGATGTCGCTCTTGCCGGACGGCGCAGCCGCCGATCCTGCGCTTGATCGGGATTGGAGCGAGGCGGTATCGGCGGCAAAGGCAGGCCGTGTAGACGCTAGGCTTCAGTTGGGCGAACGCTAGGCAGCATGACAGGTCAGCCCCTTTGCCGCATGTGCTTCAACCCTCTGCTGCGCCGTCCGCTTGGGCTGAGCCGGCAGGGCCGCTGCGGCAGGTCGCGCCAGGCCCGCCCTGGTCCGCCCGGTCGGATACTGCCCGACGCAGCAAGCCTGCGTGCTCTCCCGTTCGCCCAACATCAAACCCAAGCTCCGTCGCATGCATGCACTCGAACTGCGAATTCCGCCCTTGATGTTGGTGCTCGCCTTCGCAAGCGCGATGGCGGTCGTCGCGTACGCCGTGCCGGCTGCGGTCGCGGTTCCGTGGCGGGTTGCTCTGGCCGTCGCGCTGGTTCTTGCTGGCGCCGCGGTGGCCCTGGCCGGCGTCGTTGCCTTCCGCAAGCACAGGACCACGGTCAACCCGTTCACGCCCGAACAGTCGTCTTCACTCGTCTCGACGGGCATTTATCGATTCAGCCGCAACCCCATGTATCTGGGCTTTCTGCTCGCGCTCGCCGGGATTTCCGTCTTCCTCGCCAACTGGGCTTCTGCACTGCTGATCCCGGTGTTCGTCGCGTACATGAACCGGGTTCAGATCCAGCCCGAGGAGCGCGCGCTCAAGCAGCGATTCGGTCAGGAGTTCGCGACTTACTCCGCCACCGTCAGGCGTTGGCTGTAGGAGTGCCGCGCCACCCCTCGCAGCAAAGACCTGATCCATGGTGGCCGGCCGAGGGGAGCACCGGCTGGCGCGCCGCACGAGCTATTTCGTATCGGTCGGCGCTCGGGCGCCGCGCTGGCCTGGCCGCTGCTGGTGTCGGCCGGCTGCGCGACATGGCGAGCTTTGAGGCGGCTGGGGTGAGCGGGAAGGGCTGAGATTCGACGGTCGGGGCCCAACCGCAGCTGACTAGGGGCTGCCGCTTTTGCCGATGTTTTATTGGCATAGTCGCGTGGTGACAGACACTTGCGACGGCGGCTCCGGTGTTATGCAGCAGTTGCTGTCGCCCTATAACAAGTTAGGCCTCGCAGGGAAGATCGCGAATGTTCGACCGACTCTTAGCAGCGATTACGGACCTGCCTGTAATCATTCAGGGTGCACTTGGATCGGCCCTGTTCGCGCTGGTCATGTACTTCGGGCAGCGTGTGGCTGCGCGCTTGCAAGAGCAGTGGTCCTCTCATTCACGATCAAGGCGGCATACCTATCTGATCGAACAGAAAGTCAAGCTGGGAATCTTCGTCGCTCAGGACAACGCGGAGATGGTTGCTTGCATCTCTCTGCTTGCGTATCGAGCGCTGCGAGCTGTCGTGAAGGCAATGATCTGGCTGGTCTTGGGGCTACTCGGCGGTTCATTCATGACAGTGTTGGGTGCGGCAGGTTTTCTGGGTGCAGCCTATTACCTGTTTTCCGCGCTTGCGACACTCAGCCCACCTAAGAAGCAGGGCGATGACTACAAGGCCAAATGGGAGAGGGCCAATGAAGAGCTCAAGCGCTTCGAATCTGAGGCCTGACCAGTCGCTCGAGCCGACTCGCGTCGGCAAGCCGCCGCTCGCGGCTCAGCTTCAACGTTGGGCAGCATAGAAGTCATGCATCCTGCCGCTACCGCACTTCTCTCGATCCTAGGCGTCATTGTCGGGGCCGCCCTGCAATGGTGGTTCGCGCGCCGTGGTAATGAGCACAAGCAATTGCTTGAGCTTCGTAGCAAGGCATATGCGGACTTCTTTGAGTCCACCGCGCAGTTGGTTTCTGCGCGTCGTCTCGGGAAGACGGAACACGAGGCGGAACTGCTCGGAAAACTCACCGATGCCAAGGCGCGGATTTGTATCTACGGCGAGGAGGCTGTAATTCTCGAACTCGCGGAGTTCTGGTCTGCGGGTGCTTCTTTCGAGACAGAGTCAGGCATCCTTTCTTTCACGCGGTTTTGCATGAATGTCCGTCGCTCGCTTGGCATGCCTTCACAGCCGTCGTTGGGCAGCGAAGTCTCATCGCTCCTTTTTGGTGTTGTTCCAAAGGGGCGCAAGTAGTGAAATTCATGCGACCCAACTGGGCATTGCAGCGGACGGCCTCGCCGCCCGCTGAGCTTGAACGTTAGACATGCCCACATCCGAGATGCTCATGCGCTCATTCGTCTTGGCATTGACCGTTGCAGCGGCACTGGCCGGATGCTCGCGTGTCGAGGAAGCTCAGCCCACGGACTGGTCATCGTTGGGGCTTCAAGGCAAGACCATGGACCTAATTGACGATTCGAAGATTGAGTCCTATAGGTTCAGCGAACAAGGTCTCGTTGCGGCGACCTTTGGGACCAAGGGCGGCGCTGTTGCTGCGCCGCTCTTCTATTGGCGGGTCGAAGGCCAGGCGCTGGTCATCTCGGAGGCACCCGGTCAGCAAGGGGTCGAGGAGTTGACGACGCCAAAGATTCAACGGGACGTTGTCAGTGCCAAGCGCAAGTCGGGAGCCAGCGTTCAATACCGATTGGCAAAGTCCAATGTCTAACCTTCTGCTGCATCGCACGGCTACGCTGACCGCTTAGCTTAAACGTTAGCCCGCATGCAAGACGATCAGTAGACTTCGACGTCCAAGCTCAAAACAATCACGGGAGGAAATGTCCATGAACTTCAGCCTGGGAACTCTTGTCTCGCTGGCGGGTTTCGTTGTCCTGCTCATCGTCGCGCTCTTGCTGCTCCGGGCCGTGCTGACTGCATTTCAGCCCGAGCCCGGTGAGGTTGAGCGCTCTTGGAAGTTTCGGACTGTCGTCTATGTCGCACTGAGCCTGGCCGTGCCGCTTTGGCCGCTCACGTTCCCGCTCTTTCTGCTGCTTGCGCATCGCTCCTACCTTGCTGGTGCGCCGCGAGTCGGCGTCGTTGCCTAGATTCCACCAGCATGCCGGCTGAGCTGTCGTCTATGGACTCCCCCACGACGACAAAAGCCTGATCGATGAGGACGGGCTGAGAGAAGCAGCTACCGTCGTATATCCGGCATCTGGTGTGGGATCGTGCTTGTCCCGTGCCGACATGGCCTCTGCGCCACCGCGGCGCCAACGGCTGCAAGCGAACTCCCCGGCCAAGCTCGCCACTCGCCGACACTCCCCCGGATGCAGCCCCTGCGCCTCTTCTTCACCGCCGTCCAGTTCCTGACCCGCCTCCCCATCCCGCGCTGGGTGGGCTTCGAGCCGGACTGGCTGGCCCGCTGCGCGCCCTATTTCGTTCCAGTGGGCGCCCTGGTCGGCATGCTCAGCGGCGCGGTGCTGTGGGGCGCGGCCCAACTGTGGCCGCCGGCCATCGCCGTGCTGCTGGCCATGGCGGCCGGCGTCTACATCACCGGCGGCTTCCACGAGGACGGCCTGGCCGACACCTGCGACGGCCTGGGCGGTGCGGTCAGCCGCGACAAGGCGCTGCTCATCATGAAGGACTCGCGCCTGGGCAGCTATGGCGCGCTGGGCCTGGTGCTGGTGCTGGCGCTGAAGGCCGCGGCGCTGTGGACGCTGGCCCAGGCCAGCCCCTGGGTGGCCGCGCTGGCGCTGATCTGGGCCCAGGGCATCAGCCGCGCGCTGCCGGTGGCGCTGATGGCCGCCCTGCCCTATGCCGGCGACCTGGAACATGCCAAGGCCAAGCCGCTGGCCAGCGGCGGCGGCACAGGCGGGCTGGCGCTGACCACGGCCTTCGTGCTGGCGCTGTGCGCGGCGTTCGCGGCGCTGCGCCCTGCCCTCGTGCCGGCGGTGGCGACGGGCCTGCTGGCCTGCGCGGCCGTGGGCCTGTGGATGCGGCGCTGGCTGCGGCACCGCCTGGGCGGCTATACCGGCGACACCTTGGGGGCCACGCAGCAGTTCGGCGAGATCGCGCTGCTGCTGGGGCTGCTGGCATGGCGTTGACCGCTTGGCGCCACCCGCGCCCCGAGGGCGTGGCGGGCCTGTGCGTGGGCGCCGGCAGCAACCCGCCGGTGCACTGGCGCCGCGCCAAGCGGCTGGCGCGCCGCATCCAGGCCCATGCGCGCCGGCACCGGCTGGCGCATGAGGTCGTCACCTCGCCGCTGTCGCGTTGCGCCGACGTGGGCGCCTGGCTGGCGCGCTGGGGCTGGCGCCATCGCGTCGACGCCGGCCTCCTGGAACTGGACTTCGGCGCCTGGGAGGGCCGGCGCTGGGACGACATTGGCGCCGCCGCCGTGAGCGCCTGGACCGACGACTTCCTGCAGCACCGCCCCGGCGGCGGCGAGAGCCTGGCCGCGCTGCTGGCGCGCTGTGCGGCCTGGCAGGGCGCCGAAGCCCTGGTCGTGAGCCATGGCGGCTGGATGCTGGCCCGGCGCTGGCAGCTCGAATCGCCGGGCGTGGCGCCGGACGCGGCGCGCTGGCCCGCCCCGCCGCGCTATGGCCAATGCTGGCGGCTGTCACCGGGGCTGTAGCAAGATGGCGGTTTTTCCGCCCCCTCCCCCGAAGTGATCGCCATGCGCCGCCTGCTTGCCACCGCCTTGTTCGCCCCCCTGATTGCCACCGCCCCCAACGCCCACGCCTGGGGCGCCGGCGGCCACCAGGCCGTCGCCACGCTGGCCGCCGGGCTCATCCGCGGCACGCCCGCGGAAGCCCAGGTGAAGGCGCTGCTGGGCGACATGACGCTGCAGGAAGCCGCCATCTGGCCCGACTGCGTCAAAGGCATCTCGGCGGCCCAGGGCTACACCTATCCCAACCCCGGCAAGTACGCCAGCTGCGCCTCGCTGGAGACGCCCGAGCGCATCGCCGAGATGGCCAGCTATGTGCGCCGCAACGACCGCCAGTGCGAGCCCAAGCCCGGCGAGGAAAGCTGCCACCAGCAATACCACTACACCGATGTCGCGATCCAGCGCAGCCGCTACATCGAGGGCTTCGCCGGCACCAGCGGCCACGACATCGTCGGCGCGATGCAGGCGGCCATCGCCGTGCTGCAGGGCCGGCCGTCCACGCCGCCCATCAGCTTCGCGTCCAAGCGCGAGGCGCTGATCGTGTTGACCCACCTGGTCGGCGACCTGCACGAGCCGCTGCATGTGGGCTCCATCTATCTGGACGGCGACGGCCATGCCGTCGACCCCGACAAGGTGGCCACCGGCGACAGCGAGTCCACCCAGGGCGGCAACCGCCTGCTGCTGCCCGTCGTGCCGCCGGCCCGCCCGCATTCGCTGCACACGACCTGGGACAACATCCCCGACTCGCTGGACGCCCGGCATGTGGACGCCGCCTGGCTCAAGCAGGCCCGCCGCGTGCATGCCACGCCCGGCGCGCTGCAGGACTGGCCGGCCCGCTGGGCCAGCGAGGTGCTGGAACAGGCCTATGACGCGCACAGCGGCCTGGGCTATTCGGCCCGCATGGGCGAGAGCCACAGCCCGCACTGGAACCTGACGCTGCCGGCCGGCTACAACGCCCGCATGGCCACGATGAAGCAGCAGCAGCTGACGCGGGCCGGCGCGCGGCTGGCCCAGCTGCTCAACGCGCTGTGGACGCAGCCTGCGCGGTAAGGCGCTGGTATTTCTGCAGCAGCGTCTCCCGGCTCTCGATATGGGCCGGGTTGATGGGGATGCAGGCCACCGGGCACAGCATCACGCATTGCGGCTCGTCGAAATGGCCCACGCATTCGGTGCACTTGGCGGGGTCTATCTTGTAGAACTCCTCGCCCATGGCGATCGCGTTGTTCGGGCAGGCGGGCTCGCAGACATCGCAGTTGATGCATTCGTCCGTGATCATCAGAGCCATGGCTTGCCCCCATGCGGTCGACGGACGAATACGGCACGCGCCTGCATGCGCGCGCCGCGCGTGTCCGTGANGCGCGTGTCCGTGATCAGCAGCGCCATCGTCAGCCCCCCTTCCGGCAACGCTCGTTCAGGCGCGCCAGCACGGACGGCGACACGAACTCCGCCACCTCGCCGCCCAGCGTCGCGATCTCGCGCACAAAGGTGCTGGAGGTGTACTGGTGGCGTTCGCCAGGGGTCAGGAAGATGGTCTCGACCTCGGGCATGAGCTTGCGGTTCATGCCGGCCATCTGGAACTCGTACTCGAAGTCGCCGCCGGTGCGCAGGCCGCGCACGACGACCCGGCCCGCGTTCGCGCGCACGAAGTCGCGCAGCAGGCCGTCGAAGGCGATGACCTCGACGTTCCCCAGCGGTGCGGCCACCTCCTGCGCCATCGCCAGGCGCTCCTCCAGCGAGAACAGCGTCTTCTTGTGGTGGCCCACGGCCACGGCCAGCACCAGCCGCTCGAACATGCCGGCGGCGCGGCGCATCAGGTCTTCATGCCCCAGCGTGATGGGGTCGAAGGTGCCGGGATAGACGGCGGTGATGGTGGTGCGGGAGGTCATGGAGTTGAATTGTCCTCGCGCCGCAACAATTGATAGTGCACGGCGCCCGCACGGCCCTGACGCCAGGCGGTGAATCCGGCCGGCGCGGCGATCTCATGCGGCGATTCGACATAGACCAGCCCGCCGTCGGCCAGCAGCGGCAAGGCGGCGGCCAGCGCCTGCTCGAACAGGTCGGCCGCGAATGGCGGATCGAGCAGGATCAGATCGAACGAGGCCCGCGGCGCGGCGCGCATCCAGGCCAGCGCGTCGGCCGCGTGGACCTGCATGGTCGTGGCCTTGAGCCGCTGCACGCTGGCGCGCAGCCCGGCGACGAGCTTGGCGTCGCGCTCCACCAGTACCACCTCGGCCGCATCGCGCGAGGCCGCCTCGAAGCCCAGCGCGCCGCTGCCGGCGAAGGCGTCCAGCACGCGCCAGCCCGTCAGCGTCTGGCCCAGCCAGTTGAACAGCGTCTCGCGGATGCGGTCGGACGTGGGGCGCAGCCCCGGCGCGTCGTGCACCGGCAGCTTGGAGCGCTTCCACTGGCCGCCAATGATTCGTATCTCACCCATGGCCGCATTGTCCGCGGCGGCGCCGAATCACTGGCGGACGGTGATGCCGCGCGCCGCCATCAGCGCCTTGGCCTCGCCCACCGTGTGCTGGCCGAAGTGGAAGATGCTGGCGGCCAGCACCGCGTCGGCGCCGCCTATCGTGATGCCGTCGGCCAGGTCTTCCAGCGAGCCCACGCCGCCCGACGCGATGACGGGCACCGGCACGGCGTCAGACACGGCCCGGGTCAGTTCGAGATCGAAACCGCTCTTGGTGCCGTCGCGGTCCATGCTGGTCAGCAGGATCTCGCCAGCGCCGTACTCGGCCATCTGGCGCGCCCATTCGACGGCGTCCAGGCCCACGTTCTTGCGGCCGCCATGGGTGTAGACGTCCCAGCCCTTGCCTCTCGGGTCATCGTCGGCGCGGCGCTTGGCGTCGATGGCGACGACGATGCACTGGGCGCCGTAGCGGTCGCTGGCGGCGCGTATCAGCTCGGGGTCGGCCACGGCGGCGGAGTTGAAGCTGACCTTGTCGGCCCCGGCGTTCAGCAGCCGGCGCACGTCGGCCACCGAGCGCACGCCGCCGCCCACCGTCAGCGGGATGAAGACCTGGGCGGCCACGGCCTCGATGATGGGCAGGATGAGGTCGCGGCCGTCGCTGGTGGCGGTGATATCCAGGAAGGTCAGTTCGTCGGCGCCCTGCTCGTTGTAGCGGGCGGCGATGTCGACCGGGTCGCCCGCGTCGCGCAGGCCGACGAAGTTGACGCCCTTGACGACGCGGCCGGCCGTGACGTCGAGGCAGGGAATGATGCGTTTGGCGAGCATGGCTGGATTGTCGCCGCTGCGCCGCCGCCCCCGACTTGAGGGGAGTAGTTCCCCCTCGCCAGCCGGCGCGCACGCGCCTAAGCTCGCGCCACCGCCCACGGGCCGCGTCCAGGAGAAGTCCATGCCACGATTCGCTCCCCTCGTCCTGGCGGCCTGTCTGGCCGCCCCCGCGCTGCCGGCCCAGGCCTTGTTGGTCAGCTATGCCGCCACGCTCAGCGGCAGCGCGGAGGCGCCGCCGAATGCCTCACCCGGCACCGGCAGCGCGCTGCTGACCATAGACACCGTCCTCCACACGATGAGCTTGCAGGTCACGTTCTCGGGCCTGCTCGCCGGCGTGACGGCCTCGCACATCCACTGCTGCACGACCGTCGCCGGGAGCGGCACCGCCGGCGTCGCGACGACCACACCGACCTTCCCGGGCTTCCCCGGCGGCGTCACGGCGGGCAGCTACGACCACCTGTTCGACCTGCTCGACGCGGGGAGCTGGAATCCGTCCTTCGTCACCGCGCATGGCGGCACGCCGGCGATGGCGGAGGCGGATTTCCTGACCGGGCTGGCCCAGGGCAAGGCCTATCTGAACATCCACACGACGCAGTTCCCGGGCGGCGAGATCCGCGGCTTCCTGACCGCCGTGACCGCACTGCCCGAACCCGCCAGCCTGGCGCTGGCGGGCATGGCGCTGGCCGGGCTGGCGGCCACGCGCCGCCGCAGGGGCTGAGCGCGAGGGCTCAGGCGCCGGCCCGCTGCAGGGCGTCCGCGCGGGCCTGGGCAGCGGCGAAGTCCAACGCGCCGGTGTAGATGGAGCGACCGCAGATGACGCCCTCGACGCCTTCGCTTTCGACGGCGCACAGGCGCTCGATGTCGGCGATGTCCGAGAGGCCACCCGACGCGATGACGGGGATGGTCAGCGCCTGGGCCAGCTTGACGGTGGCCTCGATGTTGATGCCGGTCAGCATGCCGTCGCGGCCGATGTCGGTGTAGATGACGCCTTCGACGCCGTAGTCCTGGAACTTGCGGGCCAGGTCGACGACCTCGTGGCCGGTCAGCTTGCTCCAGCCGTCGGTGGCGACCTTGCCGTCCTTGGCGTCCAGGCCCACGATGATGTGGCCGCCGAAGGCGCTGCAGGCGTCCTTCAGGAAGCCGGGGTTCTTCACCGCGGCCGTGCCGATGATGACGTAGGAGAGGCCGTCGTCCAGGTAGCGCTCGATGGTGTCGAGGTCACGGATGCCGCCGCCCAGCTGGATGGGGATCTCGTCACCCACCTCCTTGATGATGGCCTTGATGGCCGGCTCGTTGACCGGCTTGCCCGCGAAGGCGCCGTTCAGGTCCACCAGGTGCAGGCGGCGCGCGCCGGCATCCACCCAGCGGCGCGCCATTGCGGCGGGGTCCTCGCCGAAGGTGGTGGAGTCGTTCATGTCGCCTTGCTTGAGGCGGACACAGCGACCGTCTTTCAGGTCGATGGCAGGGATCAGCAGCATGGCCTGGGGCTAGAGAGCTGGGGGATGAAGAAACGGCGAGGCGCAGAGGCTGTGAGCCGTGCGCGCGTGCCCGAGCGGGTCGTCCAGGTGGCGCCAATCAAGGCGCGAAGCGGAGCCGTAGTGCGGGCTACGGCGAGCATTTGCAACGCTGAGTGGCGGCGCTTGGGCGGCACGAGCGGGCATGTGGGCACGGCTCGCAGCCTCTCAGGGCTTCCAGTGCAGGAAGTTGCGGTACAGGGCGAGGCCCAGCGCGGCACTTTTCTCGGGGTGGAATTGGGTCGCAAAAATGTTATCCCGCGCGACTGCACAGGTAAAGCGCAGGCCGTAGTCGGTCTCGCCGGCGCTGTGCTCGGGCGACGCGGTGGTCGCGTAGAAGCTGTGCACGAAGTAGAACCAGCTGTCGTCCGGGATGCCGGCCCACACCGGGTGCGCGCGCGCCTGGTGCACGCGGTTCCAGCCCATCTGCGGCACCTTGAAGCGGCTGCCGTCTTCCTGCAGCCGGCCCTCGAGGCGAAAGCGCTGCACGCGCCCCGGGATCAGGCCCAGGCCCGGCGTGTCCTGCTCCTCGCTGTGGTCCAGCAGCATCTGCATGCCCACGCAGACGCCCAGCAGCGGCTTGGCTGAGGCCGCTTCCAGCAGCGCTTCTTTCACTCCCGAGTCGGCCAGTTCGCGCATGCAGTCGCGCATCGCGCCCTGGCCCGGCAGCACGACACGCTCGGCGCGGCGCACCACGTCGGGATCGCAGGTGATGGACACCTCGATGCCGCTGCCCACCGCTGCATGGATGACGGCCTGCGACACCGAGCGCAGATTGCCCATGCCGTAGTCGACGACGGCGACGGTTCTTGTCATGTCAGAGGCTGCCCTTGGTCGACGGAATCACGCCGGCCGAGCGCGGGTCCGGCGTCGTGGCCATGCGCAGCGCGCGGCCGAAGGCCTTGAACATGGTCTCGGCCTGGTGGTGGGCGTTGTGGCCCTTCAGGTTGTCGATGTGCACCGTGGCCAGCGCATGGTTGACGAAGCCCTGGAAGAACTCGAAGGTCAGCTGGGTGTCGAAGGCGCCGATGCTGCCGGCCGTGAACTTGCAGTCCATGTGCAGGCCGGGGCGGCCGGACAGGTCGATGACAACGCGCGACAGCGCCTCGTCCAGCGGCACATAGCTGTGGCCGTAGCGCGTCAGGCCGGCCTTGTCACCCACCGCCTGCGCGATGGCCATGCCCAGCGTGATGCCCACGTCTTCCACCGTGTGGTGGCCGTCGATGTGCAGGTCGCCCTCGCAGTGCACGGCCAGGTCGATCAGGCCGTGGCGGGCGATCTGGTCCAGCATGTGATCGAAGAAGCCGATGCCGGTGTGCAGCTTGGAGCGGCCCGTGCCGTCCAGGTCGATGCGCACGGTGATGCGGGTCTCGCGGGTGTTGCGCGTGACTTCGGCAACGCGGGAAGTGGCGGTGGTGGTGCTCATAGACAGGCGGGCAGTTCGGCCAGCAGGCGGGTGTTTTCGTCGGGCATTCCGACGGTGAGGCGCACACAGTTCGCGAGCAGCGGATGCATGGCCGAGACGTTCTTGATCAGCACGCCGCGGGCCTTGAGCGCCGCGAAGGTGGCGGCCGCATCCTGCACCCTGGCGAGGATCATATTGCCCTGGCTGGGCCATGGCGCGATGCCGGGCATGGCCTGCAAGGCGTTGAGAAGCCGCTCGCGCTGCTCGCGCAGTTCGGCGGCCTGGGCGGCGTAGACCTCGGCATGCTCCAGCGCGAACAGCGCCGCCTCGGCGTTCAGCACGCTGATGTTGTAGGGCGGGCGCAGCTTCTCGACCTGCTCCACCAGCGCCGGCGCCCCCAGCAGATAGCCGATGCGCACGCCGGCCAGGCCGAACTTGCTCATGGTCCGCATGACCAGCACGTTCTGCTGGCGGGCCATCAGCGCCAGGCTGTCGGCGCTGGCGAAAGGCTGATAGGCCTCGTCCATCACCACCAGGCCGGGCGCGGCCGTCGCGATGCGTTCGATGACGGCCGCATCCCACAGCGTGCCCGTGGGGTTGTTGGGATAGGCCAGATAGACCAGCGCCGGCCGGTGCTCGCGAATAGCGGCCAGCATGGCGGCCTCGTCGAGCTGGAAGTCGTCGGCCCGCAGCGGCACGCCGACGAAGCCCAGCCGCTGCTGCCTCGCCAGCGCCTCGTACATGACGAAGCCCGGCACGGGCGCCAGCACGCAGGCACCGGGCTGGGCGACGGCCAGCGTCAGCAGGCCGATGAGTTCGTCGGAGCCATTGCCCAGCGTCACGCCCACGTCGTCGCCCACGCCCGCATGGCGGGCCAGCGCGCGCGCCAGCTCGGCGGTGCGCTCGGCCGGGTAGCGGTTCAGCGCCAAGGCGCCCAGGCGCTCGCCCAGCGCCCGCTGCAGCTCGGGCGGCAGGCGGTAGGGGTTCTCCATCGCGTCCAGCTTCAGCAGGCCGGCGCTGGGCTGCACCGCATAGGCATGGGCCGCGCGCACGTCGGGGCGGATCTGGGCAAGGGCTTGGTCTAGGGCGGCGGTCATGGCGCGACGACGAGAGGGTTGAGCACCTGCACGCTGTCGTAGACCGCCTCGTGAGGCAGGGCCAGGCTGAGCAGGCGGGTACAGCCCTGGGCCTTGGCGCTGGCGACGACCAGCGCATCGGCGAAGGGCAGGCCGAAGCGGCTTTCCAGCGACCAGGCGGACTCGACGGTCGCCTGGTCGGTGGCCCAGGGCCGCCAGTGCTGGTAGCGGCGCACCTCGGCGCGCACGTCGCCCTGAGGCATGGGCGGGCTCACGCGTCGGGTGGCCAGCAGATAGAAGTCGTTGAGCACCTGCACCGACACGCGGCCGCTGCGTGTGGCCCACAGCTCGCGCAGCCAGGCCAGCACCCGCTCGCGCTCGGGCGGACGGGCCCCATCCTCGCTGAACAGCAGCACGGAGGTGTCGACGAAGACGGGATCGCTCATGTCGTGCTCCGGCCGGGATAGGGCTGGCCGTCGGACGACCAGCTGCGCTCGCGGTGCAGCCAGTCCTGCAGCGCGCGCTCGTAGGCGTCGTCATGCTGCATCTTCTCGGCCAGCAGCTCGCCCAGCAGGCGGGAGACGCTGGTGTTGCGCCGCGCGGCCTCCAGCCGGGCCCATTCGGCCACGGCGTCGTCCATGGACACGGTGACGTTCTTCATGGCCGGCAGAGTATCACGAAGTTCGTGCAACACGAACTTCGTGATACACAAGACCCCAACGGCGAACCCCAAGCTCGGGCCTGCGCGCAGCGTCTGTCGCGGCCATGGCAGCAGGCGTTCGCCTCGGCGCCACGGCATCGCGCCAACGTCGCCCCGCCCCGCTTGCCCGCGGCCCGGGACAGCCCTTCTCGGCTTTCCATCCCTAGCAAGCGCAGGCATACCCAACTTGAATGAGGGCTGCCGCCGATGTGAGGCATTGCCCCTCATGGACGGCGAGTCGAACATCGGCGCTCCATGCAGCAACCGGGAGTGCGGCCTTGAAACTCAAAGTCCTGGCCTGCGGGCCGGCCGCGGTACTGCTTGCGGCGTCTGCCGCGCTGGCCGGGCCCGTCGCCTCGTACACCGGCACGCTGGCCGCCACCGACGATGCGCTGGGCGGCCGCATCGAGTTCACGCTGGCCAGCGCCACCACGGTCACGCTGCAGACCTTCGGCTTCGGCGGCGGCGTCAACGGCAACGGCACGGCCATCGCGGCCGGCGGCTTCGACCCCTTCCTCAGCCTGTTCTCGGGCAGCGGCGACAGCGCCAGCTTCATCGACGGCGACTCGGACATCATGAGCGACTACGCCGCCTACATAGGCTGCCCGCCGGCGGGCCTGGTGTCGATAGGCGGCAGCCCGACCTGCGGGGACGTGAGGTTCAGCCGCTCGCTGGCCGCCGGCACCTACACCGTGCTGCTGACGGCCGGCGCCTACGTGCCGCTGGCCGCGTTCGGCGGGGGCACGCTGGCAGACGGCTTCGCGGACCTCACAGGGGGGCAGTTCCAGACCTGCATCGACGCCACCCATTGCATCAACACCACCGGCGCCTGGGCGCTGGACATCACGCTGGGCGACGTCGTCGTCAACCCGCCCGGCCTGCCCGAGCCCGCCACGCCGCTGCTGGCCATGCTGGCTTTGCTGGCCAGCCGGGCCGGCACGACCCGCCGAGGCCACTCCCACCCCGACCACCCTGGAGGTGCCCGATGAATGAGTCTCCCTCTCCTCGCCGCCCGTCGTCCACGCGCCCTGTGCTGCTGGGCGTGATCGGCGCCGTCGCGGTGCTGTCGCTGGGCCTGTCGCCCACCGTGCGCGGCGCCGCCGCCGCGCTGGTGCAGGTGACCAACGGTGCGGCCAACCCGGTGATGACCAAGGCCGTGGACGACCCCGCGCGCAGCGCCTTCGGCGCGCGCGTGTACCCGAGCGTGCGCAGCGCCGCGTCCATCCAGGTGCCGGCCAACAAGTATCTGGTCATCGACACCGTCATCGGCTTCACGAACGGCACGACCGTCACCGATGTCCAGATCGGCGCGCAGACGGCCGGCACCCCAACCGGCACGCTGATCCCGTTCGCGCTCGCGGCGCGGCCGGGCAGCTGGCTGTTCACCGTGCCGACGCCGGTGCGCATCGTCGCGGACCCGGGGAGCACCCTCTACGTCAGCGTCGATGACACCAATTTCAACGACTTCGCCGGCATCAACGTCGACATCAAGGGCTATTACGTCGACGCCACGCCTTGACGGGCCGCGCCGGGCGGGGCTCAGCGCGCGCTGCGCGTGGCCTTGGCCGGCAGCTCCGGCGCCGGACCGGCTGCCGGAGCCGGCGGCGCGCCGAGCACGGCCGGCGGCCCGCCGGGCATGCCGGCGCTCACCCCCGGCGGGCCGGGCTCCGCATGGGTGGCGACCGGCAGCACCGGCATCCGGCTGCGACTGACCATGCGCACCGGCGGCGCCTCCGGCCGTGAGGCCAGGCGCAAGGTCAGCGGTGGTGCGCCGTCGACGGACCTCAGCAGCGCCGTTTCGGTGCCCAGGCTTTCGAGCCGATAGCGCCCATCCAACATGTCGCCGGGGCGCACCCAGCGCGGGCCGTCCCGACCGACTGCAATCGCGGCTTCCGGCGGCTGGCCGGTCTCGTTGAGGACGGCCAGCAGCGTGTAGACGACCGTCGCGGTGGGCTGCGATGCCGCCGGCGCCGAGGGCGGTGCGACAGCGTCGGAGGCCGACGGCCGGGCGGCAAGCGGTGCGGGGCCACGGCTGGGCATGGCAGCCACGGGCAGCGTCGCGGCCGTGTCCAGCGGCCCCGATGGTGGCCACAGCGCCACGGCGGCGATCAGCAGCATGATCCCGCAGCCCGCGCCCACGAGCACCCATCCGAGATCGCGCGGTCTCATGCGGCGAAGGTCTTCAGCAGCCAGGGTGTCACGCGGCCCAGTATGCGCGCAGGCGCGCACCGTCTGCCAGTGCCCGTGGCGTGAATTCGAAGGTGCGAAGCGACCTGCCGCTTGCCCGGACGACCTTGCCGATTCGGTGCTCGCCGGGCTCGTCCGACCGTGCGGACGAATGAGGGCGCCGGCTAGCGCAGCCGCAGCTCGGCCGCGCGTGCATGGGCCTGCAGGCCCTCGCCATGGGCCAGCTCGCTGGCGACGCGGCCCAGCACCTGCGCGCCCTCGGCGCTGACCTCGATGAGGCTGCTGCGCTTCTGGAAGTCGTAGACGCCCAGCGGCGACGAGAAGCGCGCGGTGCTTGCCGTGGGCAGCACATGGTTGGGGCCGGCGCAGTAGTCGCCCAGGCTCTCGCTGGTGTAGGCGCCCATGAAGATGGCGCCGGCATGGCGCAGCAGCGGCTCCCAGCGCTGCGGCTCGGCGGCGCTGATCTCCAGGTGCTCGGGCGCGATGGCGTTGCTGATCTCGCAGGCCTCTTCCATGGAGCGCGTCAGGATCAGCGCGCCCCGGCCCTGCAGCGACGCGCGGATGACGGCCTCGCGCGGCAGCTGCTGGACGAGGCGCTCCATGCTGGCATGCACGGCGTCCAGATAGGCCGCATCGGGGCACAGCAGGATGCTTTGCGCCAGCTCGTCATGCTCGGCCTGGCTGAACAAGTCCATCGCCACCCAGTCCGGCGGCGTCGTGCCGTCGGCGATGACCAGGATCTCGCTGGGGCCCGCGATCATGTCTATGCCCACCTGGCCGAACACATGCTTCTTGGCCGACGCGACATAGGCGTTGCCGGGGCCGGTGATCTTGTCGACGCGCGGGATGGTGGCCGTGCCGTAGGCCAGCGCGGCCACGGCCTGGGCGCCGCCCACGGTGAACACGCGATGCACGCCGGCCACGGCGGCGGCGGCCAGCACCAGCGGGTTGCGCTGACCGTCCGGCGTGGGCACCACCATGATGATCTCGCGCACGCCGGCCACCTGGGCCGGGATGGCGTTCATCAGCACGCTGCTGGGATAGGCCGCCTTGCCGCCGGGCACGTACAGGCCCACCCGGTCCAGCGGCGTGACCTTCTGGCCCAGCAGGCTGCCATCCTCGTCGCGATAGCTCCAGCTGCGGCCGCAGGCCTCGAGCTGGCGCTCGTGATAGCTGCGCACGCGCCGGGCGGCGGCCTGCAGCGCCGCGGCCTGGGCCGGCGTGATCGACGCCAGCGCGGCCTGCAGCTGGGCCTGCGTGATCTCCAGCGCGGCGACGCTGTCCGCCTTCACGCGGTCGAAGCGGGCCGTGTAGTCCAGCACGGCGGCGTCGCCGCGGGCCTGCACGTCGGCCAGGATCTCGGCGACCCGGCCCTCGATGGCCGCATCCGTCTCCGCCGACCAGTGGCGCAGGCGCTGGAACTCGGCGTCGAAGTCGGCGGCGGTGGTGGCGAGGCGGCGGATCAGTGTCATGCGGAGACGGCTTTCGCAATAGCGTCGATGAGGGGACGCAAGGCCTCGCGCTTGAGCTTGAGCGCGGCCTGGTTGACGACCAGGCGGGAGGAGATGTCCATGATCTGCTCGACCTCGACCAGCTTGTTGGCACGCAGCGTGCCTCCGGTGGAGACCAGGTCGACGATGGCGTCGGCCAGGCCGGTCAGCGGCGCCAGCTCCATGGAGCCGTAGAGCTTGATGAGGTCCACGTGCACGCCCTTGGCGGCGAAGTGCTGGCGCGCGATCTCGGTGTACTTGGTGGCGACGCGGATGCGCGAACCCTGCTGCACGGCCGCGGCGTAGTCGAAGTCGGCCCTGGTCGCCACGCTCATGCGGCAGCGGGCGATCTTCAGGTCCAGCGGCTGGTAGAGGCCGTGCGAGCCGCCCTGGGCCAGCGCCTGCTCGTGCAGCACGTCGCGGCCGGCCACGCCCAGGTCGGCGCCGCCGTACTGCACATAGGTGGGCACGTCGCTGGCGCGCACCAGCACCACCCGCACGCCGTCGCGGTTGGTCGGCAGGATGAGCTTGCGCGAGGTCTCGGGGTCTTCCAGCACCTCGACGCCGGCGGCGCGCAGCAGCGGCAGCGTCTCCTCGAAGATGCGGCCCTTGGACAGGGCCAGCGTCAGGCCGGCGCTCACGGCTGCCACTCCTCGGGCGTCAGCGTCTTCATGGACAGCGCATGGATCTCCTCGCGCATGCGCTCGCCCAGCGCCGCATAGACCCGCTGGTGACGCTTGATGCGCGAGAGGCCCGTGAACTCGGTGGACACGATGGTGGCGAAGAAATGGCGGCCATCGCCCTCGACCTGCAGATGCGCGCAGGGCAGCACTGCGGCAATGAAGTCGCGCACTTGTTGCGGGGTGGGGTCGGCCATCACGGGCTCCTGCAGGAAAACCCGCAATTCTAGGAACGGATCTTGTAGCCCCGCTTCAACAGCGACAAAGCCAAGCCCGCCGTCACGGCGAAGCTGGCCGCGACGACCGCCAGGCTGACCCACGGCGACACATCGCTGACGCCGAAGAAGCCGCGCCGGAAGCCGTCGATCATGTAGAAGAACGGGTTCAGGTGGCTGAGCCCCTGCCAGAAGCCCGGCAGCGAATGCACCGAGTAGAAGACGCCCGACAGGAAGGTCATGGGCATGACGATGAAGTTCTGGAAGGCCGCCAGCTGGTCGAACTTCTCGGCCCACAGCCCGGCGATCAGGCCCAGCGTGCCCATCAGGCCGGCGCCCAGCACCGTGAAGGCCAGCACCCACAGCAGGTTGTCCAGGCCCGGCGGCGCGAACCAGGCCGTGACCAGCAGCACGCCCGTGCCCACCGCCAGCCCGCGCACGACGGCGGCGCCCACATAGGCGACGAACCAGGCCAGCGGCGACAGCGGCGTCAGCAGCAGGAACACCAGGTTGCCGGTGATCTTGCTCTGGATCAGGCTGGACGAGCTGTTCGCGAACGCGTTCTGCAGCACGCTCATCATGACCAGGCCCGGGATCAGGAACTGCGTATAGCCCACCGTGTCGTAGACCTTCACATGGTCTTGCAGCGTGTGGCCGAACACCAGCAGGTACATGACGGCCGTCAGCACCGGGGCCGCAACGGTCTGGAAGCTGACCTTCCAGAAGCGCAGCACTTCCTTCTTGAACAGGGTGGAGGCGCCGCCGAAGAGAGGCGCCCTGCGCGCTTCGCGCTGTTCCGCCAGGCGGGAATGAGCCCCTTCGGGCAAGCGTGCGGTGCTCATGCCGAGGCTCCGTTCATGATTTCGAGAAACACGTCTTCCAGGTCGGCACGGCCGATCTCCAGGTCTTCCACCGGCACGCCCGCGGCGCGCAGCGCCGCCAGCGTGGCCTCCACCTCGGCGGCGTCATGCGCCGTCACCTGCACGATGCGGCCCGTCACGCGGGCGCGCTGCGCGATGTCCGGCGGCAGCGCCGCGTCGGTCTTGAAGCGCAGCATGGTCGACGCCGTGCCGGCCAGCAGCTGCGAGGTGCGGTCCAGCGCGACGATGCGGCCGGCCTTCAGCATCGCGATGCGCTGGCACAGCGCCTCGGCCTCTTCCAGGTAATGCGTGGTCAGCAGCACCGTGTGGCCTTCCTTGTTGAGGCGGGCGATGAACTGCCACAGCGTCTGGCGCAGCTCCACGTCCACGCCGGCCGTGGGCTCGTCCAGCACGATGACCGGCGGGCGGTGCACCAGCGCCTGCGCCACCAGCACGCGGCGCTTCATGCCGCCGGACAGCTGGCGCATGTTGGCGTTGGCCTTGTCGGCCAGGCCCAGGTTCTCCAGCAGCTCGTCGATCCAGGCGTCGTTGTTCTTCACGCCGAAGTAGCCGCTCTGGATGCGCAGCGTCTCGCGCACGCTGAAGAAGGGGTCGAACACCAGCTCCTGCGGCACCACGCCCAGCGCCTGGCGGGCAGCGGCGTAGTCGTCGACGACGTCATGGCCCATCACCCGCACGCGGCCTTCGCTGGCGCGGGCCAGGCCGGCCAGCACGCTGATCAGCGTGGTCTTGCCGGCGCCGTTGGGGCCCAGCAGGCCGAAGAACTCGCCGCAATGGATGTCGAAAGAGACGCCGTCCAGCGCCTTGACCTGCCCTCCCCGGTATGTCTTCTTGACGTTCTCGAATGCAATGGCGGGAGGGGATGAGGTCGGACTGGGCATAGGCGCGCGATTCTAGAAGTGGGCCTCTTTTGGCCGCAGATCACTGCCAGAATGCCCCGATGCTCGGTGTGCCCCCACGCTCATTTCATTCGCTGCCCCAAGGGTCGCGCAGCGGCCACTGCGTGGCTTGTGGGGCACCTCAGTCGCTCCGGGCGGCCACGCGCTCCTGATGCCCACGCCCAAACGCCCCCGCCGCACCGCCGAGCGCATCCTGGAGGCCACGCTGGACCTCTTCAACCGCTTCGGCGAGCCCAATGTGTCGACGACGCTGATCTCGGCCGAACTGAAGATCAGCCCGGGCAATCTCTACTACCACTACCCGGCCAAGGACGAGCTCATCAACGCCCTCTTCGGCCGCTACGAGGCCCAGCTCAGCGAGCTGCTGGCCGCGGCCGACAACGTGCGCCATGTGGAGGACGCCTGGCTGTTCTTCCACATGCTGTTCGAGCTGATCTGGCAGCACCGCTTCCTGTACCGCGACCTCAACGACCTGCTGTTCAAGAACCGCCGGCTGGAGACCCATTTCCAGAGCCTGCTGGCCGCCAAGGAGCAGGCCATGCGCAACCTGCTGTCGGGCCTGCACCTGGGCGGCGCGCTGAAGATGGATGTGCGCGAAGCCGCGCCGACGGCCAGCGCGATGGTGGTGCTGGTCAGCTACTGGCTGAGCTACGAGTACGTGCGCGACCCGCGCCATGCGCTGGAGCCCGAGCGCGCCGGCGCGGCGCTGATGCGCGGCGCCTTCCACGCGCTGAGCCTGCTGCTACCCTACCTTGAGCCCGCCTCCAAGGACCACCTCTTCGAGCTCGCCGGCCAGTACCAATCAACGCCCTGAAGGAGACAACGCGATGGCCAAGTGGACCGCCTTCCCCTACGACAACAGCGCCTTCGTCTACACGCCGGCGACGCTGAAGAAGCACTGGGCCCGGCTGCATGCCGGCGACGCCGAGCCCTTCCCCAAGGATGCCGACGTCGTGCAGGCCTGGATCCACTTCCACGCCGGCGACTTCCAGGCCGCCCATGACGCGGGCCTGGCCGCGGGCGGCGCCGGCATCACGGTCGCCAACAAGGCCCAGGGCATCTACGCCAACTATCTGGAGAAGAAGGAGAAGGTGAAGCTGGAGATGTTCCTGGCGATCGCCGAGCGCGCCGAAGCGCAGCAGGCCGAGGACCCCAAGAACGCCAACGCCTGGTACTGGCAGGCCTATGCGCTGGGCCGCTACGGCCAGGGCATCAGCGTCGCCAAGGCGCTGGCGCAAGGCCTGGGCAGCAAGGTCAAGACGGCGCTGGAAACGACCATCCGGCTCGCCCCCAAGCATGCCGACGCCCACATCGCGCTGGGCGCCTTCCACGCCGAGGTCATCGACAAGGTCGGCAAGCTGCTGGGCAAGACGCAGGGCGCCGACGCGGCCACCGGCCTGAAGATGTTCGAGCAGGCCCTCAAGCTCAACCCGACCAGCGCCATCGCGATGATCGAGCGCGCCAACGGCCTCGTGATGCTGGAGGGCGACAAGCGCATGAAGGAGGCCGAGCAGCTGTACGCCGACGCGGCCGCCTGCGAGGCCATGGACGCGATGGAGCTGCTGGACATCGAGCTGGCCAAGGAAGAGCTGGAGGAATGAGGCCCGGCGCCAGCCGTTCGTGAAATGCGTCACGAACAGCCCTCCCGCGCCTCCGGGGGTGCGGGTCCAGGCACGGCGACGTAAGCTTCGCCCCATCACTCACCCCCCAAAAAGACGAGACAAGCCATGAAGTTCCTGATCGCCGCCGCAGCCGCCCTGACCGCTTTCGCCGCCAGCGCCGCCAGCAACACCACGCCCGAGCAGGCCGAGCTGCGCGCCGAATGCGCCAAGAGCTACGAGGCCACCAGCAGCATCTCGACCCCGGTGGCCGCCAACGAATACCAGTTCGTCTACGCCAACGGCAAGTACAAGGGCGAGGCCAAGCCCGGCAGGCTGCTGGCGTGCACGAACGACCAGTACGCGGCCTACCTGGACAAGGCTGACCCGGCCAAGGTGATGGCCGCCTACCCGACCGCCGCCGGCCGCCCCGTCGCGAAGAAGAAGGCCGCGCAGTAAGCCGCACCGCCCTCGTCCACGCCAAAGGCGCTCTTCCGGAGCGCCTTTGTTGTTTCCGGCTCGGGATGGCGTGTGGCGCGGCGTCGTCCATGCACGAGGCGCCGATGGCGTCCGCTGTCACGACGCTTTGCAAGGCCTGAATGGCCGCAGCTGCCCTCAAAACCGGGGACGCACGGGGCATCGACCCCGTGGAAACCCGAGGGTCCAGACACTAAGTTAATGGCAACGGCGACCGGTGCCGCCGATGTGGCGCATGAACCCATGCGCCACGGCGTGACTGCAAGGGGTTTCCATGTCGAGCCGACTTCTACTGATGTGTGCGCTGGCCTGCGGTCAGGCCCTGGCCCAGAGCAGCCCTTCCACCATGCCGGCCACGGAGCCGGCCGCGGGGCCGCCCGACTGCACGCCCGGCCGGGCCGCCCCCGCCGACCCGGGCGGCGCCAAGGCTTGCGAGGCCCGGATGTCCGCCGCCATGCCGGATCCGGACAAGATGCTGGCCGGCAGCCCGCCGGGCGCGGGCGCCCGGCCCGGGCCGCTGACCCGCAGCCAGGTGGTCGAAGAGCTCGGCCGCGCCCGCCTTGCGGGCGAGATGGATTTCGCCGCCTTCGAGCTGGGCCTGCCGGCCTCGCGGCGCCGCTGAGCCCTCAGCTCTGCGGCTCCCAGGGCAGCATCAGCGACAGCAGCAGCAGCTTTTCGAACTCGGGGGCGAAGTTGGCCACGATGGCTTCGGGGTCGGGGCACAGGCCGGTGTCGGTGATGAGGCCGAACTGCACGCGGCCGGCATAGGTCAGCAGGCTGACGCCCATGCCGATGTCGCCCGACTGCGGCACCCAGAACATCACCTTCTCGACCGTCGAGCCGCAGAACTTCAGCGCCTGGGCCGGGCCCGGCACGTTGGTCATGACCGCCGTCGCCTTGCGGGCGAAGATGTTCAGCATCGCGTGCTGCACCGGCTTGATCAGCAGGCCGGCCACCGACAGCAGGCCGAAGGCCATCACGGGCTGGAAGCTGCCCTTGAGCTCGCTCATGCGCGCGCGCACCGCGAACAGCCGCTCCACCGGGTTGGCGATGCCTATGGGCAGCACCAGCGGCACCAGGCCGAAGCGGTTGCCCAGCTGCCAGGCCTGCTCCAGCGGGCGCAGGTTCACCGGCACCATGGCGCGTATCTCCTTGCCCGCCGGGTCCTCGCCCTTGTCCGCCAGGTATTTGCCAATGGCCCCGGCCGCGCAGGCCAGCAGCACGTCGTTGATGGAGGCGCCCAGGGCGCGGCCGACGGCCTTGACCTCGGCCAGCAGCAGGCCGTCGTCCCAGGCCACCGTCTTGCCCACGCCGGGCTTGCCCTTGAGTCGCGTGGGCGAGTCGTCGGGCATCAGCGCGAACGCCGCCACATCGGACACGGCCTGGTAGCCCAGGCGGGCCACCTCCAGCGACGAGTCCACCGGGGTGGCGCCGCTCATCACCACGTCCATGCCCTTGGCCATGCCCTTGCCGGTCATGCCTATGGCCTTGACGGTCATGTTGCTCATGGGCCGCAGGAAGGCGTCCAGCAGCCAGTCCGGCTCGCGCGGCTCCCGGGGCTCGCGCCGCGGCGGTGCCTTGCCGCCATCGGTGATGGACAGCATGACGGCGATCAGCGCGATGCCGTCGGCGATGCAGTGGTGGATGCGCGCGATCAGCGCGCTGGTGCCGTCCCCCATGTCCTCGATGAGCTGGAACTGCCACAGCGGATGCGCCGGGTCCAGCGGCTGCGTGCACAGCTCGCCCACGCGCTCGCGCAACACCTGCTCGCGACTCTGGCCGCGCAGCGGCAGCGGCTGCTCGGCGACGACGTGGCGGGCGATGTCGAAGTCCGCGTCGGCCACCCATTGCGCGCCCAGCAGCCCGTCCTCGACGACCTTCTGCCTGAAGCGCGGGTACTGCAGCAGGCGCTGGGCCACGCGCTCGCGCAGGCTGCCCAGCGTGATGCCGGGCCGGATGGACCAGACCCCGACGATCATCATCAGGTTGGCCTCGGTGTCCATGCGCAGCCAGGCCGTATCCACCTTGGACATGCGTTCGCTGATCTGGCCCACTGCATCTCCTCGCAAGCTGTTTTTCGGGGCCTAAACTCGGCGGCCCGTCGACCCATTGTCATGAGAATCGACGCCCCTGATCAGCCTGGAGAAACCCCGTGAGCCTGAAAGACCAATTCGAAGCCGCCGTCGCCGAATCGAAGAACCTGCCCGAACGGCCGGACAACATGACGCTGCTGAAGATCTATGCGCTCTACAAGCAGGCCAGCAGCGGCGACGTGCAGGACAAGCGCCCCGGCTTCACCGACATGGTGGGCCGCGCCAAGTGGGACGCCTGGAACGAGCTCAAGGGCACGTCGGCCGACGACGCGATGCAGCAATACATCGACCTGATCGAGTCGCTGAAATAAGCCGCTTTTGCGGCCCCGTGCAAGAACCGGCCCTCAGGCCGGTTTCTTTTTGGCCGGCGCCTTCTTCTGGGCCGCGAGCAGGCCGTCCAGCTCCTTCTCGATCTCGGACTCGATGCTCTTCTTGAAGGCGCCCAGCAGAAAGCCCAGCTGGGCCACCAGCTCGAAATGGTCGGGCGCCACGATCAGCTCGCCGCTGACGCCCGAACGCGTGAACTCCACGGTGTCGCTGGTCTCGCCCTCCAGCACCGTGCACTCCATGTCGAACTTCTCCTCGACCTGCTCGGCCCATTTCCAGGCGATCTCCCTGGCCTTGGCCAGGCCCAGCGCATGGTCTCGATGGATGCGGATCTCGGCCATCGTTGGCCCTCCTTGTCTCGTGGCCCGCACTCTAACGCCGCGCCGGCATTGCCCGCATACTGCGCCACAGAAAGGCTGACCCCACGCCCCCACCATGAGCTTTGCACTGCCCCTGAACACCCACCTGATCGACGTCGGCCCGCTGGTCTACGGCTGCATGGCCTTGGGGGGCGACTGGGGCGGCGGCCCCGTCACCGAGGCCGACATCGCCCAGGCCCATGCGGCCGTGGAGGCGGCGCTCGCCATCGGCGTCAGGCTCTTCGACCACGCCGACATCTACCGCCGCGGCAAGGCCGAGGCCGTGTTCGGCGAACTGCTCAGGCGCGACGCGGGCCTGCGCGCCCGGGTGAGGCTGCAGAGCAAATGCGGCATCCGCTTCGCCGACGACCAGCATGTGGGCCGTTACGACCTCAGCGCCGGCCACATCGAGGCCAGCGTCGACGCCATCCTGCAGCGCCTGGCCATCGAGCGCCTCGACATCCTGCTGCTGCACCGCCCCGACCCGCTCATGGAGCCCGCCGAGGTGGCCCGCGCCTTCGGGCGGCTCAAGGCGGCCGGCAAGGTGGGGCATCTCGGCGTCTCCAACATGCATGCCGGCCAGATGCGCTGGCTGCAGACGGCGCTCGCCGAGCCGCTGGTCGTCAACCAGCTGGAGCTCAGCCTGGCCAAGCTGGACGCCCTCGACGCGGGCACCACCTTCAACGACCCGCAGGCCGCGTCCCGCCCCGGCGCCGCCGCCTGGGCTGGCACGCTGGAGTACGCCCAGCGGCACGGCGTGCAGTTGCAGGCCTGGGGCGCGCTGGCGCAGGGGCGCTTCAACGACCCGGCGGCATCGCCCGCGGCCCAGGCCGTGCACGAGATCGCCGAGGCGCATCGCACGACGCCCAACGCGGTGCTGCTGGCCTGGCTGCTGCGGCATCCGGCGGGCATTCAGCCGGTCATCGGCAGCGGCAATGCCGAACGCATCCGAGCCTGCGCCGACGCAACCAGGATTCAGCTGAGCCGGGACGAGTGGTACCGGCTGTACGTGACGGCGCGGGGGCAGGCCTTGCCTTGAGCCGCCGGCTCAGGCGACGGCGGCCTGCACCAACGGCTGCCGCGGATGCAGCCGCGCCATCGTCACCACGTCCACATACTCGCCGTTGCGCAGCGCATAGGCCTTGAGCCGGCCTTCGGGCGCGAAGCCGTGCCGCTCGTAGAGCCGGATGGCGCGCTGGTTGTCGTGATAGACCGTCAGCTCGATGCGCAGCACCTGCGCCCAGTTGTCGGCATAGTCCAGCAGCGCCGTCATCAGCGCCTGGCCCACGCCCTGCCCCTGACGGGCCTTGGCGACGGTGATGCCCAGCTCCATCGCATGACGGCGGCGCACGTTGCCGAAGGGATGCAGGCCGGCCAGGCCCACGGGCTTGTCGTCCAGCACCGCCGCCAGCACCAGCTCGTTGGAACCGGCGGCGGGCGGATTTTGGTTGGCGAAGCGTTGCGTCCAAAGCTCCACGCTGGGATAGGGCAGCTGCAGCGTGCCGCCGAAGACCTCGGGGTCGCTGAACTGTTCGGCGATGGCCGCGGCGTCAGCGGGTTTGACGCGGCGCAGGGTCAGGGTCATGGGAGCCTCCTTGGCCGCGCAAGTTAGCACGCCGCTCGTCGCGCTCCAGCGGCTTCAGCCGCTCGACCGCCGCGTGAAACTTCACCCAGTCCCCGCCCTCTCGCTCGAACAGGCGCAGAAAGTCCGGCAGCAGCTCCTCATAGGCCGACAGGATGGCGAAGCTGGCGTTGTTGGCGCGCTGGAACCAGGCCTCCCAGCCCGGCGCCTCACGCGGCGCCCGCTCGCGCAGCTCGGCCATGACGGCGGCCTTGGCCACCGCGCGTGACTCGGCCGGGCCGGCATAGACGGCCAGCAGCCGCGCCCGCCCCTCGCGCGCCAGCGCCAGGAAGCGCGCCCGCCGCGCGCGGCCGGCCTCGAAGGCCGCCAGCGCCTCGGGCCTGGCGGCCAGCCACTGGCGGGCGCCCAGCAGCTCCACGGCGCCGGCATAGGCCTCGTTGAAACCGGTGTCGTCGGCCACGTAGACGCGCTGGTGGGCCAGCTCGTGGAACAGCATCGCCGCCAGCTCGCCCTCGGGGTAGCGGATGAAGGTGTTCAGCAGCGGGTCGCCGCCCAGCAGCCGGCTCCAGCCCAGCGTGGAGTAGGCCGGGATGGGCTGCAGCTGCACCTCCCAGCCCTGCGCCTTCAGCGCCTCGGCCTGCTGCCTGGCTTCGTCGAGATCGAACCAGCCCTGGTAGCCGGCGCAGCCCATCAGCGGATAGCACCAGGTCTTGAGCTGCAGGCCGAACTCGGGCGCGGCGACGAGGTTCCAGACGGCGGCCGGGCGGTGCAGATCGGCGTAGCGGCGGTAGCTGTTGTTGTCGGGCAGCGCCAGGCGCTGGCTGGCGAAGTCGCGCATCTGCTGCGTGAGGCGCAGGCGCTCGGCAAGGTCAGCCGGCGTCGCGGGATCGGCCAGCCATTGGTCCACCGGCTTGGCGGCACGCACGATGGCCAGGTGCCCTCCCGCGGCCTGCGTCCAGTGGCCCAACGCGCCGCAGCCGCCGAGCCCGCTCAAGGCCAGCAGCGTCGCCACCAGCAGCAGCCGACGGATCAAGCCGCTTCCACCTGCACCAGACAGTCGTAGAAGGCCGGCGCATGGCCCATGTCGGTCAGGCGCTGGTGCGTCACTTCGTTGACGTTGCTGCCTTCCAGGCCCAGCTTGCGCCACCACACGCCCAGCCCGTTGACGACACCGGGCCGCGCGCGCTTGCTGACCTTGAGCGTGGCCACGTAGCGGCCGCGGTCGTTGAACGCAGCCACGCGGGCGCCGTCGGCGAGCCCGCGTGCCGCGGCGTCGTCGGCATGCATCTCGATGACGGGCTCGCCCTCGATGTCGCGCAGGCTCTTCACGTTGACGAAGCTGCTGTTCAGGAAGTTGCGCGCCGGCGGCGAGATCATGGCCAGCGGATAGCGCGCCGCCAGCTCGGGGGCGCTCGCGGCGCTTTCGTAGTTGGGCACGTAGTCCGCGCCCGCCGCCTGCGCGCGGCCGTTGGGCGTGCGGAAGCCGCCGTCGGCGAACGGCGCCTCGGCAATGGGCAGCGCCTGCCAGCCCTGGCTGCGCAGCAGGCCCAGGTCGATGTCGGCCGTGAAGGCCTGGGCGGCGAGCTGCTCGTCGGTCTCGCTGAAGCAGGGGTCATCCAGCCCCATCGCCGCGGCCAGCTCGCGGAAGATCTGCGTGTTGGGTTTGGCCTCGCCCAGCGGCGCAATGGCCGGCTGGTTCATCAGCACGTCGGTGTGGCCGTAGCTGGTGTGCACGTCCAGGTGCTCCAGCTGCGTGGTGGCCGGCAGCACATAGTCGGCCAGGTCGGCCGTGTCGGTCATGAAGTGTTCCAGCACGACGGTGAACAGATCCTCGCGCTGGAAGCCCTGCACGACCTTGGGCGACTCCGGCGCCACCGCCACCGGGTTGCTGTTGTAGACCACCAGGGCCTCAATGCGCGGGCCGAACTCCGGCGAGGCCTGGGCCAGCAGCGCGTCGCCTATGGTGCTCATGTTGACCATGCGCGGGTTGCGGCCGGCCAGCAGATCGGGCCGCTCCAGGTCGGCGTTCTTGTAGGGCGCGAACCAGCCCGAGGCCGACAGCAGCACGCCGCCGCTCGCGTGCCGCCAGGCGCCGGTCAGGCAGGGCAGCAGCGCGATCAGGCGCACCGCGTTGCCGCCGCCGCGCACGCGCTGCAGGCCGTAGTTCATGCGGATGGCGGCGGGCGCCTGCAGGGCGTCGCGGTCGCCGTAGTCGCGCGCCAGGCCGCGCACCTCGTCGACCGTGATGCCGCAGGTGGCGGCCACGCGCTCGGGGGGCCAGGCCAGCGCCTTCTCGCGCAACTCGTCCCAGCCATCCACATGGCGGGCGATGTAGTCCTGGTCCAGCCAGCCGTTCTTGATGAGCTCGTGCATCAGGCCCAGCGCCAGCGCGCCGTCGGTGCCGGGCAGCACGGCGATGTGCTGGTGGCATTTGTCGGCCGTCTCGGTCTTGCGCGGGTCGATGCAGATCAGCTTGGCGCCGTCGCGCTTGGCCTGGTTGGCATAGGTCCAGAAATGCAGGTTGGACGCGATGCTGTTGCTGCCCCAAATGATGATGAGCCTGGCGCCGGCGAAGTGGCGCGTGTGCATGCCCAGCTTGTGGCCATAGGTGGCCGCCAGGCCGGCACCGCCGGCCGAGGCGCAGATGGTGCGGTCCAGCCGCGCGGCGCCCAGCGCATTCCACAGCCGGCCGGCCATGGCCTCGCCCTGGATCAGGCCCATGGTGCCGGCATAGCTGTAGGGCTGGATGGCCTGCGGGTCGCGCGCGGCGATGGCCTTCAGCCTCGCGGCGATGTCGGCCAGGGCCTCGGCCCAGCTCACCCGCACGAAGCGCGGCGCCTCGGTCTTCTTGCTGACGCGCTTGAGCGGATGCAGCACGCGCTCCGCGTGATAGGTGCGCTCCGGATAGCGCGACACCTTGGTGCACAGCGCGCCATGGGTGCTGGGATGCTCGGCGCGGCCCTGCACCTTGATGACGCGCTCGTTCTCGACGGTGATCTGCAGCGCGCAGGTGTCGGGGCAGTCATGGGGGCAGGCGCCGAAGACAGTGCGGGTGGTCATGGCAATCGCGGATTCAGGCAGAGCCGCGATTGTCGCCAGCTGCGCCGGGGCCTGCTCGGCGCGGGCTCATGCCCCTGCGGCGCCCGCCTGGGCCTGGCGCGGCAGCGTCAGCCGCGCGATGCAGCCCTGCGGCGCGGCGGGCAGCAGCTGGGCGCTGCCGCCGTGGCGCTCGGCGATCTCGCGAGCGATGGCCAGGCCCAGGCCGCAGCCCTCGCCCGTCGTCGCGCCGCGCACGAAGCGCTCGAAGGCGCGCTCGCGCAGCTCGGGCGCCAGGCCGGGGCCGTTGTCCTCCACGTCCAGCCACAGGTCGTCGCCCGCGCGGCGCAGCCTGACGGTGAGGGTCGCACCGCGGCCGGCGTAGCGCACCGCGTTGTCGATCAGGTTGACCAGGGCCTCGCGCAGCAGCAGCGCCACGCCCTGCACGCGCAGGCCCGCGTCGACGATGTCCAGGCCCAGGTCGCAGCCGGCGGCCAGCGCGCGCGGCACCCAGTCGGCCGTGACCTCGTGCACCAGGCGGTCGCAGTCCACCTCCGCCCAGCCCTGGGCCGCGACGGCCTCGGGCTCGGTGCGGGCCAGCACCAGCAACTGCGACACCAGGCGGGCGCTGCGCTGCGCGCTCTCGTGCACGCGTTGCAGGCGCTGGCGCAGCGCGGGGTCGGTGGCCAGTTCGAGCGCCAGTTCGGTCTGGCTCTTCAGGCCCGCCAGCGGCGTGCGCAGCTGGTGGGCCGCGTCGCTGATGAAGCGGCGCTGCGCGGCCAGGTTCTGCTGCACCTGGCCCAGCAGCTCGTTGACGGCGCCCGCCAGCGCCCCCACCTCGGGCGGCGCAGCGCGCAGCTGCACCGGGTCCAGCGCGTCGGCGCGGCGCCCCTCCACCTGCTGCTGCAGCTCGGCCAGCGGCCTCAGGCCGCGCCGAATGCCGGCCCAGACCCCCATGCTCATCAGCGCGATCAGCAGCGACAACGGCAGCGCCGTGTCCAGCAGCATGCGCCGCGCCAGCAGCTCGCGCGGCGCACTGGAGCGGGCCACCTGCACGCGCAGCGTCGAATCGGCCGCGCCGGCAGCGCCCAGGTGCTGGTCCAGCGACACGACCCGCATGGGCTGGGGCACCGTGGTGTCGAAGAACACCGCCTCGTTCAGCGCCGGCGCGCCGGGCGGCGGCGGCAGCCGCGCGTCGCCCAGCAGCAGCTGGCCCGGCGGCGAGCTGACCATGTACAGCACGCGGTCCTGCGGGTCGGCGGGATCCGCCATCAGGATGTCCTGCGCCGAGCGCGGCAGGTCCACGAACAGGCCGCTGGCCGTGGGCTTGATCTGGCGCGCCAGCGCGCGAGCGGACTGCAGCAGGCTGGCGTCCAGCAGCTCGTCGGCATGCCGGCTGGCCAGGCGGTAGGCCCCGAAGGCGGCCACCAGCCACAGCACGATCTGCGGCAGCAGCAGCCACAGCAGCAGCTGCCGGTGCAGCGAGCGGCCGGCCGGCGCGTTCACGACGCGTTCGCTTCGAGCAGATAGCCCAGGCCGCGCACGGTGCGCACGGCCAGGCCCGAGCCTTCGAGCTTCTTGCGCAGGCGGTGGATGTAGACCTCGATGGAGCCGCCCTCGTCAGCGCCCCAGGCGTCGACGATTTGCTGCTTGCTGACGACGCGGTCGCGCTCGCTCAGCAGCAGGTCCAGCAGCGTCCATTCGCGCGGGCTCAGCTCCAGCGGCTCGCCGCCTATGCTGGCGCGGCGGGCGGCGCGGTCCAGGCTGAGCCGACGCAGCTGCTGGGCCTGGGAGGCTGGACGGCCGCGGCGCATCAGCGCATGCAGCCGCGCCTCCAGCTCGGGGAAGTCGAAGGGCTTGGTCAGGTAGTCGTCGGCCCCGGCCTGCAGCCCGGCGACGCGGTGCTCCAGCGCGTCCAGCGCCGTCAGCACCAGGATGGGCAGCGTGCGGCCGGCCTCGCGCACCCGCTTGAGCACCGTCAGGCCGTCCACCAGCGGCAGGCCCAGGTCCAGGATGGCGACGTCGAAGTCCTGCTTGCGCAGCAGGTACTCGGCCACGGCGCCGTTCTCCGCCCACTCGACCCTGAACGAGGCGTTAAGCAACTGCTGCTGCAGCGCGTCGGCCAGCAGCACGTCGTCTTCGGCAAGCAGCAGGTTCATGGAGCCGGACTGTAGTCGCGCCGGCCCTCGTGGTTAATACGATATTAAGTTTATTAATCATCGGTAATGATTCGCCGCTACCGCCGCACCCGGCCGGTGCCTTGCAGAACACCACAGGAGACCTCCTTGACCCGCGTTCACATCCAGGATCTCAGCATCCGCTTCGGCAGCCACGAGGTCATCAAGGGGCTGGACCTCGACGTCCACGGCGGCGAGTTCCTGGTGCTGCTGGGGCCGTCGGGCTGCGGCAAGTCCACGCTGCTGCACAGCATCGCGGGCCTGAACCCGGTCAGCGGCGGCAGCATCCACATCGGCGGGCAGGACATGACGCATGCCGAGCCCAGCCAGCGCGGCGTGGGCATGGTGTTCCAGAGCTATGCGCTGTACCCGACGATGACGGTGAAGGAGAACCTGGCCTTCCCGCTGAAGATGGCCAAGACGCCCAAGGCCGAGCTGGAGAGGCGCGTGGCCGCCGCGGCCGAGATGCTGCAGCTGACCGCGCTGCTGGACCGCAAGCCCGGCCAGCTCTCCGGCGGCCAGCGCCAGCGCGTGGCCATAGGCCGGGCCGTGGTGCGCGAGGCCAAGGTGCTGCTGCTGGACGAGCCGCTGTCCAATCTCGACGCCAAGCTGCGCACCGACCTGCGTCGCGAACTGAAGACGCTGCACGGCCGCCTGGGCAACACCATGATCTACGTGACCCACGACCAGGTGGAGGCGATGACGCTGGCCACGCGCATCGTCGTCATGCACCAGGGCGTCATCCAGCAGATCGGCACGCCGGCCGAGGTCTACGACCGGCCCAGCAACCTGCGCGTGGCCGGCTTCGTCGGCTCGCCGGCCATCAACCGCATCGACGGCCGGGTGGGCGAAGGCGGGCGGTTCGAGTCACCCACGCTCGGCATCCCGCTGCCCGCGGCGCTGGCCGGCCGCCCGCAGGGCGAGGCGCTGACGCTGGCCGTGCGGCCCGAGAACCTGAGGCTGGGCGAGGGCCTGCCCTTCGCGGGCGAGGTGCAGCTGGTGGAGCCGCTGGGCAACCAGCACGTGGTCTGGCTGAACTGCGCGGGCACGCCCCTGTCGGCCGTGCTGCCGGGACAGCCGGAGGTGGCGGAGGGCGCCCGCGTCGGCTTCGGCCTGGACGCGGCGAAGACGCTGTGGTTCGACGCCGCGGGCGAGCGGCTGCCCACCTGAACCCGCGTCGCCCGCGCGAACCCTAGCGCGGATTGGGGCCGCCATTGACCTTGGCTACGCAACAGTCCGTTCCAGCAACCCGCTCTTTCGATCCCGGTGGAAACCCCGATGTGTCTGCCTGTGCGAGGCCGTCAGAGGACGCCTGCGCACCGGGGGCCGCCCCTCGGCGGCCCGGCAGATATCGAAAGACGAGACCATGAAGTACAAGACTCTTGCCCTCTCCGCGCTGGCCCTGGCCGCCAGCTCCGCCGCCCTCGCCCAGTCCTCGGGCCCGCAGGTGACGCTCTACGGCACGCTGGACGCCAACGTGCAGCTGCTGGACGGCGCCGCGCGCCAGACCCGGGTGCAGTCCGGCGGCCTGTCGGGCTCGCGCTTCGGCCTGCGCGGCAACGAAGACCTGGGCGGCGGCCTGAAGGCCTTCTTCACGCTGGAGTCGGGCATCAACGTCGATGACGGCAGCTACGGCCAGGGCAGTTTCTGGGGCCGCCAGGCCTTCGTGGGCCTGGGCACGCCCTATGGCTCGGTGTCGCTGGGCCGCCAGTACGGCAGCGTCTACACGCTGACCAACGAGTTCAGCCAGTTCTCCAACGTCGGCAACGGCGCCAGCACGGCCGTCATCGGCGGCTTCGGCGGCTATGAGCCGGTGCGCGGCAGCGACAACTCGGCCACCGGCAACGGCGGCCCGGCGCGGGTCAACAACTCGGTGAAGCTGGAGAGCGTCAACTACGGCGGCTTCAGCGCCGGCGCGCTGTGGGGACTGGGCGAGGTGGCCGGCGGCACCAAGGGCAACCGCGTCGCCGACGTCTACGGCCGCTACACGGGCCATGGCCTGGACGCGATGCTGTCGCTGGTGGACGACAAGGCCGATGCGCTGGGCCGCAACGTGCGCACCCTGTCGGCCGCCGCGGCCTACGACTGGGGCAACGTCCGCGTCAACGGCGGCGTGATGCAGGTCAACGACCGCAGCGCCGCCGACCGCGACGGCAAGGGCTACTGGCTGGGCGCCGGCTACCGGATGGGCCAGCACCTGTTCAAGGGCCAGTATGTGGAGAGCAAGAACGACGGCGCGCTGGCCGACGGCAAGACTCAGGCCTTCGGCGTGGGCTACCAGTACGACCTGTCCAAGCGCACGGCGCTGTACAGCTCGCTGACGCGCTTCAAGAACGACGGCGTGGGCTACACCAGCCGCGCGGCCGGCAGCATCCCGGTGGGCCTGACCGACGCGAACGACCGCAATCTGACCGAGTTCACCGCCGGCATCCGCCACAGTTTCTGAGGCAGGACCGAGGACAGTCCCTGCGGACTGTCCGACGCCTGACGAAGGCCAGGCGGCCTGCCAGCCGACTGGCATGAGGCAGGACCGAGGACAGTCCCCTGCGGACTGTCTGACGGCCCCTTCTTGGCCCACCCCGGCGGGGTGGGCTTTTTCATGCGCGCGGGGCGCGGCCTCAGGCCTGGCCCCAGTCCACTTCGGCCACGCCGCGGAACAGCGGCCGCGCGAACAGATAACCCTGCATGCGCGTGATGCCCAGGTCCAGCAGGGCGTCACGCTCGCCCGGCGTCTCTATGCCCTCGGCGATCACCAGGATGCCCAGGTCGTTGCACAGGCGCACCAGGTGGTTGACGATGTGGCGGCGCGTCGCATCCGCGTCGATGCCGCGGATGAGGTCCATGTCGAGCTTGATCAGGTCGGGTTGGAAATCGGCCAGCAGCTTCAGGCCCGCATAGCCGGCGCCGAAGTCGTCGATGGCGGTCAGGAAGCCGATGCGCTTGTACTCGCGCAGGATGGAGGCGAACCAGGGGCCGTCCTCGACCCGCTCGCCCTCGGTGACCTCGAAGATGATGCGCTCCACCGGGAAGCCGTGGGTGCGCGCGGCCTCGAGCGTGGTGCGGATGCAGATCTCGGGCCGGTAGATGGCATTGGGCAGGAAGTTGATCGACAGCCGCTCAGCCAGGCCCAGCTCGGACGCGCGCTTGATGGCCTTGACGCGGCAGGCCTGATCGAAGCGGTAGCGGTTGTCGTCGTTGACCAGCGACAGCACCTGACCGGCCGACTCGCCGGCCGGGCCGCGCACCAGGGCCTCGCGGGCGAAGACCTCGCGGCTCGCCAGGTCGACGATGGGCTGGTAGGCGAAATCGAACTGAAAGCCCAGGCGGTCGCCGCGCGCACAGGCGGCGCAGTCTTCGGCCGTGCCCTCGAGGGGGACGAAGTGGGAAGCGGCTTCGAGACGGGGCATGGTCATCCGTTTGAGCATCGTGGGCGGCAGTGCCGACGAAACCTCCCATTCTGCAGTCAGCCAGGCCTGCGGCCCGGCGGCCGCTCGCACGGATGCGCAGGATTCACGCCGACTCCCCTCCAGCCCCGTCGGGGCCGGCCCGGTTCGGCCTGCAGCGCAGGCCTGCCTCAGTCCTCCCTGTAGACCCGCACCCAGTCCACCAGCATGCGGGCGGGCAAGGTCGTGGTGGCATCCGGTTCACCGGGCCAGTCGCCGCCGACGGCCAGGTTGAGGATGAGGAAGAAGGGCTTCTCGAAGACCCAGCTGCCGCCGGCCGGCAGCTGCGCGGGCGTCAGGCGGTGGAACTCGACGCCGTCCACGTACCAGACGATCTCGTTGGGCCGCTTGATGATGGTGTAGGTGTGGAAGTCATCGGACACCGGGCCGCCGAACTCGCGCGGCTTGGCAAGGCCTTGCGCGCCGGAGTAGCCGGGGCCGTGCAGCGTGCCGTAGGTGGTGTTGGGCGTCTTGCCGACGAACTCCATGATGTCGATCTCGCCGGACCTGGGCCAGCCGACCGTCGCGAGGTCGCTGCCCAGGGCCCAGAACGCCGGCCAGATGCCCTGGCCGGACGGCAGCTTCATGCGCGCCTCCACCTTGCCGTGCGTGAAGCTGATCTTGTTCTGGGTGTGGATGCGGGCCGACGTGAACTCGCAGGGTTTGCCGTTCCAGCAGGGGCCGGGGTTGGCGGCCTTCTCGGCGGTGATGACCAGCATGCCGGCGCCGTCCATCTGCGCGTTGCGCGCGTTGGCGGTGTAGTACTGGAACTCGTGGTTGCCCCAGCCGTTGTTCTCCGCGTTGCCGAGGTCGTAGTTCCAGGTCGCCTTGTCGGGCACGCTGCCGGCCGCGCCGTTGAACTCGTCGCTCCAAACCAGCGCCCAGCGGCTGGAGGGTGCCGGGGCTGGCGCCGATGCGGGAGCAGGCGCGGGTGCCGCGGTGGCCGAGCCGCCGCCGCCGCCGCAGGCGGTCAGCAAGGCGGCCAGCGCGGGCAGCGCGCGGCGCCAGGGTCGGGGGGCGGGGGTGGGATGGTTCATGCGGGTCTCCTGTGTCGTCGGTGCCTCAGCCTCGCCAGGCCTGGAGGAAGTCTCGATACCAGTGGGCGCTGGCCTTGGGCGTGCGGGCCAGCGTCGGATAGTCGACGTGCACGATGCCGAAGCGCTTCAGGTAGCCGCTGGCCCATTCGAAGTTGTCCATCAGGCTCCAGACCATGTAGCCGGCCATGGGCACGCCCTGCTGCAGGGCGCGGGCCACGGCGGCGATGTGGCCGCGCAGATAGGCGATGCGGTCGTCGTCCTGCACGCGGCCGTTGGCGAAGGTCTGGTCCTTGAAGGCGCCGCCGTTCTCGGTCACGTAGACCGGCGGCAGGCCGGGGTAGTCGCGATGCATCTGCAGCAGCAGGTCGGTCAGGCCCTGGGGGTAGACCTCCCAGTCCATGTCGGTCACCGGCAGGCCACGCGCCTTGGCGGCCCAGTCCTCGCCGCTGGCCGACACGACGCTGCGGGTGTAGTAGTTGATGCCCAGGTAGTCCATGGGCTGGGCGATGGCCGCCATGTCGCCGGCCTGCACCAGCGGCGCGTCGGCGCCCAGCTCGGCCAGCACTGCCTCGGGGTAGCGGCCCTGGAACAAGGGGTCGGCATACCAGCGGCGGGCGCGGGCGTCGGCCAGGTCGGCGGCGGCGATGTCGGCGGGCATGGCCGTGGCCGGCACGGTGGAGGCCAGGTTGAGCACGATGCCCAGCCGGCTGCGTGCGCCATCGGCGCGCAGCGCCTGCAGCGCCAGGCCATGGCTGAGCAGCAGGTGGTGCGACACCTGGGCGGCGATGCGGCGACTCTTGATGCCGGGAGCGAAGCTGCCCTGTTCATGGCCCAGCGTCGCGACGACCCAGGGCTCGTTGTGCGTGGTCAGGCCGTCGATGCGGTCGCCGAGCCGGGCCTGCACATGGCGCGCGTAGTCGACGAAGCGGTGCACCGTGTCGCGGTCGTTCCAGCCGCCGCGGTCCTGCAGGCCTTGCGGCAGGTCCCAGTGGTTCAGCGTGGCCCAGGCGCGGATGCCGCGGCGCCGCAGGCCGTCCACCAGCCGCTCGTAGAAGTCCAGGCCCTTGGGGTTCCAGTCGCCATGGCCCAGCGGCTGCACGCGCGGCCAGGCGATGGAGAAGCGGTAGGCATCGACGCCCAGCGAGGCGATGAGGTCGAGGTCGTCCTCCAGGCGGTGGTAATGGTCGCAGGCGATGTCGCCGTTGCTGGCGTCGGCGATGGCACCGGGCTGGCGGCAGAAGCGGTCCCAGATGGACTCACCCTTGCCGTCGGCCTGGGCCGCACCCTCGATCTGGAAGCTGCTGGTGGCAACGCCCCACAGGAAGTCGGGCGGGAACTGGCGGTGCAATGGGCGTTGGGGCATGGAGGTTCACTTGACGGCGCCGGCGGTCAGGCCCGCGATGAGCTGGCGCGACGACAGGACGAAGAGGACCAGCAGGGGCAGCGTCGCGATGGCCGAACCGGCCATCAGCGCGCCCCACTCCGTGCTGGTGGTGCTGAAGAGGCTGCGCAACGCCAGCGGCAGCGTGTAGTTCTCGGCGCTGCGCATGACGATGAGCGGGTTCATGAAGTTGTTCCATGAACTGATGAAGGTGATGAGGCCCAACGTGCCCAGGGCCGGCTTCATCAGCGGCAGCGCGATGCGCCAGTACAGCCCCAGCTCACTGGCGCCATCGATGCGCGCGGCGTTGAGCAGTTCGCGCGGCACCGTGGAGGCCGCGAACTGACGCATCAGGAAGATGCCGAAGGCACTGGCCGCACCCGGCAGATACAGCGCGCGGTGGGTGTCAATCCAGCCCAGCGCGTCCATCACCATGAAGCTGGGGATCATGTTCATGAAGGCCGGCACCATCAGCGTGCCCAGCACCAGCGCGAACAGCGGCTTCTTGAAGCGGAACTCCAGCATCGCGAAGGCGTAGCCCGCCATGGAGCAGAACAGCAGCGTCAGCGCGGTGGACATCAGGCCCGCGTACAGACTCCAGCCGACGTTCTTCCAGAATGGCAGCCGCGTCGTCAGCACCTGGAGGTTGTTGAGCAGCTCGGTGCTGAAGAACAGCGGCGGCGGCACGTTGAAGATGTCGCTGCGCGACTGCGTCGCGAACACGAACATGAAGTAGAACGGCGCCAGCATGATGAGCGCGCCGACGGCCACGAGGACATAGGCCAGGAGCTTGGGGGTTCGGTTCATGTCTTCACCTGCCGTTCCGCGAACGCCTTGTTGGTGAGCCAGGTCAGCGCCGCGATGACGCCGAACATGATCCAGGCCAGCGCGCTGGCGCCACCGAAGTCGCTGAAGTCGAAGGCCAGCCGGTAGAGGTAGATGCCCACGGTCATCGCGGCCTGGTCGGCGCCGCCCTTGCCGTTGGTCAGGATGAAGGGCTCCTCGAAGAGCTGCAGGCCGCCGATGACGGACAGCGTCACGCCGAACAGGATCATGGGCCGCAGTCCGGGCAGCGTGATGCGCCAGAACTGCTGCCAGGGGCCGGCGCCGTCGAGCCTGGCGGCCTGGTAGAGGTCTTGCGGGAGAGCCTGCAGCGCGGCGAGATACAGCACGAGGTTGAAGCCGACATAACGCCAGAACACGACGATGGCGACCGCGGGCTTGATGGCTTCCGGCGCGCGCAGCCAGTGGATGTTCTCGATGCCGAACAACGCATGCAGCGCCTGGTTGACCAGCCCGTAGTCGGTGGAGAACAGCGAGCCGAACAGCATCGCGATGGCGACGGTGGACGTGATGTAGGGCAGGAAGTAGGCGCCCGAGACCGGGCCACGCCAGCGTTTGAGGCCCTGGTGCAGGAAGACGGCCAGCGGCAGCGCGACGAGGTGCTGCGGCACGCCCGACACGATGGCCAGCCACAGCGTGTTGTAGAGCGACTTCCAGAACCAGCCGTCGGTCAGCGCGAAGACGAAGTTGTCCAGTCCCACGAAGCGCATGGCGTCCAGCCCGCTGGTCGGCTCCCAGCTCTGGAAGGCCAGCCACAGCGAGAACAGCAGCGGGAACAGGCCGAAGACCGCGAACAGGATCAGGAAGGGGCTGACCAGCAGATAGGGCGCCCACGAGGCGGGAATGCGGCGGCTCATCGGTTCGCGCGGTGGATCAGCAGGGCCTGGGCGTCTTGCAGGGCCTTGGGGATGGGCTTGTCGTACTCCAGCACGTTGTCGAGTTCGGCATTGACGACCTCGTCGGCGAATTTCTGCTGCTTGTGCAGCCTGACGACGGGGATGCGCCGCGCCGCCTCGCGCCACAGCAGCCGGGCACGCTGGCCGCCGAGGAAGGGCACGGGCTGGTCGAAGAAGGGGTCGTCCTGCGCAGCCAGCAGCGCCGGAAAGGCGTCCTGCGAGCGGAAGGCGTCGAGCTGGCGCCGCCGGTCCAGCGTCAGCTCCTGGATGAGCTGCCAGGCCAATTGCTTCTTCTCCGGTGCCGAGCGGCGCGGGATGGCGTAGTAGGTGCCGCCATAGGCGCAGAAGGTGTTCTCCGGCAGCTGGGCCACGCGCCATTTGCCGGCGGTGCCCGGCGCCACCCAGTTGGCCATCTGGCCGGCCATCCAGCCGCCCGACATCTCGGTGGCCAGGCGGCCGCGCTTGAGCATCTCGGCCCAGTCGTTGAACCAGACCTCCACGCGCGCGTCCAGGCCCTGGCGACGCACCCGGCGGGCCAGTTCGAAGGCGCGCACGAAGCGCGGCGACGTGAGCTGGGCCCGGCCCTGGCGATCGAAGAACTGGCCCTCGCCCGGCGGCGTGCCGGCGCGCACGATGATGTCCTTGAGCAGGCGCACGTCGCCGATCAGGTAGGCGCCGGTGCGGGCCTTGATCTGCGCGCCGGCCTCGACGTAGCTCTCCCAGGAGCGCGTCAGGTCGGCCTCCTGCAGGTCGGCCTGGGCGACCAGGTCGGCACGGTAGAACAGCGAGCCGGGGCCGATGTCGCTGGGCATGGCGACGATGGCACCCTGGCGGTTGCGCGCCGTGTCGATGGCGAAGGGCACGAAGTCGTCCTTGAAGCGCTCCGCACCGAAGGCAGGCGCCGACAGATCCTCCAGGCCCGAGCCCAGCGAGAAGCGCCCCAGGTAGCTGGTCTCCAGTGCGATGACGTCGGGCAGGTGGCCCGAGGTCGACAGCGCCGTCGTCATGGCCGTGTGGTGGTCGTCGAACTGGCGGCTGATGACCTGGGTGCGAACGCCGGGGTGGCGCTGCTTCCAGCCCTTGAGCAGGTCCTTGGCGATGACGTCCACCAGCGGGAAGGCCGCCACCGTCAACGGCGGCGGCTCCCGGGCTTCGCCCAGGCCGGCCGCGCCACCCAGGGCGGCGGCAAGCAGGTGGCGGCGATGGAGGGCGGGTGGGTTTGGCATATTCTGAAAGCGCTTTCATGATTGTGCGCCAAGCCATGCGCCACCCCAGCAGCACAAACCCTAGGGCGGGCGGATTACCCCCGGAGCCGCCGCCCATGCCCACGCCTACACTCGCGGCCTGCCCCGTCCCCTCGCCGATGAACGCCAAGCCTCTCGCCGCCAAGAAAGCGCCTTCAAGCCGACCCGACGGCGTCGTCACGCTGGAGCAGGTGGCGGAAGCGGCCGGCGTGTCGCCCAGCACGGTGTCGCGCATCCTGAACGGCACGGCCGCCGTCAGCCAGGCCAAGAAGGATGCCGTGCAGGCGGCGATCCAGGAGCTGGGCTTCCGGCCCAACCCGGTCGCGCGCGGCCTGGCGGGCGGCAAGACACTGTCCATCGGCGTCGTCACGCAGATCATCTCCAGCCCCTTCTACGGCGAGGCCTTGCTGGGCATAGAACGCGAGCTGGAACGCGCCGGCTATGTGCCGCTGTTCGTGTCCGGCAACTGGCATGAGGACGATGAGCGCAAGGCCATAGAGACGCTGCTGTCGCGCCGTGTCGACGGCGTGATCGTGCTGGCCGGCCGCCTCGGAGATGCCGAGCTGGCCCGGGTGGCGGACGCCCTGCCCGTCGTCGTCGTGGGCCGCCAGGTGGCCGGGCCGCAGCTGTTCAGCTTCGGCTTCGACAACCGCACGGGCGCCCGCCTCGCCACCCAGCATCTGATCGAGCTGGGCCATCGCCGCATCGCCTTCGTCGCCGGCGACCTGATGCACGACGACGCCGTCGAGCGACAGAACGGCTATTTCGACGCGCTGGCCGCGGCCGGCATCGCCGTCGACCCGCAGCTCATCGTGCAGAGCGACTACACGGAGGCCGGCGGCATGCTGTCGGTGAGCCGGCTGCTGGAGCGCGACGCCCACTTCACGGCGCTGTTCGCGTCCAACGACCAGATGGCCATAGGCGCCTGCCTGGGCCTGCACCGGCGCAACCTGCGCGTGCCGGACGACGTGTCGCTGGTCGGCTTCGACGATCTCATCATGGCCCGCTACGCGATGCCGCCGCTGACCACGGTGCGCCAGTCGGTCTACGAGATCGGCGTCGAGGCCGCGACCGCCATGCTGGAGATGCTGCGTGGCGGCCAGCCCCGCGCCCAGCTGCCCAGCCCCGAGCTGGTGGTGCGCGAGAGCACGCGCCGCGTCCAGCGCTGAGGGCCCCACCCGCCGCCGCGCCGCGTGCGGCGGCGGCCACGACCCGCGACTGTTGTTCGACCCGGGTTAACCATGTAGCCGCGGCCGGGGCGGCGGCGCATCATCATTTGAAAGCGCTTTCATTTCATCGATCAGCGCCCCGCCTTCCCGCCTGGCAGCCGCCCGTTTGCGACGGCCGCCCATGACGACAAGCCCTGTATCCATCCCCTCGGCACCGGCCCAGTCCGGCCACCGGGACCGGCACCCAGGGTGTTGCCTAGGTTGAAAGCGCTGCCATTGATCTATGCTTGAAAGCGCTTTCAGCTCCTCGCCGAGCACCGACAAGACCACAACTCCGGAGACAAGTGAATGAGACAGCCAAGCCCTGCCCTTCGCCTCACCACGCTGGCCGCGGCCAGCGGCCTGCTGTTCGCCAGCGCTGCGGCCCATGCCCAGGGCGCGGCCCCAGCCGCCAAGGACAAGGAGACACAGCAGCTCGAAACCGTCGTCGTGAAGGGCATACGCTTCAGTCTCGAGACCTCGGTGGCGACCAAGCGCAACTCCGACTCCATCGTCGAGGCCATCTCGGCCGAGGACATCGGCAAGCTGCCCGACGCCAGCATCGCCGAATCGCTGGCCCGCCTGCCCGGCCTGACCGGCCAGCGCGGCCCCGACGGCCGTGTCAACGTGATCTCCATCCGCGGCCTCTCGCCCGAGTTCTCCGGCGTGCTGCTGAACGGCCGCGAGATCGTCAGCTCCAACGACAGCCGCGCCGTCGAGTACGACCAGTTCCCCGCCGAGCTGGTCAACGCCGCCACCATCTACAAGACCCCCGATGCCAGCCTGGTGGGTCAGGGCCTGTCGGGCACCGTCAACATCCAGACGCTGCGACCGCTGAGCCTGGGCAGCCGCCAGGTGGTGGTGAGCCTGCGCGGCGAGCGCAACTCCAACGGCACCATGGTGCCGGGCGTCACCGGCGCCACCGGCATGCGCTTCTCGGCCTCCTACGTGGACCAGTTCGCCAACCGCACGCTGGGCGTGGCCGTGGGCTTCGCACGTCTGGACTCGCCCTCGCAGACCAAGCAGACCGAGCTGGTGGAGTACGGCGACTACACGCCCTACGGCCTGCCGCTGACGGGCAACGCGCCGTCCAAGGTGGGCAGCGGCCAGGCCCTGCTGCCCATGTACTGGACGGCCCAGGGCGCCACCAAGAAGAACCTGCGCGACGGCCTGGTGGCCGTCGTCGAATACAAGCCCAGCGACGACCTGCATTCGCAGGTGGACCTCTACTACTCCAAGTTCAAGACGCACGAGGTCGCGGGCAAGTGGCAGCAGAGCCTGTTCGGCAACTGGTCCGCCGGCATCACGCCCGCGATGAGCAACATCACCACCCAGCAGATCGGCAGCAACACCTTCGCCACCGACGCCACGATCTCGCAGCTGGTGGCCAACGTCGGCAGCATGGACACGCGCCGCACCGACGACATCGTCGCGCTGGGCTGGAACACCAGCCTCAAGCTGAACGAGAACTGGAAGGCGGTGACCGACCTCAGCTACTCGCGCGACAAGCGCAACGAGCGCTATGCCGAGGCCTACGGCGGCGGCTACGACTATGCCAACAAGGCCTGGACCTACGGCGCCTACCGCTGGCATGTGCCGACCAACGGCGACCCGCAGACCTTCACGCCGGTGCAGGCCGACCTGCTGTCCAACCCCGCCAAGATGGCCTTCGGCGACGTGGCCGGCATGGACTGGGTGCCCAACGAGGCCTGGCTGGGCGCCATCCGCCACCCGGAGATCAAGGACGAAATCAAGTCGGCCCGCGTCTCGCTGGAACGCTCGCTGGACGGCCTCTTCAGCCATCTGACGCTGGGCCTGAACTACACCGAGCGCGGCAAGGACGTGGCCAAGAACGAAGACCGGCTGCTGATGAAGAAGGACGCGAACGGTGAGTTCATCCGCAGCATCCCCACCGGCGTGGTGCAGCAGCCCTTCGACATGAGCTGGGCCGGCATCCCCCAGCTGCTGCGCGTGGACGTGCCCGCGCTGGTCGCCAGCGGCGCCGTCACGCTGGAGGAGGGCCAGTTCAGCAAATGGGTGGCCAACAACTCCAACGTGCGCGAGAAGGTCACGACCGCCTTCGGCAAGCTGGACATCGACACCGACCTGTGGGGGCTGTCACTGCGCGGCAACCTGGGCCTGCAAGTGGTGCACGCCAGCCAGAGCTCCGAAGGCTGGGAATACCGCGGCAACGACGAGATGCCCGACAAGAGCCTGTTGTTCAAGCGCACCGGCGGCACCGGCTACACCGACGTGCTGCCCAGCATCAACCTGGTGGCCGACTTCCGCAACAACTGGATCGCCCGACTGGGGCTGGCCACGTCCATCGTGCGGCCCAACATCGTGGACATGCGCGCCGGCACCAGCACGCCGGCCGTCAACGGCGATGCGGCCGGCACGCCGCATGCCGGCGAATGGACCACGGCCTACGCCGGCAACCCCGAGCTCAAGCCCTGGCGCGCGGCCGGCATCGACCTGTCGGTGGAGCGCTACTTCGGCAAGCGCAGCTATGTGTCGCTGGCCGGCTTCCGCAAGAACCTGCTCAGCTACATCTACAACCAGCTGACCGCCGTGGATGCGTCGGGCTTCCCGCAGGTGGCGCCGCCGGGGGTCACACCCAAGCCCGTCGCGCCCATGATCCAGCCGCGCAACGGCACCGGCGGCAAGGTGGAGGGCATCGAGTTCGCCGCGGCGCTGGAGGGCGGCCTGCTCACCAAGGCACTCGACGGCTTCGGCGTCATCGTCAGCGCTTCCAAGCTGCGCAGCTCCATCAAGGACCAGAACCCCGATCCGACCGTCAGCACCGCTCGAGACGTCCCGCTCAACGGCCTGTCCGGCCGCTCCAACAGCGTGACGGTCTACTACGAGCGCGACGGCTTCTCGGCCCGCTTCAGCCAGCGCTACCGCTCGCCGTTCACGGCCACCACGCGCGACATCTTCCTGAACAACACCACGCTGCAGCAGGCCGCCGACAAGGTGGCCGACCTGCAGATCGGCTACGCGTTCGAGGAGGGCAGCCTGAAGGGCCTGGGGCTGACGCTGCAGGTGGGCAACGTCTTCGACAAGCCCACGATGAACTACAAGTCGCTGGGTGGCGAGGCTCCGGACAAGACGGCGCTGATGCCCAACTACATCCGCTACTTCGGCCGCACCACCACGGTGGGCCTGACCTACAAGTTCTGATGCGCGGATGGGCGACATGAACGCCGTGCGCAGCGTCATCATCGTGGGCGGCGGCACCGCCGGCTGGATGAGCGCGGCCGCCTTCGCCAAGGCGCTGGGCGGCCGCGTGCAGATCCGGCTGGTGGAGTCCGACGAGATCGGCATCATCGGTGTGGGCGAGGCCTCCATCCCCAACCTGACCGAGTTCAACCGCGCGCTGGGCGTGGACGAGGACGAGTTCCTGCGCGCCACGCAGGGCTCGTTCAAGCTGGGCATCGAGTTCGTCAACTGGGGCGCGGTCGGCGAGCGCTACATCCACGGCTTCGGCCGCCTCGGCCAGCCCGAGGACACCGTGCCCTTCCACCAGTTCTGGCTGCGTCTGGCGCAACAGGGCCAGGCCCGGCCGCTGGGCGAGTATTCGATCAACACGGCGGCGCCGCGCGAGGCGCGCTTCATGCGCGCGCGGCCCGACATGCGCGGCTCGCCGCTGGCCGAGATCGCCCACGCCTACCACTTCGACGCCAGCCTCTACGCGCGCTTCCTGCGCCACTACGCCGAGCAGCGCGGCGTGCACCGCACCGAGGGCAAGGTGGCGGGCGTGGAGCAGCACGAGAACGGCCACATCGCCGCGCTGCGCATGGAGAGCGGCGAACGCATCGCGGGCGACTTCTTCATCGACTGCACGGGCATGCGTGCCCTGCTCATCGGGCAGACGCTCAAGGCCGGCTACGAGGACTGGTCGCATTGGCTGCCCTGCGACCGCGCCATCGCCGTGCCCTGCGAGCGCGTGGACCCGCTGCTGCCGATGACGCGCTCCACCGCGCACGCGGCCGGCTGGCAGTGGCGCATCCCGCTGCAGCACCGCACCGGCAACGGCCATGTCTACAGCAGCCGCTTCATGGAGGCCCAGGACGCCGAGGCCATCCTGTTGGCCGGGCTGGACGGCCGGCCCACCGCCGCGCCGCGCCACCTGAGCTTCCGCACCGGCCGCGCCGGGCGCTTCTGGATCGGCAACTGCGTCGCCGTGGGCTTGTCCAGCGGCTTCCTGGAGCCGCTGGAGTCCACCAGCATCCACCTCATCCACATGGCCATCGCGCGCATCCTGGAGTTTTTCCCGAACGCCGGCTTCGATGCCACCGACATCGACGAGTACAACGCGCTGACCCGCGAGGAGTTCGAGAACGTGCGCGACTTCCTGGTGCTGCACTACAAGCTCACGCGGCGCGACGACTCGCCGTTCTGGAACCACTGCCGCCAGATGGAAGTGCCGGAGCGGCTGGCGCGCAAGCTGGCGCTGTTCGCCGCCAACGGGCGCGTCTACCGCCGCAGCGACGAGCTGTTCGCCGAGTCCAGCTGGCTGCAGGTCATGGTGGGCCAGGGCCTGATGCCGCGCGGCCACCATCCCTTTGCCGACCAGCCGGACGAGGCCGAGGTGCTCGCCTATCTGGAGAACGTGCGCCAGGTGGTGGGCAAATGCGTGCAGGTCATGCCCACGCATGCGGAGTTCATCGCCCGGCATTGCGCCGCGCGCCCCGCGGCGCCGGCCGCCGCGGCCCAGCCGGCCTGATCCGGCAAGCTCTGGTTCGGCGGCGCTCCCCGGTTGCTGCGCCGCCCTGGTTCGCCGCCTGGCGAGGCCGCGCAAGCGGCCGCTTTTTTTGGGGATGCGCTTGAAAGCCCCACGCAGGCCCCGACATTCATCGCCGACCGACAATTCTTCGCATCATGAAGCTCAACCCCACGACCCAAGCCCGCCACAGCACCTGAGGCGTCTTCGACCGTGTTCGGAAGGCGCGCAGCCTTCCGGTTCAGCCCACAACCCCGGCAGGCTCGCAGCCCCCGGGGTTTTGTTTTTTCTGAGCCGACGGCCACCATGTTCAAGCGCACCTTCGACAAGCTGATCGCCACGATTCCCGAGCGCCGGAGCGCGGCCAGCCCCTGCCTGTCGCATGCGCGCTTCGGCGTCCTGCCCACGCGCTAGCCCTCGGCGATTCCGCCGAGGGCCGGCCCCTCAGCCCTTCAGGAATCGCCATGAACTCGAACAACTCCCGCCCACTGCGCAACATCGGCGTCATCGCCCACGTCGACGCCGGCAAGACCACCACCAGCGAACGCATCCTGTTCTACACCGGCGAGAACCATCGCATCGGCGACGTCAACGACGGCAACACGACGATGGACTTCGACCCCCAGGAGCGCCAGCGCGGCATCACCATCCACAGCGCGGCCACCACCGTGCACTGGCGGGGCACGCAGATCAACCTGATCGACACGCCCGGACACATCGACTTCAACCTCGAGGTGCGCCGCTCGCTGCGCGTGCTGGACGGCGCCATCGTCGTCTTCGACGGCGTGGCCGGCGTGGAGCCGCAGACCGAGACCAACTGGCGCCTCGCGGACGAGTACCGCGTGCCGCGCATCGCCTTCGTCAACAAGCTGGACCGCGTCGGCGCGGATTTCCAGCGCGTCGTCGCGTCCCTGCAGGAGCGGCTGGGCGCGCGCGCGCTGCCGCTGCAGCTGCCTCTGGGCGCCGAAGGCGAGTTCCGCGGCGTGGTGGACCTGATCGCCATGCAGGCCCTGGTCTGGGAGCGCGACGACGCCAGCGCGCCGCCGCGCATCGAGGCCATCCCGGCCGCGCTGCTGAGCGCCGCCGAGGCCGCACGGGCGCGCATCGTCGAGGCCGCCGCCGAGCAGGACGACGCGCTGCTGGCCGCCTGGCTGAGCGGTGCCGAGCCGGCGCCGGACGCGCTGCGCGCGGCCTTGCGCCGCGGCACCATCGCCGGCGCCTTCGTGCCCGTGCTGGCCGGCGCCGCCTTCCGCAACCGCGGCGTGGAGCCGCTGCTGGACGCCGCCGTCGCCTACCTGCCCGCGCCCGGCGAAGCGCCCGGCGCCGCGCCCACCGACGGCCCGCTGTCGGCGCTGGCCTTCAAGCTCAGCGCCGATGACCACGGCGCGATGGTGTTCGTGCGCGTCTACAGCGGCCGGCTCCAGCGCGGCGACACGGTCTTCAACGCCAGCACCGGCAAGGCCGAGCGCGTGTCGCGCCTGTATGAGATCCACGCCGACCGCCGCGTCGAGCGCGACGCACTCGTCGCGGGCGACATCGCCGGCATCGTGGGCCTGAAGGAGGTGCTGACCGGCCACACGCTGGCGGACCGAAAGGACGCGCCGCTGCTGGAAAGCATCGCCGTGCCCGAGGCCGTCATCGACGTCGCCATCGAGCCGCGCAGGCAGGCCGATGCCGCCGCCCTCGCGAAGGGCCTGGGCGTGCTGGTGCGCGAAGACCCCTCGCTGCGGCTGCGCCAGGACGCCGACTCCGGCCAGACGCTGCTGTCCGGCATGGGCGAGCTGCAGCTCGAAGTGGCGGTGGAGACGCTGCGCACGCGCTTCGGCGTGGAGGTGCAGGTGGGCCGGCCCCAGGTCGCCTACCGCGAGACCATCGCTCAATCGGCCGAGGTGCACCATCTGCACCGCAAGCAGAGCGGCGGCCCGGGCCAGTTCGCCGCGCTGACGCTGCGCGTGGCGCCGCGGCCGCGCGGGGCCGGCCTGCGCTTCGAGAGCCAGGTGGTGGGCGGCGCCATCCCGCGCGAGTTCATCCCGGCGGTCGAGGCCGGCATCCGCCGCGCCGCGCAGGCCGGCCCGTTCGCGGGCTATCCGCTGGTGGACTTCGAGGCGGTGCTGCTGGACGGCAGCGCCCACGTGAAGGACTCGTCGGCGCTGGCCTTCGAGCTGGCCGCCGCGGCGGCGCTGCGCGAGGCCGTCCTCAAGGCGGCGCCGCGGGTGCTGGAACCGGTGATGGCCGTCGAGGTCATCACGCCGGCCGAGAGCCTGGGCGACGTCATCGGCGACCTGCTGCGCCGGCGCGGCCAGGTGCAGGGCCAGGACGCGCGCGGCAACGCGGTGGTCGTCACGGCCCATGTGCCGCTGGCGCAGATGTTCGGCTACATCGGCCAGCTGCGCGCGCTCAGCTCGGGGCGGGCCCAGTTCACGATGCAGCTGGGCCATTACGCTGAGGCGCCGGCGCGCGCCGCGCTGGCGGCCTGACCGGGGGTGGGGTGCCATGGCAGCCCCACCCGCTCGCGCACGCCACAGCCCTCGCGAAGAAAACCGCCTGGTTGAGACTTTTGACGCGCTATGACGCCGCAGAGGGCCCTCAGAGGCCCTCGTGGGCGGCCGGCTGCCCCCGGCGCCCTGCTTATGCAAGACAATTTGTTTGTCCTGGACAAATCATGAACGTCAAGACCCAGGAATGACCCGCCCATGACGACGCGCGGTCGCCTCTCGCCCTTGGGGCCCATGGTCGGCGCTGACCCTGGGCCAGGGGCCGGACGACCGGCGGGCTGCCCCGGCTTGGCCTCACACCACAGACGCGAGCCTGTCGCGTCGACTGCTGCCGCCCGACGCGTCGACGGACCGCGGCAGGGCTTTGGTTTCGACAGGCTAGGTACGAAAGGATTCCCATGTTGAATGCCGCCCTTCCCCACCGGGGCACCGCCCAGTACGCAAGACTGGGCGACAGGGTGCTGCTCGTCGCGATCGGGATCGGCGCGGTCGCCGCCTGGCTGCTGGGGCTGGCCTACGCGCAGACGGGGCTGGCGGTGGCCGCCTCCCTGGCACTGCTCGCGCTCGCCGGCATCGGATATGCGCTCACCCGGGGCGGCGCCAGCCGCTACGTGCTGACGTTGGTGCTGGTCGGACTGGTGGCGCTGCACATCCAGCTGGCCCGGGGCACGAGCGAGTTCCACTTCGGGGTTTTCGTCGTGCTGGCCTTCCTGCTGGTCTATCTGGACTGGACCGTGATCGCCTTCGGCGCGCTGCTGTTTGCGCTGCATCACGTCGTCTTCGATCGCCTGCAGGCGGCCGGCCTGGGGGCCATCTGCACCACCGAGCCCGACTTCCCGCGGGTGTTGCTGCACGCGGTCTACGTGGTCATCCAGGCCGGCATCGAGATCGCGCTGGCGCGCATCATGAGCCACGCGGCGCTGCAGGGCGAGGAGCTGCGGCTGCTGGTGGAGTGCGTCAACCGCGAACACGGCATCGCGCTGGACGTTGCCGCCATCGCCACCCGGACGCCGGGCGGCCAGGCGCTGAAGTCGACGCTGACACGCATGGACCAGGCCGTGGCCACGGTGCGCAGCGGAGCCGCGAGCATCGAGGTCGCCAGCACCGAGATCGCCAGCGGCAACCAGGACCTCAGCCGCCGCACCGAACAGACCGCCGCCAACCTGCAGCTCGCCAGCGGCAGGATGGCGACGCTCACGGACACCGTCCGCCTGACCGCCGAACGCGCCGGCCAGGCCAGCGGGCTGGCCCTGGAGGCCAGCCAGGTCGCGGCCCGGGGGGGCGCGACGATGGGGCAGGTCGTCGAGACCATGCAGGGCATCCACGAGAGCTCGCGCAGGGTCACCGACATCATCGGCGTCATCGACGGCATCGCCTTCCAGACCAACATCCTGGCGCTGAACGCCGCGGTCGAGGCGGCGCGGGCTGGAGAACAAGGCCGCGGGTTCGCCGTGGTGGCCACCGAGGTGCGCTCGCTCGCCGGGCTCAGTGCCCAGGCCGCCAGGGAGATCAAGGCCCTGGTGGGCGCCAGCGTCGACCGTGTCGAACGTGGCAGTGCGCTGGTCACCGAGGCCGGCGCAACGATGAACCAGGTGGTCGCCGGCATCCGCCAGGTGGCCGGACTCATCAGCGAGATCCATGTGGCCAGCACCGAGCAGGCCAGCGGCGCTGCGGCGGTCAACGAGGCCGTGCAGGCGATGGACCAGGCCACCCAGCAGAATGCGGCGCTGGTCGAACAGATGGCGGCCGCCGCCGCAAGCCTGATGACGCAGGCCCGGGAGCTCGTGGGCACGGTGGCGATCTTCCAGTCCTCCTCGCAGGCGCCGGGGCGCAGCCACTGAACGCCCCGCGCCCCGGCCCTCCCCCTCGGGCACACCGGCCCGGCGCGCAACATCTGCCCCCGACCGAACGCGAACCCAGGATCGTCATGAACGCTGAACACCCGCCCCGCTTCGACACCCCGTCTCTGCTCGACCTCCTGGCGCGGGCCTCGGAGGCCGAGCTGGATGCGCTGGACTTCGGCATCATCGGTTTCGACGCCGGCGGTGTGGTCACGCAGTACAACGCCCACGAGTCCAGGGCCGCGGGCCTGTCGCCGGCCCGGGTGCTGGGTCACCCGCTGTTCACCGTGGTGGCCCCCTGCATGAACAATTTCATGGTGGCGCAGCGCTTCGAAGATGCCCAGGCCCAGGGCGAGCCGCTGGACGCCACCATCGACTACGTGCTGACGCTGCGCATGCGCCCCGTCAAGGTCAAGCTGAGGCTGTTGTACGCCCCCGCGATCGCCACACGCTACGTGGTGGTGCAGCGCTCATGAGCGCCGGCCTGGAGGAGGAGCACGAGGCGCTGCTGCAGTTCCTCTACATGGCCCCGGTCGGCCTGGTGCAGACGCGGCATGACGGCGAGGTGCTGATGATCAACCCGCTCTGCGCGCAGTTGCTGATGCCGTTGTCGCGCGACGGGGGCCTGTCCAATCTTTTCAGCGCGCTGGGCGATGTGGCGCCCGACCTGAGGCACCGCGTGGCGCAGTTCGACGCGCCGCACGGCATGGTCTGCGATTCGCTGCAGATACAGCTGAGCCGCGGGCAGTCCGGCGACCGGGAGCCGCGCATCCTGTCGCTCAGCCTGCTCAAGCTCGATGCCGAGCGGCTGATGGGGCTGCTGAGCGATGTCACGCAGTCCGTCAAGCGCGACCGCGCGCTGCGCCAGAGCCAGGCCTGGATCCACAGCATCGTCACCGGCATCTCCGACTACGCCCTGCTGTCTCTGGACGAGCAAGGCCGGATACGGGACTGGAACCCGGCGGTGGAGCGCATGACCGGCTACAGCGGCGCGGCCCTGGTGGGCCAGCCGTTCTCCAGGTTCTATCCCGCCGACGCGGTACCCGCCGGCCGGCTGCAGGACCGGCTCCACGAGGCGGACGCCAACGGCTGGAGCCTGGATGAGGGCTGGCGCCTGCGCGCCGATGGCTCGCGCTACTGGGGCAGCTGCCTGATCGCGCCGCTGCACGGCCCGGGCGAGGAGCAGCCGGATGAGCGCGCCTACAGCCTGATCCTGAGGGACATCTCCGACCGGCGCGCCGCCAACGAGGAGATACGCCGCTCGCTGACCTGCGATCACCTGACGGGGCTGCTCAATCGCCGCGCGTTCTTCGACGCGGCAGAGCCGGAGCTGCAGCGCTGGCGGCGCCGCCCGCGTCCGCTGGCGCTGGTGATGGTGGACGCCGACCACTTCAAGCAGGTCAACGACCGCCACGGCCATGCGGCCGGCGACGCCGTGCTGCGCCATCTCGCCGCGGGCATGCGCGCCACCTTCCGCGCGATGGATCTGATCGCCCGCATGGGCGGCGAGGAGTTCGCGGTGCTGCTGCCCGACACGACGGCCGAAGGCGCGCAATCGGTGGCCCAGCGGCTGTGCGAGCGCATCGCCCGCCAGCAGGTCGACGTCGACGGGCAGACGATCAGCTACACCGTCAGTGCCGGCGTCAGCGCAATGGATGCGGATGTGGCCGATCTCGAAAGCCTGCTGAAGCGGGCCGACGAAGCGCTCTACCGCGCCAAGGCCGGCGGCCGCAATCGCGTGGAACTGTGGTGCGCCGGGCCTGCGGCCCGCTGATCCCGGGTGCCAGCAGGCGGCGCCTGGCGCGCGCCGCCGGCTGAGCACGTCGTCAGGGCGCCGGCCGCCCGGGCAGGCCTTCATCGACGCCGCCCGACAGGCTGCGCAGGAAGGCGACGATCTGGCGCGACTCCTCGTCGTCGAGGCGGATGGCCAGGCGCCCGGCACTGGGCTTGCCGCCCGGCGCCAGTTCGCTCGTGCCCGCCGCGGCCGGCGGCGAGCGGCGGTAATGCGCCAGCACCTCGTCCAGCGTCTTCAGCTGGCCGCCATGCATATAGGGCGGGCGCAGCGCCACGTTGCGCAGCCCCGGTGTCCTGAAGGCGCCCTCCATGCCGGGATCGTCGGCAGCCACGAAGCGCAGCTCGCCGCAGGCGGCCGCGTCGGCATCGCTGTAGCGGCCCAGGCAGTTGAACTCGTCCGCCTGCACGCGGGCGATGGCGGCCGCCCGGCCCCGGTCGGGCTGGCCCGGCAGCCGCGGCGGCACGCCGGTGTTGTGGAAATGCTGGTCGCTGAACAGCGGGCCGTTGTGGCAGGTCGCGCACTGGGCCTTGCCGATGAACAGCCGCAGGCCGCGCACCTCGTCCGGCGTCAGCAGCTGGCGGCCGGCGGCATCGCCGCTCTCGACGGCACGCACATAGCCGTCGAAGCGGGACGGCCCGGAGGCCAGCGTCCGCTCATAGGCCGCCACCGCCTTGCCCAGGTTGGCGAACACCCGGTTCACCGCGTCGCGCTGCGCCTCGCTCATGCGCTCCCAGGCCTGGCGCTGCTCCGGCGTGCCGACCGGGCTGGCGTCGTCGGGCAGGCCCGCCAGCGGCGGGAACGCGCCGAACACCTGCTCGTACGGGGCCCGGTGATGGGCGTGCAGCTGCCGGGCGATGCGGGTGCGGTTGCTGCCGTGCTCGGCGCCGTCCTCCAGCGGCCCCAGCGCCTGCGACCAGAGGCTGTCCTTGCGCCCGTCCCAGAACAGCCAGGGGCTGCGGGCCGCGTCGGCGATGGGCATGGTGCGGCGCGCGCCGTCGGCGATGCCGCGCCCCACCGGTCGGCCGTCCTGGAACTGGCGCCCGGGGTCGTGGCAGCTGGCGCAGGACACCCGGCCGTCGCGCGACAGCCTCGCATCGAAGAACAGCGCCCGGCCCAGCCGGGCGGCCTCGGGGCGGTCCGCCACGGCATTGCCGGGGTCGGGCGGCAGCGCGCCCAGCCGGTCCAGCCGCATCCCCGCCAGCACGGCGAGCTCCGCGGCGGACCAGCCGTCGTCGCGGCCGCGGCTCCAGCCAAAGCCCGCCAGCACCGGCAGCAGCGCGGCCAGGACGATCCAGGCCCAGCGGCGGCCCGGCATGCGCCGCGGCGTCGGGCGGCGCGCCGTCACGGCCGCTTCAGGCCGTCGCCGGCCATCACCACGTTGAACACCGCCTTGTCGCGCGCGCCGTCCGCATCGATGTCCAGGCGCAGGTCCCACCAGCCGGTCATGCTGAACTTCATGCCTTCGATGAGGTAGGTGCCGGAGGCCAGCTCACGGGTCACGCGCGGCTTGGTCGGCAGCCCGTGGCCATGCTGCGGCATGCCGCCGTCGACGGCGATGCGCGCATGCGTCACCGGCGCGCCATCGGTGTTGGCCAGCTTCAGCGTCCAGCTGTGGATCTGGCCGACGGCCGGCCCCTGCGCGGGCGGGACCATCTCGACGACAAAGCGGCCGGTGCTGCTGTGGTGCTTCAGCGAGTAGTCGAGGTCGGTGGGCGGCGTGCCGCAGCCGGACAGCGACAAGACGGCCGCGAGGGTGGCGGTGGCCAGGGTGGAGGTCAACAGGTAGGGCTTGAACATGGTGTGGGTGCTCCAGATGGAGGGTGGGTGGGGAAGGGGGTCGCCTGCGCGGCCTAGGCGCGGGCCGCGTCGATGAGGCGCTGCAGGTCGGCGGGAATGGGCAGGGGCTTCCAGCCCGGCACGTCGGCGCCACCCGTGTTGCCGGGCGGCACGGCGCCCCAGGGCGTCAGCAGCGCGGCGGCGGCGATGCGCCAGAGCTGGCTCAAGGCCTCGCCCGCATGGCGCCGGCGCAGTGCCCAGGCCAGCATGGCCACATGCACACGCACATGCTCGCGGGTGCTGGCCTGGCCCAGCACATGGGCCCGCTCCAGATGCCGGAAGGCCGTGGTGGGCGCGCCGAGCGCCTCGTGGAAGCGCGCGGCGCCGAGTTCGTTCGAGACGGGAAGGCGTATGCGCCTGGCAAAGGAAGTCATCTGGCACTCCTGGGTTGAAGGTTGGGGTGGCGGGTGGGCTGTTGCCGGGAGCGGACTGTGGGCATGCGCCGTGCGGCCCGACAGCGCGGCGCGACCTGTGGTCGCAAAGCGTCCGGCAGCGGTCGTTTGCGGCGACCGAACGGGAGCCCGCGCCGAGGCCGCATCCGGCCGCCGCGCGGGGCGGCGGAGCTGGGCAGGCGGCCGGCGCCGTTCGGTCGACCGGACCGCCCCTTCCCGCCTGGGGCGCGACCACTCGTCGCAAAGCGCTGCCGGCAGCGCCAGGCCGGGCGGCACAGTCAACCCATCGACGACATCCCGTCGGCGATCAACCCAGGAGATCGACCATGAACGACACCCAGACCTCTCAAGCCTGCCGCTGCAACGACTGCCCCGGCACGGGCTGCAACTGCGGCTGCCAGGCCAAGCCGGCGCAGCCGTCCTGCGCCTGCGGGCCGCAATGCCGCTGCGGCCCGGCCTGCGCCTGCACCAAGTCCTGAGCCGGCCGCCCCGGCCCGGCCACGCCCGAGTCGACGCCTACCGCGTCGACTCGATTGGCGGATGCCGCACCTGGCCGTAGAGTGACCGGCCGCCCCCTCACGAGCCCCCCGCGCCTCCCATGACGCCCTCCGCCCCAACGGTCCCGCCCCGTGGCCTGCTGCAGATCCTGCTGATCGCCGCCGCCCTGTGGGCCCTCGCCGCCGTCCTGCTGTTCCTCGTCGTGCCGGGCATCGAGACCCTGCCCAGGGTGCTGATGTTCTCCGAGTGCGTGGGGCTGACCATGGTCGTCGTGGCGATGTTCCTGCACCGCAACCAGCATTTCTCCCGCTTCAAGCCGGCCTGGCGCTGGCTGTTCAGAGGCCTGATCGCCATCCCGGCGGGCTACTTCATCGGCCACCAGATCGCCTTCCTGCTGCTGGGCGAGCCCATGCAGATGGTCGGCCACCGCGCCATCAGCTTCATCCCCATCCTCTTCACCATCCTGGTGGGCGGCTTCGGCCTGCATTACTACGCCACCCGCGAGCAGCTGGCGTCGGAAGCGGCGCAGCGCGCCGAGGCGCAGCGGCTGGCCGTCGAGTCCCAGCTGCGCCTGCTGCGCACCCAGCTCGAGCCGCACATGCTGTTCAACACGCTGGCCAACGTGCGCTCGCTGGTGCGGGAAGACGCCGGCCGCGCCGAGGCCATGATCGACCAGCTCATCGTCTACCTGCGCAGTGCATTGATCGCCTCGCAGACCGATGCCGTGGCGCTGAGCCGCGAGTTCGCGCAGGTGCGCGCCTACCTGGACATCATGGCGCTGCGCATGGGCGCGCGGCTGAGCTACCGGCTCAGCCTGCCCCAGGAGCTGGAGGACTTGCTGGTGCCGCCCATGCTGCTGCAGCCGCTGGTCGAGAACGCCATCAAGCATGGCCTGGAGCCCAAGGTCGGCGGCGGCAGCATCGAGGTGGAGGCGCTGCGCCAGGATGCCTTCATCGAGCTGCGCGTGCGCGACAGCGGCCTGGGCCTGCCCGCGGACGGCGACCTCGCCCCGCCAGGCCCGGCGACCAGCACCAGCTACGGCCTGCAGCATGTGCGCGACCGGCTGCACGTGACCTATGGCCAGGCGGCGGAGCTGCGCCTGGAACGGCGCCTGCCGGCCGGCGTCAACGCCGTGATCCGCATCCCGTGCTGAGCCCCACCCCGTCGTCCAGGAGACCGACATGCCAGAGACCCGCGGCCCGACCGCCGTCATCGCCGAGGACGAGCCCCTGCTCGCCCGCACGCTGCGCCGCCTGCTGGAGCAGGCCTGGCCCGAGCTGCACATCGCCGCCGTGGCGGAGGACGGCCTGCAGGCCACGGAGCTGGCACTGAGCCATGCGCCGGACATCATGTTCCTGGACATCAAGATGCCGGGCCGCAACGGCATCGAGGTGGCGGAGGCCGTCGCGGACGAATGGCCGGAGGGGCTGGCCGAGCCGCTGTTCGTCTTCATCACGGCCTACGACGCCTATGCGGTCCCGGCCTTCGAGCGCGCCGCCGTCGACTACCTGCTCAAGCCCGCGACACCGGAGCGGCTGGAGCAGACCGTGCGGCGCCTGAAGACGCGGCTGGGCGAGCGCGCGCCCCTGCCGGGCGCCGGCGACATGGCCCAGGTCATGCAGCGCCTGCAGTCCATGACGGCCGCCCCCGAGGCGCCGCGGGAGCGCATCAAGGTCATACGCGCCGGCGTGGGCAACACCGTGCGCATGATCCCGGTGTCCGAGGTGGTCTGCTTCGAAGCGACCGACAAATACGTCAACGTCGTCACCGCGGGCGGCGAGGCGCTGGTCCGGATGAGCCTGCGCGAGCTGATGGCCAGCATCGACTCGACCGACTTCATGCAGGTCCACCGCGGCATCCTCGTCAACGCCAACGCCATCGTCAGCGCCACGCGGGACGAGAACGGCCACTACAGCCTGAACCTGCGCGGCCTGGACCGCCCGTTCAAGGTCAGCCGCGCCTTCAGCCACCTGTTCCGGCCGATGTGACGACGGCCCCGGCGTCGGCCGACACCGAGATCTCGGCGGTGGCGGGCATGGCCCGCCGCCCGGCTAGGCGAGGTCAAACCAGAGCCATCTCGCCGCGGTGCGGGCCGCCACGTCAAGCTGCCTGAGCGTCGACAGCTGCAGGCCGTCGCCGCCACGCAGCTCCAGCGGCTGCGGCTCACCGTCCACCTCGGCCAGCACCACGCCTTCCAGCACCTGCAGCCAGCCGTAGCGGCCCGCTGGCAGCTGGTGGCGGCAGCGCTCACCCGGCTGGGCCGCCACGGCCCAGATGTCCACCGGCGCACGCAGCTGCAGCACGCCGGGCTGCGCCACCGCGCTGGCCACCAGGCGCGGGCCGTTGGTCGCCAGCAGCGCGCCCGGCAGCAGCTGGTAGCGCGGCGGCAGCTCGTCGGCATTGCCGTGCAGCCAGATCTGGAACAGATGCGTCGGCGTGTCGACCGCCGGGTTGCGCTCCGAATGCCTGACGCCGGTGCCGGCACTGATGAGCTGCACATCCCCCGCGCCCAGGCGCCCGTGGTGGCCCGCCGAGTCCTGGTGCTCCAGTTCACCGGACAGCATGAAGCTCAGGATCTCGAAATGCTCGTGGGCATGCTCGGCGAAGCCCGAGCCGCCGGCCACGATGTCCTCGTTGATCACGCGCAGGGCCCGGAAGCCCATGCGCGTCGGGTCGTTGAAGGAGCCGAAGGAAAACGTGTAGTGCGCCTGCAGCCAGCCCGTCCGGGCCCAGCCGCGCGCCTGCCGGTCGTGGAACACATCGCTGCTCATCGTCTGCGGCCTCAAGGAGAGGGGGGTTCTGCGGGCTGCAAGGCTCAGGCCTAGACCGGCTGGCGGTAGCGCTGCCCCTTGAAGCGCAGCACCAGCTCGCGCGGGCGTATCTGCTCCAGCACCAGCTCGGCGCCCAGCTTCGCGCCCTCGCGCTGCACCTCGCCGTTGATCATCACGAAGCGGCTGGCCGGGTCGTCCGAATAGACCGAGCCGCTGATCGCCAGCGGGGGCAGCTCGCGGCGCAGGCTGTCGGGCAGCTCGGCCAGCCGCGGGATGCGGGCATCGGGAGCCGAGCCCGACGGGGCCGCGGCGAGCGCTGCCGGCGGCGCGGCCACCACGGGGGCCGGCGCCGCGGCGATGGCCACCGCGCCCGGTGGCGGCGCGGGCGGCAGATAGG
>JAACZV010000007.1 GCA_009996515.1 Comamonadaceae bacterium
CGCCCAGCTCGCGGCACTGGCCGCCTCGCCCCAGGCCGGGCCGCTGAACTACTTCGGCCGCCTGGCCGCCGAGGAGCTGGGGCTGCCCACGCCGCTGCCGCCCGCCCCGGCGCCGCTGACGGCCGAGGAGCGCCGCGCCGCGCGCAGCCACCCGGGCCTGACGCGGGCGCTGTCCCTGATCGCGCAGGGCCTGCGCAGCGAGGGCGTGCGCGAGTGGAACTTCTCGCTGCGCGAGATCTCGCAGCGCGGCGATCGCGCGCTGCTGGCGGCCGCGCAGGAGGCCTGCGACCGCGAGGTCTGGGACCGCTGCATCAACACCAGCGAGCGCACCCGCACCGAGATCGACATCGCCCAGCGCTACCCTCTGCCGCATCGCGCCGAGCTGCAGCGCGAGGCCCAGGCGGCCAACCTGGACGCCGCCTACGTCTACGGCCTGATCCGCCAGGAGTCGCGTTTCGTGCTGGACGCCCGCTCCCACGTCGGCGCGGCGGGGCTGATGCAGGTCATGCCGGCCACGGCCAAGTGGACGGCCAAGAAGGTGGGGCTGGACTACCTGCCCGAGCGCATGCACGACCGCGACTTCAACCTGCGCATCGGCACCCAGTACCTGAAGCTGGTGCTGGACCGCTTCGACGGCGCCCAGGCGCTGGCCGCGGCGGCCTACAACGCCGGCCCCAACCGCCCGGCGCGCTGGCGCGACGGCCCGGTGCTGGACGCGGCCATCTGGGCCGAGAACATCCCGTTCAACGAGACGCGCGACTACGTTCGCAAGGTGCTGCTGGGCGGCGCCATCTACGCCCAGGTGCTGGGCCTGCCGGCCACGTCGCTGCGTGAGCGCCTGGGCGCCAGCGTGGGCCCGGCCGGCGCGCGCGCCGCGGACGTCGGCGATGTGCCGCCCCCCGCGGCGGCAGGGGAGTCCAAGTCATGAGTCTGTCGGTCCTCGTCCTCGGCGGCAGCGGCTTTGTCGGCCGCGCGCTGTGCGAGCAGTTGCTGAAGCGGCTGGGCGCCGACGTGCGCATCACGGTGCCGACGCGCCGCCTGCCGCATGCCCGGCATGTGCAGAGCCTGCCCGGCGTCACCGTCATTCAGGCCGATGTCTTCCGCGACCTGCCCGCGCTGCTGCCCGGCCATGACGCCGTCGTCAACCTCGTCGCCATCCTGCAGGGCAGCGCGGCGGCCTTCGAGCAGGTGCATGTGGAACTGCCCAGGCGCATCGCCCATGCGATGAGCGCGGCCGGCCTGCGCCGCCTGGTGCATGTCAGCGCCCTGGGCGTGTCCGAGCATGCGCCGTCGCGCTATCTGCGCAGCAAGGCCGCCGGCGAGGCCGTGCTGCAGCTGGCCGTGCAGACCCAGGGGCTGGAGCTGACGCTGGTGCGGCCCTCGCTGGTCTTCGGCGACGGCGACCGCAGCGTCAACCTGTTCGCGCGGCTGCAGCAGCTCTTCCCCGTCATGCCGCTGGGCGGCGCCGACGCGCGGCTGCAGCCCGTGTGGGTGCAGGACCTGGCGCGCGCGCTGGTCGAGGTGCTGCTGCGCCGCGAGGCCGTGGGCCAGACCTACGAGATCGCCGGTCCGCGCGAGCTGACGCTGGCCGAGCTGGTGCGGCTGGCCGGGCGCATGGCCGGCCATGAACGGCCGGTGCTGCCCCTGCCCGGGCCGCTGGCGGCGCTGCAAGCCCTGGCCATGGAATGCCTGCCGGGCGAGCCGCTGCTGTCGCGCGACAACCTGGCCTCGCTGAGCGTGCCCAATGTGCCCGGCGGCCAGTTGCCGGGCCTGGCAGAACTGGGCATCCGCGCCGCCTCGCTGGAGGCCCAGCTGCCGACCTATCTGTCACCCGACGGGGGCGTCGCGCGGCTGGACGCCTGGCGCGCCAGGCATTAATCCGTTGCGGATTGCTCAACCCCGGCATGCCTTGCCGTCCTTAAGCTCGCGGTCATGAAGCTCTACATCGGCAACAAGAACTACTCCTCCTGGTCCATGCGCAGCGGCGTGCTGCTGGCGGCCTTTCGCATCCCCTTCGAGGAGGTGCTGCTGCGCTTCGACTTCAGCCCGGGTTCCGAATGGACGCGCCAGATCGCCGGCGTCAGCCCGACCCGGCGCGTGCCGGTGCTGGTGGAGGACAACGGCTTCGCCGTCTGGGAGACGCTGGCCATCGCCGAGTACGTCGCCGACCGCCACCCCGAGCTGGCCATCTGGCCGCGCGATGTGCAGGCCCGCGCCCGCGCGCGCAGCCTGTGTGCGGAGATGCATGCCGGCTTCACGCGGCTGCGCACGGTCTGCCCCATGAACATCGAGGCCTTCTTCCCCGACGTGGGCGCGAGGCTGTGGGCCGAGGACGAGGCCTTGCGTGCCGACGTCGCGCGGCTGGACGCGGCCTGGAGCGAGGCGCTGGCGGGCAGCGGCGGGCCCTTCCTGTTCGGCGAGTTCAGCGCCGCGGACGCCTATTTCTCGCCGGTGGCGGTGCGGCTGAGCCGCTTCGGCCTGCCGGTATCCGAGGCCGCAGCGGCGTATCGCGACGCGCTGCTGGCGCATCCGGCGGTGCAGGACTGGGTCGCGGATGCGATGCGGGAGCAGCACTTCGTGGCGGAGGATGAGCCGTATCGGACGGCTCGGTAAGCTTCGTCAGCCCGGTGGGGCGCTCTTGCGACAAGCCTTTCGACTCGGTGCACCGTGCCGGGAATCCGCCCCGGCGGGCGGGTAACTTTCTTCTGTCTTGCCAGAAGAAAGTCACCAAAGAAGAGGCGCTGAACCGCACCTCGCCCAAAACCTGCGACGGACAGCGCGCGAAAACAGGCGCTCGGCCCCTGAGCAGAAGCGAGCCGCTGCGCTCTCGCCGCTGTCCCTGTCACGAGCACCATCCGTCGCACCGCTCAGCCGGTTAACGCCGGCTGCACGCCGGGCTCACCACGGAAGGCACCAAGTGCGCCAACGCGTCGCCCCAGCGACGCTTGAATTCCACTCGTGAGTTCGGCGTGCAGCCGACGTAGGGCGCACGGACGGCGGATGCGTCGGGCTCGTGACAGGGACAGCGGCGAGAGCGCAGCGGTTCGCCTCGGGGCCGGACACGAGCCAATGTTCTCGCGCGTGAGCCTCGGCGCCGAAACCATGGCTTGCGGTTCGGCGCCTCTCTTTTGGTGACTTTTCTCTGGCGCGACAGAGAAAAGTTACCCGCCCTCGCGGGGCGGACTCCCGCGGCGGTGCAGAGAGCCGCTGAGGCTCCCTGCAAAAGCAACCAACAACCTCAGAACTCAACCACCGAGCGGATCGACTCCCCACGCCGCATCAGCTCGAAGCCCTCGTTGATCTGCTCCAGCTTGAGCTTGTGCGTGATCAGCTCGTCGATGTTGAGCTTGCCGTCCATGTACCAGTCGACGATCTTGGGCACGTCGGTGCGGCCGCGCGCGCCGCCGAAGGCCGAGCCCTCCCAGTGGCGGCCCGTCACCAGCTGGAAGGGCCGCGTCGAGATCTCCGCGCCGGCCGGCGCCACGCCGATGATGATGCTGCGCCCCCAGCCCTTGTGCGTGCATTCCAGCGCCTGGCGCATCAGCTGCACATTGCCCACGCATTCGAAGGAGTAGTCGGCGCCGCCATCGGTCAGCTGCACGATGTGGTCCACCAGGTTGCCCACGTCCTTGGGGTTCACGAAGTCGGTCATGCCGAAGCGCCGCGCCATCGCCTCGCGCGCCGGGTTGATGTCCACGCCGATGATCTTGTTGGCGCCCACCATCTTGGCGCCCTGGATCACGTTCAGGCCTATGCCGCCCAGGCCGAACACCACCACGTTGGCGCCCGCCTCCACCTTGGCCGTGAACAGCACGGCGCCCACGCCGGTCGTCACGCCGCAGCCGATGTAGCAGACCTTGTCGAAGGGCGCGTCGGGCCGGATCTTGGCCAGCGCGATGCCCGGCACGACGATGTGGTTGGCAAACGTGCTGGTGCCCATGTAGTGGAAGATGGGCTCGCCGTTCAGCGAGAAGCGCGAGGTGCCGTTGGGCATCAGGCCCTTGCCCTGCGTGGCGCGTATGGCCTGGCACAGGTTGGTCTTGCGGCTGAGGCAGAACTTGCACTCGCGGCATTCCGGCGTGTACAGCGGGATCACATGGTCGCCGGCCTTCAGCCAGGGCACCTTGCTCTCCAGCACGACGCCGGCGCCCTCGTGGCCCAGCACGGCCGGGAACAGGCCCTCCGGGTCGGCGCCCGACAGCGTGTACTCGTCTGTGTGGCAGATGCCGGTGGCCTTGACCTCGACGAGGACTTCGCCGTCCTTGGGGCCCTCCAGGTCCAGGGTCTCGATAGTCAGCGGTGCGCCGGCCTTCCAGGCGACGGCGGCTCGGGTTTGGATGCTCATTGCGGTACTCCTGCAGTGGGTTGAAGTCGGTTCAGGGCAGCCGCGAACTCGCGCGCCTCGTGGCGGCACAGCCGCAGGCGGCGCAGCAGCCACGGCGTCAGGTCTTGCTGGCCCAGGTGCTCGGGCCAGGCGCCGGCATCGGCGTCGGGCAGTCCGGCCGGGTCGGCGCCCTGGTCACCGGCGCCGGGCTCGCCGCGCAGCAGCGCCACGCAGGCCCGGCGGGCCAGCGGCAGCGCGGTCTCGGCGCGGGCGGCGTCCAGCCGCGCGCTGCGGCGCTGCACCTGGTGCTGCACGGCGCCCAGCAAGGCCATCAGGCGGTAGCCATGGCTGAGCGCGGCCTCGATGTCGGCCTCGGGCAGGCGCACGCTCTGCGGCTCGACGCGGGTGCGCTGGGCCACCGCGGCCAGCGCGGCCAGCGCCGTGTAGACCTGCTGGCGCGACAGCCGCTGGGCCAGCTGCTCCTCGGCGCTGGGAATCCAGCGCAGCATGTTGGACGCATGCCGCGCCAGCGCGCCGCGCAGCTGTGCGCCCAGCCGCGGCACGGCGGCTCGCTCCCAGGACGGCAGCACGAAACTGAACAGCCAGGCCAGACCCGCGCCGATGACGGTGTCGGCCAGGCGCTCGACGACGGCCGGGTCGCTGCCCGGCGCCAGCATCAGCGGCTGCAGCAAGGCCATCAGCGTCGCGGCCGTGGCGGCGACGCGGTAGCGCCGGTTCACGTACGCATGGGCCGTGCCGACGGCGGCGATGAAGCACAGCGCCAGCAGCGGCGTCCATTGCAGATGGGCCAGCAGCAGCACCAGCAGGCAGCCCTGCACGGTGCCGATGATGCGTTCGTTGCGCCGCGACAGCGTCTGCTCCAGGTTGCCGCGCAGCACCACGGCCACGCTCAGCATCAGCCAGAACGGATGGGCCGCCCACGGCAGCAGCGCTCCCAGCCAGTAGGCCAGCGACAGCGCCAGCGCCGAGCGCAGCGCATGGCGCATGACGCTGGACTGCAGGCTCAGGTGCGGCCTGAGCGCCGCCAGCGGCCAGCCCTCGGGCGACACGAAGGGCGCCAGCCGCTCGGGCGTCCAGGGGCTGGCCGCGTCGTCCTGGTCGTCGCCCTGGGCCTGGCGCGCCACCATGGCGCTGACGTCGTCCAGCATATGCCCCAGGCGCGACTGCAGCGCCGACACCAGGTGGGCACGCGAGTCGCCGGCCGGTGCGCTGACGGCGGCCAGCCGCGCGGCCAGCTGCTCGCGCCAGGCCTCGGCCGACACCTGCGGCAGCGGCGCGCCGTAGGCCACGGCATCGGCCAGCGCGGCCAGCGTGTCGGCCAGGTGGCGCAGCGTGTCGGCCAGCGCGGCCCGCCACTGGCGGCCGGGGAAGTCCTGGCCCAGCAGCTCGGTGTCCAGCCGGCTGGCCAGCAGCAGGTCGCGCAGCTCGATCAGGCCCAGCACCAGGTCGGTCTGGCGGCGGCTGCGCGGCGAGCGCCGGGCCGCGAAGACCTGGTCGCGCGCGGCCTGCAGCGCCTCGGCCAGCAGCACGTCGTCGGCGATGGACGCGCGGATGCTGGCCTCGGCCCCGCCCACCGCGCCGGCGATGCGCTCGGCGCGCGAGCGCAGCCGCTGCTCGGTCGCGCGCAGCGCCTGGGCCAGCGCCAGCTCGCGCAGCCGGTGGCGCAGCAGCACCGCGCTGGTTCGCGCCCAGCCGGTGTAGACACAGCCGCCCACGCCCACCCACAGCGCATGCATCCAGGGCGAGGCGCTGCCGGCCGTGCGGTCCCAGGCCATCGCGAACACCATCGCCAGCAGCGGCGAGAACGACAGCGGCCCGGCGCGCTGCCCCCAGGCCAGCGCCATCAGCGACAGGAAGGTGACGACAGCGACCAGCGCCACGGTCAGCGCCAGCGAGCCGTCGGTCAGGCCCACCAGCAGCGTGACGACGGCGGCCACCGCCGCGGCCGGCAGCAGCCGCGGCAGCACGCGCTGCGGCGGGTTGGGCAGGTCGGGCAGGCTGGCGCAGACGGCGCCGCCCACCGCTGCGAGGCCGGCCGTCTCGCCGAACAGCGCGCCGACGACGGCATGCGTGGCCGCCACGCCGAGCGCGACGCTCAGGCCGTTGAGATGGATCGCCTCCAGGCGCTTGAGCGGCTTCACTTGACGAGCAGCTCCAGCACGCGGCGCTCGCTGGCGGGCAGCTCATGCACCGAGAACCAGGCCGATTTCTCGGGCCGGTAGACGTATTGCGGCGGCGCGCCGCTGGCGATGCGCTGGCGCAGCGGCGCGATCGCGGCCTGCGCCGCCTCAGGCTGGCCCAGCGACTGCAGCGCGGCGGCCCGCAGCATGGCGGCCAGGTCGCTCCACGGCCCCAGCGCCAGGGCCTGCTCGGCCTCGCGGCGCGCGCCGGCGGCGTCGCCGCCCTGCAGCGCCAGCCAGGCCTTCAGCGCCAGCGTGTCGGGGTCGGCCGGGTCCAGCAGCAGCGCCTCCCTGACCTGGGCGCGGGCCGGCTCGACGCGGCCGGCAAGCAGCAGGTCCAGCGCATAGCTGCGGCGCAGCGGCACCAGGCCGGTGCGCAGCCGCAGCACCGCCTCGTACTGGGTGAAGGCCTCGTCCCAGCGGCCGGCCAGCGCCAGCGTGGCGGCCCGGCCCCACAGCGCCTCCGGCTGGTCGCCCTGGTAGGCCAGCACGGCCTGGTAAGCGGCCAGCGCGGCGTCGGTGTCGCCCAGGCGGCGGTGGTGGTCGGCCAGCGCCAGCTGGACGCGGAAGGCGTCCTCGCCGGTCAGCGCCTGCAGGTCGCGGGCCAGGCCGGGCAGCACCTCGGTGGCCAGCGGTCGGCCGCCATGCCACAGCGCCTCCGCCGCGCCCACGCGCAGCGCGCCGCTGCGCGGATGCAGGGCCTGAGCGCGCGCGGCCAGCGCGGCGATGGCCGCACCGTCGCCGTCTATGCCCAGCGCGTAGAGCTGGGCCGTCAGCGCGCGCTCGTCGGTGGGCGCCAGCTTCAGCGCCCGCGCGAACAACGGGCGGGCCTCGGCCAGCCGGCCGTCCTCCAGCTTCTGGTAGCCGGCATTGACGAGCGCGATGGGCAGGCTGGCGCGCGTGTCGCGCAGCGCAAAGAAGCCGCGCACGGCAGCACGCAGCTGCGGATCGATCTCGATGAGCCGCTCGCGCACGATCTCGCGGCCGTCATAGGCATCGCGCCGCGGCGAGGCCTCGGCGTTGGCGCCCTCGGCGAAATACTCCCACACCGAACCGCCGGCATAGCGCGACAGGAAACCGTCGCGCGTCTTCGCGTCGCGCGCCTTGGCCTGCTGGTACAGCGCCTCGATGGCGCGCGACTGGTCGGCCGTCAGCACGCCGTGCACCTGGTGCGTCAGCTCGTGCAGCACGGTGTTGTAGCGGTCGAAGATGCTGCGCTCCACGTCCTCGATGCCGGTGACGGTGAAGTGGCCGCCCATGCCGCGCACGTCGTCCCACAGCCGCGAGTCGTAGTCGATGCGGGCGTCCTTCAGCGCATGGGCCTGCGGCGTCTCGGACAGGCGCATCCACATGGGCTTGATGAAGTGGGTGGCGCCGCCCTCCACGAGCACCGGGATGAAGGCCTTCCACGGCGCGACGGACAGCGCGACGCGCTTCTTGTGGCGCGGCGACAGGTCTTGCCAGTTCAGCACATAGCGCTCGATGCCGGGCACCTGGGGCATGGGCGTGGCGGCAAAGCGGCGCTCATAGGCGGCGCGGTGCACGTCGATGGCAAAGCGCTGCGACTCCAGCGCCTTGGCCGCGATGGCGTGGGCCCGGCCCAGCTGGGGGCAGCGCCGCAGCAGGTCCAGGCTGAGCTTCAGCGCGGCGTCGAAGTCGCCACGGTCGAAGGCGTCGGAGGCCCGCCTCACGTCGGCCAGCAGCGGCGCGAAGGCCTCGCCCAGCCGCGCGGCCAGCTGCGTGTAGTTCTCGCGCGTGTAGCCATTGCCCAGCAGGTAATGCGCCGCCTCGTGGTGGGGGTTGAGCGCGACGGCGCCCTCGGCCGCGGCAATGGCGTCCTCGGTGCGGCCCAGGCGGATCAGCGTCTCGGCCAGCGCCGCCAGGCCGTCGGCCGTGCGCGCCTGGGCCAGGCCTTGCTCCAGGCGGGCCAGCGATGCATCGAACTCGCGCAGCTGGTAATGCCGCTGGCCCAGGCCGCGCAGGGCCTGCGCCTTGTCGATGGGCCGCGTGGCCTGCTGCAGCGCGCGCTCGAAGCAGGCCCGTGCGCGCTCGAAGTCGCGCCGCTCCAGCGCCAGCCGGCCGGCCGCCAGCAGGTCCACGGCCTCGGCCCTGGCGTCCGCCAGCACGCCGCGCGTGCGGCGGTCGATGGCGGCGCCGTCGTCGCGGGCGAACAGCCACTGGTAGATGAGCTCGCGCTGCGCGGCGTCGGGCTGCCGGTTGCGCAGCAGCGCGTCCAGGTCGGTGCGCGCCGCCGCGTAGCGCTGCTCGGTCAGCAGCAGCTGCAGACGCGCGGTGTCGGTGGCGAGCGCGGCCTGGGTCGTCAGCGCCAGGCCCAGGGCGAGACAGAGGCCGTTCCAGCGAACGGCCGGCGTGCGCAGTGGCATGCAAGAGCTCCTAAGGGGGCAGCCATGCTAGCCCGTATGGCGGGCCCGCCCGGCGAATCCGGGCTGATTTGCAAGTCCGAAACCGGCACGACGCCGGCCGCCGGCTCGCCGCACAGTGCCCGCGATTGCAACCACCGGCATGCGCCATGACTCCCTCCCTCGAAGGCAAGACCCTGATCATCACCGGCGCCAGCGCCGGCATAGGCCGCGCGGCGGCGCGGCTGTGCGCGGCCCAGGGCGCCGCGCTCGTGCTGACGGCGCGCGGCGACGCGCGGCTGCAGGCCCTGGCGGACGAGATCCGCGGCGGCGGCGGCCGCGTCACCGCGCTGGCCGGCGACGTGGGCGACGAGGCGCACGCGCGCCGGCTCGTGGCGCTGGCCGTCGACAACTACGGCGGCCTGGACGGTGCGTTCAACAACGCCGGCACGCTGGGCGCGCTGGGCCCCACGCCCGGCATCGCACTGGACGCCTGGCAGCACACGCTGCACACCAACCTCACGGCCGCCTTCCTGGCCGCCAAGCACCAGATCCCCGCGCTGCTGCAGCGCGGCGGCGGCAGCCTGGTGTTCACCGGCACCTTCGTGGGCCACACGGCCGGCTTTCCCGGCGCGGCCGCCTATGCCGCGAGCAAGGCGGGCCTGGTGGGGCTGGTGCAGGCCCTGGCCACCGAGTTCGGTCCGCAGGGGCTGCGCGTGAACGCGCTGCTGCCCGGCGGCACCGACACCGACATGGGCCGCGAGATGAACCCCACGCCCGAAGGCCTGGCCGCCGTGGCCCGGTTGCATGCGCTGCAGCGCCTGGCGCAACCCGAGGAGATCGCCCGCGCGGCGCTGTTCCTGCTGTCGGAGCAGTCCTCCTTCATGACCGGCACGGCCATGCTGGTGGACGGCGGCGTGTCCGTGAAGCGCGCCTAGGGGCGGTTCACGCTACGGCAGCAGGCCCTAGTCGTCCGACGAGAAGCCCGAGGCCTTCACGACCGGCCCCCAGTACTCGCGCTCCGCCGCCAGGCGCCTGGCGTAGTCGGCCGGGGGCAGGCCCAGCGGCTCGAAGCCCAGCTTGCCCAGCGCCTCGATGACCCCGGCCTCGCGCACGGCGGCGCGGGCGAGGTCGGCCAGCCGGTCGACCACCGCCTGCGGCGCGCGCGCGGGCAGGAACAGGCCGTAGGTCTCCACGCCCACGATGCCCTTGAAGCCCTGCTCCTCGAAGGTCGGCACCTCGGGCGCAAAGCGCGAGCGCGCCTTGTCGGTGACGCCCAGCAGCCGCACGCGGCCGGAGGCCAGGTGGGGCAGGAAATCGCCGATGGAGAAGCAGCCCGAGGCGATCTGGCCGCCCATCAGGTCCTGCATGCCGGGAGCGGCGCCGCGGTAGGGTGCGTGCGTGAGCTTGAGGCCGGCCGCATGCTCGAACTGGTTGCCCAGGAAGTGCGGCATCGCGCCCGCCGCGGGCGAGGCGTAGGCGGCCTTGTCGGGGTTGGCCTTGGCCCAGTCGGCGAACTGGGCCAGCGTCTTCACCGTCGCCGGCACCATGGGCCCGACGCCGAAGCCGCAGGTGGACAGCGCCAGCGGCGCGACCGGCAGCACGTCGGTGGCCGGGTTGTAGGCCAGCTTGCGGTAGGCGTGGGGGTAGATGGTGAACATGGACGAGGGGCTGATCAGCAACGTCTGCCCGTCGGCCGCGGCGTCCTTCAGCCCGGCGATGGCGATGCGGCCGCCGGCGCCCACCTTCTGCTCGACGAGCACGGTCTCGGCCAGCTTGCCGCGGCAGAACTCGGCGAAGCGCCGCGCCGTCGTGTCCACCGAGCCGCCGGCCGGGAAGCCGACCAGGATGCGCGGCGGCTGGCCCTGGGCGCGGGCCGCCAGGGGCAAGGCCGCCAGGGCGGCGAGGAGCTGTCGTCTGTCCATCATGGCTGGGGTCTCCTGGGCTTGGGGTCGGGGGCGGTGCTCTGTGCGGTGGCCACCCAGGCCAGGCGTTCCAGCCCGGCCTTGAGCGCCGCGCCCTGCTCGCCGAGGGCGGCGGTCAGCGCGCGGTCATGTTCGGCAACGGCCCGCTCCAGCCGCACCAGGCGGCGCCGGCCGGCGGGCGTGAGGTGCAGGCCCCAGGCGCGGGCGTCGCCCGGCGCGTCGCGGCGCTCGGCCCAGCCGTTGGCCGTCAGCCAGTCGGTCAGGCGCAGCGCGCCGCTGCGGTGCAGGCCCATGGCCTGGCCCAGCAGGCCCTGTCGCAGCCCCGGATTGCGCGCGATCAGCACCAGCGCGGCGAAGCGCTGCGGGCTGACGTCCCACTCGGCGGTGGCGCGGTAGAAGTCCAGGTACAGCGCGTTCTGCGCGCGGCGCAGCGCATAGCCCAGCAGGCCGTCCAGCACCCCATAGTCCACGCCCGGCACGGGCAGCATCAGGCCCTCGGGAGTCACGGCGTCCAGGCTGTCGGTCTTGCTCACCGACTCAGCGTAGTTTTCGTTGCTTACTGCAACAATCTCGCATACCCTGAGCTGATGCAGATCATCATCGCGGGCGGCGGCATCGGCGGGCTCACGGCGGCACTGGCCCTGCACGCGCGGGGGCACGAGGTCACCGTGCTGGAAGCCGTGCGCGAGCCCAGGCCGCTGGGCGTGGGCATCAACCTGCTGCCGCACGCGGTGGCGGTGCTGGACGGGCTGGGCCTGCTGCCGGCGCTGCGTGCGATGGCCGTCGAGACCTCGGCACTGGTCTTCGCCAACCGCCACGGCCAGACCATCTACCGCGACCCGCGCGGCCTGGCCGGCGGCTACAGCCATCCGCAGTTCAGCATCCACCGCGGCGAGCTGCAGATGAAGCTGTGGGCCGAGGCCTCGGCGCGGCTCGCCGTGGTCGGCGGCCAGCGCGTCGTCGGCGTGCGCGACAAGGGCGGCCGCGCCGTCGCGCAGATCGAAGCGGCCGACGGCCCGCGCGAGCTGGCGGCGGACCTGGTCGTCGGCGCCGACGGCATCCACTCGGCGCTGCGCCGGCGCCTCGCGCCGGACGAGGGCGCGCCCTGCTGGCGCGGCGTCATGATGTGGCGCGGCACGTCGTGGGCGCCACCCTTCCTGGACGGCCGCACCATGGTGCAGGCCGGCCACAGCCGGGCCAAGTTCGTCGTCTACCCGATAGGCGCGCCGCGCGCCGACGGCCTGCAGCTGATCAACTGGATCGCGGACCGGCGCGTGCGCGAGCCCGAGCCGGGCCTGACCGCGCCGGACCGCGCCGACTGGAGCCGCCCCGGGCGCCTGGACGACCTGCTGCCCACCTTCGGCGGCTGGCATTTCGACTGGCTGGACGTGCCGGGCCTGCTGACCCGCGCCGAGCAGATGCTGGAGTGGCCCATGGTGGACCGCGACCCGCTGCCGCGCTGGCGGCTGGGGCCCACGACGCTGCTGGGCGACGCGGCACACCCGATGTTCCCCATAGGCTCCAACGGCGCGACGCAGGCCATCCTGGACGCACAGGCGCTGGCCGACGCGCTGGCCGCCCATGCCGACCTCGACACCGCGCTGGCCGCCTACGAGGACCAGCGCCGGCCGATGTGCGCCCGCATCGTCGAGATGAACCGGCGCGAGGGGCTGGACGCCATCCTGGACCGCGTCGAGGCGCTGGCGCCCGGGGGCTTCGCGAACCTGGCCGACGTCATCGACCCGGCCGAGGTGGCCCGCGAGATCAACAGCTACAAGGCGGCCGCCGGCCACCGCCAGCGCGCCTCCTGAGCGGCCGCTGAGCGCCGCTCAGGCCTTGAGCATCTCCGCGGCGATCAGCCGCACCGGCGCATTGCCGTAGCTCAGGAACTGCTCGTGGAAGTCCTTGAGCTTGAAGCCCGGCCGCGCCTTGAGCTGCTCGCGCAGCGCAAAGATCTCGCTGTAGCCGCTGAAATAGCTGGTCAGCTGCACGGACGTGAGCTGCACGCGGCGCCACTTCTCGCGGGCCTCGCGCTCGGTCTGGAAGGCCTGGCGCACCAGCAGGTCCATGGCCTCGGCCTCGGCCATGCCCAGCACGTGCACGCTGTAGTCCAGCACGGTGTTGGTGACGGAGCGCAGATGCCATTTGCCGTACATCAGCGTCATCTCCGGCGAGGCGCCGTAGCCGCTCTCCATCATCATGCGCTCGCCGTAGACGGCCCAGCCCTCCACCATGGCGCCGTTGCCGAACAAGGCCTTGACCTTGCTGGGCACGCGGTTGGCATGCACCAACTGCGTGTAATGGCCGGGGATGGCCTCGTGGATGTTGAGGATCTGCAGGATCCAGTGGTTGTACTCGCGCAGGCTGCTCTCGGCCTCTGCGGGCGTCAGGTCGGTGAGTGGCGTGACGTTGTAATAGGTCTTGTCCTGAGGCCGGTAGGGGCCCGGCGCCTCGATGCTGGCGCCGGCCACGCCGCGCTGGTAGACGGGCGTCTCGCGCACCTGCAGGGGCTTGGCCAGGTCCTGGCTGAGCAGGTCGTGGTCGCGCACCCAGGCCTCCAGCTGCGGGATCTGGGCGCGGATCTCGTCGACGAAGCGCTCGCGGGCGACATGGCGCTCGCTCAACTTGTCGATGACGCGGCCGATCAGCGCGAAGCGGTCGGCCGGCGGCGGCTCGCTGCCCATGACCGTGGGCCACAACGCGGCGGCCTGGGCCTGCATGCTGGTCAGCACCTCCTCGCGGCGCTGCAGCGCCAGCTCGTAGGTCTCGCGGCCCGTGCGGGCGGACTGGATGTCGTGCGCGAACTTCGGCTCGTAGAGCGCGGCGCCGAGGCGGAAGCCCCGCGCCGGCTTGAGGCCCTTCAGGTGCGCGACATAGCCGTTCACGGCCGCGCGGGCCCGGGCCAGCGGTGCCTTGAAGGCCGCCGCCTGGTGGGCCTCGGCGGCGCGCGCGCCAATGTCGTCCAGCAGGCCCAGCACGCCCGGCGCCTGCTGGATGGCCAGCTCGGTGTGCTCGCGGGTGACGCGCCCCAGGCTGTCCCGGGCGGCGCGGTAATAGGCCGGCAGCGCCGCGATGCGCGGCTGCAGCGCCTTCAGCCGCGCGGCCAGCGGCGCGTAGTCGGTGTTGAGCAGCAGGTCCAGCGGTGCGGCGGGGTTGTGCTCGGCCGGGTTCCAGGACCATTCGCGCAGCGTGTCCAGGCGCCAGAGATCGCTCTGCAGCTTGGCGACCAGCATGTCGCGGTCCATGCGGTCGGCGGTGGCCAGCGGCGCGTCGGGCAGGCGCTGCAGCCGCGCCAGCCAGTGCTTCGTGAAGGCGCGCATGCGCTGGCGCTGGGCGCTGCTCGGCAGCGTCACGCGGCCGGCGAACTCGAAACGCCCGGCGGCCACGGCCGCATCCGGGTCCAGCTTCCACAAGGCCTCGAGGAAGTCCTCGGCGATCGCCGCGAACGCGCGGTCTTGCGCCAGCGCGGGCAGGCCCAGGCCGGCCAGGCCCAGCAGCGTGAACTCGCGCCGCCTCATGCCAGCGCCTCTTCCAGCGCGTCGACGAACATCTTCGCGACGTCGAAGCCGCTCTGGTCGGTGATCTCCTGGAAGCAGGTCGGGCTGGTCACGTTGATCTCGGTGACGTTCTCGCCGATGACGTCCAGGCCCACCAGCAGCAGGCCGCGCTGCTGCAGGATGGGGCCGAGTTCCTCGGCGATCTCGCGGTCGCGCGGCGTCAGCGGGCGGGCCACGCCCTTGCCGCCGGCGGCCAGGTTGCCGCGCACCTCGCCGCCCTGCGGGATACGGGCCAGGCAATGCGGCACCGGCTTGCCGCCGATGATGAGGATGCGCTTGTCGCCCTCGGCGATGGCCGGGATGAAGCGCTGCACCATGACGGTCTGCGTGCCGTCCTTGTTCAGCGTCTCGATGATGGCGCCGAGGTTGAGGCCGTCGTCCTGGACGCGGAAGATGCCCATGCCGCCCATGCCGTCCAGCGGCTTCAGGATGATGTCGCGCTGCTCGGCGTGGAAGGCGCGGATCTCGGCCGGGTCGCGCGTGACCAAGGTCGGCGAGATGAACTGCGGGAACTCCATGATGGCCAGCTTCTCGGGGTGCTCGCGCAGCGCGCTTGCCTTGTTGAAGACGCGCGCGCCCTCGCGCTCGGCCTGGCTGAGCAGATGGGTGGCGTAGAAGAACTCGCTGTCGAAGGGCGGGTCCTTGCGCATCAGCACGGCGCCGACGTCGGCCAGCGCGACGTCGCCGGTCGACTGGACCTGGAACCAGTCCTGCGCGTCGCCGGTCAGCCTGATGTGGCGGGCAGCACGCGCCGTCACGCGGCCGCCGCGCTGCCAGACCAGCTGGCCCACCTCGCAGGCCAGGATGTCGTGGCCGCGCCGCGCGGCCTCGCGCATCATCGCGAAGGTGGAGTCCTTGTAGGTCTTGAAGGTGTCGAGAGGGTCGGCAACGAAGAGCAGCTTCATGGGTACGGCCTGTGGATTCAGCGCCGGCCAGTGTTGCACAGCGCCGCGCCCGCCGCCCGTCTAGGGCTGAGGTCGCCGCAGCGTGGCCACCAGCGTCGCGACGCCGCCCGCCACCACGCCCCAGAACGCCGAACCGATGCCGAACAGGCTGAGGCCCGACAGGCAGACCAGGAAGGTCAGGATGGCCGCGTCGCGATGGGCCTCGTCCTTCAGCGCCGCGGCCAGCGCGCCGGCAATGGTGCCCAGCAGCGCCAGCCCGGCGATGGCCGCGACCAGCTCGCGCGGAAAGGCCGCCAGCAGCATCGCGACGGCGCCGCCGGCCAGGCCCAGCAGCACGTAGAACAGGCCCGCGGCGACGCTGGCGGTGTAGCGCCGCGCCGGGTCCTCGTGGGCCTCGCGGCCCATGCAGATGGCGGCCGTGATGGCGGCCAGATTGAACGCATAGCCGCCGAAGGGTGCCAGCAGCGTCGTCGCCGCGCCGGTCACGGCGATGGAGGCCGACACCGGCGTCTGGTAGCCACTGGCGCGCTGGGCCGCGACGCCCGGCAGGTTCTGCGAGGCCATGGTGACGATGAACAGCGGCAGCGCCACGCCGACGGCCGCATGCCAGGTGAATTGCGGCGCCGTCCAGACCGGCAGCGCGAAGACCTGGGACAGGTCCAGGCCCAGCAGGCTGAGCCGCCCCTGCGCCAGCGCGACGGCGACGCCCGCGACGAGCACGCCGGGCACCGCATAGCGCGGCCACAGCCGCCGCCCCAGCAGGAAGGCCGCGGCCATCGCGAGCACCAGCACGGGCGCCGTCTTCACGCTGCCCACCGCGTCGAGCCCGAAGCGCGCCAGCACGCCGGCCAGCAGCGCCGACGCGATGGCGACGGGGATGCGGTCCATCAGCTTCTCGAACCAGCCGCTGGCGCCGGCCCAGGCGATCAGCAGGCCGCAGAGGATGAAGGCGCCGACGGCCTCCGGCATCTCCACGCCCGAGGTCGAAGCGAGCAGCGCCGCGCCGGGCGTGGACCAGGCCGTCAGCACCGGCTGGCGCGTCCACAGGCTCAGGCCCAGGCTGGTCAGGCCCATGCCCAGGCCCAGCGCCCACAGCCAGGAGGCGGTCTGCGCCGGCGTGGCGCCCAGCGCGACGGTGGCCTGGAAGATGATGGCCACCGAGCTGGTGTAGCCCACCAGCACGGCGACGAAGCCGGCCACGACGGTGGACGGCGAGAAGTCCTTCAGCAACGTGCGCATCGGGGCAGCATAGCGATGCCCGCAGCCGGCACTGCAGGGGGTGGTCTAAATCTCGACCTTGGAGCCCAGCTCGACGATGCGGTTGGTGGGCAGGTGCAGGAAGTCTGCGGCCGCGGCGGCGTTGCGGTGCATGCTGGCGAACAGCTTCTCGCGCCACAGCGCCATGCCCGAGCCTATGGTGGGGATGACGATGTCGCGGCTCAGGAAATAGCTGGTCTCCATGTCGTCCAGCAGCACACCCTGCTGCTTCAGCAGCGCCAGCGCCTCGGGCACGTCGGGTTCGTCCTTGAAGCCGAAGTGCAGCGCCACCTGCCAGCAGCTGTGGCCCAGCGCCTCGGCCTCGCAGCGCTGCTCCAGGCTGATCCACGGCACCTCGTGGTGCTTGACGGTGACGAAGATGTTCTGCTCGTGCAGCACCTTGTTGTGCTTGAGGTTGTGCAGCAGCGCGTTGGGCGTCGTGCCCTTCTCGGACGACAGGAACACGGCCGTGCCGGCCACGCGCAGCGGCGGGTTGACGAACACGGCCTCCAGGAAGGCAGTCAGCTCGATGGCGTCCTCGCGCAGCTTGTCGGACAGCTGCTTGCGGCCCTGCTTCCAGGTCAGCATCAGCGTGAACATCGCGATGCCGATCAGCAGCGGGAACCAGCCGCCGTGCAGCAGCTTGAGCAGGTTGGACGCGAGGAAGGTCACGTCGATGATGAAGAACAGGCCGGTGGCCGCCAGGCACAGCGCCAGCGGATAGCGCCAGCCGAAGCGGATGACGAAGAAGGTCATCACGGTCGTGATCGTCATGTCGATGGTGACGGCCACGCCGTAGGCGCCGGCCAGCTTGCTGGACGAGCCGAAGAAGACGACGGCCACCACCACCAGCGCGAACAGTCCCCAGTTGACGAAGGGCACGTAGATCTGGCCGGTGTCGCGCACGCTGGTGTGCAGCACGCGCAGCCGCGGCAGGATGCCCAGCTGTATGGCCTGCTTGGTGACGGAGAAGGCCGCCGTGATCAGCGCCTGCGACGCGACGACGGCCGCCGCCGTGGCGAGCAGGAACAGCGGGATCTCGGCCCAGGCCGGCGCGAGCAGAAAGAAGGGGTTCTTCACGCCCTCGGGGTTGTCCAGCAGCATGGCGCCCTGGCCGAAGTAGTTGATGACCAGGGCCGGCATGACGACGCCGTACCAGGCGATGCGGATGGGCTTCTTGCCGAAATGGCCCAGGTCGGCGTAGAGCGCCTCGCCGCCGGTCACCACCAGCACGATGGCGCCCAGCGCGACGAAGGCCACCCAGCGGTACTCCAGGCAGAAGCGCAGCGCGTACAGCGGGTTGACGGCGGCCAGCACGCGCGGGTTGTCGAACACATGCGGCAGGCCCAGCGCCGCCAGGCTCAGGAACCACACCAGCATGACCGGGCCGAAGGCCTTGCCTATGCCGCCGGTGCCGAAGCGCTGCACCGAGAACAGCCCGGCCAGCACCAGCAGCGAGACCGGCAGCACGGCGTCGTGGTAATCCGGCGCATAGACCTCGATGCCCTCGATGGCGCTGAGCACGGTCATGGCCGGCGTGATGACCGCGTCACCGAAGAAGATCGCCGTGCCGAACAGCCCGACCGCCATCAAGCCGCGCCGCAGCCGCGGCCGGCCGTTCACGGCGTTGGTGGCCAGCGCCAGCATCGCGATGAGGCCGCCCTCGCCGTTGTTGTCGGCGCGCAGGATCAGCAGCACGTACTTGACCGAGACGATGGTGGTCATGGTCCAGAACAGCAGCGACAGCACGCCGAGGATGTTGTCCGGCGTGGTGGCGACATGGCCGCCGTGGAAGACTTCTTTGAGGGCGTACAGCGGGCTGGTGCCGATGTCGCCATAGACCACCCCGAGGGCGCCTAGGGTCAGGCCCGCCAGCGCCGAGGGGCTGCGGGCCGCTTGGGAAGAACTCACTGCACGAGCACCACCCTCGCGGGGTGGCGTTTGTTCGAAAGCGGCGATTCTCCGTCGGGCCGCCGCGTCTTGTGCGACGCAGCAAAACCACAACGCCCGGGCTTGACGCCCGCCGGGCGGCGGGCGTAGGCGTGGGCGGCCCGCCTCACCAGATGCGGATGCGCTCGGCCTCGGGCTTGAACATCTTGTCGCCCGGCCGGGTCTTGAAGACCTGGTGGAAGCCGTCGTGGTTGACGGCGGCGCCGTTGGCGCGGAACTCGGACGGCGAATGCGGGTCGGCCGTCAGCAGCCGCAGCTGGCGCTGCTCGCGCGACTTCTCGCGCCAGGCCTGCGACCAGCCGAGGAAGAAGCGCTCCTCGCCGCTGTAGCCGTCGATGACCGGCGCCGGCTTGCCGCCCAGCGAGCGCAGATAGGCCTTGTAGGCGATCTGCAGGCCGGACAGGTCGGCGATGTTCTCGCCCAGCGTCAGCCGGCCGTTCACATGCTTGCCGGGGATGGGCTCGTAGGCGTCGTACTGCGCCACCAGCTTGGCGCCTATGGCGTCGAAGGCCTTGCGGTCGGCCTCGGTCCACCAGTTGCGCAGCGCGCCGTCGCCGTCGAACTGGCTGCCCTCGTCGTCGAAGCCATGGCTGATCTCGTGGCCGATGATGGCGCCGATGGCGCCGTAGTTGACGGCGTCGTCGGCCTGGCTGCTGTAGAACGGCGGCTGCAGGATGGCAGCCGGGAAGACGATCTCGTTCATCATCGGGTTGTAGTAGGCATTGACGGTCTGCGGCGTCATCAGCCACTCGCGCCGGTCCACCGGCTGGTCGGCCTTGGCGGCCTGGTGCAGCCAGCCGAAGCGGCCGGCCCGCAGCGCATTGCCCAGCGCGTCGCCGGCGCGCACCTCCAGCCCGGCATAGTCGCGCCAGGTCTCGGGGTAGCCGATCTTGACCATGTACTTGGACAGCTTGTCCTGCGCCGCCGCCTGCGTGGCTGGCGTCATCCAGCTCAGCCCGCCGATGGAGTCCTTGTAGGCCGCCATCAGATTGCCCACCAGCGTCAGCATGCGGGCCTTGTCGGACGCCGGGAAGTAGCGCTGCACATAGGCCTGGCCGACCGCGTCGCCCAGCGCGCCATTGACGTCGGCGACGGCCTTCTGCCAGCGCGGCCGCTCGGCGGTGGCGCCGCTCAGCGCCGTGCCGCGGAAGGCGAAGCTGGCGTCGCGCACGGGGCGCGGCAGCACGCTGGCCAGGCTGTCCAGCGTGTGCAGCTTGGCGTACAGGCGCAGCTCGTCCAGCGGCGTCTGGCCCACCAGCCGGGCCAGGCCGATCGCGAAGCTGGGCTGTGACACCGACAGCTTCTGCAGCGCCGGCAGGCCGGCGGCCTTGAAGAAGCCCTGCCAGTCGAAGCCGGGCGCCTTCGCGGCCAGCTCGGCCGGCGTCATCGGGTTGTAGAGCTTGACGGGATCGCGGTTGGCGACCTGGTCCCAGTGCAGCTCGGCGATGCGGTGCTCCAGCGCCATCACGCGGCCGGCGGCGGCGGCCGGCTCGGCCAGGCCGGCCTCGCGGGCCAGCGTCTCCAGATAGGCCAGATAGGCGGCGCGGGCCTTGGCCATGCGCGCGTCGTCGGCCTTCAGGTAGTAGTCGCGGTTGGGCAGGCCCAGGCCGGCCTGCTGCACCAGCAGGCGGTTGACGCTGGGCTGCTTGAAGTCGGCGTCGATGTCCAGGCCGACCAGGCCGGCCACCTGCCCGGCGCGGGCACCCAGCCAGGCCGCGAACTGCTCGCGGCTGGCGATCGCGTCGATGCCGTCCAGCAGCGGCTTGAGCGGCGCCATGCCGGCCTTGTCGATGGCCGCCAGGTCCAGATGGGCCGCGTAGTAGTCGACGATCTTGCGGGCCTCCGAGCCGGCCGGCTGCGGCGTCGCCGCCAGCGACTCGACCAGCTCGCGCACCCGCCGGTCCGACAGGTCGGCCAGTTCGACGAAGCTGCCGTAGGCGGGCTTGTCGGCCGGGATCTCGGTGGTCGCCAGCCAGTGGCCGTTGGCGGCGCGGAACAGGTCGTCCTGCGGGCGCACGGCGCGGTCGAAGCCGGCCAGGTCGAGGCCGGAGCGGGGCGAGGCGGCCAGCGCGGCGCCGCCCAGCAGCATCAACAGGGACAGGGTGGAGAGGCGGAAGACGTTCATCGCGGCATCGGGGCTTGAAGAAGGCTCGCAGCCTAGGCGAGAACGGCCCGCAACACCCCCTGCCAAATGGAATGGGTGGGGCGGGGCGGCCGCAGATGGGGGGGTCAGGCCGCCTCGGCCTCCGCCTGCGGGTCGGTGGCCTCCAGCTCGTAGCTGGCGGCCAGCATGGCCAGGCGGCCGATGACGCCGTACATGTAGAAGCGGTTGGGTGCGCTGGCGCCGGGCTTCTCGCCGGGGCGCGGCAGGTGCGGCGACTCGGCAAAGGCCAGCGGCACATAGCTGGCACCGGGCGCGTTCAGGTTCTCGTCGATGCCGCGCTGGGCATGCACGCGATAGAAGCCGCCGACGACGTAGCGGTCCATGGTGTAGACCACCGGCTCGGCCACGGCCTCGTGCACGCGCTCATGCGTGGGCACGCCTTCCTGCACGATGACTTCCTGGCCCAGGTTCTCCGGCAGCGCGGCGGCCAGGCCCTCGATGTCCTTGGCGTCGCGCACCGTCATGACGCCGCGGCCATAGCTGCCCACGTCGCTCTTGATGATGACGAAGGGCTTCTCGTTGATGCCGTATTCCTTGTACTTGCGGCGCACCTTGGCGAGCTGGGTGTCGGCGGCCGTCTGCAGCGCCTCCAGGCCCTTGTGGCCACGCAGGTCCACGCCCTGGAACATGGGCGTGATCAGCCAGGGGTCCATGCCCAGCAGCTTGCCGAAGCGCTTGGCCACCTCCTCGTAGGCGCGGAAATGCCGGCTCTTGCGCCGCACCGTCCAGCCGGCGTGCAGCGGCGGCAGCAGGTATTGCTCGTGCAGGCCCATCAGCTGCGGCGGCGTGCCGGCGGCGAGGTCGTTGTTGAGCAGGATGGTGCAGGGGTCGAAGCCCTTGAGCGTCAGGCGGCCGCGCTTGCGCACCAGCGGCTCGACGGTGATGCTGCCGCCGGTGGCGATCTTCAGCTCGGTAGGCTCTGTGACGGCCGCGTCCAGCGTGCCGAAGCGCACGTTCAGGCCGGCCTGGGTGAAGATGCGCGCCAGCGTGGCGAGGTTGTCCAGGTAGAAGCTGCAGTGCGCGCCGGTCTCGGGGATGACCAGCAGGTTGCGCGCCTCGGGGCAGATCTTCTCGATGGCCGCCATGGCCGCCTGCACGGCCTGGGGCAGCATCTGCGGCGTCAGATGGTTGAAGCCGCCGGGGAAGAGGTTGGTGTCCACCGGTGCCAGCTTGAAGCCGGCATTGCGCAGGTCCACCGACGCGTAGAAGGTGGGCGTGTGCTCCATCCATTCCAGCCTGAACCAGCGCTCGGTCGCCGGCATGGACTCCAGGACGCGGGCCTCCAGCTCGTTGATGGGGCCGTTCAGGGCGGTGATCAGATGCGGAACCATGGGCGAATGATGTCAGACTCGGCGGGCCGACCCACTTGGGGCCGGCATGCCGGATCACAAGCCACCCGCCGCCCACAAAAAAGCCGCCCCGCGGGGCGGCCGGCAGCGCGTCTGCGCCCCGTCACTTGTGATAGGCCGTCTCGCCGTGGGCCGAGATGTCCAGGCCCTCGCGCTCCTCCTCCTCGGTGACGCGCAGGCCTATGGTCATGTCGACCAGCTTGTAGGCCACCACCGAGACCACGCCCGACCAGACGATGGTCAGCAGCACGGCCTTGGCCTGCACCCAGACCTGCGAGGCGATGGAGTAGGCGTCCGGCGCGATGGCGGCGGCCGTGACCCAGTCGCCGACGGCGCTGGGGCCGCCCAGGTTGGGGCTGTTGAACACGCCGGTCAGCAGCGCACCGACGATGCCGCCCACGCCGTGGACGCCGAAGACGTCCAGCGAGTCGTCCGCACCCAGCAGCTTCTTCAGGCCCGACACCCCCCACAGGCAGGCGAAGCCGGCGACGATGCCGATGACCAGCGCGCCGCCAATGCCGACGTTGCCGGCGGCGGGCGTGATGGCCACGAGGCCGGCGACCGCGCCCGAGGCGGCACCCAGCATGGAGGCCTTGCCCTTCAGCAGCGCTTCACCCACGCTCCAGGCCAGCACGGCGGCGGCCGTGGCGGCAAAGGTGTTGATGAAGGCCAGCGCGGCGAAGCCGTTGGCTTCCAGCGCGGAGCCGGCGTTGAAACCGAACCAGCCCACCCACAGCAGCGAGGCGCCCACCATGGTCAGCGTCAGGCTGTGCGGCGTGAAGGCCTCCTTGCCGTAGCCGATGCGCTTGCCCACCATGTAGGCGCCCACCAGGCCGGCGACGGCGGCGTTGATGTGCACCACGGTGCCGCCGGCGAAGTCCAGCGCGCCCCACTGCCAGATCAGGCCGGCCTTGCTGTTCATCTCGTCGACGACGCCGGCGGCGGTGTAGGCATCCGGGCCCATCCAGAACCAGACCATGTGGGCGATGGGCAGGTAGCTGAACGTGAACCACAGCACCAGGAAGGCCAGCACGGCCGAGAACTTGATGCGCTCGGCGAAGGCGCCAATGATCAGGCAGGCCGTGATGCCGGCGAACGTGGCCTGGAAGGCGGCGAACACGATCTCGTACATGGGCACCCCCTTGCTGAAGGTGCCGCCCAGCGCGAAGGTCCCGGCGACGTTGTCCCAGATGCCCTTCATGAACAGCCGGTCCGTGCCGCCGATGAACTTGCCGCCCTCGGTGAACGCGAGGCTGTAGCCGTACAGGAACCACAGCACGACGATCAGCGAGAAGCCGACCATGACCTGCATCAGCACCGACAGCATGTTCTTGCTGCGCACCAGGCCGCCGTAGAACAGCGCCAGGCCGGGCACCGTCATCAGGATGACCAGCAGCGTGGACAGCATCATCCAGGCGGTGTCGCCCTTGTTGGGCTGGGGCGCGGGGGCCGAGGCCGCCTCGGCAGGTGCCGAGGCTGCAGCGGCGGCGGGAGCGGAAGCCGCGTCGGCCGCCGCAGCCGCCGTGGTCACAGCCGCGGAGGCGGGCGCCGAGGCCGGGTCCTGGGCCCAGGCGGCCGGGGCGAGCAGGCCGGCGGCAAGGGCGAGGCCGGCAAGGAGTTTTTTCATTTGAGGTTTCTCCAAACGGGGTTGTGGACGCGTCAGAGCGCGTCGTTGCCGGTTTCGCCGGTGCGGATGCGAACGACCTGGTCCAGCGGCGACACGAAGATCTTGCCGTCGCCAATCTTGCCCGTGCGGGCCGAGGATTCAATGGCCTCGATGACGCGCTCGACGACGTCGTCGTCCACGGCGGCCTCGATCTTGACCTTGGGCAGGAAGTCGACGACGTACTCGGCGCCGCGGTACAGCTCGGTGTGGCCCTTCTGGCGACCGAAGCCCTTGACCTCGGTGACCGTCAGCCCCTGCACGCCGATGGCGCTCAAGGCCTCGCGCACCTCGTCGAGCTTGAAGGGCTTGATGACGGCAGTGATCAGTTTCATGGCGCTCTCCAGAATCAGAAGGTCTTCTTCAGGCCGACCACCAGCGTGGTCTTGCCCATGAACTTGCCGTTCACCGGGCTGGCGTAGGCCGTCTTGTCCGCATCGGTGCCGACCACCGCAGCGCTGAGCACCAGGCCGGAGAAGTCCTTGGCCAGCGTCAGCGAGTAGTCGGTATAGGAGGCGGCGCTGTTGTGCTTGACGGTCTGGTGGCCCACATGCGGCGTCAGCGTCAGGCCGTCGCCCAGGTCAAAGTTGGCCGTCACGTCGAAATAGCCCGAGCCCTTGCTGTCGGCGAAGCCGAACAGATTGGTCGTGCTGTGCGAGTACTTGGCCGTCACCGGGCCGTAGCTCAGCGCGCCATAGACCTCCAGCGTGTTGGCGCTGGGGTTGAGCTTGTTGCTGGGATAGGCGTACTGCAGCAGGCCCACGTCCAGCGTCAGGCCCTTGGCGACCTCGGTCTTGTAGCCGCCGTACAGGTCCACCTCGACCGAGGCGTCGCCGCCGGCGTCCTTGATCCACTTGATGGTGGAGGCCCAGGTGCCGATGTAGAAGCCGCTGGGGTCGGCGTAGTCGATGCCGCCCTGCAGGGCCGGCTTCAGCCGGGTCTGGCTGATGCCGCGGTAGCGGTATTCGCTGACGGCGCCGAGGTTGAACGACAGCGGATCCGGCGCCGGCTCGTCGGCGAAAGCCGGCAATGCCGCGGACAGCGCCAGGACGAGCAGCGAAGGGGACAACTTCATGGCGGGCTCCTAATCAACAAGGTGGGGAAGGCAGTCACGGGGGGCTTTGCAGCTTCCGTGCCAAGCGTCACACCCGGGCGTTGCACCCGGGCCGGCCGCACGAATCTGGGCCGCCGCGGCCCGTCATGCGGGCGCCTGCACCAAGCTGGGATGGCCAGGCGGCCGAATTGCACCTCGGCAGTGCATCCGGGAAAAAGCACCGAGCGCCGGCCGCGGGCGCGGGGCTAGACTGCCCCGCGCCGCCCGCCGCCCCGCCCACCTCGATGAGTCTCGCCACCGTCCACAGCCGCGCCCTCGACGGCCTAGCCGCCGCACCGGTGACGGTGGAGGTGCACCTGGCCAATGGGCTGCCCAGCTTCACCGTCGTGGGCCTGGCGGACACCGAAGTCAAGGAGGCGCGCGAACGCGTGCGCGCCGCGCTGCAGAGCGCGGGCCTGTCTTTTCCCGCCAACAAGCGCATCACCGTCAACCTGGCGCCGGCCGACCTGCCCAAGGAGGGCGGCCGCTTCGACCTGCCCATGGCCCTGGGCCTGCTGGCCGCCAACGGCCAGATCGACGCCGCCGCACTGGCCCGCTTCGAATGCGCGGGCGAGCTGTCGCTGGCCGGCGAACTGCGCCCGGTGCGCGGCGCGCTGGCCATGGCGCTGGCGCTGCGCCAGGCCGGCTGCGACCGCGAGCTGCTGCTGCCCGAGGCCAGCGCCGCGGAGGCCGCGCTGGTGGACGGCCTCACGGTGCGCCAGGCCCGGCATCTGCTGGACGTCGTCGCGGCGCTGCAGCCCCAGGGCGAGGCCCTGCCCCGCGCGGCGGCCCTGCCACGCGCGCACCCCAACGACCCGTCCGATCTCGCCGACATCAAAGGCCAGGCGGCGCCGAAGCGCGCGCTGGAGATCGCCGCCGCGGGTGGCCACAGCCTGCTGATGGTGGGCCCGCCGGGCACGGGCAAGTCCATGCTGGCGCAGCGCCTGCCGGGCCTGCTGCCGCCGCTGGACGACGCGGCCGCGCTGGAGTCCGCCGCCGTGCTCAGCCTGGCCGGCCAGTTCGACGTCGCGCGCTGGGGGCAGCGGCCTTTTCGCGCCCCCCATCACTCGGCGTCCAGCGTGGCCCTGGTGGGCGGCGGCTCGCCGCCCCGGCCGGGCGAGATCTCACTGGCCCAGCATGGCGTGCTGTTCATGGATGAGCTGCCCGAGTTTCCGCGCGCCGCGCTGGAGGCGCTGCGCGAGCCGCTGGAGAGCGGCCGCATCCTGATCTCGAGGGCGGCGCGCCAGGCCGAGTTCCCGGCGCGCTTCCAGCTCGTCGCCGCCATGAACCCCTGCCCCTGCGGCCAGCTGGGCAACCCGCTGAAGGCCTGCCGCTGCACGCCGGACCAGGTGGCGCGCTACCAGGGCCGCCTGAGCGGGCCATTTCTTGACCGGCTGGACCTGCTCATCGAGGTGCCCGTCATCCCGCCGCGCGAGCTGCAGGACATGGCACCGGGCGAACCCAGCGCCGTCGTCGCGGAGCGCGTCGCGGCGGCCCGCCAGCGCGCCACGGACCGCCAGGGCGTCGCCAACGCACAGCTGCAGGCCCAGGATCTCGCCACCCACGCCGTGCCTGAGCCACCGGCCAAGGCGCTGCTGGAACGCTCGGCCGAGAAGTTAGGATGGTCGGCTCGCAGCTTCCACCGCGTGCTGCGCGTGGCCCGCACCATCGCCGACCTGGCGGGCACCGGCCAGATCGGCAGCGCCCATGTCGCCGAGGCCGTACAGCTCAGGCGCGGCTTGCCCGGGGCCATGGGCACGTCCCCGTGAACTTCCTCCCGCCATCGCCTTGGCGACTTCCACTCCACCCCTCACGACCGACATGTCCAACACCTCGCCCGCACGTCCCGACGTTTCCCATGCCCAGGAGCTGAAATCGGGCGATCGCTATGAATTCGGCGCCAACTGGGCGCGCTTCCTGCGGACGCTGGACGAGGAAAAGATCCGCGGCGCGGAGGAAAGCCTGAAGAAGATGCTGGGGATCTCCGACCTGGCCGGCAAGACTTTTCTCGACATCGGCAGCGGCAGCGGCCTGTTCTCGCTGGCGGCGCGGCGCCTGGGCGCGGTCGTGACGTCTTTCGATTACGACCCGCAGTCGGTGGCCTGCACGCAGGCGTTGAAGAACCGCTACTTCAACGATGACGCGAACTGGCGCGTCCAGACGGGCTCGGCGCTGGACGCCGACTACCTCACCGGCCTGGGCAAGTTCGACATCGTCTATTCATGGGGCGTGCTCCACCACACCGGCGATATGTGGCAGGCGCTGGAGAACGCGATGCTGCCGGTGCGCGAGCAGGGCCGACTGTTCATCGCGCTGTACAACTACCAGCCCTTTGCCAGCCGCTACTGGACCTGGATCAAGCGCACCTACAACAAGCTGAAGTTCACGCGCCCGCTGATCTTCGCGATCCACGCCATCTATCCCACGCTGCCCAGCGTGTTGCTTAAACTAGCGCGTGGCCAGAAATATGACCGGGGCATGAACCCCTGGCACGACCTGCACGACTGGCTGGGCGGGTACCCCTTCGAGGTATCGAGCCCCGAGCAGATTTTCGACTTCTACAAGCAGCGCGGCTTCCGGCTCGAAAAGCTCCGCACCGTGGGCGGCCGCATGGGCTGCAATGAATTTGTCTTCGATAGAACCTGACCCGTCCGCCCCCTCCAACCCGCTGAGAGTTGCCGCCTTCACCGGCGGAGACAACGTCCCGGGCGCCCGCTTCCGGATCAGGCAGCATATTCCCGCGCTGAGGGATCTCGGCGTCGACCTGACCGAGTTCGCCGCGCCGCTGGGCAGCTATCCGCCGCGCAGCCGGTTGGCCCGCCCGCTGTGGGGCGTGGCCACGCTGGCCGCCCGGCTGCCGGGCATCGTGCGCTCGCACGGCTTCGACGTGACCTGGCTGCAGCGGGAGATGCTGTCCAAGTACGTGACGCTGGAGCCGCTGACGCGCGCGCCACGCGTGCTGGACGTGGATGACGCGATCTGGCTCAACCGGCCGGGCCGCTTCGCGCCCAGACTCGCACGCCTGTGCGCCGGCGTCATCTGCGGCAACAGCTACCTGGCCGAGAACTTCGAGCGCTGGAACCCCAACATCGCCATCGTCCCGACGGCGGTGGACACCCGGCGCTTCACCCCGGCGCCCCCCAGCGAAGAACTCGTCATCGGCTGGTCGGGCACCAGCGGCGGCTATGAGTACTTCCGCCCCATCGAGACGGCCTTCGCCACCGTGCTGCAGCGCTTCCCGCAGGCCCGCCTGCGCATCGTCTCCGACCGCCCGCCCGCGTTCACGCGCATTGCCCCGGAACGCGTCGAGTACATCCGCTGGTCGCCCGACAACGAGGTCAGCGCCATCCAGGGCATGACGGTAGGCATCATGCCCTTGCTGGACAGCCCCTGGGCCCGCGGCAAGTGCAGTTTCAAGATGCTGACCTACATGGCCTGCGGCATTCCGGTCGTCGCCACGCCGGTGGGCATGAACGCCGACGTGCTGGCGGCCGGCGATTGCGGCCTGGGAGCGCGCAGCGTGGACGACTGGGTGGACGCGCTGACGACGCTGCTGCAAGACCACAGCCTGGCCCGGACTTACGGGCGCACCGGCCGGCAGATCATCGTCGAGCGCTATTCGGCCGAGGTCGTGGCGCCCGCTCTCAAGCAGGCACTCACGCGCTTCGCCGGCCGCTGAGGCTCATGCCGCCACGTGGGCGGCACCTCGTCAGCGGCGCTCGAACCCGCTCTGGGTCAGACGCACCTCGTCGCCCACGCGCAGGCCCGGGTCGGCGCTGCGTTCGAAGCGGCGCACGCGGCCATCGCGTTCCTCGATCTTGACGACCCAGACGGTGCGGCTCTTCTGGTTCTTCTCGATCTCGTTGCCGGCATAGCCGCCGGCCACGGCACCGCCCACGGTCGCCAGCTTGCGGCCGTTGCCGCCGCCGATCATGTTGCCCAGCAGGCCGCCCACGACGGCGCCGCCCACGGCGCCGACGCCGCTGCCCTGGCCCTGACGGGTCTCGGCATGCACGGCGACCACGCGGCCGCAGTCATGGCACAGCGCCGCCGGCTGCGGCTCGCGCTCGACGGCCGGTGCGGCCTCGCGGCCCGTGTCGGCGCGCGCCAGCTGCACGGGCTTGCGCACCTCGTCGGCGCGCGGCAGGACTTCCTCGCGACGCGCGTCCGGCTGTGCCGGCTTCTGCGACGCCTCGGCCACCAGCGGCGCGGCGGGCGGCTCGCCGCTGACGCCTTGCGAACGCCCCACTGCATAGGCGCCGCCGAGCAATGCCAGCACGACGGCGACGCCGGCGACGATCTGGGTGGACTTGACGGGGGTGGGGGTCGACATGGGGCCTCCGATGTGATGGGTGATGGTGACAGCATGCCCGTCACCGCGGCCCGCCCTTGTAGGACGCAACCGCGGACTACGCGCCGGCAATGTAAGCAGATGCTGCGCGCTCAGCCCAGCAGCGGCGCCAGCGCGCGGCGCGCCTCGGCCTCGCCCAGGCCGCAGCGCGCGGCCCAGTCGGCCAGCTGGTCGTCACCGATGCGGCCCACGTTGAAATAGGCCGCGTCGGGGTGGGCCAGGTAGAAGCCGCTGACGCTGGCCGCCGGCGTCATGGCCATGCTGTCGGTCAGGCCCATGCCGATCTCGTCGGGCGCCAGCACCCGGAACAGGTCCCGCTTGGCCAGGTGATCCGGGCAGGCCGGGTAGCCGGGTGCGGGACGGATGCCGCTGTACTTCTCGGCGATCAGCTGCTCGTTCGTCAGTGCCTCGGCCGGCGCATAGCCCCAGAACTCGCGGCGCACGCGCTCGTGCAGCCACTCCGCGGCGGCCTCGGCGAGGCGGTCGGCCAGCGCCTTGAGCATGATGGCCGAGTAGTCGTCGTGGCTGGCGAGGAACTGGGCCTCCTTCCTGTCCACGCCCAGGCCAGCCGTGACGGCGAAGAGGCCGATGTGGTCGCTGATGTGGTCCGTCTCTGCGGCGACGAAGTCGGACAGGCAGCGGTTGGGGCGCTTCTGGCCGTCCACCACGGGCCGCTCGGACTGCATGCGCAGGCCGTGCCAGACCATGGGCGGCTCGCTGCGGATGGCGATGTCGTCCTCGTTGACGCGCGCGGCCGGGTAGAGGCCGAACACCGCATGGGCCTGCAGCCAGCGGCCGTCGATGATCTTCCTCAGCATGGCCTGGGCGTCGGCGAAGACCTTGCGCGCCTCGCTGCCGACGATCTCGTCGTCGAGGATGGCCGGATAAGGCCCGGCCAGGTCCCAGGTCTGGAAGAACGGCCCCCAGTCGATGTAGCGCGCCAGTTCGGCCAGGTCCAGGTTCTTCAGCACGCGGCGGCCGGTGAACTTCGGCGCCGGCGCGACGCGGGCCAGGTCCAGCGGCGCCTTGTTGGCGCGCGCCTGGGCCAGCGTGACCAGCGGCGTCTGCTTCTTGCCGGCATGCAGCTTGCGCACGTTCTCGATGTCGGCCCTGATCTCGGCGATGTAGGCCGCGGCGCGTTCGTCGCTGAGCAGCTCGGAGCACACGCCCACCGCGCGCGAGGCGTCGGGCACGTAGACCACCGGGCCTTCGTAGTGGGGGGCGATCTTGACGGCCGTGTGCACGCGGCTGGTCGTCGCACCGCCGATCAGCAGCGGCATGTGGCGCGAGGAGAAATATTCGTCACGCTGCATCTCGGCGGCGACATGCTGCATCTCCTCCAGGCTGGGCGTGATGAGGCCGGACAGGCCGATGATGTCGGCGCCCTCCTCCTTGGCCTTCCTGAGGATGTCCTGGGCCGGCACCATGACGCCCATGTTGACGACCTCGTAGTTGTTGCACTGCAGGACCACGGTGACGATGTTCTTGCCGATGTCGTGCACATCGCCCTTGACCGTGGCCATGACGATCTTGCCCTTCGGCTTCACGTCGCCACCCGCCGCCTCGAGCTGGCGCTTCTCTTCCTCGATGTAGGGCACCAGGTGGGCCACCGCGCTCTTCATGACACGGGCGCTCTTGACCACCTGGGGCAGGAACATCTTGCCCTGGCCGAACAGGTCGCCGACGACGTTCATGCCGGCCATCAGCGGCCCTTCGATGACGTGCAGCGGCCGGCCGCCATCGGCCTTGATGGCCTGCCAGGCCTCTTCCGTGTCCTCGACGATGAAGTCGGTGATGCCGTGCACCAGCGCATGCGACAGCCGGGCGTTCACATCGCCGGCCCGCCAGGCCAGGCGGGCCGTGTCGTCCTTGCCGGCGCTCTTGGCACGGTCGGCGATCTCGATGAGACGCTCGCCGGCATCCTTGCGGCGGTTCAGCACCACGTCCTCCACGCGCTCGCGCAGCTCGGGGTCCAGGTCGTCGTAGACGCCCACCATGCCGGCGTTGACGATGCCCATGTCCAGGCCCGCCTGGATGGCGTGGTAGAGGAACACGGTGTGGATGGCCTCGCGCACCGGCTCGTTGCCGCGGAAGCTGAAAGAGACGTTGCTGACGCCGCCCGACACCTTGGCGCCGGGCAGGTTCTGCTTGATCCAGCGCGTGGCCTCGATGAAGTCCACCGCGTAGTTGTCATGCTCCTCGATGCCCGTCGCGATGGCGAAGATGTTGGGGTCGAAGATGATGTCCTCGGGGGGGAAGTCCACCTCGTCCACCAGGATGCGATAGGCCCGTGCGCAGATCTCGGTCTTGCGCGCGAAGCTGTCGGCCTGGCCCTGCTCGTCGAAGGCCATGACCACGGCCGCAGCGCCGTAGCGGCGCACCAGCCTGGCCTGGCGCTTGAACTCCGCCTCGCCCTCCTTCAGCGAGATGGAGTTGACGATGCCCTTGCCCTGGATGCACTTCAGGCCGGCCTCGATGACCGTCCACTTGGACGAGTCGATCATGATGGGCACGCGGGCGATCTCGGGCTCGCCGGCGATCAGGTTCAGGAAGCGCACCATGGCGGCCTGGCTGTCCAGCATGGCCTCGTCCATGTTGATGTCGATGACCTGGGCGCCGTTCTCGACCTGCTGACGGGCCACGGCCAGCGCGTCCTCGAACTGGCCGGCCAGGATCATGCGGGCGAAGGCCTTGGAGCCGGTGACGTTGGTGCGCTCGCCGATGTTGACGAACAGGCTGCCGGCGGCGATGGAGACGGGCTCCAGGCCGGAGAGCTTCAGGGGGGGCGGCAGAGGGGTCATCGATGGCGTCTCGCGCAGGGGATCGATGAGCGCCGTTGGGAAACGATCCGAGCCTGGGGGCATCCAAACCCTCGCAGCGCTCCTCGGATGAGGCCGGAATTCTACGCAGCCCCTCCTTCGCCGGCATGCAAGCCTGGCTTGTGCGCATGCTCGGCCCCGAACTGCACGACGCGCTGCAAGCCATGGCAAGGGGCGGCCCGCAGGCCGCCCCGGTCGCGCAGCGCCGACGCGGACGCCGACGCCGCACACACTCACCGCCTCGCCGAGCCGTTGGCCGAGGCGTCCAGGGCGACGCCGTTGTCGGCACGCGCGGCCTTGGCCGAGGCGCCGCCGGTGGCGTGGGCGCCGGTGTCTTTGCCGCCGACGGCCTGCGGCGCCGGCTGCTCGGGCGCAGCGGCCGGGGCCGCCGGCTTGGCGGGCGTGGTGGCCGCCGGCGCAGCCGGCGTGTCGCCCCGCTTCAGCGCGCCGTTCAAGCCGCCGCTGCCCTGGCCGGCCAGGGCGCCGCCGCCTGCCGTGCCGTTCAACGCGCCGCCGCCGTCGGCACCGCCGCTGGCATTGCCGGCACTCGAGGCCAGCGAGTCCTTGGCCTCCTGGCCGGCGCTCTTCAGCATGCCCGCCTGGCCGGTCGCCGTCGACTTCACGTCGGCCGCGCCTCCCTTGGCCGCCTCGGCCTGGCCTCGGGCGGCGGCCTTCGCATCGCCGACCTTGCCGGTGGCGGCATCCTGGACGCCGACGACGGCGCCCTGGGCGCGGTCCAGCGCGCCCAGGGCCCGCGAACCATCGGCCGAGCCCCCGGCACGGCCGCTGGCCTTGCCACCCAGCTCCAGCTGGCGGGGCTGCAGCGCGCCGTTCAGGCCGCCGCTCAGCCCGCCGCCACCACCGCCGAGCAGGCCGGCGTGGGCGTTGGAGGCGATGAGGCCGGCGGCCATGGCGAGGGTGCCCAGCTGCGTGCGGAGGGTGAGGCGGGTTGCAAACATGAGGGATCTCCGTGGGTCGGTTCGGAAGAGCCAGCCATTCCGGCCCTTTCACCGATCACAACGACGCGCGGGGAGATTTCCGTCCCGACCGAGGTGTAACAAGCTGCGCCAAGGGCTGGTCCGCACGCCGGCCGCCGGCCTCAACGGGCCTGGCGCGCCTGCAGGCGCTCGGGCAGCACCCGCAGGTCCTCGGCCACCAGGCCGCGGCCGTAGACGGGGTCGCGGCCCGACGCGCCCAGGTCCACGGCGCCGGATGCCAGCCGCTCGACGGCGGCGGCCGCCGCCGCCACGTCCGGCTCGCGCAGCTCGGCGGCCAGCAGGCCGGCCACCAGCGGCGCCGCGAACGAGGTGCCGCGCGCGATGGCGTAGCCGCCACCGCTGCGCGCCACCGCCATGTCGGACCCGGGGGCCGACCACATCACCTGCGGCCCCTGCGCCGCCTCCGGCAGCACGCGGCGCGACGGCGTCACGCCGGTCACACCCACGACGCCGGCATAGGACGCCGGGTACAGCGGCGGTGCGGCCGGGCCGTCGTTGCCGACCGCCGCCACCAGCAGATGGCCGCGCCCGACCAGCGCCGCGACGCCCTGCTCCAGCAGCCGGTTCGACGGGCCCACCAGGCTGACGTTGATGACGGCCACGCGTTCGCGCGCCAGCCAGGCCAGCGCGCGCACGACCTCCTCGGCCGAGCCGCCATCGGGCCGGTCGCAGTACACGTCGGCGGCGAACAGCTCGGCCTTCACGGCCGCGCCGGCAAAGCCACGGTCGCTGCCGACCAGCAGCGACGCGACAGCCGTGCCATGCTCGCTGGGCACGGCGCTACCGCCGCAGCCGAAGCTGGCGCCGCCGGCATTGCGCAGCGCCGCATGGCGGCGGTCCACGCCGCCGTCGATGAGGCCCACGCGCAGCGCGCCGCGCCTGGGGGCGGCCGCCGGCCCGGCAAGCGCCGCCACCTCGCCGCTGCGCGCATAGAGATGGTTGAAGTCGGCCTGCAGCCCCGGCTGGGCGGCGCGCAGCTTGTCCAGCGCCTCCGCCGTGTCCAGGCCCGGCGGCACGCGCAGCACGACCGCGCGCAGCGCCAGCTCGGGCCAGGCCTCCTCGCGCAGCGGCGCCAGGCCCAGGGCCGCCGCCGCGGCCAGCGCGGCCTCGCTCGGCGCCAGCAGCACCAGCTCGCGCCGGCGGATCGGCTCGCCGCGCGGGTCGGCCTCGATGAGGTCCGGGTGGCGGCCCAGCAGCTCGCGCAAGCGCGCCAGGCGCGAGTCCAGCCCCTGGGTGGACGCCGACAGCAGCTCGGGCAGGGGTGGCACGGCGCGGTCGACCAGGCCCGGCAGGCGCGACACGCCCGGCAGTTGCGGCAGGCGCAGCTGGGCCTGGGCCGGCAGGGCGAAAGCGGCGCTCAGGGACAGGGCAAGCAGGGATTTCATGGCGCGCGGCGACGTCGAGTGAGGATAACGAGCGCGGGGCGGAAGAAAATCCATGCCTCGTCCGTTGTCCATGCATCGATGCACGAAAGCCTTGCCGAGCTTCGCCAGGAGATTGCCGCGCTGCTGCCGCGGCTGCGCCGTTTCGGCCGCACGCTGGCCCCGGCCCGCGAAGACGCCGACGACCTCGTGCAGGTCGCCATCGAGAAGGCGCTGACGCGCACCGACCAGTGGACGCCTGGAACGCGTCTGGACAGCTGGATGTTTCGCATCATGCAGAACGCGTGGATTGACGAGCTGAGGGCGCGCGAACGGCGCGGCCAGACCTTTTTGCCCGAGGAGGCCGGCGAACAGGTCGGCGACGACGCCAAGTCCGGCGCGCCGCTGGACGCCATCCTCGTGCGCCGGGCCGTGGCCAGGCTCAGCGCTGAGCACCGCGCCGTGGTGGGCCTGGTGCTGGTCGAGGGCCTGAGCTACCAGGAGGCGGCCGAGACACTGCAGGTGCCGGTCGGCACCGTCACCAGTCGCCTGGCGCGGGCCCGCGAGGCGCTGCAGGAGTTGCTGGGAGAGTGGCCATGAGCCTGAACGACGAACAGCGGCTGAGGGCCGAGCGCCGCCGCATGGCCGCGGCCTTCGACGATGTGCTGGACGAGCCGGTGCCGGACCGCCTCAAGGCCTTGCTGGCCGAACCGGCGCCCGCGCCGCAGGTGGTGGACCTGGGCGCCGTGCGTGCGCAGCGCCGCGGCATGGCCCGCTGGGCCGCCTGGGGCGGCATGGCCGCGACGCTGGTGCTGGGCACGCTGATCGGCATGCGGCTGACGCCGGCGGACGATGACGGCCAGGGCCGCCTGCTCGCCCGCGGCGCCCTCGCCAAGGCACTGGACCAGCAACTGGCCAGCGCCCCGGCCGGCGGCCCGGTGGCTGTGCAGATCAGCTTCAAGGCCAGGGACGGCCGCTTCTGCCGCAGCTTCTCGATGGCCGCGTCGGCCGGCCTGGCCTGCCGCGAGCGCGATGGCGCCTGGGCGCTGCAGCAGGTCGCGGCCGTGGCGCCGGCAGCGGGCGGCGGCATGCGCCAGGCGGCCAGCAGCCTGCCGCCCAGCGTGCTGGGCGCGGTGGACGCCCTGATGGCCGGTGACGCGCTGAATCCCGCGCAGGAGAAGGCCGCGCGGGACGGCGGCTGGCGTTAGGCCAGCGGCACGGCCTGGAAATGTTCCACGCTCGGCGGGCCGGCGAAGAAGCTGCCGATGTGGCCGCGCCAGACCGCGAACAGCGGCCCGTCGCGGAAGCCCTGCATGTGGTCTTCCAGCGTCTGCCATTCGACCAGCAGCACATAGCGCTCGGGCGACTCGACGCCATGCTGCACGCGGGCGCTGATGAAGCCCGGCGAGCGCGACAGCGCGGTGGCGATGCCGATCCTGAGGGCGGCTTCGAAGGCGGCCTGCTGGCCGGGCTGGATGCGGAAGTCGGCGATTTCGAGAATCATGGCCGGCAGTGTCGCTCGGCTGGCATGCACCGCCGCTCCGGTCGGGCATCAAGCCGCCCGGCGCGCGGCCTCAGCGCGGCATTTCCAGGCTGCGCCAGATCAGGCCCGTGATCAGCTGGCGGGCGCGCTCGAAGTCTTCGTCGTCCAGCGCGGGCTTGCCCATGAAGAGCGAGAACTGCGCGCCCAGGTCCGCATAGGCCTGCGTGGACGACCACAGCAGGAACATCAGGTGCGTGAAGTCCAGGTGGCGGATCAAGCCCTCCCTGGCCCAGCGCTCGAAGCGCTCCACGTCGGCATGCAGCAGCGGCATGACCTGGGCCTTCAGCACGTCCTGGTAGCGCGGCGCGCCGGCCATGATCTCGCGTGTGAAGACGGCATTGCCGCTGGGGCGCTCGCGGCTGAAGCGCAGCTTGACGTCCACATAGGTGTGGATGGCCGCCTCGGGCTCGTCGGCCTCGGCGATGGCGCTCATGTTGGCCATCCATTCACCCATCACGCTGTCCAGCACCGCACGGTAGAGCTCTTCCTTGCTGGGCCAGTGGTAGAGCAGGTTCTGGCGCGACAGGTCCAGCGCCGCGGCGATGCTGTCCAGGCTGACGCCCTCGAAGCCGAAGCGCGCGAACTGGCGCTCGGCCTCGGCAAGGATGGCCTCCTGCTTGCGCAGGGTGGCGGCGCGCGGCGTGCGCGTCACGGGGGCGATGTCAGTCATGGGCTGAATTCTGATGGCGTGCACCAAGACGATGCTGCGGGTTTTTACGCTTCGGTCAATTTTTACGGGGAAGTAATGTTTGCCTGTTTTCGCCAGGGAGACTGCCGTGGACCTTGCAGATTTGAAATCGGGCCGGCTCGCGCCGGATGACTATGCCCGCAATTTCGCGGAGGCCCACCCGCCGCTGAACCGGGCCCAGGCGCTGATCGAGGCCGAGCGCTGCTACTACTGCCATGACGCGCCCTGCCAGACGGCCTGCCCCACCGGCATCGACATCCCCAGCTTCATCCAACGCGTCGCCCAGGACAACGTGCGCGGCGCGGCCGAGGCCATCCTGACGGCCAACCCGCTGGGCGGCATGTGCGCCCGCGTCTGCCCCACCGAGGTGCTGTGCGAGCAGGCCTGCGTGCGCAACAGCCACGAGAGCAAGCCCGTGGAGATCGGCCTGCTGCAGCGCTACGCGGTGGAGGGCCACCTGGCCAACCCCGGCAAGCCCATGTTCACACGCGGCATGCCCACGGGGCGGCGCGTCGCCGTGGTGGGCGCCGGCCCGGCGGGCCTGGCCGCGGCCCACGGGCTGGCCTGGCGCGGGCATGAGGTGGTGCTGTTCGACGCCGCGGCCAAGCTGGGCGGCCTGAACGAATACGGCCTGGCCACCTACAAGGTGGCCGGCGGCTTTGCGCAGCGCGAAGTCGACTGGCTGCTGTCCATCGGCGGCATCACGCCGAAGCTGAACTGCCGGCTGGGCCGCGACATCACGCTGGACGGCCTGCTGGCCGAGTACGACGCGGTCTTCCTGGGCCTGGGCCTGCAGGGCGTCAACGCGCTGGGCATCGCCGAGCCCCAGTTGCCGGGCCTGCGGTCCTCGTACAGGGATGCGGTGGACTTCATCGCAGAGCTGCGCCAGAGCGCGCCCGAGATCGTGCCGGTGGGCCGCCGGGTCGTCGTCATCGGCGGCGGCATGACGGCCGTGGATGCGGCCGTGCAGAGCAAGCTGCTGGGCGCCGAGCAGGTCACCATGGTCTACCGCCGCGGGCCCGAGAGCCTGTCCGCCTCGCTGCATGAGCAGCACTGGGCGCAGACCCATGGCGTGACCATCCGCTGCTGGGCGCGGCCGCTGGCCGTCGTCGCCGAGGGCGGCGTGCTGCGCGGCATGCGCTTCGCCGCGACCCGGCTGGACGGCGGCCAGCTGGTGGACAGCGGCGAGCAGTTCACCCTGGAGGCCGACCTGGTGCTGCGCGCCATCGGCCAGACCTTCGAGGCCGCGCCCATCGGCGCCGGCATCGAGCTGCAGTCCGGCCGCATCAAGACCGATGCCGACGGCCAGACCAGCCTGGCCCGCGTCTGGGCCGGCGGCGACTGCCGCGCCGGCGGCCGCGACCTGACCGTGGAGGCCGTGGAGCATGGCAAGCGCGCGGCCATCGCCATCGACCGCCACCTGGGCCTCGCCACCGCCCGCCACCTCGACAAGGAGGCCGCCCATGGCTGACCTGAGCACCGATTTCCTGGGCATCAAGAGCCCCAACCCCTTCTGGCTGGCCTCGGCCCCGCCCACCGACAAGGAGGTCAATGTGCGCCGCGCCTTCGAGGCCGGCTGGGGCGGCGTGGTCTGGAAGACGCTGGGCGAGGACCCGCCGGTGGTCAACGTCAACGGCCCGCGCTATGCCACGCTGTGGAGCCAGGACCGGCGCGTCATCGGCTTCAACAACATCGAGCTGATCAGTGACCGGCCGCTGCAGGTCAACCTCGACGAGATCCGCCGCGTGAAGCGCGACTTCCCGGACCGGGCCATGGTCGTGTCGCTGATGGTGCCGGTGAACGAGCAGAGCTGGAAGGCCATCCTGGCCCGCGTGGCCGACACCGGCGCCGACGGCGTGGAGCTGAACTTCGGCTGCCCGCACGGCATGAGCGAGCGCGGCATGGGCTCGGCCGTGGGCCAGGTGCCGGAGTACATCCAGCAGGTCACCGAATGGTGCAAGCAGCACACCAGGCTGCCGGTCATCGTGAAGCTGACGCCCAACATCACCGACGTGCGCTACCCGGCGCGCGCGGCCAAGGCCGGCGGCGCGGATGCGGTCAGCCTCATCAACACCATCAACTCGGTCATGGGCGTGGACCTGGACCGCATGACGATGAGCCCGGTCACCGACGGCTGGGGCTCGCACGGCGGCTATTGCGGCCCCGCCGTCAAGCCCATCGCGCTGAACATGGTGGCCGAGATCGCCCGCGACGCCGCCACGGCCGGCCTGCCCATCTCGGGCATAGGCGGCATCACCACCTGGCGCGACGCAGCCGAGTTCATCGCCATGGGCTGCGGCACGGTGCAGGTCTGCACGGCCGCCATGGTCTACGGCTTCAAGATCGTGCAGGACCTGTGCTCGGGCTTGAGCAACTTCATGGACGAGAAGGGTTACGCCAACCTGAAGGCCTTCGAGGGCAAGGCGGTTCCCACGGTCAAGAACTGGAACCAGCTCAACCTCAACCATGTCGACAAGGCCGTCATCGACCAGGCAAGCTGCATCCAGTGCGGCCGCTGCCACGTGGTGTGCGAAGACACCTCGCACCAGGCCATCTTCGCGACGAAAGACGGCAAGCGCCACTTCCACGTCAACGAAGCCGAGTGTGTCGGCTGCAACTTGTGCGTGTCGATTTGCCCCGTCCCTGGCACCATCACGATGCGTGCCCTCCAGCCGGGCGAGACCGATGCGCGCACCGGCCGCGTCATCGATGGCAGCTACGCCAACTGGACCACGCATCCGAACAACCCCATGCGCCAGAGCTGCGCCTGAAGGACGAGCGATGAGTCACTATGAAGTGGGCCACTGGATCAACGGCGCGGTCAGCCCCGGTTCCGGCGGCCGCAGGCAAGACATCCACAACCCGGCCACCGGTGCCGTGCAGGGCCAGCTGCTGCTGGGCAGCGCGGCCGACCTCGACGCTGCGGTGGCCTCGGCCACGCAAGCCGCCAAGGCCTGGGCGCAGACGCCGCCGCTGGCCCGCGCCCGCGTGCTGTTCAAGTTCCTGACCCTGCTGCAGGAACGCCGCGAGGAACTCGCCGAGGCGCTGGTGCGCGAGCATGGCAAGACGCTGCCCGACGCGCTGGGCGAGGTGGCGCGCGGCATCGAGGTGGTCGAGTTCGCCACCGCCATGCCGCAGCTGCTCAAGGGCGAGTACACCGAGCAAATCGCGCGCGGCATGGATGCCTGGAGCATGCGCCAGCCGCTGGGCGTGGTGGCCGGCATCACGCCGTTCAACTTCCCGGCCATGGTGCCGATGTGGATGTACCCCATCGCCATCGGCTGCGGCAATGCCTTCATCCTCAAGCCCAGCGAGCGCGACCCGAGCGCGTCGCTGCTGATGGCGCGCTGGCTGAAGGAAGCCGGCCTGCCGGACGGCATCTTCAGCGTCATCCAGGGCGACAAGGACATCGTCGACGCCATCCTGGCCCACCCCGGCATCGCGGCGGTCAGCTTCGTCGGCTCCACGCCGGTGGCCGAGCACATCTACAAGGTGGGCAGCGCCCACGGCAAGCGCGTGCAGGCGCTGGGCGGCGCCAAGAACCACATGGTGGTCATGCCGGACGCCGACCTGGACGGCGCGGTGGACGCGCTGATGGGTGCGGCCTATGGCTCGGCCGGCGAGCGCTGCATGGCGATCTCGGTGGCCGTCGCGGTGGGCGACGTGGGCGACAAGCTGGTCGCCGCACTGGCGCCGCGCGTCAAGGCGCTGAAGATCGGCGAGGGCCACCAGGCCGGCGCCGAGATGGGCCCGCTGATCACGCGGGCGGCACAGCAGCGCGTGGAGCGGCTGATCGGCGAAGGCGTGGCAGCCGGCGCCACCGCGGTGGTCGATGGCCGCGGCTACAAAGTGCCGGGTCATGAGGACGGTTTCTTCGTCGGCGGCACCATCCTGGACGGCGTCAGCGCCGACATGAGCTGCTACACCGAGGAGATCTTCGGCCCCGTGCTGTGCGTGGTGCGCGTGCCGGACCTGGCCGCGGCAATAGCGCTCATCGAGGCCAACGAGTACGCCAACGGCGTCGCCATCTTCACCCGCGACGGCCATGTGGCGCGCGAATTCGTGCATCACATCCAGGTGGGCATGGTGGGCGTCAACGTGCCGCTGCCCGTGCCCATGGCCTTCAACAGCTTCGGCGGCTGGAAGCGCAGCCTGTTCGGCGACCACCACGCCTACGGGCCCGAGGCGGTGCGCTTCTACACCAAGCACAAGGCCGTGATGCAGCGCTGGCCCGACAGCACGCCCAAGGGCCCGCAGTTTGCTTTCCCGCAGAACACTTGAAACCCCAAGGCAACCACAGAGGCACGGAGACACAGAGGAATAGCCAGCCATGAATTTCTCTGTGCCTCTGTGCCTCCGTGGTTGCATTTCCGTTCTGGAGCACGCATGACCGACCCCACGCTGAGCAACCCTGATCTCATCCCGACGACGGCGGCTCAGCGAACGTGGCGCTGGTGGCACTTCGCCGCGCTGTGGGTGGGCATGGTCATGTGCATCCCGGCCTACACGCTGGCGGCCAGCCTCATCGAATCGGGCATGAGCTGGGGCCAGGCCGTGGGCACGGTGTTCCTGGGCAACCTCATCGTGCTGCTGCCCATGCTGCTGATCGGCCACGCCGGCGCCAAGTACGGCATCCCCTATGCGGTGCTGGCGCGAGCCTCCTTCGGCACGCGGGGCGCGCGGCTGCCGGCGCTGCTGCGCGCGCTGGTGGCCTGCGGCTGGTACGGCATCCAGACCTGGTTCGGCGGGCAGATGATCTACACGCTGGCGGGCGTGCTGATGGGCCAGCCGCTGTCCGGCGACCCGCTGCCGGGTCTGGGCATCAACGCGGCGCAGCTGGCCTGCTTCCTCGCCTTCTGGCTGCTGCAGTTCTGGTTCGTCGTGCACGGCATCGAGGCCATCCGCAAGCTCGAGACCTACACGGCGCCGCTGAAGATCCTCATCTGCTTCGTGCTGCTGTGGTGGGCCTGGGACAAGGCCGGTGGCTTCGGCCCCATCCTGCATCAACCCTCGGCCTTCGAGCCGGGCGGCGCCAAGGCCGGCCAGTTCGCGGCCGTGTTCTGGCCCTCGCTGACGGCCATGGTGGGCTTCTGGGCCACGCTGGCGCTGAACATCCCCGACTTCACGCGCTTCGCGAAGAGCCAGCGCGACCAGCTCGTCGGCCAGGCCCTGGGCCTGCCCGCGCCCATGGGGCTGCTGGCGGCGCTGGCCGTCTTCGTCACCTCGGCCACCGTGGTCATCTACGGCAAGGCGCTGTGGGACCCGGTGGACCTGGCCGCCCGCATGACGGGCGCCGCCGTGCTGATCGCGCTGATCGTGCTGCTGATCGACACGGTCAGCGTCAACCTCGCGGCCAACCTGGTCGGCCCGGCCTACGACTTCTCGGCGCTGGCGCCGGGCAAGGTCAGCTACAAGCTGGGCGGCATCATCACCTGCGGCATCGCCATCGCGATGATGCCGTGGAAGATCCTGGCCTCCACCGAGGGCTATATCTTCACCTGGCTGATCGGCTACTCGGCGCTGCTCGGGCCGGTGGCCGGCATCTTGATCGTCGACTACTACCTGCTGCGCAAGACCGAGCTGGTCGTCGACGACCTCTACCGCGAGGGCGGCCGCTACAGCTACCGCGGCGGCTGGAACCTCGCGGCCCTGATCGCCTTCGCCGTGGGGGTGGCGCCCAACATCCCCGGCTTCCTGAACGCCGCCTTCCCCGCGGCCTTCCCCGAGGTCGGCGCGGCCTTCAAGCAGATCTACACCTATGCCTGGTTCGCCGGCCTCGCGCTCGCGGCCATCGTCTACGGCCTGCTGATGGCAGGCAAGGCCCAACCCCAATCGCTCACGAGGAGCGCGACATGAGTCTGCTGATTCGAGGTGCCATCGTCGTCAATGCCGACGCCGAGAGCCGCACCGATGTGCTGTGCGTGGACGGCCGCATCGCCGCCCTCGGCGAGCGCGCCGTGCGCGAGGCGCCTGCCGGCACGACCACGCTGGACGGCACCGGCCAGTACCTGCTGCCCGGCGGCATCGACCCGCACACCCACATGCAGCTGCCCTTCATGGGCACGGTCACGCAGGACGACTTCTTCTCCGGCACCGCGGCCGCGCTGGCCGGCGGCACGACGAGCATCATCGACTTCGTCATCCCGAATCCGCAGCAGCCGCTGATGGACGCCTACCGCACCTGGCGCGGCTGGGCCGAGAAGGCAGCGGCCGACTACGCCTTCCACGTCGCCGTGACCTGGTGGGACCAGAGCGTCAGCGACGACATGGGCACGCTGGTGCGCGAGGAAGGCGTCAACAGCTTCAAGCACTTCATGGCCTACAAGAACGCCATCATGTGCGACGACGAGACGCTGGTGAACAGCTTCAAGCGTGCGCTCGAACTGGGCGCCATGCCCACCGTGCACGCGGAGAACGGCGAGCTGGTCTACCTGCTGCAGGCCGAAGTGGCCAAGATGGGCATCACCGGCCCCGAGGGCCATCCGATGTCGCGCCCGCCCATGGTGGAGGGCGAGGCCGCCAACCGCGCCATCGCGATCGCCGACGTGCTGGGCGTGCCCATCTACATCGTGCACGTCAGCTGCATCGAGAGCGCCGAGGCCATCGCCCGAGCCCGCGCCCGCGGCCAGCGCGTCTACGGCGAGGTGCTGGCGGGCCATCTGCTGATCGACGACAGCGTCTACCGCGACCCCGACTTCAACAAGGCCGCGGCCTATGTGATGAGCCCGCCTTTCCGCCCCAAGATCCACCAGGAGTTTCTGTGGCGCGGCCTGCAGAGCGGCCAGCTGCACACGACGGCCACCGACCACTGCACCTTCTGCGCCGCGCAGAAGGCTGCCGGCATCGACAACTTCGCGAAGATCCCCAACGGCTGCGGCGGCGTCGAGGAGCGCATGGCCGTGCTGTGGGATGCCGGCGTCAACAGCGGGCGGCTCACCCCGTCGGAGTTCGTCGCGATCACGTCGGCCAACGCGGCGAAGCTGTTCAACATGTACCCGCGCAAGGGCGTCATCGCCGAGGGGGCCGACGCCGACCTGGTGCTGTGGGACCCGGCCGGCACCAAGACGCTGTCGGCCGGGACGCAGTTCTCCAAGAACGACTTCAACATCTTCGAGGGCCGCACCGTGCGCGGCATCCCCAGCCACACGATCTCGCAGGGTCGCGTGGTGTTCGCGCGCGGCGAGCTGCGTGCCGAGCCGGGCCGGGGCCGTTATCTGAAGCGCCCTCCGTTTGGCCCGCAGTTCGATGCGGCGATGAAGCGTTCGCAAGACCTGGCACCGACCGCCGTCGCGCGCTGACAGACAAAACGCAACCACAGAGGCACAGAGTCACAGAGAAAATCCAAAGGGCTTCCCTTCTCTGTGCCTCTGTGCCTCGGTGGTTGCATTTCCATTGAGGAACCAGGAATGGATACCGCAGTCACCCGACCCGACATCACCCAGCTGCGCGTCAACGGCCCGCGCCTGTGGGACTCGCTGATGGAACTGGCGCAGATCGGCGCCACCGACAAGGGCGGCGTCTGCCGCCTGACTCTGACCGACCTGGACAAGCAGGGCCGCGACCTCGTCACGCGCTGGGCACGCGAGGCGGGCATGACGGTCACGGTGGACAAGATCGGCAACGTCTTCATGCGCCGCGCCGGCCGCAACAACGCGCTGCCGCCCATCATGACCGGCAGCCACATCGACACCCAGCCCACCGGCGGCAAGTTCGACGGCAACTACGGCGTGCTGGCCGGCCTCGAGGTGGTGCGCACGCTGAACGACCATGGCGTCGAGACCGAGGCGCCCATCGAGGTCGCGTTCTGGACCAACGAGGAAGGCTCGCGCTTCGTGCCCGTCATGATGGGCTCGGGCGTGTTCGCCAAGGCCTTCACGCTGGAACATGCCTACGCGGCCACCGACACTGCAGGACTGACGGTCAAGGGCGAGCTGGAGCGCATCGGCTACATCGGCGAGCAGCAGCCCGGCGACCACCCCATCGGCGCCTACTTCGAGACCCACATCGAGCAGGGTCCGGTGCTGGAGGACCACGACAAGACCATAGGCGTCGTCACCGGCGTGCTGGGCATACGCTGGTACGACTGCGTCGTCACCGGCATGGAAGCCCACGCCGGCCCCACGCCCATGGCGCTGCGCAAGGATGCGCTGCAGGTGGCCACCAAGCTGATGCAGGAAGTCGTCGCCTGCGCCCACCGCCACCCGCCGCATGGGCGCGGCACCGTGGGCATGGTGCAGGTGCACCCGAACAGCCGCAACGTCATCCCCGGCCGGGTGAAGTTCAGCATCGACCTGCGCAACGCGACCGACGCACTGTGCGAGGCGATGGACACCGACATCCGTGCGGTGGCCGCGAAGCTGTCGGCCGACAGCGGCCTGCCCATCGAGATCACGCCCGTCAGCGCCTACCCGGCCCAGCCCTTCCACCCCGACTGCATCGGCGCCGTGCAGAAAGCCGCCGACACGCTGGGCTACAGCAACATGCCCGCGGTTTCAGGCGCCGGCCACGACGCCGTCTACATGGCCCGCCTCGCGCCGGCCGGCATGATCTTCATCCCCTGCAAGGACGGCATCAGCCACAACGAGATCGAGGACGCCAAGCCGGAGCACATCGAGGCGGGGTGCAATGTGCTGTTGCAGGCGATGTTGGAGCGGGCGGGCTGAAGCCCGTTTGATGGGGTGATCAGGCCGCTAACAATTCTTTAAAACCTTCCCGTGCGGACCACGGGATCGGAGTTATGTCGTAGTTCCTGAGTGCGTCCTTCACAGCATCGCCAATCTTGTGCTCGCGATCATTCAACACCGCATAAGCCAGTGAATCCGCCGGGCGAACATCCTTCGTATCCACCCATGCGAACGCCACACTTTGGGCGTTATCTTTGTTCGGGTTGTTGATTACTCGGAGAATTCGCTCAGGAGCTTGGCGAGACTTCGGCACGACGAAGTCAAACTGATGGCTATATCTGCTGCGCCCCACAAATGTCACACTTGGCGAGTAGCGAACGTCCGCCTCATCCAGCCATAAGGCCACATCCTCAAAGAAAAAGCTCTCTACGTTGGCTCGGGCAACGAAGAACAAATCGTTGACCGCGAGAATCGCTTGCAACAAGCTATGTTTGCGCAGAGAAAAATTCTCGGGAAATGCTCGTACGACAAGCGCTTCGCCGTTCATTTGAACGCCGAATCCGTTCAGCGTTGAAGCCAGAAGCGCTTTTCGCCTTGGCGTATCTATTTCGCAGCCCGATTGCGCCAAGTCCGCAAGCGTGTAACCGTCGTCCGTTAGCAACCACTCCTCACCTTCCTTGCGAAGATAAATTTGGATGTAGTCGTTGTGCCGATCCAAGTAGGGTGTGGTTATTTCCAGCCAACCGTTAAGCTCGCGCAAGGACGTCTTAGCCTTGAGCCAGTCATAGTATCTCCCAATGAGATCAGGCGCATTCATACGGAGAACAGGCCTCTAGAAATGTTCGGTTGCTCTACAACGTTGCAGTAGCGCATGAAATCCAGCAGCACTTGCCAAGCATCATTCGGATCAGTTAGCAGCCCATCAGGCACGTCAAATGCCCACTTGTCCCCAAATCCCTCACGATACAGATGCAGGTGTGGCACACCCACCTCACTACCGTCGGGATTTCGATGAGGAGCTGCAAAATCCAACCTTGCCAAAACAAATACGTGCCGCCCACGCATTTGATAGCCAGTCTTTAGAGAAATTCTTTTCCGATTGATATCGAGAGAAAAACGCTCCCGACCGTCCTTGGAAATCAGCGGCAACTCGACACGCCCGCCGAAGTCCGGAAAGGCGACGGGCTTCTGCAGCACGGCAACTTTTTCTAGCCGCAGAAGCACGTCGGCATCGCTTTGCGCAAGACCGTCGTCAGCCATGACTCTCTCCCTTTTTTGCTGATTGTGTCAGCGCAGGGAAGAACCCAACGATAGGAACAAGCGCTAGGCGTCGAGAGTCCGTACCGCGATTAGCGTTGTGGCAGCAAGGCTGGTCAAGTTACCCGTCCAGCTGACTCAAATCCCTCACCGCCCCCTTGTCCGCCGACGTCGCCAGCAGCGCATAGGCCTTCAGCGCCGCGCTCACCTTGCGCGGGCGCGGCTGAGCCGGCTTCCAACCCTTCGCATCCTGCTCCGCACGGCGCTTCGCCAGCTCTTCGTCGCTGACCAGCACGTCGATCGTGCGGTTCGGAATGTCGATGCGAATGCGGTCGCCATTGCGCACCAGGCCGATGGCGCCACCCGCTGCCGCCTCCGGCGAGCAGTGGCCGATGGACAGGCCCGAGGTGCCGCCGGAGAAGCGGCCGTCCGTCAGCAGCGCGCAGGCCTTGCCCAGGCCCTTGGACTTGATGTAGCTCGTCGGGTAGAGCATCTCCTGCATGCCGGGGCCGCCCTTGGGGCCTTCGTAGCGCACCACCACCACGTCGCCGGCCTTGACCTGGTCGTCCAGGATGTGGGCGACCGCCTCGTCCTGGCTCTCGACCACATGGGCCGGGCCTTCGAAGACCAGCAGGCTGTCATCCACGCCGGCCGTCTTCACGACGCAGCCGTCCAGCGCGATGTTGCCGCGCAGCACGGCCAGGCCGCCTTCCTTGCTGAAGGCATGGTCGAACGAACGGATGCAGCCCTCGGCGCGGTCCAGGTCCAGGCTGGGCCAGCGCGTGTTCTGGCTGAAGGCCACCTGTGTCGGGATGCCGGCGGGGCCGGCCATGTAGAAGGTCTTGACCGCGTTGCTGGGCGCACGGGCGATGTCCCACTGGTCCAGCGCGTCCTTCATGGTCTTGGCGTGCACCGTGGGCACGTCGGTGTGCAGCTTGCCGGCGCGGTCCAGCTCGCCCAGGATGGCCATGATGCCGCCGGCGCGGTGCACGTCCTCGATGTGGTACTTGTTGGTGTTGGGCGCCACCTTGCACAGCTGCGGCACGTCGCGCGACAGGCGGTCGATGTCGGTCATGTCGAAATCGATACCGGCCTCCTGGGCCGCGGCCAGGATGTGCAGGATGGTGTTGGTGGAGCCGCCCATCGCGATGTCCAGCGTCATCGCGTTCTCGAAGGCCTTCTTGCCGATGGCGCGCGGCAGGATGCTCTCATCCTCCTGCTCGTAGTAGCGGCGGCACAGCTCGACGATGGTGCGGCCGGCCTGCTTGAACAGCTGCTCGCGGTCCGCATGCGTGGCGACCACCGTGCCGTTGCCCGGCAGGCTCAGGCCCAGCGCCTCGGTCAGGCAGTTCATGGAGTTGGCCGTGAACATGCCCGAGCAGCTGCCGCAGGTCGGGCAGGCCGAGCGCTCGACCTCGGCGAGGTCGGCATCGCTGACCTTGCTGTCGGCGGCCATGACCATGGCGTCGATGAGGTCCAGCTTCTTGATCTCGATCTTGCTGGTGCCCGGCACCGCCAGGCGCACCTTGCCGGCCTCCATCGGGCCGCCGGACACGAACACGACGGGGATGTTGAGCCGCATCGCGGCCATCAGCATCCCGGGGGTGATCTTGTCGCAGTTGGAGATGCACACCAGCGCGTCGGCGCAGTGGGCGTTGACCATGTACTCGACCGAGTCGGCAATGATGTCGCGGCTGGGCAGCGAATACAGCATGCCGTCATGGCCCATCGCGATGCCGTCGTCCACGGCGATGGTGTTGAACTCCTTGGCCACGCCGCCCACGGCCTCGATCTCGCGGGCCACCAGCTGGCCCAGGTCCTTCAGGTGCACGTGGCCGGGCACGAACTGGGTGAAGGAATTCGCGATGGCGATGATGGGCTTGGAGAAGTCATCGTCCTTCATGCCCGTGGCGCGCCACAGCGAGCGGGCGCCGGCCATGTTGCGGCCGGCGGTGGAGGTCTTGGAGCGGTAGGTGGGCATGGCGGGGCCTGTGCGGTGCGGATCGGGAAGCGCCGATTTTCCGGCAGCGCGCGGCCGGCGTCTGCTGGCGGACGAGTTCCCGGGGGCGGGCCGAAAGCTCGGTTGCGCCATGCCGAATGCTCGCTGCCCCGCTCGGGCCCTCCGCGTCAATCTCGGCAACGCCCCGCTAGGCCCCTTGATGCCGCGCCAGAAACCGCCGCATCGTCGGGTCCATCAGCCCGCGCTTCTCGATGATCTGGCTCAATTCGCCACCGCCGGTGCCGAACAGGTTGAGTTCCAGCGCCAGGGGCCCGCCATCGGCCAGGGCGATGTCCCATTGCTGGAAGCGCAGCTTCGGGAAGACCAGCGCCGCGCGCTCGACGAAGGCACACACCTCGGGCCAATCGGGCACGCTCAAGCCCAGCAGGTCGGCCCCCGTGTCGGGGTGGCGCTGCAATTCGCGACGGCGCACGCCGCTGCCACTGACAACCCGCGTTACCCGGCCGTCGCTCAGGTCCAGCCCCGCAGCCAGGTTGCCGGTGACGCCATCGTTGAAGTTGTCATTCATGTTCTTTCCCGTCGGCAGCTTCCAGAACGCCCGGTGGATGAGCGGCCCCTCCGTGTCGTCCAGCAACACCATCACGCGCAGGCTGGTGACCAGGCCCCCGATCAGCGGCACCAGGCGCGCATCCGGCGCCACCGGGGTTTGCAGCAGATAGCCCAGCTTCTCGTGATCGAACAGGGATGCGGCAAATGCCTGCACCGCCAGGCGCTCGCCACTGCGCAGGCACAGGCTGTCGGTCGCCGCGTCGTAACGCTCGGCGAAGTAGGCGCCACGCCCGAAGCCACTGGCCGCCGGTTTTCCAAAGAATGGATAGTTGGCAGGATCGCGCAACCAGGCGTGAAGTGCCGGCAGGTCCTTCAGCGGCCGGGCGGTTTGCAGCATGCGCTCCCGCCCCGGCAGGTAGATCGCACGCGTCTCGGTGCAGCGTATCCCCTGGGCGGCCAGCAGTTCGGTGGTCAGCACCTTGTCCAGCCCCAGACAAGCCCAGGACCGTTCATTGAGCCGGTCCAGCCTCGCCTCCAGACGCCAGCCGACAAACTCGGCCCTGGCCGCCAGCGTGAGCTCGGGGTCGAACAGGCGGTAGGTGTAGTAGTCCCCGGGGCCCAGCCGGGCCTCGCCTCGCATCAAGCGCGCGATGTCCCTCAGCTGTCGCCAGGTCGCAGGTCCTCCCTGAGCTTGAGCCTCGCGGGACTGCTGCCGGAACTCCCGCAGCTTCCTGTGAATGTTCTTCATGGCTCCTCCCCCCTTGTTGCCAGGGTTGAGCCACTCTAGCGCCGGGGATCTCGAAGCCGCAGGGCCTAACCGGCCATTCGACCTGGACAAAACCCCGATTGCCGGCCGCGCGCCGGCAAGCCCTAAGCCGGGCAGGCCGGCCTGCAATCGCCGTGCGGCTTCGGCCGGCGTCTCGTCCCGCTTCGCAATTCCGGCAGCGCGCCGGCCGCGTCTCGCCCCGCAGGCATGGCGGCGGGGTCACCGAAAGCTGGGTTGCGCCATGCCGAACGCTCAGCGCTCCCGCACTGGCCACAACTGCACCACCGCCCATGCGATCTCGGGCAGCAGGAACAGCGCCAGCACCGGCAGCCCGCCCTGCGCCCAGGCCCAGGCCATCCACAGGCTGAACAGCAGCCGACCGACACCGTCGTAGCGGCCGAACTGCACCGTCGGCCCGCGCAGCCGCAGCACGGACCAGACCAACACGATGCTGCCCATCAGCAGCGCGAACAGTGTCTGTACCGGGCCGAAAGCCGGCAGCGCCATACCGCCCAGCGCCTGGTTGAGCGCGCTGAGCTGCACGCGGTTGAGTTCGAAGCTCCAAGGCGTGGCGAAGGGCGCGGTGACGACGAGGTCGTACAGCGCGCTGAACCAGACGATGCGCAGGAAGCGAGAGGTGCTGAAGGAAGGCATGCGGGACCGCAAACAGTTGGGGTTGAGAATCCCGAATGCTCGACCCTGGATCACACTCCAGGGTCAAGTCTTTTTTTTCGACGTTCCATGCGCATCGGCACCCTTTCCACGCGGACCGGCCTGAGCCGCGACAGCCTACGCTTCTACGAGAAGCGTGGCCTGCTGCAGGCCCGTCGCAGCCCCAACGGCTACCGCGACTACCCCGAGGAGGCCGTGCAGTGGCTGGGCTATGTGCGCACCGCCCAGCAATTGGGCTTCACGCTGGCCGAGATCGCCGCCGATCTGCCACGGCTGACCCAGGGCGAGGACGCCGGTCCGGCGCTGCGGGCAACACTGGCACACAAGCTGGCGGACGTGGATGCACGCATCGTGGCGCTGCAGGCGCTGCGTGGCGAACTGGCGAGCCGGCTTGCCGACACGCCCGACAGCGGCGTCAACTGCCCTCTGCAGCCGGCGGCCTGAGCTTCAGCGGAGATTGGCCAGCCGCTTCGCCGCCTCCGCCAGCGTTTCATCCCGCTTCGCAAAGCAGAACCTCACATGCCGCCGCTCTCGCGGCCGCTGGTAGAAGACCGACAGCGGGATGGCCGCGACGCCGATTTGCGTGGTCAGCCATCGCGCGAACTCCAGTTCCGGCAGGTCGGACACGGCGCTGTAGTCCACCGTCTGGAAGTAGGTGCCCTCGCAGGGCAGCAGCCGCAGCGGCGTGCCCTGCAGCGCCGCGCGGAAGGCATCGCGCTTGGCCTGGTAGAAGCCGGCGAGGCCGGCCCACGGCGCCGGGTCGGCCAGATAGGCCGCCAGCGCATGCTGGGTGGGCGTGTGTACCGTGAACACGGTGTACTGGTGCAGACGCCGGAAGGCCGCGCTCAGCGCCGGCGGCGCGGCGACGTAGCCGACCTTCCAGCCCGTCACGTGGAAGGTCTTGCCGAAGCTGCCGACGAGAAAGCTGCGCTCGCGCAGGGCCGGAAAGCGCGCCACGCTCTGATGCGCCGCGCCGTCGAACACCATGTGCTCGTAGACCTCGTCGCTGATGACGAAGAGGTCGTGCTGCCCGGCCAGCCGCTCCAGCTCGCGCAGGTCCTCGGCCGTCGCGATGCGGCCGCTGGGGTTGTGCGGCGTGTTCAACACCAGGGCCCGCGTGCGCGGCGTGACGGCGGCGCGCACGGCCGCCCAGTCCAGCCGGTAGTCGGCCGTCATCGGCACGCCCACCGGCACCGCGCCGGCCAGGCGTATGGCGGGGTCGTAGCTGTCGTAGGCCGGCTCGATGACGACGACCTCGTCGCCCGCGCCGACGCAGCATTGCAGCGCCGTGAACAGCGCCTGCGTACCGCCCGCCGTGATCGTGATGTCGCGCTCCGCGTCATAGGCCGAGCCGTGGCGCGCATTGAGATGGCCGGCGATGGCCTGGCGCAGCGCCGGCACGCCGGTCATGGGCGGGTACTGGTTGTGGCCGGCGGCCATCGCGGTGCCGACGGCCTGCAGCAGCGCGGGGTCGGCAGCGAAGTCCGGGAAGCCCTGGCCCAGGTTGACCGCGCCATGCTCGGCGGCCAGCGCCGACATGACGGTGAAGATGGTGGTGCCGGCGTTCGGCAGCTTGGCAGGCAGGGCGGGCATGGTGCCCGCATTGTGCAAGGCGGGCGCCGGCTCAGGCCGGCGTGGGGGCCTCGCGGCGCTGTGCATGCTCGCCACCGCACTGCTCGAAGGCATCCAGGGCGCGGGCGGCATACATCAGCGCCGGCCCGCCGCCCATGTAGACGCTGACGGAGAGCATCTCCTCGAACTCGGCGCGCTGGCAGCCCAGCCTGACCAGGGCCTCGGCATGGAAGGCCAGGCAGGCATCGCAGCGCGCCGCGATGCCTATGGCCATGGCGATCAGCTCCTTGGTCTTGCGGTCCAGCACGCCGTCGCGCAGCGCCGCCTGGGACAGCGTGCCGAAGCCGCGCATGGTGTCGGGAATGTCGGCGCGCAGCTGGGCCAGTGTGCCGGAGATGTCGCTAGCCAGCGCGCGGAAATTGGTGCTCATGCAGGCCTCCTGATGTCGATCACGGGCCATGCTGCTACCGGCAGCGGCCGGGCACCTTGACCTGCCGCAAGAGGCCGTCAGCCGGCCGGCCCAGAGGGCGCGCGTGCCCGCGGCTTCATGCCACCGGTCCCGGCGGGCCCTTGAGCTCCACGACGTTGCCCTCGGGGTCGGCCAGGTAGAGGGACGGCCCCTCGCCCTCGGCACCGTAGCGGCTCTCGGTCTGGCCGGCGGCCACGCCATGCGCCGCGAGATGGGCGCGGATGGCGGCCGCGTCGAAGGGCTCCACACGCAGGCAGAAATGGTCCAGGTTGCGGCCCTCGGCGCCCGGCGCCGCACCGCCCATGCGGCCCAGCTTGCCGTGCACAGGCACCAGGTCGATCAGCGAGCGGCCGGCGCGCAGCTGCACCAGGCCGATCTCCTCCTGGCGGCGCTCTACCGTGCAGCCCAGCGTGCCGACATAGAAGCCCAGCATGGCGTCGAGATCGACGACGCGCAGCACGAGGTGGTCAAGTCCTTGCAGGTTCAGCATGAGGGCATTCCGGAGCGGGCACGCGAGCATGTTGCCGCGCCGCCCCCATGCCGGAAGTGACGGCGGGTTTGTCCCGAGTAACGACGGGGGCCCGTCGCGCTCAATAGGGGCATGCAACTCCTGCAGGCCCTCACACCATGCACCCCGGCATGAGCTGGCTGACCCGCCTCGGCTTCGTCGCCCCGTCCGCCGCCTCCACGGCGGGCGACGAGGCCGCGCTGCTGGCCCGCCTGGCCGACGGCGACGCCGACGCGCTGGAACAGCTCTACCGGCGCGAGAGCGGCGCGGTCTACCGCTACGCCCTCGCGCTGGCCGGCGACGAGGCCGCGGCGCTGGACGCCGTGCAGGAGGCCTTCGCCCAGCTGCTGCGCGGCCCGCAGGCCTACCAGGCCGGCCGCGGCTCGCTGGGCGCCTACCTCGCCGGCATGGCCCGGCATCAGCTGCTGAACCAATGGCGCGACGCGCGCCGCCACGTGCCGCTGGACGACTCGCTAGCCGCCGACGACAGCGCCGAGGCCCAGCCGGCCAGCGACAGCCGCCTGCAGCAGGCCCAGCAACAGGACGGCCTGTGGGCCGCCATCCGCGCCCTGAGCTGGCCGCAGCGCGAGGCCATCGTGCTGGTGGATCTGCAGGAGCGCAGCTACGCCGACGCCGCCGCCATCGCCGGCATCAGCGTGGACGTGCTGCGCACCCGGCTGCACCGCGCCCGCCAGCGCCTGGCCGACCTGCTGGCCGTGGGAGAGAGACCATGAGCAAGATCGACGACGACACCCCCGCCTGGCTGCGGCCGGCGCGCGCGGAGTTCGCGCGGCTGCGGCCCGATGCCGGGCAGGAGGCCGCGCTGCTGGCCCGCCTGGCCGAGCAGCAGCGCGGGCTGCGCGCGCGCCGCCGCGCCGCCGAGATGCGCGCGACGGCCGAGGCCCATGAGCCACGCTGGCTGCGCCGCCTGGCCTGGGGCAGCGGCGCGCTGGGCGCCATGGCCGCCGTGCTGCTGAGCACCATGCTGCTGCTGGACCCGCCCGGCACCCAGACGGCCCGTGCCGCGCCGGCCGGCAGCGGCTTCATCCCGCTGGTGCCCGAGGGCCAGCTGCGCCAGGCCCTGGCGGCCGGTCAAGGCGCCGCCGTCTGGCTGCAGCCCACCGAGCTGGCGCGCGAACGCCTGGCCCTGCTGGGCCTGCCCTTCGATGCCGCGCGCGCCGACGAGACGGTGCACGCCGAGCTGATGCTGGACCCGGGCGGCCGGGTGCTGGCCGTGCGCATCCTGAACTGAGTTGTTGACGAAGGAGAACGACATGAACACCCCCCTGACCGGTCTGGCGCTGTGCGCCCTGGGCGCAACGCTGGCGGCATCGGCCACCGCCCAGGAGGCCGAACGCGCGGCGGAACGCGACCTCGAGCGCAGCGTCACGCGCCATGTGCAGCTGGCCCTGTCCGACATGCCGGTGCGCATCGCGCTGGGCGACCAGGCCCTGGCCTTCGCCGGCCGCGAGCTGGAGGGCGAACGCGTCGTGCGCGGCGCCCCCTACTGCGCGACGGCCGTGCATGAGAGCGTGCAGCCGCTGGCCGACGGCAACCGCATCGTGCGCAAGCAGCAGAGCCAGCTCTGCCGCGACGGCGAAGGCCGCACGCGCCGCGAAGTGCAGCGCGAGGGCGGCCCCAGGGTCGTCTACCTGAACGACCCGGTGGCCAAGACCAGCTGGGTCATCTACCCGGACGAGAAACGCATGCAGAAGCTGCGCGGCGCGGTGGGCTGGGCGGCGGGCAGCGACGCGGCCGCCCAGGCCGCCTGGCAGGCCTCCATGCAGGACTGGGGCGAGCGCATGAAGGAGCAGGCCGCGCGCTGGAAGGAATGGGGCGCCCGCGTGGCCGATCAGGCGCGCAGCGCGGACGCCGAGCGTGTGCGTGCACGCACGCTGGCCGGCGGCGAGCCGGGCATCATCATCGAGCGGGAGATCGCCGTGCCGTCCGCCCCGGGCGCCAGTGGCGTGGAACGCCGGCGCGAGCTGCGCATCGTCCGCGCCAGCGAGCTGCCGGCACCGCCCGTGCCGCCCGCGCCCCTGGCCGTGCCCACGCCGCCGCAGCCGCCCATGCCGCTGCTGCAGGGCCTGACGCTGCTGCCGCGCGAGGGCGGCACGACGACGGCGCTGGCGCCGAAGGAGATCGAAGGCCTCAAGGTCAACGGCGAGCGCACCACCTGGACCCTGGAGGCCGGCAAGATCGGCAACGAAAAGCCCATCGTCACCGTCCGCGAGGTCTGGCGCAGCCCCGAGCTGATGCTGACCGTGCAGAGCCGCGATGCCGATCCGCGCCAGGGCGAGCAGAACTACCGGCTGGAGAACATCAGGCGCGGCGAGCCCGACCCGGCGCTGATGAAGCCGCCGGCCGACTACAGCGAAGGGCCGCGGCGCAGCGCGAAGCCGGCTGCGAGCGCGCCGACGCGCTCGTTCTGACCCTCACTCCGCCGGCGTCGCCGGCGCGGCGGGCTTGAGCATGGCGGCGAGGTTCTGCGCCATGCCAGTGATGCCCTGGTTGGACAGGCCGGCGTCCTGCATGACGGCGTCGACGATGGGCTTGGCGATCTGGTACTGCAGCGCCGAGTTCATGACCTGTTCCGGGAAGGTCGCGCCGTTGGCGGCGCCACCTTCCGAGCCGCCCTGCCCCGGCATGCCGTTCACCTGAACGATGCGGATGGAGTCGATGTTCTCCATCGGCTTCACCGCCTCGGCCAGGATGGTGGGCAGCTGCTGCAGCAGCTGGGTGCGCACCTGCAGGTCGATCTGCGCGGCGGACAGCATGTTCAACGCCTCGTTGATCGCGCGGCGGCCTTCGGCCTCGGCGATGGCGGCGGCCTGCTTGGCCTTGGCCTCGATGGTCAGCGCCTCGGCGCGGTCGATGGCGGCCTCCTTCTCGGCCGAGGCCGCCACCTTCACCGCGATGGCGTTCTGCTCGGCGTCCTTGCTGGCCTCGATCAGCTGGATGGCCTTCTCGCGCTCGGCCACGGCCACCTGGCGCGCCGTGTTGACGGTTTCCTCGGCCTTCACGGCCTCGGCGCGCGCCAGGTTGGCGGCGGCGTCGGCCTCGGACTGCTCGCGCGACTTGGTCGCAATGGCGATCTGCGTGTCCTGGCGTGCGATCTCGACCTGCTTGCGCTGCTCGGCGCGCTTGAGCTCGGCCTGGCGCTCCTGCTCGATCTCGCGCGTCTGGATGACGAGGTTCTTCTCGATCTCGGCGGCCTTGATCTCGCGCTCGGCCTCGATGCGGCGCTGGCCCACCTGGCGCTCGGCCTCGATCTTGACCGTCTCGGCCTCACGGCCGCGCTCGGCCTGCTGGGCCGCGATCAGCGCGACCTGCTCGGCCCGCGCCGTCTCGATCTCGCGCTGCTGCGACAGCGAGGCGAACTCCTGGTCCTTCTCGATGGTCAGCTTCAGCCGCGAGGCCTCGAGGTTCTTGGTGCGCACCTGCACCTCGGTGTCCTGCTCGACGTCGTTGCGCTGCTTGCGGCGCGCCTCGGTCTGCTCGGTCAGCCGCGTCAGGCCCTCGGCGTCGAAGGCGTTGTTGGGGTTGAAGAACTGCTTGTCGGTCTGGTCGAGACTCGTCAGCGACACCGACTCCAGCTCCAGGCCGTTCTTCTCCAGGTCCTCGGCGACGGCGTTCTGCACCGCCTGCACGAAGTCGCGCCGCTTGTCCTGCAGCTCCTGGATGGTCATGGTGGCGGCGGTGGCGCGCAGGCTGTCCACGAACTTGTCCTCCACCAGCGCCTTCAGCTCGTTGGGGCTCATGGTGCGTGCACCCAGCGTCTGGGCCGCCGTGCTCACCGCCTCTTCGGTCTGCTTCACGCGCACGAAGAAGGCCGCCGTCACGTCCACGCGCATGCGGTCCTTGGTGATGAGGCTCTCGCGCTCGCGGCGCAGCACTTCGAGCTTGAGCGTGTTCATGTTGACGAGCACGCGCTCGTGGAACACCGGCAGCACGATGGCGCCGCCGTCCATGATGACCTTCTGCCCGCCCAGGCCGGTGCGCACGAAGGCCGTCTCCTTGGTGCTGCGCTTGTACAGCCGCGCGAAGATGAAGCCTATGGTCAGCAGCCCGACCAGGGCGATACCGGCGAGGCCGGCGATCTCGATGACGTTTTCCATGCTTTCTAGCTCCCTCGTTGTCAGATCAGATGGGGGTGCGGGTTGGCGATGCAGCGATAGAACGCCCCCAGCTTGCGCACGATCAGGATCTGCGCGCCCTCCTCGAACACTTCATCGTCCAGGTCGGGTTCGACCATCAGGTAATGCGTGCGGCCATGGGCGTCTCGCACCCGGGCCTGCGCGGCCAGCCCGCGGCGCGCCGCGCCCGCGCTGACCACGCCCGAGCGCCCCACCAGCGACTGCTCGCTGACGGCGCTGCTCTCGTCGCGCGGCACGATGTGCGCGACCAGGCTGCCCAGGCCGCGCACGGTGGCCAGGCCCGGCGGCACGGCCAGCAGCCCGGCCAGCCAGGCGGGGACGAAGCCGCCGAACAGGTTGAACGCCACCTTCTGCAGCGCGTAGCCGAACAGCGCATAGCCCAGCAGGAACAGCAGCAGCAGCACCAGCGCGGGCACGCGGCCCAGGTGCAGCCAGCCGAGCACGCGGTCCAGCCCCGTCTCGGCCGCATGCTCCGGCAGCCAGCTGTCGATGAGGTTGCTGGGGCTGAGCGCGATCAGCATGCCCAGGCCTTCCAGCAACGCAATGGCGACGATCAGCGCGACCGCGACGCCGAAGGGCAGCGTCTCGGGCGAAGTGAACAGGTTCATCGGCCCTCCCTTGGATTGGACGTTAGTGTCAGGCCTGACCCGCCTTGATCTGCGCCAGGCGTTCCGAAATCTTGTGGTCCCGCACCAGGTCGTCCAGCTCACGCAGCTGCGCGGCCTGCTGCAGGCTGCCGGCGCGCTGCGTGCCGTCCAGGCCGGTCTGGCGCTGGTAGACCTTGTCGAACGCGTCCGTGACGCGGCCCAGCCGCTGCTCCACGCTCACCTGCCCCAGCGCTTGGGCGGCCGACTCGGTGGCGGCGCGGCTCCTGCGGAACTCGGCCAGCGCCTCCTGCATCTCGCGCTTCTTGGCCAGCAGCGCCGCGGTGAAGCCCTGCAGCTCCTGCTCCTGGCGGGCCAGGTCGGCCAGCGTCGTCTCCAGCACGGGGATCTGGGCCTCGATGTCGATCTGCCGCGACACGGCCGCGCGCGCCAGGTCTTCGCGCTGCTGGGCCAGCGCCTGCGAGATCTGATCGCGCAGCTCCTCGTGGCCGCGGTTGAGCTTGGCGTGCTGCTGCTGGGCCAGGTGGCGGTTGGCGCTGACGACACCCAGCTCGTGGCGCACCTCGTCGATGACGCCCTCGGCCTCCCGGATGGCCTGCTCCATGACCGCCTGCGGATTGCGGTCCTCGATCTTGTCCAGTAAGGCGTGCATGCTGCCGGCGATCACGCGGCCCACGCGGGTCTTCAGGGAATCGGCCATGTCAGGCTCCTTTCGCGGCGGTGAGCGTCGAGGCCAGCTCGACGGTGGTGCTGAGGTGGCGCTTCACCACCTCGGGATCGAATGCATGCGCGGCGCCGGTGGTGGCCTGGCGCAGCAGGGATTCGCTGAGCAGCGCGGCGCGGCGCACCAAGGCGTCCTCCAACCTGGCCGCGTCGCCGGCGGTGGCCGGCGCGGCGCTGACGACCAGGGCCATCAGCGCCGTGACCTGCTCGATGAGCTGCCCCAGCACCTCGGAGTGGCGGCCCTCGCTGCCCTCGATGCGCACCAGTGCCTCGCGCAGCCGGTGCGTCAGCTCGCGCGCCCAGGCATGGGCGGCCACGTAGTCGAAGGCACCGTCGTGCTGGCGCTTGAGCTGGCCCAGCAGCACGCGCAGCTTGTCGCTGTTGGTCGTCGCGCCGTCCACCTGCAGCTGCGCCAGCCACAGGTAGAGATCGCTCGGGATGCGAGCCGACAAGGGCTCCATCGTGATCGCTTGCGTCGCCATGAGGCACCGCCTTCAAATGAGTTCCAACGAACACGAATGTATTCGTTTGAATTCAAATGTCAACGCCGATCACGATCCAGTGTCATCCAGCCATGCGGCAGCACCCCTCCCGAGGTGGGAGAGGCAGCCGGCTGGGTTGGGGGACGGACGCGCGACGAAGCCGTCAGGCGGCGTCCAGCATCTGGGTGAAGAACTTCTCGCCGCTGACGCGCGGCTTGTAGGCCGACACGGCCTTGGCGATGGCCGCGATGTGGTCGGGCGTGGTGCCGCAGCAGCCACCGGCGATGTTCAGGAAGCCGGCCTGCGCGAACTCGCCCACCAGGCGGGCCGTGACGTCCGGCGTCTCGTCGAAGCCGGTGTCGCTCATGGGGTTGGGCAGGCCGGCGTTGGGGTAGCAGCTCACGGCCACCTCGCCCGCCACCTTGGACAGCTCCTCGATGTAGGGCCGCATCAGCGTCGCGCCCAACGCGCAGTTCAGGCCGATGGCGATGGGCCGCGCATGGCGCACCGAGTGCCAGAAGGCCGTGACCGTCTGGCCCGACAGGATGCGGCCGGACGCATCCGTCACCGTGCCCGAGATGATGACGGGCAGGCGCTCGCCGGTGTCTTCCATCAGCTCGTCCAAGGCAAAGATGGCGGCCTTGGCGTTCAGCGTGTCGAAGATGGTCTCGACGAGGAAGAGGTCGGCGCCGCCGTCCAGCAACCCCTTGGCCTGCTCGTAGTAGGCCGCGCGCAGCCGGTCGAAGTCGATGTTGCGCGCGCCGGGGTCGTTGACGTCGGGGCTGATGGAGGCGGTGCGCGGCGTGGGGCCCAGCGCGCCGGCGACGAACCGCGGTTTGTCGGGCGTCGAGTACTTGTCGCAGGCGGCGCGGGCGATCTGCGCGGCGACCAGGTTCATCTCGTAGGCCAGCTCGGGCAGGTCGTAGTCTTCCTGCGCGATGGAGGTGGCGCCGAAGGTGTTGGTCTCGATGATGTCGGCGCCGGCGGCCAGGTATTGCTCGTGGATCTCGCGGATCACGTCGGGCCGCGTGAACAGCAGCAACTCGTTGTTGCCCTTCAAGTCCTTGCCATGGTCTTTGAAGCGCTCGCCGCGGTAGTCGGCCTCGCCGAGCTTGTAGCGCTGGATCATGGTGCCCATGGCGCCGTCGAGCACGGCAATGCGGCTCTGCAGCAGGGCGGGCAGGTCTTGGGCGCGGGTGTAGGCGATGGGCTTCATGGTGCGGGCATTTTCGCAGCCCGGCCAATGGCCCGGACGGGCCGGGTGTATGCGGCGCGCCGCGCCGCCCTGACGGCGCGGTCCGGCGGCGGGTTGCCGCCGCACCCTGGCACCGCGGCCGGCGCCCGCTGGCCCGGCGGCCGCGGACCCGGGCTGGAGTGGTCGGCAAAGGTATAAGCTTGGGTTATGCCGCCCGGCCGCCCGCGGCCTTGTCGCCACCGGCTCGACTACAAACAATCCGAGCCCGTTCCCTCTCTGAAATCGCCCGTGATGAAGCCCCTCTCCATCGCCCTGCTGACCCTCCTGGCACTGGCTGCCGCGCCGTCGGCCCAGGCCCAGAGCAGCAAGCCCCTGATCTACTGCGCCGACGCCAGCCCCGAGGGCTTCGACCCCGGCATGTGGGACAGCGCCAGCACCAACACGGTCAGCAACCAGCTGTTCGACAGCCTGCTGGGCTTCAAGAGGCCGTCCACCGAACTCGCGCCGCGGCTGGCCACCAGCTGGGAGATCTCCCCCGACGCGCGCAGCTTCACGTTCAAGCTCCGGCAGGGCGTGAAGTTCCACAGCACGCCCTGGTTCAAGCCGACGCGCGACTTCAACGCCGACGACGTGCTGTTCACCTTCAATCGCTTCATCGACCCCAACCAGCCGTTCAACAAGGCCTTCCCGGCCAACTTCGTCTATCCGCAGAACCTGGGCCTGGCCAAGCTGATCGAGGGCATAGACAAGCTCGACGAGCACACCGTCCGCTTCCGGCTGCGCCAGCCCAACGTGACCTTCATCGCCAACTTCGCGTTCGCCTGGGCCAGCATCCAGTCGGCCGAGTACGCGGCCCAGCTGCTGAAGGCCGGCAAGGCCTCGCAGATCAACGTGCAGCCGGTCGGCACGGGCCCGTTCCGCTTCAGGAGCTATGCCAAGGACGACGTGCTGCGCATGGAGGCCAACCCCGACTACTGGGGCAACAAGCAGCGCACCAAGATGCTGATCTTCAGCATCAGCCGCGAGCCCAATGTGCGCGTGCAGAAGATCGCCGCCGGCGAATGCCATGTGACGTCGCCGCTGCGCGACGTGGACGTGGCCTCGCTGGCCCGCAACGACAAGGTCAGCATCCAGAAGATCCAGGCCCTCAACATCTCCTACCTGAGCTTCAACCTGAAGAAGGCACCCACCGACAAGCGCGAGGTGCGCGAGGCGCTGGACATCGCCATCGACCGCAACGCCATCTTCAAGGCGCTGTTCCCGCGCGGCGACGCCATGCAGGCCGTCAGCGCCTTCCCGCCGGCCGTGCCCGGCTACAACAAGAAGCTGAAGAACGAGTTCGACCCGGTCCGCGCCAAGGCGCTGCTGGCCAAGGCCGGCTACCCCAACGGCTTCGCCATCGACCTCTGGGCCCTGCCGGTGCAGCGCCCCACCAACCCCAACGGCCAGCTGATGGCCCAGCTCATCCAGCAGGACTGGGCCAAGATCGGCGTCAAGGCCAGCATCAAGACCTATGAGTGGGGCGAGTACCTCAAGCGCGCCAACAACGGCGAGCACAACGTCTACATGAGCGGCTGGAGCGGCGAGACCGGCGACGCCGACGAGTTCCTGACGCCCAACCTGAGCTGCGCCGCGAACAAGAACGGCATCAAGTTCTGCAACGCCCAGTTCGAGAAGCTCATCGACGAGGCCCGCGCGACGACCGACCCGGCCAAGCGCAACGCGCTCTACGAGAAGGCGCAGGAGATCTTCAAGCACGAGCGCCCCTGGATCACGATGGCGCATTCCACCGTCTACATCCCCATCCGCAAGGACGTCGTCGGCTTCAAGATGGCGCCCAACGGGTCGGTGGACTTTGAGGGCGTCTACCGGCAATGAGACTGCGCCACATCGAGGTCTTCCACGCCATCATGCAGGCCGGCACCATCAGCGGCGCCGCCCAGCTGCTGCACATCTCCCAGCCGGCCGTGACCAAGGTGCTGCAGCACTGCGAGCTGCAACTGGGCATGCCGCTGTTCGACCGCGTGCGCGGCAAGCTCTATCCGACGCCCGAGGCCCAGCGCCTGTTCGTCGAGATCGACAAGCTCAACCGCGACCTGGTGGGCATACGCCGGCTGGCGGCCAGCCTGAAGAGCGGCGAGAGCGAGCAGGTGCGCCTGGTCGCCACGCCGGCGCTGGCGACGGCCGTCGTGCCCGCCGCGATGACGCCCTGGTGCAAGGCCTATCCCAACGCCAGCTGCTCGCTGGCCACGCACCACACGCGCGAGATCGTGTCGGCCCTGCTGCTGGGCGAGGCCGACCTGGCGCTGTCGCTGCAGGACCCCCGCCACCCCGGCATCAAGGCCGAGCCCATTGCCAGCGGCACCATGATGGCCCTGTGCCCGCTGAACAGCCCCGAGTCCAAGGGCGATGGGCCGCTGGGCCTGGCGGACATCCGCACCGAGATCGTCGGCCTGCACAGCGACGACCCGCTGGCCGGCCTGCTCCACCATGCCGGCGAGGCCCTGGGCCAGCCGCTGACCAGCCGCATCAGCGTGCAGACCTACCAGCTCGCGCGCGCCCTCGTCGAGGCCGGCGTCGGCATGACGCTGGTGGACCCCTTCACCGCCGCCAGCGCCGACCTCGGCCGCGTGCGCGTGCGCTCCCTGTCGCCCGCCGTGCCCGTGCAGCTCTACCTGCTCAGCGCCGCCAATGCCCCGCTGGGCCAGGCCGCGCGACGCCTCGTCAAATTCATCACCGCCGCTGCCCACGAGCACCTGGCCCGCCTGCCTTGAACAGCCTGCCCATCGAAGACATCGCCGGCCATCCCGACTTCCGCCGCCTGGACACGCTCAGGCACGGCATCGCCGTGGACCTGCGCTACGCCACCGCCGACAACTTCGTCGGCCACCCCGTCTACGACGGCATCGCCTGCGACTGGCTGCGCCGCGAGGCCGCCGACGCGCTGGAGCATGCCGCCGCCTGGCTGCACGCCCGCCGCCCCGGCCACCGCCTGCTGGTGCTGGACGCGCTGCGCCCGCAGCGCGTCCAGCAGCGCCTGTGGGACGAGCTGCAGGGCACGCCGCTGACGATGTACCTGGCCCCGCCGGAGCGCGGCTCCATCCACAGCTTCGGCATGGCCGTGGACCTGACCGTGCTGGGCCCCGACGGTCGCGAGGTCGACATGGGCAGCGGCTTCGACGAGATGACGCTGGCCTCGCATCCCGATCACGAGGCCGAGAACCTGGCCCTGGGCGTGCTCAGGCCCCAGCATCTGATCGAGCGGGGCTGGCTGCGCGCGGCCATGCGCGAGGCCGGCTTCCAGGGCATCAGCACCGAATGGTGGCACTTCGACTTCGGCGACCGCGTGGCGGTGCGGCGCGACCTGCCGCGCGTGCTGTGAACCCCTAGCCCCGCCGACACGGGCGCCCCACCGACCTTCACGCGGGTCCGGAACCCGCATCCAGCGCGGGGAGTCATCAGGGCAAACACCAGGCACAGGCCCGCTCGAAGGCGTCGCCGCACCGCCTGATACTTGCGTTAGACCCCAACCGCAACAACCGCTACGGCTCGCCATGAAGGAATGCTTTCGGACCACTCTGGCGCGGTGCGCCGCCACGACGGCCGTCGTGTGGTTGTCGGGCTGCGCCTCCGGACCGCTGTCCTTTGTCGAAGGCGTGCCCTTGACCCGGACGGACACCAGCCTCTATCCCGTCCGGGTCGTCGCGGTGGACGGCAGCCTTCATTTCGACGGCCCCAGCCAGCCGGTGCAGCTGTCGCCCGGCGCCCGGCACCTGGTGCTGGTGGCCGCGCCCAGCCACAGCGCGAGGAAGACGGTGCAGAAATCCTTCGTCCTCCAGATCGAGCCCTGCCGGCGCTACTACCTGGCGGCGAAACGGCAGTCTTCGATGGACGCGGACTGGTCGCTCGTCGAGGAGCGGAAGGAGGTCGTCGCGGGCTGCGATGTGGCGGAGGAGCTGCGCAAGGCCGAGCTGCAGGCCAGGGCATCCGCCGGCGGCGCCCGCTAGGCGATGGCTAGCGAGGCGGGTCCGAGCGCGCTTCGCCCGCGGCCCTGCCCTTGCACAGAGCCCCCTCGGCCTGCCAATCGAACTGCGCCCGCAGCCGACGCACCGTCGGATGGGCCGCGAGCAGGTGCAGCGGCGAGTTCAGCAGCAGCGGCAGCAGGCCGCTGCGCGCCTCGAAACCGGCCTCGATCAGGCCTACGGCCCGTTCCAGCTGGCCCAGCAGCATCAGCGCCGGCGCGAGCAGCGCATGGCTGGCTGCCGCGGGTTGATCCGCCGCGAGCGTGGCTTCTATCAGGGCTTGCGCCTGCCCGGCCTCGCCGCTGCTCGCCAGCACAAAGGGCAACGTGGCGCGCACATAGCAGGGCGTGTCGGCCCTCGCCAGCAGCTCCCGAGTGGGCGCCACCAGCTCCGGACCGGGTCTGCTGCGGGCCCGCAGCAGCAGGTGCTGGCCGATCGCGATGGGGCTGTCTGGATGATCCAGCTCGGCCCGCTGGGCCTCACACAGCGCCGCACCGGACTGGCCGGCAAAGTCCAGTGCACGCGACAGCATCACGCGTGGGAACACGGCATAGGGCCGCAGCGCCGTCGCCCGGCGCATCACGTCCACCGCCTCGCCGCTGCGGCCGGTGGCCAGCAGATGCCAGCCAAACAGCTGCAGCAGCTCGACGTCGTCCGGCTGCTGGCGGTAGGCGGCACGGAACAGCGGCTCGGCCGCGTCGAAGCGCCAGTCCACCGCGGCCAGCCAGGCGCGCGCCACGCTCATGCCGCTGGCGCGACCATCCAGGCGCTCCGCGGCGTCCAGTTCGGCCCGGGCCTCGGCCGCCGTCACGCCCAGCTGGACTGCCATGCCCCAGCCAATCGCCGCGCCCATGGTGGCGGCCAACGACACACGGGCCGGCGCGTAGCCGGGGTAGGCAGCCACGATGGAGCGCAGCAGGATCAGCGCGCGGCACAGCGTGCGCGGCGTGCCCTGCTGGGCCAGCTCCCAGGCATGCAGATAGGCCTCGACCACATCCGGTGGCGCCTTCACGACCGCCTGCATGCGGCTGTGCACCGCCGACTCGGGCTGGACCAGCCGGTAGCCGAAACCGTAGATGGCCTCGATCCTGACCCCGGGCAGCGCGCGGCGCAGCTGGCTGATGCAGCGCGTCAGGCTGTCATCGGACACGGCCAGCCCCTGCCAGGCATGCTCGACCAACTCGGCCTTGCTGACCGGCCCGGGCTGGGCCTGGATCATGCGGGCCAGCACGGCCCTTTCCTTCGGGGGCAAGAAGAGTGGCGCGTCCTGCCAGGTGGGCAGGCCGTCGGCCGTCAGATCCAGGGTCATGGCGCGTGGTCATCCGCAGCCGCATTCTGCGTCCGCCCGGGCACGTGACGGATGAATCCAACGCCGGCATGGCGGCGCCGCTGCGGCCCGGACCAGCCCGCGAAGGCAGCCGCCTTCACGCCCCGGCGCGGGCCGGGTCGATGCGGAACACCGACACCGCCGTGCTCAGCAGCTGGGCCTGCTGGTTCAGGCTGTCGGCGGCGGCCGCGCTCTCCTCGACCAGCGCGGCGTTCTGCTGCGTGACCTGGTCCAGCTGCTGGATGGCGTCGCCCACCTGGCCTATGCCCTGCGACTGCTCGTGGCTGGCCGCGCCGATCTCGCCCATCAGGTCGCTGACGCGCCGCACCTGGGCCAGCAGCTCGTTCATGGTCTGGCCGGCCTCGTCGACCAGGCTGCTGCCCTGCTCCACGGTCTCGACGCTCTGGCCGATCAGCACCTTGATCTCCTTGGCCGCGTCGGCCGAGCGGCTGGCCAGCGCGCGCACTTCCGAGGCCACCACCGCGAAGCCCCGCCCCTGCTCGCCGGCGCGCGCCGCCTCGACGGCCGCGTTCAGCGCCAGGATGTTGGTCTGGAAGGCGATGCCGTCGATGACGCCGATGATGTCGCCGATCTTCCTGGAGCTGTCCGACACCCGGCCCATCATCTCGACCACCTGCCCCACCACCTCGCCGCCCTTGGACGCCACCGTCGACGCGGTCGCGGACAGCTGCGTGGCCTGGCGCGCGGTATCGGCGTTCTGCTGCACGGTGACGGTGAGCTGCTCCATGGAGGCGGCGGTCTGCTGCAGATTGGAGGCCTGCTCCTCGGTGCGCTGCGACAGGTCGGCGTTGCCGGTCGCGATCTGCGACGCACCGGTGCCTATGGAGTCCGAGCTGGCGCGCACGCGCTCGATGAGCCGAGTCAGGCTGCCGGTCATGTCCTGCAGCGCCTGCATGAGCTGGCCGGTCTCGTCGCGGCCGCCCACGGCGATGGGGTGGGTCAGGTCGCCAGCGGCGACGCTGCGCGCCACCTCGACGGCGCGCTGCAGCGCACGCGAGATCAGGCGGGCCACGCCCAGCGCCAGCGCCAGGCCCAGCGCCACGCAGGCCAGGATCATGCCGATGACCCAGCCGCGCGCGCTGGCATAGAGCGCATCGCCCAGGCGGTTGGCCTCGTCGGCGCCGGCCTCGTTGACCTCCACGATCTGCTGGATGCGCTCCTCCATGGCGTTGTAGTTGTCACGCGCGGAACCGCGCAACAGCGCCATCGCCTCCTCGTTCTTGAGCGCGCTGGACAGCGCCAGCACCCGGCCATGCTCGGCCATGTAGGCGTCCAGCAGCCGGGAGAACTCGGCATAGGCTTTTTTCTCGCCGGGCTCGGACAGCCGGGCCTCGTAGGCCTTGCGATCCTCGGCGAGCTTGGCGGTCAGGCCGGTCATCGCATCCTCGTAGCGCTTCTTCAGCGGCGCCTCGTCGGCCAGCACATGCTGCAGCGAGTAGGAGCGGATGCGGGCGATGCCGTAGCGGATGTCGCCCGCGCCCTTGATGGACGGCATCCAGTTCTCGGCCAGCTCGTTGGCCGTCTGGTTCACGCGCGCCAGCTGGATGATGGAGAACAGGCCGAGCCCGGTGGCCAGCAACAGCACGGCGACGAACGACACCACCAGCTTGGTGGCGATCTTCAGGTCGTAAAACCACTTCATGAGACAGGTCCTGGGATGGGAGGCCGCGCCACCAACCCCTGGGGGCAGCGACGGTGGCAAAGCCAACCATCCTAGGAATCCGGCCCCCCGGAGATCCTGATGAAAAGCCGATGGCGAGCCCCCCGGCGCCGGCGCCTCGTGACTTAGTGCCGAGCGCCTGCCCGGCGGCGGGCGGCCTCAGCCGATGCGCTCGAAGCGCGGCCGCCGCACGCCGTCCACTTCCAGCGAGCCGGTGAACATCTCGAAGGGCCGCACCCACCAGCCGCTGTCGTTGTACAGCGGCCGGTAGACGACCAGCGGCTGCAGCGTCTCGCTGTGGCGGGCGACGGCGAGCACCTCGTACTCGCCGCCCTTGTAGTGGCGGTAGCGGCCGGGCGCGAGGGCCGGCAGCGCGGGCAGGTTGTCGTTCATGCATGGATTGGAATACATGACGCGCGCCCGCCGCGCGGCACCTGGAGAGAATGCGCCCTCCAACGCAGGACAGCCCATGACGACCTCACGCCGCCAACTTCTGCAACTCGGCACCGGCGCCGGCCTGCTGGCCGCCGCCCGCCCGGCCGCCGCCGCCAGCGGCGCGCTGCTGGCCCCGCGGCTGCGCCCCGGCGACACGCTGGGCCTGGTCAGCCCGGCCAACGCGACCTTCGAGCGCGAGCCGCTGAAGATCGCCACCGAGTCGCTGCAGGCGCTGGGCTTCAAGGTCAAGCACGGTGCCAACGTCGCCGCGCGCCGCGGCCCCTTCGCCGGCACGGATGCCCAGCGCGCCGCCGACGTGAACGCGATGTTCGCCGACGACTCGGTGGCCGGCATCATCGCGATGACCGGCGGCTCGGGCTGCAACCGCATCGTCGACAGGCTGGACTACGAGCTGATCCGCCGCAAGCCGAAGTTCTTCGGCGGCTTCAGCGACCTGACCAGCCTGGTCAACGCCATCCACCGCCAGACCGGCCTGGTCGCCTTCCACAGCCCGGTGGCCGTGTCGGAATGGAACGACTACTCGGTGCAGAGCTTCAAGGCCATCGTCATGAATGCCGAGGCCGCCCTGCTGCGCAACCCGGTGGTGAAGCCGGCCGACGACCTGGTCGTGCGCGAGGAGCGCATCTCGACGATACGCGGCGGCAAGGCCCAGGGCCGGCTGGTGGGCGGCAACCTGACGGTGCTGGCCTCGCTGGCCGGCACGCCTTATTTCCCCGACTGCCGCGGCGCCCTGCTCTTCCTCGAGGACATCAACGAGTACATCTACCGCATCGACCGCTGCCTCTCCACGCTGCGCCTGACCGGCGCGCTGAGCCAGCTGGCCGGCGTGGTGCTGGGCCGCTTCACCAAGTGCGAGCCGGGCGACGGCTACGGCGCGCTGACGCTGGACGAGGTCTTCGACGACTACTTCCTGCCGCTCGACATCCCCGTCTACCGCGGCGCGGCCATCGGCCACATCAGGCGCAAGCTGACGGTGCCGGTGGGCGCCATGGCCGAGATGGACGCCGACGCCGGCACCATCCGGCTGCTGGCGCCGGCGGTCGCCTAGCGTCCCGCCGCAGCGGGCCCTAGACCGGGCCCAGCACGCGCATGGAGTAGTCCACCGCGCGCACGTCCTTGGTCAGCCGGCCGATGGAGATGCGGTCCACGCCGGTGGCGGCGATCCAGCGCAGCTGCTCCAGCGCCACGCCGCCCGACACCTCCAGCAGCGCGCGGCCGGCGTTGCGGGCCACGGCCTCGCGCATCATGGCCTCGTCGAAGTTGTCCAGCAGCACGCTGACCGCGCCGGCCGCCAGCGCCTCGTCCAGCTGCGCCAGCGTCTCGACCTCGATCTGGATGTCCACGCCCGACTGCAGCGCCTGGGCCGCGCGCAGCGCCGAGCCCACGCCGCCGGCCGCGGCGATGTGGTTTTCCTTGATGAGGATGCCGGCGTACAGCGCCAGCCGCTGGTTCTGGCCGCCGCCCACGCGCACCGCGTACTTCTGCGCCAGGCGCAGGCCCGGCAGGGTCTTGCGCGTGTCGAGGATGGCGCAGCCGCGCGGATTGGGGCTGGCGCCCGCCACCGCATCCACATGGGCGCGCGTGAGCGTCGCCGTGGCCGACAGCAGCTGCAGGAAGTTCAGCGCCGAGCGCTCCGCGCTCAGCAGCGCGCGGCCGTCGGCCTCGATGCGGCAGACGATGCTGTCCGCCGTCATCGCCGCGCCCTCGTCGTACAGCCAATCGATGCGGGCCGTGGCGTCCAGCGCGGCGAACACGCCGTCGAACCAGTCACGGCCGCACAGCACGGCCGCCTCGCGCACCTTCACCTGCGCGGCCACGCGCCGGCCCGCGGGCACCAGCAGGGCCGTCCAGTCGCAATGGCCGATGTCCTCGGCCAGCGCCTCGTGGATGTTGCGCGCGCGCGCCTGGGCCAGCGTCTCTTCGGCAGAAAACATCGCGCTCACTCCGCGGGGCCCACGGTCAGCCGGATCTCGCCCAGCCCCTCGATGCGGCCCTCCAGCACATCACCCGGCACGACCGCGCCGACACCGGCCGGCGTGCCCGTGTAGATCAGGTCGCCGGGGTGCAGGTGGTAGAGCTGGGACAGGTTGGAGACGATCTCGGCGGGGTTCCAGATCATGTCGGCCAGGTCGCCGTGCTGCTTCTCGACGCCGTTGACGGCCAGCGTGATGGCGCCCTTGTCGAGCCGGCCGATGTCGGCCACGCGCACGATCTCGCCCAGGATGGCCGACTGGTCGAAGCCCTTGGCCGTGTCCCAGGGCTTGCCCGCCGCCTTGGCCGAGGCCTGCAGGTCGCGGCGCGTCATGTCCAGGCCCGGGGCATAGCCCCAGATCGCGGCCAGCGCCGCCTCGGGCGTGACCTTGAACACCGGCGCGCCCAGCGCCAGCACCAGCTCCATCTCGTAGTGGTAGTTCCGGGTCTCGGTCGGGTAGGGCACGGTCGCGCCCGAGGGAGTCAACGCATGGGCTGGTTTCGTGAAGTAAAACGGCGGCTCGCGTGTCGGATCAGCGCCCATCTCGCGGGCATGATCGGCATAGTTGCGGCCGACGCAGAAGATGCGTCGCACCGCGTAACGGGCCGCGGTACCACGCACCGCGGCGCTGGGAATCTCGGCCGGAGGAAAGACGAAATTGCTCATGGCATGGCATAGCCGATGGGGACAGACCGCACAGCATACTGGGCTGGCCTTGCTGCTGCTGGCGCTGGCGCTGTTGACCGGCTGCGCGACGCGCTCGGGCGGCGGCGGCACCCCCACCAGCAGCGAGCGCGACGGCCCCGAACGCAAGCCGCCCCCCAACCTCGCCGGCGTGCCCGACGCCGTGCCGCGCCTGGACCCCATACGCATCGGCGGCCCCAACAAGCCCTACGAGGTGCTGGGCGAGCGCTACGAGCCGCTGAAGGGCGACGTGGTCTACGCCGAGAAAGGCCTGGCGTCCTGGTACGGCAAGAAGTTCCACGGCCGGCCCACGGCCAGCGGCGAGGTCTACAACATGTACGCGATGACGGCCGCCCACGCCACGCTGCCCATCCCCAGCTATGCCCGCGTGCGCAACCCGCGCAACGGCCGCGAGGTCATCGTCCGCATCAACGACCGCGGCCCCTTCCACAAGGGCCGCCTCATCGACCTCAGCTACACGGCGGCGCTGAAGCTGGACGTGCTGCACGGCGTGTCGCCGGTGGAGGTGAGGCGCATCACCCATGCCGAGATCCGCGCCGGCAACTGGGGCCGGCCGGACGGCGAACCCCTGTTCGCGCCGGACACGCCGCCCGGCGCGCCGCTGCGCGAGACCACGCCGGGCGCCGCCGAGGCCGGCATCTACTGGCTGCAGTTCGGCAGCTTCACCCGGCTGGACGGCGCCGAGGGCCTGCGCCAGCGCGTGGCCGAGGCCGACCTGGGCCTGCTGCCGCTGCTGACCATCGTGCGCGAGGCGGGCCGCCACCATCTGCGCGCCGGGCCCTTCCCCAGCCTGGAGGAGGCGCGCGCGACGGCCGCACGGCTGCGCGCCGAGGGCGGCTTCGACAGCAGCCTGGTGGAGAGGCGCTGAGGCGCGGCCTCAGCGCCCGCCCGCCACGTCCAGCAGCGCGCCCACCGTGTAGCTGGCCGCGTCGCTGAGCAGCCAGACGATGGCCTCGGCCACCTCCTCGGCGCGGCCCAGGCGCTGGATGGGAATGGTGTCGGCGGCCGCGGCCGCATCCAGGCCGCTGGCGGCGTGGATGTCGGTCTCGATGATGCCGGGCCGCACGCCGTTGACGCGTATGCCCTCGGCGATCAGCTCGCGGGCCAGCCCCTTGGTCAGCGTATCGACGGCGCCCTTGGTGGCCGCGTAGTCCACATAGATGCCGGCCGAGCCGAACTCGGCGGCGCGCGAGCTGAGGTTGACGATGGCGCCGCCCGCGCCGCCCTGCGCCCGGCTCATGCGCCGCGCCGCCTGCTGGCAGCACAGCAGCGTGCCCAGCACGTTGACGTCGAACAGGCGGCGCCAGCGCGCCATGTCCATGTCCTGCAGCCGCGCGGCCGGCGCCACGATGCCGGCGTTGTTGACCAGGCCGACGAGCCGCCCGCCCGCCGCGTCCAGGCGCTCGAACAGGGCCGCCACCTGGGCCGGGTCGGCCACGTCGGCCTGCAGGCACAGCGCGCGCCGGCCCAGCGCCTGCACGCGCGCCGCCAGCGCGTCGGCCGCGGCGCCGTCGCGGGCGTAGTTGATGGCCACGTCCCAGCCCGCCGCGGCGCAGCGCAGCGCCGTCGCGGCGCCGATGCCGCGCGAGCCCCCGGTGATCAGGATCCATGTGCTCATGCGCCGCATTGTGGCGGCGGCGCGCCCGCGCGAAGATCGCCGCCACCGCCCCTGCCACCATGACCACTGACCCGCTGCCCCTGCTGCTGGACTTCCTCACCGGCATAGGCCTGGACGTGCGCGAGGGCGAGGTGCCGGCCGACAGCTTCCTGCCCGGGCTGCGCCTGGTGGCCGGCACGCTGGTCGTCGACCGCGCGGCGCTGCGCTGGCCCGGCGACCTGCTGCACGAGGCCGGCCATGTCGCGACGACGCCGGCCGCGCTGCGCGCGACGCTGGATGACCGGCTGGCCGATGACCCGACCGTCGCCCACCGTGGCGAGGCCGAGGCCAGTGCCTGGGCCTGGGCCGCGCTGACCCGGCTGGGCCTGCCGGCCGAGCTGCTGTTCCACGCCGGCGGCTACCACGGCCATGCGGCCGGCCTGGCGCTGACCTATGCGATGGGCGTCTACCCCGGCGCCGCCGGCCTGGCCAGCGCCGGCATGACCCGGCTGGGCGGCGCGGACGGCTATCCGCGCATGCTGCGCTGGCTGCGCGACTAGGGCCTGGCTTGCAGCGGGCTTGCGGCCGGTTGCGTCGGCCGGGTTCACACTGCGACATCCCATCAGCCTCGCCATCGCCATGGACCTCGACCCCAAGGAACTCGTGGACCGCGCCGCCGAAGCCCGCCGGGAAGCCAGCGCCGCGCGCCTGAATGCGGCCGTCGCCGTGACGGTGGCCGTGCTCGCGACCTTCATGGGCATCTGCAAGGTCAAGGACGACAACATCGTCCAGGCCATGCAGCAGGCCCAGGCCGACAAGCTGGACCACTGGGCCTTCTACCAGGCGCGCAATGTGCGCGCCGACGTGGCCGAGGCCACGGCCGCCCAGCTCGAACTGGCCCGGGCCGGCGCCGCGCCGGCGCAGGCCGCGGCCTACGACCAGGCCATTGCCACCTACCGCGCCAAGGCCGAGGAGCAGCGCCGCAAGCGCGACGAGCTCAAGGCCCAGGCCGAGGCGGCCCAGCGCAGCTATGACGCGCTGAACTACCGCGACGACCAGTTCGACCTGTCCGACGCGCTGCTGGCCATCGCGATCGCGCTGCTGGCCGTCACGGCGCTGACCCGGCTCTGGCCGCTGTACTACGTGGCGCTGCTGCCGACCTTCTTTGGCCTGCTGATGGGCGTGGCGGGACTGGCCGCCCTGCCCCTGCACCCGGACAGCCTGATCAAGCTGCTGTCCTAGCGCTGCGGCCGGCCCGGCCCCTCGTCACGCCGGTCCCTGCCCGGCTCGCCCTGTTCCCTGCCGCGCCCGCGCTCCTGCGGCTCGGCACGCCCCGGCGGCTGGCGCTGCGACTCGTTGGGATGGACCATGGGCGGCCGTTCCGGGGCGCGCGGTGGCGCCGCCTCGCGGCGCGGCGGGCCCTCGCCGCGCGGCTGCTCCCGTTGCGGCGGCATGTCCCGGTCCGGCTCGCGCGATGGCGGCATGCGCGGCTCATGCCGCGGCTGGGGCGGCTGGGGCGGCTGCGCCTGCCGCCGCGGCGGCTCGCCGGCGGGGCCGCGACGCTCCGGCTGCTGCTGCATGAAGTCGCGCGCCACCTCGGCACGCGGCTGGTAGCGGTAGTTGCGGGCCTGCAGGTCGGCCTGCTGCTGCGGGCCCGGGTAGCGCTCGCCCGAGTAGGCGCGCTGGTAGACCGGCAGCGGCGCCGGCTTGGGCACGGCGCTGCGGTTCCAGCGGTCCCAGTCGCGGTGGCGCTGCTCCCACTGCGGCCCCCAGTGCTGGCCCCAGCGCGGCGGGGCGCCGGGCTGCCAGCCGCGGAAATAGGCCGGCGGCGCCATGTAGTAGCGCACCGGCACGCGCAGCAGGTAGTAGGGCACAAAGGCCGGCTGCACCAGGCTCCAGGGGCCGTTGTACCAGCTGCTCATGTACCAGTCGTCGCCGTCCAGCACCCAGTACAGGCCGTCGTAGAAGAAGAAGTTGGCGCCCAGCGCCGGCGCGTAATAGACCGGATAGCCCGGCACGACCACCATCTGCGGATAGGCACCGATGTTGATGCCTATGCTCACGCTGACGGCGGCCTGGGCGGGCGGCAGCGCCGTCGCGGCGCCAAGGAGAGAGATGCACAAGGCGATGAGTCTGCGGCGCATGGCTGCCTCCTGTTGCGTGGCGGACAGCGGCCGTGCGGGCTGCGGCAGCCGCAGCGTCCGCGCCCAGCCATTCTGCCCAGCACGCCATGGCAGCGGGCGCGCAGATGTTTCCATCGGCATCGGCGCGCCGCCGCAGCCGGCGGCGCTGCCGCTAGCGCTGGCCGGCCACCCAGTTCACCAGCGCGTCCAGCACCGGCCGGCCCTTGCGCGCGGCCTCCGGGTGGTTGAGCAGCGCGACGAAGACCCAGGGCTTGCCGCCCGCGTCCGTGACGAAGCCGGCCAGGCCCACGGCGTCGCGCAGCGTGCCGGTCTTGAGCCGAGCCTGACCGGTGGCCGGACCGTCCCTGAGCCGGCGCGACAGCGTGCCGTCCACGCCGGCGATGGGCAGCGTGGCCAGCAGCTCCGGCGCCTGCCCGCCGCGCTGGCCCGCGCGCAGCACGCCGGCCAGCAGGGCCGGGCTGACGCGCTCGCTGCGCGACAGGCCCGAGCCGTTGTCCAGCACCAGCGCCGTCGCGTCTATGCCCTGGCCGGCCAGCCAGTCGCGCACGACGCGCTCGGACGCAGCCAGCGTGGGCTCGTCGGGCCGGGCCGCCTGGGCGCCCAGCTGCAGATAGACCAGGCGGGTCAGCGCGTTGTCGCTGCGCTTCATGATGCCGCGCATCACCTCGGCCAGCGGCCGGCCGCGGTGCGTGGCCAGCACGACGGCGCCGGCCGGCGCGGCGCCCTCCGCATCGGCCGGGCCCATGGTGCCGCCCAGCTCGGCCCAGAACTGCCGCACCGCCTGCACGGTGAGCCACTGCCGGTCCACCAGCTGCAGCGCGGCGCGCTGGCGGCAGCCGGCCGGGAAGGCACCGTTCAGTTGCAGCGTCAGGCCGTCGGCACGCGGCACGGCGCGCGCGGGCTTCCAGTCCTCGTCCCAGTCCTTGCAGGGCCGCTGGGACAGCGTCATCGCGCCGGCGTCCACCGTCAGCCCGGCCAGGCTGGGCACGCTGCGCGCCGCGACACGTCCGTCGACCGCCTGCAGCTCGTACTCGAGCAGGCTGCCGTTCAGGTGCAGCGCGTCGGGGATGACGTTATAGCCAAACTCGGGGGCCTCGTCGAAGGGCGGCAGGCCCAGGTCCAGCCGGGTCGGGCGGAACAGCGTGCGGTCGATGAGCAGGCCGCCGCGGATCTCGCGCACGCCGCTCTCGCGCAGCTGGCGCAGCAGCCACCACAGCGCCGGCCAGTCCAGGTCGGGGTCGGCGCCGCCGCGCAGGATCAGCGGCCCTTCGATGACCGACCCATTAACGCCGTCGACAGGCGCCGCGGCCGCCAGCAGCTCGGTCTGGCCGCGGTGGTTGATGCCCAGCTTGTCCAGCGCGACGGTGGCCGTCACCAGCTTCATCGTCGAGGCCGGCGCCATCGCATCGTCGGCGCGCCGCAGCAGCGCCGGGCGCGAGCCGTCCAGCGGCTGCAGCACCAGCCCCAGGCTGTCGGCCGGCAGGCCGGCCTGGTCCAGCGCCGCCTGCACGGGGGCGGGCATGGGGGCCGGCAGGCTGGCGCAGCCGGCCAGCACGAGGGCGAGGGCGAGCAGTCCGGCGCGCATCAGAACGCTCCCAGGCGCTGGGCCACGAGGCGGGCCAGCGCCACGTCCTCCAGGCCTATGCCCACACTCTTGTAGACGACGATGTCCTGCGCGCCGCGCGGGCGCGGGTTGACGAGCAACTCGCCCAGCTCGACGAGGCGCTCGGGCGCGATGACGCCGGGCGCGGCCTGCACGATGTCGCCGGCCTCCTGGCGCGCCGCCTCCAGCCATTCCACGGCCACCAGCGCCGCGCGGCCCAGCAGGGCGTCGTCCAGCTCGCGCGCCTTGGGCGTGCTGGAGCCGACGGCGGCGACGAAGGCGCCGGGCTTGACCAGGCCGCCGTCGAACAGCGGCACGGGCGAGCGGGTCGCCGTCGCGATGACGTCGGCCTCGGACGCCGCCGTGGCCGCGTCCACCGCCTGCACCGGCAGGCCCAAAGCGGCCTGCAGCTCGGCCGCGAAGCCTTGCGCGCCCGAGCGGGCGCAGACCAGCACGCGCTCGAAGCGGCGCACACCGGCCAGCGCCTCGGCATGGGCCCGGCCCTGGATGCCGGCGCCGAAGACGGCCAGCGTCTTCGCGTCGGGCGGCGCCAGCAGCTCGGCCGCCACGGCGCTGGCCGCGGCGGTGCGCAGCCGCGTGAACTCGTTGGCCTCCAGCGTCGCGATGGGCGCGCCGCTGGCGGCCGAGAACAGGCTGACGAGGAAGTGGTACTGGCCGTTGCGCGCCGAATAGACCTTGGTGCCCAGCACGGCGGGCAGCGCGCCGTCCGCCTCCAGGATGGCGCCCATCGCGCTGATGGCGAGCGCGGCGCCGTCGACGGCGGCGGTCGCGCGGTGCCGCGCCAGCACCTGGGCCTGGCCGCGGCCCTGCTGGATGAAGGCGGCGCGCAGCGCGGCGACGGCGCTGGGCAGGTCGAGAACGGCGGCAACCTGGGCTTCGGTGAAGGACTGCATGGCGGAGGGCTTGAGGTGCCGCGGCGGGCGGCGGGTCGGAAGACGAAAAAGCCCCCGTGAGGGGGCTTGGTTCAGGGGCCGTGCGAGCTTACTCGGTGACCCAGCGGAACGACACGCCCCAGGTGCGGCCACGCGGGTCGGCCACACGCGGATCCCAGCCGGCGCCGGCGGCGCTGTCGACGTTGTGCCAGGTGAACGGGGGCTGCTTGTCGGCCAGGTTGATGAGGCTGCCGGTGATGGTCAGGCCCTTGATGCCGCTGTAGCTGCCCACCAGGTTGAACGTCGAGTAGGCGCTGACCGTGCGGGTGTAGGGCTGGTTGCTCGTGTAGTTGGCACCACCGGCGGCCGTCGGGCCGCGGTTCTGGTCTTCATAGCTGTCGCGGTAGATGCCCGACAGCGTGACGTTCCAGGGGCCCGTGCGGTAGCCCACGCTGGCGTTCAGGCGCCAGGGCAGGTACAGCGTCGTGTTGCTCCACTTGCCCACGTACTCGATGAAGGGCGCGTTGTCGCGGGTCTGCTCCTTGTTGCTGATCATCTTCGTGCCGTTCATGGACGTCGTGACACGGCCGTCCAGGGCATCGAACACATAGGTGGCGCCGAAGTCCACGCCCTTGGTCTTGCTGCCCGCGGAGTTGACCCAGCCGGCCTGGATGTAGTCGACCGTGCCCAGGGAATTGCGAACGAAGTTGTCCTTGTAGACCTCGTAGTTCGAGATCATCTCGGTCGTGCTGAGCGCACGGATGCGATCCGACAGCTTGACCTGCCAGTAGTCCGCGTAGGCCTGGAAGCTCTTGGTCGGCGCGAACACGAAGCCGGCGGTGGCCTGGCGCGATTCCTCGGGCTTGAGGTTGGGGTTGCCACCGGCGCGGTAGGGCATGCTCAGGCGCGCGCACTGCGTCGGGTCGATGGGGTTGGCCGGGTCTGCGCACAGCACCGGGTCGCGGAACTGGCCGGTCAGCTGGGACTCGACCACGCCCTGCTTGATCTGCTGCGGCGTGGGCGCGCGGAAGCCGGTGTTGGCCGAGGCGCGCAGCAGCAGGCTGTCGATGGGCGTGAACTTGATGCCGATCTTGGGGTTGGTGGTGCCGCCGATGACCTGGTAGTGGTCGTAGCGGGCCTGCAGCGTGACCTCCAGGCCCTTGAGCGGGCGGGCCACCAGTTCGCCGAACACGGCGCCGATCTTGCGCGACAGGCTGGGCGAGGAGCTGTTGCCCGGGCAGCCATAGGTCAGCGCCGCGTTGTTGTAGGTGGCCAGCGTGGCGGCGGAGATGCTGTCCACGCACAGGAAATTCTGCGAGCCCGAGAACTCGTAGGACTCCTGGCGGCCGTTGACGCCCAGCGCGAACTCCACCGGACCGGCCAGGAAGTCGCCCAGCGGGCCGGAGATCGTCGCGTCGACCTGCTTGACGCTGGTCTTGCCGTCGTAGATCTTGCCGCGCATCTGCATGTCCTCGAAGGCGGCGATGACGTCGGCCGTCTGCGTCTGGCCCGGCAGGATGAAGGGGTTGTACTTGCCGGAGCCCAGCAGGTCCACCAGCTTCCGGGTGTTGGGGAAGCCGTTGATCAGCGTGGCCGTGCTCTTGGACTCGCCGTAGCCCGCGCCCACCGAGTAGTCCAGGCCCCAGAGCGTGCCTTCCAGCGAGGTCTGCACGCGCAGGTTGTTGGTCTCGTTCTCGCGGATGCGGAAGCCCAGGTCGTTGAGGAAGTTGACGCGGTAGGCGAGGGGCAGCGTCGGGTCGAAGTCCTTGGCGCCCACCAGCGCCCTCATATCCAGGTAATAGGGGCTGTCAGGGCGCAGATTGGTGATGGGGCCGCCCTTGGGGTTGGTGGCCGTCACCGGGCCGGCCGGGCCCGTGCTGGAGCTGATCTGCGCCGGCGAGTACTCGCCGCGGTTCTTGACCTGGGAGCTGAGGATCTCGATGGACGCGCGATGCTCGTCGCCGAGGTTGAACGTGCCCTTGAGCATGCCGTTCACGGCGTCCTGCGGCGCGCGCAGCATGTAGTTGCGGCCGTAGTCGCGGGCGCAGCGGTACTTGGAGTTGGCCTGGTTGTAGCCGAACAGGTCCCAGATCTGGATGTTGGGCGCCAGCGGCACCTGGTTGGGAATGGCCTCGCACTCGCCGCGGATGGCCATCAGGTTCAGGTTGGTGTACTTGACGGGGTCGGTGCTGCCCACCACGGTGCCGGCCGTGCCCAGCGCCGTGTTGGCCGAGGCGATGATGTTGGCGTGGATAGAGCTGGTCGAGTCGGGCGTCAGGAACCGGTCGGGCTGGTAGCCGGTGGCCCAGGGCCGGTCGGTGCCGCGCAGGATGCGGCTGTTGTCGACCGTCAGCGTGGCCATCACGTTGAAGCCGTCGCGCGCCAGGTCGCCCCAGCCGGCCGAGCCGGACAGGCGGGCCGTCTGGCCGCCACCGGAGGCCTCGGGGGTGAAGTAGTTGCCGCTCAGCGACACGCCCTGGTAGCTGGTCTTGGTGATGAAGTTGATGACGCCGCCGATGGCGTCCGTGCCGTAGATGGCGGAGGCGCCGTCCTTCAGCACCTCGACGCGCTCGATGGCGTCCATCGGGATGGCGTTCAGGTCCACCGAGCCGCCGCTCATGCCGTGCGTGGAGACGCGGCGGCCGTTCAGCAGCACCAGCGTGCCGGTGGGGCCGATGCCGCGCAGGTTGGCGAAGTTGGCGCCGCCGAAGGTCTTCTCGCCGTCGCCGCCGAACACGGCGTTGTTGGTGACCTGGTTGGTCTGGCCGCCGACGTTGGCGGTCAGGTTGTCGACGATCTGGTCGACGCTGGTCAGGCCCAGCTGGCGGATCTGCGTGGCGTTGATGACCTCGATGGGCATCGCCTTCTCGTCGGCCAAGCGCTTGATGCTGGAGCCGGTGATGGTGATCTTCTCAAGCTTGGCGGCCTGGGAGGCCTGGGCCGCCTGCGTCTCGGCCGCGGTCTGGGCCAGCACGGCGCTGCTCACGCAAAGAAGGGCTGTCGCACAGGCGATTCGAGTCGGTTTCATCAAGAGCTCCTGCAAAAAAACACGTTGACACCATCATTGCCGCAAGCTAACGGCAAGGCGCACAGGGTGGTCCCGGAGTTCGTTGCTTGGTGACGATCACGCTTTGCCGAGCTGGCATAACCTGCATGAATGGACCGACCGCCCGGGCCGGCCGGAAACAAGCAGAAACAGCCGGCAACGGCCCGGAAAAGGACGGAACGGCCCGCGGTTCAGCCCAGCACCAGCGTGCCGGCGGCCGCGTCCATGCGCGCCATGACGCCCAGCGGCAGCGGCCGGTTGGGCTGGCCATGACCGGAGGGCCAGCCGGCCAGCACCGGGCAGCGCAGCCGCGGCAGGTGGTCGGCCAGCACGGCGTCGGGGCTGTTCTCCGCGCCGCTGAAGCTGCCCACCAGCAGGCCGGCGATGCGCTGCAGCACGCCGGCCAGGCGCAGCTGGCTCAGCATGCGGTCCACGCGGTAGGGCTGCTCGCTGACGTCCTCGATGAACAGCAGCGCGCCGTCCACGTCGGGCATGAAGGGCGTGCCCAGCAGCGCACAGAACATCGCCAGGTTGCCGCCTATCAGCCGGCCGCGGGCACGACCGCCATGGCTGAGCGCATGCGGCGCGGCGCGGCCGACCAGGTCGCCGGCCCGCCAGCCGCTGGCCAGGCCGCGGAACAGCGCCTCGGTGTCGGGCTCCGCGCCGGGCAGGCCCCAGTCGCTTGCCGGCATGGGCGCGTGCAGCGAGGGAATGCCGGCGCGGTCGCGCAGCGCATGCAGCAGCGTCAGGTCGCTGTAGCCGATCAGCAGCTTGCGGCTGGCCGCCAGCAGCTCGAGGTCGATGCCGTCCAGCAGTCGGATGCAGCCCGAGCCGCCGCGCAGCGCCAGCACCGCGTCGAAGCGCGGGTCGGCGAAGGCGGTGTGCACGTCGGCCAGCCGCACCGCGTCGGGGGCGGCGAGGAAGTCCAGCGGCGGCGGCCCGAAGCAGCTGGGCAGCAGCGTGGGCGCATAGCCGCGCTCGCGCAGCCAGCCCGCCACCGGATCCAGCCGCCCCGGCCCGGGCGGGCCGGCCGGCGCGATGACGGCGATGGCCGCGCCCGCGCGCAGCGGCGGGATCAGGTATTCGCCTTCAGCCATGCATGCACCGCACCGCCCAGCGCCGGCAGCTTCCAGGTCGTGGACGCCTCGGGGTGCGGCGCGTAGCGGCTGCCCAGACTGGTGGTCACGGCGATCAGGTAGTGCAGCTCGCCGTCGTGCACGATGCCGGCGTCGCTGCCGTAGTTCTGCGTGCCGCCGGTCTTGTGCGCGAAGCGCGCCGGAATGCCCGCCACCCAGCCGGGCAGCGCGCGCAGCGATTCGCTGCTCAGCACCTGGTGCAGCTTCTGCGCGTCCAGCGCGGCGCGGATGACGGCGCGGCTGGCGTCGCTGAGCAGGGGCGGCAGGCCGGGCAGGGCCGGCGCGTCGGCGTCCAGCCGCCACATCAGCCGCAGCGCGTCCCAGGCCGTCATCTGGATCTGGCCCACGCCCGAGCCGGCGCCGTTGCCCCAGCCGCCGTCGGCCCGGGTGTTGGCGATCATCAGGCCCGGCAGGCCCTGGGCGGCGAACAGCGCGTGCATCTCGTTGTGCACCTCGCGACCCGCCTCGCGCCGGATGCCGCCGCGCGCGTGCAGATGGGCCACCAGCGCCGAGGTGGCCTCGTTGCTGCTGACGGTGATCATGTCGAACAGCCAGTCGCCCACGGGCCGGGTCTTGCCGTCGTAGGCCAGCGGCAGCGCCCAGTCGCTGCGGTCGCTGTCCACCAGCAGGCCCACGCCGACGGCCACCATGGTCTTGAGCAGCGAGGCCGGATAGGGCGCGACGAAGCGCGGCCCGCTGCCGAACCAGGCGGGGAAGGCGATGCGCGACCAGTCCGCGCCCGGCAGCCAGGCGTAGGAATCGCCCGCGGCGTCGCGCACGTCGGCGCGGAAGCCGATGTTGGCGACGGCGCCGCTGGCGGCGTCGAAGCGCGCGACCAGGCCTTGCGGGTGCTCGCGCGAGAACAGCACATTGGCGCCCACCGGCGCGCCGCCGCGCGGGAACACGGCCACGGCCAGGTCGATGCTGGGATGCCAGCCCAGCGGCGCCCCGCCCTGCAGCGCATCGGGAGTCGTCTCGAAGCGCTGCGCCAGCACGGCGGCGCGCAGCGCCTGGGCGAGGTCGTCGTGGGTCACAGCGTGAGGCCGTCCAGCGGCAAGGGGCTGGTCCTGCCCGACACCAGTTCGGCCACGATGTTGGCCGTGGCGAAGGAGAAGGTGAAGCCCAGCGCGCCATGGCCCACGTTGAGCCACAGCCCCGGCGCGGCGCAGGCGCCGACGATGGGCGCACCGCTGGGGGTGGCCGGGCGCAGGCCGGCCCAGGGCGTGGCGCGGTCGTAGTCGGCCGCGTTCGGGAAGATGGCGCGCACCGAGCGCTGCAGCGAGGCCAGCCGGCCGGCGTCCAGGGCCAGATCGTCGCCCACCAGGTCCACCATGGCGGCCACGCGCAGCTCCTGGCCGATGCGGGCGTAGAGGATCTTCTTCTCGAAGTCGGTCACGCTGACCTCGGGCGGGCGGTGGCCGTCCTGGATGGGCGCGGTGAGGCTGTAGCCCTTCAGCGGGTACAGCGGCAGCTCGACGCCGACGCTGGCCGCCAGCGTGCGGCTGTGCAGACCGGCGGCCAGGATGGTCGCGTCGGCCGCGATGTCGCCCCGGGCCGTACGCACGCCCTGCACGCGGCCCTGGCCATCGCGCAGCAGGCCTTCCACCGAGGCGCCCAGCCGGCCGCGGAAACCCTCGTGCTGCAGCAGCCGCTCATGCAGGGCGGCGCAGAAGGCATGGCAGTCGGCCACCGCCTCGCCGGGCGTGAAGATGCCGCCGGCCAGCGTCGCCTCGGTGTCGGCCAGGGCCGGCTCCAGCGCGACGCAGTCGTCGTGCGACAAGGCCTGCTCGACGCCGCTGCCGTTCACGCGCGCCGCCACGCGGGCGAACTCGGCCGGCTTGCGGTAGACCACCAGCTTGCCGGGCGCGCGCAGCGCGATGGTGTCCAGCTGGGTCTGGGCCTGCAGGCGCGCGAACGAGGCCTGGCTGTAGGCGCCCAGCGCCAGCAGGCGCTCGGTGGTGCGACGGTTCACAGGGCCGCGGCAATTGCGCAGGAAGGCGATCAGCCAGGACCATTGCGCCCAGCTGGCCTCGGGCTTGAAGCGCAACGGGCCGTCGGGGTCCAGCAGCCAGCGCAGCGCCTTCAGCGGCACGCCGGCATCGGCCAGCGGCGACACATAGCGGTAGCTCAACTGGCCGCCGTTGGCACGGCTGGCGCCCTGCCCCACCTCGGTCTCCCGCTCGACCAGCGTGACGCCGTGGCCCCTCTCCAGCAGCGCCCAGGCCGTGGTCAGACCCACGACGCCACCGCCAATCACCACGCAATGCTTCATCCTGCCGCTACCCGACTCATACAGCGGCGCAGGGTAAAAGAGGGCAGCGGCCGCAGCCAATGAAAGCCAGCGCGCCATCCATAACCGGCGGGCATCCGCGGCGCGGCGGCGCTCAGAGCCCCGGCGTGGGCTGGCTGCGGGCGCGGAAGAACTGGTCGATGGCGTCGCGGTACTGGCGGCGGCTGTCGGCCGGCAGTTCCGCCATCAGGCCTTCGCGCAGCATGGCGGCGCCCTCCGGCGTGCCCAGCACGGCGTCGATGCGGCGGATGGCCGCCCGCCCCCAGGGTGTGCGCGGGCAGGCCACCCCGCTGATGACGGGCTCCATCGCGCCGCGTATGGGCAGGGCCGCCAGGCCCGCCACCTCGGGTTGTCCCTGGGCCGCCGCGGCCAGCACATTGGGGAATTCAAGGGCGTAGTCGGCCCGCCCCTGCAACAGCATGGGCATCAGGTTGCTGCCGAAGTCGCCCGCGGTGACGCGGCGCAGCACCGCCTGGGCCGCCGGCGTCTGCAGCCGCGCATCCAGCACCGGGCCGTAGCTGCGGCCGTGCACGACGGCGCCCTGCAGCCGGGGGTCGGCCAGCAGGGTGTCCAGGTCCACCCGGCCGGCGGCGTCCATGGGCAGGGCGGCGATGCGGTCGCGCCGCACGATGAGCTGCAGCGGCGGCATCAGCCAGGTGTTGCTGAAATAGGCCAGCGCCTCGCGCTGCGCCGAACGCACGGCGCCGGCATGGCAGACCTGCTCGCCGCGCCCGATCAGCGTCCAGCTGCGCTTGGCATTGGCGACGACGCGCTCATGCACGACGCCGGGCAGGCGGGCGCTGACCCAGTCGATGAGGCGGTCCGACGGCCGCGTCGCGTCGCCGCGCGCGGCCAGGGTGTCGCCGGCCAGCCAGGTGATGCGATCCACCACCACCGGCGGCGCGGCCGGCGCGCCGCCGCTCAGCAGGGCCAGCGCGAGAACCAGGGCCGCGCGCATGGGCTGTTGCTCAGCCACCCAGCACGGCGGCCATCGCACGGGCCGTGGCCTCGACATTGCGCGTGTTCAGGCCGGCCACGCAGATGCGGCCGGAGCGCAGGATGTAGACGCCGAACTCGGTCTTCAGCCGCTCGGCCTGCTCCGGGCTCAGGCCGGTGTAGCTGAACATGCCGCGCTGGGTCAGGAAGTAGGAGAAGTCGCGGCCCGGCAGCTTGGCGGCCAGCACGTCGTGCAGCCGGCGGCGCATGGCCTGGATGCGCTCGCGCATCTCCTTCACCTCGGCCTCCCACATGGCGCGCAGCTTGGGATCGGTCAGCACCTTGGCGACGATCTGGCCGCCGTGCATGGGCGGGTTGGAGTAGTTGCGGCGGATCATGAACTTCAGCTGGCCCAGCACGCGCGCCGCCTGGTCGGCATCCGGGCAGACCACGCTGAGCGCGCCGCAGCGCTCGCCGTACAGGCTCATGCTCTTGGAGAAGCTGTTGGCGATCAGGAAGGACAGGCCCGCATCGGCCAGCAGGCGCGGCGCGAAGGCGTCCTCCTCGATGCCGTCGCCATAGCCCTGGTAGGCCAGGTCCAGGAAGGGCAGCAGCTCGCGCTCGCGGATGACGGGCACAAGCGCGCGCCACTGGTCCTGCGTGAGGTCCACGCCGGTGGGGTTGTGGCAGCAGGCATGCAGCACGACGATGCTGCGCGCCGGCAGGGCCTGGAAGCGGGCCAGCAGTTCGTCGAAGCGCAGGCCGCCGGTGGCCGGGTCGTAATAGGGATAGGTCTCGCAGACATGGCCCGAGCCCTCGAAGACGGCGCGGTGGTTGTCCCAGGTGGGGTCGGACAGATAGACCTTGCTGTCCGGGAAGTAGCGCTTCAGCAGATCGGCGCCCACCTTGAGGCCGCCGCTGGAGCCCACGCCCTGGATGGTGGCGATGCGGCCGGCGGCGATGGCGGGGTGGCCGGCACCGAACAGCAGAGCCTGCACGGCGCTGCGGAAGTTGGCCGCGCCCTCCATGGGCAGATAGGGCCGCGCACCGGCGGCCTCGACGACGGCCAGCTCGGCGGCCCGCACCGAAGGCAGCATGGGGATGCGGCCCTCGTCGTCGAAGTAGATGCCGATGGACAGGTTGATCTTGCCGGCGCGGGGGTCTTGCTGGAAGGCCTCGTTGAGGCTCAGGATGGGGTCGCCGGCGTAGGCGTCGACATGCTCGAACATGGGGGACTCCGTTGGGGGAGGCCCGATTATCCCGGCAGTGCCGCCGACGGGGCTCAGGCCGCCAGCGCCGCCTCGATGTCGGCGCGCAGCTTGTGCGGCGCGTCGTTGGGCGCGTAGCGCTTGATGACCTGGCCGTCGCGGCCGACGAGGAACTTGGTGAAGTTCCACTTGATGGCCTCGGTGCCCAGGAAGCCGGGCTTCTCGCTCTTCAGGAACTTCCACAGCGGATGCGCGTCGCTGCCGTTGACCTTGACCTTGGCCATCATCGGGAAGCTGACGCCGTAGTTCAGCTCGCAGAAGCTGGCGATCTGGTCGTTGCTGCCCGGGTCCTGGCCGCCGAACTCGTTGCTGGGGAAGCCGATGACGACCAGGCCCCGGGGGCCGTACTCCTCCCAGAGCTGCTCCAGACCCTTGAACTGGGGCGTGAAGCCGCATTCGCTGGCCGTGTTGACGATGAGCAGCACCTTGCCCCGCTGGGAGGCCAGGTCGGCGGGCTCGCCGCGGATGGAGACGGCCTGGAAATCGAAGATGCTCTCGCTCATGCAAGACCTCCCTAGAAGACGGCCGCCATGCTAACTGCGGGCGCCCCGAGGGTTTGTAGCATGGCGCCCGGCGCGCGGCTGGCCTTCCAATCGCGCGAACTTGCGAGGCGCGAGCCCCCGGGGCGCGCCGTCCGGTCAGCAACTTCGGATCAGCCCACCTTCATGGATCACCTGGCTTGCTTCACCCCGGCCGATTTGAGCCGCGCCTCCCCGCCCGACCTCGGCGCCTTCCGCTGGCGGCTGCTGGCCCAGGGCGACTCATGGTTCTCGAACGCGCGCGCCAAGCTCAACGCCCATGCCAACCTGCTGCAGGAGCTGGTGTTCAAGGCCCCTGCGGCGGCGGTCAACTGCGCCGGCACCGGCAATGCGCTGTCGCATCTGGTGGATCTGGCCTCGGCCCCCGAGTTCCGCGCGCTGCTGGCCGGGCCCGACGCGCCGGCCTGGGACGGCGTGCTGCTGTCCGTGGGCGGCAACGACCTGATCGCCGCCGCGCGCACGCCGGCGCTGGACTGGGACGGCACGCCCATCCCGCTGGAACTGCGCCTGCTGCGCCGCCAGACCGAATGGGGACCGCCCTCGGCCGGCGTCGCGCGCTACTTCTCCGAGCCCGGCTGGACCACCTATGCCGAGTACCTGCGCGCCAACGTCAAGCACCTGCTGTCGCTGCGCGACCAGGGGCCGTCCGCGGCCAAGCCGGTCTTCATGCACTGCTATGCCGTGCCCATGCCGCGCCCGGCCGGCGCCGAGGGCGGCGACGACCTGGGCGCCAGCGGGCCCTGGCTCTACCCGGCGCTGAAGGCCTATGGCGTGCCCAGCGCGGACTGGGCCGCGGTCAGCCGGCTGATGGTCTTCCACCTGGCCCAGTTGCTCAAGGACATGGCCGCCGACAAGGAGGCCTTCCCCGGCCTGTTCGTGTTCGACTCGACCACCGTGCCGCTGGCCCTGGCCGCGCCCGGCTCCACCGGCATCAGCGGCGACTGGCACAACGAGATCCACCTCAACCACAGCGGCTGCTTCAAGATCGCGCGCGCCTGGAGCGAGCACATCGAGATGGTGCTGGAAGGCCGCCACCTGATCCCGGCGCCCACCGGCCGCAAGGGCCGCGGCTCGAGCAGCAGTTCCTGAGTTTTCGACAGGCCCGCGCAGCGCGGCCGCCCCTCCAGCACCTGCCGTGGAGCCGGCTTTGCCAGGCCACTGGCCGTGCCCCCTCGAAGGGGGCCGGCGAAGCCGGTAGGGGGTAAGCTCTATCGGTCCTGCGGCAGGTGGTCGGTGCGGGCCAGGTCCAGCAGGTGCTCCACCTCTTCGCGGTGCTCGACCAGGTTGCGCCGGTGCCAGCGCCTGATCCACCACATGGTGCCGGCGACGACGATGCCGAAGATGGTGATCGCGCCGAAGGCCGACAGGCCGAAGCGCGTCATGGCCGTGTAGAAGGCGCCCAGGCCCAGGATGCAGGCCTGCTCGTTGAAGTTCTGCACCGCGATGCTGCGCCCGGCGCCCATCAGGCTGTGGCCACGGTGCTGCAGCAGCGCGTTCATGGGCACGACCAGGTAGCCGCCGATGCCGCCCAGCAGGATCAGGAAGGGCGCCGCCACCCAGACGTTGTGGATGAGATTCATGAAGATGACCAGCAGCCCCATCGCGATGCCCAGCGGGATCACGGAGGTGGCGCGGTCCAGCCGGCAGTACATGGACGCGATGACGGCGCCCACCGCCGTGCCGATGGCGACGACGCCCACCAGCGAGGAGGCCTGCGTCGTGCCATAGCCCAGCGCCACGGCGGCCCAGGCCAGCACGATGTAGCGCAGGTTGCCGCTGACGCCCCAGAACAGCGTCGTCGTCGCCAGCGAGATCTGGCCCAGCTTGTCCTGCCAGAGCCGGCTGTTGCAGGCGGAGAAGTCGCGCACCAGGCCGAAGACGCTGCGCGCGAACGGCTGCAGCGGCGCCGAGGTGCGCGGGATGCGCAGGTTGAACAGCGCCGCCAGCACGTACAGGCCGATGAGGCTGGCGATGGCGGCCTCGGAGGGCGTGTCGATGCCGGTGTCGATCAGCGGCACGTCGATCTGCAGCAGCATGTGCGAGATGCGGTCGCCGACCAGCTGGCCGCCCAGCAGCACGCCCAGGATGATGGAGACGATGGTCAGGCCCTCGATCCAGCCGTTGGCCTTGACCAGCTGCGAGGGCGGCAGCAGTTCGGTGAGGATGCCGTACTTGGCCGGCGAATAGGCCGCCGCCCCCAGGCCCACGATGGCATAGGCCGCCAGCGGATGGGCGCCGAACAGCATCATCAGGCAGCCCGCCACCTTGACGCCGTTGGCGTAGAACATGACCTTGCCCTTGGGCACCGCGTCGGCGAAGGCGCCGACGAAGGGGGCCAGCACGACGTAGAACAGCGCGAACATCGGCACCAGCGCGGCGCGCTGCCATTCCGGAGAGCCGGACGATCGCAGCAGCTCGACGGCGGCGACGAAGAGCGCGTTATCAGCCAGCGAGCTGAAGAACTGCGCCGACATGATGGTGTAGAAGCCGCGTTTCATCGGTCGGGGCGCAATCCTGAACTGTCTCTGCTGATAGGCCGACAAACGGGTGCGGCGCGGGTTTATAGCACGCGCGCCCTTCTGCACCCCGTATGCCCGGCCACGCGCAAAATGACGCCATGCCGCGTCCCATCGAAGCCCTGATCCATACCCAAGCCCTGGCCCACAACCTGGCCCGCGCCCGCGCGCAGGCCCCCAACGCCCGCGTCTGGGCCGTCGTCAAGGCCAATGCCTACGGCCATGGCATCGAGCGCGTCTTCGAGGGGCTGCGCGCGGCCGACGGCTTCGCGCTGCTGGACCTGGCCGAAGCCGAACGGCTGCGCGCGCTGGACTGGCGCGGCCCCATCCTGCTGCTGGAGGGCGTGTTCGAGCCGCGCGACCTGGAGCTGTGCTCGCGCCTGAAGCTCTGGCATGCCGTGCACTGCGAGCAGCAGATCGACTGGCTGGCCATGCACAAGACGCACGAGCCGCACCGCGTCTTCCTCAAATTGAACTCGGGCATGAACCGGCTGGGCTTCACGCCGGCCGCCTTCCGCGCCGCCTATGCGCGGCTGGAGGCACTGCCGCAGGTGGACGAGATCGGGCTGATGACCCACTTCTCGGACGCCGACGCGCTGCGCCAGGGCGTGGACGGCATCGCCCACCAGCTGGCCGCCTACGAGGCCGCGACCGAAGGCCTGGCCGGCGAGCGCAGCATCGCCAACAGCGCCGCCACGCTGCGCCATGCGGCGCGCACCGCCAACGACTGGGTGCGCGCCGGCATCATGGTCTACGGCGGCGTGCCGGACTTCCCCGAACACGACGCCGCCCACTGGGACCTGCGCCCGGCCATGACGCTGCGCTCCAGGATCATCGGCGTGCAGCAGCTGCAGCCCGGCGACACGGTGGGCTACGGCAGCGCCTTCACGGCCGAGCAGGCCATGCGCATCGGCATCGTGGCCTGCGGCTACGCCGACGGCTACCCGCGCCACGCGCCCACCGGCACGCCGGTGCTGGTGGACGGAGCGAGGACGCGCACGCTGGGCCGCGTGTCCATGGACATGCTGGCCGTGGACCTCACCGCCCTGCCCGCCAGCGGCTTCGGCAGCGAGGTGACGCTGTGGGGCGAAGGCCCGGTCGTCGGCGGCCAGGGCTCGCGCCTGCCCATCGACGAGGTGGCCCGGGCCGCCGGCACCATAGGCTACGAGCTGATGTGCGCCGTCGCGCCGCGCGTGCCCGTGCGGCATGCTTGAGCCCCTCGCCCCGTCTTGCCACGCTGAACGCGGGCCAGCCGGGTCGGTCCCCCGAGGGGACGGCGATGCAGGCGGCATTGAGCCGCCCGCACATCGNCTGGACGCCACGGCCGGACGAGCTCGAGTTCGACGCCATCCGCGCCAGCGGCCCCGGCGGCCAGAACGTCAACAAGGTCAGCAACGCCGTCCACCTGCGCTTCGACATCCGCGCGTCCAGCCTGCCCGAGGCCGTCAAGGCGCGGCTGCTGGCCTGGGCCGACCAGCGCATCACGGCGGACGGCGTCGTCGTCATCAAGGCCCAGGACTCGCGCAGCCTGGAACGCAACCGCGCCGACGCCGTCGCCCGCCTCATCGAGCTGGTGCGGGCCGCGGCCCATGTGCCCAAGGCGAGGCGGGCCACCAAGCCGACCTACGGCTCGCGGCAGCGCCGCCTGGAGGGCAAGGCCAGGCGCGGCAGCATCAAGGCCGGGCGGCGCTCGCCGCTCGAGTAGCGCGGCCCGCTAGATCACATTGGCCTCCCGCAGCGGCCGGCCGTCCAGCAGGCGCTGCGGCGTCAGCGCGTCGATCAGCGGCGCGTCCAGCCCGGCGATCAGCCGGGCCATGGAGTGCCCGACGGCCGGCGACTGCTGCATGCCATGGCCCGAGAAGCCGCAGGCCGTGTAGGCGTTGGCCCAGCCGGGCAGCCGGCCGGCCAGGCCGTTGTGGTCGAAGGCGTTCATCTCGTAATAGCCGGCCCAGGCCGAGCGCAGCCGCAGCGCCTCCAGCGCCGGCACGCGCGCGGCCAGCGTCGGCCACAGCCAGTCCTCGAACAGGCCATGGTCGATGTCGTGCAGCGGCGCGTCGTCGACGTCCACGCCGCGCGGCGGGCCGCCGGCCAGCAGCCGCGCGCCCTCGGTGCGGAACCAGGCGCCGCTGGGGTCGATGACCAGCGGGCAGCCCGGCAGCGCCGCCGGCGTCTCCAGCACGAAGACATCGCGCTTCTTGGCATGCACGGGCAGCGCCAGGCCCAGCGCCCGGCCCAGCGGCGCGCTCCAGGCGCCGGCCGCGATGACGAAGGCGTCGCCACGCAGGCGCGTGCCGTCGGCGCAGCGCAGCGCGCTCACGCGCCCGGCGCCGGTCTCGAAGCCCACGCCCTCGGCCGGCACGAAGCGCACGCCGCAGGCCTGTGCCTTGCGCCGGAACGCGCGGTGCAGCGCCGGGCCGTCGAACCAGCCCTCGCCGCTCAGGCCCAGCGAGCCCAGCGCGACATCGTCCACCGCCAGCCAGGGAAAGCGCGCCGCCAGCGCGGCCGGCTCCAGCAGCGCGACGTCCACGCCCTCGGCGCGCTGCAGCGCATGCAGCTCCCGCAGCGTCGCCGCACCGGCCGCGCCGGCCAGGTAGAGGTAGCCGGGCTCCACCAGGCCTATGGCCGGCCGGTCGTCCGGCGTCGCCAGCTCGTCCGCCGCACGGCGCAGGAACTCGACGCTCCAGCGCGACAGCCCCATGTTGACCGGCTGGGAGAACTGCTGGCGTATGGAGCTCAGCGACAGCGAGCTGGAGGCCTGCGCATAGCTGGGGTCGCGCTCGACGACGGTCACCGCGGCGCCATGGTCGCGGGCCAGGAAACAGGCGGTGGCGGCGCCCATCACGCCGCCGCCGATGATGATCACTTCCAACATGCTGGCAGCATAGAGGGCATGAGCCCCCAGACCCGCCAGTCCCATCTCGATCCCCGCGCCGTCCTGCTGCTGCTGCTGTGCTGCCTGCTGTGGGGCATCAACCAGGTGGCGGCGAAGGCGGCGCTGACCGAGATCGGCCCGCTGTGGCAGGCGGGGCTGCGCTCGCTGGCGGGGGGGCTGCTGGTGTGGGCCTGGTCGGCCTGGCGCGGCATCCGGCTGTTCGAGCGCGACGGCAGCCTGGCCGGCGGCCTGCTGGCCGGCCTGCTGTTTGCCGGCGAGTTCGCCTGCATCTTCGTCGGCCTGCAATACACCAGCGCGTCGCGCATGGTGGTCTTCATCTACCTGGCGCCCTTCGTCGTCGCGCTGGGCATGCCGTGGATCGCACGCGGCGAGGCGCTGTCGGCGCGGCAGTGGGGGGGCCTGCTGCTGGCCTTCGGCGCGATGGCGTTCGCGTTCGCGGAGGGCTTCTCGGCGCCGGGCACGCCGCGGCAATGGTGGGGCGACGCGCTAGGCGTGGCCGCCGCCGTGCTGTGGGGCGGCACCACGCTGGCCATACGCGCCACGCGGCTCAGCGCCGCGCCGGCCGAGAAGACGCTGCTGTACCAGCTGGGCGTGTCGGCGCTGGCGCTGTGCGCCGCGGCGCTGTTCGCGGGCGAGCCGCTGCCCCTGCACTGGTCGCCGCGCCTCCTGGGCCTGTTCGGCTTCCAGGCCGTCATCGTGACCTTCGCCAGCTACCTGGCCTGGTTCTGGCTGGTGCGCCATTACGCAGCCACCAAGCTGTCGGTCTTCACGCTGAGCACGCCGCTGTTCGGTCTGCTGGCCGGCGCGCTGCTGCTGGGCGAGGGCATCAGCGCCCGCCTCGTCGCGGCGCTGGCGGCGCTGGCGGTGGGCATCGTGTTCGTCAACCGGCGCTGATGTCGCCGCCGCGCCAGGGCCCGCCCGCCGCATTGCCTAGACTGTGCGCCCCTACCCAGGAGACCCCCATGATCACGCTCTGCGGCATTCCGCTCTCGAACTACTACAACAAGGTCAAGCTGACCCTGCTGGAGAAAGGCATCCCGTTCGACGAGGAGTATGTGAAGACCCATTCCCACGACGAGGCCGTGCTGAGCTGCTCGCCGCTGGGCAAGGTGCCCTTCATCAAGACGCCGCAGGGCGCGCTGTGCGAGAGCCAGGTCATCGTCGACTACCTGGAGGCCGCCTACCCCGACACGCCGCGGCTGATGCCGGCCGACCCCTGGCAGGCCGCCAAGGTGCGCGAGCTCATCACCTATGTGGAGCTGCACCTGGAGCTGGTGGTGCGCGAGCTGTACGCCGAGGCCTTCTTCGGCGGCCAGGTCAGTGACGGCACCAAGCAGCGCGTGGCCCGCGTGCTGCCCGCCAACATCCAGGCCTTCAAGCGCCTGGCCCGCTTCGGCCCCTACCTGGCCGGCGAGCAGTTCACGCTGGCCGACTGCGCCGGCTGGGTCAGCCTGCCGCTGGTGGGCATGGCCACCAAGATCATCTACGGCGAAGACCTGCTGCAGGCCGGTGGTGTGGACTGGAAGCCCTATGCCAAGCTGATCGGCGAGCGCCCGACGGCGCAGCGGGTCGCCGCCGACCGCAAGGCCGACCAGGAGCGCTCTCTGGCCGCCAACCGCGCCTGAGGCCACCGCCATGGGCCCTGCCCGGCCGCCCGCCAACGCCCCGAGCGCGGCGCCGGGCGCCGCCCATGTCGAGATCGAGCTGAAGTTCCTCGTGCCGGCGGCCGCGCTGGCGGCGCTGGCCGCCGAGCTGGCCGGCCGCGGGCAGCCGCGGCGCGTCCAGCTGATCGACGTCTATTTCGACACGCCCGACCTGCAGCTGGCCCGCGCCGGCCTGGCCTGGCGCATGCGCCGCGAGGGCTCGCGCTGGGTGCAGGGGCTGAAGGCCGCAGGCAGCGGCGCGCTGGCGCGCTTCGAGCACGAGGTGGTCCGCCCCGATGCCAGCCCCGACCCGCAGGCCCATGCCGAGACGGCGCCCGGCCGGCGCCTGCTGGCCTTGCTGGCCCAGGCCGAGGCCGTGGGCCCGCGCTGCCAGATCCAGCAGCGCCGCCTGCTGCGCCGCGTACGCACGCAAGGCGCCGTCGTCGACATCGCGCTGGACCAGGGCCGGCTGACGGCCGGCGCCCAGACGCGCCCGCTGCGCGAGATCGAGTTCGAACTGGTGTCCGGCTCGCCGCTCGCGCTGCTGGGCCTGGCCGAGCGCTGGCGGCGGCGCTACGGCCTGGTGCTGGACCCACGCAACAAGGCCCAGCGGGGCCTGGGTCTGGCCGCCGGCCTGGCGGACCCGCCGCTGCGCAAGGCCCAGCCGGCGCGCTACGACGCGGACGCCGGCGCGCTGGACGCCTTCGGCGCCATCTGCGACGAATGCCTGGACCATCTGGGCCGCAGCGTCATCGGCCTGGCGGAGGGCGACGCCGGCCTGCGCGCCGAGCATGTGCACCAGGCGCGCGTAGCCATCCGCCGGCTGCGCAGCGCGCTGCGCGTCTTCCGCGGCTGGGTGCAGGCGCCGCCGGCCGAGCTGGTGGACGGCCTGCGCACGCTGTTCACCGAGCTGGGCCGCGTGCGCGACGCCGATGTACTGGCCGGCAGCATCGCCGCCGAGCTGCGCCAGGCCGGCGCGCCGCCGCTGGCCTGGCCCGCCGCGGCCGGCGCGCCTGACCCCGCCGCGCTGGTGCGCAGCGAGGCCACGCAACGCCTGCTGCTGGCCTGGATCGCCTGGCGCGCCGGCCTGGCGCCGGCCGACCCGCCGCAGCAGGCGCAGCAGGCGCTGAAAGCCCTGGCGCGCCGGCGGCTGCGCCGCTGGCAGCAGGCCTTGGCCGAGGGCTGCCGCGGCTTCGACGCGCTCGACGCCACGGCCCTGCACCGGCTGCGCAAGCGCGTGAAACGCCAGCGCTATGCGCTGGAGCTGCTGGCGCCGCTGCTGCCGCCCAAACGCGCGGCGCGCCAGCTGCAGGCACTGGCCGCGGCCCAGCAGGCCCTGGGCGAGATGACCGACCTGGCCACCGCGCACGACCGCTACCTCGCCCGGGTGGCCGACGACCCGCCCGCCTGGTTCGCCGTCGGCTGGCTGGCGGCCCGCCTTGCCGAGGCGCGCGGGAAGGCGAGCGCCGAGCTGCTGCGGCTGGGCGCGCTGGAGCCGCTGCCGCGACGTTGAGCGCAGTCACCACCAGCCGAACGGCTCATCCCCCCGAATCTGCAGTCTGTCGCGCCGCGCTAGGTCGGCGCCCGGGGGCGGAGATATGGTGTGCTACATCAGCAACACACCCCGGAGCGCCCATGACTCCCACCTGGACCGACCAGGCGCCGATCTACCAGCAGCTGGCCGACCGCCTGGCCGTGCAGCTGCTGGACGGCAGCCCCCCGGAAGGCGAGGCCCTGCCCTCGGTGCGCCAGCTCGCCAGCCAGTACGTCATCAACCCGCTGACGGTCACGCGGGCGCTGCAGGCGCTCAGCGACCACGGCCTGATCGAGTCGCGCCGCGGCCTGGGCATGTACGTGATGGCCGGCGCCCGCGAACGGCTGCTGCGCCAGGAGCGCGAGCGCTTCCTGCAGAAGGACTGGCCGGCGCTGCGCGCCAGGCTCAAGCGGCTGGGGTTGAATGCCAAGGATCTGAACTGGGAGTCGACATGAATCTCATCGAAGCCAAGAACGTCTCGCTGCGCTACGGCAAGAAGACGGCGCTGAACGAGGTCTCCATCAGCGTGCCCAAGGGCCGCGTCGTGGGCCTGCTGGGCCACAACGGCGCCGGCAAGACCTCGCTGATGAAGGCGCTGGTGGGCCTGCTGCCGGTGCAGGGCGAGATGACGGTGCTGGGCCTCAAGCCCACGCAGGATCGCCAGAAGCTGCTGGAGCAGCTCAGCTACATCCCCGACGTGGCCGTGCTGCCGCGCTGGGCCCGCGTGCACGAGCTGATCACGCTGATGACGCGGCTGCAGCCCAGGTTCTCAGCCGAGCGCGCCCGCGCGCTGCTCAAGCGCACCAGCGTCAGCGAGAACGACAAGGTCAAGAGCCTGTCCAAGGGCATGGTGGCCCAGACCCATCTGGCGCTGATCGCCGCCATCGACGCCAAGCTGATGATCCTGGACGAGCCGACGCTGGGCCTGGACGTGGTGTCGCGCAAGAGCTTCTACGAGATGCTGATCGACGAGTGGTGCGACGGCGAGCGCAGCGTGCTGATCTCGACGCACCAGGTGGAGGAGGTGGAGGCGCTGTTGAGCGACGTCATCATGCTGGACGAGGGCCGCGTGGCGCTGTCCATCAGCCTGGAGGACATCGACCGCCGCTTCGTCGCGCTGAACCACGACCCCGCCGCCGCCGACGCGATGGCCGCCGCCCACCCGCTGCTGCGCTACCGCGAGCAGGGCCGCACGACCTCGCTGTTCGACGGCACGCCGCCCGAGCACATCAGCAGCCTGGGCCAGCGCGTGCGGCCCAGCCTGGTCGACCTCTTCATGGCGCTGACCCGCAATCCGGCGCTGAACGGCAAGCAAGCCTGAACCCCAAGGAGCACACGCCATGAACTCCCACATCCCCACCCTGCTGCTGCGCGAATGGATGCAGCACAAGCGCGGCTGGCTGATCACCGCCTTCGCGCCGCCGCTGCTGTTCCTGGCCCTGCTGCCCTTCGGCCAGGTGCAGGGCATGCCCTCGGAGCACAAGGAACTGGTGGCGCTGGCCATCCTGATGGTCAGCGCCAGCGCCGTGTTCGCGATCTGCCTGCTGGTGGCGCTGTTCCAGATGCCCGGGCTGGCGCGCCGCGATGTGCAGGACCGCTCCATCGAGTTCTGGCTGTCGCTGCCGGGCCGGCCCAGCGAGAGCCTGGCGGCCACGGTGCTGGCCCATGCCTGGCTGGCGCCGCTGGGCGGTGCCATCGTCGGCACGCTGTTCGGCCTGCCGATCGCGATGTCGCTGCTGGCGGCCAAGGGCGGCATGAGCGAGGTGGCCGGCGTGAACTGGGGCGAGGTCGTCGCCGCCGCGCTGCCGCTGCTGCTGCGCGGCCTGGCCGGCACGCTGCCGCTGCTGCTGTGGCTGACGCCGCTGATCTTCGTGCTGATGGCCGCCTCGGCCTGGCTCAAGCGCCTGGGTGTGCCGGTGGTGCTGGTCGGCGGCCTGGTAATCGTGCTGGTGCTGAACCGGGTCTACGACATCGGCTGGCCCATCGAGGCGCTGATCGCCTGGAAATCGCAGCTGAGCCTGGCCATCCTCAACGATGCCCCCGGCCTGAAGGATGCGCTGATGTCGGACACCAACCTGTGGGTCTGGGCCATGCAGGACTTCGGCCGCGCGCTGGCGCAGCTGGCCTCGCTGCAGTTCCTGGGCTGGGCCGCCGTGGCGGCCGCGGGCTTCGCGCTGGTGGTGGCGAAGCGCTCGCGGGCCGGTTGAGCGCGTCCGCCGCCCATGAAAAGAGGCCCCGCGGGGCCTCTTGCGCTGGCGGCGGCGGATCAGGCCTGCGCCAGATCGGAGGCGGACGGCGGCACGATGCGCGCGGCCATTTCCTTGCGGAAGCGGTTGAGCTCCTGCACCGTCGCGAAGCTGCGGTCCATCAGCAGGCTCATGTTGTGCAGGATGCGCTCGACGACCTTGTTCTCCCACACGCTGTCGAACTGGATCTGCGTGTCCAGCCAGCGCTCCAGCCACTCGGGGTCGGGCAGGCGGCTCTGGATGGTGTCGCGCGGGAACAGCTTGGCGTTCACGTGCAGGTTGGTGGGGTGCAGGGCCTGGGCCGTGCGGCGGGCGCTGGCCATCAGCACGCCGACCTTGGCGAAGGCGGCACGCGCCTCGTCGCCGAACTTGGCCATGGCGCGCTTCATGTAGCGCAGGTAGGCGCCGCCATGGCGGGCCTCGTCGCGCGACAGGGTCTCGTAGATGGCCTTGATGACCGGCTCGGTGTGCCATTCGGCGGCGCGGCGGTACCAGTGGTTCAGGCGGATCTCACCGCAGAAGTGCAGCATCAGCGTCTCCAGCGCCGGGGCCGGGTCGAAGTCGAAGCGCACCTCGTGCAGCTCGGCCTCGGTGGGCACCAGGTCGGGGCGGAAGCGCTTCAGGTACTCCATCAGCACCAGGCTGTGCTTCTGCTCCTCGAAGAACCAGACCGACATGAAGGCCGAGAAGTCGCTGTCCTCGCGGTTGTCGCGCAGGAACATCTCGGTGGCGGGCAGGGCCGACCACTCGGTGATGGCGTTCATCTTGATGGTCTGGGCCTGCTCGTCGGTGAGCTTGGACGCATCGAACTTGTCCCAGGGGATGTCGCTGTCCATGTTCCAGCGCACGGCTTCGAGTTGCTTGAACAGTTCGGGGTAAAGCATGGCGGATCCTTGTTTAGACCCGGGATTCTAAAAGTTCGCGCCAGCGTGCCACCTCGGGCCCGATGGCGGCCAGCCCGTCCAGGCAGCGCACCCCTTCGATGGCGCCCGGCGGGCGCAGCGCCCGGCTGCGGCCGCCGGCCCAGATCTCGATGCCGGCCGGCAGCAGGGCGCGCAGCGCGACCAGCGCGTCCTGCACCGCCCGGCTGGACAGCTGCACGCTGAAGCTCAGCGCGACGACGTCGGCGCGATGCGCCGCTGCGGCGGCGGCCAGCTGGGCCGGCGGCGTCTGTGCGCCCAGCGACAGGCAGACCACCCCCTCCAGCGTCAGCAGGGCCTCGGCCATCAGCAGGCCCAGCACATGGCTCTCGCCAGGCAGCGTCGTCAGCAGCACGCGCGGCGCGGCGCCGGGAGCCTGCGCCGGCAGGGCCTGGATGGCCTGGCGCAGCGTCAGCTGCAGCGACTCGCTGTAGATGTGCTCCTGGAACACCTGCACCTCGCCGCTCATCCACAGCTCGCCGATGCGCGTCGTCAGCGGCGCGAAGACCTCGGTCACGGCGCCCGCCAGGCCGCGGCGCAGCACCGCCTGGGACAGGGTGCGGCGCAGGCCGTCCACGTCGTGCCGCTGCAGCAAGGCCGTGCAGGCGGCGATCTCGGGCGCCTCGGCCGCGGCCGCGCCCGAGGCCAGCCCCTCGGCCGCCGGCTGCAGCAGCGCAGTCAGTTCGGCGGCGGACGCGCCGACGATGCGCCCCGGCCGGTGACCGGCCTCCAGCAGGCGCTTGATGAGGCGCAGCTTCTGCAGCTGCTCCGGCGGATACAGGCGCTCGCCGGCGGCGTCGCGCCAGGGCGTGGGGAAGCCATAGCGGCGCTCCCAGACGCGCAGCGTCTCCTTCTGGATGCCGGTCTCGCGCTCGACGGCGGCGATGCCCATGGCACCCACCGGCGCGCCGCCGGCCTCGCCGCCCCCTGGGAACAAGACATCGCTCATGGCGGCGGCACCGTCAGCAGCAGAAATGGACTAGACATGATCTTGAATTTGTCCTGGACAAAGTTAAGACAGAACGCGGCACATGGCGTAATATCGCTCCAAACAGACAATTTGCACAGGACAAATCTTCTACAACAAGCCTCGATTGTCCTCTCGGATGCATGGCCTTGTGCAAGGCCCCGCAACCGGGACAGGGACGTCGAGACCGCACGGGACACCGGACATGGCGACAGCATTCGTCACCCGAACTGGGGACAGCGCCCAGGAACTTCATGCTTCGGGTCGACTCTCGGACTACATAAACGGTGCAAGCCCGAGCCTCTCGCGGCGCGGGGCGCCACCGACCCCTGCCGAATTCGGGCCGCCTGACCTCTCTGGGTCCAGAGCAGCAATCTCGGAGCCGTTCTCCTCCTCACTCCCTCCCTCGTTGGCTCCGGGGCGTTTGGCGGCCTCTTTTACAACCCGGTCCCGTGTCGATGCCGACGCGGGGCCGTCCGCATCCGCCCCCGCCGGCCATGCCGGGCCGCTGCTGGAGCTGCTGCGCCATCGCGGCCACCCGCAAGCGCCTGGCGGCCGCACCGACAGGCGCATCGCCGTGGTCGGCGCCGGCATCGCCGGCCTCTCGGCCGCCTGGGCACTGAGCGACCGCGCGCACGTCACGCTTTTCGAGGCCGCTCCGCGTGCCGGCGGCCACACGCACACGGTCGACGTGACGCTGGGCGGGGTGACGCATGGCGTGGACACCGGCTTCCTCGTCTTCAACGAGCGCACCTACCCGCTGCTGATCCAGCTCTTCGAGCAGCTGGGCATACGCACGGCACGCAGCGACATGAGCTTCTCGGCCCAGGTGCCGGCGGACGACGTCGAATGGAGCGGCAGCAGCCTGGCCACCGTCTTCGCCCAGCGCCGCAACCTGGGGCGCCCGGCCTTCTGGGGCATGCTGGCCGACCTGCTGCGCTTCAACCGGCTGTGCACGGCGCTGGCGGCGCGCGGCGAGGAGGCGGCGCTGGCCGAGCCCATCGGCGACTTCCTGGACCGCCACCGCTTCGGCCCGGCCTTCCGCGACTGGTACCTGCTGCCCATGGTGGCCTGCATCTGGTCCTGCCCCACCGCGCAGATGCTGCAGTTCCCGGTCCGCACGCTGATCCGCTTCTGCCACAACCACGGGCTGCTGCAGGTCAACGACCGGCCGCAATGGTGGACGGTGGCCGGCGGCGCCCGCCACTACGTCGAGGCCCTGCTGCCGGCCATCCACGACGTGCGGCTCGCCACGCCGGTGCAGGCGGTGCGCCGCCTGCCGGGCGGCGGCGTCATGCTGGCCTCGGCCCGCGGCGAGGAGCGCTTCGACGCCGTCGTCCTCGCCGGCCACAGCGACCAGAGCCTGGCGCTGCTGCCCGAGGCCGGCAGCGCCGAGCGCGAGCTGCTGGGCGCCATCCGCTACCAGCCCAACGTGGCCGTGCTGCACACCGACGCCAGCCTGCTGCCGCGCCGCCGCCGCGCCTGGGCGGCGTGGAACTACGAAAGCGGCGGCCGCCACGGCGAGCAGGGCGCCTCGGTGTGTCTGCACTATCTGCTCAACCGCCTGCAGCCCCTGCCCTGGCAGGAGCCGGTCATCGTGTCGCTGAACCCGCTGCGCGCCCCCGACCCGGCGCGGGTCGTCGGCCGCTACGACTACGCCCACCCCGTGTTCGACGAGGGCGCCGTGCGCGCCCAGGCGCGGCTGCCCGCCATCCAGGGCCTGGGCGGCGTCTGGTTCGCCGGCGCCTGGACCCGCTACGGCTTCCACGAGGACGGCCTGCTGTCCGGCCTGACGGCGGCCCGTCAGGTCGCCGAGGAGGTGCTGTCGTGAACCAGGCCCTGCTGGGCCTGGGCCGGGTCGTCCACCGCCGGCTGCGGCCGCGCGAGCATGCCTTCTCCTACCCCAGCTATTTCCTCTGGCTGCCGATGCGCGCGCTGCGCGGCCAGCCCTGCCCGGCGCTGAATCGCAACGGCCGCGGATGGCTGAGCTTTCACGACGCCGACCATGGCGACGGCGGCGCCGACGCGCTGGCCTGGCTGGACGCGCTGCTGGCCGCCGAGGGCGTGGCCGATGCCGACGGCGAGGTGTGGCTGCAGACCTACCCGCGCGTGCTGGGCCATGTGTTCAAGCCCGTCAGCTTCTGGTTCTGCGAGCGTGCCGACGGCTCGCTCGCGGCTGTCGTCGCGGAGGTCAACAACACCTTCGGCGAGCGCCACTGCTATCTGCTGCAAGGCCCGGAGCTGGCCTGGGGGCAGGAGCAGGTCGCCAGCAAGGTCTTCCACGTCTCGCCGTTCTGCCGCGTCGAAGGCCGCTACCGCTTCCGCTTCCAGCGCCGCGGCGACCAGGTCGCCAGTCGCGTGGACCATGACGACGCCAGCGGCCCGTTGCTGCTGACCAGCCTCGCCGGCCAGCTGCAGCCGCTGACCTCGCGCAGCGCCCGCCGCGCCTTCTTCGCGATGCCGGCGCTGACGCTGATGATCGTCGCCCGCATCCACTGGCAGGCGCTGATGCTGGCCGTCAAGCGCGTGCCCTTCTTCTCCAAACCCCAGCCGCCCGAGCGCTTCGTCACCCGCTGACCCGCCATGCCGACCACCACCACCGCCACCTCCCTGCCCGGCCTGAGCGTCGAACCGCCCCGCCCCGCGCGCCGCGTGCTGGCGCTGCTGCGCCACCTGCGCCACGGCAGCCTGGACGTGCAGACGCCCGAGGGCGAGCTGCTGCATTTCGGCAGCCAGCAGCAGCCGCGCGCGGCGCTGCGCATCGCCGACTGGGCCGTCTGCGACGCCGCGCTGAAGTCGGGTGACGTGGGTTTCGCCGAGAGCTTCGTCGCCGGGCACTGGAGCAGCCCCGACCTCAGCGCACTGCTGACGCTGCTGATCCGCAACCGCACCACGCTGGAAGACCTGTTCTACGGCGGCTTCTGGGGCGGCCTGCTGCACCGCCTGCGCCACGCGCTCAACCGCAACACGCGCGCCGGCAGCCGCAAGAACATCCAGGCCCACTACGACCTGGGCAACGAGTTCTACCGGCTCTGGCTGGACCCGACGATGAACTACTCCAGCGCCTGGTTCGAGCAGGGGCGCGGCGGCGACCTCGTGCAGGCCCAGCAGGCCAAGATGCGCCGCGCGCTGGCCGAGGCCGGGGTCGCGCCGGGCCAGCGCGTGCTGGAGATAGGCTGCGGCTGGGGCGCCGTCGCCGAGGTGGCGGCGCGCGACTTCGGCGCTCAGCTGACCGGCGTGACGCTGTCCACCGAGCAGCTCGCCTGGGCCAAGGACCGGCTGGCCCGGGCGGGCCTGAGCGCCGACCTGCGCCTGCAGGACTACCGCGATATCGCCGACCCGCCCTTCGACGCCATCGTCTCCATCGAGATGTTCGAGGCCGTGGGCCGCGAGTACTGGGACGGCTATTTCCGCACCGTGCACGACCGGCTCAAGCCGGGCGGCCGTGCCTGCATCCAGAGCATCACCATCCGCGACGATCTGTTCGACCGCTACCTGCGCTCGACCGACTTCATCCAGCAGTACATCTTCCCCGGCGGCCTGCTGCCCAGCCCCAGCCAGTTCCGCGCCCACGCCGAGAAGGCCGGGCTGCGCGTCGTCAACGAGCTGGCCTTCGGCGCGGACTACGCCGAGACGCTGCGCCGCTGGCGCGAGGCCTTCCTGCACCAGGACGGCCGCGTGCGCGAGCTGGGCTTCGACACCCGCTTCATGCGGCTGTGGGAGTTCTACCTGGCCTACTGCGAAGCGGCCTTCGCGGCGGGCAACACCGACGTCATGCAGTTCACGCTGCAGCGCGACTGATGCGCCGCCGCACCGCCCTCGCCGGCCTGGGCCTTGCGCTGCTGCCCGTCGCGCCGCACGCCTGGGCGAGCCCCGAGCTGGCCGGCCTGACGCTGCGCGGCCAGGGGCGGTTCCGCTACTTCGGGCTGGCCATCTACGACGCGCGGCTGTGGTCGGCCGAGCCGCTGGACGCCAACCGCTGGGCCGAGCAGCCGTTGCTGCTGGAGCTGCAGTACGCCCGCTCGCTGGTGGGCCGCGAGATCGCCAAGCGCTCGCTGGCCGAGATGCGCCGCCAGGCCGCCATCGGCGATGCGCAGGGCCAGGCCTGGCTGCAGGCGATGGAGGCCGCCTTTCCCGACGTGAAGGCCGGCGACCGCCTCACCGGCCGCTACGAGCCGGGCGCGGGCGCGCAGTTCTTCTTCAACGGGCAGCCCCGCCAGCGCATCGCCGATGGGCAGTTCGCGCGGCTGTTCTTCGGCATCTGGCTGAGCCCGCAGACCTCGGAGCCGGCGCTGCGCGAGCAGCTGCTGGGCGGCCGTGACGGCCAGGGCTGAGCTCGCGCCGCTGGACGGCCTGCGCTACGGTGCGCTGGGGCTGGCGCTCGCCTTCGTGGCCCTGCCGCTGTACGTGCACCTGCCGCAGCACTACGCGACCCGGTTCGGCGTGCCGCTGGCCAGCCTGGGCGCCCTGCTGCTGGCGGCGCGCGCCCTCGACGCGCTGGCCGACCCCTGGATAGGCCGGCTGTGCGACCGGGCCCTGGGGCGCCGCCGCCTGCTGTGGCAGCTGCCGCTGGCCGGGCTGCTGCTGGCGGCCGGGTTTGCCGGCCTGTTCTTCCCGCTGCCGCGCGCGCCCGCCGCGCTGCTGGCCTGGGCCGGCGGGCTGCTGGTGCTGACCTACCTCGCCTACAGCGTGTTGACCGTGCTGCACCAGGCCTGGGGCGCGAGGCTGGGCGGCGGCGTGGCGCGGCAGAGCCGCGTGGTGGCCTGGCGCGAGGGCTTCGCCCTCGTCGGCGTGGTGACGGCCAGCCTGCTGCCGTCCACCCTCGGCCTGGGCGCCACGGCGGCCGCGCTGGCGGTCGCGCTGGTGCTGGGCCTGGCCCTGCTGGCCTTCGCGCCCCAACCCGGCGCCAGCGATGCCGAGCCGGCGCCGCTGGCCCTGGCCTGGCGGGTGGGCGAGTTCCGCCGCCTGCTGGCCGTCTACCTGCTCAACGGCATCGCGGCGGCGGTGCCGGCCACGCTGCTGCTGTTCTTCATCGACGACCGCCTGCGCCTGCCCCAGGCGCAGGGGCTGTTCCTGGCCAGCTATTTCGCCGCGGCCGTGGTGTCGCTGCCGCTGTGGCTGCGCATCATCGGGCGGCTGGGCCAGCCGCGCGCCTGGGGCCTGGGCATGGGGCTGGCCATCGCCAGCTTCGCCTGGGCGGCGGCGCTGGGCGAGGGCGATCAGGGCGGCTTCCTGGCCGTGTGCATCGCCAGCGGCGCGGCCCTGGGCGCGGACCTGGCCGTCCCCGGCGCGCTGCTGGCCGGCGTCATCCAGCGCGCCGGCCTGGCCGGCCGGGCCGAGGGAGCGTTCTTCGGCTGGTGGAACGCCGCCACCAAGCTCAATCTCGCGCTCGCCGCCGGCCTGGCGCTGCCGCTGCTGCAGGGGCTGGGCTATGCGCCCGGCCAGCGCGACCCCCAGGCCCTGCAAGCCCTGACCCTCGCCTACTGCCTGCTGCCCTGCGCCCTCAAGCTGGCCGCGGCCGGGCTGCTCTACCGCCACTTCATCGCCACGCCATGAACCGACGCCTGCTGCTCACCACATCCGCCCTGGCCCTGCTGGCCGGCTGCGCCAGCGCCCCGGTGCCCGAGGACTACGCCGCCGAGAAGCCGGTGCTGGATCTCAAGACCTATTTCAACGGCCCGCTGACCGCGCATGGGCTGTTCACCGACCGCGCGGGCAAGGTCAAGCGCCGCTTCGTCGTGAAGCTGCAGGGCCGCTGGCAGGGCGATGTCGGCACGCTGGAGGAAGACTTCCTCTACAGCGACGGCAAGACCGAACGCCGGGTCTGGACCATCACGGCGCTGGGCAACGGCCGCTACCGGGGCACCGCCGCCGACGTCATCGGCGAGGCCCAGGGGCTGGCCCGCGGCAACGCGCTGCGCTGGAGCTACACCTTGCGCCTGCCGGTGGACGACACCACCTATGACGTGCAGTTCGACGACTGGATGTACCTGATGGACGACCGTGTCATGCTCAACAAGGCGCGCATGAGCAAGTTCGGCATCGATCTGGGCGAGGTCACCTTGAGTTTCTACAAGCCATGAGCCTGAACCCGCGCTTGCGCGACTGGCAGGGCCGCACCGCCTGGGTCATCGGCGCGTCCAGCGGCATAGGCCAGGCCACGGCCAGCGCCCTGCATGCGGCGGGCGCGCGCGTCGTCGTGTCGGCGCGCCAGGCGGCGCTGCTGGACGAGTTCGTGGCGGCCCACCCGGGCAGCCGCGCGCTGCCGCTGGACGTGCTGGACCTGCCGGCCCTGCGCGCCGCGGCGGCCGAGGTGGGGCCCGTGGACCTGTGCGTCTACTGCGCCGGCTACTACCGGCCCATGGGCGCGGCCGGCTTCGACCTGGCCGAGGCCCGCCGCCATGTCGCCATCAACTACACCGGCGCCCTGCATCTGCTGGACGCGCTGCTGCCGCAGCTGCTGGCCGCAGGCGGCGGCCACCTGAGCCTGGTGTCCAGCGTGGCCGGCTACCGCGGCCTGCCTCGGGCGCTGGCCTACGGCCCGGCCAAGGCCGCGCTGACCCACCTGGCCGAGGCGCTCTACCTGGACCTGCACCCGCGCGGCATCGGCGTGTCCGTGGTCCACCCCGGTTTCGTGGCGACGCCCATGACGGCGCAGAACGACTTCCACATGCCGGCCGAGATCGGCCCCGACGAGGCGGCGCGGGCCATGCTGGCCGGCTGGGCCGCCGGCGAGTTCGAGATCCACTTCCCCAAGCGCTTCACGCGCTTCATGAAGCTGCTGCGGCTGCTGCCGTACCGGCTCTATTTCCCGCTCGTCGGCAAGGTGAACCGATGACCCACCCGGACTCGCGCGTGGCCGTGCTCATCGGCCTGTACGAAACCCTGCAACCCGCCAACCTGGACGAGCTGGCGGCGCGCTATGCGCGCGGCTGCCGCTTCAAGGATCCGTTCAACGAGGTACAGGGCCGGGCGGCGCTGCGGCGCGTCTTCCAGCACATGTTCGAGACGGTGAAATCGCCGCGCTTCGTCGTGCGGGATGCCTTCGTGGAGGGCGACCAGTGCTTCCTCAGCTGGGACTTCCACGCCGGCGACCTCGTCATCCGCGGCGCCAGCCATCTGCGCTTCGACGCCGCCGGCCTGGTGGCCGAGCACCGCGACTACTGGGATGCCGCCGAGGAGCTGTACGAGAAGCTGCCCGTGCTGGGCGCGCTGATGCGCCTGTTGAAACGCCGTCTGCGCGCGACGTGATGTCTTGCCGCGCGACTGCCGTGGAGCCGGCTTTGCCGGGCCACTGGCAGTGCCCCCTTCGAGGGGGCGCGCGTAGCGCGTAGGGGGTGGTCTATTTCAACCATCCTTTGCGGCGGAAGTAGATGAAGGGTGCCGCGACGGACAGCAGCATCAGCACCAGCGCGAACGGATAGCCCCAGTCAGACTCCAGCTCCGGCATGTGCTTGAAGTTCATGCCGTAGATGGACGCGATCAGCGTCGGCGGCAGCAGCGCCACGCTGGCCACCGAGAAGATCTTGATGATCTTGTTCTGGTTGATGTTGATGAAGCCCACCGTGGCGTCCATCAGGAAGTTGATCTTGTCGAACAGGAAGGCGGTGTGCGAGTCCAGCGAGTCGATGTCGCGCAGGATCTGGCGCGACTCCTCGAACTGCTCGGCGTTGAGCATGCGGCTGCGCATCATGAAGCTGACCGCACGGCGCGTGTCCATCACGTTGCGGCGGATGCGGCCGTTCAAGTCTTCCTCGCGGGCGATCGACCCCAGCACCTCGCCGGCCTCGGCGTCGGTCACGTCGCTCTTCAACACGCGGGCACTGACGGCCTCGAGCTTGTCATAGATGCCCTCCAGCACGTCGGCCGAGTACTCGGCGTCGGCGTCGTAGAGCTTGAGCAGCACGTCCTTGGCGTCCTCGATCAGCGCGGGAATGCGGCGCGCGCGCAGCCGCAGCAGCCGGAACACCGGCAGGTCCTCGTTGTGGATGGAGAACAGGATGTTGTTGAACAGGATGAAGGCCACGCGCACGTTGCGCGCCTGGCCGTCGTCGTCGATGAGGAAGTCGGAGCGGATGTGCAGCTCGCCGTTGTCTTCCTCGTAGAAGCGCGCCGACTCCTCCAGGTCCTCGTCGACGATGTCCTCGGGGATGGTCAGGCCGAAGCGGTCGCGTATCCAGCCTTTTTCCTCGGCGCTGGGGCTTTCCAGGTCCACCCAGACCGGGCGCGACAGGGCCAGATCCTCGGCGGTTTCAATCTCTTGCTGGAACAGGCCGCCCTTCAGGCGCCCGTTGTCCAGCGTGAACACATTCAGCATGCCTCGTCTCCGGCAGCGGCAAGCGGGAGGACGACGGCTGCCGTCCGGGGTGGTGGGGTCAGGTCAACCGTCTCACTCCGGGCGGGCGGGCCGCAAGCGGACCCGGCGGCGGGAGCGGACGGTCACCGAGGGTGATCGCTGTCCAAGAAGCTCTCCGAGGGGGAATAGCCAAGGATTATTGCATCGCGCGCGGCGCGGAAGAAGGCATAAAAAGTTGATCCACTTGGGCACAAAGCCTCACCGTCATCCCCTTGTCACGCTGCGGCTTCGCGCGCAAACTGGACTCGTCGATTCCCCCACTCCCACCCACTCTGCTACCCGAGAACTCCCTCCTTCCTCCCCTCTCCGATTCCGTTTTTTTCGTTCCCCGGTCCATTTCCCGACCCATCCCTCTGAAAGGAGGCTTTATGAATCTGACGATCAGTGGCCATCATCTTGAAGTCACCCCGGCTCTGCGCGAGTACGTGCTCACCAAGCTGGACCGTGTGACCCGCCACTTCGACCAGGTCGTTGACATCAACGTCCTGCTGACCGTAGAGAAGCAAAAGGAGAAGGAACGCCGCCAGCGCGCCGAAGTCACGCTGCGCGTGAAGGGCCGCGACATCTTCGTCGAGCAATCCCATGAGGATCTGTACGCCGCCATCGACCAGTTGATGGACAAGCTGGACCGCCAGGTCTGCCGGCACAAGGACAAGGTGCAGGACCACCACCACGCCTCGGCCAAGCGCCTTGAGGTTTCGCCCCCCTGAGCCCACGGGCTCATCGCTCTCGGCGGCCTGCGGGCCGCTTTTGTTTGGGCGCCCGCCGCGCCACGTTGTTGCTGCGGTGCCGCAAAAAACCATGCTGAAGGGCCGACAGCGGGGTTTTCCATGGCTTCAAAGCCCGCCACTCCCCCCAAAACGGCCCGCGGTTCCATAATCTGCGCCTCTGATTGACCCATTGCCCGGCTGCGGCCGCACTCCTTCGGTGCCCCCGCTGCCAGGTCCCTGCCCATGAACCGTCTCGCCGCCATCCTGCCCGCCGACAACGTGTTGGTGAATGTGGATGCGTCCAGCAAGAAGCGCGCTTTCGAACATGCCGGCCTGCTGTTCGAGAACCACCACCAGATGGCCCGCGCGCTGGTCACCGACAACCTCTTCGCCCGCGAGCGCCTGGGCTCGACCGGCCTAGGCCATGGCGTCGCCATCCCGCATGGCCGCGTCAAAGGCCTGAAGAACCCGCTGGCCGCCGTGCTGCGCCTGCAGCAGCCCATCGCCTTTGATGCGCCGGACGACGAGCCCGTCAGCCTGCTGATCTTCCTGCTGGTGCCCGAGGCGGCCACGCAGCGTCATCTGGAGATCCTGTCCGAGATCGCCGAGATGCTGTCCGACCGCGAGCTGCGCGAGCAGCTCAAGGCGGAGCCGGAGGCTGCCACGCTGCACAGGCTGATCGCGGCCTGGGAACCGCTGAAGTCGGTCGCTTGAAACCGTCCTCCATCAGCGCCGAGCGGCTCTTCGAGGAGCACCGCGAAGCCCTCCGTTGGGAGTGGATCGCCGGCCACGCCCATCCGGAGCGTCGCTTCGACGAGGCCGCCGTGCGCGATGCGCAGAGCGCGGCCGACCTGGTCGGCTACCTGAACTACATCCACCCCTACCGGGTGCAGATCGTCGGTCGCCGCGAGGTGGCCTACCTGAGCCAGGAAAGCGCCGAGGTCCAGGACCGCCGCATCTCGCGCATCGTCACGCTGGAGCCGCCGGTCCTGATCGTGGCCGACGACACCGTGCCGCCGCCGCGCCTGGTGGCGATGTGCGACCGCGCCGAGATCCCGCTGTTCCGCACCAACGAGTCCGCCGGCCACGTCATCGACCTGGTGCGCGGCTACCTGTCGCAGCTGTTCGCCAACCGCACGACCCGCCATGGCGTCTTCATGGACATCCTGGGCCTGGGCGTGCTGCTGACCGGCGAGTCGGGCCTGGGCAAGAGCGAACTGGGCCTGGAGCTGATCTCGCGCGGCCACGGCCTGGTGGCCGACGACGCGGTGGACTTCTTCCGCATCGCCCAGACCGCCATCGAGGGCCGCTGCCCCGATCTGCTGCTGAACCTGCTGGAAGTGCGCGGCATCGGCCTGCTGGACATCAAGGCCATCTTTGGCGAGACGGCCGTGCGCCGCAAGATGCGCCTCAAGCTCATCGTCCACCTGGTGCGCAAGGAAACCATGGAGCGCGACTTCGAGCGCCTGCCCTACGAGCCGCTGTACGAGGACGTGCTGGGCATGCAGGTGCGCAAGGTCGTCATCGCGGTGGACGCGGGTCGCAACCTGGCCGTGCTGGTGGAGGCCGCCGTGCGCAACACCATCCTGCAGCTGCGCGGCATCGACACCTACAAGGAATTCGTCGAGCGCCACCAGCGCGCCATCGACAACGGCTCCATCGATTGAATGCGTTCAGCCGCCCCGGGGACGACGTCGCCCCGGGTGCCTGCCGCTGCGCCCTAGCCGCGGTTGGGGCAGTTCACCTTCACGCAGCTCGCATACAGGGCCAGCGAATGCTCCTGCAGCTGGAAACCCCGCTCGCTGGCAATCGCATGCTGGCGCTCCTCGATGTCCGGATCGAAGAACTCCTCCACCCGGCCGCAGTTCAGGCAGACGAGGTGGTCGTGGTGATGCCCCTCGTTGAGCTCGTAGACGGCCTTGCCGGTCTCGAAGTGGTTGCGGCTCAGCAGGCCCGCCTGCTCGAACTGCTGCAGCACGCGGTAGACCGTCGCCAGGCCGATGTCGGCTCCCTCGCCAAGCAGCGCCTTGTAGACATCCTCGGCCGTCATGTGGCGCTGCGCCGCGCGCTGGAAGATCTCGAGGATTTTGATGCGCGGCAGCGTCGCCTTGAGGCCGCTGTTCTTGATGTCGGTGGTCTGGTTCTTGGCTGAGGAAGACATGGCGCTAAAGCGCGGGGACTCCGGAAGGTGGCCCGCTAGAATCCGCGCGATCATAGCCAGCCAAGCTCTTGGCCGGTGTTACCAGCCCTCCTGCCAGCCCCCCATGCGTCCCCTGCTTGCCTCTCTCCCGCTGCTTGCGCTGCTCGGCGGCTGCTCCTATCTGCCCAGCTGGGACTCCCTGCCCTCCGTCACCGGCGAGAAGGTGCTGGGCCTCGTGACGCCCTACCGCGTCGAGGTCGTGCAGGGCAATGTGCTGACCAAGGAGATGGTGGCCCGCGTCAAGCCCGGCATGCCCAAGGCCCAGGTGCGCGACCTGCTGGGATCGCCGCTGCTGACCGACGTCTTCCACGAGTCGCGCTGGGACTACCCCTTCACGATCCGCCGCCAGGGCGCCCCGGCGCAGCAGCGCCTGGTCGTTGCCGAGTTCGACGGCGACAAGCTCAAGACACTGACGGTGCCCGACGACCTGCCGACCGAGAAGGAGTTCGTCGCCGCCATCAACACCTTCAAACCCGACGGCAAGCAACCCAAGCTGGAGCTGAGCGAGGCCGAGCGCACCGCCCTGCCGCCGCCCAAGAAGAGCGCCGAGGCCGCACCCACCGCCGCCGCCGAGGGCCCGGCGCCGGGCCGCGTCTACCCGCCGCTGGATGCCAAGACCGGGGCCGGCTCGTGATCAAGGTCGCCGTCATGGGCGCCTCCGGGCGCATGGGCAAGATGCTCATCGAGGCGGTCGAGGCCGCCGACGACTGCACGCTGCACGTGACGCTGGACAAGGGCGCCGACGTGCGCGCGGGCCTGGCGGGCGCCGACGTGATGATCGACTTCACCCGCCCCGAGGCGACGCTGGCCCACCTGGCCGTCTGCGCCGAGCTGGGCGTCAAGGCCGTCATCGGCACGACCGGCTTCGACGAGGCACAGAAGGCCCAGATCGCGGCGTTCGCCGAGCGCACGGCCATCGTCTTCGCGCCCAACATGAGCGTGGGCGTCAACGTGGTGCTCAAGCTGCTGGACCTGGCCGCGCGCGCGATGAACGAGGGCTTCGACATCGAGATCGTCGAGGCCCACCACCGCATGAAGGTGGACGCGCCCAGCGGCACCGCGCTGCAGATGGGCCAGGTCGTCGCCGACGCGCTGGGCCGCGACCTGAAGGCCTGCGCCGTCTACGGCCGCGAGGGTGTGACCGGCGTGCGCGACCCGTCGACGATCGGCTTCGCCACCGTGCGCGGCGGCGACATCATCGGCGACCACACCGTGCTGTTCGCCGGCACCGGCGAGCGCATCGAGATCAGCCACAAGGCCAGCAGCCGCGCCATCTACGCCCAGGGCAGCCTGCGCGCCGCGCGCTTCCTGGCAGGCAAGGCGACGGGCCTCTACGGCATGAACGACGTGCTGGGCTTCAGCGCATGAACAGGCGGCTGCGGACCGAACGCCGGGCCGCCGCAAACCGGCCCAAGCGCCGGATGAGGCGCTGACATGCTCGCGGACTTCTGGGCCCAAAGCGACCTGGTCGGCCGCGCCGTCGCGCTGCTGCTGCTGGCCATGTCGGTCAGCGCCTGGGCGCTGATCCTCTGGAAGACCTGGCTGTTGCGCCGCGCCCGCCGCGGCCTCGTGCGCGCGGTGCCGGCCTTCTGGGCCGCCGCCGGCGTGAGCGAGGGCCGCAGCGCGCTGCAGAACTTCGACACCGAGGCGCTGCTGCTGCCGCTGCTGGACGCCGCCACCGCCGAGACCCGCGCCGCCACGCTGGACGCCGCCGGCCGGCGCGAATCCCGCCTGACCCGCCGCCTGCGCGACGCGCTGCACGCCGTGCTGGCGCGGCTGCAGTTCGGCCAGGTGCTGCTGGCCTCGGTCGGCGCCACCGCTCCCTTCGTGGGCCTGTTCGGCACCGTCTGGGGCATCTACCACGCGCTGGTCAGCATCTCGGCGGCCGGCAACATCACCATCGAGAAGATCTCCGGCCCGGTGGGCGAGGCGCTGATCATGACGGCGGCGGGCTTGGGCGTGGCCATCCCGGCCGTGCTGGCCTACAACGTGTTCGGCAAGGTCGTGGCCGCCTGCGAGGCCGACCTCGAAGGCTTCGCGCACGACCTGCGCGAGTTGCTGGACCACGACGCACCATGAGCTTCGGCCGGCTCGAGCGCCCCGACGCGTCGCGCCCCATGAGCGACATCAACATGACGCCGCTCATCGACGTCATGCTGGTGCTGCTGGTCATCTTCATGATCACCGCGCCGCTGATGACGGCCTCGCTGCGGCTGGACCTGCCCAAGAGCGAGGCCGCCACGCCCAGCGACACGCCCAGCTTCATCGCCGTGGCCATCACGCCCGATGGCCAGCTGCATCTGGGCGAAGAGGCACTGACGCCCGACGCCTTCCAGAAGCGCATCTCGGAGCTCGGCCGCGCCAATGCCCAGATGGAAGTTCAGCTGCGTGCCGACCGCACGGTGCCCTACGGCCAGGTGGCCGAGCTGATAGGCTGGGTGCAGGCCGCCGGCCTGAACCGCATCGCCTTCGTCGCACAGGCCGCCGCCTCGGCCCCCTGAGCGAAAGGTCGCCGCGGGGGCGACCCATACAATTTGGGTCATGAACGCCCCCATCGAAGCGCCCAGCTACAAGCCCAACGAGATCGAAGCCGCCGCCCGTGCCTACTGGACGGAACGCGACGCCTACCGCGTGACCGAAGACGCGAGCAAGCCGCACTTCTACGCCTGCTCCATGCTGCCCTATCCCTCGGGCAAGCTGCACATGGGCCATGTGCGCAACTACACGATCAACGACATGCTGGCCCGCCAGCTGCGCATGAAGGGCTACAACGTCCTGATGCCGATGGGCTGGGACGCCTTCGGCCTGCCGGCCGAGAACGCCGCGATGAAGGGCAAGCTGCCGCCGGCGCAGTGGACCTACTCCAACATCGCCCACATGAAGGGCCAGATGCAGGCGATGGGCCTGGCCATCGACTGGAGCCGCGAGGTCGCGACCTGCGACCCCCGCTACTACAAGTGGAACCAGTGGCTGTTCCTGAAGATGCTGGAGGCCGGCATCGCCGAGCGCCGCACCCAGGTCGTCAACTGGGACCCGGTGGACCAGACCGTGCTCGCCAACGAGCAGGTCATCGATGGCCGCGGCTGGCGCTCGGGCGCGCTGGTCGAGAAGCGCGAGATCCCGGGCTACTACCTGAAGATCACGCAGTACGCTGAGGAGCTGCTGTCGGCGGTCGCCAACCCCGAAGACCCCAACTACCTGAGCGGCTGGCCCGAGCGCGTGCGCCTGATGCAGGAGAACTGGATCGGCAAGAGCCAGGGCGTGCGCTTCGCGTTCCCGCACGGCATCGACGGCGCCGACGGCAAGCTGTGGGTGTTCACGACCCGTGCCGACACCATCATGGGCGTGACCTTCTGCGCCGTCGCGCCGGAGCATCCGCTGGCCGCCATCGCCGCGAAGACCAAGCCCGAGGTGGCCGCCTTCATCGCCGAATGCAAGGCCGGCGGCACGACCGAGGCCGAGATCGCCACGCAGGACAAGAAGGGCGTGCCCACGGGCCTGTTCGTCACCCACCCGCTGACGGGCGCGCAGGTGGAGGTCTGGGTCGGCAACTACGTGCTGATGAGCTACGGCGATGGCGCCGTGATGGGCGTGCCGGCGCATGACGAGCGCGACTTCGCGTTCGCGAAGAAGTACGGCATCGAGATCAAGCAGGTCGTGCAGGCCGAGGGCGAGGCGTTCAGCACCGACGCATGGGCCGAGTGGTACGGCGACAAGGCGCGCGGCGTCTGCGTGAACTCCGGCGTGCTGGACGGCCTCACCCACAAGGCCGCCGTCGACAAGGTCGCCGAGCTGCTGGCCGACAAGGGCCTGGGCGAGAAGAAGACCACCTGGCGTCTGCGCGACTGGGGCATCAGCCGCCAGCGCTACTGGGGCACGCCCATCCCGATCATCCATTGCGATGACTGCGGCGTCGTGCCGGTGCCCGAGAAGGACCTGCCGGTCGTGCTGCCCGAGGACTGCATCCCCGACGGCAGCGGCAACCCGCTGAACAAGCGCGCCGACTTCCTGAACGTGGCCTGCCCCAAGTGCGGCAAGCCCGCCAAGCGCGAGACGGACACGATGGACACCTTCGTGGACTCGTCGTGGTACTTCATGCGCTACTGCGACCCGACCAACGACCAGGCGATGGTCGCAGACGGCACGAAGTACTGGATGCCGATGAACCAGTACATCGGCGGCATCGAGCACGCCATCCTGCACCTGCTGTACGCGCGCTTCTGGACCAAGGTCATGCGCGACCTGAAGCTGGTGGACGCCAGCGAGCCGTTCGAGAAGCTGCTGACGCAGGGCATGGTGCTAAAGGGCGCGTTCTTCCACAAGCCCGAGGGCGGCGGCAAGGACTACTACTGGGACCACGAGATCGACGTCATCCACGACGACAAGGGCGGCATCGTCGGCGCCAAGCTGAAGAAGGACGGCACGCCACTCGAGTACGAGATGACGACCATGTCCAAGTCCAAGAACAACGGCGTGGACCCGCAGGCGCTGATCGACCAGTACGGCGCCGACACGGCGCGCCTGTTCGTCATGTTCGCCAGCCCCCCGGAGCAGACGCTGGAATGGAACGACGCGGCCGTCGAGGGCGCGCACCGCTTCCTGAAGCGCGTGTGGAACTTCGGCATGCGCAACGCCGAGGCCATCAAGGCGGGTGGCAAGGACTTCGCTGCGCTGAACGCCGACGGCAAGGCGCTGCGCCGCGAGGTGCACAACGTGCTCAAGCAGGTCAGCTACGACTACGAGCGCATGCAGTACAACACCGTCGTCTCCGGCGCGATGAAGCTGCTCAATGCGCTCGAGTCGTTCAAGGCCGAAGGCCAGGCCGCGGCCGTGCGCGACGGCTTCTCGGTGCTGCTGCGCGTGCTCTACCCGGCCACGCCGCACATCGCCCACACGCTGTGGCAGGAGCTGGGCTTCGCCGCCGAGTTCGGCGACCTGCTCGACGCGCCCTGGCCCACGGTCGACGAGGCCGCGCTGGTGCAGGACGAGATCGAGCTGATGCTGCAGGTCAACGGCAAGCTGCGCGGCGCGGTCAAGGTGCCGGCCGGCGCCGACAAGGCCGCCATCGAGGCGGCCGCGCTGGCCAACCCCGAGTTCGCCAAGTTCAGCGAAGGCAAGGCACCGAAGAAGGTCGTCATCGTGCCGGGCCGCCTCGTCAACGTGGTGGTCTGACGCGATGGACCGCCGCCTCGCGCTGTTGAGCCTCGCCGCCCTGGCCGGCTGCGGCTTCGAGCTGCGCAGGGAACCGGAGCTGCGCTTCCAGACGCTGGCGCTGACCGGCTTCCCGCCCGACTCGCCGCTGGCCGCCGGCCTGAAGCGCCAGATCAAGCGCACGCCGGTGCAGCTGCTGGACGACCCCGCGCGCGCCCAGGTCGTGCTGGAGGCGCTGCACGAGTTCCGCGACCGCACCGTCGTGGCCTCCACCAGCGTGGGCCAGGTGCGCGAGTGGTCGCTGCGCCTGCAGTTCGACTACCAGATCCGCACGGCGGCCGGCGAGCTGCTGGTGCCCAAGGTGGAGCTGCGGCTGTCGCGCGACATGAACTACACGGAGTCCACCGCGCTGGCCAAGGAGCAGGAGGCGGCCAACCTGTACGGCGCCATGCATTCCGATGCGATCGCGCAGGTCATGCGCCGCCTGGCCGCCGTCAAGCTTCCAAGCTGATGCAACTGCGCGCCGAGGGCCTGCAAGCCCATCTGAACAAGGGCCTGGCCCGCATCTACACGGTCCACGGCGACGAGCCACTGCTCGCCCAGGAGGCGGCGGACCAGATCCGCGCCGCCGCCCGCGCCCAGGGCTTTGGCGAACGGCAGATCTTCACCGTCTCCGGCGCCTACTTCGACTGGGCCCCGGTGCTGGCCGCCGCCCAGGCCATGAGCCTGTTCGCCGAGCGCCAGTTCATCGAGATCCGCATTCCGACCGGCAAGCCGGGCAAGGACGGCTCCGAAGCGCTACAGCGTTATGCCGAGGCCGCGCCGGACGACGTGCTGACGCTGGTGACGCTGCCGCGGCTGGACAAGACCCAGCTCAACAGTGCCTGGTTCACGGCGCTGGACGGCCACGGCGTGTCCATCCGCGTCGAGCCCGTCGAGCGCCGCCAGCTGCCGGCCTGGCTGGCCCAGCGGCTCAAGGCGCAGGGCCAGTCGGTGCCCGAAGGCGAGGACGGCCAGAAGGCGCTGGCCTTCTTCGCCGACCGCGTCGAGGGCAACCTGCTCGCCGCCCACCAGGAGTTGCAGAAGCTGGCGCTGCTGCACCCCAAGGGCGAGCTGACGCTGCAGCAGATCGAGGCCGCCGTGCTGGACGTGGCGCGCTTTGACGTCTTCAAGCTCAGCGAGGCCGTGCTGTCCGGCGCGGTGCCGCGGCTGCTGCGCATGCTGGACGGCCTGGAGGCCGAGGGCGAGGCCGCCGTGCTGGTGCACTGGACGCTGGCCGAGGACGCCCGCGCGCTGGCCCGCGTGCGCGCCGCGCTGGACGCCGGCAAGCCGCTGCCGCTGGCGCTGCGCGAGGCGAGGGTCTGGGGCGCCAAGGAGCGCCTCATCGAACGCATCGCGCCCCGGCTGGACGCGGCGCAGACCGGCGCGCTGGTGCAGGCCGCCCAGGTCTGCGACGGCCTCGTCAAAGGCCTGCGCCACCCCGACTGGCCCGCCGACCCCTGGGCCGCGCTGCGCCGCCTCGCGCTGATGCTGGCCGAGGCGGCCAGCGGCAGGACCGGGGCAGTCCTGGCTGCCCGCTGAGCCCGATTGGGCTATCGTCCGGGCGCAAACCCGCCGCCATGACGATGCCGCTCCGCCACCTGCTGCCCGCCGCCCTCGCACTGCCCGCACTGACCGCACTGGCGGTGCCCGTGACCGTGCAGCTGCGCGGCCCCGGCGGCCAGCCGCTGGCCGGCGCCGCCGTGGCCATCGAAGCGAAGGGCCGCACCGGCCGGGCCACCAACGCCAAGGCCGAGATGGGCCAGCGCGACCGCCAGTTCACGCCCCAGCTCCTGGTCGTGCAGACCGGCACGGCGGTCAGCTTCCCGAACTTCGACACCGTGCGGCACCACGTCTACTCGTTCTCGCCCATCAAGGTCATCGACATCAAGCTCTACTCCGGCACGCCGGCCGAGCCCATCGTCTTCGACAAGCCCGGCGTCGCGACGCTGGGCTGCAACATCCACGACCGCATGAGCGCCCACATCGTCGTCGTCGACACGCCGCTGTTCGCGCGCACCGACGACAAGGGGCAGGCGAGCTTCGACCTGGCCGCGGGCGAGCATGTCGTCAAGGCCTGGCATGCGGGCCAGAAGTCGCCGACGCTGCAAAGCCTCAAGCTGGACGTGCCGGCCGCCGGCGGCACGGTTGCGCTGACGCTCGCCGAGTAAGCCGCCACGATGCGCTGGCCCGCCTGGCTGAACCTGCGTCGTCTGGAAGGGCGCATCGTGGCCCTGTTCCTGGCGCTGCTGCTGGTCGTGCAGCTGGTCAGCTTCGGCGCCATTCACGCCAGCATCACCCACAACGCCGAGGCTTCGCTGGCCGCCGAGCTGCAGACCGGCGAGCGCGTGCTGCGCCGCCTGCTCGACCAGCGCGCCGGCAAGCTGCGCGACGCCGCGGAGCTGCTGGCCAAGGACTACGGCTTTCGCAGCACGGTGGGCCTGCCGCTGGCCGAGGCCGGCACCGTGGAGACCATCAAGGACGCCCTGCTCAACCAGGGCGAACGCGTCGGCGCCTCCGTCGTCGCCTACTTCGACGACCAGCAACGGCTCATCGCCGCGACGCGCGACGGCTCGGCCGCGTTCGGCGCGGCGCTGGGCCAGCTGATCAGGAGCAGCGAGGGTGCCGCGCTGGCCGTTCAGGGCCGCCAGGTCTTCCAGGTCGTCGCCGTGCAGGTGCGCACGCCGGCGCCGGTGGGCTGGGTGCTGATGGCGTTCGCGCTGGACCGCGAGGTGCTGGACGACCTCAAGGCCTTGTCCGAGCTGCAGGGCGTCGTGCTGCTGCAGCCGCCGGGCCAGCCCTGGCTGGACATCGTCGACAACCTCGACGACACGGCGGCCACGGCGCTGCGCGCCGGGCTGGACCGGTCGGCGCCGGTGGGCGGCATGCTGGCGCTGGCCGGCGAGCGCATGGGCAGCCGCTTCGTGCCGCTGATGGGTGCCGGCGAGCAGCCGCTGGGCGTGCTGCTGCTGCGCTCGCTGGACGTGGCGCTGGCGCCCTACCAGCAGCTGCAGCTGGTGCTGCTGGGCCTGACGCTGCTGGGCGTGGCCGTGTTCGCGCTGGTGAGCGTGCTGCTGGCGCGCGGCATCAGCAACCCCATCACGGCCCTGTCGGCCTCGGCGCGCCGGCTGGAAGGCGGCGACTACGACACGCCGGTGCCGGCGACTTCCAGCCTGGACGAGGTGCACGGGCTGGCGCTCGCGCTGGAGGGCATGCGCGAGGGCATACGCCGCCGCGACGTGCTGGTCAACAAACTGGCCTATGTGGACACGCTGACGGGGCTGCCCAACCGCGCCCGCTTCGCCGCCTTGCTGCAAGACCATCTCGCCACCCGCCCGCAGCCGGGCGCCGTGCTGATGCTGGACCTGGACCGCTTCAAGCATGTCAACGACGTGCTGGGCCACGAGGTGGGCGACCGCCTGCTGCGCGCGGTGGCCGAGCGCCTGCGGGTGCTGTGCGCGCCGAGCGAGTCGCTGCTGGCCCGGCTGTCGGGTGACGAGTTCGCCATCCTGCTGACGCCCACCGATGCCCATGCGGCCAGCGAGGCGGCGCTGGCCATCCTGAAGGACTTCGAGCGGCCGCTGCAGATCGACGACGAGACCATAGACCTCGGCGCCGGCATCGGCATCGCGCTGTTCCCCGAGCATGGCAGCGACATCAACCTGCTGCTGGGCCGCGCGGAGCTGGCCATGTATGCGGCCAAGAGCCGGCAGTGCGGCAGCCTGATCTACCACGCCCAGCTGGACGCCGGCAGCCAGGAGTCGCTGTCGCTGCTGTCCGAGCTGCGCCGCGCCATCGACGACGACGAGCTGCGGCTGTTCCTGCAGCCCAAGATCGACCTGCGGCGTGGCCGCGTCGTCGGCGCCGAGGCGCTGGTGCGCTGGCAGCACCCGACACGCGGCCTGGTGCCGCCCATGCAGTTCATCCCCTTCGCCGAGCAGACCGGCTTCATCCGCAGGCTCAGCGCCTGGATGCTGTCCGGGGCGGCCAGGTTCTCGCGCCAGGCGCTGGACGCCGGTCTGGACCTGCGGCTGTCGGTCAACCTGTCCACGCGCGACCTGATGGACCAGGACCTGCCGGCCAAGATCGAGGCCATGCTGGCGCCGCTGGGCGTGTCGCCGGCGGCGCTGTGCCTGGAGATCACCGAGAGCGCCATCATGGACGACCCCGAACGGGCGCTGTCCACGCTGGAGCAGCTGCATGCAATGGGCTTCAAGCTGTCCATCGACGACTTCGGCACCGGCTATTCGTCGCTGGCCTATCTGAAGCGGCTGCCGGTGGACGAGCTCAAGATCGACAAGAGCTTCGTCATGGCCATGGAGCGCGACCTGGACGACGCGCGCATCGTGCGCTCCACCATCGAGCTGGCGCACAACCTGGGCCTGAGCGTCGTCGCCGAGGGCCTGGAGACGGTCAAGGCCTGGGCCATGCTGGCCCGCCTGGGCTGCGACGAGGGCCAGGGCTACTACGTCTGCAAGCCCATGCCGCAGCAGCAGTTCATCGCCTGGGCCCAGGCCTGGCAGCCGCCGGACGTGCCCAGCCTGATGGCCGAGAGCCTGCTCGCCAAGCTGGGCTGAACGGTTGGCCCCTCGTCCAGCCTCGGCCCGCAGCTCAGGCGCCGCGAGGTCAGGTGTCCCGGTCTTCCAGCGCTTCGCACAACGCCGTCAGGCCCGCCGTCACCGTCTGCGCGCGCACCGCATGGCGGTCGCCGCCGAAGTTCTCGCGCCAGACCCGGGCCGGCCGCCCCGCATGCACCAGGGCCAGCCAGACCGTGCCGACCGGCTTGGCCGCGCTGCCGCCGGTGGGGCCGGCGATGCCGGTCACGGACAGCGCCCAGTCGATGGGTGCATGGGCCAGCAGGCCGCGCGCCATGTGCTCGGCCACCTCGCCGCTGACCGAGCCGTGCAGCGCGATCAGCGCCTTGGGCACGCCCAGGAACTCGGTCTTGCTCTCGTTGCTGTAGCAGACGACGCCGCGCTCGAACCACTGGCTGGAACCGGCGAGGTCCGTGCAGGCTGCCGCGATCAGCCCGCCGGTGCAGGACTCGGCCGTGCCGATGCGCTCGCGGCGCCGCATCAGCGCCACGGCGATGCGCTCTATCAGTTCGGCATGGTCATCGGTCATGGTCTCACCCCAGCAGCACCCGGTAGAGCGCGATGACGGCAAGCGTACAGCCGGCGGCGACGAAGTCGTCGAACAGGATGCCGAAGCCCTGGCGCCAGCCGATGTCGCAAGCCCCTGACGGGCCGGGCCGGGCCTTGAAGAGCCGGTCGGCCCAGCCCACCGGCCCGGGCTTGGCCGCGTCGAAGAAGCGGAACAGGCCGAAGGCGACGAACTGGCCGATGAAGCCGGCCGGCGCGATCAGCCACAGGATGAGCCAGAAGGCCAGCACCTCGTCCCAGACGACGGCGCTGGGGTCGGCGGTGTTCATGTCGCGCGCCGTGCGCGTGCAGGCCCACCAGCCGACGAGGGTGCCGAGGCCGATCAGCGCGGCCCAGCGGGCGTCGTCCATCCACGGCACGATGAGCCAGAACACCAGCCAGGCCCACAGCGTGCCCACCGTGCCGGGCGCCTTGGGACTGAGGCCGCTGCCAAAGCCCAGCGCGATCCAGCGCGCGGGGTGACCCAGCATGAAGGCCGGCGTGGCCCGTCTCGGTGCGGCGCTCATGACGCGAAGTGGTCGTAGCCGCGCAGGCCATGTTCGACGGCGGCGCCCGCTGCATCGACGACGCGCAGGCCCGGCCGGGCCTCGATGCGGCCGATGCGCGTCAACGCCACGCCCACGTCGGGCAGCCGCGCACCGGCAGGCGCCGTGAACAGCAGCTCGTAGTCGTCGCCGCCAGCCAGCAGGCATTGGCGCTGCAGGGCCGCCGGCTGCGCGGCCAGCACGGCGCTGCGCGGCAGCGCGTCGACGTCCAGGCAGGCCCCGACGCCCGACGCGGCGAGGATGTGGCCCAGGTCGCCCAGCAGGCCGTCGGACAGGTCGATGGCGGCCGTCGCAATGCCGCGCAACGCCTGGCCCAGCGCCAGCCGCGGCGTCGGGCATTCCATCGCGCGGCGCACGGCCTCGAAGCCGTTGCCCTCCAGCGCCACCGTGCCGCGGAACACCTCCAGCGCCAGCCGCGCATCGCCCAGCCGGCCCGACACCCAGATCTCGTCCCCGGCCCGCGCGCCGCCGCGCAGCAAGGCCTGGCCCGCGGGCGCCTCGCCGAGGACGGTGATGCAGAGATTGAGCGGCCCCTGCGTCGTGTCACCGCCGATCAGCGGGCAGCCACTGGCCTCGGACAGGGCCCACAGGCCCCGGGCGAAACCGGCCAGCCAGGCTTCGTCGACGCGCGGCAGCGCCAGCGCCAAGGTGAAGCCGCGCGGCGTCGCACCGCAGGCCGCCAGGTCGCTGAGGTTGACAGCCAGTGCCTTGTGGCCCAGTCGAGCCGGGTCCACGGTGGACAGGAAATGCCGCCCCTCGACCAGCATGTCGCTGGACACCAGCCAGCGCGCGCCGGGCGTGGGCCTCAGCACGGCGCAGTCGTCGCCCACGCCCACCTCGACGCCGGCATCCGCCGCGGGAAGGCGCTGGAAGAAGCGCCGGATCAGATCGAACTCGCCCATGCCGCCATTAGACCTTGTGGAGATCCGCAGCGCCCCGATCCGGCCACAGTGGCATGATGCCCAACCCGACGGTCCCCTTGTGATCCCCGCCATGCACAGCTCAGAAGAAAAACGCGCCCAACTCCGCCAGGCCGCGCTCGAATATCACGAGTTCCCCACCCCCGGCAAGATTGCCATCGCCGCGACCAAGTCGCTCGTCAACCAGCGCGATCTGGCGCTGGCCTATTCGCCCGGCGTGGCCGCGGCCTGCGAGGAGATCGTCGCCGACCCGGCCAACGCCTTCCGCTACACCTCGCGCGGCAACCTGGTGGCCGTCGTCTCCAACGGCACGGCCGTGCTGGGCTTGGGTGACATCGGCCCGCTGGCGTCCAAGCCGGTCATGGAGGGCAAGGGCGTGCTGTTCAAGAAGTTCGCCGGCATCGACGTCTTCGACCTGGAGGTCAACGAGCGCGACCTGGACAAGCTGGTGGACTGCATCGCCGCGCTGGAACCCACCTTCGGCGGCATCAACCTCGAGGACATCAAGGCGCCGGACTGCTTCTACGTCGAGCGCAAGCTGCGCGAGCGCATGAAGATCCCGGTCTTTCACGACGACCAGCATGGCACGGCCATCGTCGTCGGCGCGGCCTTCCTGAACGGCCTCAAGGTGGTCGGCAAGGACGTCAAGGACGTCAAGCTGGTCACCTCGGGCGCTGGTGCCGCGGCGCTGGCCTGCATCTCGCTGCTGGTCAAGCTGGGCCTGCCCAAGGAAAACATCTGGGTCACCGACCTGGCCGGCGTCGTCTACGAGGGCCGCACCGAGCTGATGGACCCGGACAAGGCCGAATACGCGCAGAAGACCGATGCGCGCTCGCTGCGCGAGGTCATCCAGGGCGCCGACGTCTTCCTGGGCCTGTCGGCCGGCGGCGTGCTGAAGGCCGACATGGTCGCGACCATGGCCGCCAGGCCGCTGATCTTCGCGCTGGCCAACCCGACGCCGGAAATCCTGCCCGAGGAGGTCAAGGCCGTGCGCGACGACGCCATCATGGCCACGGGCCGCACGGACTACCCCAACCAGGTCAACAACGTCCTGTGCTTCCCCTACATCTTCCGCGGCGCGCTGGATTCGGGGGCCACCACCATCAACGTCGAGATGGAGATCGCCGCCGTCCACGCCATCGCCGATCTGGCGCAGGCCGAGCTGAGCGAGGTGGTCGCCGCGGCCTATGTCGGCGCAACGCTGAGCTTCGGGCCGGAATACCTGATCCCCAAGCCCTTCGACCCGCGGCTGATGATGCGCATCGCGCCGGCCGTCGCGAAGGCGGCCATGGACTCGGGCGTCGCCGCCCGGCCCATCCAGGACTGGGACGCCTACCGCGAGAAGCTGCAGAGCTTTGTCTATGCCTCGGGCAACACGATGAAGCCCATCTTCACCGCGGCCAAGCGCGCGCCCAACAAGCGCGTGGCCTATGCCGAGGGCGAGGAGGAGCGCGTGCTGCGCGCGGCCCAGGTGGTCATAGACGAGGGCCTGGCCCGCCCGACGCTGGTGGGCCGACCGGCCGTCATCGCCGAGCGCTGCGAGCGCTTCGGCCTGCGCCTGCAGCAGGGCCGCGACTACGACGTCGTCAACGTCGAGCACGACGAGCGCTACCGCGACTACTGGCAGACCTATCTGCGCATGACCGAGCGCAAGGGCGTGACCCAGCAGCTCGCCAAGATCGAGATGCGCCGCCGCCTGACGCTGATCAGCTCCATGCTGCTGCACAAGGGCGAGGTCGACGGCATGCTGTGCGGCACCTGGGGCACGACGGCCACGCATCTGCACTACATCGACCAGGTCATCGGCCGGCGCGCCGGCGTCAAGACCTATGCCTGCATGAACGGCCTGATCCTGCCGGGCCGCCAGGTCATGCTGGTGGACACCCATGTCAACTACGACCCCACGGCCGAGCAACTGGCCGAGATCACCATCATGGCGGCCCAGGAGATGTGCCGCTTCGGCCTGACGCCGAAGGCGGCACTGCTGTCGCACAGCAATTTCGGCACCAGCGACAAGCCCTCGGCCGTGAAGATGCGCGACACGCTGGCGCTGCTGCAGCAGCTGGCGCCCTGGCTGGAGGTCGACGGCGAGATGCACGGCGACACGGCGCTGGACGCGCCCTACCGCAAGCAGATCATGCCGCACAGCCCGCTGACGGGCGAAGCCAACCTGCTGGTGCTGCCCAACATCGACGCCGCCAACATCTCCTACAACCTGCTGAAGACGGCCGCCGGCGGCGGCATCGCCATCGGCCCGGTGCTGCTGGGGGCGGCCAAGCCGGTGCATGTGCTGACGCCTTCGGCGACCGTGCGGCGCATCGTCAACATGACGGCCTTGACGGTCGCCGACGCCAACGCGGCGCGCGCCTGACGCCGTCGGCGCGTCCGGGAGGGAGCGGGCGCAGGCGCGCCCCGCCCCTCAATTGACAGAAGTTTTCACGCCAAAAACTTCGTCAAACAGCTCTCATGCTGGCTGTAAAAACGCGGTCTACAACGCATGTGTGCGCACGCTCACATACCCTGGATCCAGACTCCGGCATCGGGGTCCGGCTTGAGCTTTTGGGGTCGCTTCGGTACCATGATGGTTTCGAATTCAGGGTAAACCCGTGTCTTTGCTCTCGTGGCTGGCGCGCTCTGGCGCATCGGCGGTCACCACCGCCCTGCTGCTTTCCGGTCTGGCCGGAGGCGTGCAAGCCAAGGAAGCCACCCCCACCGCAACGCCCGCTCCGGCCGAGATTTCGCTGAGCGAGCTGCCCGCCCAGGCCCAGGAAACCCACCGGCTCATTCTCGCCGGTGGTCCGTTTCCCCATGCCAAGGACGGCGTGGTGTTCGGCAATCGCGAGCGCCTGCTGCCCCGCAAGGCGCGCGGCTTCTACCGCGAATACACGGTCAAGACCCCTGGCGCACGTACGCGTGGCGCCCGCCGCATCGTCTGCGGCGGAACGCCGCCTACCGCGCCGGAGGCCTGCTACTACACCGACGATCACTATGCCAGCTTCAAGCGCATACGCGCCGCGGCGGGCAGGTGAAGGTCGGGAATCGAAGCCGTTTTGTGACTTGAAAGGAGGAACGCGACCATGCTTTTGCAGACCGTCCGTCCCAATATCGTGCAGGCCATACGGGCCTACCGGGTCGAGGACTTGATGCAGGCCGCTCAAGAGGCGGGCCAGCATTTCCTATACGCCAACCTGTCGGAGGCGCAGTCCAAGCAGGACGTGCTCGACGGCATTGCGCAGGCTTTCCTGTTCCCTGCGCATTTCGGCAAGAACCTGGACGCGCTGCATGACTGCATGACCGACCTCGTCCACAAGGCCGGCAGCCAGCCGGGCTTCGTCGTGGTGCTGGAGCAGTTGCCCGACAACGTGCGCTTCGACCGCGAGGCGCGCGAGCAACTGCTCGACGTCTTCCGCGACACGGCCGACTACTGGGCCGACAGGAAGATCCCCTTCCGGTGTTTCTATTCTTTTCAGTAGCCCGCTCCCAAGAAAACGGGTCATGGGAGCGGGCTGCTGAGGTGGCCCCGGTGGTTGAAAAGCCCGCGCCGAAAAGCGCGAAGTCTGCGATTGGCAACCCCAACTTCGGCATGAACATGCCGATGATGTGCAGTGCCTTCGACACATCCATGTGGCTGAGCGCGGCCTGAAGCCTCGCCCACGCCCATGAAGAACGGGACCCTCGGGTCCCGTTTCCTTTTCTAGCCCTGCACTTCCAGTGCCAGCGCCACGAACTCGTCGACCGGCACCTCCTCGGCCCGGCGCTGCAGGTCGAAGTGGCCGGCGTAGCCGCGCTCGGCCAGCCAATGGCCCAGGCTGTGGCGCAGCAGCTTGCGGCGCTGCGAGAAGGCGCTGGCAACCAGCTCGCCCAGCAGGGCCGGATTCACGGCCGGCGGCGCCTTCAGCGGCAGCATGCGCACGATGGCCGAGTCCACGCGCGGCGGCGGGTCGAAGGCCTCGGGCGGCACGTCCAGCACCGACTCGATGTCGTAGCGCCACTGCAGCATCACGCTCAGGCGGCCATAGTCCTTGCCGCCCGGCCCGGCGGCCATGCGATCCACCACTTCCTTCTGCAGCATGAAGTGCTGGTCCACAACGTCGTCCACCGCGTCCAGCAGATGGAACAGGATGGGCGTGGAGATGTTGTAGGGCAGGTTGCCGACCACGCGCAGCTTGGCACCCTTGGCCGCGGCCAGCGCGCGGAAGTCGACCTTGAGCACGTCCGACTCGATGACCTCAACGTCGTCACGCTTGCGCAGCCGTGCGGCGAGATCGCGGTCCAGCTCGATGACGGTCAGCGGCTTGTGGCGGGCCAGCAGCGGCAGCGTCATCGCGCCCAGACCCGGGCCGATCTCGACCAGGGTCTCGACGGGCTGCGGATCGATGAGGTCGACGATGGCGTCGATCAGCGCCCTGTCGGTCAGGAAATGCTGGCCGAAACGCTTGCGCGGGATGTGGGAACTTAGTCGAGCCATTCGCGCACTTCGACGAAGGCCTTGGTGCGCAGATCCTTGACCCACTCCTGATAGGCCTCGTCGTACTTCTGCTCGCGCAGCGCCCCGCGGGCCTGCTCGCGCAGCTGCTTCATCTCGACGTCGACGGTGCGGCGCTCCAGCACCTGGATCAGGTGCACGCCGAAGCGCGACACGACGGGCCCCGAGATGCCACCCAGGGGCAACGCATTCATCGCCTCCTCGAACTCGGGCACGAAGCCGCCGGCGCCCATCCAGCCCAGGTCGCCGCCCTCGGGGGCGCTGCCGTCCTCGGAGTTGGCCTTGGCGACGTCCTCGAACTTGGCCTGGCCGCTCTCGATCTGGCGCTTGTACTCGGCCAGGCGGCGGGCCGCGACCTCGGCCGTCAGCTGGGCCGAGGGGCGCAGCAGGATGTGGCGGGCATGGGTCTGCACGCTCTGCGTCAGCGAGGCGCCACCCTGGCGCTCGACGACCTTGAGGATGTGGAAGCCCGCGCCGCTGCGCAGCAGCTCGGGCGCGACCTCGCCGCTCTTCAGGCCCGCGGTGGCGTTGACGAACACGTCGGGCAGGCGGTCCGCCGGGCGCAGGCCGATCTCGCCGCCGCGCGCCTTGTTGCCGTCCTCGGAGACCTCGCGAGCCACCTTGGCGAAGTCCTCGCCGCCCTTGATGCGGGCCAGCGCGGCCTCGGCGCGGGCGCGCTTCTCGGCGACGACGCTGTCCGGCGCGCCCTCGGGCACCGTCACCAGCACCTGGGCCAGGTTGATCTGGCCGCCCTGCTCCAGCGCGGCGCGCTTCTTGTCCAGCCAGGCGTCGATCTCGGCGTCGGTCACCCGGATGCGGCCCTGCACTTCGCGCTCGCGCACGCGCTCGGTCATCATCTGGTCGCGCAGGTTCTCGCGGAAGGCCTTGTAGTCGGTGCCGTCCTGCTTGAGGCGCTCGCGCAGCTGCTCCATGGTCAGCTTGTTCTGCGCCGCGACGTTGGCGACGACGCGGTCCAGCTCGGCCTCGTCCACGCGCGGGCCGTTCTCGCGGGCATAGGTGACGAGGACGCGGTCCTCGATCAGCGCCTCCAGCGCCTGCTTGCGCAGGCCGGTGGTCTCGGGCATGACCTCGCCCTTCTGGCGGGCCTCCTGGCGCAGCCTCTCGGTGCGCTGGATGACCTCGCTGGCGGCAACCACGTCCTGGTTGACGACGGCGGCGATGTAGTCCCCGGGCTGCAGCGCGGGCGTCTGGGCCGAGGCGGAAAAGGCGGCCAGGGCCAGAACTAGGGGAGCGAGGCGATGCATCATGGTTGGAAGTCTGAACTCGGCGAGCGGTCGGAGCTCAGCCTGCGATAACCGGGCACATTGTCCGTCAAGACCTTGAGGGCGTTGGAACCCAGCTGCGACAGGCCCACCAGCTCCAGCTGCAGCATCAGCCGCGTGTTGGTCTCGGCGCGGCCGGTGGACAGGCGCTCCACGCCCCAGCGCAGCACCCAGCAGCCGGCGTCGTACTCGAAGCCCATGACCGAGTCGGTCAGGCGGCGGTCGCGCAGCGAATACTGCACGCGGCCGGCGCTGTACCAGGCGCCGCCGCAGGACTTGCTGTCGGCGCCGCGCGAGGTGACGGGCGCGCCGTAGAGCGGCCATTGCCAGGCCAGCTCGACCTGCTCGCTCTGCCCGCGCGCCAGCCGGTAGGCGACGCTGACCGTCTTGAACGGCCCCGGCGAATAGCGCGCGCGCAGCACGGAGCGCACGGAGCGGTTGATCTCGGGGTTGAATTCCAGCGTGCCGTCGGCCCACCACTTCTCGTCCAGGTGGGCGGCGGCAGCCAGCAGCAGGTCGGAGAAGCGCTGCGTGACGGGCTGGCCGTCCGGCGTGATCTTCTGGTCACGGAACAGGAAGCGCTGCACGGCGCCCAGACGCAGGATCTCCTCGCCCGAACTGGCGCCCACCCAGCGGCTGGTCGCGCCGACGCTCAAGGCGTGCAGGTCCGACACCCGGTCCACGCCCGAGAACTGGTTGTCGGTGTAGATGGAGTCGAAGTTGAAGTCCTTGGGCGCGGAGTCGAAGTTGGGCAGGTTGGTCTGGTCGCGCAAGGGCGTGTTCACGTAGAACAGCCGCGGCTCCAGGCTCTGGCGGTAGTCGCGGCCGAACAGCGTCGTGTCACGCTCGAACACCCAGCCATGGTCGATGCTCAACGTCGGGATGACGCGGCCCATGCGACGGCGGCCGTCGGCCTGCGGGCGGTCCAGGTCGTAGGCGGCCGCGTTGAAGGAAACGCGCGGGATGAACCACCAGGCCTCGCCGCCCAGCGGCGCCGCCACATGGCCCAGTGCATGCACGCGCTGGCCGCCGCCCGGCTGCCCTGGCAGCGCCGAGCCGGGCAGGTCGAAGCGGTTGTACTCCAGCTCCAGCCCGCCCTCCAGCCGCGCCTTGCGGCCCCAGGGGCGGAAGCTGTCCAGCACCGCCTCGTCGGCCGCCGTCGTCAGGCGCGCGCCGATCTGCGGGCTGCGCTGGTAGGGCGAGTCGAACTGCGCCGTCACGTCCTTGCCCTGCAGCGTCTGCCAGCGCTGCACGCGGGCATAGCTGTCGATGGTGCCCCAGGACAGCTCGCGGTGGCGGGCCAGCTGGAAGTCGCTGGCCATGAGGCGCGGCGTCTGGCTCTCGACGCGGCGCGACATGTCCTTCCAGTAGTCGTCGTCGGAGACCCGCTCGCCGCGCAGCCGGTAGCGCCAGTCGCCGAAGCTGCCGTCGTTGTTGAGCTTGAGGCTCCAGCGCGAGCGGCCGAACACGCGGTCGCTGGGCAGCAGGTCCACGTTGATGCGGCCGCTGTGGCCGGGCTCCAGGTAGCGGAACTCGCTGTCCAGGCCCAGGCCGCGCTTGGTCATGACGAAGGGCGTGAAGGTGGCGTCGCGCTGCGGCGCGATGTTCCAGTAATAGGGCACGCCGGTCTCGAGACCGCTGCGGTTGTCCAGGAAGATGTTGGGCGGCAGCCAGCCCGATTTGCGCTCCGAGCTGAGCGGGAAGGTCATGGACGGCGCGGCCAGGATGGGCACGCCCAGGAAGCGCAGCACCGCGCCGTCGGCCTCCCCTTCGTTGGCGGCCAGGTCCATGCGCAACTGCTTGGCCGTGATCTGCCAGGCCGGCTCCTGGTTCTCCACCGCCGGGCAGCTGCTGTAGCTGCCCTCGATGGCGCTCATGTGCTCGCTGTCCTGGAACTTCAGCAGCTTGGCCTTGCCGGCACCGCCGGTGGCGGCGAGCTGGAAGCTGGGCGTCAGGAACTCGCCCTCGAAGCGGCTCACGTACATCTGCAGCAGCGGCCCCGTGAAGACGTTGCCGTTGTGATTGATGCGCACATGGCCCTCGGCCCGCGCGAAGTCGTCGCTGACGCGGTAATCGAGCTGGTCGGCGTTCATCACCAGCTCCCCGTAGCGCAGCTCCACGCCGTTGCGCCCCTGGGCCTGCTGGTCCATCTGGGCCGCCAGCTGGCCGGCGGAGATGACCAGGGCCGGCTTGGCAGCGCCCGTCTTGGCCGGCGCGGCCAGCACGCGGCTGCCGCGCAGCGGCAGCGCGGCGTCGGCGGCCTGCTGTGCCGAAGCCTCGCCCCAGGCACACAGGGCCAGGGCGATCAGCGGTGACAGCGGGACGGGGCGGGGGAGGCGGAACGGGCGCGGCACGGGCAGCGGAAGGCTCGGAGTCGGTGAGGAGGCCGGGGCCGGCGGTTCTTAGAATTTCATTATCCACGAGGGCTTTACCCCATGACGCCGCCGACCCCCACCCTGATCCAGGAACTGCAAGCCCATCCCGAAGACGCCGACCGCCTGATGCGGGCCGCCTGCGCCGCGCTGCGCAACGGGCCCGCCAGCCCCGCACCGCCCGATGCGGACGCCCTGCGCGCCGGCCTGGCCCGCATGGCCGACGCGGGCCTGGACGCGGTGCTGCAGCGCCTGCTGGACGATGCCCCCCGGGGCCGCGTGACCGACGGCATCGCCGCGCTGCTGCGTCCGCCCGAGCTGGCCTGGGACGAGGCGCAGGAGATCGACTGGGCCGTGCGCCACTGGGAGGCCTGCCGCGCGGCGGGGCAGCTGGACGAGGAGCTGGCGGCCGACTTCGGCGAGTACTGGCGCCGGCTGGAGTGGAGCGCGCTGCGCCAGCATCTGGCACTGCTGGGCCAGGGCCACCCCGAGGAGCGCCGTCTGCTGGCCTTCAGCGTGAAGACGGCGTCGCGCTACGTGGCGCTGGCGCCCTTGAAGCGCGCGATGGAGGCGAGGTTTCCGGAGTTCTTCGAGCTGGGCTTCAGCCTGCGCTGAGGCGGCTCGGGGCCGGGGGCGCCTTCAAGGACGGGTCGCGCAGCCGGCGGCCACCAGCCAGGGGTCTTTGTCTTCGCCGCCGAAGATCTCCAGCAGGAAGTCCAGGAAGGCGCGGGTGCGCGCCGGCACGTATTTGCGCGTCGGCATGCCGGCCCACAAGGTGGTGCCGAACAGCCGCCACTGCGGCATGACCCGCTCCAGCGCCTGCTCCATCAGCGCGTCCTCCACCATGAAGCTGGGCAGGCCGGCCACGCCCAGGCCGTGCAGCGCGGCGGCGTAGTTGGTGTCCATATGCGTCGTCGACAGCGTCGCGCGCGAGGGCACGATGGGCAGCGTGATCTCCTCGCCGCCATCGCCGCGCTGCAGCGTCAGGCCGCGCATCAGCGAGGCCGTGGGCGGCAGCAGCGCATCATGCTGCCGCAGCTCGCTGGGGTGCTGGGGGCGGCCGCGCTGGTCCAGGTAGTCGGGCGAGGCGCACATGATGAACTCGCTGCGCGCCAGCCGCCGCGCGACGAAGTCGCCGTCCAGCGGCTCGCGCGACAGGAAGATGGTCAGGTCGTAGCCGTCGTCCACGGTCTCGACCGGGCCGGGCGAGGTGATCTCCAGGGTCACCAGCGGATAGGCGCGGTGAAACTTGGGCAGGTGCTTGGCCAGCTGATGCACGGCGATGGCCGGCGTGCAAAGGATGCGCAGCAGGCCGCGCACCTCCTGCGTGGCCGAGGCGGCCAGGGCCGCGGCCTCGTCCACGTCGGCCAGGATGCGCCGCGCCCGCTCCAGATAGGCCTCGCCGATCTCGGTCAGCGACAGCCGCCGCGTGGTGCGATTCAAGAGCCGTACGCCGAGGTGCTCCTCCAGCTCGGCGACGAGGCGGGTGACGACGGCCGGCGCCAGGTCCAGCGCCCGAGCCGCGGCGGCGAAGCTACCCTCGTCGATGACGCGGGTGAACACCTTGATGGCGCGCAGCTGGTCCATCAGAGCTTGTAGCCCGCGTGGTGGGCCATCTTCATCAGGAAGGACAGGGCCAGCAGCGCCACGCCCAGGCGCAGCAGCCAGCGGTCGGGCGCCTTCCAGGCGGCGGCCCGGCGCTCCAGGTCCTCGCTGACGGGCAGGCTGTTGGGGTCGCCGCCCTGCCGGGGCTGGGCCAGCGCCGCACGGAAGGCGCTCATGAAGGCGGCGGTGGAGTCGGCCTTCCAGGCCGGCACGGCCATCGCCGCGGCACTGCACACGCCGACGATGTCCGACCAGACCTCCAGCGATTGCCAGTTCATTCAGAGCTCGACCGTCAGCGCCGAATCATCATCCGCCGCGGCCCCCTGCTTGCGCAGGCTCAGCACCACCGAATAGCCCGAGGCATGGGCCATGCGGCTGACCAGGGCCAGGCTGGGGCCGCGGTCGGCCTGGCCACGCTCGGCCCGGCTGATGTCGGCCTGGTGGATGCCGCTGATGTCCTGCAGCTGCTGCTGCGACAGGCCGGAGCGCTGGCGCATCAGGCGCAGCAGGCCGCCCACCTTGACCAGCAGGTCGTAGTTGTCATAGCCATGCCTGACCGCGGGGTCCATCAGCGCCTCGCGCTCGAAATCAGTCAGTTCTCGCATGATGATCACTCCTGTTGGCGCTCAGTCCGAACGCCGCCGTGCCCGCTGGACGGCGCCACCGCCGAGGCGCGGCCCCACGGGCAGGCCGTTGCGCACCGCGTCGATGGCCAACACCTTCACGTCCTGGCCGAACTGCTGGTAGACATAGACCAGCGCGGTCAGCAGCGCGCTGCGGAACTCGACCTCGAACAGCGCCGAATGGACGCGGCCCGGGCCGATGAATTCGCCCTGCCACTGCAGCGGCTCCGTGCCAGCATCGATGCGGTTGTTGCGCATGATGGCCAGCCCGAAGCAGCAGGCCAGATCCCAGTCGCAAAGGGGCCGGATGGCGGTGAACTCTGCCTGCGCCTCGGGGTGGTAGCTGAAGGCCATCGCCCAATGATTATGGGGCAAACCCCATAAATTTCAAGCAAGGGCCCGCCCACCGCTCAGGGATGGGCCGCCATGACCTGGGCGACGGCGGCCGTCAGCCGCTTGCCATAGGGCACGTGCAGGAACTCGTTGGGCCCGTGCGCGTTGCTCTTGGGGCCCAGCACGCCGCAGACCATCATCTGCGCGGCCGGGAAGCCCTTCTGCAGCATGCTCATCAGCGGGATGGTGCCGCCCTGGCCGATATAGCCCACCGGCGCGCCGAACTGGGCCTGGCTGGCCTCGTTGAGCGCCTGGCTGAGCCAGGGCGACAGCTCGGGGGTGTTCCAGCCGGTGGCGCCCAGCGCGCCGGCGCGGCCGTCGGGCGTGAACGTGACCTTGGCGTTGTAGGGCGCGTTGTCCTCCAGCAGCGCCTTCAGCCTCAGCGCCGCCTCGTTGCCGTCGATCAGCGGCGGCAGCCGCAGCGACAGCTTGAAGGCCGTGTAGGGCCGCAGCACGTTGCCGGCGTTCTTCAGCTCCGGGAAGCCGTCGGCGCCCACCACCGACAGCGTGGGCCGCCAGGTGCGGTTCAGCAGCGCCTCGACCGGGTCGGTGGTCACCGGCAGCACCGGGCCGCCGTCCGCGCCGCAGGCCCAGGGCATGCGCTTGTAGACCTCTTCCTTCAGGATGGCCGCAGTCGCCTGCGCCTGCTCCAGCCGCACGCCGGGGATCTCGCAGTGGAAGCTCTCCGGCAGCAGGCGGCCGGTCTTGCTGTCCTCCAGCCGGTCCAGCACCTGGCGCAGGATGCGGAAGCTCGACGGCACCAGGCCCGACGCGTCGCCGCTGTGGATGCCCTCGGTCAGCACCTCCACCTTCAGCACGCCCGACACCATGCCGCGCAGCGAGGTCGTCAGCCACAGCTGCTCGTAGTTGCCGGCGCCGGAGTCCAGGCAGACCACCAGCGACACATTGCCCAGGCGGGGCTTGAGCAGGTCGATATAGGCCGGCAGGTCGAAGCTGCCGCTCTCCTCGCAGGTCTCGATGAGGCCCACGCAGCGCGGCCGCGGGATGCCCTGCTGGTCCAGCGCCATGATGGCCGTCAGCGAGGCGTAGACGGCGTAGCCGTCGTCGGCACCGCCGCGGCCGTACAGCAGGCCGTTCTCGTACTTGGGCGTCCAGGGCCCCAGGTCGCTGCGCCAGCCGCTGAACTCGGGCTGCTTGTCCAGGTGGCCGTAGAGGACGATGGTGTCGTCGCTGCCGGCCTTGGTGGCGGGCACCTCGAAGAAGATGACCGGCGTGCGGCCCGGGATGCGCACCACCTCCAGCTTCAGGCCGGCCACCTTCTTGCTCTCCACCCAGGCGGCGGCCTGGGTCAGCACCTTCTCGATGTGGCCATGCGCCGCCCAGTCGGCGTCGAACATGGGGCTCTTGGCCGGGATGGCGATGTAGTCGGTCAGCGCGGGGACGATCTCCTCGTCCCAGACGCGTGCGGCAAAACTGCCCAGCGCGCTGGCCTCGTCGGCTTGCAGGGGCAGGTGGGGATCACGGGCATTCATGGCAGGCTCCAGCTGGCGCTTGTGGCGCGAAGGACCAGTTTAGGCGCTCCGATAATGCCCCGACCCCCGTCCGACCATGCGCCTGACCCGCCTCTTCCTGCTGACCACCGGGCTGCTGCTCAGCCTGGTGACGGCGCTGTTGCTGCGTTCCGTCTGGGTCGACTGGCACACCGTCTCGACGGCCGAGACCGGCCTGGCGGCCATGCAGCGCGCCTATCTCGCGATGCAGGTGGCCGAGAAGGCCTCGGCCGAGCGCGGGCCGGCCAACCAGGTGCTCAGCGATGGCGAACCCGCCGACCCGGCCAAGCGCACGCGCCTGGCCCAGTTCCGCCACGCCACCGACGCCGCCTTCGAGGCGGCCGACGCGGCGCTGGCCCAGGCGCCTGCCGGCGCCGCCGCCATCGGCCTGGTCGAGCTGCGCCAGGCGCGCCAGGAACTGGCGCGGGCGCGGGCCGAGCTGGACCGCGTCGCCGCCCTGCCCCACGCGCTACGCAGCGCGCCCGGCGCGCGGGTGACGCGCAGCCCCGTCGACGCCATGTTCGCCGTCATCGACACGCTGTTCGGCGGCGTGACCACGCTGTCCGCCGAGGCCGAGGCCATCTACCCGGAGCTGGCCCTGTCGCTGGTGGGCGCCCGCCATGCGGCCGAGCTGCGCGAATACGCCGGCCGGCTGGGCTCGGAGTTCAACACGCCGCTGGCCACGCAGGCGCCGCTGACGCGCGGCGAGCAGCACGCCATCCAGCGCCTGGAGGGCCGCATCGAGCAGCTGCGCCGCCTCATCAGCCTGCAGGCCCGCCGCGCCGACGCGCCGCTGCGCCGCGCCGTCGAGCGCATGGAGGCGCGCTACTTCGGCGAGAACCTGCCGTTCGTGCACGAGCTGACCGCGCGCGGCCAGGCCGGCCAGGCCTATGGCGTCGACGCCGCCGCCTTCGTGGCCCGCTATGTACCGCCCATGGGCAGCATCGTCGAGCTGCGCGACACGCTGTTCGAGGCCGGGCGGCAGGCGGCCAGCGCCCGGGTGGCCGCCACGCGCGAGCGCCTCATCGTCAACCTTGCGCTGGGCCTGGCCGTGCTGGGCATTGAGCTGGGCGTGTTCCTGCTGATACGCCACCGTGTGCTGAAGCCGCTGCTGAGCAGCACGCGCACGATGACGGCCATCATGCAGGGCCGTGTGCCGCCACCCGACCAGACGCTGCCGACCGACCGCGATGACGAGATCGGCGCGATGCAGCGCGCCGTCGCCGCGCTGCGCGACGCCACGCTGCGCAGCCGTGCGCTGGAGGCCGAGCGCGAGCAGCTCATCGAGCAGCTGCGCGTCGCCAGCGACACCGATTTCCTGACCGGACTGCCCAACCGCCGCGCCTTCACCGAGCGTGCCGACGGCCTGCTGGCCCAGGCACGCCGCCATGGCTGGCCGGTGGCGCTGCTGGTCTTCGACCTGGACCACTTCAAGCGCATCAACGACCTGCACGGCCACCAGGTGGGCGACCGGGTGCTGCGCACCGCGGCGGCCATCGCCCGCGACGAGGTGCGCGCCGGCGAGCTGCTGGCCCGCCATGGCGGCGAGGAGTTCGTCGTGCTGGCGCCCGACTGCGGCCCCGACCAGGCCCTGCAGCTCGCCGAGCGGCTGCGCGCCGCGCTGGCCGACGCGCCCGTCGCGACGGCCGATGGCCAGGAGCTGCGCATCAGCGCCAGCTTCGGCCTGGCCTGCACGCCGGCGCGCGGGCTGCCGGACCTGGACCGCCTGTTCCACGCCGCCGACCAGGCGCTCTACGCCGCCAAGTCCCGGGGGCGCAACCGCGTGGTGCTGGCCGGCGCGCCGGTCATGACCGCGCAAGACGCAGGCTGACGGCCTCGCATCAGGCAGGACCGCGGCGCTGGGTTAGGCTGGCGGCATCTGTTCCCGAAAACCGTCACCATGAAGATCCAGACCCTTGCCGCCGCCCTCGCCATCGCCCTGACGGCGGCCTTCGCCGCTCCCGCCGCCGAGGCCCGCGTGGCCCCGCATCACAAGAGCGGCCATGCCGGCGTGCAGGCCAAGGCCGCGAAGAAGAAGCCCGCCAAGGCCAAGCACAAGAAGAAGGCCGGCAAGCACGCCGCCAAGAAGACCCGCAAGAAGACCATGGCCTGAGCGGCCGCGGCCCTCACTCCCGCTCGAACTTGAACACGGCCACGCTGGCCAGCAGATTGGGCAGCGTGCGCACCGGTTGGCCGTTCTGCAGGCCGAAGGCGTCGAGGATCTTGAGCCGGTTCTTGCGCGCCAGCACGCCGAAGTCGGCGAAGGTGCCGACGCGGATGTTGGGCGTGTCGTACCACTCGTAGGGCAGCGCCCGCGTGACCGGCATGCGGCCCACCAGCACCTGCAGCCGGTTGGGCCAGTGGGCGAAGTTGGGGAAGCTGACGATGCCCATCTTGCCGACCCGTGCCGTCTCCTTGAGCATCTGTTCGGCATTGCGCAGATGCTGCAGCGTCTCCAGCTGCAGCACGACGTCGAAGCTCTGGTCCTCGAAGATGGACAGGCCCTCCTCCAGATTGCGCTGGATGACGTTGACGCCGCGCTTCACGCAGGCCAGCAGGTTGGCGTCGTCCAGCTCCACGCCGTAGCCGCTGCAGCCCTTGTGCTTGATGAGGTGTTCCAGCAGCTCGCCGGTGCCGCAGCCCAGGTCCAGCACGCGCGAGCCCGGCGGCACCAGGGCCGCGATCGCAGGATCGAAGCTCATATGGCCACCCCCTTGAACTGCAGCACGGCAGGCGGTTCCAGCTCGCCCGCGATGCGCTCGAAATAGGCCCGCAGCACGCCGTGGTAGCGCGGATCGTCAAGCAGGAAGGCGTCGTGGCCATGCGGCGCATCGATCTCCGCGTACGACACGTCCAGCCGGTTGTCGAGCAGCGCCTTGACGATTTCCCGCGAGCGCGCCGGCGAGAAGCGCCAGTCGGTCGTGAAGCTCGCCACCAGGAACTTGGCGCGTGCGCTGGCGAAGGCGCGCGCGAGGTCGCCGCCATGCGCGGCGGCCGGATCGAAGTAGTCCAGCGCACGCGTGATCAGCAGATAGGTGTTGGCGTCGAAATAGTCGCTGAACTTGTCGCCCTGGTAGCGCAGATAGCTCTCGATCTGGAACTCGATGTCCTGCGTCGAATAGCCCAGCTCGCCGGACTTCAGCTCGCGGCCGAACTTCTCGGCCATCACGTCGTCGCTGAGGTAGGTGATGTGGCCGATCATGCGCGCCACGCGCAGGCCGCGCTTGGGCACCACGCCGTGGGCGTAGAAATGGCCGCCGTGGAAGTCGGGGTCGGTCACGATGGCGCGGCGTGCCACCTCGTTGAAGGCGATGTTCTGCGCCGACAGGTTGGGCGCCGTCGCGATGGCGATGCAGTGGGCCAGGCGGTCGGGATAGCGCAGCGCCCAGTCCAGCGCCTGCATGCCGCCCAGCGACCCGCCCAGCACGGCCGCCAGCTTCAGGATGCCGAAGCGCTCGACGACGCGGGCCTGGGCGTCCACCCAGTCCTGCACCGTGACGACGGGGAAGTCAGCCCCCCAGGCCCGGCCGGTCGCCGGGTTCACGTGCATGGGGCCGGTGGAGCCGAAGCAGGAGCCGAGGTTGTTGACGCAGATGACGAAGAACCTGTCGGTGTCCAGCGGCTTGCCCGGCCCGATCAGGTTGTCCCACCAGCCCTCGCTCCTGGGCTGGCCGGCATAAGTGCCTGCGACATGGTGGCTGGCGTTTAGCGCATGGCAGACCAGCACCGCGTTGCTGCGCTGGGCATTGAGCCGGCCATAGGTCTCGACCATCAGGTCGTAGGGCCCGAAGCTGGCGCCGCTGCGCAGCGGCAGCGGCTCGTCGAAATGAAAACTCTGCGGCGACACCTCGCCGACGCTTCGGCCCGTCATGGCCCACTCCAATGAAAAAACCGGCGGCCACTGTTGCGGACGCCGGTTGCTTCGGAGTCCTGTTTAGCGGCATTTGTAGAGCGCCCGCAATCCGGAACAAATCGGCGCTATGGGGGGGGATTCTAGCCCCGCCCGTCGAGCCGGAACTGCGCCACCGCGCCGGCCAGCAGCTGCAGCTGCTGGCGCAGGCTGTCGGCGGCGGCGGCCGACTGCTCCACCAACGCGGCGTTCTGCTGCGTCATGTCGTCGAGCTGGCTGACGGCGCCGTTGATCTGCACGATGCGCGCGCTCTGGTCGGCCGCGCCGGCGGCGACCTCGCCGATCATGTCGCTGACCTTCTGCACGTTGTCGACGATCTCCTGCATGGTCGCGCCGGCATGCTGCACCAGGCGGGCACCGGTCTCGGTGCGCTCGACGCTGGCCGTGATCAGCGACTTGATCTCGCGCGCCGCACCGGCCGAGCGCTGCGCCAGCGAGCGCACCTCGGTGGCGACGACGGCGAAGCCCTTGCCCTGCTCGCCCGCACGGGCCGCCTCGACGGCGGCGTTCAGCGCCAGGATGTTGGTCTGGAAGGCGATGCTGTCGATCAGGCCCACGATGTCGCCGATGCGGCGCGAGCTGGTGTTGATCTCCTCCATCGTCGCGACCACCTCGGACACCTCCTGGCCGCCGCGCTGCGCCACTACGGCCGCGCCCGCGGCCAGCTCGCGCGCCTTGCCCGCCGCGTCGGCGCCGTGGCGCACGCCCTGGGTCAGCTCGTCCATGGAATTGGTCGTGCGCTGCAGGCTGGAGGCCGTGCGCTCGGTGCGCTGGCTGAGGTCGTGGTTGCCCGCCGCCACCTCGTCGCTGGCGGTCTCGATGCTGAAGGCCGAGGTCTTGACCTGGCTGACCAGGCCGCGCAGGCTGGCCTGCATGGTCTCCAGCGCGCGCAGCAGATCGGCCGCCTCGTCGCGGCCGGCGATGCGCACGTCGTTGTTCAGGTCGCCGCCGGCGATGGACTGGGCCACCGTGCAGGCATAGCGCATGGGCGTGGTGATGGTGGAGGAGTTGATCAGCGTCAGCGGCACCACCAGCACCAGCACCAGGGCCAGCACGGCCAGCGCACGCCAGCCTATGCGCGCCATCTCGGCGTCGAAGCGGGCATCGGCCGCGCGGGCCTGCCGGTCGGCAGCGTCGGTCAGCGTCTGCATGCGCGTCTCGATGCCGGCCAGCGTCTCGCGGCTGCGCTCCGGCAGGCCTTCCTGCTGCCGCAGCTCGGCCAGCGTCTGGCGCACGGCGGCCAGTTGCTGAAGATCACGCGTGGTCTGCGCCGTGGCCTCGGCATGCAGGGCCGACAGCTGACGCCCCCCCAGCAGCCCCGTCAGCGCCAGCGCGGCGAACATCAGCAGCACCATGGCGATGGCTCCGTGCATGCGGGTGCGGATGGTGAAACTGCGCATCCAGGTGGCGACATTCATGGCCTTGCTTCCTTGCTCCTTGCCGGACCGCCGGGGGCGATCTCCTCCCCGGCATGCTAATGATCACTTTGGTGAGAGCAAGAACTGTTTGGCCTTGCTTTGCGATTTGCCGAACACTTGGCAAAAAGTCCGCCCCCCTGTGGAGTTGTTGCCATCCGGCGGATCTTTCTGCCGGCGCTCGCCGCAATGAACCCGGCCCGGCGCAAGGACCGGCCATTGACGTGCAGGGCCCGACCCCGCCCTAAGGCGCACCGCAAAGGCAATGCACGGCCGCGGCGCGGTCCCACTGGCCGCGCGCGGCCAGCCTGGACAGCTCCTTGAGCACCGCCAGCTCCTCGACGACGGGGGCCGGCAGCGCGTCCAGGCCCAGCGACTGCCCCAGGGCCACGGCCAGCGACGGCGCCATCACGTCGCCCAGCGACGCGAGCAGGCGCTCGCTGCGGCTGAGCTCGCGCTCCACATAGGCCAGGCGCGGCTTCTCGCCCGCCTTGAGCTCCAGCTTGGCCAGCTGCGCCGCCGCCTGCACCGCGTCGTCGAAGCTGCCCAGACGGTCCACCAGGCCGCGCTCGCGCGCCTGCGCGCCGGTCCAGATGCGGCCCTGGGCGACGGCGTCTATCTTCTCCGGCGTGCTCTTGCGCGCCTGCGCGGCCAGGCCGGTGAAGCGGGCGTAGATGTGGTCGACGCCGGACTGCACGGCCGCCTTCAGCCGCGGGTCCAGCGGGCGGCGCGGGTCGTAGCCGCCAGCCAGCCAGGTGGTCGTGACACCGCCGGTGTGCAGCGACAGCTTGTCCATCAGGCCCTCGGCCGTGGGCAGGATGCCGAACACGCCGATGCTGCCGGTGATGGTGCCGGCGTCGGCGATGACGGCGTCGCTGGCCATGGAGATCCAGTAGCCGCCCGAGGCCGCCACGTCGCCCATGGAGACGACCACGGGCTTGCCGGCGGCGCGCGTCAGCTCCAGCTCGCGGCGCACGATCTCGGACGCGAAGGCGCTGCCGCCGGGCGAGTTCACGCGCAGCACGACGGCCTTGATGGCCTCGTCCTCGCGGGCCTTGCGGATCAGCCGGGCCGTGGAGTCGCCGCCGATGCGGCCCGGGCCGGCCTCGCCGTCGACGATCTCGCCCTCGGCCACGACGACGCCCACGCCGGGCTGCAGCTTGCTGGGTGCGCCGGCGTCCTTCACATAGGCCAGGTATTGGGCCAGCGACACCTGGCGGAAGCTCTTGCTGTCCGCGTCCTGGGCGCCCTTGGCGATCAGCAGCTCGCGCATCTGGTCGCGCGTCTTCAGGCCGTCGACGAGCTTGGCCTGCACCGCCAGCTGGGCCGCGTCGCCCTTGACGGCGGCCAGCAGCTGCGGGATCTGCTCGATGCTGCGGGTGATGGCGCCGGCCTCCAGCTTGCGCGCGGCCTCCACGCTGGCCGTGAAGCCGTTCCACAGCTCGCCGTAGACCAGGCCCTCGGCCTCCAGCGTCGCGGGGCTGGGGCCGGTGGCGGTGTAGGGCTCGGCAAAGCTCTTGTAGGTGCCGACCTTGACGACGTGGGCCGTGACGCCCAGGCGGTCCAGCGCGTCCTTGTAGTAGGTGCGCCAGCGGCCGAAGCCCTCCAGCATGACCATGCCCATGGGGTGCAGATAGACCTCGCCGGCCTGGGCGGCGAGGAAGTAGCCGCGCTGGCTGTAGCTGTCGGCATAGGCGAGGACGGGCTTGCCGCTGGTCTTGCGGAAGCGCTGCAGCGCCGCGCTGACCTCGTGCAGCCCGGCCAGGCCGGCGCCCTGCAAGTCCTGCACGTCCAGCAGCACCGCGCTGATCCTGTCGTCCCGGGCGGCCTGCTCCAGCGCCGCCAGCACGTCGCGCAGCCGCGTCTGCTTCGGAACACCGCGGCCCTGGGCCTGGGCCATCAGCTGCTCGCGCGGGCTGCCGGAGAACTGCTCGACCAGGTTGCCGTCGAGCTTGAGCACCAGCGTGGTCTTGTCGGCCAGGGGCTTGGGGCCGCGCGTCAGCAGCGCCGTCGCGACGACGACGATGAGCAGCAGCACCAGCAGGTTCATCAGCGCCCGGCGCGTGCCGTCGAGCAGCCACCAGGCCTTGGAGAACAGCCAGCCTATCGCGGAGAACAGGGACTTCATGGGCAGCACCTTGAGGGTTGACGCGTGGCGATTGTGCGTGCCCGCGGCCTTAAGCTCCGCCGCTCATGGTTTGTGAGGACACCACATGCTTGCCTGGCCCGGCTGGACGCGACGCATCAACGAACATTTCCCGCTGCGCTATCTGACCTGGGTGCTGTGCGGCCTGCTGGCGCTGTTCTTCGCCATCGGCTGGACGGCGGGCCTGGGCCACGGCGTGCTGGTGCTGGTCTTCCTCGCGCTGACGCTGCTGGGTCTGCGCGATGTGCGCCAGCAGCGCCACTCCATCCTGCGCAACTACCCCGTCATCGGGCATCTGCGCTTCCTGCTGGAGTTCATCCGGCCCGAGATCCGCCAGTATTTCCTGGAGGGCGACAACGACGCCGCGCCGTTCTCGCGCGCCCAGCGCTCCATCGTCTACCAGCGCGCCAAGGGCGACCCCGACCAGCGCCCCTTCGGCACGCAGCTGGACGTGGGCGCGCGCGGCTACGAATGGATCAACCATTCGCTGGCGCCCACGCACCTGACCAGCCACGACTTCCGCATCACCATAGGCGCGGGCCGCGCCCAGCCCTATTCGGCCAGCGTCTTCAACATCTCGGCGATGAGCTTCGGCGCCTTGAGCGCCAACGCCATCCTGGCGCTGAACAAGGGCGCAAAACAAGGCGGCTTCGCGCACGACACCGGCGAGGGCTCGATCAGCGCCCACCACCGCGTGCACGGCGGCGACCTGATCTGGGAGATCGGCTCGGGCTACTTCGGCTGCCGCAACGACGACGGCTCGTTCAGCGCGGAGCGCTTCGAGGCCGCGGCGCGCGACCCGCAGGTCAAGATGATCGAGCTCAAGCTCAGCCAGGGCGCCAAGCCCGGCCATGGCGGCGTGCTGCCGGGCCCCAAGGTCAGCGCGGAGATCGCCGCCGCGCGCGGCGTGCCGGTGGGCCAGGACTGCATCTCGCCGGCCCGCCACAGCGCCTTCTCGACGCCCGTGGAGATGATGCAGTTCATCGAGACGCTGCGCACGCTGAGCGGCGGCAAGCCCACCGGCTTCAAGCTCTGCATCGGCCACCCCTGGGAATGGTTCGCGCTGGCCAAGGCCATGCTGGAGACCGGCATCACGCCGGACTTCATCGTCGTCGACGGCGCCGAGGGCGGCACGGGCGCGGCGCCGCTGGAGTTCACCAACAACGTCGGCGCGCCGCTGCAGGAGGGGCTGCTGCTGGTGCACAACACGCTGGTCGGGCTCAACCTGCGCGACAAGGTCAAGATCGGCTGCGCCGGCAAGGTCACGACGGCCTTCGACATCGTGCGCCTGATGGCGCTGGGGGCGGACTGGTGCAACGCCGGGCGCGGCTTCATGTTCGCGCTGGGCTGCATCCAGGCCCAGGCCTGCCACACCGGCCACTGCCCCACCGGCGTGACCACGCAGGACCCGGTGCGCCAGCGCGCCATCGTCGTGCCCGACAAGGCGCAGCGCGTCGCCAACTTCCACCAGAACACGCTGAAGGCGCTGAAGGAGCTGGTCGAGGCGGCGGGCCTGTGCCACCCGCAGGAGATCACGGCCCAGCACATCGTGCACCGGCTGGACAAGCATGAGGTGAGGCTGCTGGCCAACCTCATTCCCTTCGTCGAGCCCGGCGCGCTGCTGCGCGGCGAGCTGCCGCACAACACCTTCCGCATCTACTGGCCGCTGGCCAGCGCCCACAGCTTTGCGCCGCAGGGCGCCATCGCGCGCATGGCCTGAGGGCCGGTCAGGCGGCCCCGCGCACCGGCCTCAGGCCGTCGGCGCCGTGTCGATGAAGCTCTGGCGCTGGGACAGCTTGTCCATGTGGCGCGCCAGGTTGGGGTGGGTCTCGCGCCAGGCGATCTCCGGGAAGCGGAACTCCAGCCAGCCCAGCGCGCAGCCGACCGCGATGTCGGCCAGCGAGAAATGGTTGCCCGAGCACCAGGGCTTGTCGCCCAGGCCCTGGCTCATCGCGGCCAGCGCGGCGCTGACCTTGGTGAGATGCCGGTCTATCCAGGCCTGGCTGCGCTGTTCGGGCCTGCGCCCGGCCCAGGTGCGCTCCAGGCGCACGAGGATGGCCGCGTCGGCGATGCCGTCGGCCAGCGCCTCCCAGGTACGCACCTCGCAGCGCTCGCGGCCGCGCTCGGGAATGAGCCGGCCCACCGGCGACAGCGTGTCCACGTACTCGACGATGACGCGCGAGTCGAACACCGCGCCGGCGATGGAGTCCTGGCCCTCCATGACCAGGCAGGGCACCTTGCCCAGCGGGTTCATCCTGAGGATGGCATCGCTGCCCCAGACGTCTTCCAGCACCAATTGATAGTCGAGCTTCTTCTCGGCCATCACGATGCGCACCTTGCGCACGTAGGGGCTGGCGAGAGATCCGATCAACTTCATGGTCATAGGGCAAACAGGGGTGGCACAAGTCGGAACGATTCTAGCCAGCGCCCCTAGTCGGACCGCCCGTGAAGAAGCCCTGTCGGCTCTGGTACACAGCCTCCCGATGCGGGGCTTGCCAGGCCGCCGCATGGGGGCCACAGTGCTGCCCGGCCCGCCGCGGTAGACGGCGGCCTCCATCAAGGGAGATCCCATGCTCGACCTCGAAGCCGCCCCCCCCGCGGCCACCACGCCTGCGCCCGCCGCGCCGCGCGTCCTCGACATCCGCTTCACCGGCTCCGGCAGCGAGTACTTCCGCATCTGGGCGGTCAACCTGCTGCTCATCCTCGTCACGCTGGGGCTGTACCTGCCCTTCGCCAAGGCGCGGCGCATCCGCTACTTCTATGCAAACACCCTGGTCGATGGACAGGCGCTGAGCTTCCACGGCGACCCGTGGAAGATGTTCCGCGGCTTCCTGCTGCTGGTGGTGATGATGGGGGCGTACAGCGCCGCCGGCCATTTCTCCTCCACGGCGGCCTTCATCGCCTTCCTGATCCTGTGCGCGGTCTGGCCGGCGCTGTGGCGCGCGTCGCTGCAGTTCCGCCTGGGCAACACCAGCTGGCGCGGCCTGCGCCTGCGCTTCGAGGGCTCGCTGAAGGACGCCTACCTCGCCTGCGCGCCCAGCTATCTGCCCGCCATGGCCCTGGTGGGCGCCGCGGCGCTGATGGACCCGGGCCGCAACGCCGAGGCCGCCCGCGGCTTCACGCCGGCCATGAGCCTGTACCTGGCCGGGGCGCTGTGCATGCTGCTGCTGGCGCCCTGGTCGCTGGCACTGTTCAAGCGCTACCAGCACAACGGCTACCGCATCGCCGGCCAGCATGCCCGCATCCATCTGCCGGCCGGCAGCGTCTATGCACTGGCGCTGAAGACCGTCGGCGTCGCGCTGCTGGCGGTGGCGGTGGCGGTCGCCGTGGTGGCCTTGCTGTTCTTCGTGGCACGCGCCATGGGCGCCAACTGGCGCGGCGGCGCCGGCGTCTTGTTGACCAGCCTGGGCGCTGCGCTCTCCTATCTGCTGGTGTTCGCCGCCGCCCTGCCCTATGGCGCCACCCGCATGCAGAACCTGGCCTGGAACGGCACGCGCAGCGAGGCGCTGGGCTTCAAGAGCCGGCTGAAGTTCCGCGCGCTGTTCGGGCTGACGCTGAAGAACTGGCTGCTGACGGCGCTGACGCTGAGCCTGTACCGCCCCTTCGCCGCCGTCGCCACGGCAAGGCTGCGGCTGGAGGCCGTCGGCATCGGCTGCGACGAGGATCCCGCCGACTGGCTGGCCACGGCCTCTGCCGGTCATGCCGATGCGACGGGCGACATCGCCGGCGACTTCTTCGGCATCGACATGGGCCTGTGATGGACGGCCCGCCCCGCCTGGCCGCCGACTGGTTCGATGGCCGCAGCGCCCGCGCCCGGCCCGTGCAGGCCTGGCTGGACGGCACGAGCCTGCATTTCGGCGAGCAAAGCGCGCCGCTCGCCGCCGTCACCTGGCCCGAGCGCCAGCGCCACGGCCAGCGCCAGATCCTGCTGCCCGGCGGCGGCCTGCTGAGCTTCGCCGACGCGGGCGCCTTCGACGCCTGGGCCCGGGCCTCGGGCCGCGGCGACAGCGCCATCGTGCGCTGGCAGCAGAGCTGGCGCCTGGCGCTGCTGTCGCTGGTGCTGCTCGTGGCCGGCCTGGCCGCGGGCTGGCGCTGGGGCTTGCCCTGGGCGGTGGACACGGCGGTCGCCGCGCTGCCGCCATCCGCCGAACGCGCGCTGGGCGCCCAGCTGCTGGGCGGGCTGGATGGCGACTGGCTCAAGCCCAGCCGGCTGAAGGGCGAGCAGCAGCAGGCCTGGCGCGAGCGCTGGGCCGCCACCCTGCAGCGCGCCCGTGCCGGTGGCGGCCCGGCGCTGCCGGCGCATTTCGAGATCCATTTCCGCGACGGCGGCAAGGCGCTGGGGCCCAATGCCTTCGCGCTGCCGGGCGGCGACATCGTCATCACCGACGCGCTGCTGGAACTGCTGGCCGACGAGCCCGACGCCGTGCTGACGGTGCTGGCCCACGAGCTGGGCCATGTGCAGCACCGCCATGGCCTGCGCCTGCTGCTGCGGGCCGGCGCGATCAGCGTCGTGGCCTCGGTCATCGTCGGCGATTTCTCGTCGCTGCTGGCAGCCGCGCCGGCCGTGCTGGCCAGCAACGCCTATTCGCGCGACAACGAGCGCGAGGCCGACCTCTACGGCCGCACGCTGGCGCGCGCCGGCGGCGTCGACACCTCGCGCATGGCCGTCTTCTTCGGGCGCCTGGCCGAGAAACACAGGGCAACGGTGGACAACAACCCTGTGGCCATCGCGATTGCTACGCATCCGGCTGACGAAGAGCGGGTGAAGTTCTTCAGCGAGCGCTGACTTTTACAATTGCGGGTTTTCCACGACCCGCCGGCCCGCCATGACCACGACCGACTACTCCGCCATCAGCGCCCTTTCGCCGCTGGACGGCCGCTACGCCGCCAAGGTGGCCGCGCTGCGTCCGCTGCTGTCCGAGTTCGGCCTGATGCACCGCCGCGTGCAGGTCGAGGTGGAATGGTTCATCGCGCTCTCCGACGCCGGCTTCAAGGAGTTCAAGCCGCTGTCCTCCGCCGCGCGCGCCCGCCTGCGCCGCCTCGTGAAGAAGTTCTCCGAGGCCGACGCCGAGCAGATCAAGGCCATCGAGCGCACCACCAACCACGACGTGAAGGCCGTGGAGTACTGGATCAAGCGCAGCTTCGAGGGCGAGACCGCCGTGCATGCCGAGCTGCAGGCCGCGTCCGAGTTCGTGCACTTCGCCTGCACCAGCGAAGACATCAACAACACCAGCCACGCGCTGATGCTGAAGGCCGCGCGCGACGAGGTCATGCTGCCGGCGCTGGACGGCATCGTCGCGACGCTGCGCAAGATGGCGCACCAGTTCTCCGGCATCCCCATGCTGTCCCGCACGCACGGCCAGACGGCCAGCCCGACGACGGTGGGCAAGGAGATCGCCAACGTCGTGGCCCGGCTGACCACGGCCCGCGCGCGCATCGCCGCCGTCAAGCCGCTGGCCAAGATGAACGGCGCGGTCGGCAACTTCAACGCCCATCTGTCGGCCTGGCCGCGCCACGACTGGGAGGCCTTCTCCAAGCACGTCATCGAGAAGCAGCTCAAGCTGACCTTCAACCCCTACACCATCCAGATCGAGCCGCACGACTACATGGCCGAGCTGTTCGACGCGTTCACGCGCGCCAACACCATCCTGATCGACTGGTCGCGCGACGTCTGGGGCTATATCTCGCTGGGCTACTTCAAGCAGAAGACCAAGGCCGGCGAGATCGGCAGCTCGACGATGCCGCACAAGGTCAACCCCATCGACTTCGAGAACGCGGAAGGCAACTTCGGCCTGGCCAGCGCCGTGCTGACGCACCTCTCGCAGAAGCTGCCGGTGAGCCGCTGGCAGCGCGACCTGACCGACTCCACGGTGCTGCGCAACATGGGCGTGGGCCTGGGCTACGCACTGCTGGGTTATGACTCGCTGGCCAAGGGCCTGGGCAAGCTGGAGGTGAACGAGGAGCGCCTCGCCGACGACCTGGACGCCGCCTGGGAAGTGCTGGCCGAACCCATCCAGACCGTCATGCGCCGCTTCGGCCTGCCCAACCCCTACGAGCAGCTCAAGGAGCTGACGCGCGGCAAGGCCATCACGCAGGAGTCCATCCGCGCCTTCATCGAGGGGCTGGACCTGCCCAAGGCCGAGAAGGCCCGCCTGCTGAAGCTGACGCCGGGCAGCTACACGGGCCTGGCGCAAGACCTGGCCAAACGAGTCTGAGGACCTTGCGGGACAGACCGCGCGAGCGCAGCGAGCAGCTCCGTCCCCAACTGACTCAGAGCGCCTAGAGCGCCAACCGGAAGACTCTCGAGGGCTCGTTGTAGCCCTCGAGCTGTTCCTGGCCCTGCTCGACGAAGCCCAGCTTGCGCAGCAGCGCCACGCTGGGCGGGTTGTCGATGGCCGTGATGGCCATCAGGGACGTCCAGCCCAGCACCGTCCTCGCATGGGCCACGCAGGCGCGCGCGGCCTCCAGTGCATAGCCGCGGCCCTCGTGCTCGGCCAGCAGCGCATAGCCCAGGTCGGGCTCGGGCAGGGCGGCCCGCTTGAACAGCCCGCACATGCCCAGCAGCTCGCCGTCCTCGCGCCGCTGCACGGCCCAGAAACCGTGACCCAGTTCTCGATAGGCCTTGAACAGCCGCCCCTCGGCCCAGGTCAGCGCATCGTCGACGCTGCGCACGCCGGGGTCGTTGATGTTGCGCAGCCAGCCCGGCTCATTGACCAGGCGCAGCAGGAAGGGCGCGTCAAGCGGTGTGAATTCACGCAGCGCCAGGCGTTCGGTGTCGAGGATATGCATGAGACCAGACAATAACCGGTCATGCTCCAATCCCGCCCGACCGACCAGACCACAGCCGCCGCATAGCCGCTTCATGAGCCTCGCGCCCGACCCCAGCGACAACCCCGCGCTCCGCCAGGCGCTGCGCGAGCTGGATGTCATTCTGGCCAACGCGGGCGTCGGCGTGGTGTTCGTGAAGGCGCGCAAGCTGGTGCGCTGCAACCAGCGCTACGCCGAGATCTACGGCTTCGCCAGCCCGGAGGCGGCCGTCGGCCGCAGCAGCGTGGAGCTGTACGAGAGCGAGGACGAGGCCCGCAGCCTGGGTCGCCGCGCCTATCCGGTGCTGGCGGCCGGCGAGACCTTCCGCAGCGAACAGCTGATGCTGCGCCAGAACGGCGCGCGCTTCTGGACCCAGCTGACCGGCCGCCTCATCGATCCCGCCGACCCGTCGGTCGGCTCGATCTGGATCGTCGAGGACATCCACGAGCGCAAGCTGGCCGACGCGGCGCTGGCCGACCTGCATGCCGAGCAGCAGCTGATCTTCGACCACGCGATGGTGGGCATCGTCTTCCTGCGCGGCCGCCGCGTGACGCGCTGCAACCGCGCCTTCGAACAGCTGTTCGGCTACGGCCCCGGCGAGCTGGACGGCCAGCTGTCGCGCGTCTGGTACCTCAGCGAGGCGGACTGGAAGGCCGCCGGCGACCTCTGCTACGAGCCGCTGTCGCGCGGCGACTCCTTCCACGCCGAGATGCTGCTGGGCCGCAAGGACGGCACGCCCGTCTGGTGCGAGGTGCGCAGCAAGGCCATCGATCGCAGCGACCTGTCGCGCGGCTCGATCTGGATCACGCAGGACATCACCGCACGCAAGCAGGCCGAGCAAGACCTGGTGCGCTCCAAGGCCCAGCTGGAAGCCCTGGTCGCCCAGCGCACCGAGCAGCTCAGCCAGACCGTCGCGGCGCTGGAGCTCAAGGTCGCCGAACAGCAGGCCGCCGAGGCCCGCGCCGAGCGCCTGGCCCTGTTCGATGCGCTGACCGGCCTGCCCAACCGCCACCTGCTCGCCGACCGCGCCAGCCAGGCCCTGGACATCGCCCGCCGCAGCGACGAGCCGCTGGCCGTGCTGTTCCTGGACCTGGACCACTTCAAGAACGTCAACGACTCGCTGGGCCACCGCGTCGGTGACAGCCTGCTGACCCAGCTGGCCGCGCGGCTGCGCGGCGCCGTGCGCGAGCAGGACACCGTGGCCCGCATGGGCGGCGACGAGTTCGTCCTCGTGCTGCCGCTGACCGACGTCGCCGGCGCCGCCCACCTGGCCACCAAGCTGATGGCGCTGGCCAGCGCCCCCTTCCACGTCGACCAGCAGGAGCTGACCGTCACGCCGTCCATGGGCATCGCGATGTTCCCGACGGATGGCGGCGACTTCGAGACGCTGTGCAAATGCGCCGACGCGGCCATGTTCCGCGCCAAGAAGGATGGCCGCAACGCCTACCGCTTCTTCACGAGCGAGATGCAGGCCCAGTCGGCCCGCGCGCTGCAGCTGGAGAACGGGCTGCGTCGGGCGCTGGAGCGCGGTCAGCTCAGCCTGCACTACCAGCCCCAGTTCGCGCTCGACGCCCACGGCGGCGACACGCCCTACGGCGGCGACGGCAAGGCCCGCATCGTCGGCGCCGAGGCCTTGCTGCGCTGGCACCACCCCGAGCTGGGCTGGGTGTCGCCGGCCGAGTTCATCCCCATCGCCGAGGCCTCCGGGCTGATCCTGCCCATCGGCGAATGGGTGCTGCGGGAGGCGCTGTCGCAGCTGCGGCGCTGGGACCGCGCCGGCCTGCCGCAGCTGGCCATGGCCGTCAACCTGTCGGCCGTGCAGTTCCGCCATGACGACCTGCCGGCGCTGGTGGGCCGCCTGCTGGACGAGCTCGGCGTGCAGGCCCATCGCCTGGAACTGGAGCTCACCGAGGGCGCCGCGATGGACAATCCGGCCGCCGCCATCGCCGTCATGAACGCGCTGCATGCGCGCGGCGTGCAGCTGTCCATCGACGACTTCGGCACCGGCCACTCCTCGCTGAGCTATCTGAAGCGCTTCCGGGTCGGCAAGCTCAAGATCGACCAGTCCTTCGTGCGCGACCTGACCGAGGACGCCGAGGACCGCGCCATCGTCGACGCGGTCATCCGCATGGCCGGCGCCCTGGGCCTGCAGACCCTGGCCGAGGGCGTGGAGACCGAGGGCCAGCTGGCCTTCCTGCGCCGCCAGGGCTGCCAGGCCGTGCAGGGCTATCTGTTCAGCCGCCCGCTGCCGGCCGAGGCTTTTGCAGAATTCGTGCTGGACCGCATCGCCCCCCTCTCCGCTTTTGCCCTGACATGACGACTTTTGTTGCCCAGCTCCAAGCCCGTTCTTCCTCCCGCCTGTGCGTGGGCCTCGACCCCGAGCCGGCCAAGCTGCCGGGCGCCTGGGCCGGCGATGCCAGCAAGTTCTACGACTTCTGCGCCGCCATCGTCGATGCGACCCACGACCTGGTCTGCGCCTTCAAGCCGCAGATCGCCTACTTCGCCGCCCACCGCGCCGAGGACCAGCTGGAGCGCCTGATCGACCACATCCACGCGGTCGCGCCCGGCGTGCCCGTCATCCTGGACGCCAAGCGCGGCGACATCGGCTCCACCGCCGAGCAGTACGCCCGCGAGGCCTTCGTGCGCTACCGCGCCGACGCCGTCACGCTGTCGCCCTTCATGGGCTTCGACAGCATCGAGCCCTACCTCGCCTACGAGGGCAAGGGCGCCATCCTGCTGTGCCGCACCTCCAACAAGGGCGGCGACGACTGGCAGATGCAGCGCCTGGCCGACGTGCCGGGCCAGCCGCGGCTGTTCGAGCACCTGGCCCACCTCGCCGAGACGCAATGGAACCGCAACGGCCAGCTGGGCCTGGTCGTCGGCGCCACCTACCCCGAAGAGATCGCCCGCGTGCGCGAGCTCGCGCCCACGCTGCCGCTGCTGGTGCCGGGGGTCGGCGCCCAGGGCGGCGATGCCGCGGCCGTCGTGCAGGCCGCGGGCCGCACGGCGCCGCTGGTCGTGAACTCCTCGCGCGCCGTCCTCTATGCCGGCCGCGGCGAAGACTTCGCCGCCCGCGCCCGCGCCGTCGCGGAGGCGACCCGACAGGCCCTGAGCTGAGCATGGCCCGCGCCGCCGACGACATCAGCAGCCTCGTCGGCCACGCGGCGCCGCCCGAGCAGCAACGCCTGCGCCTGGCGACCAGCATGCGCTGGCATGCGGCGCGCATCTTCCTGCTGGCCTGCGGGCCCATCTTCCTGCCGGTGGCGGCGCTGCTCTGGTACACCCGCCAGGCCGGTGAATGGCTGGACGGCTGGCTGCCGCCGCTGCTGGCGACGCTGATCGCGCTGCTGGCCCTGCTGCGCCTGCTGACGCTGCCGCGCCGCCCGCGCCGCGAACCCCGGCCGGCCGTCGCGCTGCTGATGATGGCCCTGGTCATTGCGCTGCCGGTCAGCGTCGCCGTGTCGCGCAACCTCGGCCTGTGGGCGCTGGGCCTGACGGCGGCGGGCCTGATCGTGGCCTTCGTCACCGGCATGCTGGGCCTGGGCGCCGGCCTGCTGCTGACCGCGCTGGCCGGCGCGGCGCTGGCCGGCCTGGGCGGCGCCGAGGCCATGGGCTGGGCCACCCAGCCCGAGGCCATGCACAGCCTGCCGCTGCGCTTGGGCATCCAGCTCGGCCTGCTGGGCGCGGGCCTGGTCACCGGCATCGCGCTGTTCAAGATGATGCAGCGCTCGCTGGCCGAGGCCGAGGAGCGCACGGCGCGCTTCCGCGGACTGCTGGGCATGGCCGTGGACTGGTACTGGGAGATGGACCGCGAGTACCGCTTCACCCATGTGGCCGAGGAGCGGCCCGGCAGCGCCGGCCTGGACGTGCAGGCCTGCCTGGGCAAGACGCCCTGGGACATCGACGACATGGGCCTGTCGGACGACGAGCTGGACGCCCACCGCGCCGACCTCGAATCGCGCCGCCCCTTCCACGCCATGCTGGCCCGCCGCGCCGGCCCGGACGGCAGCGCGCTGTGGGTCTCCATCAGCGGCGAGCCGCGCTTCGACGCGCAGGGCAATTTCCGCGGCTACTGGGGCGTGGGCCGCGACGTGACGGGCGAGGTGGCCGCCGAGCAGACCGTGCAGGCCACCGAGACGCGCTACCGCGAGCTGTTCCGCCGCTCGCCCAGCCCGCTGGTGCTGCACCGCTGGGGCCGCGTCGTCGACGCCAACCCGGCCGCCATGGCCATGTTCGGCTATGCGCAGCGCTCCAGCATGATCGGCCAGGACTTGTTCAGCCACTACGAGCCTGGCGACGACGAGAGCGCGCGCCAGCAGGCCCTGCGGCTGGAAGGCCTGGCACCGGGCGCCATGCAGCCCATGGCCGAGTACCGGCTGCGCACGCTGTCGCGCCGGCGCCGCCTGGTGCAGGCCACCAGCGTGCGCGTGGAGACCGCCTCGGGGCCGGCCACGCTGACCTTCTTCACCGACCAGACCGAGCAGAGCCGCGCCCAGGACGCGCTGCGCCGCTCGGAGGGCCTGCTGTCGCACCTGGTGGCCACCAGCCCCGACGTCATCACGCTGACCGAGGCCGAGAGCGGCCGCTACGCGATGGTCAACAAGGCCTTCGAGGCGCTCACCGGCTGGGACGGCGCCGAGGTGTTGGGCCGCACGTCCGACGAGATCGGCATCTGGCACGACCCGGCCGACCGCGTCGCCATCCGCGAGGCCATTCGCCGCGACGGCACGGCCAGCAACCTGCCCATCAGCTTCCGCCGCAAGGACGGCAGCACGATCTCCATGCTGGTGTCGGTCGCGCCCTTCGAGATGGACGGCCAGAACTACCTGGTGCTGTACGCCCGCGACGTCAGCGAGAGCGAACGCACCCGGCTCGTGCACGGCGCCATCCTGGAGAACGCGTCCATCGGCATCGCGCTGACGCGCGACCAGCAGTTCGTGCTGGCCAACCCGCGCATCGAAGCCATGTTCGGCTGGGCGCGCGGCACGCTGCTGGGCCAGCATGGCAGCGTCGTCTGGCCCGGCGTGGAGGAATGGCAGGCCGTGGGCCGCGACCTCGGCGCCGCGCTGGCCGCCGGCGAGCAGGTCGAGACCGAGCGCACCATGCGCCGCCGCGACGGCTCCACCTTCCTGGCCCGGCTGCTGGCCAAGGCTGTCGACCCGGCCCATCCCAGCCGCGGCGGCACGATCTGGATCATCGAGGACATCACCGAGCGCCGCCGCGTCGAGGACCAGCTCGCCCAGGCCAAGGACGCGGCCCAGGCCGCCAGCCGCGCCAAGAGCGCCTTCCTGGCCAACACCAGCCACGAGATCCGCACGCCGCTCAACGGCCTGCTGGGCCTGGGACGGCTGGCCCAGCAGCCCGACATCGCCGAGGCGCAGCGGCGCGACTACCTGAACCAGATGATGGACAGCGCCGAGAGCCTGTCGGGCCTGATCTCCGACATCCTGGACCTGTCCAAGATCGAGGCCGGGCGCCTGACGCTGGAAAGCCAGCCCTTCTCGCTGCGCGAGCTGCTGGCCTCCATCCGCCTGGCCTATCTGACGCTGGCGCAGGCGCGCGGCCTGAGCTTCGCCGTGGACATCGACCCGGCCCTGCCGGCCTGGGTGTTCGGCGACCCGCTGCGCACGCGCCAGATCCTGTCCAACTACCTGACCAATGCGCTGAAGTTCACGCAGACCGGCGGCATCACCGTCGCCGTGCGTGCGCTGGCCGTCAATGCCCGCGGCAGTGCCGGTGAATGGGTGCGCGTCGAGGTGCGCGACACCGGCCCCGGCATCGCGCCCGATCAGCTGAAGCGCCTGTTCCAGCCCTTCACCCAGGCCGACGAATCGACGACGCGGCGCTTCGGCGGCACGGGCCTGGGCCTGTCCATCTGCCGCGAGCTGGCCACGCTGATGGGCGGCGAGGTGGGCGTGGACAGCACGCCCGGCAAGGGCTCGGCCTTCTGGGCCGAGCTGCCGCTGCCCGCCGCGCCGGCCCCCCACCAGCCGCGCGAGCCGCGCAGCACGGCCGGCGACGGCCTGCAGGGCCGGCGCGTGCTGATCGCCGAGGACCACCCGGTCAACATGCTGATCGCGGTGGCCCAGCTGGAGCAATGGGGCATGGAGGTAGCCCAGGCCAGCGACGGCCGCCAGGCCATCGAGGCCGTGCTGGCGGCCGCCAGCGTCGGCAAGCCCTTCGACATCGTGCTGATGGACGTGCAGATGCCGGTCATGGGCGGGCATGATGCGACCCGCGAGCTGCGCAAGCATTTCAGCGCCGACGAGCTGCCCATCGTCGCGCTGACCGCCGCCGCCCTGGTGTCGGAGCGCGACGATGCGTTCGCCGCCGGCATGAACGACTTCCTGACCAAGCCCATAGACACGCCCAAGCTGCACCGGACGCTGCTGAAGCTCACCACGCGACGCCCGGCCTGAAGGAGCCCGACATGACCCAGCCGCCGCGATCGTTCAGGTACTACGACTTGATCATGGCGGCCTTCGTCTGCGTGCTGCTGTGCTCCAACCTGATCGGCGCGGCCAAGGCGGCGCAGCTGACGCTGCCGCTGTTCGGCCCGGTCACCTTCGGCGCCGACCTGTTCTTCTTCCCGATCAGCTACATCTTCGGCGACGTGCTGACCGAGGTCTACGGCTACGGCCGCGACCGGCGCGTCGTCTGGGCCGGCTTCGGCGCGCTGCTGTTCGCGGCCTTCATGGCTTTCGTCGTCGTGCACCTGCCGCCGGCACAGAACGAGTTCATGGCCGTCTATCAGCCGCAGCTCGAGGCGGTGTTCGGCAACACCTGGCGCATCGTCGCCGGCTCCATGATCGCCTTCGCCTGCGGCAGCTTCGCCAACAGCTATGTGCTGGCCAGGATGAAGGTCGCGACGCAGGGCCGCTTCCTGTGGGCGCGCGTCATCGGCTCCACCATCGTGGGCCAGTTCGTCGACACGGGGCTGTTCTTCCTGATCGCCTTCTGGGGCATCTGGCCGCATGAGCAGCTGATGGCGGTCATCGTCAGCCAGTACCTGTTCAAGACGACCTGGGAGGCCGTCATGTACCCGGCCACCGCGCGCGCCGTCGCCTTCCTGAAGCGTGCGGAGGGCGTGGACTACTACGACCGCGGCACCAACTTCAATCCGTTCTCGATCAAGGTCTGAGCCGGCCCGCAACGAAAAACGGCGGCCCGCGGGCCGCCGTTTCTTGGGGTCGATCAACCGATCAGAGGCCGCCGCCGCCGCAGCCCTTGGACAGGTAGTCGCTGATCAGCCTGAGCTGGTCGGCATTGGTCTTGCGCGTCCAGGCAGGGCCATGGGCGTAGTCCTTCAGCACGTGGTACTCCACCGGCTTGCCGGCGGCCTTGGCCTTGTCGACGAAGAGCTCCGACTGGATCAGCGGCACGGTCTGGTCGCGATCGCCGTGATAGACCATCAGCGGGATCTCCATCTTGTCCGCCTTGGTCAGCGGGCTCAGGCCGCGCACCGTGGGTTCCTGACCCGACTGGAAGTAGGGGTTGGTGAAGAACTTCGCCCAGATGCGCTCGATGTCGGACACGCCGGCGCCGGCGATGGCGCACTTGTAGAGGCCGTTGGGGCGCACCGAGGCCGCAAAGGCCGCGTAGCCGCCGTAGGAGAAGCCGAACATGGCGACGCGCTTGGGGTCGGCCAGCTTCTCGCTGACCAGCCACTTCACGCCGTCGTCCTTGTCGTCCTGCATCTTCTGGCCCCATTCGCGGTCACCGGCGAACCACAGCGTGCGGCCCCAGCCCTGCGAGCCGCGGTACTGCGGCTGCAGCACGACGCGGCATTGCGACACCAGCATCGGCACCCAGCCCGAACGGTCGTAGTCCATCGTGTCGCGGGCCCAGGGGCCGCCGTGCGGATGGATGACCGTCGCGTAGGGGCCCGGGCCGCACAGCTGCGGGTTGGGCACCGTCAGATAGGCGGGGATGTTCAGGCCGTCGCGCGCCTTGTAGTAGACGAAGCGGGCGCTGCCGAGGGCGCGCTTGTCGACCTCCGGGAACTCCTTGGCCAGCAGCTGGATCTTCTGGCCGCGCAGCAGGTAGTGCTCGGTCGGGTAGGTCGAGCCGCTGACGCGGATCAGGTAGGTCGGCGTCTCGCCACCCACGTACTGCACCAGCCGCACGGACACGCCGTCGAAGGAGCGGATCTCGGCCCGGTCGTTGCCGCCCACGCTGCGCAGTTCCTGCTGGATTTCCTTGATGCCCAGCGCCTGCGCGACGCCGCGCACGGCGGCCTCCATCTTGGGGTTCTCCCAGTACTCGTCGCCGCCCAGGTGGCCGTCCAGCGAGAAGCCGTCGAAGCCGTCGTCGTTGGGCGCGTCGTCGTCGCGGAAGGAGCGCACGCCGGTCGCGTCGAAGAACTTGTGCTCGAACAAGGTGTCCGCCACCTTGCGGGCGGCGATGTCGTACTCGTACAGACCCGTGACCTCGCGGCCGACGTTGCTGCGGATGATGGCCGTGCCCGCCTTGGCGCCGGGTGCCACCACGTCGACGACGTCGCGGTTCTTCACGTAGCTGCGGAAGTGTTCCTCCCACGCGCCGTCCTTGCTGCGGAAGTCGAGGGCCGTGAACGTGCCCTGGGCGTCGCTGCCCAGGCGCTGCTTGGCCCAGACCTGGCCCGCCGAGTTGACCAGCACGCGGGCATCGGACTCGCTCAGCCGCATGATGCGCGTGGCCTTGGCCGTGCGCAGGTTGTAGCGGTAGATGTCGCGGCTGTCGCCGCGCGTGTCGCTTTCCAGGATGACGTTGTCGCGGTCACCCGGCAGGCGGCTCAGCACCGTGGGGTTGGCCAGGGCCGCCGCCTTCTTGGCGATCTCGGAGCGGGCGATGTCGGCGGACGCCATCGGCTCGATCCAGTTCTTGCCCTCCAGGTCCGTGAACAGCAGCTTGGTGATGAAGGTCTTGGTGACCTCGTCGGCGCGCAGGTCGTAGGGCTGCGTCATCTCGACCTGCAGCATGTCGTTCTTCAGGAACGAGGCGCTGCGGATCTGCATGTTCGTGGCGCCGATGACCGTCGGCTTGGCCGCCGGGTCGGCCAGCTTCCAGACCAGGATGCTGCGGTTGTCGCCCTGGCTCTGGATGGCCAGCATGTGCAGGCCGTCGGGAGAGATCCGGAAGCCCGTCATGCCGGGGAACTGCGCCAGCGTCTCGATGGTCGGGACGCGGATGGGGGACGGGTCGGCGGCCTGCGCGGCGGGGCTGAAGGCCAGCACGGCGCCCGCGATGGCGATCAGCCGGCTCACGGTGTTCAAGTGGTATTTCATACGAATCACGCCTAAAAAAAAGCCCCGGCAACCCGAGGGTTGCCAGGGCTTCACCGCACTAGGGGATTAGAACGACTTGGAGACGTTCATGAAGAAGCGACGACCGAAGTAGTCATAGCCGCTGTACAGGGGCGCATTGCCGACGCGGTTGGCGAAGCCCGACGAGATCGAGGGCGGCGTCTTGTCGGCCAGGTTGCGCACACCCACCGTGGTCTTCCACTTGCTGACCGAGTCGCTGTACGACAGCGACAGCGAGTGCAGGAAGTAGCTCGGCGTGCGCATCTGGTAGATGCTGGTGTCCGGGTTGTACAGGGCGGCGCTGGCAGCGCTGGTGGCCTGGCGCTGGTAGTACTCGTAGCTCGACGTCTTGCCGACCCACTCCGTGCCGTAGTAGGCCGTCCAGCCCTTGACCGTGTACTTCACGTCCAGGGCGCCGGACCAGCGCGGCACGCCGACGCGGCCGTTGCTCTCGACCAGCGGGTCGGTCGCGAACAGGCGGCTGGCTTGCGAGTGGTACTCGGTGGCCGACAGTTCCACGCGCAGCTTGCCGATGCCCACGTCGTTCGTGTAGCGGATGTTGTAGTCATAGCCACGCACCACGTCGGACGACAGGTTGATGTAGCTGTTGTTCACCGTCAGCGCGTTGTTGCCCGGGGCACGCGTGACCAGCTTGCAATAGCCACCACCCGAGCGGAACGCCGGATCGTCGTAGCACAGCGACAGGATGGCGGAGGCACCGGCGCGCGAGACGCCGTTGTCGACCTTGACATCGAAGCGGTCCAGTGCGACGGACAGGTCACCCCAGCCGACCGGCAGCGTGGGCTGCAGGATGATGCCCCACGAAGAGTTCTTCGAGGTTTCCGCCGACAGGCCCGCATCGCGGCCACCCAGGGTGACCGAGGTGATGCTCTGGGTCTGCTGGAAGTTGGCCGGCAGGCCCTCGCTGGCGCAGTTGGTCGCGCGCTGGCTGCCCGGGGTGGGGCTGTTGCACGGATCGCCGGCGGCGCTCAGGAAGCCGGTCGTCGCACCGACGAACTGCTCGAACAGGGCCGGGGCACGGTAGGAGGTGCCGTTGGTGCCGCGCAGCGAGACCCAGCCGGTCGGCGCCCACATGGCACCGATCTTGTAGGTCGAGCCCGAACCGTAGGACTGGTAGTCCGCACGGCGCGTGGAGCCGTTCAGCGTCAGTTCCTTGGCCAGCGGCACGTTCTTCAGCAGCGGCACTTCGATTTCGGCGAACACGTCGGTGGCGTGGTCGCTACCGCGCGTCGGCGTGGACGAGGTGAAGTTGTAGATGTTGGCCGTCTGCTGGTCCATGGACGGGGTGTCGTCGATGGACATGCGGCGGAACTCGGCGCCCACGGCACCCTTCACGTCGCCGTAGGGCAGCTTGAAGAGCTTGCCGGTCGTCGAGGCCGACACGATGTCTTCCTTGTACTTCGTCACGCCGGTGTAGTTGTCGTAGACGAAGCCCAGCCAGGCCTGGGGCAGCTGACCGCCCACCACGGCCGAGCTCAGCGCCGGTGCGGCGACGCAGCCGTTGGCCGTGTTGACGCAGTTGAAGCCGCCGCTGCCGTTGGACACGACGTTCAGGCTCTGGGCCAGGCGGTCGGTGCGGAAGCCGTCGAACAGGTACTTGCCCTTGCTCTCGGCGTGCTGGACCGAGACGTCATAGTCCCAGTTGAACTTGGCGAAGGAGCCGCGCAGGCCGGCCACGGCACGCGTGAAGTCCACGGACTGGCTGGAGTAGCTGTTGCCGGCACCGATGAAGGCACGCACGCCCAGCGCCTGGCCGTTGGTGATCGTCGTCGGGGCGGTCTGCACCGTGCTGAAGGCCAGGTTGGCCGGGATCAGCGGGCTGCCCTTGGCGTAGTCCAGCGACAGCTGGCGGAAGCCGACCTGCGACGAATCGCGGCGGTTGAACAGCAGTTCCCAGTAGGCTTCGGCATCGCCCAGGGCTTGCACGTCGAAGGCGCCTTGGGCGTACAGGTTGTGGTTGCGCACCGGCGACATCAGCGTGTTGTTCAGCACGCGCGGGTCGAAGGTGTCGCGGACGTTGTTGTCGGTCGTCTGACCGCCGCCCACGCCTTCCCAGCCGACCAGACCCGTGGTCACGGCCGAGTTCGGACGCCAGCGGTTGAAGGTCGTGCCGACCGCACCGGGCGCGCCGACGCCGGTGGTGGCGCTGCCGGCAGGCGTACCGCCGGTGCCGATGGTGTTGATGGTCACGCCGTTGGAGCCGGTGCCCGTGATCGGGTAGCACTTGGGCTGGCCGGTCAGCGGATCCTTGGTGTCCCAGCTGCCCCATTCGCCGACGACGCCGTTCACGCTGGTGCGGCGGTAGTCGGTGTTGCAACGGGTCCAGTCACGCTGACCCAGGGTCATGCGCGTGTTCTCGCTGAAGTTGTACGAGAACAGGAAGCGCGAGTGGTCGTTGACCACGCCGCCGGCGGCCGAGAAGTTGTAGGCGTTGCCACCACCATGCTCGGTCTGGTTGACCGAGGCGTCCAGGCGGATGCCGGTCAGGTCCTTCTTCGTGATGATGTTGATCACGCCGGCCACGGCGTCGGAGCCGTAGACGGAGGAGGCGCCGTCCTTCAGCACTTCGATGCTGTCGACGATGGAGTTGGGCAGCGTGTTCAGGTCAGCGGCGCCGACGGAACCGCGGGTGCCCGAGGGCGACATGCGGCGGCCGTTCAGCAGCACCAGCGAGCGGGTCGGGGCGAAGCCGCGCAGGCCCACGGTGTTGGCGCCCGGGCCGCCGTCGGTCACGTAGCCGCCGAAGGCGTTGTTGATCTGGCCGGCACCGCCGGTCACGGACGTGCTCTGCAGCACCTGTGCCGTCGAGCTGAAGCCCGCCAGCGCGGCGTCTTCGTTCTTGATGACCTGGATGGGAGCCGGCGAGCTGAAGGCGTCGCGCTTGATGCGCGAGCCGGAGGTGACCACCACCGTGTCCAGCTTCTGGGGCGCTTCGGTCTTGGCGGCCGAAGATTCCGTCGCTGCAGGCTTATTGTCGGCCGCAGCTTGTTGCGCCGCAGCATTGTGGGCCAGCACCAGGCCGAGCACGGCCAAGGCGATGGGTTTGTGAACAGGTTTGAAACCGGAGTATTGGATAGGCATATGAAAATACGGGCTGAGTGGGCATGCTCACGAGCAAATTGTCTGGCGGCGAGGCGGCGCGACCTTGAACTCGTCAACAAACATTCATGTTAGGGATGGGGTCCGGTTACCTCCGGGTTTCTGGCCCAACCTAGGGTCTTCTCCTATGCCTTCGGCCGCTTAAGTCGTCACGAACGTTGCAAGCGCCCAACAACTTTGGCTGACGAGGGGCTGTCGGGCTGTGCTGGCGGACGCCCGTCACGGGATGGCCCGAGATACTCAAATGCCCCCCAATCAAGCTTCGCGCAAACCGAAATCAGTACATGCGGCCGGAGAAGTCTGGGTCGGCTCGAAACTCATCGCCGCGTAATCTTTCTTACTAGAAAGAAAACATTAAGTCCCATTCGCATCCGGCTTGCGAGGCGCCGAAAATACGCGCCATGAGTTCCATGCCACATGCCGCCGCCCCCGACCTGCTGTTCGTGCTGCTGCCCGACAGCGGCCTCGCACCCGACGGCCCCGACACGCTCGCGCCGCTGGCTGCGGCGCTGCAGGCCCAGTACCCCCGTGCCGCGACGATGACCGTGCACCCGCCGCTGCGCGACGACGAGGGCCGCTGCCGCTGGTGGGCCGAGGCCCAGCCCAGCCCCGAGGGCGTGGAGGCCGCCCTGCCCCATCTGATCGACCGCCTGCGCACCGAGGCCGGCAAGCTGGGCCTGCCCTGGCAGCGCGTGGCGCTGGCCGGCGTGGGCGACGGTGCGCTGCTGGCGCTGGAGGCCGTGCAGGCGGAGGCTGCGCTGGTGGGCCGCGTGCTGTCCTTCGCGGGCAACTACCTGTCCCGGCCCGAGGCCGCGCCGCAAGACGTCTGCGTGCACCTGCTGCACGGGCTGGACGACCAGCGCTTCCCCTACCGCCATGTGGTTGACGCCGCCCAGTCCCTGGTGGACCTGGGCGCCGACGTGACGGCCGACCTGCTGCCCCATCTGGACCACGGCCTGCACCCGGCCCTGATCGAGAAAGCCATGGAGCAGCTGCGCACCTTCATCCCCGCGCGGCTGTGGCGCGAGGCGGTCGTCGCCGCCCAGGAGAACGAGCGGCCCGTGGGCTGAACCCGTCAGGCCGCCGCGACGGCGCGCGCGGCCAGCTCCGGGATCAGCGCCGCCCGGTAGGCCGCCGTGCCATGCAGGTCGCTGTTCAGCCCCTGGTCATCGACCTTGACGGCGCGCGCCGCAGCGGAGCTCCAGTCGCGCCCCAGCGCCTGCTCCAGCGGCGTGCAGCGGAACACGCCCGGCCCCGCGCCGGTGACGGCCACGCGCACGCCGGCGTCGAAGCGCGCGACGAACACCCCCACCAGCGAGAAGCGCGACGCCGGCTGCTTGAACTTCTGCCAGGCCGCCACCTTCGGCATGGGGAAGCTCACCGCGGTGATCAGCTCGCCGTCCTGCAGCGCCGTCGCGAACAGGCCCTGGAAGAAGTCGTCCGCGGCGATCTGGCGGCTGGCCGTGTGGATGGTGGCGCCCAGCGCCAGCACCGCGGCGGGGTAGCAGGCCGCCGGGTCGTTGTTGGCCAGGCTGCCGCCCAGCGTGCCGGCATTGCGCACCTGGCGGTCGCCGATGCGGCCGGCCAGGTCGGCCAGCGCGGGAATGGCGCGCTGCACGTCGGCCGAAGCGGCCACGGCGGCATGCGTCGTCGCCGCGCCGATGCGCAGCGTCTGGCCATCGACGGCGATGCCCTGCAGCTCGGGCAGCCGGCGCACGTCGACGAGGCCCTCGGGTGCGGCCAGGCCCAGCTTGATGGCGCCCAGCAGGCTCTGACCGCCGGCCAGGAACTTGTCGTCCGCGCCCAGGCGGGCGGCGGCGACGGAGGATGCGGCTTGGTAGTTCATCGTCGTCTCCTCAGGCCCGGGCCGATTGCAGCGCCGTCCAGACCGCGCAGGGCGTGGCCGGCATGGGCAGGTCTTTCACGCCGATGGCGTTGCAGATCGCGTTGATGACGGCCGGCGGCGAGCCGATGGCGCCGGCCTCGCCGCAGCCTTTCACGCCCAGCGGGTTGTGCGTGCAGGGCGTGCCCGGCGCGGTCTGCACCTGGAAGCTGGGCAGGTCGTCGGCGCGCGGCATCGCGTAGTCCATGTAACTGCCGGTCAGCAGCTGGCCCGAGTCGGCGTCGTAGACGCCATGCTCCAGCAGCGCCTGGCCTATGCCTTGCGCGATGCCGCCATGCACCTGGCCCTCGACGATCATCGGATTCACGATGTTGCCGAAGTCGTCCACCGCGCTGAAACGGTCCACGCGCACGACGCCGGTGGCCGGGTCCACCTCCACCTCGCAGACATAGCTGCCGGCCGGGTAGGTGAAGTTGGTCGGGTCGTAGAACGCGTTCTCGTTGAGGCCCGGCTCCAGCTTGTCCAGCGGGTAGTTGTGCGGCACATAGGCCGTCAGGGACACCTGGGCGAACGGCACCACGCGGTCGGTGCCGGCGACGCGGTACTCGCCGTTGCGGAACTCGATGTCGGCCTCGCTGGCCTCCAGCAGATGGGCGGCGATCTTGCGGCCCTTGGCGATGACCTTGTCCACCGCCTTGATGATGGCCGTGCCGCCCACGGCCAGCGAGCGGCTGCCGTAGGTGCCCATGCCGAACAAGACCTTGCCCGTGTCGCCATGCTGGATGTCCACGTCTTCCAGCGGGATGCCCAGCCGGTCGGCGACGACCTGCGCGAACGTGGTCTCGTGGCCCTGTCCGTGCGAATGGCTGCCCGTGAAGACGGTGACCTTGCCGGTGGGATGCACGCGCACCTCGCCGGCCTCGAACAGGCCGGCGCGCGCGCCCAAAGCGCCGGCGATGTTGGACGGCGCCAGGCCGCAGGCCTCGATGTAGGTCGAGTAGCCGATGCCGCGCTTGAGCCCCCTGGCCTCGCTGACCGCCTTGCGCGCCGCGAAGCCCGCCACGTCGGCCAGCTGCTGCACCTGCGTCAGCGTCGCGTCGTAGTCGCCGGTGTCGTAGGTCAGGCCCACCGGCGTCGCATAGGGGAACTGGGTGATGAAGTTGCGGCGGCGGATCTCGGCCGGGTCCAGGCCCAGCTCGTGCGCGGCCGTCTCCACCAGCCGCTCGACCACATAGGTCGCCTCCGGCCGGCCCGCGCCGCGGTAGGCATCCACCGGCGCGGTGTTGGTGAACACGCCGGTGACCTCGGCATAGATGCGGGGCGTCTTGTACTGACCGGCCAGCAGCGTCGCGTACAGGATGGTGGGCACGCAGGACGCGAAGGTGGACAGATAGGCGCCCAGGTTGGCCGTCGTGTGCACGCGCATCGCGAGGAAATGGCCCTCCTTGTCCATGGCCAGCTCGGCCGTCGTCGCGTGGTCGCGGCCATGGGCGTCGCTGAGGAAGCTCTCGCTGCGCTCGGCCGTCCACTTGATGGGCCGGCCCAGCTGCTTGGCGGCCCAGACCAGCGCCGTCTCCTCGGCATACAGGAAGATCTTGGAGCCGAAGCCACCGCCCACGTCGGGCGCGACGACGCGCAGCTTGTGCTCGGGGATGCCCAGCACGAAGGCGCACATCAGCAGCCGCTCCACATGCGGGTTCTGGTTGGCGACGTACAGCGTGTAGCTGTCGTCCGCCGGGTTGTAGCTGGCGTTGGCGGCGCGCGGCTCGATGGCGTTGGGGATCAGGCGGTTGTTGCGGAACTGCAGCCTCGTCACATGCGCCGCCTGGCCGAAGGTCGCGTCGGTGGCGGCCTTGTCGCCGCAGCCCCAGACATAGCTGCGGTTGTCCGGGGCCTCGTCGTGCACGCTGCCGGCATGGCCCACCGCCGCGGCGGTGTCGGCGACGGCGGGCAGCTCCTCGTAGTCCACGTCCACCAGCGCCGCCGCGGCCTTGGCCTGGGCCAGCGTCTCGGCGACGACCAGCGCCAGCGCGTCGCCCACGTAGCGCACCTTGCCGTCCGCCAGGATGGGATGCTTGGGCTCCTTCATGGGCGTGCCGTCGATGCTGGTGATCAGCCAGCCGCAGGGCAGGCCGCCGACGGCGCGGAAATGCTCGCCGGTGTAGACACCCAGCACGCCCTCGGCCGCGGCGGCGGCGGCCGTGTCCACGCGCCGCAGCCGCGCATGCGCATAGGCGCTGCGCACGAACACGCCGTAGGTCTGGCGCGGCAGCACGATGTCGTCGGTGTACTGGCCGCGGCCGGTCAGGAAGCGCGCATCCTCGCGGCGCTTGACGCTCTGGCCGATGAAGCCCTTGTCGGGTGCATTCATGTCACACCTCTCAGTCAGTTGGGGACAGAGCTACTCGCTGCGCTCGGGCGGTCTGTCCCCAAGTTCATCAGCTTCCCGCCGGCCTGCACGGCCCGCACGATGTTCTGGTAGCCGGTGCAGCGGCACAGATTGCCTTCCAGGCCCTCGCGGATGGCGGCCTCGCTGGAACAGTCGTGGTGCTGCACCAGGTCGATGGCGCTCATCACCATGCCCGGCGTGCAGAAGCCGCACTGCAGGCCATGGCAGTCCTTGAACGCGGCCTGCATGGGGTGCAGCGTGCCGTCGGCGGCCGCCAGGCCCTCGATGGTGGTGATGCTGGCGCCGTCGGCCTGCACGGCCAGCAGGTTGCAGGCCTTGACGGCGCGGCCGTCCAGGTGGACGGTGCAGGCGCCGCATTGCGCGGTGTCGCAGCCGACGTGGGTGCCCGTCAGGGCCAGGTCTTCGCGCAGCAGCTGCACCAGCAGGCGGTCGGCTTCGACCTCCCTGCTGACCGCGCGGCCGTTGACCACCAGATGGATCCTGTGGCTCATCGCATGTCTCCTGGGTTGCAAGGCCGATGCTCGGCCCGCTTCAAGGGCTTGTGATTGCCGATTACCCTAGGGTCTTATCCAAGACCTCGAAGCTGGGGATGGCAATCCATGGACAACCTTGACCTGGGCGTGTTGCGCACGGCCGCCGGCTGGCGGGCCGAGGGGCGCGGCGTCGTGCTGGGCACGATCACGCGCACCTGGGGCTCGGCGCCGCGGCCGGTGGGTTCGCTGGTGGCCGTGCGGGACGACGGGCAGATCGCCGGCTCGGTGTCGGGCGGCTGCATCGAGGACGACCTCGTCGCCCAGCTGCGCGCCGGCAGCCTGGCCATCACCCGGCCCACGCCGCTGCGCTACGGCGTGGGTGCCGAGGAGGCGCGCCGCTTCGGCCTGCCCTGTGGCGGCACGCTGGAGCTGATGCTGGAGCCGCTCGCGCCGCACTCGGGCGTGGACGAGCTGCTGGCGCGGCTGGCGCGCGGCGAGCGCGTGCAGCGCCGGCTGGACCTGGCGACCGGCGCCGTCACGCTGGCCGATGCGCTACCCGGCGCCGACATGCTGACGCTGACCGACGCGCTGCTCGTCAGCCACCATGGCCCGCAGTGGCGCTTGCTGGTCATAGGCGCCGGCCAGATGACCGACTACCTGGCGCAGATGGCCCAGGCGCTGGGCTATGGCGTGACCGTGTGCGACCCGCGCGCCGAGTACGCCGACGGCTTCCACCTGCCCGGCGTGACGCTGACGCGCGACATGCCGGACGATGTGGTGACCGCCTTGCGGCCCGACGGCGCGACGGCCATCGTCGCGCTGACGCACGACCCCAAGCTGGACGACCTGGCGCTGATGGAGGCGCTGCGCAGCGCGGCCTTCTACGTGGGCGCCATCGGCTCGCGCGTCAACCAGGCCAAGCGCCGCGCCCGGCTGGCCGAGCATTTCGGGCTGACCGCCGCCCAGCTGGAGCGCCTGCACGGCCCGGTGGGCCTGGACATCGGCGCGCGCACGCCGCCGGAGATCGCGCTCAGCATCCTGGCCGAGATGACATCGGTGCGCTATCGCGCGGCGGGCATCCGGCCCGAGGCCGGCTGCGCTCTTTGAGCGACGTGGTGCCTTGTTCGGGCCGAGCGCCGGGCCGCCCCAAGCCGGCCCGGCGGGCGATGTGCTCGCGGCTCGATGCCGCGAGCATCGCCGTCCCCTCGGGGGACCGGCTGGGCTCGCCCGCGTACAGCGGCGCGAGACCAGACGAGGGGCACCTACCTTAGTGTGTAGCCGCGTCCGTCCATGCAGGCCTCGACGGCGCGGTTGAACACGCTGGCGTCGGCCTGCGCATTGGGCTGGGTGGTGGCCCAGCGGTTGCAGTCGCGGCGGTCGTTCTCCTGCTGCTCGGGCGACTGCCCCATGCGCGGGTAGATGACGGGATCGGCCCGCGGCGCGGGCGGCGGCGGGGCCGGCACGACCTGGGCCGTGGCGGCCTCGGGCGGCGGCGCGACGACGGCATAGCCGTCGGGCACCGGCCGGTAGTACACGCCGTTGGCGTAGTAGTAGGGCAGGCCGCCCAGCGTCAGCGTCACATAGGCCGGCGGCAGCAGCGGGATGACCAGGCCCACCGGCGGCAGCACGACGCGGAAGCTAGAGCCGTAGGGGCGGTACCAGACGCCGCCGTGGAACCAGTAGCGGCCGGGCCCGGCGCCGACGCCCACGGCGCCATAGGGCACGCGCGGCGCCACGTAGCCGGGCGCGGGGTAGTAGTGGTCGTGGTGGTAGCGGCCGTCGAACACCATGCCGATGTTGGCGCGGACGCGCACGTCGGCATGGGCGGCGGGCGCGCCCAGCGCGGCGCTCAAGGTCAGCAGCGCCGCGGCACAGGAGTGGAGCAAGGTCTTCATGATCTTCAGCCGTGAAGCCGGGGGAATTTGCCAACGCCTGCAGCCTCGCGCGCGTGGACTGCGGCGGCATTGCGGCAACGTAAAGTTCGCCGCCTCAACCGCCGCCAGGCCGCCACGCCATGATCGAACTGCACTACTACCCCAGCAACGCCAGCTTCGCCCCGCACCTGCTGCTCGAGGAAATGGGCGTCCCTTACCGGCTGCGCGAGGTGGACCGCGCCAACCACGAGCACAAGTCGCCGGCCTACCTCCGGCTCAACCCCAATGGCCTGATCCCCGTGCTGGTGGACGGCGACCTCGTGCTCTACGAGACGGCCGCCATCCTGATGCACCTGGCCGACTGCCACCCGGGCTTCTGCCCCGCACCCGGCACGCCCGAGCGGGCCCAGTACTACAAGTGGATGGTGTGGCTGACCAACACGCTGCAGGCCATGCTCATCCACTACTTCTACCCCGAGCGCATGGCCGCCGACGCGGCCGACGTGAAGGCCCACGCCGAGGCCCGCATCGCGCCCATGCTGGACCAGCTGGACGCCGAGCTGGCCCGCCACGGCGGCCCCTGGCTGCTGGGCCAGCAGTACACGGCCGTCGACCCGCTGGCCTTCATGCTGTGCCGCTGGACCCGCATGCAGGCCAACCCGGCCAGGACGCGCCCGGCGCTGGGCGCCTACCTGCAGCGCGTGTTGGAGCGCCCGGCCACGCAGCGCGCGGTGGCCACGGAGAAGCTGCAGGCGCCGATCTTCTGAGGCCGCCCGGCCCTCAGGGCCAGTGGCGCTGGAAAACGGCGGCCACCTCCGGGTGCTGCTCCACACGCTGCAGCTGGGCGAGAAAGCTGGGGCGCTCGGCCTGCAACATGGCCCGCGTGCCCGACCACTTGGACACCACGGTCGCCAGCAGCTCCAGCGCGCCCGGCGATCCGGCGTCGAAGCCGATCTCGAACTGGTCGGCGAACAGCCGCCAGTGCTCGTGCAGCCGCGCCCGCGTGCCGGCGCGGATCTGCGCCTTCATCGCGTCGTCGCAGGGCTCGCACCAGCGCTCCGGGTAGTCGATGACGCTGATGGCCGCGTAGCAGTTGGCGGCGATGTAGACCAGGCCGCGCAGCACCCGCGCCCGCGCGCCCGCGTCGGCGGGCAGCAGCACGCCCGGCGGCACCGTCAGGCCCAGGTGGATGAGGATGGCCGCGCTTTCCGTCAGCACCATGCCGTCCTTGAGCACCAGCGTCGGGATCTGGCCCAGCGGGTTCACGCGCAGCAGCGCGTCCCGCCCCGGGCCGGGGTTCCAGGACGCGGCATCGACGCCGGTGTAGGCCAGGCCGGCGCGCGCCAGCGCCGCCTCGATGGCCGCAGAACCCGAGCCCTTGCTACCGTACAAGGTCAACATCGCCGTGACTCCTTCGTTGAGCGTGCAAAATCGTCGCACATCATGAACGCCGGCCCCGCCCTGCCCCCGTCGCGCCGCCCCCGCCGCGTGACCAGCTTCGGCCGCGTCAGCGTGGGCGTGCACGGCCGCGTGATGCTGTCCATCGCCGAGGGGCCGTTCGACGCCGAGCTGATGGCCGCCACGCGGCGGGCCATCGCGCTGGCCGGCAAGCGCCTGCCGGCCGACCGCCGCTTCGGCGACCTGCTGGAGATACGCGGCAGCCTGCAGATGGACGCCGCCGCGCTGGACGCCTTGCGCACCAGCATCGACAGCTTCGCCTCGCGCGGCCTGGTCGCCATCTCCACCGTCTTCCTCGTGCGGCCCGGCATCCCGGGCATCGAGCGCCTGCCGGCGATGATGGACATCTGGCGGGCCAGCCGGCCGGTGCGCCGCGCCGACAGCTTCGAGGCCGCCTGGGCGCTGGTCAATGCCGACCTCGCCGCGGCCGGCCTGCCCACGCAGGCGCCGCCGGTGCGGCCCTGAAGACGCTCCAGTGATCCTCAGGCCGGCCAGGCGCGCTGGGCCGGGCGCAACTGCTCCCAGGCCGCGCCCAGCGCCAGCACGCCGGCATCGTCGAAGCGGCGGCCGATGATCTGCAGGCCAATGGGCAGGGGCTGCAGGCCGGCCGATGTGTAGCCCGCGTTGATCGCCAGCGCCGGCTGCTCGCTCATGTTGAACGGCAGCGTGAAGGCGATGTGCTCGAAGGGCCGCGCCGGGTCGTGCAGCGGGCTGGCGAGATGCGCCGGGTAGGCCGGCATGGGCGCCACCGGCGACAGCACGAAGTCGAACGGCTCGCAAGCCGCGTTGGCGGCCTCGCGCAGCGCCTGCATCTGGCCGTAGCCGCGGAACACCGTGGCGCCGTCATAGCCGGCCGCGGGCGCGACCCAGTCGAGGATGTAGGGCAGCACCCGCGCGCGGCGCTCGGGCGCCAGGGCCGAGATGTCCAGCCAGGAGCGCATGCGCCAGAAGCGGTCGATGCCGTCGGCCATCTCGCGCGTCGTGAAGGGCTGCAGCGGCTCGACCACCGCGCCGGCCTGCTCGAAGGCGCGCGCCGCGGCCGTGATGGCGGCGGCCACCTCGGGCCGCACCGCCTCGCCCCAGCCCGCGTCCAGCAGCAGGCCCAGGCGCAGGCCGCGCAAGGCCAGCGCGCGCGGCGCGAAGCTGCCAGGCTGCAGCGGGGGCAGCTGGGTCGGGTCGCGGGCGTCGGGCTGGGCCAGCACGGCCAGCATCAGCGCCGCGTCGGCCACCGTGCGCGTCAACGGCCCGGCGACGCGGCCGGCATAGCCCGGCTTGATGGGCACGCGGCCATGGCTGGGCTTGAGGCCCACCAGGCCGCACCAGCCGGCCGGCAGCCGGATGGAGCCGCCGATGTCGGTGCCCAGATGCAGCGGGCCGTAGCCGGCCGCGGCCGCCGCGGCGGCGCCGGCGCTCGAACCGCCCGGCGTCAGGCGCGTGTCCCAGGGGTTGCGCGCCGGCTCGGCATGGAGGCTGGACAGGCCCGAACTCAGCATGCCGTAGTCCGGCATGGTGGTGCGCGCCCAGGCAATGGCGCCGGCCTCGCGCAGCCGCGCGGCGGGCGGGGCCTCGAAGTCGGCGACCGCGTCGGCGGCCGTCGCGGCCGTGCCCAGGCGGTAGGCCACGCCGGGCTGGGCGATGTTCTCCTTCAGCGTGACCGGCACGCCGTCCAGCGCCGCCGCCGTGCCGGCCCGCCAGCGCGCCTCGCTGGCGCGCGCGGCGGCCAGTGCGACGTCGGCGTCCACGGCGCACAGCGCATGCAGCTGGCCCTCGCGCCGGCGGGCCTGGTCCAGCACGGCCCGCATGACCTCCACCGGCGACAGCGCGCCCGCACGGTAGGCGGCCAGCAGCTCGGCCGCGCCGAGGTGGATCATTTCTTCAGCCGCTCGGCGGCCTTGAGCATCGCGTCGATGTGGCCGTCGGGGTTCATGCTGGCGTGCACGGCGGCCACCTTGCCGTCGGGGGCGATCAGGTAGGACACGCGGTCGGCCATGGTGCCGGGCACCAGCTTCAGCGCCACGTCGTAGTCCTTGATGACCTTGCCGCCCGCGTCGGCCGCGACGGCGAACTTGTTGCGGCAGGCCTCGACGCTGAACTTCTTCAGCGTGTCGATGTCGTCGTTGGACATGCCGATGACGGTGGTGCCCAGCGCCTTGAACCTGTCGGTCGCCTCGGCGAACTGGTGCGCCTCGACGGTGCAGCCGCTGGTGAAGGCCTTGGGATAGAAGTACAGCACCACCGGCCCCTGCTTCAGGGCCTCGGCGAGGCGGAACTTGAAGGGCTGGCCACCCACCGCCGCATCGGCGCTGAAGTCGGGCGCCTGGGCACCGACTTTGAGGGCGGCCTGGGCCGGCAGGGTGGCCAGCAGCGCCAGGGCGGCCAGCAGGGGGGCGATTCGCGACGACATAACGACTCCGGGAAGTGAACAGTCACGGCATCCGGCGCGGTTGCGGGCCGGATTGGACCTAGTATCCGCCGCGTCGCAAACCGGGGTGTTTTCCCATGATTTCTGTTTCCCGCTGCCGCGTGACGGCGCTGCTGCCCCTGGCCCTGCTCGCCGGCTGCGGCGGCGTCGGCCGCGATATCGGTGAGGCCTTCGGCGAGGCCGTTGGCGAGGGCCTCAGCTGCGGCATCCTCAACTGCACGGAATCCGCCACGCTGAACGTCGACGAGATCAGTCCCCGCATCACGGCGACGCAGGTGGACGCCAGCCGCACGGTCGCCATCGAGGCCTCGCTGGGCAAGTCGGCCAACCTGCTGACCACCGTGCTCATCGCACCCAACGAGCGCCTGACGGCCGGCGTCGACGGCGGCGCCGAGGTCGCCATGGACAACCCCGACGGCCGCCGCTACGGCTTCAGCGCCAGCCTGGCCAGCAGCAGCGCCCAGCCGGTCGTGCGCGTGGTGTTCACCCGCGCCGGCATGCGCCATGTCAGCGAGGTGACGCTGCCCGCCGCGTTCTCGGTGCTGCAGCCCACCGGCCAGCCCGGCATGACGCGCGGCGGCGCCGCGCTGCCGGTGCGCCTGAGCCTGGCCAGCAGCGGCGATGCCGGCGCCAGCGCGAGCGGCACTTGCAGCCGCACGGACGGCAGCAGCTTCGCCGTCAAGGGCGCGGGCCTGAATGCCGTCGCGGAAACCGGCGTGGCCGGCGGCTACCGCCTGGAGCCGGCGGCCGTGGACACCGCGCTGAATGCGGCCAGCCGCAGCGCCAACAACGGCAACGTCGGCACGCCGGCGGTCGCGCAGTGCCAGCTGACCGTGGCCTGGACGCGCAGCAGCCGGGGCAGCGTCGCGGCGACGATGAACGGCCACGGCAGCATCACCGGCCTGCGCCAGGCCAGCCACCCGCTGGCCTACGACGCGCGCTCCTGAAGCAGGCCGTCGGCCAGCCAGCGCTGCAGCAGGCCAACGACGGCCGGCGCGGCGGCCTCGGCATCGGCCAGTTGGGCCGCAGCGCACTCGCACAGCCGCGCGAACGTCGCCCCCTCGGCCACGCCGGCCAGCAGCGCGGCCTCCAGCGGCTCCAGCGAGCGCCAGCGGGTCTCCAGGCCCTGGCGCCAGGCCAGCAGCACATGGGCATGCGGCAGCGGCTCCGGCAGCACGGGCTGGGCCACGCCGGACTCGGGCGCCCACTCGCGCAGCACGCGCCAGGCCGGCTCGATGGCATGGGCCAGCACCACGCGCTGCACGCTGGGCTGCAGCCGCAGCACCAGGCCGGCCCAGTCGTCCGGGCCCAGCGCGGCCAGCGTCGCGCCGGCCAGCGGCGGCGCGTCGGCGGCGTCGAAGGTCCCGCGCAGCGCCCAGTCCATGCGGGCGAAGTCGACCAGGCTGGCATGCGGCACCAGCGCGGCGTCGGCCCCGGCCATGAAGTCGGCCAGCTCGTGGCCGAACCAGCGGATGGACGGCTGCCGGCTGGGCCGCGCGGCCAGATAGGCGCGGCCCAGCGCGTCGAAGCCCGCGTCGCCCAGCGCCCGGGCCAGCACCGTGTAGTTGTCGGCCAGCGCGGCGACCAGGCGGGCGCGGTAGGCGTGGCGGTAGACGGCCAGGCCGGCCTCGAAGTCGCCGGCCAGCAGGCCGTCGGCCGCGGCGCCGTCGCGGATGGCGGCGGCCAGGCGCCGCTGCAGCTCGCCGGTGCTCATGACCGGAGCACCTGGCCGGCCAGCCGGCGCGCCACCGCCAGCTCGGCCAGCAGCTCGGGCAGCGGCGGGATGCGGTCGTCGCGCTCGATCATGGCCGGCACGGCGCCGAAGCGCTGCACCGCATGCCGGTACAGCGCCCAGACCTCGTCGCGCACCGGGTGGTCGTGGGTGTCGATGACGAGGTCGCCGCGGTCCTCGTGGCCGGCGAGGTGGATCTGGCGCACGGGTTCGACGGGCATCGCGTCCAGGTAGGCGACGGGATCGAAGCCGTGGTTGCGGCCGCTGACGTAGACGTTGTTCACGTCCAGCAGCAGTTGCGCGCCGCTGCGTTGCAGCAGTTGCGCGATGAAATCCCATTCCGTCATCTCGTCGGCCGCGAAGCGCACATAGCTGGACACGTTCTCCAGCAGCAGCGGCCGGCCGAGGACGTCCTGGGCCTGGCCGATGCGCGCGGCCACATGGTCCAGCGCCGCGCGCGTCAGCGGCACGGGCAGCAGGTCGTGCAGCTGGCTGTGGGCGTCGGCGCTCCAGCACAGATGGTCGGACACCCAGCCGGGCTCCAGCCGGTCGGCGAGGCGGCGCAGCGCGCGCAGATGGCCGAGGTCCAGCGGCGCCGGCCCGGCGATGGACAGCGACACGCCGTGCATGACCAGCGGGTAGTCCGCCCGTATGCGCTCCAGATGCGCCAGCGGCGGGCCGCCGGGCACCAGGTAGTTCTCCGCAATGATCTCCAGCCAGTCCGGCCGCAGCGCGGCATCCACGCCGGCCTCGAAGGCGGCGTAATGCTCCACGCGCAGGCCCAGGCCGAAGCCTTGGATTCGGGTCATAGGCAGAAAGCGAACGGCGCGGCACGCAGGTGCTCGCGCCCCATCCAGCGGCACCGGCGGAACCGGCTTGGCCGGGCCGCCTGGTGCGCCCCCTGGGGGGCCGGCGTCAGCCGGTAGGGGGGGACTACTTCTCCACCTTCCCCCCCGCCTTGGTGCATTCGTCGGCGCTTGCCTTGCTGACCCAGCCCTGGCCCTTGCAGCCGTTCTGGCCCTTGCAGTCATTTTTGGCCGTCTTGCACTCGGACGTGCCCTTGCAGCTGTTGATGCCCGAGCACTTGACCATGCCGTCCGCCGCCGTCGCGGTGGTGGGGAAGGCGGTGGTGGCGAACAGGGCGGCGGCCGCGGCGGCAATGCCCAGGCCGTTCTTCAGGGATGTGTTCATGCGAGTCTCCGCAAGGGGTTGAGGTGGGGTATCCACACAGGCCGGTCCGGCGCTGATGCGGGGCCGGCTTGTCAGCCTGCGTCGCCAGCACTGGCCCAGTCCTTACAGCGCGCCGGCGGGCGGCCAGTCTGCGCCCGCCGGCGCCGCTTTGCCCATCCCCACCTCCGGCCTGTGATTACCTGCCGTTATGGCCTCATTGGCGCGCGGCATCCTTGGCGGGTCGGGGGCGAGCTAGAGTGCGGCGGCTTGATCGCGCCCCATTTCCCATGCTGAACACCGAAACCCCGAGCACCCGCCACCCCGACCTGGACCGCTACGCCACGCCGGCCCTGCTGGAAGCCTTCATCGACGACCAGAACGCCGCCGTCGCCGCCGTCAAGGCCGCCGCGCCCCAGCTGGCCGCGGCCGTGGACGCCGCGCTGCCGCGCATCCGCGCCGGCGGCCGGCTGCTGTATGCGGGCGCCGGCACCTCCGGCCGCCTGGGCGTGCTGGACAGCGTGGAGCTCTACCCCACCTTCTCCTGGCCGCGCGAGCGCGCCGTGGCCGTGCTGGCCGGCGGCGAGAGCGCGATGTTCGTCGCCGTGGAAGGCGCCGAGGACGACCGCGCGCAGGGCGCAGCCGACGTCGCCGCGCTGAAGCCCGGCCCCAACGACGTGCTGCTGGCGCTGGCCGCATCCGGCGGCACGCCCTATGTGCTGGGCGCCATCGAGGCCGCGCGCGCGGCCGGCGCGCTGGCCGTGGGCTTCGCGAACAACCCGAATGCGCCCGTCACGCAGGCCGCCGACATCGGCGTCACGCTGGACACCGGCGCCGAGGTCATCTCCGGCAGCACGCGGCTGAAGGCCGGCACCTCGCAGAAGATCGCGCTGAACAGCTTCTCGTCGGCGCTGATGGTCAAGCTGAACAAGGTCTACGGCAACCTGATGGTGGACCTGAAGGCCACCAACGCCAAGCTGGTGCGCCGCGCGCTGGCGCTGACGGTGCGCGCCTCGGGCGCCGCCGAGGACGACGCCAAGGCGGCGCTGGCCGCCTGCGACAACCATGTGAAGACCGCGCTGGTCATGCTCAAGCGCGGCGTGGACGCCGCTGCGGCGCGCAGCCTGCTGGACGCCGCCGACGGCAGCGTCAGCCGCGCGCTCGCCTCATGACGGCGCCCGCCACCGCGGGCGGCGCGGGCCGCTCGCCCTGGTTCTGGATCCCCAGCCTCTATTTCGGCCAGGGCATCCCCTATGTCGTCGTGATGACCCTGTCGGTCGTCATGTACAAGAACCTGGGCTTCTCCAACACCGACATCGCGCTCTACACCAGCTGGCTGTACCTGCCCTGGGTCATCAAGCCGCTGTGGTCGCCGCTGGCCGAGCTGTTCGGCACCAAGCGCCGGTGGGTGACGGTGCTGCAGTTCTTCATCGGCGCGGCGCTGGCCTGCGTCGCGCTGACGCTGCCGATGGAGCGAGCCTTCCAGATGTCGCTGGCGGTGTTCTGGCTGATGGCGTTCGCGTCGGCCTCGCACGACATCGCCGCCGACGGCTACTACATGCTGGCGCTGCCGCAGCACAGCCAGGCGGCCTTCGTCGGCGTGCGCTCCACCTTCTACCGGCTGGCCAACATCGGCGGCCAGGGCGGCCTGGTGTATCTCGCCGGCGAGCTGACCGAGCGCAGCGGCAGCGCCGTGCAGGCCTGGAGCTGGGTGTTCTGGCTGCTGGGCGGCCTGTTCGTCGCGCTGGCGGCCTGGCATGCGCTGGTGCTGCCGCGGCCCGAGGCCGACCGCCCCGCCGCGGCCGGCACGAGCGCGGGCAGCCTGGTGAAGGACTTCTTCGCCGTCTTCGCCAGCTACTTCAAGAAGCCCGGCATCGTCGTCATCCTGGCCTTCCTGCTGCTGTACCGCTTCCCCGAAGCGCAGCTGCTCAAGCTCGCGTCGCCCTTCCTGCTCGACCCGGTCGACAAGGGCGGGCTGGGCCTGTCGACCAAGGAAGTCGGCATCGCTTACGGCACGGTCGGGCTGACCGCGCTGACGCTGGGCGGCCTGTTCGGCGGCTGGGTGATCTCCAAGCTGGGCCTCAAGCGCGCGCTGTGGCCGCTGGTGCTGGCCATGCACGTGCCCAACATCGCCTTCCTGATGCTGGCGCTGTGGCATCCCACCAGCCTGGCCGTCATCAGCGCCGCGCTGGCGGTGGAGCAGTTCGGCTACGGCCTGGGCTTCACGGCCTACCTGATGTACATGATCCTGGTCTCCGACGGCCCGCAGAAGACCGCGCACTACGCGATCTGCACCGGCTTCATGGCGCTGGGCATGATGATCCCGGGCATGTGGAGCGGCTGGCTGCAGGACCACATCGGCTACGTGCCGTTCTTCGTGTGGGTGCTCGTGTCCACCGTCCCGAGCTTCCTGATGACCGCGCTCATCAAGGTGCCCGAGGGCTTCGGCAAGAAGGTGGAGGAATGAAAGACCGCCTGCTGTCACTGGACGCGTTCCGCGGCTTCGCGATCGCGGCCATGCTGCTGGTGAACAACCCTGGCGACTGGGGCCATGTCTACGCGCCGCTGCTGCATGCCAAGTGGCATGGCTGGACCTTCACGGACTGGGTCTTCCCCTTCTTCGTCTTCATCAGCGGCATGGCCATGACCATCAGCCTGGCGCGCCGCGCGCAGGCCGGTGCCGACAAGGGCCGGCTGCTGCTGACGACGGCGCGCCGTGCGCTGCTCATCATCGGCATCGGCCTGCTGCTGAACCTGATCCCGTATTTCAACTTCGAGACGGTGCGCATCCCCGGCGTGCTGCAGCGCCTGGGCCTGTGCACGCTGCTGGCGGCGCCCATCGTGCTGTGGTGCAGCGCGCGCAGCGTGGCGCTGTGGGCGCTGGCGCTGATGGCGTTCTACTCGGTCGTGCAGCTGTGCGTGCCGGTGCCCGATGCCGACGGCGTCGTGCACACCGGCGTGCTCGAGCCCGGCAAGGACGTCGGCGCCTGGCTGGACCGCCAGCTGCTGGACGGCCATCTGTGGCGCCAGGCCAGGACCTGGGACCCCGAGGGCCTGCTGTCCACGCTGCCGGCCGTGGCCTCGCAGCTGCTGGGCGTGCTGGCCGGCTATGTGCTCGCGTCCAGGCGCCAGCCGGCCGAGAAGACCATGACCTGGGTGCTCGCCGGCCTCGCGTCGCTGTGGCTCGCGCAGGTGCTGGACGCCTGGCTGATGCCCATCAACAAGTCGCTGTGGACGCCCAGCTATGTGTTCGCGATGGCCGGCTGGGCGCTGCTCGTGTTCGCCGTCTTCTACTGGCTGCTGGACGCCAGCCCGCAGCCGCTGGCCCGCGCGCGCTGGGCGCGGTGGCTGCACCCGCTGGTGGTGTTCGGCATGAACGCGCTGTTCCTGTTCGCGCTGTCGGGGCTGCTGGCCAAGATGCTGTACACGGTCAAGTTCGCCGACGGGCGCACGCTGGGCCGCGTGCTGTACGCGCCGCTGCGCGACTCGGGCCTGGCGCCCGTCAACGCGTCGCTGCTGCATGCCCTCCTCTTCCTCCTGGTCATGTACGCCATCGCCTGGCTCATGTACCGCAAGCACTGGTTCGTGAAAGTCTGATGCCATGAAACGCCGTCACCTCCTCAGCCTCGCCTCCGCCCCCCTGCTCGCCGCCTGCGCGACGCCCACGGTGCCGACCGTGGCGCCCGGCGAGGCCGCGCTGAACGCCGCGCCGCCGGCGCCCGCGGCCTCCGGCGCCAGCGCGCTGCCCCCGCCGCCGCCGCGCGAATGGCGGGCCGCCTGGATCGCCACCGTCGCCAACATCGACTGGCCCAGCAAGCCGGGCCTGAGCGCCGAGGCCCAGCAGGCCGAGATCCGGCAGCTGTGCGACACCGCCGTCAGCGTCGGCCTGAACGCGCTGATCCTGCAGGTGCGCACCAGCACCGACGCGCTGTACGAGTCCAAGCTGGAGCCCTGGAGCGAATACCTGACCGGCACCCAGGGCCAGCACCCCGGCTACGACCCGCTGGCCGTCTGGCTGGCCGAATGCCGCAAGCGCGGCCTGGAGCTGCACGCCTGGTTCAACCCCTACCGCTCGCGCCACAGCACGGCCAAGTCGCCGGTGGCGGCCACGCACGTCAGCCGCACCCACCCCGAGTGGGTGAAGAGTTATGGCGACCAGCTGTGGATGGACCCGGGCGAGCCCGCCGCCGCCGAGCACACGCTGGCCGTCGTGCGCGACCTGCTGAGCCGCTACGCGGTGGACGGCGTGCACATCGACGACTACTTCTACCCCTACCCCATCCAGGATCCCGCCACCAAGCAGGAAGTCGACTTCCCCGACGAGCCCAGCTGGCAGAAGTACCGCGCCGGCGGCGGCAGCCTCGCGCGCAACGACTGGCGCCGCTACAACGTCAACACGCTGGTGCAGCGCCTGTACGCGCTGGCGCACGAGGTGCGCCCCGGCACGCGCGTGGGCATCAGCCCCTTCGGCATGCCGCAGCCCGGCATGCGCCCGCCCGGCATCAGCGGTTTCAGCCAGTACGACAAGCTCTATGCCGACGTCGAGCTGTGGCTGCGCGAGGGCTGGATGGACTACCTGGCGCCGCAGCTCTACTGGCCGCGCGCGCAGACCGCCCAGGCCTTCGAGCCGCTGCTGCAGGCCTGGCGCTCGCTGAACCCGCTGGGCCGGCCCATCCACGTGGGCCTGTTCACCAGCCGCATCAACGACACCGACAGGAGCTGGCAGCCCGACGAGGTGCTGGCGCAGATCGACATCATCCGGCGCGTGTCGCCCGGCAGCGGCCACATCCACTTCAGCATGGCCGCGCTGTCGCAGAACCGCAAGGGCATCGCCGACGCGCTGCGCACGCAGAGCTACGCCAAGCCCTGAGCCAGGGGCGGACCGTGCTCAGGTCGCGGCGGTGATCGGCGCCAGCCGCGCCACCTCGTCGTCCGTCCAGAGCCGGAACCGGGCGACGAAATGCCGGCCCGAGCCGTCCTCTAGGCCGAAGCTGCCGCTGTTGCCGGGCGCCACGTCCAGCGTCATCTGCAGGCCGGCCAGGTAGTCGCACTGCGCCTGGCTGGCGTAGACGGGCACGCCGCCCACGCGGCCAAGCAGGCGATCGTCGGCATTGAGCCGCAGCTCGTGCTCGGCGAAGCACATGGGTGCGCTGCCGGCGCAGCAGCCATGTGACTGGTAGAACAGGATGGCGCCATGCCAGATGCGCAGCTCGGCGATCAGGGCCAGCGCGGCCTCGGTGGCCTGCACACGGGGGATGAGATCGGACATGCCGGGCCTCCATAAAGAAAAAGGGGCGACCCTCGCCGCCCCTTGCTGCCTGACGATCGCGATGGCGATCAGAAGAAGCCCAGCGCGTTCGGCGAGTAGCTGACGAGCAGGTTCTTGGTCTGCTGGTAGTGGTCCAGCATGGCCTTGTGCGTCTCGCGGCCGATGCCGGACTCCTTGTAGCCGCCGAAGGCCGCGTGCGCCGGGTAGGCGTGGTAGCAGTTGGTCCACACGCGGCCGGCCTGGATGCCACGGCCCAGCCGGTAGGCGCGGCTGCCGTCGCGGCTCCACACGCCGGCGCCCAGGCCGTAGGGCGTGTCGTTGGCGATGGCCAGCGCCTCGGCCTCGTCCTTGAAGGTGGTCACGGCCAGCACCGGGCCGAAGATCTCCTCGCGGAAGATGCGCATGTTGTTGTGGCCCTGGAACAGCGTCGGCTGGATGTAGTAGCCGCCGGCCAGGTCGCCGCCCAGCTGGGCGCGCTCGCCGCCGATCAGCACCTTGGCGCCCTCCTCCTTGCCCAGCGCCAGATAGGTCTGGATCTTGTCCATCTGCAGGGATGAGGCCTGGGCGCCCATCATGGTGTCGGTGTCGAGAGGATTGCCCTGCTTGATGGCCGCCACGCGCTTGATGGCGCGCTCCATGAAGCGGTCGTAGATGCTCTCCTGGATCAGCGCGCGGCTGGGGCAGGTGCAGACCTCGCCCTGGTTGAACGCGAACAGCACCAGGCCCTCGATGGCCTTGTCGAGGAAGGCGTCGTCGGCCGCCATCACGTCCTCGAAGAAGATGTTGGGGCTCTTGCCGCCCAGCTCCAGCGTGGCCGGAATCAGGTTGCTGGCCGCCGCCTGCGCGATGACCTTGCCGGTGGCCGTGGAGCCCGTGAAGGCGATCTTGGCGATGCGCTTGCTGTTGGCCAGCGGCATGCCGGCCTCGCGGCCGAAGCCGTTGACGATGTTGAGCACGCCGGGCGGCAGCAGGTCGGCGATCAGCTCTGTCAGCACCAAGAGGCTGATGGGCGTGCTCTCGGCAGGCTTGAGCACGACGCAGTTGCCCGCGCCCAGCGCCGGCGCCAGCTTCCAGGCCGCCATCAGGATGGGGAAGTTCCAGGGAATGATCTGGCCCACGACGCCCAGCGGCTCGTGGAAGTGGTAGGCGATGGTGTTGTGGTCGATCTCGGAGAGCGCGCCTTCCTGCGCGCGCACGCAGCCGGCGAAGTAGCGGAAATGGTCCACCGCCAGCGGGATGTCGGCGTTCAGCGTCTCGCGGATGGGCTTGCCGTTGTCCACGGTCTCGGCATAGGCCAGCAGCTCCAGGTTCTGCTCGATGCGGTCGGCGATCTTCAGCAGCAGGTTGGCGCGCTCGGCCGGCGGCACGGCGGCCCACTTGGCGGCCGCGGCGTGGGCGGCGTCCAGCGCCAGCTCGATGTCGGCGGCGCCGGAGCGCGCGGCCTGGGTGTAGACCTTGCCGTTGATGGGCGAGACGACGTCGAAGTACTGGCCTTCCACGGGCGGCTGGAACTTGCCGCCGATGAAGTTGTCGTAGCGAGGCTTGTAGGCGATCTTGGCGCCGGCGGCGCCGGGGGCGGCGTAAACAGTCATGGCGGGTCTCCTGCGTAGCGGATGAAGGGTTGTGGCAGGCCCATCAACGCAGAACCCGTGCCAGCCCGCCGGCGCGCGCCGCGGGCCCGCCGCGCCGGCCGCGGGCCAGGGAAACCACCCGCCGACTGTTGCAGGCTGGAGCAGCCAGGCCCAGGACGGAACAGCGGGCCGCGCCTGCGGGCGTGCCAGCCGGCCGGCGCCGGCCAGCCCCGGCTTCCCCGGGGGCCGCGAGTGCTCCATCGCGCCGCGAAATCGGCCCAATTGCGACTGGCATGGAGCTTGCGCAATGGCTGGCCATCCGCGCCACAGGTGCAGGCCGCGGACCCCCATCAACACAGGAGACCACACCATGCAACTCAAGCCCCTCGCCGCCCTGATGTCCGTGGGCCTCGGCCTGATGGCCGCCGGCAGCGCGCCGGCCGCCGTGACCGAGCAGATGATCGAGGCCTCGGCCAAGTCCGGCCAGGAAGTGCTGTCCTGGGGCCTGGGCACGCAGGGCCAGCGCCATTCGCCGCTCAAGCAGATCAACACCGGCAACGCCGCCAAGCTGGTGCCCGCCTGGGCCTTCTCCTTCGGCGGCGAGAAGCAGCGCGGCCAGGAGTCGCAGCCGGTCATCCACAACGGCAAGATGTTCGTGACGGCGTCCTACTCGCGCATCTTCGCGCTGGATGCCGCCACCGGCCAGAAGCTGTGGAAGTACGAGCACCGCCTGCCCGAGGGCATCATGCCCTGCTGCGACGTCGTCAACCGCGGCGCCGCGCTGTACGACAACCTCGTCATCTTCGCGACGCTGGACGCCCAGCTCGTGGCGCTGGACCAGAACACCGGCGACGTGGTCTGGAAGGAGAAGATCGACGACTACGCCGCCGGCTACTCCGCCACCGCCGCGCCCATCATCGCCAATGGCCTGCTGCTGACCGGCGTGTCGGGCGGCGAGTTCGGCGTGGTGGGCCGCGTCGAGGCGCGCGACCCCAAGACCGGCAAGATGGTCTGGATGCGCCCCACGGTGGAAGGCCACATGGGCTACACCTGGGACAAGAACGGCAAGAAGACCGAGAACGGCATCTCGGGCACGCCCGGCAAGAGCTGGCCCGGCGACCTGTGGAAGACCGGCGGCGCGGCCACCTGGCTGGGCGGCACCTACGACGCCAAGACCGGCCTGGCCTACTTCGGCACCGGCAACCCCGCGCCGTGGAACAGCCACCTGCGCCAGGGCGACAACCTGTTCTCCTGCTCCACCGTCGCCATCGACGTGAAGACCGGCCAGATCAAGTGGCACTACCAGGGCACGCCCAACGACGGCTGGGACTTCGACGGCGTCAACGAGTTCATCACCTTCGACATGGACGGCAAGCGCATGGGCGCCAAGGCCGACCGCAACGGCTACTTCTACGTGCTGGACGCCACCAACGGCCAGCTCGCCAACGCCTTCCCCTTCGTCAAGAAGATCACCTGGGCCTCGGGCATAGACCTGAAGACCGGCCGGCCCAACTTCGTGCCCGAGAACCGCCCCGGCGACCCGACCTCGGCCGCCGACGGCAAGAAAGGCAACTCGGTGTTCTCCGCGCCCTCCTTCCTGGGCGGCAAGAACCAAATGCCCATGGCCTACAGCCCGCAGACCGGCCTGTTCTACGTGCCCGCCAACGAATGGGGCATGGAGATCTGGAACGAGCCCATCGCCTACAAGAAGGGCGCGGCCTATCTCGGCGCCGGCTTCACGATCAAGACGCTGAACGACGACTACATCGGCGCCCTGCGCGCGGTGGACCCCAAGACCGGCAAGATCGTCTGGGAGGTGAAGAACAACGCGCCGCTGTGGGGCGGTGTGCTGACCACCGCCGGCAACCTGGTGTTCTGGGGCACGCCGGAAGGCTGGCTCAAGGCCGCCGACGCCAAGACCGGCAAGATCGTCTGGCAGTTCCAGACCGGCTCGGGCGTCGTCGCGCCGCCGGTGTCCTGGCAGCAGAACGGCGAGCAATACATCGGCGTGGTCTCCGGCTGGGGCGGCGCCGTGCCGCTGTGGGGCGGCGACGTGGCCAAGAAGGTCAACTACCTGGAGCAGGGCGGCATGGTCTGGGTGTTCAAGCTGCCCAAGACCTGACCCCTCTTCCCATGTCCTTCGCGCCGGCTCGCACGCGCGGGCCGGCGCCACGTTCACCCGTCGAGACCGTCATGATGACTCCCACCCGCCGCATCTTCCTGTTCCAGGCCAGCACGGCCTGCCTGGCCGTACCGGCCATCGCCCAGACCAACCCCGTCGACGAAGCCAGCGAGACCGCCATCGCGCTGGGCTACAAGCACGACACCACCAAGGTCGACACCGCCAAATGGCCCAAGCATCAGGCCAGCCAGCACTGCGCCAACTGCCAGTTCTGGCAGGCCAAGCCCACCGACGCGTGGAGCGGCTGCGCGATGTTCGGGCGCAAGGCTCAGGTGGCGAAGAACGGGTGGTGCAATGCGTGGGTCAAAGCGGCGGGTTGAAACACAGGCACTGGCACCGGAGCGGTGACGGCGTGCGGTCGTGGTTACGCTTGAATTCAGCGGCCGCCGGAGGCGGTCCGGTGGAATGATGGGTTAGGCCGCAATCTCGGATGCGGATACAAACTTCAGCTCAATATCCGCAGGGCAACGCTCAACTCGCCTGCGCCAGACACTTTCAATCTTGGGTAGCTCCTCTTTGTCAAAGCGGTACACGACAAGAAGCACTAGCTTGAATCTGCCCCTGAAGAATTTATCAGCGACAACCGCGTTGTAGAGAACGCGATCAAGTGTGGCCATGCTTGGGGTAGGAGCTCGCAGGAGCTTCACTTCTGCAAAGGTGTGCTTGTCTGTGCTTTTCAGCAATGCATCGAAGTTGACGCCAGTGTCTTGAATGGCAACTTCGCGGGCTTCGGCGGGACCATACTGCTTCTCAAGATATGCCAGGGCCGCAGCTTCAGTGGTTCTTATGTCGTCGTAAAGGCGGGAAAGATTGAGAGGCATCGCATCCGTCGTGAACGCACGTGTCTTTGCCGGCAAAGGCTGTGTCTCCGACACAGTTGGAATGGCGTCTGGCGGCCGTTGATCTGGCAGTGCCTCCGCAACTTCCAAATCGAGCTTCTCTTGTCGCTCTTGGGGAGATAGCGTCCGCAGGAACGACTGATCATCCTTGTAGTCGCCTGGCGCATACAACTTGCCGTGATGCTTGGAAACCAGCCGGTAGAACACACCCAGCACGACAACAGGAAAGAGAACGATGAAGATGATTAACGGATATCTTTCCTGCGCAGAAAGTGAGGAAACGGTCGCTCCCAGCAACAGGTTTGCGAAGGCGTAGATCAGCGAGATGAACAGGGCGACGATCCCAAGCGGATTGCGAACAAGATCTTTCATACTGCCCTTGGTAGGAAACGATGGTTCCATTGCGGCCTAACGTGTTATGGGAGGATCGTTAACGATCCGCATGACATCCTGCGCATGCTCAGACGCCCCAGCAAGGCAGCCAAAGGCTCGCGGATGCACCAGACGGCAATGAACGTAGCCGGCAATACGGAAGCACCGGCAAATGGCACCCCAGAGTTGCCGCGCGATCCTCGGCAGCCTTTCGACTGGGCTTTCCTGTGTGGCGGGGTGTCTTGGTCTTTGCACTTCGAGCCGAGCCCTCACGATGTGCGCCAGTGGCGTGTCTACCGGAATGGTGAGCCCTGGCTATGCGCTGGATTGGAGCGAGTATGGCGTGCCATGCAAAAGGAAATGGCACCCGTGTTGGGCCGCAGGCACTGGCGCTAACCCTGCATTCCATGCACACCCGTCAGGGTCAGATCGGTTCACCCCTAAGCGGTCGCCGGCATCGGTCCACTCCTTGCCCGGTGATGGCAATCAACCGCCGAGCCCGCCCTCGATCAACCCTCGTCTCAGCGCCAGATGCGCCATCGCCGCCGCGCTGGCCAGCCCCAGCTTGTCGCGGATCTGGGTCTGCAGGTTGGACACGGTCTTGGGGCTGAGGTGCAGCGTGCCGGCGCAGTCCGCCGGCGTCAGGCCCCGGGCCAGCAGGCGGAAGACTTCGAACTCGCGGTCGCTCAGCGCCTCCAGCCCGTCGGGGTCGCCCTGAGGCGGCAGCGGCTGCAGCCAATGCGCCGGCAGCGAGGCGCACAGGTGGCGCCGGCCGGCCATCACGCGCGCAGCGGCGTCCAGCAACTCCTGCGGCGCGCTGCTCTTGCTGACGTAGCCGCGCGCGCCCATCGCGAACGCCCGCCTCACCATGGCCTCGCCCTCGTGCATGCTGAGCACCAGCACGCGCGCGCCGGCGTCGCGCTCCAGCAACTGGCGCAGCAGCTCCAGGCCGCCGCGGCCGGGCAGGCCCAGGTCGGTGATGGTCAGCTCAGGTCTGTGCTCGCGGTGCAGGTCTAGCGCCTCGTCCACCGAGCCGGCCTGGGCGACGACGCGCCAGTCGCCGTCCAGCTCCAGCAGGCGCTGGTAGCCGGCGCGCACCACCGGGTGGTCGTCCACCAGCAGCAGCCGCGTCATGGCCGCGCCCCCGCCGGCAGCGGCAGCCACAGCTCGACCCGCGTGCCCTGGCCCGGCATGCCGTGCACCTGCAGGCGGCCGCCCAGCATCGCGGCGCGCTCGCGGGCGCCCAGCAGGCCCAGGCCGGCGGTCTCGGCCCCGGCGTCAAAACCCAGGCCGTCGTCCTGCACGCTCAACTGCACGGCGTCCGGCAGGGCCATGAGCTGCACCTCCACCGCCGTGGCCTGGGCGTGGCGCAGCGCGTTGGACAGCGCCTCCTGCGCAATGCGGTAGAGGGCCATGTCCAGGTCCTCGCCGAAGCTGGCGGCCGCGGCCACGTCGGTGCGCAGGCGGCAGACCGGCCAGGCGCGCTGGGCGCACAGCCGCTGCAGCGCGGCGCTCAGGCCCAGCGCGTCGAGGTCGGCCGGGCGCAGCTGGCGCAGCAGCCGGCGCACCGCCTGCTGCAGGCTCTCGGCGCTGGCCGCGGCGCGCTGCGCGGCGGCCTGGGCCTCGGCCAGCGCCGTGCAACGCCCGGCCACGGCGGCCTCGACGCGGATGGCCGTGCAGTGCTGCGCCAGCTCGTCGTGCAGCTCGCGCGCCAGCGCGGCACGCTCGCGCTCCTGCACCTGGATGAGCTGGCGGGCCAGCTCGCGGTTGCGCCGCAGCAGCGCCGCGGCCTCGCGGTGACGGCGCCAGGCCATCCAGGCCAGGCCCAGCGCCAGCACGGTCAGCGCCAGCGGCAGCTCATCCACCTGCCAGGCCTCGTAGCGGTCGAGGGTCGCGCTCAGCCGCTCCTGCCACTGGCCCAGGCTGCCCAGCATGAAGACGGCCAGCGCGGCCGCGCCTATCCACAGCAGCTCGCGGCGCGGCTGCAGCTTCACTGCCAGGCCTCCAGCTCCAGCGTGCGCGAGCCGCCCACCAGCATGGGCGAGGTGGACGGCTCGCTGCGCTCCAGCTTCACCAGGCCCACGCTGCGGCAGTACCACTCCAGGCTGGTCAGCGGCTGGTCCTTGAAGCCGCTGATGGGGTCCACGAAGACCCGCACCGTCGCGCTGCCGCGAACGCGCAGGCAGGGCGAGAAGCTGCCGGCCGCCACCTTCACCTCGTCGGCCACGGCCTCGATGGTGTAGGTCATGGGGATGCTGGGGTGGCTGTGCTTGAGCTCGCGCGGGTACTCGTGCGTGCGCATCAGCAGGTAGGTGGTGGTGGGCGCCTGCCACTGCGTGCCCACCGCGAACGGCGCCTTCAGCACGAAGCGGCCCGGCGCGTCGGCCACGGGGTCGACCTGCATGTCGCTCTTGCTGGCCACGCGCCGTATGCCCGCCTCGTCGGCGCGCAGCCAGTAGCTGATGCCGCTGTCGCTGCGCCGCACCCAGGCGGGCTTGTCGTCCAGCACCAGCGTCTCGCGGCCCAGCGTGCGCAGCGTCAGGGTCTCGCGCTCGGCGGTGTCGGCGCCACTGAGCGTGGTGACGCGGTAGGTCCAGCGATGGCCCTCGGCAAGCGGGAACCAGGCTTCGTGGCCGGCATCGGGCGAGCGGCCGCAGCCGGCCAGGCCGACGAGAAGGGCGAGCAGTCCACCGCGTACGAGGGCGGGGTACTTCGGGCCGAGCGCCGGGCCGCTCCCAAGCCGGCCCGTTGGGCGATGTGATCGCGGCTCGAAGCCGCGAGCATCGCCGTCCCCTCGGGGGACCGACCGGGATTGCCCGCGTTCAGCGGGGCAAGACTGGGCGAGGGGCGTCATCATTTTTCGGGCAGTTGCGGCAAGGGCATGTCGCGCAGCTTGACCTGCTGCTCGTCGTTGCCGGGCCGCAGCCACGACAAGCCCTTGCGCGGCTTGGCCTCGGCGGTGCCGAGCTGGCTGATGCCGTTGCGCACCTTCTTCAGGCCCTCGTTGAGCAGGCCGTGCAAGTCCTTGCTGTAGGGCAGCTGGTAGGCGCGCGGCTGTGCGGCGGGGCGGCCCTCCTCCACCGCGTTGACCCACACGTAGAGCGCGCCCTCGCGCCGCGGCGCGGGCTCCTCGATGACGGCGGCCAGCAGCACGAAGCGCTCGGGCAGCGGGTCGCCGCTGGGCCAGCCCCACAGCGTGTGGATGGCCCCCTCGGCGTAGAAGTAGAAGCCGCTCACCGCCACCACCAGCAGGCCGCGCAGCCAGGCGGGCCAGCGGGATTGCAGCAGGGCGAGCAGGCATAGCAGCAGCAGCGCGGCGAAGCTCAGGATGATGGGCAGGGTCATGACGTTTCAGGGCCTTTGCATCAGGCTCTTGGGCAGGGTGTTGACGTTGACCACGCTGCCGTCGGGCAGCAGCGTGAAGCGCACGGCCGTGGCCTCGTCGCCCTGGCGGGCGAGCGAGACCGTGCCGTGGAAGACGACGTCCGCGCGCGGGTTGACCTTGATGACCGACACGGTCACCGGCACCGGCTGGCCGTCGTGGGACTGGTAGTACTGGGCGTTGACGACGAACTCGCCGGGCACGATGCCGCGGATGCTCACCACCTCCTGGCGGAAGGGGCTCTGGATCTTCTGGCCGTTGATGATGGTGGAGGCATTGCCCTCGCCGCGGTCGTCGCGGTCCAGGTACATCAGCCCGGCCTCGCGCTGGCGGAACCACACCAGGTTGCCGCCCGGGTCCTGCACCCAGGTGTCGATGTCGTCGGGGCTGTTGTCGGGCCAGCTCAGGTTGATCAGGTACTCGGCCTTGGACGGCACGTCGCCCGCCTTGGTGGCCCGCGGGTTCATGGCCAGCAGCGCGACGATGAAGCAGAAGACGAAGCCGATCAGCAGGTTGAACAGCATGTCGTAGAAGGGGTCGACCTCGGCCTCCCGTGAGCCACGACGGCGCATGCGGGCCATGTCAGTCGGCTCCGTGCGCCGCGATGGCGTTGCGCTGGATGTCGGCGACCAAGGCGTCGGCGTAGCGATCCAGGCGCGTGAGCTGCAGGCCCAGCAGGATGTTGCCCACCAGGCCCACCATGGTCGTCAGCAGCGCCACGCCCAGGCCGCCGGTCAGGCTGCGCAGCAGGTCCTGCGACTGCGAGGGATCGAAGCTCTGCAGCTTGCCCAGCGACAGCGCCAGCATGGAGAAGCCGATGACCTTGCCCAGCAGGCCGAGCTTGAGCTGGATGCCGTTGACCCACCAGGCCGTGCCGTGCGGGCCATGGCTGTGCTCCAGCAGCAGGTCGGCGGCGGTGCCGGCGTCATGCCGCAGCGCGGCCGCGTAGTCCTCGGCCCAGCTGCGTTCGCCGGCCCGCGGCGCGGCCAGCAGCAGGCGCTGGCGCTGCAGCTCGCGCGAGCGCTGGCCGCACCACAGCGTCGCGCACAGGAAGACGGCGATGATGACCAGCGTCAGCCCCGTGGGGTCGGCGCCCAGCAGCAGCGCCCAGACGCCCTTGAGGCCCAGCAGCCAGGTGCAGAAGGCGAAGGCGCCGCACAGCGTCAGCCATTCCAGCCACAGCGGCTCGATCTGGCGCGGTTGGGCAGCGGAACGGGTGAAGGGCAGCGCGTTCAAAGTTCTATCTCCATGCCGTCGTGCGCAACCTCTATGCCCTGTTCCGCCAGCTCGCGGCGCTGGGGCCCGCGGCGGTCGAGGATGGGGTTGCTGTGGTGGATGTGGGTGAGCACCTTGCGCGGCGCGCCGCTGGCGCGCAGCACGTCGATCATTCCGGGCCGCTCGCCGTGGCGCAGCTGCGGCAGGTGGCCCTTGTCGCTGGCGCTCTGCGTGCCCACGCCGGCCTCCTGCAGGCCGTGCTCGGTCCAGAAGCTGCCGTCGACGATGACGCAGTCCGCCCCGCGCATGCAGGCCAGCTCGTCCTCGCCCACGCCGGCCAGCGCGGGCGACAGGAACAGCCGCCGGCCGCTGCGCAAGTCCTGCACCTGCAGCGCGACGCACTCGCCCGCGGCCTCGCTGCGCATGCGCGCGTGCCGCGGCGTGCGCGCCGGCACGGCCATGGCGGCGAAGCTCAGGCCCGGGAAGCCCGGGATCTCGAAGGCCGCGCTGCGCGCGTCGCCGGCAATGGGCAGCATGCGCCAGCGCACGCGGCAGTAGCTCTCCAGCACATGCAGCAGCGGCAGCTCGGCCGTCAGGTCCTCGAACACCAGCGGCGTCGCATAGACCTCCAGCTCGCGGCTCTCGCGCAGGCTCAGCAGGCCCGCGACGTGATGCAGCCGCGAGTCCAGCAGCACGACGGCGCGTATCGGTGTGTCGCCGGGCTGGCCCGGCTGCAGCGCCGGCGTGGCGCGGATCTGCTGCGGCAGGTCGGGGCTGGCGTTGATGAGCAGCCAGCCCTCGCCGGGCCGGCCGTCCTGCGAGATCGCGATGGAGCTCTGCGTGCGCGCGCTCGCATCGAGCTCGCCGCGGCGCCAGGCGCTGCACAGCCGGCAGTGGCAGTTCCACAGCGGAAAGCCGCCGCCCGCGCCGGAGCCCAGCACGCGCAGCTTCATGGACGGCCCCGCAAGGAAAGAAGGGACATGGGAGCAAAGGAGTCGGGTCGATGAGGGCGACCCGTGCAAGACGCGTGCCTTGCAAAAAACCCCGGCAGGCCCCCGTCCATCAGGGTTTTTGCTCCAGATCGGCACAGCGCGTTGCGCCGGCCCCTGGGGAAAGTCCCGGGCCGGCGCTGCGGCCCGGGCGCAACGCTCAGGCGCTCACTGCGGGCGTTCGCCCGTGTTCCAGCGCAGCTTGCGGTAGATGGTGTTGCGGCTGATGCCCAGCTGCTTGGAGGCCAGCGAGATGTTGCCGCCCACCGCGTCCAGCGTGGCGCGGATCATGTCGATCTCGGCCTGCTCCAGCGTGCGCGCCGCGGCGGGCTCGGCCGCCGCGAAGGCCGGCGGCGGGGCCGACATCGCGGGCGGCGCCTCGTAGGCCGGCCAGGCCGG
>JAACZV010000008.1 GCA_009996515.1 Comamonadaceae bacterium
GCCGCCACCGCCGCCGCCCGCGCCGCCCCCGCTCGCCGCCGTGGCGCCCGCGCCGCCCGTCGCGCCGCCGGCGCCCTACCAGATGATCGGCCGCGTCGTCGAAGGCGAGGGCGCCCAGGCGGTGGAGGTCGCGCTGCTGACCGGCAGCAACAAGTCCCTCAGCGCCCGGCGCGGCGACGTCATCGACGGCCAGTGGCGCGTCGAGCAGGTGTCCGACAGCGGCGTGCGCCTGACCTGGCTGCCCGCGCAGCTTCCACAAAACATCGTCTTCAGGCCCGTTCCATGAAGCAGCACCTTCTTCTTCTCTTCATCAGCGTCGCGCTGCTGACGGCCTGCGCCAACCCGGCGCTGCGCGAGGCCGACGACCTGGGCCGCAGCAACCATTGGCCGGCCGCGCTGCGCGTGCTGGACGATGCCGTCGCCAAGGACCCCACCGACCCGCGGCTGCGCGCCGCGCAGGTGCGCGCCCGCGAGCAGGCCACGGCCCGCCTGGTGTTGCAGATCGAGGCGCTGCGCGCGGCCAGCCGCTGGGACGAGGCCTCGGCGCTGCTGAGCCAGCTGGCGCTGGCCGACGCCAAGCATCCGCGCCTGGCCGCGCTGAGCACCGAGATCGAGCGCAGCCGCCGCCAGGAGGCCCAGCTCGCGGCCGGCCGCGACGCGCTGAAGGGGGGCCGCATCGAGCGCGCCGACGCGGTGGCGCGCGAGATCCTGGCCGAGTCGCCCCAGCACCCGGGCGCCCGGCTGCTGGCCAGCCAGGTCGCGCAGGCCAGGCCGCTGGAGTCGGCCGTGGGCGAGCTGGGCCCGGCCTTCCAGAAGCCGGTCACGCTGGAGTTCCGCGACGCGCCGCTGCGCCAGATCTTCGAGGCGCTGGCGCGCTCCAGCGGCATCAACTTCGTGTTCGACAAGGACGTGCGCGCCGATGCGCGCGTGACGGTGTTCCTGCGCAACGTGACCATGGACGAGGCCATGCGCGTCATCCTCAACACGCAGCAGCTGGACCGCAAGCTGCTCAACGACACCTCGGTGCTGATCTTCCCCAACACGTCCGCCAAGCAGCGTGAGCACCAGGAGCTGATCACGCGCACGCTCTACCTCACCAACGCCGACGTGAAGCAGGTGCAGGCCATGGTGCGCACCATCGCCAAGGTGCGCGACATCCACATCGACGAGCGGCTGAACCTGCTGGTGGTGCGCGACACGCCCGAGGTGCTGCGGCTGGTGGAGAAGCTCATCGCGTCGGTGGACCTGCCCGAGCCCGAGGTCATGCTGGAGGTGGAGGTCATGGAGCTGGCCACCGACCAGGTCGACGCGATCGGCCTGCAATGGCCGGAGACGGCCTCGCTGGGCATCAGCGACGCGGCCGGCAACATCCCGCCCACCGTCTTCGTCGGCGGCAGGAACCCGATCAACTTCCGCGCCAGCATCGCCAACCCCGCCGTCGTCGCGACGCTGCGCGGCACCTCGGGCAACTCCAACATCCTGGCCAACCCCAAGATCCGCGTGCGCAACCGCGACAAGGCCAAGGTGCACATCGGCCAGAAGCTGCCGGTGTTCACGACGACGACCAACTTCACCGGCTCCACGTCGGTGGCGGCCTCGGTCAGCTACCTGGACATCGGCCTCAAGCTCGACGTGGAGCCCACCATCCAGCTCGACAACGACGTGGTCATCAAGGTGGGCCTGGAGGTCAGCAACCTGATCCGCCAGGTCACCGGCCCCGGCGGCACGACGGCCTACGAGATCGGCACGCGCAACACCTCCACCGTGCTGCGCCTGGCCGATGGCGAGACCCAGGTGCTGGCCGGCCTCATCAACGACGAGGACCGCAAGAGCGCCGCCGGCGTGCCCGGGCTGTCGCGCATCCCCGTGCTGGGCCGGCTGTTCGGCACCCACACCGACACGCGCAACAAGACCGAGGTGGTGCTGCTGATCACGCCGCGCGTGGTGCGCAACCTGGCCGTGCCCGATGCGTCGCTGACGCGTCTGGCCAGCGGCATCGACGCCAGCCCCGGTGCGTTCAGCAGCCTGCTGCGGCGCGAAGCCCGCGTGGGCGTGGCGCCGTCCAGCAGCGCCGCCGCGCCCGCGCCGGCCCAGCCGGCCGCCGCGGCGCCCGCCGAGGCCGCGCTCAAGCTGGACGTGACGCCGCAGGTGCCGGCCGGCGGCACGGTGTCCGTCGCGCTGAAGAACGACAGCGGCCTGCAGATCAAGGGCGAGCTGGAGTACGACGCGTCCAAGCTCACGCCGGCCCAGCCCCTGCAGGGTGCGTCGCCCGGCCGCTACCCCATCGAGCTGCCGCCGCGCGGCGAACGCGTCGTCGCGCTGCGGGCGCTGCCGCCCGCGGCGGGCCAGGTGCTGAACATCAACCTCAGCGGCCTGTCCGCCACGGGCCTGAACGGCGAGACCGCGCCGGTGCGCGTGGATGGCACCGGGCTGCTGACCGTGGACGCCGTCAAGTAGACCGAGGCCATGCGCGCACGGGGCTTCACGCTGATCGAGATGCTGGTGGTGCTGGCCATGCTGGGCGTGCTCGCCTCGGCGGCGCGGCCGCTGCTGGAGCTGTCGGTGCAGCGCAGTCGCGAGCACGAGCTGCGCCAGGCCCTGCGCACGCTGCGCGGCGCGCTGGACGCCTACAAGCGCGCCGCCGACAGCGGCAGCATCGTGCTCAGCCCCGAGGACAGCGGCTACCCCAAGCAGCTGCAGCTGCTGGTGGAGGGCGTGGCCGATGCGAAGTCGCCCAACGGCCGCAAGCTCTACTTCCTGCGCCGCCTGCCGCGCGACCCCTTCGCGCCGGCCGAGCTGCCCGCGGCCGACAGCTGGGGCCTGCGCGCCTACGACAGCCCGCCGGACGAGCCGCGCGCCGGCCGGGATGTGTTCGACGTCTACTCGCTGTCCGAGCGCCGCGCACTGGACGGCAGCCGGCTCAAGGACTGGTGACCGGCATGACCAGGGCGCGCGGCTTCACCCTCATCGAGCTCATCGTCGTGATGGCCATCGTGGCGCTGCTGGCGTCCATCGTCGCGCCGCGCTATTTCGCGTCGCTGCACAAGAGCCGCGAGACGGCGCTGCTGCAGTCGCTGACCACCATGCGCGACGCCATCGACCAGTACGCCGCCGACAAGGGTCGTTATCCCGACTCCCTGCAGGAGCTGGCCGCGGCGCGCTACCTCCGCAATGTGCCCGAGGATCCGCTGACCGCCAGCCGCGAAACCTGGGTCGAGCTGCCACCGCCCGCCGACCTGCAGGCCAGCGGCCGGGTCTGGGACGTGCGCAGCGGGGCCGCGGGCCGCTCGGCCGACGGCAGGCTGTATGCCGACTGGTGAACCCGCGAGGCAGGGCGGCTACAGCTACCTGGCCGTCCTCTTCGTCGTCGCGCTGACCGCCGCCGGCCTGGCCGCGCTGGGCCAGGCCTGGAGCACAGCGACCCAGCGCGAGCGCGAGCGCGAGCTGCTGTTCCGCGGCGGCGAGATCGCCCGCGCCATCGCCGCCTACGCCCAGGCCACGCCCAACCCGCCGCAGCAATACCCGCGCAGCCTGGACGATCTGACGTCGGACTCGCGCGGCCTGCTGCCGCGGCGCCATCTGCGCCGCGCCTACGTGGACCCCTTCACCGGCCAGCCCGACTGGGAGCTGGTGGCGGAGCCCGGCCAGCCCGGTGCGTTCAGCGCGGTGCGCAGCCGCTCGGAGCATTTGTTGCTGCTCGAGTACGGCCCGGACGGCGCGCGCGTCCGGGTGGCGCGCGACCTGCTGTTTTCTTCGCGCAACGCGACGGGCGTCGAGACCCCCGCCGGCCCTGCCTCGGCGACCTCGGCGGGCAGCGCGGTGCCCAGGTAATGCGTTACTCGCGTTGTCGAATTGCTACGGGCCAGTCAAGACTGCCGCGTCAGTGATTACCCGTTCCCCCCTTGCTTGCATGCCGGGCAAGTGGGGATGTCCGTGGATTTCTGCTCACCCAGAATCGGTCGCCCAGCTTGGCCTCATGGCCTGTGCGCGGGGCATCCGGGGTCGGATGGACGCGATGCCGATGGCGCCGCGGGCCCGCGCTGCGTTGATCAACATGTCAAAGAAAGTGGGTAGTGAGATGAAGAAGACCTTGACGTCCATCGCTTTCGCCGCGGTGGCCCTGGCCGCCTCGGTAGGCGCGCAGGCCGGTGTGCTGAGCACCACCATCAACTTCGAGTCGCCCATCGACCCGTCGACGCTGATCTTTGGGGATCCCGGCGTCCTCGTGAACGGCGACGAGTTCTACCAGCCCGGTCTGGCCGGGCGCACGATGTTCTTCACCCCGTTCTCGAACGCCGCGAACGCCCAGTTCGGCGACCTCGTCGGTGCCGTCCTCAGCGGGCCCTGCGATTACCTGATGTGCCCGGTCAACAACCCGAGCAACTACCTGGCCATGCTGGATGACGGCGCCGTCGTCTTCGGCATGGCGGACGGCCCCGACTCCTATTTCCGCTTCTCGGTGAAGAGCTTCAGCGCCAGCTTCATCGGCAACGGCGACCCGCTGCAGTCCACGCCCGGCTTCATCCGCCTGCAGGGCGTGCGCGACGGCGTCTCGACCATCGCCACCTTCGCGCTGACCGGCCCGGATGCCAGAGGCCAGCTGAACTTCAGCACCATCAACACCGGCGCCTTCGGCAACCTGGAGTTCGACTACGTCTACGCCTATGGCTTCGCCTGCCCGCCCCCGGGTGCCGGCACCAGCTGCTCGGCGTTCTCGACCGACCGCGCCCAGTTCGCGCTGGACAACATCGCCATCGAGCATGTGCCCGAGCCGGCCAGCCTGGCGCTGCTGGCCGTCGCCGGCCTGGCCGCCGGCCGCGTGACCCGCCGCCGCGCCGCCTGACCCGATCTCCGAAAGGATCCATCCATGAAGATCAAGCACACACCCGCCGCACTGGCGACGCTGGTCCTGCTCTCGGGTCTGGCCACGAGCGCCTTTGCTCAGGATCGCAAGACCTACATCGTCCAGCTCAAGGACGAACCCGCGGCCTCCTACCAGGGCACCATCGCCGGCCTGGAGGCCACGCAGCCGGCGCCCGGCCAGACCTTCCGGTACGGCAGCGCCGCCGTGCAGGCCTATGTGAACTACCTGGGCCAGCAGCAGAGCAACGTCATCTCCCTCATCGGCAATGCGCCGGTGCTGGCCACGTACAACACCGTGTTCAACGGCTTCGCCGCCAGCCTGACCGAGGATGAGGCCCGCACGCTGGTTGCCAGCCCGCAGGTGGCGGGCATCTGGGAAGACGACGTCCGCAAGCTCGACACCATCTCGACCTCCAAGTTCCTCAAGCTCAGTGAACCGGGTGGGCTGTGGACCCAGTCGGTCAACGGCGTCGCGCTCAAGGGCGAGAACATGGTGATCGGCGTCATCGACGGCGGCATCTGGCCCGAGAACCCCGCCTTCTTCGACCGCGTCGACAGCAACGGCGTGCCCAGCAACAACCCGGCCGACACCCTGGTCTACGGCCCGCCGCCCGCCAGCTTCACCGGCGGCTGCATGCTCGGCGAGGGCATCACGGCCGCGCATTGCAACAACAAGCTGGTCGGCATCAAGCACTACCGTGCCGGCTGGCTGGCGCAGAACAACGCCAACCTGTTCCACTGGACCGACTTCGTGTCCGGCCGCGATTCCGTGGGCGGCGCGACCGGCCATGGCGGCCACGGCGACCACACCGCCTCGACGGCGGCCGGCAACGCCAACGTGCCCGTGATCATCAACGGCGGCGTGGTGGGCACGGCCTCCGGCATGGCGCCGCGCGCCCGCGTGGCCGCCTACAAGGTCTGCTGGACCAAGATCGACCCGGCCGCGACCGATGGCACCGGCACCTCCAACGGCTGCTGGCCCTCCGACTCGCTGGCGGCCATCGACCAGGCCGTGGCCGATGGCGTCAACGTCATCAACTACTCCATCAGCGGCTCGCAGACCACCGTCAACGATCCCGTCGAGCAGGCCTTCTACCGCGCCGCGCTGGCCGGCGTCTTCGTCGCCGCCTCGGCCGGCAACAGCGGCCCCGGCCAGGCCGTGGCCCACATCAGCCCCTGGCTGACGACGGTGGCGGCGTCCACGCATGACCGCGCCTTCTCCGGCAGCGCCACGCTGGGCAATGGCGCCAGCTACACCGGCGGCTCCACGACCGCCTCCGGCCTGCTGACCAGCACGCCCATGATCCTGGCCGAGAACGCCGGCATGGGTGGCGGCGACGCCAGCCTGTGCTTCAGCGCCGCGCCGCCGGCCGGCCAGGTGCTGCTGGACCCCGCCAAGGTGGCTGGCAAGCTGGTGGTCTGCACGCGCGGCAACAACGCCCGCGTCGACAAGGGCCAGGCGGTCAAGGATGCCGGCGGTGTGGGCATGATCCTGGCCAACGCGGCGGCCGGCCAGACCCTCGACGCCGACTTCCAGCCGGTGCCCACCGTGCAGGTGGACAACGTCAGCGGCGCGGCCATCAAGGCCTATGTCAGCGGCACGGCCAACCCCACCGGTGTCATCAACAAGGCCGTGATCGGCACCAAGCCGGCGCCCATCATGGCCAGCTTCTCGTCGCGCGGCCCCAATGCGGGCGACGCCAACGTGCTCAAGCCCGACGTCACGGCCCCCGGCGTGGACATCATTGCCCAGATGACGCCGGCGCTGGACCAGAACCAGCGCAACCAGGTCGCCGCGAACACGCTGGTGCCGCCACCGGCCTGGGACACGCTGAACGGCACGTCCATGGCCAGCCCGCACGTGGCCGGCGTGGCGCTGCTGCTCAAGCAGGCCAACCCGAGCTGGGGCCCCGGCGCGATCAAGTCGGCGCTGATGACCTCCGCGTTCTCCACGCTGGACGACGGCCTGACCGGTGCCCAGAACGGCCTGCTGCCCTGGGCCCAGGGTGCCGGCCACATCAACCCGCAGAAGGCCAACGACCCGGGCCTGGTCTACAACGCCGGCAAGAACGACTGGGTCAAGTACCAGTGCAAGGTCAACCGCGCCGCGGTCTCGCCGGCCAGCGACTGCACCACCATCGGCACGCTGGACGAGACCTACAACCTCAACCTGCCGTCCATCACGGTGGGCGCGGTGACCGGCAGCACCATCGTCAACCGCAGCGTCACCAACGTGGGCGCGTCCACCGCGACCTACGTGGCCGCGATGACGCCGCCGCCCGGCTTCACGGCCACGGTCTCGCCGTCCACGCTGACGCTGGCGCCCGGTGAGACCAAGTCCTTCACCGTGACCATCGCCAGTGCCGGTGCGGCCGAAGGCGTCTGGCAGTTCGGCCAGCTGGTCTGGAACGACGGCGTGCACAGCGTGCGCATTCCGGTCCAGACCCGCGCCGGCAAGGCGATTTCGGCACCGGCCGAGTTCACCGACACCCGGACCTCGGGCAGCAAGCTGTTCACCGTGCGCACCGGCTTCACCGGTCGCATGACGGCAGCCAAGGGCGGCCTGAAGGACGTGACGATGAGCCCGGAAGGCTCGCTGACGCCGCTGGCCACCAGCTCGGCGACGCTGGCCAGCCGCTGCTACAGCAACACCAACTACGCGTCGATCGCCAAGTACAACTTCACCGTGCCCGCGGGCGCCATCGTGGCGCGCTGGGCGCTGCGTCAGGCCGACGTGAGCGGTGCTGCGGACGACAACGACCTGGTCGTCGTCAACATGAATGCCGCTACCTACGTCTACTCGGGCACCGACGGTTCGAACGAGGCCGTGCAGCTGATCGCGCCGGCAGCGGCCACCTACCGCGCCTGCGTGCTGGCTTACGGCGGCACGGCACCGATGAAGCACAGGCTGTCCAGCTGGATCGTCATGCCCGGCGATGCCGGCGGCCTGAACGCCGTCGTGCCGAGCACGGTGTATGCCGGCAGCACGGCGACGGTGGGCCTGAGCTGGTCGGGCCTGACCACCGGCAAGCGCACGGTGGGCGGCACGCACTGGCTGGACGTTTCGGGCAAGGTGCAGGCCACCACGGTGCTGCGCGTCTCCACCGATGGCGCGCTGCCGGTGCAGAACGAGCCCATCTCGGTGCCCAGCAAGCTGGTGGACGAAGGCCCGGCGCAATAAGGCCGCGCCAGCCACCGCGGGGTTAGTCCCCGCTCAAGGCCGCATGCCGCGAGGCATGCGGCTTTTTCTTTGCACCTCAGCGCGCCGATGCCGGCGTCGCCAGTTGGCAGCGGCCCGCCACGCAGGCGGCTCCCGGGTCGGTGACCATGGCGCAGTTGGAGGCCATGCCGCTGGCCTCGATCTCGCGCCGCTGCGCCTCGGCCTGGCGCCGGGCCAGCTCGGTCAGCCGCTGCGCATCGCTGCCCAGCGTGGACCAGGCCGCATAGCCCGCCGGACCGCCGCAGGCCTTGGCGCCCACGGCGATGGTGCGGCATTGCGAGTCGGCGCTGCAGGCCGCCGGGCCGATGAGGGCGCGCAGCTCGCGGCCCAGCCGCTGCGACTCGGTCTCGGCCGGAGCCGCGATGGGGGGCTGGGCGCAGCTGGCGAGGGCGGCCCAGGCGAGCCAGGGGGCGAGCAGTCGTGCGGGTTTCATGCCCGCATGGTGGGCCGCGCCGGCCGGCTTGGCAACCACTAGGATGCGCCCATGCATGCCTTGCCCTCCCTGTTGCTCGGTCTTGCGGGGCTGATGCCGGCCGCCGCCCAGCCGGGCTGCGCGCCGACGGGCGAGGCCGTGCTGACGGCGCTGAACGCGCTGCGGTCACAGCCGCGGTCCTGCGGCGAGCGGGTCTGGCCGGCCGCGGCCGCGCTGCGCATCAGCCCGCTGCTGGCGGACACGGCCCGCCGCCAGGCGCTGGACCTGGCCGCCCGCGACCGCGTCGACCACCAGGGCGGCGGCTCGCTGCGCACGCGGCTGCGCGAGGCCGGCTATGTGATGCGTGTGGCCGGCGAGAACCTGGCCGGCGGCCCCGAGACGCTGGACGAGGCGCTGGCGCAGTGGCTGGCCAGCCCGGTGCATTGCGAGAACCTGATGCTGGCCGACTTCCAGGACGTCGGCCTGGCCTGCGTCGACGGGCCGGGGCGCTGGCAGCGCTACTGGGTGCTGCAGCTGGCGGCGCCGGTGAAATAAAGCCCCTGGTCCAAGGAGTAGCTTGGCCGGCCTTGCAGGTCGCGCTGCGGCTTGCGCCGCAGCCCTTCGCCAGGCACACCGCGCCCACTGGGCGCGATGTGTCCGGGCTCAGCCCCCTGGGGGACGGCGATGCTCGCGGGGAATGCCCCTCTCGCACATCGCCAGGGCGGGCCGGCTTGGGGCGGCCCGGCGCTCGACCCGCTAGATCCAGCCCAGATCGATCGCCCTGAGCACGGCCTGGGTGCGGTCGCGCACGCCCATCTTGGAGAAGATGGCCGAGCAGTGGTTCTTGATGACGCCCTCGCTGTTGCCCAGCAGGGCGGCGATCTCGGTGTTGCTGCGGCCGCTGGCGACCAGGCGCAGCACCTGCAGCTCCTTCGGTGACAGCGGGTCGGGGTGGTCGGCCGCCGTGAAGGCGCGCTCGCCGCCGCGGGCCTCCATGCGCGTCGTCAGCGAGGGGCGCAGCGACGTGCCGCCGGCGTGCACGTCGCGCAGCGCCTGCGCCAGCGTCTCGGGGCTGATGGCCTTGAGCAGGAAGCCGCGGGCACCGGCGCGCACGGCCTCGTCGAAGGCGGCCGTGTCGTCGAAGGTGGTCAGCAGGATGACCGGCAGGCGCAGCGCCCGCGCGGCCAGCGCGCGGATCAGGCCGATGCCGTCCAGGCGCGGCATGCGCATGTCCGACAGGATGACGTCCGGCATGTCGTCGGCCGCAGCCGCGGACAGCCATTCCAGCGCCTCGGCGCCGTCGCTGGCCTCGCCGACGACCCGCAGCTCGTCGTGCAGTGCGAGCAGGCCCTTCAAGCCCTCGCGCACCAGTTGCTGGTCTTCGACCAGCAGGATCTTGATCACACCCATCGTGGACATCTCAGCTCGATTCGAAATCCCGGGCTGGTGCGCGTGACGCGCATCTGCCCGCCCAGTTCGGCCATGCGCTCGGCCATGCCGGACAGGCCGTTGCCAAAGCCGTCGGCGCGGCCCGCGTGCCAGTGCGGCGCACCCCGTCCATCATCGTCGATGCCGACGGCGATCTCATCCCCGTGTCCGCTGAGTTCAACCTTTACGCGACGCGCGCCGGCATGACGAACGCTATTCGTCACGCCTTCCTGCACGCAGCGCAGCAGCGCGTGCGCGGCGCGCGGGCCGAGGTCACGCGCGGCCTCGTCCAGGGTCAGCTCGATGCGCGTGCTCGCGATGCCCTCCGCCAGCGCCTGCAGCGCGGCCGACAGGTCGATGCGCTGTGAACTGCGCTGCTGCGACACGGCCTCGCGCACGTCGGCCAGCAGCTGCGCCGCCACGCCCTGGGCACGGTCCAGCGCCTGCGCCGCGCCGCCCGCGTCGGCGCGCGCCAGCAGCGCGCCGCCCAGCTGCAGCTGCAGGTTCAGCGCGGTCAGGTGGTGGCCCATCAGGTCGTGCAGCTCGCGGGCGATCTGCATGCGCTCGCTGTAGCGCATCTGCTCGGCCAGCAGCTGCTCGCCCGCCATCTGCTCGGCCAGCACGGCCTGCAGCCAGCGGCGCTTCTCGGCCTCGGCCGCGGCCATGCGCCCGAGGCCGAAGGCCAGGCCGTGCAGGGCCAGCATGGCGCTGAGCATGCCGAACTGGTCCAGCCAGGCGGTGGTGGACGCATAGACGTAGATGCCGGTGTTCAGCAGCACCTGGGCCGCCGCGAAGCCCAGCGCCAGGCGGGCCGGCAGCACGACGGCGGCCAGTGCCGTGACGAGGAAGGGCAGGCCCGGCGTCACGCCGAAGGCCAGCAGGTCGACGAGCAGCAGGCCGGCCAGACGCTGGTTCACCGGCATGGCCGTCTGGCCCTGGCGGGCGAGTCGGAAGATCAGCGCGACGAAGGCCAGCAGCAGCCCCACGCAGACCAGCACCAGCCCGCGGTCGGCGACGTTGCCGCCCAGCTGGCGCCAGACCCAGGCGGCCAGGCCGTCATAGGGTTCGGTGCGCCGGCCCAGCAGGGCCGAGCCGGCGCTGACCAGCTCCATCGCGCAGAACACCAGCGCCGCCAGGCGCAGCACGACGCCCGGCTCGGCCAGGCGGGCGAGCAGGCGATCCAGCCGGGTCATTCGGCCAGGGCCGCGGCGATCACGCCGCCCCCGAGGCAGACCTCGCCGTCGTAGACCACGGCGCTCTGGCCCGGCGTGACGGCCCATTGCGGCTCGGCGAAGCGCAGGCTCAGCCGGCCCGCCGCGTCGAAGCCGACGCTGCAGGGCGCGTCGGCCTGGCGGTAGCGCGTCTTGGCGGCGGCCTGGCCGACGGCGGGCGCGCGGCCGGCGATCCAGCTCAGGTCGTCGGCCAGCAGCGCGGGGCTCTGCAGCAGGGGGTGGTCATGGCCCTGCACGACGATCAGCGTGTTGCTCGGGATGTCCTTGGCGGCCACGAACCAGGGCTGGTGCTCGCCGCCGCCGCGCGCCGCGCCCTTGTCCTTCACGCCGCCTATGCCCAGGCCCTGGCGCTGGCCCAGCGTGTAGAAGCTCAGGCCCACGTGCTGGCCCAGCTTGCGGCCGCGCTCGTCCTTGATGGGGCCGGGCTGGTGCGACAGGTATTTGTTCAGGAACTCGCGGAAAGGCCGCTCGCCGATGAAGCAGATGCCGGTGGAGTCCTTCTTCTTCGCGTTCGGCAGGCCGATCTCGGCGGCGATGCGGCGCACCTCGGTCTTGGGCAGGTGGCCCACCGGGAACATCGCCTTGCTCATCTGCGCCTGCGTGAGCCGGTGCAGAAAGTAGCTCTGGTCCTTCAGCGGGTCCAGGCCCTTGAGCAGCTGGAACTCGCCGTTCTGCTCTCGCACGCGAGCGTAGTGGCCCGTCGCGATCTTTTCCGCGCCCAGCCGCATCGCATGGTCCAGGAAGGCCTTGAACTTGATCTCGGCGTTGCACAGCACGTCGGGGTTGGGCGTGCGGCCGGCCTGGTACTCGCGCAGAAAGCTCTCGAACACGCGGTCCTTGTACTCGGCCGCGAAGTTGACGTGCTCGATCTCTATGCCCAGCACGTCCGCCACGGACGCGGCATCCAGGAAGTCCTGGCGCGTCGAGCAGTACTCGTCGTCGTCATCGTCTTCCCAGTTCTTCATGAAGATGGCGATGACCTCGTGGCCCTGCTGCTTCAGCAGGTGGGCGGTCACGGCCGAGTCCACGCCGCCGGACAGGCCGACGACCACTCGATGTTTCTTGTCGGAACTCATGCCGGCAATTGTCCCAAACAGGCCTTCAGCCGCCGCCGAACAGGTATTCCGCGCGCTGGTACAGCACCCAGCTGGTGGCGATGTATTTGTCGCCGCCGCGCGGCCGGTTGCCGCGGTGGGTGTGGGTGAAGCCGCCCGGCGCGATCAGCAGGCTGCCGGTGCGCGGCGCGATCTTGCGGCCCTGGTAGAGGAACTCGGTCTCGCCGGCGCCGAAGTCGTCGTTCAGGTAGATCGTCCACAGCACGGCGCGGTGCAGGGCCTCGCCCTGGTCCAGCCGCGGGTACTGCTCGCAATGCCAGTAGGGGTAGCCGCCCTGGTCGGCCTGGTAGCGCTGCAGGTTGATCGCGCCGGGGCGGAACACCTTGGCGACCAGCCCCATCAGCTGCGCATCGCCCAGCGCGGCGACGCCCTCGGCATCGAGCAGGGCCAGGCTGCCGTCGGGCCGCTGCATCTGCAGCTTCAGCGGCGCCAGCGCCAGGTGGGCGTAGCGGCGCAGGTAATGCTGGAAGCCGCCGATGACGGCCTGGTTGAGCTGCTCGCAGGCGTCCGCCCACTCGGGGTGGCGGCTGATGGCGATGTCCCAGCTGTCCTTCATGGCCACGTCCACGCCGCTGCCGGTCTCGCCGCGCTGCACGAGGGGGCTGGCCCGGAAGCGCTCGATCAGCGCGCGGCAGGCATCGGGGCTCAGCGCCTGGTCATAGACCTCGATGAAGTCGGGTGCTGTCATGCGGCGATTCTCAGCCCTTGATCCAGGGCGAGCCCAGCGACGCATGGCCGAACACGGTGTCCAGCGGCAGCCGCCGGCCGGCCGCGTGGTCGCGCACGCATTGCAGCACCAGCGGGCTGCGGTGGCGGTCGGTACAGGCGGCCAGCTCCGCCACGCTCATCCACAGCGTGCGGCGTATGCCCGCGTCCAGCGCGCGGCCGGCGATGGCCTCGCCCACCGTGCCGCTGAAGGCCAGGCGCACATAGGTCACGTCTTCCGATCGCTGCGGCCGCACAAAGCGCGCGAGATAGACGCCGAGGAAGGCCTCGGGCACGAAGGTCCGCGCGGTCTCTTCCAGCGCCTCGCGCACGACGGCCTCGAGAGGGCTCTCGCCCTGCTCCAGGTGTCCCGCGGGGTTGTTCAGCATCAGACCCTCGGGTGTCTCTTCTTCGACCAGCAGATAGTGGTCTTCCCGGGCAATCACGGCGGCGACCGTGACGCTGGGACGAAAGCGCGCTGTGGCAGTCATGAAACCTCCCATCGAAATCCCCCAGTGGGGCGGCGCAGTCATTGTGTAAGCTGCCGCGCACCCTGCCACGCAAGGAGAACCCATGCAGATCGGCGTCCCGCGCGAGCGCGCGGCCGGAGAGACCCGCGTGGCCGTCACGCCCGAGACGGCCAAGAAGCTCAAGGCCCAGGGCCATGTGTTGCGCATCGAGTCGGGCGCCGGCGTCTCGGCCAGCGTGACGGACGCGGCCTACGAGGCGGTGGGCTGCGAGATCGTCGACCAGGCCGCGGCGCTGGGTGCTGAACTGGTGCTGAAGGTGCGCGCACCGGCGGCCGACGAGCTGGCGCTGATGAAGCCCGGCACGGCCCTGGTGGGCATGCTCAACCCCTTCGACCGCGAGGGCCTCGCGGCCCTGGCGCAGGCGGGGCTGACGAGCTTTGCGCTGGAGGCCGCGCCGCGCACGACGCGGGCGCAGAGCATGGACGTGCTGTCCAGCCAGGCCAATATCGCCGGCTACAAGGCCGTGATGATCGCGGCGGACAAGTACCAGCGCTTTTTCCCCATGCTGATGACGGCGGCCGGCACCGTGAAGGCGGCGCGCGTGGTCGTGCTGGGCGTGGGCGTGGCGGGCCTGCAGGCCATCGCGACGGCCAAGCGGCTGGGCGCCGTCATTGAGGCCAGCGACGTGCGGCCGTCGGTGAAGGAGCAGGTGGAGTCGCTGGGCGCCAAGTTCATCGACGTGCCCTACGAGACGGCCGAGGAGAAGGAGGCGGCCGAGGGCGTGGGCGGCTATGCGCGGCCCATGCCGCAGAGCTGGCTGGACCGCCAGAAGCTGGAAGTGGCCAAGCGTGTGGCCCAGGCCGACGTGGTCATCACGACGGCGCTGATCCCGGGCCGTGCGGCGCCGGTGCTGGTCAGCGAGGACATGGTCAAGGCCATGAAGCCGGGTTCGGTCATCGTCGACATCGCCGCGCCGGCGGGCGGCAACTGCCCGCTGACCGAGGCGGGCAGGACCGTCACCAAGCACGGCGTCGTCATCGTCGGCGAGACCAACCTGCCGGCGCTGGTCGCGGCCGACGCGTCGGCGCTGTACGCGCGCAATGTGCTGGACTTCCTGAAGCTCGTCATCACCAAGGAAGGCACCTTCAACGTGCCGCTGGATGACGACATCGTCGCGGCCTGCCGCGTCACCCAAGACGGCCAGGTCACACGGAGCTGAGCGCCATGGAAATCGTCGACCACACCATCATCAACCTGATCATCTTCGTGCTGGCCATCTACGTGGGCTACCACGTCGTCTGGACGGTCACGCCGGCGCTGCACACGCCGCTGATGGCCGTCACGAATGCGATCTCGGCCATCGTCATCGTCGGCGCCATGCTGGCCGCGGCATTGACCGAGACGCCCCTCGCCAAGGGCATGGGCGTTGCGGCCGTCGCGCTGGCGGCGGTCAACATCTTCGGCGGCTTCCTGGTCACGCGGCGCATGCTGGAGATGTTCAAGAAGAAGGACAAGAAGCCCGCGGCAACGAAGGAGGGCGCGTGATGAGCATGAACCTGGTCACGCTGCTGTACCTGATCGCCAGCGTCTGCTTCATCCAGGCCCTCAAGGGCTTGTCGCACCCCACCACCTCCATCCGCGGCAATCTGTTCGGCATGGCGGGCATGGCCATCGCGGTGGCCACCACCGCGGCCCTCATCGTCAAGCTGGCCGGCGAGGGCGCGAGCCTGGTCGGCCTGGGCTGGGTGCTGCTGGGCCTGGTGGCCGGCGGCGGCTACGGCGCCTGGAAGGCCAAGACGGTCGAGATGACCAAGATGCCGGAACTGGTGGCCTTCTTCCACAGCATGATCGGCCTGGCGGCCGTCGCCATCGCGGTGGCGGCGGTGGCCGAGCCGGCCGCCTTCGGCCTGACGCCGCCGCTGGACGCCGCGCTGGCGGCCATCCCGCCGGAGGACGGTGTGGCGCCGCGCGCACTGGCGCCCATTCCGCCGGGCAATCGGCTGGAGCTGGCGCTGGGCGCCTTCATCGGCGCAGTCACCTTCACCGGCTCGGTCATCGCCTGGGGCAAGCTGTCGGGCGGCAGCAAGTTCCGGCTCTTCCAGGGTGCGCCGGTGCAGTTCGCCGGCCAGCATCTGCTGAACCTGGTGCTGGGCATCGCCGCGCTGGCCTTCTGCGCGATGTTCTTTGCCGGCGAGTCGGCGCTGGCTTTCGGCATCGTCGTGGCGCTGGGCCTGGTGCTGGGTGTGACGCTGATCATTCCCATCGGCGGCGCGGACATGCCGGTGGTGGTCAGCATGCTCAACAGCTACTCGGGCTGGGCCGCGGCGGGCATCGGCTTCTCGCTGAACAACCCCATGCTGATCATCGCGGGCAGCCTGGTGGGCAGCTCGGGCGCCATCCTGAGCTACATCATGTGCAAGGCGATGAACCGCTCGTTCTTCAACGTGATCCTGGGCGGGTTCGGTGGCGACGCCGCGGCCGCGGCGTCGGGCGGCGCGGCGCAGCGCAACGTGAAGAGCGGCAGCGCCGACGACGCGGCCTTCGTGATGGGCAATGCCGAGACCGTCATCATCGTGCCGGGCTACGGCCTCGCGGTCGCGCGCGCCCAGCATGCGGTCAAGGAACTCGCCGCCAAGCTCACCGAGAAGGGCATCACGGTCAAGTACGCCATCCACCCGGTGGCCGGCCGCATGCCGGGCCACATGAACGTGCTGCTGGCCGAGGCCGAGGTGCCCTACGACCAGGTGTTCGAGATGGAGGACATCAACGCCGAGTTCGCGCAGGCCGACGTGGCCATCATCCTGGGCGCCAACGACGTCGTGAACCCGGCCGCGCATGTGAAGGGCAGCCCCATCTACGGCATGCCCATCCTGGAGGCGCACAAGGCCAAGACCGTCATCGTCAACAAGCGCTCCATGGCCGCGGGCTATGCGGGCCTGGACAACGAGCTGTTCTACATGGACAAGACCATGATGGTGTTCGGCGACGCCAAGAAGGTGGTGGAGGACATGCTCAAGGCCGTGGAATGACGCGCGTCGGCGCGCCGGGCGCGCCCTTCTAGAGTGCGCTATCGAATCCCCTGATCGGTGCGTTGTCAGCTATCGGTCAGAATCGGCGCAACCGAGAAGGAGACATGGCCATGGAGCCGATCTGGCTGCAGCATTACCCGGCCGCCGTGCCGCGCGACATCGACACGTCGCTCTATCCCAGCCTGGTCGACCTGCTGGACACCTCGTTCAAGAAGAACGCCGCCAAGCCCGCCTATCTGATGATGGGCAAGCGCATCAGCTTCGCGCAGGTGGACGAGGCCTCGCGCGCCTTCGCGGCCTATCTGCAGGGCCTGGGCCTGGAGAAGGGCGACCGCGTCGCCGTCATGATGCCCAACCTGTTCCAGTACCCGGTGGTCGTGGCTGCCGTGCTGCGGGCGGGTTATGTGATCGTCAACGTCAACCCGCTGTACACGCCGCGCGAGCTGGAGCACCAGCTCAAGGACTCGGGCGCCAAGGCCATCGTCATCATCGAGAACTTCGCCTCGGTGCTGCAGCAGGTCATGCGCAACGTGCCCACCAAGCACGTCATCCTGGCCTCGATGGGCGACATGCTGGGCTTCAAGGGCCTGATCGTCAATTACGTCGTCCGCAAGGTGAAGAAGATGGTGCCGGCCTTCGAGCTGCCGGGCGCCGTCAAGTTCAACGACGCGCTGTCCAAGGGCCGACGCCTGGCCTTCAAGCCGCCCCGGCTGGGCCCCGACGACATCGCCGTGCTGCAGTACACCGGCGGCACCACCGGCGTGTCCAAGGGCGCCGTGCTGCTGCACCGCAACCTGGTCGCCAACGTGCTGCAGAACGAGGCCTGGTACCAGCCGGCCATCAAGAAGATCCCGGCCGGCGAGCAGGTCGTCACCATCTGCGCGCTGCCGCTGTATCACATCTTCGGCTTCAACGTGAACATGATGCTGTCCATGCACATGGGCGGCGCCAACGTGCTGATTCCCAACCCGCGCGACCTGGCTGCGGTGTTCAAGGAGCTCAAGGGCCATCGCTTCCACAGCTTCCCGGCCGTCAACACGCTGTTCCTGGCCATGGCCAACCATCCCGACTTCGGCACGGTGGACTGGAGCCGCCTGGTCATCGCGGTGGGTGGCGGCATGGCCGTGCAGCAGGCCACGGCCAAGCTGTGGCTGGAGAAGACCGGCTGCCCCATCGTGGAGGGCTACGGCCTGTCCGAGACCTCGCCCACGGCCACCTGCAACCCGACCGACAGCACGGCCTACAGCGGCACCATCGGCCTGCCGCTGCCACTGACCGAGCTGCAGCTGATCGACGACGACGGCAACGAGCTGCCCATAGGCCAGGCCGGCGAGATCGCCATCCGCGGCCCGCAGGTCATGGCCGGCTACTGGCAGCGCCCCGACGAGACGGCCAAGGTCATGACGGCCGACGGCTACTTCCGCACCGGCGACATCGGCACCGTCGACGAGCGCGGTTATTTCAGGATCGTCGACCGCAAGAAGGACATGATCCTGGTCAGCGGCTTCAACGTCTACCCCAACGAGGTCGAGGACGTGCTGACGCAGATGCCCGGCATCCTGGAATGCGCCGCCGTGGGCGTGCCCGACGCCAAGGCCGGCGAGGCCGTGAAGGTGGTCATCGTGAAGAAAGACCCGAATGTCACGGAAGCCGACGTGCGCGCCTATTGCGAAGCGAATCTGACGGGCTACAAACGTCCCAAGATCATCGAGTTCCGCACCGACCTGCCCAAGACACCGGTGGGCAAGGTGTTGCGCAGGGAGTTGCGGGACAAGAGCTGAAAGCCCATCCCTGATCCGCAGGGCCCTAGCGCCCGAGGCCCGACACCGTGTTCGACCAGTTGCACGCCAAGACCGATGCCGGCCGCGCCGAGATCCGCGCGCGGGCCCTGCCGCTGTCGCGCACCGCGCGCAATCTGCTGCTGGTGCTGGACGCCAGCAAGACGGCGGGCGAGTGGCTGCGCCTGGTGGCCGGTGCGACCGAGGCCGACCTCGAGACGCTGCGCCAGCACGGGCTGATCGCGCCGCAGGGCGCGGCGCCGGCGCCAGCGTCGGCTGCGCCGGTCCGTTTCGACGCCGGCTCGACGATGGCGGACCGCGCCGCCCTCTACACCTATCTGAGCGGCGAGGCGACCAAGCTGCTGGGGCCGTTCAAGGGCTATGCCTTCGCGCTGGAGGTCGAGCGCGCCGACAGCCTGGCCGCGCTGCAGGCGCTGGCGCTGCAACTGGTCGAGCGCGTGCACAAGGCCAAGGGCGAGGCCGCCGCGGCGGGCGTGCGCGGCGCGCTGGGCCTGCGCTGATCTGGGACACTGGCGGGCCGCCCGCTTGCCGCTCGCCATCTTGCCCCGCTTCTACGTCGATACCCCACTCGCCGCCGGCGAGATGGCCTTGCCCGCGGGTGCCGCCCGCCATGTGCAGGTGCTGCGCCTGCAGCCCGGCGACACGCTGACGCTGTTCGACGGCAGCGGCCCCGAATGGCGGGCCGTGGTCACGGCCATGGGCCGCAGCGAGGTGAGCGTGAAGCTGCTCGAGGCCAGCCAGCCGCAGCGCGAGCTGGCGCGCGCCGTGACGCTGGCCGTCGTCATGCCGGCCAACGACCGCATGGACTTCCTCGTCGAGAAGGCCACCGAACTGGGCGCCGCCGCCCTCCAGCCGCTGATGAGCGAGCGCTCGGTGCTGCGCCTGAACGGCGAGCGCGCCGACAAGAAGCGCGCGCATTGGCAGGGCGTGGCCATTGCCGCGGCCGAGCAATGCGGCCGTACGGTGCCGCTGCGCGTCGCGCCGGTGCTGACGCTGGCGCAATGGCTGGCGGCTCTGCCGCCGCCCGACGCGGCTGAATGGCGCGGCCTGCTGAGCCCGCGCGCCGCCATGCCGCTGGCGGCCTTGCCGCAGCAGCGCGCGCTCTTCCTCAGCGGCCCCGAGGGCGGTTTGAGCGATGCCGAGGAGGAGGCGGCGCGCGCGCGCGGCTTCGCGGCCGTCACGCTGGGCCCGCGCGTGCTGCGCGCCGACACGGCGCCGCTGGCCGTGCTGTCCTGGCTCGCGCTGACCGCATGAACCGAAAGCTCGCGCTGCTGGTCCTGGCCCAGGGCCTGTTCCTGACCAACAACATCTGCTTCATGGCCATCAACGGCCTGGTGGGCCTGGCGCTGGCGCCGCGGCCGTGGATGGCCACGCTGCCCATCTGCGCCTATGTGGCCGGCGGGGCGCTGATGGCGCGCTGGGTGGGCCGCCACCAGCTGCGCTTCGGGCGGCGGCGGGCCTTCCAGATCGGCCTGCTGGTGGCCCTGGCCAGCTGCGCGGTCGCGCTGTGGAGCGTGCTGCACCAGCAGTTCTGGGGCGTCGTCGTCGCGACGCTGATGGCCGGCTACTACAACGCCAACGCCGCCCTGTACCGCTTCGCGGCGACCGAGCTGGTGGCGCCCGAGAAGCGCGAGTCCGCCATCTCCTGGGTGCTGGCCGGCGGCTGCCTGGGCGCGGTGCTGGGGCCCTGGCTGGCCGGCGCCAGCAAGAACCTGCTGATGGCGCCCTTTGCGGGGGCCTATCTGCTGCTGATGGGCGTCGCGCTGGTGGGCCTGGTGCTGATCTCGCTGATCGCCTTCCCGCCGCTGGCGCGGCCGGCGCCCGGTGCCAGCGGCCGCTCCAGCGCGGAGCTGCTGCGACAGCCGGTGTTCCTGGTCGCGCTGGCCGCGAGTGCGCTCGGTTACGGCGTCATGAACCTGCTGATGGCCGCCACGCCCATCGCGATGGGCCAGTGCGGCCTGCCGTTCGCCGACGCCGGCACGGTGCTGCAATGGCATGTGCTGGGCATGTTCGTGCCCAGCTTCTTCACCGGCTCGCTGATCAGGCGGGTGGGCGTGCTGCCCGTGATGGCGGCGGGCGTGGCGCTCAACCTGGGCTGCGTCGTCTTCGCGCTGTCGGGCCAGGACTTCGACCACTTCTTCGGCGCGCTGCTGCTGCTGGGCGTGGGCTGGAACTTCCTCTACATCGGCGGCACGACGCTGTTCACCCAGGCCTACCGCCCCGAGGAGAAGACCCGCGCCCAGGGCCTGCTGGACACCGGCGTCTACGCGACGATGACGCTGACCTCGTTCTCCTCCGGCGCCCTCGTCACGACCGGCGGCTGGCAGTGGATGAACTGGGCCAGCCTGGTGCCCATCGCGCTGTGCGCGGCGGCGCTGGCCGGCCTGGCGCTGCGGCAGCGCCGGCTCAGCGCCGGTCGTGCTGCAGGTATTCGCTAGCCATCTGCCGGCCGACCAGCTCGGGCTGGAGACGTGGCAGCGCCCGCTGGCCCAGCTCGCGCTGCGTGACGAACAGCGGCGCACCGATGCGCAGGCCCACGATGGCGCCGCCCTCGCCCAGTGCGGGCAGCAGCGGGTAGACGCGCAGGCGCAGCACCAGCAGGTCCTGCTCGTCGGCGAAGACGGTGGTCTCGACCAGGGTGGCGCAGCTCAGGCGGTCGGCCTGCTGCAGCAACGCGAGGCCGGCGGCTTCGGGGTCTATCTGCACGCTGGACGCCGTCATCGGCACGATGCGCCGGCCTTCGCCCTCGAGCGCCTCGGCCACGGCGGCGTTGAAGCGCTGGTTCAGCCCGTCCCAGTCCGGGCCGCCCTGCTGCGGCGGGTTGCGGCCCTGGCCGAAGACCAGCGTGCAGGACTGGGCCTGCGCGGCTGCAGCGCCCAGAACGAGCAGCGCCGCGGCGAGGCCCTCACGCAGTCGCATCGCCCTCGCTGACCTTGCGCGCCGAGCCCTTGACGAGGTCGAAGCGGAACAGCCGGCACTCGATGGGGCCGTTCCACATCGGCACGCGGCGCGACTCCTTCAGCCGCATCCGGCTGGGCAGCTTCATGTCGGGGCTGAGCATCCAGGCCGTCCAGCCGGCCGGGTTCTCGGTGTACTGGCGTTTCCAGTGCGCGGCCAGGCGGGGGAAGAAGTCGTCGCCCGCGTCCAGCTCTTCGGAGCCGCGCGCGTCGCGGGACATGGCCGCCTTGCCGCGCACCTCGATGCGCTCGCCATAGGGCGGGTTCATGACGATGGCGCCGGGCATGCCCTCGGGCAGGGCCGGGGCCGGGCGCTCCAGCGCGTCGCCGCCGTTGAACTGGATGTATTGCGCCACGCCGGCGCGCTCGGCATTGCGGCGCGCAAAGTCGACCATGCGGAAGGCCACGTCGCTGGCGTAGATGGGCACGGCCGGCGGGTGGATGCGGGCGCGCGCCGCCTGCGTCATCTCGCCCCAGGCGGCCTTCATGGCCGGCGTGGCGAAGGGCAGCTGGCGCTCGAACGCGAAGCGGCGCTGCAGGCCCGGCGCGGAGTCGCAGGCGATCAGCGCGGCCTCGATGGGGATGGTGCCGGAGCCGCAGCAGGGGTCGTGCAGGGCGCCGCCCTGCTCGGCCGTGCCGCGCCAGCCGGCGGCGGCCAGCATCGCGGCGGCCAGCGTCTCCTTCAGCGGCGCGTCGCCCTTGTCTATGCGCCAGCCGCGCTTGAAGAGCGGCTCGCCGGAGGTGTCCACGTAGATCGCGGCCCGCTCGGGGCCCACGTGCAGCACCACCGGCAGGTCGGGCCGCTGCGTGTCGACGCTGGGGCGTTCGCCGCTGTGCTCGCGCAGCTGGTCGCAGATCGCGTCCTTGATGCGCAGCGCGGCGAAGTTCAGGCTCTTCAGCGGCGAGCGCTGGGCCGTCACGTCGATGCGCAGCGTGTGCTTGGGGCTGAGCCAGTCGCGCCAGTCGACGCGGCGGGCCAGCGCGTAGAGGTCGTCCTCGTGGCGGTAGGGGCCCTCGATGATCTCGATCAGCACGCGCTGGGCCAGCCGGCTCTCGAGGTTGATGCGCATGGCGTCCTCGGCCGTGCCCAGCAGGCCGCAGCCGCCGCGCAGGGCTTCCACCTTGCTGCGCACGCCGGGGGGCAGGAAGCGTTTGAGCTCCTCCTCCAGCAGCGGCTCGACGCCGGCGGGGCAGGGCACGAAGAGGTATATCTTGTTGGGCAGGCTCACGGCGCGATTGTCGCCGCCTGCCCGATCGGGCGTCAGCGCACCCGGGTCACGCGGATCTGGAAGCCTATGCCCTCGATCTCGAGGTAGTACGCGCCCAGCATGCCGCGGTGCACGGTGGCCTTGGGGTTGCGCAGCTCGTAGAAGCCGTCGCTGTCATCGGCGACGCGCCAGACCTGGCCGTTGTCGAGCTCGATGTGGCTGCCCGGCTTCCAGCCGTGGAAGTCGCCGCGGATGCGGGCCTCGACCCGCTTCAGCTCGGGTTCGGGGGCCGCAGGCTTGAGGGCCTCCTGGCCGAACTTGACCACCGGGTCGGCAGCCGCGGGCGCCGGCGCGCGGCGAGCGGCCGGCAGCGGCAGCGCGTCGTAGCAGCTCAGCCGGCTGGCGCCGTCCTGCAACTGCCGGCAGGCCTTCACGTCGTCCGCCAGGTCTTGCGCCCGGGAGGCGGGGCCGCCCAGCAGCAGGGTCAGGAGGGCGGTGGCAACAGGGATCCTCGGCATGCGAACTCCTAAAGTGCCTTGCGCAGATTGGCCGGCGCGATCTTCATGGCCTCGCGGTACTTGGCCACCGTGCGGCGCGCGCACTGGATGCCCTGCTCCTCCAGCATGGCCGCCAGCGCGCTGTCCGACAGCGGCTTCTTGACGTCCTCGGCGGCAACGAACTGCTTGATCAGCGCGCGCACGGCCGTGCTGGAGGCCTCGCCGCCGGCCTCGGTGGACAGGCCGGAGCCGAAGAAATACTTCAGCTCGAAAGTGCCCCAGGGCGTGGCCATGTACTTGGCCGTCGTCACGCGCGAGATGGTGGACTCGTGCAGGCCCAGCTCGTCGGCGATCTCGCGCAGCACCAGCGGCTTCATGGCCAGCTCGCCATGCGTGAAGAAGCCGCGCTGGCGCTCCACGATGGCGGTGCTGACGCGCAGGATGGTGTCGAAGCGCTGCTGGATGTTCTTGATGAACCAGCGCGCCTCCTGCAGCTGCCCACCCAGCGGCGAGTTGCTGATGCCGCCGCGCGTGGCGCGCAGCGCGTTGGCATAGAGCTCGTTGATGCGCAGCTTGGGCGCCACCTCGGGGTTGAGCATGACGCGGAACTCGCGGCCGACCTTGCGCACGATGACGTCGGGCACGACGGCCGCGCTGGCGCCCTGGGCGAAGCGGCGACCCGGCTTGGGCTCCAGCCGCGTGATCAGCGCCTGGGCCTCGCGCAGCAGCGCCTCGTCGGCGCCGGTCTCCAGCATCAGCCGGCGCATGTCGCGCCGGGCCAGCAGTTCGAGATGGCTTTTGCAGATCAGCAGGGCGATGGCCTGGGCCGGGCTGCGCGGCTGTGCGCGCAGCTGCAGCACCAGGCATTCCGACAGGTCGCGCGCGGCGATGCCGGCGGGCTCCAGGCTCTGCAGCAGGCGCTGCGCGATGCGCAGCCGGTCCACCAGCTCCTCGCGCTCTTGCTCGTCCTCGGCCAGGGCCGCGGCGATGTCCTCCAGCGTGTCCTCGAGGTAGCCGTCCTCGTTCAGCGATTCGATGAGGACTTGCACGACGGCGCGGTCCTCGGCCGACAGGTGGTGGCCGGCCAGCTGCTGGATGAGGTGCTGGGCCAGCGTCAGCTCGGCCGACTCCTGGCTCTCGCGCTCGCCGTCGTCATCGCCGCTGCCACTGCCGCTGCCGGAGGGCAGCTCGCGGATGCCGTCGAAGTCGTCGCGCTCGGTGCCGTTCTCCCAGTCCTCGCGCTCGGTGCCGCCGAAGTCCTCGGCGCTCAGCTCGGGCGCCTCGGCCTCGCCGCCGTCGGCGGCCGTGTCGTGGCTGCTGGCCTCGGCCGGCGCGTTCGCGGCCAGCTCGGGCGTGCTGATGCTGAACTCCTCCTCCGTCTCCAGCAGCGGGTTGCTGGCCAGCATCTGCTCGACCTCCTGATGCAGCTCCAGCGTCGACAGCTGCAGCAGGCGGATGGATTGCTGCAGCTGGGGCGTCAGCGCCAGGTGCTGACTGAGCCGGACCTGGAGGGTCTGCTTCATGGCGCGATGCCGGTGTGCGCCTCTTGCGGGCCGAGCGCAGGGCCGCTCCCAAGCCGGCCCGCCGGGGCGATGTGCTTGCGGCTCGAAGCCGCAAGCATCGCCGCCCCCTCGGGGGGCAGTTCAGGCCGGCCCGCGTTCAGCGCGGCAAGACTGGACGGGGGCTTCATCACATCCTGAAATGTTCGCCGAGGTAGACCTTGCGCACGTCGGCGTTGGCCACGATCTCGTCGGGCGTGCCCTCGGCGAGCACGGCACCCTCGCTGATGATGTAGGCGCGGTCGCAGATGCCCAGCGTCTCGCGCACGTTGTGATCCGTGATCAGTACGCCGATGCCGCGCGCCTTCAGGAAGCCGATGATGCGCTGGATCTCCAGCACCGCGATGGGGTCGACGCCGGCGAAGGGCTCGTCCAGCAGGATGAAGCGCGGCTGCGTGGCCAGCGCGCGGGCGATCTCGACGCGGCGGCGCTCGCCGCCCGACAGCGCCGGCGCCGGGCTGTCGCGCAGGCCCTCGATGGAGAGGTCGTGCAGCAGGCCGTTCAGCAGCTCGTCGATGCGCGCCTTGGCCAGCGGCTTGCCGCGCTCGTCCTGCTGCAGTTCCAGCACGGCGCGGATGTTCTGCTCGACGGTGAGCTTGCGGAAGATGGAGGCTTCCTGCGGCAGATAGGACAGGCCCAGGCGCGCGCGCGAGTGGATGGGCAGGCGCTGCACCTCGGCACCGTCGATGCGGATGACGCCGGCGTCCGAACGCACCAGGCCCACGATCATGTAGAAGCTGGTCGTCTTGCCGGCGCCGTTGGGGCCCAGCAGGCCCACCACCTCGCCGCAGTCCACGCGCACATGCACGTTCTTGACGACGCGGCGCACGCCATAGGTCTTGGCCAGGCCTTCGGCCTCGAGCCGGCTGCCGCAGGCCGGTGCTGCCCCCGCGGGGCTTGGGGAGGTGGGCGCCGTCACGAGGACTTGCCCGGCTGCAGCGTCGTCGACGGCTTCAGCGGCAGCGGCGCCGCCGGTGCGGAGGCGGCGTCGTCGCCCGGCTGCGCGCGCGGCATCATGACGATGCGGGTGCGGCCATTCGGATTGGGCGAGGCCGTGCCGCCTTCCAGCGTGAAGACCTCGGTGCGGCTGTTGTAGACGATGACGGCGCCCGTCACCTCCTCGGCCACGGCGGTGCCGCGCATGCGGCGCACGGTGGCGTTGCCGATGAAGCGCACGGTCTCGGTGCGGGTGTCGTACTCGAGCTGGTCGGCCACGCCGTCTATGGCTTCGCCGGGGACGTCGCGCGCCTGGCGGAAGCTGACCGGCTGGCCGGCGGCGCCGCTGGCAAAGGCCTGGTGGTAGCCGTCGCGCGTCTCGCGCACGTCCACCTTCTCGGCGCGCAGCAACAGGCTGCCCTTGGTGATGATGACGTTGCCCAGCAGCTCGGTGCGCTGGTTGACGGCATCCACCAGGCCGGTCTTGTCCGACGAGAAGACGAAGGGCTTGAGCCGGTCGGCCTTCTCCGCCTGGGCGGCGGAAAACGCGAGCGCGAGGGCGAGCGGGAGGAGCAGGCGTTGCATGGCGGCACGGAAGTTGCAGGCCATTCTAGGGGCCTGCCGGCGTCACCGGCCTGTCCCGTGTCACGGCCGCGTCAGGTAGTTTTGCCGCCGCGGGCCTGGCGGATCAGGAAGTCCACCACGGCCAGCGCCTGCTGGCCCAGCACCGCCTCGCTCTGGCCCGGCGCCGCGCCCATGCCGGGGCCGGTGCGCCAGCGGCCGGCGACGACCAGCGCGGGCACCGTGTCCACGCCGGCGGCCTCGGCCAGCTTGTTGCCCTGGGCCATCTTGGTCTGCACGCCGAAGGAGGCCAGGGTCTGCTTGAACTGGGTCGGGTCCACGCCCAGCCTGCCGACGAGGGCGACGACGCCCGCCTCGTCATGGGCCTGCACACCCTGGCGGTGGAAGGCGTCGAAGAGGCCGGCATGTACGGCCGGGGTCAGCGCGCCCATGGCCTCCAGCGCGTAGAACATGCGCTGGTGCAGCTTGAGCAGGGCCTGCTGGCCCACCGGCACGCGACGCAAGCTCACGTCGGCCGGCAGCCGCTGCGCCCAGGCCTGCAGCTGCGGGTCGAAGGCGTAGCAGTGCGGGCACTTGTAGAAGAAGAACTCGACGACTTCGATGCGGCCCGGCGTGGCGGGCAAGGCCGGGTTCAGGCGCGCGTAGTGCCTGCCTTCGACGGGGCCGCCCTGCGCGAACGCCGCCGGGCCCATGCCGGCGGCGATCAGCGCGGCGGCCGCGTCGCGGCGCTTCATGCCTTGCTGCGCACGCGCTGGATCAGGAAGTCGGTGATCTGCAGCGCCTTCAGGCCCAGTTCATGCTCGGGCATGCGCTGGCCGCCGGCGGCCAGGCCCGGCGAGGTCAGGAAGCGGCCGCCGATGCCGATGCAGGGCACGCCGTCGATGCGGTAGGCCTCGGACAGCTTCTCGGCCTGCTGGCACTTGGTGATCACGCCGAAGGAGTTGTAGGCCTCCTGGTATTTGACGGGGTCCACGCCCAGCGGGCTCAGGAACTTGGCCTGGCTCTTGGCGTCGTCCAGGGCCAGGCCCTGCTGGTGCATGGCGGCGAAGATGGCCTGGCGGGTGGCGGCCTCCTTGCCCAGCGCCTCCAGCGCGTAGAACATGCGCTGGTGGATCTTGACGTTGGCGCGGAAGGCCACGTGCACCTTGCGGAAGGCCACGTCGGCAGGCAACTGCTTGGTCCAGGCCTCGACGGCCGGCTCGAAGGCATAGCAGTGCGGGCAGCCGTACCAGAAGAACTCCACCACCTCGATCTTGCCCGGCGTGGAAGGCAGCGGCGGGTTCAGCGTCTGGTAGTGGCGGCCATCGACGGGGCCGCCCTGGGCCAGGGCCGTACCGGTGGCGGCCGCGAGCGGCGTGGCGGCGAGCAGGGAGGAGAAATCGCGGCGCTTCATGGGGTCAGCAATCCTTCAAAGAGTGGATGTCAGCGTTGTACACGAACGAGATTGGCCTCGAAACCGGCCCCCTCAATCTTGCGCTGCAGGTCTTCGGCCGCCTCGCGCGTGTCCGAGGGGCCCACGCGCACGCGGTAGACGGTGCGGCCGTTCTGTTCGCGCTCCATGACCTTGGCCGTGAAGCCCTGGATGGCCAGCTTGGCCTTCTGGGTCTCGGCGTCCTCGGGCTTGGTGAAGGCGCCGGCCTGCACGAAGTAGACATAGGCGTCCGCACCGGTCGCTGCTGCCGGCGCGGACGCGGCGGGCGCGGAGGCCTTGGCGGCGGCCGGCTTGGCCGATGGCGCAGCGGCGCTGGCCGGTGCCGCCGGCACGGGCGGGGCGCTGGCCGTCGCGGCGGGCGGGTTGACGACGCCGCTGGCGCTGCGCGCGCCCTTGCCGGCCAGCGGTGCGTTGGGGTCCCAGTTGCGGTTGCGCTCGGCTTCCTGCGCGTCCTGCTCGGCGGTGCGCTGCGGCACCTTGTCCCGGAAGGGGATGGGCGTCTTGTTGATGTACAGGGCCACGCCCAGCGCGATGGCCAGGCCCACCAGCAGGCCCACGATCATGCCGAGGACGAAGCCGCCTTTCTGGTGCTTCTGGCTGGCGGTTTTGGAGGAGGCGGTCATTCGGTCTCCGTGGTTTCAGGAATGTCGCGGCTCATCTGCTCGGGGGCGCTGACGCCCAGCAGCCCCAGGGCATTGGCCAGCACCTGGCGCGTCGCGGCCAGCAGCGCGATGCGGGCCCGGCTCAGCTCCGGCGCCTGGTCCAGCACGCGCTCGGCGGCGTAGTAGGAGTGGTAGGCGCCGGCCAGGTCGCGGGCGTAGAAGGCCACGTCGTGCGGCGCGATGCCGGCGGCAGCGCCGCTCAGCATGTCGGGGTAGGCAGCCAGCTTGAGCATCAGCGCCTCTTCCGTCGGGGCGGTCAGCAGGCTCAGGTCGGCGGGGGTGGCCAGGTCGCCGCCCCATTTGCGGATCACCGAGCAGATGCGCGCATGGGCGTACTGCACGTAGAACACCGGGTTCTCGTCGTTCTGCTTCAGCGCCAGGTCGACGTCGAAGACGAACTCGGTGTCGGCCTTGCGGCTGATCAGGAAGAAGCGCACCGCGTCGCGGCTGGTCCAGTCGACCAGGTCGCGCAGCGTCACATAGGAGCCGGCGCGCTTGGAGATCTTGACCTCCTCGCCGTTCCTCATGACGGTGACCATCTTGTGCAGCACATAGTCCGGGAAGCCTTGCGGGATGCCCAGGCCCACCGCCTGCAGGCCGGCGCGCACGCGGGCGATGGTGCCGTGGTGGTCCGTGCCCTGCACGTTGATGCACTGCGTGTAGCCGCGCTCGAACTTGTTGATGTGGTAGGCCACGTCGGGCACGAAGTAGGTGTAGCCACCCTCCTTCTTGCGCATCACGCGGTCCTTGTCGTCGCCGTAGTCGGTGGTGCGCAGCCACAGCGCGCCGCCTTCCTCGTAGGTCTTGCCGCTGGCGACCAGGCGCTCCACGGTCTTCTCCAGCTGACCGCCCTGGTAGACGCTGGTCTCGAGGAAGTAGCTGTCGAACTTCAGGCCGAAGGCCTGCAGGTCCAGGTCTTGCTCGTGGCGCAGATAGGCCACGGCGAACTGGCGTATGCCGTCCAGGTCGTCCACGTCGCCGGAGGCGGTGAACTCGCGGTCGTCGGCCTTCACCGTGGCCTTGGCGCGGAAGGCGTCGGCGATGTCCTGGATGTAGTCGCCGTTGTAGGCCGCCTCGGGCCATTCGGCGTCGCCGGGCTTGAAGCCCTTCAGGCGCATCTGCGTGGAATTGGCCAGCGTGGCGATCTGCACGCCGGCGTCGTTGTAATAGAACTCCCGCGTGACCTGGTGGCCCTGGCTCTGGAACACGGCGCAGATCGCGTCGCCCAGCGCCGCCTGGCGGGCATGGCCCACGTGCAGCGGGCCGGTGGGGTTGGCGGAGACGAACTCCACCATGACGTGCTTGCCGGTGGGCGCGCGGTGGCCGAACTTGTCCCCCGCGGCCAGCACCTCGGCCACGACGGCCTGCTTGGCCGCGGGCTTGAGGCGGATGTTGATGAAGCCGGGGCCGGCGATCTCCAGCGACTGCACCCAGGTCTGGAAGGCGGGCTTGGCCTGCAGCGCCTCGATCAGCCGGGTGGCCAGCTCGCGCGGGTTGGCCTTGAGCGGCTTGGCCAGCTGCATGGCGGCCGTGCAGGCGAAGTCGCCATGGGCGGCCTGCTTGGGGGATTCGAAGGCCGCGACGGCGTTGGCGCCGGGCGCGATGTCGTTGAGGGCTTCGGCGAGTGCGGCGAGCAGCGCCTGCTTGGCTTGGATCATGGGGCGATTTTAGGAGGCCGGCTGCCGGCCCATCGGAACGCGCGGGCCGGCAGCCGCGGGCCATGGCGGCCCGTATCATGCCCCGCGTGACCGCCTCTGCAGACGACCTGCCCTCCCATATCGGCCGCTACCAGGTGCTTAGGCGCCTCGGCGAGGGGGCGACCAGCGACGTCTTCCTGGCCCGCGACCCCTTCCAGGGCATGGAAGTCGCCATCAAGCGCATGCGGGCCTGGGCGCCGCCGGCCGATGCGCCGGGCAGCGACTTCAGCAGCCGCTTCTTCAGCGCCGAGGCGGCGCTGGCCGGGCGGCTGCATCACCCCAACGTCGTTGCCATCCTGGATGCCGTCGCCGGAGGCGAGGCGCCCTATCTGGTCATGGAGTACGTGCCCGGCGTCACGCTGAAGCATTTCTGCCGCAGCGACCGCCTGCTGCCGCTGGACCAGATCGTCGAGCTGGGTTTCAAGTGCGCGATGGCGCTGGGCTATGTGTTCCGCCAGGGCGTCATCCACCGCGACGTCAAGCCCGCCAACCTGCTGGCCGTGCTGGACGGGGCCGGCCAGGTCGTGGACGTCAAGGTCAGCGATTTCGGCTCGGCGCTGAACCTGAATGCCGACGCGACGCAGATCCACCGCGTCGGCTCGCTGGCCTATATGCCGCCCGAGCAGATCGAGGGCGGCGACGTCGACTGCCGCGCCGACATCTACGCGCTGGGCGCCGTGCTCTACCACCTGATCGTCGGCCGCCCGCCCTTCGACGCGCCGCACCAGATGACGCTGATGCACCAGATCTACCACCAGGCGCCGCTGCCGCTGGTGGATCAGCGCCAGGGCGTCACGGCGGCGCTGGATGCCGTGGTGCTGCGCGCGCTGGCCAAGTCGCCGCAGCAGCGCTATGCCGACTGGGAGAGCTTCGCCCAGGCCCTGTCGGCCCTGGTCGCCGGCCAGCAGGTGCCGCTGAACCGGCTGGGCGAGGTGCGCGACTCGGAGCGCTTCAACCTGCTGCGCTCGCTGGAGTTCTTCGCCGACTTCGGCGACGTGCAGCTGTGGGAGGTGGTGAGGCGCGCGCGCTGGCGGCGCTATCCCGTCGGCCATGCCCTCTTCAAGCGCGGCCAGGAGGGCAACAGCTTCCACATCATTGCCCAGGGCGAGGTGCAGGTCTTCCGCGACGACCGGCTGGTGGCCACGCTGGGCCAGGGCACGTCGGTGGGCGAGATGGCCTATCTCGCGCCCAACCCCGACCTGCGCCGCCACAGCACCGACATCAAGGTCAGCCAGGAGTGCACCTCCATCTGCTTCACGCCCGAGTCCGTCGGCCAGTTGAGCCCCGAGTGCCAGCACCGTTTCGACCGTGCCTTCATCCGCGTGCTGGTGCGCCGCCTGCATGCGGCCCACGAGGCCCTGGCCCATCCGCGCCGGATTCTGTGACGCCGATGAAACAAGTCTTGGCACGGTCAGGGCCGCATGCTTGAATCAGTCGCCCATCAACTCTTGAGGAAGGGGTTCCCGATGAAACGATTCGCCATCCTGCTCGCCTGTGCCGCCATCGCCTTCGGGGCCCAGGCCACGCCGCAGCAGGACAAGATGAAGGCCTGCAATGCCGAGGCCAAGGGCAAGAAGGGCGACGAGCGCAAGGCCTTCATGAAGGAATGCCTGGCCGCCAAGCCGGCCGAGGGCGCCGCCTCCGCCGCTCCGGCCAGCGCGGCCTGCGAGAAGTCCGCCGCCGACAAGAAACTGCATGGCGCGGCGGCCAAGAGCCACATCAAGAAGTGCATGGCCGACGCGGCCTCGGCACCGAAGTGACCTGAGCGCCCGGGGCCGGGCCCCGTGAGACGAGAGCCACCCGCGGGTGGCTCTTTTGCTTGGGCGGTAGTCCCCGTCCGACATCGCGTCGGCCCCTGGGCTGGTTCCGGCCACGGCTGCTGGCATCCAAAGTTGCCGCATCGGCAACTTGCCACAAGGAGCAGACCATGAGCCACTTTGCAATGACTTGCAGCCCCGGCGCCCGCTGGCGCCTGAGCTTGCTCTGCGCTGTCGCAGCGGCCACGCTGGCCCTGAGCGGCTGCGCCGGCATGTCGGCGCGTGAGACCAGCACCGTGGTGGGCGCGACGGCCGGTGCCGTGGTGGGCGGCGTCGTGACCGGCACGACTGCCGGCGCCGCCGTGGGCGCCGCGGCCGGCGGCGTCATCGGCAACGAGGTCTCGAAGAAGCGCGGCCGCTGAGCGCAAAAGACAAAGGCCGGCGAGGCCGGCCTTTGTCATGGGGCTACAGGTTGCGCGATCAGAACTTGTAGCGTGCCTCCAGGTAGTACTGGCGACCGCTGGCGTCGACCTTCTGCTGCTCCTCCTCGCTGTAGCGATAGGTGGCGCGGACCGGGTTGGTCAGGTTGGTGGCGCTGAACGCGATCTGCAGTGCCGTCGTGACGTTGTAGTTGGCCGAGAAGGCCACGTTGGCCACCGGTGCCGCGATCGTCGGCGCGCTGGGCATCAGCACGCCGCCGATGTTGGACATGCCCTGGCTGTTGGCCGTGGGCGACGGTGCCGTCGTGCTGGACACATAGGAGCCGCGGTAGTTGTAGACCAGGCGCGAGCTGAACACGTCGTTTTCCCAGTACAGGCCCAGGTTGCCGGCGATCTTGGAAGCGCCGTTCATCGGGCGGCCGTCTTCCACGCGCGTCTCGGCGTAGCTGGCGTTGGACTGGAAGCCGAAGCCCCAACCGATCGGCTGCTCCCAGCTCAGCTCAAGGCCGCGGATGCGGGCCTTCTGCTGGGTGGAGCTGTTGATCATGTAGGTGCGGTAGGTGTTGGTCGAGCCGTCATACAGCTCAACGGTCTGGCCCGACGCCGTGCCGCCGGTCTTGGCATAGCCGTCGATCAGCGAGCTGAAGGCCGACAGCGACAGCATGGAGCGCTTGGCGTAATACCAGGCCACCGAGATGTCCAGGTTGCGCGAGCTCAGCGGCGTCAGGTTGGGGTTGGGACCCGTGACCGTGCAACCCTGCGAGCTGCAGCTCTGGCCGCTGAAGGTGGCGCCGTAGAGGTTGTAGTTCTGGCGGCCAATGGTCTTGGACAGGCCCAGGCGGCCGATGATGCCCTGACCGAAGTCGTAGCGCAGGTTCAGGCTGGGCAGGATGTCGTCGAAGACGCGCCGGATACTCTCCTTGCGGTAGATGGTGCCGGTGGCGCCGTTGAACGGCACGTTGTCGTAATAGGGCTGGCCTTCGCTGACGTCGATGATGGCGTCCGGGTAGGCGGCGCAGGGCACGTAGGGCTTGCCCGGCTCGATGCGCTGGCAGGCGCCCGACGGGATGGGCACCGGGGTGCGCGAGGTCATCGTCGTGCGCACCAGGCGCACGCCGACGTTGCCCGACAGCTTGTCGGCTTCCAGGTTCTGCATCAGGTAGGCAGCGCTCTGGATTTCACGCAGGTCGATGGAGTTCGCGATGCGGCGCTCCCACTGCGGATTGGTCTCCTTGGCCAGGTCGCCGAACAGCTTGGTCAGCGTGTCCTTGGAGAAGTAGAAGCCGGTGTTGTCGAAGTTGCCACCCAGGTACTGACCGAAATCGCCGGGGTAGGGCACGGCCAGCGACGGGTCGGGCGCGTTGGCGGCGACGAAGGCCGACTTCAGCGCCACGGTCGACAGGCCGTACTGGCGGCGGTGGTCGGCGTTGCGGAAACCGAAGTTCAGCGAGCTGAATATGCCGCTGTCCTGCGTGTACTCGCCGTCCACGGCGAAGCTCTTCTCGCTGTCGACCGTGTGGTAGCGGTTCAGGCCGCTGCGGCCGGTCAGGCGGTAGCCCGGCGTGCCGGCGGGGGCATCGCTGGCCATGGGGCGGGTGCCGCTGCCGGCGTTGATCCAGCTGAAGTCGGGCGCCTTGTTGAGGTCGGTGATGTCGTACTTGATGCCCTGGCCGTAGCGCGAGTAGGTCAGGCCGCGGTCCATGTCGGTGTGGCCGACGCCCTTGGTGGTGCTCAGCAGGCCCTTGAGCGTCAGGCGGTCGTTGACCACCCACTTGCCGTCCAGGTCCAGGAAGCCGGAGCTGGCATAGGCGCCGCTGCGGTAGAAGCCTTCCGAGTCACCGACATACTGGGCCGGCAGGCCGTTGGCGTAGGAGATCTCGGCCGACTTCAGCACGCGCAGCTTGTGGCCGTAGACCGTCGTTTCCTCGGCGATGACCGGGTTCTTGATGGAGGCGTAGACGCGCTGGCCGTTGACGTTGGTGAACTTCGTCGCGTCGCCGAGCGGACCGGCGACACCCGTCAGCATGTTGTAGATCGCGCCCATGCTGGCGCGGCCGAAGTTGGCCGCGTTCATCTTGGAGTAGAAGCCCGTCATGCCCACTTCCGTGTTGCTGGTGGGCTTGAACTGGCCGGAGAACATGCCGCCCTTGCGGTCACGCACGCCCTCGACGAACTCGGTGGACATGGAGCCCGGCAGGCGCACGCCGTTCAGATCGGCCGCCGTCAGGCCCGTGCCGGCCAGCGAGGCGTCGGTGATGCCCAGCATGGTGGCCGTGTTGATCTGGTCCCAGCCGGAGTTGGCGCCATAGGCGAAGCGCGAGGCGGTGTCGCGGCGGACATAGCGCTTCTCGGCGAAGACCTGGCCGATGAAGCCCAGCGTGCTGTCCTCGTTCTTCCAGTTCACGCTGGCGTTGAGCTGCGGGCTGGTCTTGCCGGGCAGGTCGGCGTACACGCCGCCGGCGCTGACCACGCCGCTGAAGCCCTTCTTGCCGTCCAGGGGCTTGCGGGTCGTCACGTTGATGGTGCCGGCCAGGCCGCCGTCGACGATGTTGGCCTGCGAGGTCTTGTAGACGGTGGCCGCGTTCAGCACCGACGAGGGCATCAGCGACAGGCTGGTGGAGCGGCTGCTGGAGGACTGGTCGCTCAGGTACCAGTCACCGCCGGAGACGGTGTGGCCGTTGAACAGGATCAGCGACATGTCGGGGTTGGCGCCGCGCATCGAGACCTTCTCGGCCTCGTCATAGTCCGTGCGCACGGCCACGCCGACGACGCGCTGCAGCGAGTCGGCCAGGTTCTTGTCGGGCATCTTGCCCACGTCCAGCGCCGTGATGACGTCCACGTTGGCCGAGGCGTCGCGCTTCATCAGCAGCGAGCGCTCGTTGGACGCGCGGATGCCGGTGACGACGACGGCCTCCAGCGCCTGCGTCTTGTTGGCGTCTTCCTTGGTGGGGGCGTTGGCCTGCTGGGCCATCGCCGCGCCGTGCATCAACGCGATCAGGCCGATGAGGCCCTGGCTGACGGGGGTGAACTTGAATGTCATTTTTTTACTACCTCAGAAGAAATCCTGGCGCGGGCGATTCTTGCGACGCGCTCAGGACATGCGGCCCCTATTCGGGGCCGATTCGGCACGCGCACAACACTGCGCTCATGCCGGAATGGCTCGCGGCCATATGTCGCCGTTATGACCTGCCCGGGTGACGTCCCTAAACCACGTGACAGGCCACGCGGCGGCCGTCCACCTCGCGCAGCTGCGGCACGTCCTGCGCGCAGCGCGGCTGGGCCAGCGGGCAGCGCTTGTGGAAGCTGCAGCCGCTGGGCGGATTCAGCGGGCTGGGCAGTTCGCCGTGGATGACGATGCGCTCGCGCCGGTCGGCCGCCCGCAGCGCCGGCGTGGCGCTCATCAGCGCCCGCGTGTAGGGGTGCAGCGGCCGGGCGAACAGTGTCTTCTTGTCGCCCACCTCCACCGCCGCGCCCAGGTACATCACCATGACCTCGTCGGCCACATGCTCCACCACCGACAGGTTGTGCGAGATGAACACATAGCCGGTGCCGAATTCGTCCTGCAGGTCCATGAACAGGTTCAGGATCTGGGCCTGGATGGACACGTCCAGCGCGCTGACCGGCTCGTCGGCGACGACGATGCCGGGGTTCAGGATCATGGCCCGCGCGATCGCGATGCGCTGGCGCTGGCCGCCCGAGAACATGTGCGGGTAGCGGCGCAGGTGCTCGGGCCGCAGGCCCACCTTGGTGGCGAGCTGCTCGACGCGTTCGCGGCGCTCGGCCGCCGTCATCGGCGTGTTGATCAGCAGCGGTTCGGCCAGCGTCGTTGCGATGGTCTTGCGCGGGTTCAGCGACGCGAACGGGTTCTGGAACACCATCTGCACGTCGCGGCGCAGGCGCTTGAGCGTGTCGGCGTCGGCCCGCGCGGCATCGGTGCCGCGGATCCTCAGCGCACCGCGCGTGGGCGGCTCGATCAGCGTCAGCTGGCGCGCCAGCGTGCTCTTGCCGCAGCCGGACTCGCCGACGACGGCCAGCGTCTTGCGGGCGGCCAGCGTGAAGCTGACGCCGTTGAGCGCCTTCACGGTCGCCTTCGGCGCGAACAGGCCGCGGCTGACCGTGTAGTGGCGCGCCAGATCGGTGGCTTCGAGAAGCAGCTCAGACATGGGCCGCCTCCTCGACGGGGAAGAAGCAGCGCACGCCGTTCTCCAGGGCAGGGCGCTCGTCGCGGCAGCGCGGCTGCACGCGCGGGCAGCGCGGCGACAGCAGACAGCCCGCGGGCCGGTCCAGCGCGCCGGGCACGATGCCGGGCAGCGCGGACAGCCGCGTCGCGCCCTTGTTGTGTTCGGGAATCGCGGCCAGCAGCGCGTTCGTGTAGGGGTGGCGCGGTGCGTCGAACAGACCCGGCACCGGGCCGGTCTCGACCACCTGGCCGGCATACATGACGGCCACGCGCTGGGCCATCTCGGCGACCACCGCGAGGTCGTGCGTGATCATGATCAGGCCCATGCCCTGCTCGCGCTGCAGCTTCAGCAGCAGCGCCATGATCTGGGCCTGGATGGTCACGTCCAGCGCCGTCGTCGGCTCGTCGGCGATCAAGAGCTTCGGCCCGCAGGCGATCGCCATCGCGATCATCACGCGCTGGTTCATGCCGCCCGACAGCTGGTGCGGATAGGCGTTGGCGCGATTCGCCGCGTCGGGGATCTCCACCTGCTCCAGCAGCTCGACGACGCGCTGCCTGGCCGCGGCGCCGCGCAGGCCCAGGTGGGCCTTCAGCACCTCGGCGATCTGCGCACCGACGGTGTAGCTGGGGTTGAGGCTGGTCAGCGCGTCCTGGAACACCATGGCCACGTCGCGGCCGATCAGCGCGCGGCGCTCGCTCGGGCGAAGCTTCAGCAGGTCGCGGCCCTGGAACTCGACGGCGTCCGCCGTGACCTTGCCGGGCGCGTCGATGAGGCCCATCAAGGCCAGCATGGTGACGGACTTGCCCGAGCCCGATTCACCGACGATGCCCAGCAGCTCACCGGCCTCCAGCGACAGGTCCACGCCGTCCACGGCGGGGAAGTTGCCGAACTGCACGCGCAGGTTCTTGATCTTCAGCAGACTCATGCGAAAGCCCAATGCAACCACAGAGGCACAGAGACACGGAGGAAACACAGCGGCCTTGAAGGCTCCGTGCCTCCGTGCCTCTGTGGTTGCATTTCGATGTGCGCTGACATTCAGCTCACCTTCTTCAGCTTCGGGTCCAGCGCATCGCGCAGGCCGTCGCCCATCAGGTTGATGGCGAGCACGGTGACGAGGATGGTCAGGCCCGGCAGCGTGACGACCCAGGGCGCGCGCGTGATGTAGTCGCGCGCGGCGGACAGCATGGTGCCCCACTCGGGCGTGGGCGCCTGCACGCCCAGGCCCAGGAACCCGAGGCCCGCCGTCTCCAGGATGGCCGACGAGAACGACAGCGTCGCGTTGACGATCAGCGGCGCCATGCAGTTGGGCAGCACGGTGACGAACATCAGCCGTGCCACGCCGGCACCCGCCACGCGGCTGGCCGTCACATAGTCGCGGCCGATCTCGGCCAGCGCCGCGGCGCGCGTCAGCCGCACATAGCCGGGCAGCGCGCCGATGGCGATGGCGATGACGGTGTTGACCAGGCCGGGGCCCAGGATGGTGATGACGCAGATGGCCAGCAGCAGCGCCGGCAGCGCCAGCACGATGTCCATCACGCGCATGATGAGCGGCGACAGCAGGCGCTGGAAGAAGGCCGCGGCCAGGCCCAGCATGACGCCCGGCAGCAGCGACAGCGTCACCGCCGCCAGGCCTATGCCCAGCGACACGCGGCCGCCGTGCAGCAGCCGGCTCAGCATGTCGCGGCCCAGCTCGTCGGTGCCGAGCAGGAACTGCGCATTGCCGTCCTCGGCCCAGATGGGCGGCGTCAGCATGAAGTCGCGGTATTGCTCGATGGGATCGTGCGGCGCCAGCAGCGGCGCGAACAGCGAGGCCGTCGCGATGAGGGCGAACACGATCAGCGCGACGAAGGCGCCGCGGTTGGCGGTGAAGCCCAGCCAGAACTCGCGCAGCGGGCCGGGCGGTTCCAGGGGTTTGTCGAGGACGGCGCTCATGCGCTGTGCTCCTGCAATATCAGTCGGGCCTCCACCCGGTCCAGCCCCGGCGCCAGGCCGTCGGCCTCGCGCGCGACGACCTCGAAGCCCTGCTTCACGAAGAAGCCCTCGCTCAGCTGGCTGGTCGTGATGGACACCGTTTGCAGGCCGCCTGCCGCGCGGATGGCGGCGAGCCGCGCCTCCAGCAGCGCAAGCCCCAGGCCCTGGCCATGCAGCTCGCGCTGCGCCAGCCCCCAGCACAGGCGCGCGTCGGTGCCGTTGGCACACCAGCCGCCACAGGCGACCAGGCGGCCGTCCCGTTCGGCGACGACATAACCCGGCGGGCCGGCGCGCAGGAATTCCTCGAACTCCGGCCGCTCGCTCGGGGCGAAGAAGCGCGGCATGTTGCCGTCGAACAGCGCCATGCAGGCGGGCAGATCCTCAGGCGCATAGGCGCGGATGTGGGTGTTCAATGGCCACCTCCACGGATGCGCGGATTCACCACGCCATACAGCAGGTCCACCACCAGGTTCACCACGATGAAGGTCAGCGCCGAGATCAGGATACCGGCCTGCACGACCGGATAGTCGCGCCGCGCGATCGAGTCGATCAGCCATTTGCCGATGCCGGGCCAGGAGAAGATGGTCTCGGTCAGCACGGCGCCGGCCAGCAGGCTGCCGGTCTGCAGGCCCACCACCGTCAGCACCGGGATCAGCGCGTTGCGCAGCGCATGCACCACCACCACGCGCGTGGGCGACAGGCCCTTGGCGCGCGCGGTGCGCACATAGTCCTCGCGCAGCACCTCCAGCATGGACGAGCGCGTCATGCGCGCCACCACCGCCAGCGTGCTGGTGCCCAGCACCAGCGCCGGCAGGATCAGGTGCATCAGCGCGGACTTGAACGCGCCCTCCTCGTCGCTGAGCGCCGCGTCGATCAGCATGAAGCCGGTCACGCGCTCGGGGTCGTACTCGATACCGATGCGGCCCGACACCGGCGTCCAGCCCAGCTGCACCGAGAAGAACATGATGAGGATCAGCCCCCACCAGAACACCGGCATGGAATAGCCCACGGTGGCCGTGCCCATGACGCCCTGGTCCAGCAGCGAGCCGCGCTTGAGGCCGGCGCTGACGCCCAGCAGCAGCCCGAAGCCCACCGCGAACAGCAGAGCCGCCGCGGCCAGCTCCACGGTGGCCGGGAACAGCGCGGCGAACTCCTTGGCCACCGGCTCGCGGCTGACCAGGCTCTGGCCCAGGTCGCCGTGCAGCAGCTTGGTCACGTAGTCCGCATATTGCACCGGCAGCGGCTGGTCCAGCCCCATGCGCTTGACCAGCGCCGCGTGCGCCTCGGGGTCCAGCCGGCGCTCACCCATCATGACCTCGATGGGGTCGCCGGGCACCAGGCGGATCAGGCCGAAGGCGACGAGGGTGATGCCGATCAGCGTCGGCACCAGCGTGGCCAGGCGTTTGAGCAGGAAGCCGAGCATGCCCGGGGCTTACCAGCGCGAGGTGTAGGGCCGCGTCTCGGTCTCCGAGGCGCCGCGGACCGGCATGCCGCCGGGCGTGGACGCGACCTCTATCAGCGCGGCCGTCTCGGCGTCGGGCAGGCCGGCGATGTCGCGCGGGCGGTACTTCATCTGAAAGGTCGAGATGACCTCCTTGGTCAGCGTGTCCATCTCGCCCGAGCGCGACACGTTGTAGCCGATGCGGGCCAGCCGCTCCTGCAGCCAGGCCACGTCGCGCGGCGCCACCTCATGCTCCAGCGTCTTCAGCGTCACCTGGGCCGCGTCGGGCCAGGGGATGAGGCCGGCGTCGGCCAGCTGCTTCCACGGGAAGTTGGGGCCGGGGTCCTGCTTGCGGCCGGGCGCGATGTCGGCGTGGCCGATGATGCGCTCGGGCCGCACGCCGTGGCGCTTCTGGATGTCGCGCACCAGCGCGATGACCTCGTCGATCTGGGCCTGCGGGAAGGGCGCGTAGACGCGGCCGGCCGGGCCGTCCACATAGCCGGGGTTGACGATCTCGATGCCGATGGACGACGAGTTCAGATTGGTCGCGCCGCCCCAGAAGCTGGCGCCGGCATGCCAGGAGCGGCGGTTCTCGTCCACCAGCAGATAGCTGATGGCCGGGTTGTCGCGCACCAGGTAGTGCGACGACACCTTGCCGCCGGTGGTCAGCACCTTCAGCGACTTCTCCCAGTCCAGCACCGTGTAGTGCAGCACGATGTAGAGCGCGCGGCTGTCCTGGTTCTCCGAGGTGTAGCTGCGGTCGATGTGGGGCGCACGCTCGGCGCCGGCCGGCGCGGGCGCGGGCGCCGGTGTCGGCACGCTGGCGCAGGCAGCCAGCAGCAGGGCGGGGAGGGCGGCGAGGGCGCGGGAGAAATACTTCATGCTCAAGGGGACGATGGCCTAGGTTGGATTGTTGCAGCGCAACGCGCCGCGCCTCTTCGGGTGAGCCCGCAGGCAGCCATGCCCGACGGGCCAGCGGGTATGCCGGTAGGTGATGGACGCGCGCGGCTAGAGCCCGGCGTTGCCCGCCACCTCGGCCGCCAGCCTGGGCCACAGCGGCTCCGGCAGGTCGTGGCCCCAGCCGGGCAGGATCTGCAGCCGCGCGCCGGGGATGCGCCGCGCCAGGTCGTGCGCCGCGGCCACCGGGATCAGCGGATCGTCCTGGCCGTGCAGGACCAGCGTGGGCGCGGCGATGCGCGCCAGCTGCTCGGCGCGGTGGTGGTCGGCCGCGATGGCGACCAGCTGGCGCGCCACCGCCTGCGGCCGGAAGGAGCGCTTCACGCTGTGCGCGATGCGCTCGCGCAGCACGTGCGGTTCGGCCGGGTAGCCGGGGCTGCCGATGACGCCGTACAGGCTCACGTAATGGTCCAGCACGTTCTCGAACTTCTGCTCGGGCGTGCTGGCCGGCCGCGGCCGCGACAGCAGCGCGCGGCGCACCTTCAGACTCTCCCGGGGCAGGCCGCGCTGGCCGCTGGTGGTCATCATCAGCGTCAGGCTCTTCACGCGCTGCCCATGGGCGAAGCCCAGGTGCTGGGCGATCATGCCGCCCATGGAGGCGCCGCAGACATGCGCGCGGGCGATGCCCAGCGCGTCCAGCACGCCCACCGCGTCGCGCGCCAAGTCGGCGAGCTGGTAGGGCGCCTTGACCGGCAGGCGCAGCGTGTGCAGCAGCGCGGCCAGCGGGACGTTGGGCAGGCCCAGCCCGTCGAAGGATTGGGACAGGCCGATGTCGCGGTTGTCGAAGCGGATGACGCGAAAGCCCCGTGCCACCAGCTCGTCCACCAGGCCCTCGGGCCAGGCGACGAGCTGCATGCCCAGGCCCATGATCATCAGCAGCGGCTGGCCGTCGTCGGGCCCCTGGACGTCGACCTCGATGCGGACGCCGTTGGCGCTGAGTTGCATCAGCCCAGGTCGGACTGGCGCTCGATGACGCGCGAGACCAGGCCGTACTCGATGGCCTCGGCGGTGCTCATCCAGAAGTCGCGCTCGATGTCGGCGGCCACGCGCGCCAGTGGCTGGCCGGTCTCGCGGGCGATGACGGCGGCGATGCGCTCGCGGGTGCGGATGATCTCGCGGGCCTGGATGGCGATGTCGCTGGCTTGGCCGCCGGCGCCACCGGCGGGCTGGTGGATCATGAAGCGCGTGTTGGGCAGCGCGAGGCGGCGTTCCTTGGGTGCGGCCAGGTAGATGTGGGTGCCCGCGCTGGCCACCCAGCCGGTGCCCACCGTCGTCACCGGCGCGCGCACGAAGCGGATCATGTCGTGGATGGCGTCGCCGCTCTCCACATGGCCGCCGGGGCTGGAGATCAGCAGCGTGATGGGCGCGTCCGACTCCTGCGCCAGCGCCAGCAGGCGGCGGCAGGTGGCGTGGGCCATCTTGTCGTCGATCTCGCCGAAGATCATCACGTAGCGGCCCTTGAAGAGCAGCTGCTCTTCCATCTTCTCGGGGGCGTCCTTCTTGGCGGCCTTGTCGTCGGCGGCGAGTATGTGGTGATGCATGGTCGGTATCCGGTTGAAGGGCGATACCTTACCGCGAGAAGCGCGCTGGTGTGGAAACGGGGTCAGGCATCGCCCCGGCGGCGCCACCAGGCCCAGCTGGCGATGACGAACAGCGTGGCGAAGCAACTGGTGCTCCAGACCACCGAGCGCACGAGGAGGTGCGATGCGTAGGCCGGCAGCGTGGCGGGCGTCAGCGCCCAGGCGCTCGCCGCCCCGACGGCGCCGGCCGCGGCCAGGCAGGCCAGCAGCAGGCGCCGACGCTGGCCGTCCAGCGGGCTGGGCGCGGCGGGGGGGCGGCCCCGCAGCGTGCGCCGGTACACCAGGGCCAGCGCGACGACGCCCAGGACGGTGCTCAGGTGCTGCAGCAGGTGGGCGACGTGGAACTGCCGGTCCATGGCGGTCGGCAGCGGTTCTTCCAGCAGGGGCAGCAGCTCGGCGCCCCACTGGCCTCCGTGCGTGAACGCGTCCCACAGCAGATGCGTGGTCGCGCCGATCAGCACCGACAGCATGGCCACGGCCAGCGCCCGCCACGCCGGGTGCGGCGACGGCTGCAGCTGGCAGCGCACCAGGGCGCGGTGCGGCTCGGCCAGCAGCACGGTCAGCGGGCCGGCAAAGCGCCGCAGCAGCGCCAGCAGCAGCAGGCAGACCGGCAGGCAGACGGTGAGCACGCCCTCGGGCGTGTGGCAGAAGGCGCGCCACTTGCCATGCATGCCGACGTAGTAGCTCAGGTCGGGCGCCATGGCGCCGAGGATCAGGGCCGGCAGTGAGAGCCAGCGGGGGCACAGCCGCCGCAGCGGCAGGATGGCCGCCGGGTGGGCAAAGGTCCAGGGCATGGAGCGGTCTTCGGTCGGGAGGGCAGGGCGGGCATCATGCCTGCCGGCCCGGCTCAGGTCTTGTAGAACCAGCGCTGCGCGCCCTTGGGCTGGAAATGCGTCCACTGCCCTTCCGGCTGCGCCAGCCGGTCGGCCAGCGCATACAGCGCGACGGGGTTCACGCCCAGGCCGATGTGGCTGGCCTGCACCTCGATGTTCTCGGCCAGCGGCGAGGGCTCGTTGACGCTGCAGCGCCAGGCCACGACGCCGTCGGTCCTGGAGTAGATGGAGGTGGTGGGCACCGGCGGCGGCTGGCGGATCCGGGCCATCAGCTCGGGGTCGTTGGAGGTGTGGCCGCTGACCAGCTCGAAGAAGCGCCAGGCGTTGGTGGCGCGCGGGTGGCCCGTGAACGGCGTGCCCAGCGTGACGACGCAGCGCGTCAGCTCCGGGCATTCCTTGGCCAGCTCGCGGGCATAGATGCCGCCCAGGCTCCAGCCCAGCAGGCTGACCTTGCGGTGGTGGCGGCGGTACAAGGCCTGCAGGTCGGCCCGGGCCCGCTCCAGCACGCCGGCGCGCGGGCCGAAGTTGAAGCCCTGGCCCCAACCCTGGGTGGCATAGCCCAGCGAGCCCAGCAGGGCGCGCAGCGGCGCCGTCGTGAAGTCGTGCGCGCCCAGGCCGGGGAAGACCAGCACCGGGTGGCCGTCGCCATGCGGCAGCTTCCTGAGCCAGGGCATGGCGGCCAGCAGCGCGGCGTACTCCCAGGGCGCGCGGCCCTCCAGCATCAGCAGCCAGGCATGGGGCGCGCGCAGACCCGGCCAGTCCGGATGGATGTCGGTGGCGGTCTGTGGCCGGCGCGGGAGGCGGGGCGAGCGGAGGCTGGGCATGCGGCAGTCGAGGCGGGCAGGGCGCGCCGATGTTAGCCAGCCGCCGCCTTCTTCCTGGGCGTGCTTGCCCGGGGCTTGGCGCTTGCCTTGGCAGCGGCCCGGGTCTTGCCGGCCGGCGCCCGCGGGGCCTTCTTCCTCGCCGCGGGCGGCGCTTCGGGCTCCGCCACCGGCAGCGCCTGGAACTCCATGAAGGCGGTCTCGACATGGGCCGCCAGCTCGGCCGTCTCCGGCAGCGCCTCGCCGCAGGCCATCAGGCCGATGTCCAGCGACTGGTTGTAGGTCTGCACCGTCACGTTCAGCGCCAGGCCATGCACGACGATGGACGTGGGGTAGTTGGTGAGCATCTTCGCGCCGGCCAGGTACAGCGGCAGCTGCGGCCCCGGCACGTTGGAGATGACGAGGTTGGCGACGACGGGCAGCTTCTCGGCCACCCGGGCGCGGCCGTAGAGCATGGCGCCGGCCTGCATCAGCCAGGGGATGCCCAGGCTGGGGAAGTCGGTGGGCATCAGGCTCTTGAGCTGGGCCATCTGCGCCTTCATGGCCTGGGACGACGCGATGACATGGGCCAGGCGCTCGGCCGGGGCGGCCAGCTGCGTGCCCAGGCTCATCAGCGTCATCGTGGCCTGGTTGTTGGACGTGGTGTCGCCGGCGGCGCGCGTGGACACCGGCACGGCGGCGATCAGGCTCTTGCGCGGCAGCGGCCCATGCTTGGCGAAGTAGCGCCGCAGCGCGCCGCCGATGATGAACAGCACGGCGTCGTTGAGGCTGGCGCCGTGGCGGCGGCGCGTGCGGTTCAGCTCGGCCAGCGGCAGCGTGACGCCGGCAAACGAGCGCGTGGCGGACAGGCTGACGTTGAGCCGCGTGCGCGGCGCCGGGCCCAGGCCGGAGACCGAGGCCTTGCCGCGCACCAGCGCCGTGGTCTGCGCGGCCACGTCGGCCAGCAGCCTGCGCAGCTTGGCCGCCGACGCGCCGGCCGCCGCGCCCCCCACATAGCCCGCGGCCAGGCTGCCGAGAATGCCGGCCGCGCCGGGCAGGGCGCGGGCCAGCTTGACGGTCTGCTGCCACTGCTGCGAGACGGCGGCGCGCAGCAGGCCCACGGTGCCCAGCCGGCCGCGCTGCCGGCCGCGCGCGGCCGTCGACGCGATGGCGCGCGGCTCGGGGCTCAGATCCAGGATGACCTGGGCCAGCGCGACGGCCGCCTGGCCATCGACGGCCGCGTGATGCAGCTGTGTGTAGAGCGCCACCATCACCTGGCCCTCGGGGCCGGGCGCCAGGCCCGTGAAGACATGGAACTTCCACAGCGGACGAGCCCGGTCCAGCAGTACCGGGTGCAGCTGGCCCACCTGGGCCTCCAGCGCCGCCAGGCCGCTGCCCGAGGGCAGCGCGATCTCGACGATATGGGCTTGCAGGTCGGGTTCGGCGTCCACCCAGCCCGGGTTGGACAGGCCCAGCGGCATCGTGACGAGCTTGCGCCGCAGCGCCGGCAGCAGCGGCAGGCGGGTGCGCATGTGTTCGCGCAGATCGTCGACATAGTCGCCGTCGTAGCCGGCGGGCAGCTCCAGCAGGTGCAGCGCGCCGACATGCATGGGCATCTGCGGCGTCTCCAGGTAGAGGAAGCTGGCGTCCAGACCTGCGAGCTGTTGCATGGGCTTGTCTCCGTGACGTGGGCCCAGCATATCGATGATTGCCCCGGAGGCCCTCGGGCCGACCCCTCCAGCGGCCACCGCGGAACCGGCTTTGCCGGGCCGCTGGTGGCGCCCCCTTGAGGGGGCCGGCGAAGCCGGTAGGGGTGGGCTTATTCCTCTGGAACGAAGATCCAGAGCAGGATGTAAAGCAGTATGCCGCTGCCGAAGGCCAGGAACAGCACCGTGAAGATCAGGCGCCAGACCCAGGAATCCAGCCCGGTGGCGCGGGCGACGCCGCCGCAGACGCCGCCCACCCAGCGGTCCGTGCGCGAGCGGCGCAGGCCGTTGACGGCGCCCAGGTTGGGCGCGGTGCTGCTGCTGCCGCCCGTGCCGCTGCCGGCATGTCCGCCCAGCAGCCGGGCCTTGGCCTTGGCGAACTCCTCGTCGCTCAGCACGCCGCGGGCATGCAGGTCGGCCAGCTTGCTGAGTTCTTCGGCGTCGTTCATCTCGGGCTCCTCTCGTTGTTGATGGGGCGAAGCCTAGCGGCCCCGCGCGCAGCGACCAGCCGCTTGCGACGGGCGGTCGAATCGGTGGGACGCGGCCGCGGATTTCAGCGGACGGGCTGCAGGGCCGGGTTGATGTCTACGAACTGCCAGAAGTCCTGCCAGAACAGCGGCCGGCGGTAGCCGCTCATCCAGGGCTGCTCGATGTCGGTCAGGATGCGGTGCACGTTGATCTTGTAGGGCATGTAGGCGACGGCGATGCGCTTGGCCTCCTTGAACAGCGCTTCGCGCTCGGGGCCGTCGGGCAGGGCCTGCATGCGGTCGTAGAGCGCGTCGAAGCGGGCATCCTTGAAGCGCGGCAGGTTCTGCGTGCCGCTGCCCGGCCCGTAGTAGCGCTGCATGGAGCCCTGGCCGTCGGGCTGCGACGCCGTGGAGCCCACCGGCCACATCTGGAAGTTGGCGGCCTGGGCGGCCTTGAGGTTCTCGGGCCACTGCTGGATCTTGACCTGCAGCTTGATGCCGACGTTCCGCAGCGCCTTCTCCCACAGCTCGTCCACGGCCCGGCTCAGCGAGTTGGGCTCGGTGTTGCGCGTGATGACCAGCGGGCTGCCGTCGGGCAGGTCGCGCCAGCCGTCGCCGTCCTTGTCGACGTAGCCGTACATGTCCAGCAGCGCCTTGGCGCGGGCCGGGTCGTAGTCGCTCATCTCGCTCTTGAAGGCGGGGTCGTAGCCCGTCGTGTGCGGCACGATGGGGCTTTGCGCGGGCACGCCCTGGCCGCGCCGGGCCAGCCGGATCTCCTTGCGCACGTCGTAGGCCAGCGAGATCGCGCGGCGCAGCGCCACCTTCTCCGGCGCCATGCCGCCCACCACCGGGTCTTCCATGTTGAAGCAGGTCATGCTCATGTCCGGCGCCAGCGTGAACACCGCCTGCATGCCGCGCTTGGCCAGGTTGGGCGCCAGATGGCCGCCCGGCGCGGCCTGGGTGATGAACTCCTCGGGCACGCGCTCGACGAAGTCGTGCTCGTCGTTCAGAAAGGCCAGCCAGCGTGGCTGGCGCTCGACGATGATGTCGACGACGACGCGGTCCACCATGGGGATGCGCCGGCCCTGGAAGCGGGCCAGGATGGCCTGGCCCTCGGCATCGTCGGCCGCCGGCTGGGCCTCGTAGTGGCGCTCGCGGTAATGGGGGTTGCGCTCGAAGACCATCTGCGAGCTGCGCCGCCATTCCTTCAGCATGAAGGGCCCGGTGCCGACCGGATGCTCCATGATCTTGTCGCCGTAGAACTCGACGACCTCGCGCGCGACGGCGCCGTAGAGGTCGTTGCCGGCCAGGATGGACTCGACCAGGCGCGGCCTGGGCTCGACGGTCTTGAGCTGCAGCGTGTAGCGGTCCAGCGCGCGCACGCCCTCGACCTCGGTGTCGTAGGGGAAGGGTTGCTTGGACTTGATGACCCGGTTGCGCAGTTCGGCCAGGCCCACCAGGCCGGCGTCCTCGTAGCTGATCCAGCCCTGGGCGTTGTTGGCGGGGTCGGCGTAGCGCTTGATGGCGTAGACGAAGTCCTGGGCCGTGACCTCGCGCCGCTTGCCCTTGAACGCCGGGTCGTCGGCGAAGTAGATGCCGGGGCGGACCTTGATCCTGAAGCTCTTGTAGTCGGCGCTGATCTCGGGCTCGCCGTCGGCGATCAGCGGCACGATCTTGGTCGGCCGGGCCAGCGGGTCGTAGGTGTAGAGCGACTCGAAGATGTGGGCCGTGACGGTGCGCGAGTAGATGTCGGACAGCCGCACCGGGTCGAAGCCGGTCTCGGCGACCTGGAAGGCGTAGCGCAGCGTCTTGGGCGGCCCCTGCTCGGCGGCCCCCGCGGGGGCCAGCAGTGCGGAGCAGGCGACGAGTGCGGTGAGGGCGGCGAGCAGTGGCTTCATCACGGGGCCTTACTGGGATTTGGGCAGCGCGGCGGTGTCGACATCGATGTACTTCCAGAAGTCGCGCACGAAGATGTTGCGGCTGTAGCCCTTGACCCAGGGCTGGGCCATGTCGGTCCAGATGCGGTGCACATGGAACTTGTAGGGCGCGTAGGCGATGAGCAGGCGCTGGCCCTCGGTCATCAAGGCCTGGCGCTCGGGGCCGTCGGGCAGGGTCTTCTGCTTCTCGTAGAGGGCGTCGAAGGCGGGCAGCTCGAAGCGCGGCTTGTTGGCCTTGCCGCTGGCGGCGCTGGAGCCCAGCGCGAGGAAGGTGTCGCCGTCGGGCGTCGTGCCCACCCAGCCCACGCCCCACATCTGCAGCTTGCCGGCGTTGGCCGCCTTGAGCTGCTCGGGGAACTTGCCGATCTTGAAGGTCATGCGAATGCCCAGCGCCGCCATGTTCTTCTGCCATTGCTCGGCGAGCTGGCGGCGCTCGCCGTCGGCCAGCGTCGAGTACTCGATGGTCAGCGGCTTGCCGTCGGGCTGCTCGCGCCAGCCGTCGCCGTTGCGGTCGACGTAGCCGTACATGTCCAGCAGCGCCTTGGCCTTGGCCAGGTTGAACTCGGTCATCTCGGACTTGAACGCCGGGTCATGCCCGAAGGCCACGGGCGGGATGGGGCCCTGGCTCATGACGGCCTGGCCACGGCGCACCAGGCGGATCTCCTTGTCCAGGTCTACGGCCAGGTTGATGGCGCGGCGCAGCGCGATCTTGTCGGGCGTGTAGCCGCCGACCACCGGGTCTTCCATGTTGAAGTAGGACAGCGAGATGTCGGCGCGCGGATAGCGCGTCATCGTGATGCCCTGCTTGGCGAGGTTGGGCGCCAGGTGGCCGCCGGGCATGGCGATGCCGGCGAAGTCGATGGGCACCTCCTCGATGAGGTCGGCCTCGCCGCGCAGGAAGGACAGCCAGCGCGGCTGGGACTCCTCGATGATGTCGATGACGACGCGGTCCACCAGCGGCAGCGGGCGGCCCTGCAGCGCGGCCACCTCGGCCTTGAGCTGGGGGCTGGCGTCGGGCGGCGCCACCTCGGCGTAGCGCACGTCGCGGTAGTTCGGATTCTTCTCGAGCACGATGCGCGAGTTGCGCCGCCACTCGGCCAGCCGCCAGGCATTGGTGCCCACCGGGTGCTCCATGATCTTGTCGCCATAGAACTCGACCACCTCGCGGGCGACGGCGCCCAGGAAGCCGGCATCGGCGAACTGCTGGACGAAGCGCGGGTCGGGCACGCCCAGCTTGATCTGGAAGGTGTAGCGGTCCAGTGTGCGCAGACCCTCCACCTCGCGGTCGTAGTCGAAGGGCTTCTTGGCCTTCATCAGCGATTCGCGCAGCTCCGACAGGCCCAGGATCTTGGCGTTCTCCAGCAGGTAGAGGTTGCCGCTCTTGAGCTTGGGGTCGTAGTGGCGCTTGACCGAGTAGACGTAGTCGGCCGCGGTCAGCTCGCGCTTCCTGCCCTTGAAGGCCGGGTCGTCGGAGAAGTAGATGCCGGGCCTGACCTTCATCGTGATGGTCTTGAAGTCGGCGCTGATCTCGGGCATCTCGGCGAGCGTGGCCGGGCGCAGCTTGAAGGGGCGGGCGCCGAAGTCGTACTCCAGCGGCGCATCCAGGATGCCGGCCAGGATGACCTTGGAGTAGAGGTCGGTGACCTGGGCCGGATCGAAGCCGGTCTCGGCGACCTTGAACGCATAGCGCAGCACCTTCTCTGGCGAGGGGCTCTGGGCTTGGGCAGCATGCAGCGAGCAGGCCAGCAACAGGCCGGTCAACAGGGAGGAAATCTTCATCACGGGAGGCACGGACTCGAAAGAAGGGCGCAGTCTAGTGAAACCGTCAGGGCAAAGCACCAGTGGCCTCGCATAGACTCCGGCCCGTTTCCCGGTCCAACCCCGCGCCCCTGGCGGGGTTTGCAGTTTCTAGGAGCCCCGATGGCGGCCTATCTCATCCGACGCCTGTGGCAAATGATCCCCACCCTGCTGGGCGTCGTGCTGCTGGTTTTCTTCCTGTTCAAGTATTTCGGCAGTGACCCCGCCATCATCCTCGGCGGCCTGAACGCGAGCCCGGAGCAGATCGAATCCATCCGCGAGCAGCTGGGCCTGAACAAGCCGGTCTGGGAGCAGCTGTGGATCTTCATCCAGCAGATCGTCACGTTCGACTGGGGCAAGAGCTGGGCCACCAACGAGTCGGTGGCCAACCTGTTCGCCACGCGGCTGCCGGCCACGCTGACCGTCACCGTGCCCATCCTCATTCTGGAGGTGCTGCTGGCCATCCCGTTCGCGCTGGCCGTGGCCACCGTGCGCGGCAGCCTGACCGACCGTGCCGTGATGATCTGCACCACGGTGGCCGTGTCCATCTCGCTGCTGGTCTATGTGATCCTGGCGCAATACCTGTTCGCGTTCCGGCTGGGCTGGTTCCCGGTGCAGGGCTGGACCAGCAGCCACTGGACCAATCTGACGACTTACGCGCCGCTGCCGGTGCTGGTGGCGGTAGCCGTGTCCATGGCGCCGCAGATCCGGCTGTACCGCAGCTTCTTCCTCGACGAGATCGGCCACGACTATGTGCGCACCGCGCGCGCCAAGGGCATGACCGAGGGCACGGTGCTGCTCAAGCATGTGCTGCGCAACGCGATGATCCCCATCCTGACCAATGTGTCGGTGCTGCTGCCGGGCGTGCTGGTGGGCAGCTTCCTGATCGAGGTGTTCTTCTCCATTCCCGGCCTGGGCCGTGAACTGCTGCTGGCCGTGAACCGCGGCGACTACCCCGTCATCCAGGCCTTCGCGATCTACCTGGCCGCGCTGACGATGACGGTCAACCTCCTCGTCGACCTGCTCTACAAGCTGGTCGACCCGCGCGTGGTCCTGAAATGAGCGCCCTGACCTCTTCCTCCTCCCCTTCCGCCGTGGCGGCTCCGGCCGCCTCGGCCTCCAGCGGCGGCGTCTGGGCCGCCGCCTGGCGGCGCATGCGCACCGACCGCGTGGGCGTGGTGTCGATGTGCATCGTCGGCGTCTTCCTGATCCTGGTGCTGCTGGCCGCCACCAATCTGCTGGCTTCGGGCTGGCAGCAGGAGGTGGGCGTGCCCAATGCGCCGCCCACGCTGCTGGGCCCGCAGCCGCCGGAAGACACCGGCAGCATCGCCGCGCCCAAGGGCCCCAACGTCGACCTCTCCGACATCGACCCGCTGGCGCCGCGCTATGCCGAGTGGGCCGAGCGCGCCAAGGCCTTCAAGACCGAGGAGACGGTCAAGCGCGAGACGCTGCCGCTGGGCGGCGACCGCCTGGGCCGCGACGTGCTGGCCAAGGTCATCAAGGGCGCCGAGGTGTCCATCGTCGTGGGCCTGGCCGCGGCGCTGGTGGCCACGCTGATCGGCACGGTGCTGGGCGCGCTGTCCGGCTTCTTCGGCGGCCGGGTGGGCGACCTGCTGGAGTGGGTCTACAACGTCTTCACGGCCATCCCCAGCATCCTGCTGATCTTCGCCTTCGCGGCCATCTTCCCGCGCGGCATCGGCGCCGTCGTCTGCATCCTGGCGCTGACGGGCTGGACCGGCATCTACCGGCTGATCCGCGCCGAGTTCATGAAGCACCGCGTGCGCGAGTACGTGCGCTCGGCCGAGGCCATAGGCGCCTCGCAGTGGTCGCGCATGTTCAAGCACATCCTGCCCAATGTGTCGCACGTCGCGCTGGTGCAGCTGTCGCTGCACGTCGTCAGCTTCATCAAGAGCGAGGTCATCCTGAGCTACCTGGGCCTGGGCGTGGGCGTGGACCAGGTCTCCTGGGGCACCATGCTGGCCGAGGCGCAGAACGAGATGATCCTGGGCTACTGGTGGCAGCTGGCCGCCGTGACGGCCTGCATGGCCGTCTTCGTCACCGCGTTCGCGCTGTTCACCGATGCGTTGCGCGACGCCCTGGACCCGAAGTTGAGAGGTCTCGAATGAGCACGCTGCTGAGCATCCAAGACCTCAAGGTCGCCTTCCGCATGGGCCGCGTCGACGGCGTCATGCAGCGCCAGCTGGCCGTCAAGGGCGTCAGCTTCGACGTGCCGGAGAACAGCACCGTCGCGCTGGTGGGCGAGTCGGGTTCGGGCAAGAGCGTGACGGCCATGTCCATCCTCAACCTGCTGCCCAGCAACGCCGAGCGTGAAGGCGCCATCCTGTTCCAGGGTCGCGACCTGCTGCAGACCGGCCTGCGCGAGCTGCAGGCCATACGCGGCAAGGACATCGCCTGCGTGTTCCAGGACCCCATGAGCTCGCTGAACCCGGTGTTCGACGTGGCCACGCAGATCTGCGAGCCGCTGATGAAGCACATGGGCATGACGCGCCGCCAGGCCCTGGTGCGCGCCGAGGAGCTGCTGCACGAGGTGGGCATCCCCGAGCCCAGGCGCCGCCTGAAGGCCTATCCGCACGAAATGTCCGGCGGCCAGCAGCAGCGCGTGATGATCGCCGTCGCGCTGGCCTGCAGCCCCAAGCTGCTGATCGCCGACGAGCCGACCACGGCGCTGGACGTGACCATCCAGCGCCAGGTCATGGAGCTGATGGCGCGGCTCAAGGAGAGCCACAAGATGAGCCTGCTGTTCATCTCGCACGACCTGGGCGTCGTCGGCGAGATCTCGGACCAGGTCGTCGTCATGCGCCATGGCCAGGTGCGCGAGAACGCGCCGGTGGCGCGGATCTTCAACGACCCGCAGGACGCCTACACCAAGGCCTTGCTGGCCTGCCGGCCGTCGCTGACCGAGAACCCGGCGCGGCTGATGGTCATCGACGATCACATCGCCGGCCGCGCCGCCGCCACCGAGGTCAAGGCCAAGGACCCCGACGCGCCCGTCGTGCTGGAAGTGACCGGCCTGCGCAAGAGCTTCTGGCTGAAGGAAGGCCTGTTCGGCAAGCGCGAGTTCAAGGCCGTCAAGGGGGTGAGCTTCAAGCTGCGCAAGGGCCACACGCTGGGCGTGGTGGGCGAGTCCGGCTCCGGCAAGACGACGATGGGCCTCGCGCTGCTGCGCCTGCACGAGCAGACCTCGGGAACCATGGGCGGCGAGGTGCTGTTCGAGGGCCGCGACCTGCTGAAGATGGGCGGCGCCGACTGGCAGCAGATGCGCCGCCGCATCCAGGTCGTGTTCCAGAACCCCTATGCCTCGCTGAACCCGCGCTTCACCATCGGGCAGACGCTGCGCGAGCCCATGGAGATCCACGGCATAGGCGCGGACAGCGCCGAGCGCGAGGCCCGCGCCGTGGCGCTGCTGCAGCGCGTGGGCCTGGACGAGAGCGCGATGGCCAAGTACCCGCATGAGTTCTCGGGCGGCCAGCGCCAGCGCATCGCGATCGCCCGCTGCCTGACGCTGCAGCCCGAGGTGCTGGTGCTGGACGAGGCCGTGTCGGCGCTGGACGTGTCGGTGCAGGCCCAGGTGCTAAACCTGCTGAAGGACCTGCAGGACGAGTTCGGCCTGAGCTACATCTTCATCAGCCACGACCTGGCGGTGGTGAAGTTCATCTCCGACGAGGTGCTGGTCATGCAGAACGGCGATGTCGTCGAGCAGGCGGCCACCGCCGAGCTGATCCGGGCGCCGCGCCAGGACTACACGCGCCGCCTGCTGGGCGCCGTGCCGCGGGGCTATAGCGGGTCTGTCGCGCAGATGTAACGGATCGTTCGGGGCTTGCGTGCAAATTCAACGCCCCTCGGGCATGCCCTCAGCGGCGCTGCCGTCGAACCGCGCTGAAATCTCGTCAGCGGGCGGCTGGATCGCCCTGCTGTCGACCTGATGCATTCATCCCTGGTTTCACGATCCACGCTGTGTGCGTTGCTGGCCCTGCTGTGCGCCTGCTCGCCGGGCGGCGGCAGCGATGCGCCGCCGGCGGTGGCCGCGGCGGCCCGGGACCAGGGCCTGGCCCGTGACCTCGAGCGCATCGAGCGTGCCGCCCGTGCCCGGCCGGCCCAGCTGGAGCTGGAGCTGCGCGCGCGCGCCCAGGGCCTGGCGCCCGGCAGCGCCGCGGCCCTCGACGTGCTAGCCCTGCGCGGATGGCTGGCGGCGCTGGCCCGCGACCGCGCCCTGAGCGAGCAGATCCGCCAGCAGCTGCGCGACTGGCCGGCCGGCGCGCTGCGCCCGGCGGCCGGCGTCGCCGCCGCCAGCGTCGGCGCCGAATACCTGCGCGCCCACGGCGATCTGCGCGAGGCGCGCAAGCTGCTGCTGGCCGTGGACGCCCAGCAGCTCAACGCGGCCGGGCCGGCGCTGCGCTGGCGCTACTACGACCAGCTGGCCTTCATCAGCGGCGACTCGGGCGAGCTCGACGCGTCGCTGAACTACGGCCATGCGGCGCTGCGCCTGGCCGAGCAGATCGGCCAGCCCTGGCGCATCGCGCTGACGCTGGTGGGCCTGGCCCACACCTCGGACCGCGCCGACACGCCGGCGCGCGCGCGCCAGCTCATCAACCAGGCGCTGGCCGAGGCCCAGAAAGACCCCGACCCGATGACGCTGAACCGCGTCTACACGATGCGCGGCATCCTGTACGCCAGCGACAGCGACTCCAGCATCACGCTGCAGGCCAACTCCGACGCGCTGGAGCAGGCCACGCGCGCCGGCGCCGATTCGGTGCGCGCGCTGGGCCTGGCCAACTTCGCCGACTACCACCTGCGCCAGGGCCATCCGGCGCGGGCGCTGGAGCTGGCCCAGCAGGCCCTGCCGCTGGCGCGCGCCACCCGCAACATCAGCGCCGAGAGCGTGGCGCGCTCCAACATCGGCCTGGCCAAGATCGCGATGGGCCGCGTTGCCGAGGGCAGCGAGGACGTGCGCGCCGGCATCATGCTGGACGAGCAGCAGGGCGCGCTGTCCTATGCCTCGGCCGGCTGGGAGGAGCTGGCCGGCTATCTGGAGAAGGCCGGCGACCTGGCCGGCGCCGTCAACGCCTACCGCGAGCACCGCCGCGTCAGCGAGCGCGTGCTGCGCGACGAGACCCGCAAGCTGCTGCTGGAGGCCCAGGAGCGCCAGGATGCCGAGCAGCGCGCCCGCGACATCGAGCTGCTCAATCGCGACAACGCGCTGAAGGCCGAGCAGGTCCAGCAGCGCAACCTGGCGCTGCTGCTTTGGGCGGCCATGGGCGGCTGCGTGCTGGTGTCGCTGGGCCTGCTGTGGCAGGCCTTCCGCCGCGTGCGCCGCACCAACGAGGCGCTGGCCCACAGCAACGCCTCGCTGAAGCGCCAGAGCGAGACCGATCCGCTGACCGGCCTGGCCAACCGCCGCCACTTCCAGGCCGCGATCAAGAGCCTGTCCGGCGTCGAGGGCCTGACGGCCAGCGTCTTCCTGATCGACATCGACCACTTCAAGCGCATCAACGACGGTTTCGGCCACGCGGCCGGCGATGCCGTCCTCATCGAGATCGCCGGCCGGCTGCGCCAGGCCGTGCGCGACGACGACCTCATCGTGCGCTGGGGCGGCGAGGAGTTCCTCATCGTCGCGCGCGGCCGCGAGGGCCTGTTCGCGGCCCAGCTGGCGCAGCGCCTGCTGGACCTGGTCGGCGGCCGGCCGGTGCTGCAGGACGGCCGCGAGATCCCCGTCACCGCCTCCATCGGCTTCGTCAGCCTGCCGCTGCCGCCGCACGGGCTGCGCCTGAGCTGGGAGCGCGCCATCGATCTGGTGGACACCGTGCTGTACCTCGCCAAGGCCCATGGCCGCAACAAGGCCTACGGCGTGGAGCGCATCGACGCGGCCGACGCGCCGGCCGCCGCGCTGCTGACGGCCCGGCTGGAAGCGGCCTGGAGCGAGGGCCGCGTGGGCCTGCAGGTGCTGAGCGGCCCCGCCGCGGCGCGCCCGGCAGGGGCCGGCGCGACCACCCCGCAGGGGACCGGCGCATGAGGTGGCTGCCCGCCGCGCTGCTGCTGCTGGCCCTGGGCCTGGCCCAGGCCGCTACGCCGCCCGACCCGGTGGCCGAAGACGCGCTGCTGGCCCAGATCACGCGTCGCGCCTTCGATGCCCCCGAGGCCATGCTGGCCGAGCTGCGGCAGCGCTGGCCGGCCCATGCCGGGCCGGGCCAGCCGCGCGAGGCGGCCTGGCTGATGGCGCGCGGCCGCGTGCTGCTGCAGGCCGGCCAGGTCGAGGCCGCCGATGCCGTCGCCACGCAGCTGGTGACTCGCGAGGACGGCGTGGCCCGCGCCTGGCTGCTGCGCGCGCTGGCGCTGGAGCGGGCCGGCAAGCCCGCCGGCGCGCTGGCCGCGCGGGCGCTGGCCGTGCTGGACCCGCATTGCCCGGCCGGCGACGAGGTGCGCGCCGTGCGCGAGCGGGGCTGCGATTTCCGCAGCGCCTGGGAGGCCTTGCGCATGCTGCAGCGCGAGCAGTCGGCCCAGGGTGCTTTCGTGCTCGCCGAGGCCGGCCTGCGGCGCGCGCTGGCCCTGGCCCGTGCCGGCGGCGACAAACACCTGGTCGCGCTCAGCCTGGGCATGCTGGCCCTCGCGCTGCAGGCCCAGGACCGCCTGGACGTCGCACGCGCCGAGCTGCAGGCCGCCGAGGCCGAGGCGCAGGGCGATCTGGTGGCCAGCGCGCGGGTACGCAACTACGGCGCCATCGTCGAGCGCCGGGCCCTCGACCGGGAGGCCTCGCGCAGCGGCGTCGAGGCCGCGCTGCAGCTGGCCGAGCAGGCCGACGCGCCCCATCTGGCGGCGCAGCTGCGCTCCAACCTGGTCGACTCCTACATGCATCAGGGCCTGCTGAAGGAGGCCCTGGCCGCCGGCCAGCGCGCGCTGCCGGTGCTGCAGCGCTTCGGCGATCGCTATTACGAGCGCAGCCTGCACCACAACCTGGCCGTCGCCTACATCAAGCTGCGCCAGTTCGAGCAGGCGCGCCAGGCGCTCGCCCGGGTGGGCGAGTTCGGCGTCGATCCGGCCGACTTCGTGCAGCGTGCCCGCGAGCTGCGCGAGCTGGCCGACACCTGGGCCGAGGCCGGCCAGTACAAGGAGGCGCTGGCCGCCCTGCACGGCGAGCGCACGCTGACCGCGCGTGCCAACGAGCGCAACCGCGCCGCCGCGCTGGAGGAGCTGGGCCGCAAGTACGACAGCGCCGCCAAGCAGCGCGACCTGGACCTGCTGGCCCGCGACGGCCAGCTCAAGGACCAGCAGCTGGAGAACCGCCGGCTCGCGCAGAAGGTGGGGCTGGCCGTCGGCGCGCTGCTGCTGCTGTCGCTCGCGCTGGTCGGGGTCACGCTGCTGCGCATGCGCCGGGCGCAGGCGCGGCTCACGGCCAACCAGCGCCTGCTGCGCGCGCAGAGCGAGCGCGACCCGCTGACCGACCTGTCCAACCGGCGGCATTTCCTGGCTGTCATGGACCAGCGCGCCCGCGAGGAGACGGCCGAGGGCTTCCGGGGTGCGCTGATGATGATAGACATCGACCACTTCAAGAACGTCAACGACCGGCATGGCCACGCGGCCGGCGACGCCGTCATCGTCGAGGTGGCCCACCGCATCAAGGCGGCCGTGCGCGACACCGACCTGGTCGTGCGCTGGGGTGGCGAGGAGTTCCTGGTCTTCGCACCGGCGCTGCCCGGCGACGATCTCGCGCAGATGGCCGAACGCATCCTGAGCAGCATAGGCGGCCAGCCGGTCGTCACGCCCGCGGGCCCGCTGCGCGTCACCGCCTCCATCGGCTTCGCCAGCTTCCCGATCGGAAGCCGGGGCGGTGCGGGCGGCGCCGCCGCGCCGGCGCTGCGCCTGCACTGGGAGCAGGCCGTCAACTGGGCCGACATGGTGCTCTACAAGGCCAAGGCCGAGGGCCGCAACCGCGGCGTCGGCATCACGGCCGTCGAGGCCCCGGACGCGAATATGCTTGCGGCCCTGCTACAAGACTTCGACGCGGCCTGCCTGAACGGCCAGGTCCAGCTCCGACAACTGCCCGGTCCGCCATGAGCGCCCTCCTGCAACGCCGCGGCCTGCTGCTCTGGCTGGCCGCCTCACCGGTGCATGCCCAGCCCTGGCCGGCGCGGCCGCTGCGCCTGGTCGTGCCCTATGCCGCCGGCGGCGTCAGCGACGTCGCCGCGCGGCTGCTCGCGCCCGAGCTGCAGCGCCGCCTGGGCCAGCCCGTCGTCGTCGACAACCAGCCCGGCGCCGACGGCAACATCGGCAGCGCCGAGGTTGCCAGCGCCAGCGACGGCCACACGCTGCTGATGGGCAGCGCCGGCACCCATGTCATCAACCCGCTGCTGTCGCGCCGCCTGCCCTATGACCCGGTGAAGGATTTCGCGCCCGTCTGCCTGGTCGCGACCGTGCCGCTGGTGCTGGTCATGAATCCGGCCGTCGCCCTGGCCCTGGGCGTGCGCAAGCTCCCCGACCTGGTGCAGGCCGCCACCGCCCAGCCCGGCCGGCTGCACATCGCCTCGGGCGGCAACGGCAACCCCTCGCACCTGGCCGGCGAGCTGTTCAAGCGCCTGACCCACACCTACATGCTGCACTTCCCCTACCGCAGCACGGCCTCGGCGCAGCAGGACGTCATCGCCGGCAACATGGACCTGATGTTCGACACCCTGCCCGGGGCCTTGCCGCAGATCCGCGCCGGCAAGCTGCTGGCGCTGGGCGTCACGAGCGCGCGCCGCAGCCCCAGCCTGCCGGAGCTGCCCACCCTCGAGGAGGCCGGCGGCGCGGCGCTGAAGGGCTATGAGGCCAGTTCCTGGATCGGCCTGTTCGCGCCCAGCAGCCAGCCGGCCGACCAGCTGGCCCGGCTGCAGCGCGACAGCGTCGCCTCGCTGGCGGGCACGGGGCTGCGCGAGCGCCTGAGCGGCCGTGGCATGCTGGTGCAAGGCCTGGGTGGCGCCGGTTTTGCCGCCCTCATGGCCGCCGAGACCGAAAAATGGGCGCGGGTGGTGCAGCTGTCGGGTGTCAAAGTCGATCGCTGAGGCCCGCCGCGCCGGCGCCTGCCCGCCGTGACTGCCAACCGGATTCCCGTTCCCATGCCCAAGCCCAACGCCACCTGGCGCGCCGACCTGATGGCCGGTGCCATCGTCGCCATCCTGCTGATTCCGCAGAGCCTGGCCTATGCCATGCTGGCCGGCCTGCCGCCGCAGGTGGGCCTGTATGCCAGCCTGCTGCCGCTGCTGGCCTATGCGGCGCTGGGCTCCAGCCCGGTGCTGGGCCTGGGCCCGGTGGCCGTGCTGGCGCTGATGATCGCCCAGGCGCTGGGCGGCCTGCCGGCGGGCGTCAGCCCCACGGAAGGCGCGCTGGTGCTGGCCGCCGAGGTGGGCGGCGTGCTGGCGCTGGCCGCGCTGCTGCGGCTGGATGCACTGGCCTCGCTGCTGTCGGTGCCGGCGCTGCGCGGCTTCGAGACTGGCGCGACGCTGATGATCGCGGCCGGCCAGCTGCCGGTGTTGCTGGGCAGTGCGGCCGCCGGCTTCACGCTGCCGGACCTGCTCGTGTCGGCCCAGCATGGCGGCTGGAACCCGGTGAGCGCGGCCTGGGGCGGCGTCGCGATCGCGCTGCTGCTGGCGTCGCGGCGCGTCGGATCGCGGCTGCTGGCCCGGCTCGCGCCGCTGCTGCTGCTGGTCGGGGCCATGCTGCTCTCGGCCTTCACGCCGGCGGCCCACGGCGTGGCCCAGGTGGGTGCGCTGCCGTCGCTGGCCCTGCCGCTGGGCCTGCCGCTGCTGGACGCGGCGCTGTGGCTGCAGCTGCTGCCGGCCGCGGCGCTGGTGGCGCTGATGGGCTTCGTGTCCAGCCTGGCGGTGTCGGAATCGCTGGCGCAGCGCCGCGGCGAGAAGCTGCTGCCGGCGGCCGAGATGCGCGGCCTGGCGGCGGCCAACCTGGTCGCGTCGGTCAGCGGCGGCATGCCGGTGGCGGGCAGCTTCTCGCGCAGCATCCTGCTGCACGAGGCCGGCTCGCGCAGCCGCTGGAGCCTGGTCTTCGTCGCCGTCTTCATGTTCCTGGCCATGCTGCTGCTGGCCGAGCCGCTGGCCCACCTGCCCAAGCCGGTGCTGGCCGCCACCATCGTCGTCGCCGTGCTGGGGGGCTTCTCGCTGCAGCCCTACCGCGAGGCCTGGCGCTATGCGCGCGCGGAAGGCCTGCTGATGCTGGCCGTCACGGCCGCCGTGCTGCTGTGGAGCATCGCGCCGGCGCTGGCCATGGGCGTGGTGGGCTCCATCGCGCTGCTGATCCAGCGCACCGCGCGGCCGCATGTGGCCCGCATCGGCCGCGTGCCGGGCACCCATCATTACCGCAACGTCGAGCGCTATGCGGTGGAATGCCGGGCCGAGGTGGTGGGCCTGCGCGTGGACGAGAGCCTGGTGTTCACCAACGCCCGCGGCTTGGGCGACGCGGTGCTGGCCCGGGTGCAGGAGCATCGCGAACGGGTCGGCCCGCCGGACCGCGTGCTGATGCTGATGGCGCCGGTCAACCACATCGACGTCTCCGGCCTGACGGCGCTGCAGGAGCTGCATGCCACGCTGGCGGCGGAGGGGCTGAGGCTGGAGTTCTCCGAGGTCAAGGGGCCGGTGCTGGACCGGCTGCGCGCCGTCGGCTGGCTGGAGCGCTATGACGTGACGCTGTACCTCAGCCATCACGAAGGCATACAGGCCGGGGAACATGCCCTGAGGCCCAGTCTGGCCGACCACGACGCTCCGGGGCAGCTGTAGCGCTCTTCTGCTACCGTCACGGCCCAATTCGCGGTCCCCGGACGCCATGAACAACAAAGAGACCCTGCTCGGCATCCGCCGTGGCATCGAGAAGGAAAGCCTGCGCGCGCTGCCCAACGGCGGGCTGGCGCTGACGCCGCACCCCATCGCACTGGGGTCGGCGCTGACGCATCCGCACATCACGACCGACTACAGCGAATCCCAGCTCGAGCTGATCACGGGCGTGCATGCCGGCGTCGAGGACTGCCTGCAGGAGCTGACCGAGATCCATCAGGCCGTCTACCGTGCGCTGGCCGACGAGCGGCTGTGGGTGGGCTCCATGCCCTGCGGCCTGCCGGCCGACGAGACCATCCCCATCGGCCGCTACGGCCACAGCAACGTCGGCCGCGCCAAGAGCGTCTACCGCATGGGCCTGGGCCAGCGCTACGGCCGGCGCATGCAGACCATCTCCGGCATCCACTACAACTGGTCGCTGCCGGGCGTGTCGACGGCGGACTACTTCGGCCTGATCCGCAACTTCCGCCGCGAGGGCTGGCTGTTGCTGTACCTGTTCGGCGCCAGCCCGGCGCTGTGCGACAGCTTCGTGGCCGGGCGCGAGCACGGCCTGCAGCGCCTGTCGGGCCACACCCTGTACCTGCCGCATGCCACCTCGCTGCGCATGGGGCGGCTGGGCTACCAGAGCGATGCGCAGTCCAGCATCGCCGTCAGCTACAACTGCCTGGAGAGTTATGCGGCGTCGCTGCAGGCCGCGCTGAGCCGGCCCTATCCGCCCTACGAGGCCATCGGCGTGCAGACGCCCGGCGGCGACTACAACCAGCTCTCCACCAGCCTGCTGCAGATCGAGAACGAGTTCTACAGCACCATACGCGCCAAGCGCGTGATCCGCCCCGGCGAGCGGCCGCTGCATGCGCTGCGCGAGCGCGGCGTCGAGTACATCGAGGTGCGGCTGATGGACCTGGACCCCTTCGAGCCGCTGGGCATAGGCGCCGACACCATGCGAGTGCTGGATGCCTTCCTGCTGCACTGCCTGCACAGCGACAGCCCCGACGACACGCCGGAAGAGATCGCGGCGAATGCGCGCAACCAGCACAGTGTCGCGGCCCGCGGCCGCGAGCCCGGCCTGAGGCTGGAGCACTGGCGGGGCGGCGAGCGTTCGCTGCTGGACTGGGCCGGCGAGATCCTGGCGGGCTGCGCGGTGCAGGCCGAGGCGCTGGACGCGGCCCATGGCGGCGACGCCTACCGCGCGGCGCTGCGGCGCGTGGCCGAGCGGCTGCAGCGGCCCGATCTGTGCCCGTCGGCCCGCGTGCTGGCGGCCATGGCCCGGGACTTCGACGACAGCTACGTCGGTTTCATCCGCCGCCAGAGCGATGCGACGCGGGCGGCCCTGCTGGCCCTGCCGTTCACGGAGCCGCTGCAGCGGCGCTTCGAGAAGCTGGCGGCCGACTCGCTGGCCGAGCAGGCCCGCATCGAGGCCGCCGACACCATGGATTTCGAGACCTTCCGGCGCTTCTACGTGGCGCCGGAGCGCATGGCCGTCTAGGGCCTTCTCTAGGCGCAGGCCTCGGCGTCCTGCGTCGCGTACAGCGAGGTGCTGAAGCGCAGGCCGTCGTTGCGCGCCTGCGTGGCCCAGCGCGTCAGCTCCTCGGCGGGCATGGGCCGCGCGAACAGATAGCCCTGCAGCTTGTCGCAGCGCTTGCCGCGCAGCACGGCGGCCTGGCCCTCGGTCTCGACGCCCTCGGCCACCACCTGCAGGCTCAAGGCATGGGCCAGCTCGATGACGGCCTTGACGATGGCGCGCGCGTCGGCGCTGGTCTCCAGGTCCTGGATGAAGCTGCGGTCGATCTTGAGCTGCGACACCGGCAGGCGGCGCAGATAGGCCAGGCTGGAATAGCCGGTGCCGAAGTCGTCGATGGACAGCGCCAGGCCCAGCCCGGCCAGGCGGCGCAGCGTGCGCTCGGTGGCTTGCGCGTCGTCCATCGCGACGGACTCGGTGATCTCGCAGGTCAGGTGCCGCGCATCGACGCCGTACTGGGCCAGCGCCTCCTCGAAGCGCCTGACCAGCGCATCGGGCTGGCGCAGCTGCTGCACGGACAGGTTGAGCGCCGCGCGCATCTGCAGGCCCGCATCGCGCCAGGCGGCCAGCTGGCGGCAGGCCTCGGCGATGACCCAGTCGCCCAGCGGCATGATGAGGCCGAAGCGCTCGGCCACCGGGATGAAGGTGCCCGGGCTCACCGCGCCGCGCTGCGGATGCTGCCAGCGCAGCAAGGCCTCCACGCCGGTGACGGCGCCCTCCTGCGAGGCGATCTTGGGCTGGTAATGCAGGGCCAGTTCGCCGCTGCCGGCCTCGCCGGCCAGCGCCGCGCGCAGGTCGCGGGCCAGCTCCAGCTGCTCGCGCACGCCGGCCTGCATATGGGCTTCGAAGAAGGCGAAGCCGTTGCCGCCGGCACGCTTGACCGATTGCGCGGCCGAGTCGGCCTGGGCGATCAGCCGCTCGCCGGGCCCCGCGCCGTCGTACAGCGCGATGCCCACCGAGGCCGACAGCCGCAGCGGCTGGCGGCCGGCGCCCGGCACGGCGCCCAGCGGCTCGGTGAGCGCGTCCAGCAGCCGCTGCGCGACCTGGGCCAGCGCCGCATCGGTGACCTCGCCCTCCAGCAGCAGCACGAACTCGTCCGCGGCCAGCCGGGCCAGCGTGTCGCCGCTGCGCGCCAGGCGCTGCAGGCGCCGCGCCACGTCGCGCAGCACATGGTCGCCCGCGGCCAGGCCGAAGCTGTCGTTGATGGGCTTGAAGCCGTCCAGGTTGATGAGCAGCAGCGCCAGCCTCGGGCCGCCCTCATGCCCGCCGCGCTCGGTGGCATGGTGCAGGTGGTCGTTCAGCAGCTGGCGGTTGGCCAGCCCCGTCAGCGGGTCGCGCAGCGCGCGCTGGTGCAATTCCAGCGTCGCGGCGTGCAGCGACTGCTGCAGCCGCGAGGTGCGGCGCTGGCTGCGGGCGTCCAGCGCCGACGTGAGCAGGGTCAGCAGCAGCAGCAGCAAGGCGGCACCGGCGACCAGGGCGCCGAGGTTGTCGCCGCGCAGCGCATCGGCGCTCAGGCAGACCGCGCCCTCGGCGATGCCCGCGGCGGCCATGCCGGTGTAGTGCATGCCGCTGATGGCCGCGCCCATGACCAGGGCGGCGCCCAGCTGCCCCCAGTGCAGCCAGGCGCCGGGCAGCCGCGGCAGCGCGAAGAAGATGCACAGCGCGGCCGCGGCCGCGGCGGTGGCCACCAGGGCCGAGACGGCCACCAGCGCCCAGTTCCACTGGATGCCCGGCGCGAGCACCAGGGCGGCCATGCCGGTGTAGTGCATGGCGCAGATGCCGGCGCCCATGCTGAGCGCGCCCAGCGCCAGCCGCGCCGGCGTCAGGGCATCCTGGGCGGCCACGCGCAGCGCCAGCGCCGACACGCCCACCGCCGTCAGCCAGCTCAGCAGCGTCGGCGCGATGGCGTAGCCGACCGCAAAAGGCAGCTTGAGCGCCAGCATGCCGACGAAGTGCATGGCCCAGATGCCGGTGCCCAGGGACAGCGAGCCGGCGACCCACCAGGCCCGTGCGACCAGCGTGTCCGGTGTGCGCACGCGCTGGGCGAGGTTCAGCGCCACATAGGACGCAAAGGCGGCGGTCAGGTAGGAAAGCGCCACGACCGCAGGGTCGAAGCGCTGCGCGAATGCGGCGGCGGGCATGCCCGCCAGTATGGAAGCGCGGGCGAGGGCGGTGCCGCTCAAACCCGGCGCTAGCGTGAAGGGCTGACGCGGAACGCAAAAAAAGACCCGGTCAGCAGGCTGCCGGGTCGTGAAGCCCCCGGGGGCGGGAGCGTCGTTGGGATGGCGGCGACTGTAGGCCGCGTGTCGGCACGTCAGTGGGCAATATTTACGGCGCACTGCCGATAATCTCGGCATGCCCATCCACCCCCACCGCGCCCCCGAAGCCCTGTCCGAAGCCGACCTGGAACGCCTGCAGGCCTTGCTGGACGCGCTGCCGGCACCGCTGGAGCCGCTGGACGTCAGCATGCTGGACGGCTATCTGTGCGGCGTGCTGCTGCAGCCCGAGGCCGTGCCGCTGGCCGCCTGGCTGCCGCCCATCCTGGACAGCGAGGGCCGGCCCACGCCGGCGCGCGTGGACGACGAGCTGCTGGCGCTGCTGCGCCGCAGGCACAAGGAGTTGAACGTTGCCATCGCCGGCCGGCAGTGGTTCGACCCCTGGATCTTCGAGCTGGACGACGATGCCGAGCCCAGCGAGACGGTGCTGCCCTGGGTGGCCGGCTTCGCGCTGGCGCTGGACCTGCACCCGGCGCTGATGCGCCTGCCCGAGGAGCCGCTGCTGGAGCCGCTGGCGGCCATCTACCTGCACCTGGACCCGGACGACCTCGAGGATGCCGATGCGCTGCTGGAGGAGATCGAGTCGCTGGAGCCGCCGGCCGACCTGGAGGAGGCCGTCGAGGGCCTGGTCAGCGCCGTGCTGATGCTGGCCGACGTGTCGCGGCCCGTGAAGGCCGCGCCGCGGCCGGCACCCCGGGCCGGTCATGGGCGCCGCAGCCCCCCGCCGCGGCGGCGCTGATCGCGGTTTCGGGCCGAGCGCCGGGCCGCCCCAAGCCGGCCCGCGCTGGCGATGTGCTTGCGGCTCGATGCCGCAAGCATCGCCGTCCCCTCGGGGGCTGAGGCCTGACACATGGAGCCCAGCGGGCTCCATGTGCTTGCCGAAGGGCAGCGGCTCTAGCCGCGGCGCGGTCTGCAAGACCGGCCAGGCGNCCAGGCGCGCCCGCGTTCAGCGCGGCGCGTCTGGGCGAGGGGTCCTGGGATCCCGGGTCTGGCGCTTCATCCAGGTGCTCATTTCCCAGAGGGTGTGGCCCACGGATTCGCGTGCGCTGTAGCCGTGCGACTCGTGCGGCAGCACCACGTAGCGCACGTTGCCGCCGGTGCCGGCCAGGGCCTGGTAGAAGCGTGCCGACTGGATGGGGAAGGTGCCCGGGTTGTCGTCGCTCTCGCCGTGGATCAGCAGCAGCGGCTCCTTGAGCTTGTCGGCGTAGTTGAACGGCGACAGCTTCAGGTAGACGTCCTGGGCCTCCCAGTAGGTGCGGCGCTCGCTCTGGAAGCCGAACGGCGTCAGCGTGCGGTTGTAGGCGCCGCTGCGGGCGATGCCGGCCTTGAACAGGTCGGTGTGGGCCAGCAGGTTGGCCGTCATGAAGGCGCCGTAGCTGTGGCCGCCCACGACCATCTGCTGCGGGTCGCTGACGCCCAGTTCGGCGGCCTTGTCGATGATGGCGCGGGCGTTGGCCGTGATCTGCTCGACGAAGCTGTCGTTCACCGTCTTGGGGTCGCCCACGATGGGCATGGTGGCGTCCATCAGCACCACGTAGCCGTCCAGCGCCATCATGACCGGGCTGGTGCCCGCCAGTTGCACGAAGCGGCTGCCGGAGCCGTTGACCTGGCCGGCGGTGGAGGCGTCGGTGAACTCCAGCGGATAGGCCCAGACCAGCGTGGGGCGGCGCTCGCCGGGCTGGTGGTCGGGCGGCAGGTAGAGCCAGAACGACAGCTCCACACCATCGGCGCGCTTGAACTTGACCAGCTCGCGCTTGATGGCGCGCAGCTGCGGCGCGGGGTCGGCGTTGCGGGTCAGGGCCTGCAGCTGCTCGAAGCCGGCGCCGCTGCGCAGCGCCAGGTTGGGCGGCTCGGTGGCGCTCTCGCGGCTGGTCAGCAGGCGGCCCTGCAGGGGCCCGGTCGCCAGCAGCGTCAGCGGGCGCTCGTAGTGCGTGGCGCTGGAGCGGAACAGCCGCGTGGCCTTGCCTTCCTTGAGGCTGTAGCTGTCGATGAAGGGCAGGTCGCCGTCCTTGCTGGCGCCGTTGCCGGCCAGCAGCAGGCGGTCACCGTCGTCCACGCGCACGATGCTGCGGCCGTTGGGCAGCACGCGCGTCAGCGGCTGGCCGGGGTCGTTGTAGCGGTCGCGCATGGAGCGGTCCTGCAGGCGCTGCGGCTTGGCGGAACCGTCCAGCGCGATCAGGTCGGTGGCGATCCAGAGACGGTCACGGTCGAAGTCCGACACGAGGGCGCGGTCGCCGGCATCGACGAAGGCCAGGCCGCCCAGGCGACCCTTGGTGCGATGCACCTCGCGGGCCTCGCCCTGGTAGGGCGGGTCCAGGCGCATCAGCCGGTCGCGGAACGGCACCTTGTTGCGCTGGTCGCCGCCGTCCAGGGCCTCGACCCAGTAGACGGCGCCGTCGGCCTGCGGCGAGGCCCAGAAGTCGCGCGGGCCGGTGATGACGCCCTCGACCGGCACGCCCTCCTTGAGCTTGATGCCGCCCAGGTCGCGCAGCAGCCGGCCGCCAAAGTCGCGCAGCTCGACCTGGCGCGCGAAGTCGGTCCAGCGGACCTGGTAGCTGAACGGCGGCACCAGGCGTTCGGTGATCAGCGTGCCCTGGGTGCCCACCACCTCCAGGCTGGCGTACAGGCCGGGCGCGCCGATCTCGCGCGAGGCGCCGGTGGACAGCTTGATGCGGCGCAGCGCCGAGCTGGCGTGGTGGCTGAACAAGGCCTCGTCCTGGCTGTTCCTCAGCAGGTCCTGCAGCGTGCGCTCGGGCGAGTTGCGGCCCATGGACTCCTGGATGCTGGGGCCGCTGGGTGCGTCGAACACCGGCGCGGGGCCGCGCTTCTCGGGCACGGTCAGCGTGATGATCTCGTCAGGCGAGACCCAGGCCACCGCGGTGGAGAGGATGGTGTTGAGCCTGACGCCCTTGAGCTGCCGCAGGCTGCCGGTGGCCACGTCGCCCAGCCACAGCTCGGTGGCGCTGGCGGTGCGGCGGTTCAGCAGGAAATGGCGGCTGTCGGGCGACCAGCGCAGCGACGAGAACGTGCCGCCGGCCGGCAGCTTGACGACGCGCTCGGCGGCGTCCGGGTTGCCCAGCTCGCGCAGCGAGAGGCTCTCGATGTTGGCCGTCAGCTGCGGGCTGCTGGCGGCGGCGTCGATGCGCAGGCCGGCCAGGCGCAGGATGGGCCGGGCCAACTCGGCCGCGCTGCGGTAGCGCCGCATGCCCAGGCTGGCCAGCGTGCGCTGGTCGGGCGACAGCGAGTGGCCCGGCAGCGCCGGCGCGTCCAGCACGGCGCGGATCTCGGCGGAAGGTTGCTGGTAGATCTGGGGTTCGGCCGCGTGGGCCAGCGGGGTCGCCAGGGCGAGGGTGGCCCAGGCAAGGGCTTTCAACATGAGGTGCGTCCTCGGAATGCGAAGCCGCGCAGCCTAACAGCCGTTGCGGCCGGTCGGGGGCGGGCGACTCGCGGTGCGCTGTCGGGCGGTTCCGCGAGGCGCTAGGCGCCGCCGAACAAGCGCCGGGCATGCAGGCCCAGGCCCGTGGCCACCGAGGCGAAACGGTCGCCCGTGACGCGCGCTGCGGCCGGGAAGCCGGCCGCCATGCCGTCCACCAGCAGCCGCAGCCCGGTGGAGCCGCCGGTGAAATAGAGCGCGTCGATCTGCGCCGGCCGCAGGCCGGCCAGCGCCACGGTCTCGTGGGCCGTCGCGATGATGCGGTCCAGGTCGGCGCGCAGCGCATCCACGGCCGTCTTCTCGCTCAGCGGCAGCACCAGGCCGGGCTCGACATGGCCCAGGTCCACGGTCGTGTCGGCGCCGCCCGAGACGGCGATCTTGGCGCCCTCGGCGCGCGCGGCCAGCTCGTGGCCCAGGCGCTCCTCCAGCACCGTCATCAGCCGCGCATGCTGGCGCACGTCGCTGAACCAGCCCTTCATGCCGCGCCACTCGGCCACGCGCAGCGGCGCATAGCAGGTGTTGATGAGGTGCCAGGTGGCGAGGTCGAAGTAGATGCCGCTGGGGATTTCGCGCCCGCTGGGGCCGGTGCTGCGGTAGCCGAACTCCTGCAGCAGGCCGGCCAGTTCGATGTGGCGGTCGAAGTCGGTGCCGGCGATGTGGATGCCGTGGTTGGCCAGGATGTCGTCGCGGCGCGCCAGGCGCTGCGCGCGCTCGGGGCCCACGCGCACGATGGAGAAGTCGCTGGTGCCGCCGCCGATGTCCGCCACCAGCACGATCTGCTCCCGCGTGGCCTGCTGCTCGAAGTCGAAGGCGGCCGCGATGGGCTCGTACTGGAACTGCACCTCGCGGAAGCCCACCGCGCGGGCGCAGGCCTCCAGCTGGGCCTGGGCGGCGGCATCGCGCGCCGGTTCGCCGTCGACGAAGAAGACCGGGCGGCCCAGCACGGCGCGCTCCGGCTCGCCGGCCAGGCGGCGCAGCCGCTTCAGATAGCCGGCCACGATGTCGGCGTACTTGGCGCCGCGGCCGCCGCCGACGTCGGTGGTCTGGTCGATGAGGCTGGAGCCCAGGATGCTCTTCATCGAGCGCATCAGCCGGCCGTCATGGCCCTCCACATAGGCGGCCACGGCGGCGCGGCCGAAGGCGCGCGGCGGGCCATCGGCGTCGTGCGGCCCCTCGGCGAAGTAGAAGACCGCCGTCGGCATGGTGCGCTGGCCCGGCTCCAGCTCGACGAGCTGCATGCGGCCGCCCGCGTCCGGCACGGCGATGGCGGAGTTGGATGTGCCGAAGTCAATCGCGCAGAAAGGGGGAGAGGCGTGCATTCGAAACGCCGGCCCTGGGGCCAGCCCTGACAGGGGGCGCGGATTCTAGGAACACAATCCGCGCCGACAAGGAGACCCCATGAAATCGCGCTGTGTTCTCGCCCTGATCATGCTCGCCGCCCTGGCGGCCTGCGGCCAACGCTCCGAGCAGGACTTGCTCGCCTCTGCGCTCAAGCGCATGGACCAGAAGGACGTCAACGGTGCCGTCATCGAGCTGAAGAACCTGCTGCAGCAGAACCCGGACAACGCCGCGGGCCGCCACCTGCTGGGCAAGGCCTTGCTGGACGCCGGCGACCTGGCCGGCGCCGAGATCGAGTTGCGCCGCGCCTGGGAGCTGGGGGGGCCGCGCGACCAGCTGGCGCCCTTGCTGGCCCAGGCCTTGCTGCTGTCGGGCCAGTCGCGCAAGCTCATCGGCGAGTTTGCCGGTCAGAACCTGGCCGACCCGGTCGCCATGTCCATGCTGCAGCAGCATCTGGCCATGGCCTATCTGGCGCAGGGCAATGTGACGGAGGCCCGGGCCGCCGCCGTGCGGGCGCTGCAGCTGCAGCCGGATGCCGAGGGAGCCGTCGTCGTCGGTGCGCGCACCCAGCTGGCCGCCGGCCTCCTCGACGAGGCGCTGGCGGCCTTGAACGAGTTGCTGCTGAAGCAGCCCAAGGCCAGCAAGGCCTTGCAGCTCAAGGCCGAGGTGCTGCTGTCGCGCGGCAAGCTGGACGAGGCAGAGCCTCTGCTGGGCGAGGTGCTGGCGGCCGACCCGGGCTCCTTCGAGGCCCGTTCGATGCTGCTGCGCCTGGCGCTGACCCGCCAGCAGCTGGACACCGCGACCCAGCTCGTCGAGAACATGCCGCCGGCCATGGCCAAGAGCCCGCGCGGCCGTTTCCTGCAGGCCCAGCTGGCGCTGGCCAAGGGCGACGCCGCCAAGGCGCGCGAGCTGGCACTGCCGCTGCTCAAGCTGCTGCCCAACTATCTGCCGCTGCTGCGCCTGGCCGCGGGGGCCCACCAGCAGCTGGACGAGCTGGCCGATGCGGAGAATCTGCTCAACCAGGCCGTCAAGCTCGCGCCCGACGACTTCGCGCTGCGCCGCCAGTTCGCCGGCCTGCAGCTGCAGCGCCGCGCGCCGGCCAAGGCGCTGGAGACGTTGCGCCCTGTGCTGGAGGTGGCCAAGACCGATGTCGAGACGCTGATGCTGGCCGGCAAGGCCCAGCTCATGCTGGGCCAGTTCGAGGCGGCGGACCAATCCTTCGCCGCCGCTGCCAAACTGCGTCCCGACGATGCCAAGACCGGCGCGGCGCTCGCGCTGTCGGCCATCGTGCGCGACAGCACGGCGCCCAGCGGCGCCAGCCGCGCCAAGGCGGACGCGGCCATCGCCCAGCTGCGCGACATCGCCGCCAAGGACGCCAGCAGCAACTACGACCTGATGCTCATCAACGCGCTGATGCGCCGCGGCGAGCTGCCCGCCGCACTGGCCGCCATCGACAAGCTGGCGCCCAAGATGCAGGGCAGCCCGGTGCCCGACGGCCTGCGCGGCCGCATCCAGCTGGCCCGCAAGGACAACGCGGCCGCCCAGGCCGCCTTCGAGGCCTCGCTGAAGGCCGATGCCGGCTATCTGCCGTCCCTGCTGGGGCTGGTGGCGCTGGACATGCAGGCCCAGCGCAGCGAGGCTGCCATCAAGCGCCTGGAGGGCTTCGTCGCCAGCCAGCCGCATTCGCCGCAGGCCCGCCTGGCGCTGGCGGATGTGCTGACGCAGACGCGCGCGCCGGCCGAGCGCGTCGGCGAGGTGCTGGCCGACGGCGTGCGCGAGGAGCCCACCGACCCGGGCCTGCGCCTCGCCCAGATCGACCACCTGCTGCGCCAGGGCCATGCGGTCAAGGCCGCACAGGCCGCCCAGGAGGCGGCGGCGGCGCTGCCGCAGAACCCCGACCTGATGGAGCGCTTGGCGCGCACCCAGCTGCTGACGGGCGACAAGGCGCAGGCGGCCAAGACCTATGCCCAGCTGACCGTGCTGGCGCCGCGGCGCGCCCAGGGCTGGCTGGGCCTGGCGCAGATGCGCTTCATCGAGCAGGACTTCGCCGGCGCGGAGCGCGAGGTCAAGCGGGCGCTGCAGGCCGAGCCGGGTTCGGTGGCCGCGCAGCGCCTGCTGATCCAGCTCGCGCTGCGCCAGGGGCGCACCGAGGAGGGCCTGGCGGCGCTGCGCGAACGCCAGAAGAAGTTCCCGCAGGAGGCCTTCGCGCTGGTCGCCGAGGCCGACGTGGAGATCAATCGCCAGCGCATGGACGCCGCCATCGCCGCGCTGCGCAAGGCCACGGCGCTGCACGACCCCGGCGAGGCCGCGCCGCGCCTGTTCGCGGTGCTGCTGGCCAGCAAGGGCCGCGACGAGGCGCTGGCCTTCGAGTCGCAGTGGCAGGCGGCGCATCCGCAGGACAGCGTCTTTGCCGGCGCCGTGGCCGACGTGCTGCTGGCCCGCGGCGATACCGATGGTGCGCTGGTGCGCTACGAGGCCTTGCTCAAGCGCAGCCCCGACACGCTGCCCATCATCAACAACGTGGCCTGGCTGCGCAGCAAGGCCGGCAAGCCCGGTGCGCGCGAGCTGGCCGAGCGCGGCCTCAAGCTCAACCCCGACTACGCGGTGCTGCGCGACACCTATGCCACCGTGCTGGCCAACGAGAAGGATTTCGGCAAGGCCATCAAGCTGCAGCGTCAGCTGGTGGCGGAGCAGCCCGACCAGCCGGCCTACCGCCTCAACCTGGCGGAGATCCTGATCCAGTCGGGTGACAAGCCGGCCGCCAAGACCGAGCTGGAGGTGCTGGCCAAGCTGGGCGCGAAATTCCCGCAGCAGGCCAAGGTGGCGGCGCTGCTGAAGACGCTCTGATCAGGCGCCGTAGAAGCCGAAGGCCATGTCCGGCCTGCGGCCGGCGATGAGCTCGGCCAGCGCCCGGCCCGAGCCGGCGCCGTGCGTCCAGCCCAGCGTGCCATGGCCGGCGTTGAGCCACAGATTGCGCGCCTTGCGGCTGCGGCCGATGTAGGGCACGTTGTTGGGCGTGCTGGGGCGCAGGCCGGCCCAGTAGTTGGGCTCGCGGGTGTCGGCCACGCCGGGGAAGAGCTCCTCGTAGCGCCGCACCAGCGCCGCGCAGCGCACCTTGGCCGTCGGCGAGTCGAGATTCAGGTCGAAGCCCGACAGCTCGGCCGTGCCGGCGATGCGGATGTGGTCGCCCAGGCGCGAGATGGCAATCTTGCGCGTGTCGTCCAGCAGGCTGACGACGCTGGCGGCCTCGGGCTTCTTCAGCCGCAGCGTGGCCGAGTAGCCCTTGGCCGGGTAGATGTTGAGGTGCTCGCCCAGCGGCCGGACCAGGGCGGGCGTGTAGGAGCCCATGGCGGCGACGAAGGCGTCGGCCTTCAGCATCTTGCGCTCGCCGCTGCGCGTGTGGGCGATCTGCACGGCCTCGATGCCGTCCCCCGCGCGCTGCAGGCCCAGGATGTCGTGCTCGTACAGGAACTGTGCGCCGCGTTCGGCGCACAGCCGGGCCAGCTTCTGCGTGAAGACCTTGGCGTCGCCGCTCTCGTCGCTGGGCGTGAAGGTGCCGCCGAAGATGCGGCTGCCGAACGCGGCCAGCGCCGGCTCGACCTTGAGCACCTCGTCGCGGCCCAGCACGCGGCGGTCCACGCCGTGGCGGCGCATGATCTCGGCGCCGGCCGCGCCGGCGTCGAAGTCGGCCTGGCTGGAGAAGAAGTGCAGGATGCCGCGCTCCAGGCGGTCGTACGCGATGCCGGTGCGCGCGACCAGCTCCTTCAGCGACTCGTGCGAATAGCGGCCCAGCTGCACCAGCTCCTCGACGTTGCGCTCGAACGCGGCGTTGGTGCACTGGGTCAGGAAGGCCAGGCCCCAGCGCCATTGGTTGGGATCCAGGCGCGGGCGGAACAGCAGCGGCGAGTCGTCGCGCAGCAGCCACTTGGCCACCTTGAAGGGCGCGCCGGCATTGGCCCAGGGTTCGCAGAAGCTGACCGAGATCTGTGCGCCGTTGGCGAAGCTGGTCTCCAGCGCCGCGTCGGCCTGGCGATCGACGACGATGACCTCGTGCCCCTCGTCGAGCAGATACCAGGCGGTGGCGATGCCGATGATGCCCGCGCCGAGAACGACGATCTTCATGGCTGTCCTTTGATGTTCTTGGAGGGATTGCAGGAGGAGTTGGAGGCCCGGGCCGGCCATCGGCAAAGCGGCCAGGGCGGAGGCGAACCTCGCCGGATTCTCGGCAGCCGTCGTCGATTCAAGAAGCTCCATTCATATTCTTCGCCATACATTAGCAGAGCTTATGAACGAATTTGACCCAGCCGCCCTCAGCTGCCTGGCCGCCCTGGCCGACGAGCAGGGGTTCGAACGCGCCGCACAGCGCCTGTCCATCACGCAAAGCGCCGTCTCCCAGCGGCTGCGGGGCCTGGAGGCACAGGTGGGCCAGCCCCTGGTCGTGCGCTCCCGGCCCCTGCGCCTGACCGAGGCCGGCAAGGTGCTGCTGCGCTTCGCCCGCCAGCTGCAGGCGCTGCGCGTGGACGTGGCGCGCGAACTGGGCGAGCGCGTGGCGCCGCAGTCGCGGCTGGCCATCGCCGTCAACGCCGACAGCCTGGCGACCTGGGTGTTGCCGGCCCTGGACGGGCTGGTCCAGCAGGGCTTGCGCGAGGGCTATGGGCTGGAGCTGGTGGTGGATGACCAGGACTTCACCCATGACAGCCTGCGCCAGGGCGCCGTGCTGGGCTGTGTGTCGACCGTCGCCGAGGCCTTGCAGGGCTGCCGCGTGCAGCCGCTGGGCGTCATGCGCTACGTCGCCGTGGCCAGCCCCGGCTTCCTGGCGGAGCAGCTGCCCGAGGGGCTGCACGGGGGCAATTTCGCCGACACGCCCTTCCTGGTCTTCAACCGCAAGGACGACAACCAGTCGCAGTGGGTGTCGCAGGCCTTTGGCGTGGCGGCGCCGCGGCTGAGGGAGCGCTTCGTGCCGTCCAGCGAAGCCTATGTGCGGGCCGCCGTCATGGGCTGGGGCGTGGGCGTGGCGCCGGAGATCCAGCTGCGCCCGCTGATCGCGGCCGGCCAGCTGGTGCGGCTGAGGCCGGAGGTGGGTGTCGACGTGACGCTGTACTGGCACCAATGGCAGCTGCAGGGCCGGGATGCGCTGCTGGATCGCATCGGCCAGGCCCTGGCCGATGGCGCCAGGCGGGCGCTGGGCTGATCAGCGCAGCGGCGTGCCGGGCGTCGAGGCCGCCGCCGCGGCGGCTGTGGCCTGGGCGAGCATCTGGCTGGAGCCGGCCCGCTCGGGCTGGATGGCCTGGGCCATCCACAGCGTGCAGGCCAGCACGACGGCGATCAGGCCGTTGGCGACCCACTTCAAGACGACTGAACTCATGCAGGAGCCGGGGGGCTGGTAAGTTGGCGCAGCTGGCGCAAGGCGCGTCACGCTACCCTCGGTGCCGGGAAGCGGGGCAATGAATTGCAAAACCGCAACGCCCCCTCAAAACAGGGGGCGCCGCCCGCAAAGCCCTGTCGCCACTGGGAAAAGCAGGTCTTGCACTTGTGCGGTAATGCCAGTAGAGGCAATATTTACTCACAGTTGCGGGGGCTGTTTGTCACATGAATCCCGCACACTGGGTCCACGAAGCCAACAGGGTTGTTGGCGACGGCAAGACAGAGAGGTCCGCCATGCGATTCGTTCCAGCGTTGCGTTTCTTCCGCCGTGACGCTGCAGCGCGCAGCGCGCCGGATCCGGCCGATCTGGGCACCGCCTTCGGGCTGGACGCCTGCCTGGACGGCGGCGCCGTCAGCGAGTACCGCAGCCAGCCGACCAGCGACTTCCTGGAGTCGAAGTCGGCACATGGCCACCAGGAGTCCCCGCTGGGCTGGCTGTCCCGTCGATCGGCTTGAGAACCGGTCGGCGCGACGCCGGGCGTGCTCGCGGCGCCCGTGATCCCGGTTGCTGTAACGGTTCACCCTGATTCGGGGGGAGCTGAGGCGGGCGCTCCAATCGATAATTTGAGTGCGGGTATGCGGCTCGCATACCGAAGGCACGCAGGGGGTTTGAATGAACAGCAATCGGCTCGAGGGTGACCAGCAGACGTCCAGCAAGCCGGAAGCTGCCGGGGCCTTGTTGGCGGCATCCGTGAATGTCGGTCGTCGGCGCCTGTTCCGTGGTGTCGGCGGTGGCGCGGGTGTGCTTCTGGCGGTCAGCGCGAAGTCGGCGCTGGGCGGGGGGATCTGCAAGAGTCCGTCCGCCATGATGAGCGGCAACACCAGCCCGCGGCCCGGCACCGGCATCAGCTGTTCCGGCGGGCTCTCGCCCGGCTATTGGGTGCAGCCTCAGCATTCGCCCAATTGGGCCACGGCAGGCGGCGTCTTTCCGCAGTTCAACGGCAGCGTCGTCACCTGCACGACCAACCTGAACAAGGTGGTGTTCACCGACATCAGCAATCAAGGCACCATCCTGCAGAACGTCTTTACGGGCTGGACGCCGGCCGGCTATGTCGGCAATGTGAGCATGTGGTGGGTGATCAATGCGCCCAACGATGCCAAGTTCGGTGGGCCGGGCGGTGTGGGCCAGTTGCTGCGGCACTTGAGCTGCGCCTGGCTCAATGCGGGCTACTTCCAAGGCACCTCGGCCCAGTACCCTATGACCAAGGCTCAGGTCGTCGACATCTGGGTGCAGCTGAGCAAGACCGGCGTGTATTGCCCCAGCTCCCTGAAGTGCACCAAGCCCTGGACCGCCGCCGACGTGATCTCGTACATAGAGAACATGTACGACGTCAACGCGCCCGTCGACAATCTGTGCAAGAAATAACGGATGGTCCGGGTGGCGAGCCGGTCACCTGGGCGATCCGTTCAGGGCGCCTGCTCAGGTTCGGGCCCGATTGGCCCGAGTCGGAGGGGCGGTTGGCCTTCGACGCCAGTTCGGGCGATTACTGGGTACTCGATGCACTGGGGCATGGCGTGCTGCAAGGCCTGCTCGATGGGGGGGCGCGATCGGCCACGCAACTCAATTGCGGTGATCCGGCCGAGCTGGAACCGGTGCTCGTGCGGCTTCGCCAAGCGGGGCTGATACAAACGGTGCATGCGCCCGCCCCCTGAGTGACGGTGTTCGACGCCACCCTGCACATTCCTCCCTTCAACGTCCGGCTCCGTTCGCCTTTGGCGGCCGTGCGCCGGCACGTGGACTTCTTTTATCCAAAGGCCGTGCTGCCGCCGGATCGGCCGGCGTTCGTCGATTTCGACGTCGAGATTGTTCTGGGACGCGGCTTGCGCAGGGTCTGGCGCCCCCAGGTGCGCTTCCTGCTGGACGGCGCCGAGCCCTTCTTCCCGCTGCCCGCCGCTCAGGCCGCACCCATGTTCGAGTGGGGGATGAACTGGTGCGTCGCACAGCGCCCTCTGGGTTGGCTGGTCATGCATGCGGCCGTGCTGGCACGCGACGGTGCCGCGCTCGTCATGCCCGGCTTTCCCGGCGCCGGCAAGAGCACCCTGTGCGCTTCGCTCGCATTCATCGAGGGCTGGAGGCTGCTGTCGGACGAGCTCACCGTGCTGGACCCCGTCGATGGCCTGCTGGTGCCTCACCCGCGGCCCATCAGCCTGAAGAACGCCTCCATCGACGTGGTGGCCGCCTTCCCTGGGGCCCGTCTGGGCCCCGTCTACCGCGACACACGCAAGGGAACCATCACCCATGCGGCCTGTCCGCCCGAATCGCTGCGGCTAGCCGGCGAGCGGGCCCGCGCGGCCTGGATTGTTTTCCCCCGCTTCGAGGCGGGGGCCTCGCTGCACATCGAGCGCCTCGGCCGCGTCGAGGCCTTCACGCTGATCTCCGAACAGTCGTTCAACGGTGAACGCATGGGGGCGCCCGGCTTCGAAGCCCTGTGCGCGATGTTCGACCATGTCAGCTGCCACGAGCTGGTCTACGGGTCGACGGCCCAGGGGCTGGAGGGCATTCGCCGGATCTGTGCGCCATGAGCTCCGCCAGGCAGTCCCGCATCGCCCTGCTGCAGACGCTGCGCCAGCCGGAGCGTGCGCAGGCGCTTGGCGACGCCGGTTGGTCGGATCTGGTGGCCACCGCGCGTGACGCCAATCTGCTCGGCGCGCTGGCCCAGCGGCTGGATGCCGCGGGCGTGCAGGCCTGCGCACCCGCTCAATTGCACCTGGACGGCGTGCGCCGCATGGGCGAGCGACAGCATCTGTCCATCCGCTGGGAAGCGCATCAACTGCAGGCGGCGCTGGGCATGCTCGACATCCCCGTCGTGCTGCTCAAGGGCAGTGCCTACGTCATGGCCTACCCGGAGATCGGGCATGGGCGCCTCTTTGGCGACGTCGACATCCTGGTGCCGAAGGAGGCGCTGGGAGATGTCGAAAGCCGGCTGATGCTGCACGGCTGGGTCAGCGCCAAGAGCGACCCCTATGACCAGCGCTATTACCGCGAATGGATGCACGAATTGCCACCCATGAGCCATGTCCAGCGTGGCACGGTGCTCGACGTCCATCACAACATCCTGCCGTTGACGGCCCGCAACGCGCCCGACCCCGCGGCCATCATGGCGCGCTCCCGGCCGCTGCCGGAGCTGCCCGCTCTGCGCATGCCCTGCCCGGAGGATCTGCTGGTGCACTGCCTCACCCACCTGATGCACGAAGGTGAGCTGCAGAACGGCTTGCGTGACTTGCACGACGCCGACCAGATGCTGCGGCGCTTTGCACAGGAGCCGGGCTTCTGGACGCGACTGCAGGCCGTCGCCGCCGGGAACGACCTGGCCGCGCCGGTGGCGCTGGGACTGCGGCTCGTGGCGCGCCTGTTCGGCACGCCGCTGCCGCCGACCTGGCTGGAGGATCTGGAAGGCTCGCTGGCGCCATCGAGGCGGTGGAGCCGGTGGCTGCCCGCCTACGAGGCCGCCCTGCTGGAGCCATTCGCGGGCGCCGTGAGCGTGCGCGCGGCCTGGGCCAGGCAGCGCATCTACGTGCGCGCCCACGCGTTGCGCATGCCCGCGGGCCTGCTGATCCGCCATCTTGCGCGCAAGGCCTGGATGCGGCGTCGGGTTGCGGCGGCCGAGAGCGGCGAGGCCTGAGGCAGCGCCGGCGCGTCCGGCGGCCTCGTGGCGCCCCGGCCGGCCCCAGTTGCGCCAAAGCGTCAGCGGCGTGGCGGCGATGCGCTGCCATTGTGGCTGGCCGGCCCAGAATCGGGGCCGTGACTGAAGACGACCTCTGGTGGCAGACGCTGACCGAGGGCCCGCTGCTGCTGGCCCTCTTCGATGGGCGGGACCGCCTGCTGCGTGCCAATGCGGCCTACCGCCAGGCCTGGCGCCTGGCCGACGACGCGGCGCCCGCATGGGCGCAGATGATCGAAGCGGCCCGGCTGGCCGGCACGGGCCCGGTCGAGCCGCCCGAGCGGCGCCGCCGTCTGGCCCAGCGCGGCTATGAGCAGGTCTGGCGCGACGGCCGGCGCTTCTGGTGGGTGGAGCAGCGCCTGCCCGACGGCGGCCTGGCCCTGACCGGGGTCGACATCAGCGCGCTGGCCCGGCCACGGCCGGCCACCGGGCAGCTGCTGCCGACCCAGGCTGGCTGTGAGCTGCTGCAGACCCTGCTGGCCGATCCGGGCGCCTGGCCGCTGTGCATCGCGACGCTCGCGGTCGAGACCGATGCGGCCGCGCTGCTGGCACGCATACGCGGCGAGGACGGCTGCATGCGCCTGGCGGACGGCCGGCTGCTGGTCATGCTGCCGGCCACCGGGCCGGCCCAGGCCCAGGCGCTGGGCGAGCGCCTGGGCGCGCAGGCGCTGACCGAGGCCGTCTGGGGTGAGACGGCCGCCGCGCTGCTGGCTAGGGTTTGAGCTTCAGGTCCCGGCCCTGGGCTTGGGCCGGCGCGGGCAGCCCGGCAATGCCGGCCAGCGTGGGCGCCAGGTCGACCACCTCGGCACGCTGCTTCATCTCGCCCTGGCCGACATAGCCCGGTCCCCAGAACAGCAGGGGCACATGGGTGTCGTACTCGTAGGGGCTGCCATGCGTGCTGCCGCCGGGGCGGTAGCTGAAGACCCAGTTGGGCTTCAACACGATCTGCAGCTGCGCGGCACGCGTCGGGTCGAAGGACTTGCGCATGGCGTCCAGGTAAGGCGTCGTCGTGTCGTTGCCCAGCAGCTGCTCGCGCGTGAAGACGGCGGCGACGCCCGGCAGCTTGAGCAGCTCCTCGCGCGCCGTGGCCTGCACGGCGGCGAAGTCCAGGCCTTTCTCGGCGGCCAGCTTGTCGTTCAGCAGCAGGCCGGACGCGGAGAAGGCGCGTGCCAGCTTCTCGACGCCAAACTTCTGGTTCAGCGCCGTGTTGACGGCCAGCAGCGACGGCGGGCTGTTGAAGCGGCCGGCGTCGCGGCCCTGCGTGATGGCCCATTCCGGCGTGTCGGTGAAGCCGTGGTCGGCCGTCAGCGCCAGCACGTAGTTGCCGGCGCCCACCTCCTTGTCCAGGAACTGGAAGAAGGCCTGCAGGTGGCGGTCCAGGTGCAGCATGTGGTCGTGCGACAGCCGCGACTCGGGGCCGAAGGCGTGGTTGATGTAGTCATGGCTGGACAGGCTGACGCTCAGGATGTCCTGCACGCCGCGCTGGCCCAGCTTCTCGTTCTTCACGGCGGCGCGGGCGAAGGCCAGCGTCAGCTCGTCGCCGAACGGCGAGGCCAGCAGGCCGCCGTAAAAGCGCGGGCCCGGAGCGTCCATCTTGTCGCCGATGACGGCGGGCAGGCGGTTGCCATTGCCGCTGGCGACCTGCCAGGTCTGGCCGTCCGGCACCGAGCGGGCGTAGGCGGCCTCGGGCAGCAGCGGCGCCCAGGTCTTCTTGAAGAAGGCGTCGGCGGGCTTGGCGGCGTTGAAGTCCGTCACCCATTGCGGGTGCTGCTGCATGTAGTAGGTGCTGGACGCGAAGCGGCCCGTCTCCGACATGTACATATAGGCCTGCCCCTTGTGGCCGGCCGGCAGGATGGCACCGCGGTCCTTGCCCGAGATGCCGATCACCTTGGACTGCGGCGAGCGCGTGCGCAGCACGTCGCCCAGCGTCTCGACCTTGAGGTTGCGCGGGCTGGTGCCGGCCAGCGGCGCCGTCGGGCTGTCGATGTACTGGTAGGCCGTGTCGCCGGTGTTGTAGACCTGCTCGCCGGTCTCCGGGTTGCGCCATTCGTTGCTGATGATGCCGGTGCGCTGCGGGTAGGCGCCGCTGAGCATGACCGAGTGGCCGGCCGCCGTGACGGTGTGGCCATGGCCGTAGTGGGCGTTGGCGAACCAGCGGCCATGGTCCAGGAAGCGAGCGAAGCCATCGGGCGCGAACTGGTCGCGGTAGCCGGTGACCTGGCGCATCGGCAGGCCGTCGATGACGACCATGACCAGCAGCTTGGGCGTCTGGGGCGCTGCAACGGGCGACGGCGTCGTCGAGCAGGCGGTGAGGGCGCTGGCGAGGGCCAGACCCAGCAGGCGGCGGCGGGTGAGCAACATGACGTTTCTGTGACAGTGGGGGCGCGAGCTTACGTCGTCACAATGTCTGATTTGTAAAGTCATGACCCAGCCCGACCTCTTCGCTTCCTCGTGCCCTGCGGGGCGACGCCCATGAGCGGCGGCCAGGCCCCGTTGCTGGAGGTGGCCGGCGGCGTGGCGCGCATCACGCTGCGCCGGCCGCGCCAGGCCAACCGCCTGGCCATCGACGACCTCGCCGCGCTGCGCGGGCTGCTCGACACGGTCAATGCGGACGAGGCGGTGCGCGTCCTCGTGCTGGCCGGCGAGGGCCGGCATTTCTGCAGCGGCTTCGACCTCGGCGCGCTGGGCGCCATCGATGCCGGCGCGCGGTTCGGCGAGCTGGCCGATGCGCTGGAGGCGGCCCGCCCCATCACCGTGGCGCGTCTGCATGGCGGCGTCTATGGCGGCGCAGCCGACCTGGCGCTGGCCTGCGACTTCCGGCTCGGCGCGCCGGCAGTCGAGATGTTCGTGCCGGCGGCGCGCATCGGCCTGCATTTCTATGCCGGCGGCCTGCAGCGCTTCGTCAACCGTCTGGGCCTCGCGACCGCCAAGCAGGTGCTGCTGGCCGGCCGCACGCTGGACGCCCAGGCCCTGCTCGGTTGCGGCTATCTGGACCAGCTGCTGCCCGACGTGCCGACACTGGACGCGGCGCTGCAGGCCCTGGTCGACGAGTTGCTGGGCATGGCGCCGCTGGCGCTGCTGCCCATGAAGCAGCATTTGAACGCGATCGCGGCCGGCCGGCTCGACGCGCACGGGCTCGCGGCGGACATCACGCGGGCCCGCGATTCGGCCGATCTGGTCGAGGGCCAGGCCGCCTGGGCGGGCAAAAGACCGGCCTGTTTCAAGGGGGGTTGAAAGCCCTAGGCGAGGGTATTCGCCACATCGTGGAAAATATGGGGGCTGCGCCTTTGCCCGGCGCCTTCTTTTACACACTCTTCGACAGGACCAGCGTGGCCAAAGAAACCACCAAGACCACCATCGAAGCGGATGGTCTGCGCTACCGCTCCAAAGCTCCCGGTTCGCCCTTCGCGGCGACTTCCTCCTTCGGCGCGGCGACGATGTCGTGCTTCCTGTGCGGCAAGCACCGTCCGCGCGCGATGCTGAAGTCCAAGAAACTGCTGGGCAAGTCGCAGCCCGTCTGCTCGCCGTCCTGCAAGGAACTGGACGCGCAGATCGCCGCCAAATAGTGGCCCCCGAGCCAGCGGTTACGCTGGCTGACCCCCAGCGGGGGTCGATTCATTGAGGGGCGTTTGCCTCTCAATGAATCGAGCAGCGCCGCCTTGGGAGCGGCCCGGCGGCGGCGCCGTCAGGCACCACGCCTCGCTCGTGTCCATGGGCGGCCGTTGGCCGCCTTTGCTTTTTACCCCTGGCGGAAGCAGCGTCCGCAGACGGCGCGGTAACGCGCGTTGCCGCCTATCTCCACCTGGGCGCCCTGGGTGACCTTGCGGTTGCTGGCATCCACGCGCATGTTCATCGTCGCCTTGCGGCCGCAGTCGCAGATGGTCTTCATCTCGTCCATCTCGTCGGCCAGCGCCAGCAGCGCGGCCGAGCCGGGGAAGAGCTCGCCCTGGAAATCGGTGCGCAGGCCGTAGCAGATGGCCGGCAGATTGCGCAGATGCGCCATCTCGTGCAACTGCTGCACCTGGTGCTTGCTGAGGAACTGGGCCTCGTCGACGAGGATGCAGGCGATGCCGGGGCTGTCCTCCATCAGCCCGACGAAGTCCGTGTCGGCGTCGAACTGTTCCACCTCGCGCTGCGGGCCCAGCCGCGACGTGACGAAGCCGCGGCCGTAGCGATCGTCCAGCCGCGCCGTGAAGATGCGCACGCGGTGGCCGCGCTCCTCGTAGTTGTGCGCCACCTGCAGCAGGGCGGTGGATTTGCCGGCGTTCATCGCCGCATAACGGAAGAAAAGCTTGGCCATGAGGTCGTTCTGAGCGGGGTGACATTGTCCCCGCTGACCGATCCCGTGGATCGGGGCAGGGAAAGCCCGCGGTTTCCGCCGTTTTGAGCCCTAACTGCGGGCTTGCGAGATGGCGCTGTCATCCAGGTCGTGAGTCAATTCATCTTTCCCTGACCTGTCTGAAGAATGAGCAAAGACACCGTCACCGCGGTCCGCCAGGATGGTTTGCGTTACCAGTCCAAGGTGGGCGGCTCGCCCTTCCTCGGCAGCGGACACACCCGCTCCTGCTTCAAATGCGGCAAGCACCGCGCCCCGGCCAGCCTGCAGTCCATCCGGCTGCTGGGCCGCAACGAAGTGGTCTGCAAGCCCAACTGCAAGACCTTGCCCTGAGCCTGCGGCGGCGGCGTCGGCATTCGACGCCGCACCCAGCCACGCGCAAGACCTGGCCTGTCGGTTCAGCGGCGTCTCTTCCCGGCCGGGGTTGAACCCGGGCGCGGGCAGGGGTTGCGGTGTTCAGGTCTTGGACCTGGCGCCCCGCCCACGTTCCTCCAGCCAGGCCTTGGCCGTCGAGAAATGGCCGCAGCCGATAAAGGGGCGCGGCGGCTTCAGCGCCGACAGCGGTGATGGGTGGTTGGCCTTCAGCACCAGATGGCCCTGGCTGGCGGCCTCGATCAGTGGCGCCTTGGCCTGGGCATAACTGCCCCACAGCATGAACACCTTGGGTGCGGCGTCTTCGGCGGCCGCCCTGATGAGGGCATCCGTCAGCGCCTCCCAGCCCTGGTTGGCGTGGCTGGCGGGCTGGCCGTCCTCCACGGTCAGCACGGCGTTCAGCAGCAGTGTGCCGCCTTCCGCCCAGCGCACCAGGCTGCCGTTGGGCGGGAAGGGCTTGCCCAGATCGCGCTGGATCTCCTTGAAGATGTTGCGCAGGCTGGGCGGCAGCGGCACGCCGGGCGGCACGCTGAAGCTCAGGCCCTCCGCCTGGCCGGGGCCGTGATAGGGGTCTTGCCCCAGGATGACGACACGCGTGCTGGCCAGCGGGGTGAGCGTCAGCGCCCGCAGCGGCTCGGGGGGGTAGATGGTGGCGCCAGCGGCGACGCGCTGTTCGAGAAAGGCCTGCAGCCGCCGGCCGGCGGGCGAGGCGGCCCAGGCGTCGACGACGGGGCGCCAGTCGGTGTCGGGAAGTTCGAGCGGCAGCTTCATCCGAACAAGTTTGCCAGCGCGGCGCCCGGGTCCGGTGCGCGCATGAAGGCCTCGCCGACGAGGAAGGCGTTCACGTGGGCATCGCGCATGCGCTTCACGTCGTCGGCGCCGAGGATGCCGGACTCGGTCACCAGCAGCCGGTCGGCCGGCACGCGCGGCAGCAGGGCGAGCGTGGTGTCCAGCGTGACCTCGAAGCTGCGCAGGTTGCGGTTGTTGATGCCCACCAGCGGCGTCTTCAGCCGCAGCGCCCGGTCCAGTTCCTCGCCGTCGTGCACCTCGACCAGCACGTCCAGGCCGACCGCATGGGCCGCGGCCTCGAGGTCGGCCATCTGCGCGTCGGCCAGGCAGGCGGCGATCAGCAGGATGCAGTCGGCGCCCATGGCGCCGGCCTCCATGACCTGGTATTCGTCCACCATGAAGTCCTTGCGCAGCACCGGCAGCTCGCAGGCGGCGCGGGCCTGCTGCAGATAGGCGATGGAGCCCTGGAAGAAGCGCTCGTCGGTCAGCACGGAGAGGCAGGCGGCGCCGTGGCGCGCGTAGCTCTCGGCGATGGCGGCGGGGCGGAAGTCGGCGCGCAGCACGCCTTTCGACGGGCTGGCCTTCTTCACCTCGGCGATGACACCCGCGTGGCCCGCCGCGACCTTGGCGCGCAGTGCGCGCTCAAAGCCGCGCCGCTCGCCCTGGCGGCCCTCGGCTTCGTCGCGCAGCGAGGCCAGCGAGCGCTTGTGCCTGGCGGCTGCGATCTCGTCCCACTTGACCTCGACGATGCGCTGCAGGATGTCGCTCATGGCTGGCCTCCCAGGCCTTGCGTGGCCTTGACGAAGGCATCCAGCTTGGCGCGCGCCGCGCCGCTGTCCAGCGCCTGGCGCGCACGCGCGATGCCGTCGGCGAGGGACGCCGCGACGTTGGCCGCGTACAGCGTGGCGCCGGCGTTCAGCAGCACGATGTCGCGCGCGGGCCCGGGCTGGCCATCCAGCACGCCGATCAGCATCTGGCGCGACTGCTCCGGGCCTTCCACCTTCAGGCTGCGGTTGCTGGCCATCGCGAAGCCGAAGTCCTCGGGATGGATCTCGTACTCGCGCACGGCGCCGTCCTTGAGCTCGCCCACCAGCGTCGTCGCGCCCAGCGAGATCTCGTCCATGCCGTCCTTGCCATAGACCACCAGCGCATGCTCGGCGCCCAGGCGCTGCAGCACGCGCACCTGGATGCCCACCAGATCGGGGTGGAATACGCCCATCAGGATGTTGGGCGCGCCGGCCGGGTTGGTGAGAGGCCCCAGGATGTTGAAGATGGTGCGCACGCCCAGCTCGCGGCGCACCGGCGCGATGTTCTTCATCGCCGGGTGGTGGTTGGGCGCGAACATGAAGCCGATGCCGCATTCGGCCACCGACGCGGCCACCTGGCGCGGCGTCAGCTGGATGTTGGCCCCCAGCGCCTCCAGCACGTCGGCGCTGCCGGTCTTGCTGCTCACACTCCGGTTGCCATGCTTGGCGATCTGCGCGCCGGCCGCGGCGGCGATGAACATCGAGCAGGTGGAGATGTTGAAGCTGTGCGCGCCGTCGCCGCCGGTGCCGACGACGTCGACGAGATGGGGCAGCGGGCCAACATTGTGAAGAGGCACCTTGTTGCTGAGCTCGCGCATGACCTGGGCCGCGGCGGTGATCTCGCCGATGGTTTCCTTCTTCACGCGCAGGCCGGTGATGAGGGCCGCGGCGATGACGGGCGACATCTCGCCGGCCATGATGCGGCGCATCAGCGTCAGCATCTCGTCGTGGAAGATCTCGCGGTGCTCGATGACGCGGGTCAGGGCTTCGGTGTCGGTGATTGCCATGTCAGGCCTCCAGGAATTCGCGCGTCGCCGCGATGGCGTGGTCTATGCCCGCGGCATCGACGTCCAGATGGGTCACGAAGCGCAGGCCGATCAGACCGGTGGCCAGCACGCCGCGCGACTTCAGATGCTCCAGCAGCGCCGGCGTGCGGCCGTCGCTGACCTGGGCGAACACGATATTGGTCTGCGGCGGCGTGACGGTGACACCGGGCAGCGCGGCGAGGCCCTCGGCCAGGCGTTTCGCGAGGGCGTGGTCATCGGCCAGGCGCTCGACGTGGTGGGTCAGCGCATGGTCGGCCGCCGCGGCCATCAGGCCGACCTGGCGCAGGCCGCCGCCCACCATCTTGCGGATGCGGTGGGCGCGGTGGATGAGCTCGCGCGGGCCGGCCAGCATGGAGCCCATGGGCGCGCCCAGGCCCTTGCTGAAGCAGATGGAGACCGAGTCGAAATGACGCGCCAGCTCCGTCACCGTTCGGCCCGAGGCGACCGCGGCGTTGAACAGCCGCGCGCCGTCCAGGTGGGTGAACAGGCCGCGGGAATGGGCCAGTTCGCAGGCGTCCGCGACATAGCTGGCCGGCAGCACATGACCGCTCCAGGTGTTCTCCAGCGCGAGCAGCCGCGTGCGGGCGAAGTGCGGGTCGTCGGGCTTGATGGCCGCGGCGATGTCGTCCAGCCGTATCGTCCCGTCCGGCTGGTTGGGCAGCGGCTGCGGCTGGATGCTGCCCAGCACCGCCGCGCCGCCGCCTTCGTAGCGGTAGGTGTGGGCGAGCTGGCCCACGATGTACTCGTCGCCGCGGCCGCAGTGCGCCAGCAGGCCGCAGAGATTGCTCTGCGTGCCGCTGCTCATGAAGAGGGCCGCCTCTTTGCCGAGCAGGGCGGCGACGCGCTCCTGCAGCGCGTTGACGGTGGGGTCGTCGCCGAAGACGTCGTCGCCGACCGGAGCGGCCTTGATGGCCTCCCGCATGGCCGGCGTCGGTCGGGTGACCGTATCGCTGCGCAGGTCGACGACGGCATCGCCACCGTGTCCTCCGGAACCAGGTGCGTAGTCGCTCATGCCTTCAGCTCCAGAAAATTGCGCAGCATCGCGTGGCCATGCTCGCTGAGGATGGATTCCGGATGGAACTGCACGCCCTCCATCGGCGTGGCCGTGCCGGCCAGCTCGCGGTGGCGCACGCCCATGATCTCGCCGTCATCGCTGCGCGAGGTGATCTCCAGCACCGCCGGGCAGCTGGCCTCCTCGATGACCAGGGAGTGATAGCGGATGACGCTGAACTCCCGGGGCAGGCCGGTGTAGACGCCGCGCTGGTCGGTCGTGATGGTGCTGGCCTTGCCGTGCATCTGACGCTTGGCGCGCACGATCTTGCCGCCCAGCGCCTGGCCCATGGATTGGTGGCCCAGGCACACGCCCAGCAGCGGCTTCTTGCCCATGAAGTGCCGGATGGCCTCCACGCAGACGCCGGCCTCGTTGGGCGTGCAGGGGCCGGGTGAGAAGACGATGTGGTCGGGGTCCAGCGCGGCCATCTCGGCCACGCTGATCTCGTCGTTGCGCACCACCTTCACATCGGCGCCCAGTTCACCGAAGTACTGGACGATGTTGAACGTGAAGCTGTCGTAGTTGTCGATCATCAAGAGCATTCAGAAGCCCTCCTCAACCAGCTCGGCGGCACGCAGCAGCGCGCGGGCTTTCGCCTCTGTTTCCTGCCACTCAAGTTCAGGAACTGAGTCTGCGACGACACCGGCGGCCGCCTGCACATACAGAGTGCCGTTCTTGATGATGCCGGTGCGGATCGCGATGGCCAGGTCCATGTCGCCGGCAAAGCTCAGGTAGCCGCAGGCGCCGCCGTAGATGCCGCGCTGCACGGGCTCCAGTTCGTCGATGAGCTCCATCGCGCGCACCTTGGGCGCGCCGGTCAGCGTGCCGGCGGGGAAGGTGGCCTTCAGCACGTCCAGCTGGCCGACCTCGGGCCGCAGCACGCCCTCGACGTTGCTGACGATGTGCATCACGTGCGAGTAGCGCTCGACGACGAAGCTCTGCGTGACCTTGACGCTGCCGACGCGGGCGATGCGGCCGATGTCGTTGCGCGCCAGGTCGATCAGCATCAGGTGCTCGGCGCGCTCCTTGGGGTCGGCCTGCAGTTCGGCCTCTAGGGCCAGGTCGCGCTCGGGCGTCGCGCCGCGCGGGCGGGTGCCGGCCAGCGGGCGGATGGTGACCTTGCGGCTGCCGTCGCCGGCGTGCTCCTCGCGCACCAGGATCTCGGGGCTGGCGCCGACGATCTGGAAGTCGCCCAGATCGTAGAAGTACATATAGGGGCTGGGGTTCAGCGCCCGCAGCGCGCGGTACAGCGCGATGGGCTCGGCCTTGTAGGGCTTGGAGATGCGCTGGCCCACCTGCACCTGCATCAGGTCGCCGGCGGCGATGTACTCCTTGGCGCGCGCGACGGCGGCGAGATAGTCGGCCTTGGCGAAGCCCCGCGTGACGGGATGTGATTCGCTGCGCTGCACGCGCGGCACGCTGACGGAGTAGCTCAGCTTGTCGCGCAGCTGCGCGAGCTTCTTCTTGGCACGGAAGTAGGCCTCGGGCTGGCGCGGGTCGGCCCAGACGATGAGGTAGAGCCGGCCCGACAGGTTGTCGATGACGGCCACCTCCTCGGACAGCAGCAGCACGATGTCGGGCGTGCCCAGGGACTCGCCCGCGTGGTTGTGGGCCAGGCGCTTCTCGATGGCACGCACGGCCTCGTAGCCGAAATAGCCGGCCAGGCCGCCGCAGAAGCGCGGCAGGCCGGCCGGGATCCTGGGCTTGATGCGCTCCTGGTAGGCGGCGATGAAGTCCAGCGGGTTGCCTTCATGCGTCTCGACGACGGCGCCGTCGGTGACGACCTCGCAGTGCTGGCCGGTCGCGCGGATCAGCGTGCGCGCCGGCAGGCCGATGAAGGAGTAGCGCCCGAAGCGCTCGCCGCCGACGACGGACTCCAGCAAGAAGCTGTTGCGGCCCTGGCCGGCGCCGGCACAGAGCTTGAGGTACAGGGACAGCGGGGTTTCGAGATCCGCAAAGGCCTCGCTGATCAGCGGGATGCGGTTGTAGCCCTCGGAGGCGAGGCTCTGGAATTCGAGTTCGGTGATCACGGTCAAACCTTGAAACGGCAGTGTTCAGGGCTTGGCGTGCAGCCCGCTTCATCAGCGGGCAACGCGTACGGGAGCGCGTCAGGGCGCGCCAAGCGGCATCAGGCTGGGGCTGACCAGCGACGCCAGGGCCAGGCTCCCCGGTCGCTCGACCCCGTGCTGTGCTTGCGCGTGATGAACATGATCGGTCCAGTGTATCAGTCGGGTTCCCGCGATCTCGGGCCATACTTCGCGCCGCGAAGAGGCCGCTATCGCGGCCCGACAACGGAGCGAGACATGCGCACATTCATCGTCGCGGCCCTGCTGGCCGCAACCGGCCTGAGTGGCGGGGGCGCCCAGGCTCAGGCGGTCGAGGTGGCCAACGTGAAGTACGAGCCGACGCTGGACCTGGCCGGCCAGAAGCTGCAGCTCAACGGTGCGGGCATACGCTACAAGTTCGTCATCAAGGTCTACACGGCCGGGCTGTACCTGACGCACAAGGCCGGCACGACGCAGGAAGTGCTGGCGGCGCCCGGCCCCAAGCGCATCCACATCCAGATGCTGCGCGACATCGACGGCAACGAACTGGGCAAGCTCTTCACCAAGGGCATGGAGGCCAATGTCACGCGCGACGAGTTCGCCAAGTCCATCAACGGCGTGCTCAAGCTCAGCGAGGTCTTCGCCAGCCGCAAGCAGCTCAACAGCGGCGAGAACTTCTCGGTGGACTATGTGCCCGGCGTCGGCTCCTCCGTGCTGCTCAACGGCAAGCCCATCGGCGAGACCATCAAAGAGCCCGAGTTCTTCAGCGCCCTGCTGCGCATCTGGCTGGGCGACAAGCCGGCCGACGACGGCCTGAAGGACGCGCTGCTGGGCGTCAAGCGCGAGCGCCGCCGCTGACGGCGCGCGACCGCCTCATTGCGGGGCCGGCGAGGGCCCCGGGCGCTGCACGCTGGTCAGCAGCCCCAGCAATTCCATCAGCGTGGCCGCCTGTTCGGGGCTGAGGACGGCCAGCAGCTCTTCGCTGGCCCGCCCGCTGGCCTTCTCGGCCCGGGCCAGCAGCAGCCGCCCGGCGCGCGTGAGGGACAGCAGGCTGCGGCGCTTGTCGTTGGGGTCGTCGGCCGCACTCACCAGGTCGCGCTCGCGCAGCAGGCGCACGACCATCGACATGGTCGCGCGGTCCAGCGCGATCACCCGACCCAGCTCGTTCTGGCCTATGGGCGCGCGATGGCGCAGCGCAAACAGCGTGGCGTACTGCGCGGGGGTCAGGTCCAGGTCTGCGCAGGCCTCGGCGAACGCGGCGCTGGCGGCCTGATGGGCGCGCCGGATCAGGAAGTCCGGGCTGTCGTAGAGCCTGTCCAAGGCGTCGTTCGGGGGCATGTGGCGGTGCAGAGCACGGGCAGGTGGGCGGCACTTCTTAAGGAAATCATAGCGAGCGGACGCCGGGAGGCGCGCTGTTGCCACCCAGGTCGGGGATGCCGGATGCTTAATCCACACGGAGAATGTGGTTATGTGGAAGGCTGCGCTGATTGTCGAGGCCGATGAGTCGCGCATGCGTGCTCTTGCCAGCTGGTTGGACCGGGCTGGCTATCGTGCTGAATGCTGTACCGAGGCCGAGCAGGCCGTTGCCCGGCTGGAGGACGGCCAAGCCTGGGCCCTGCTGGCCGTCGACCTGGACGCCGGTGCGGACGCGTTGACGCTGCTGCGCTCCTTCCGCTGCTCGCACGAGCTGCCGCCGCTGCTGGGGATGCAGCACGGCAGCGACGCCGGGCGCATGGCCGAGGCACTGGCCGACGGCGTGGCGCTGGTGCTGGACTGGGCCGCGCCGGCCGCCGCCGTGCAACAGGCCTTGCGTGCCCTGCAGCGCTGCGACGCCCCGGGGCCGGAGGCGTCGGGCCTGCCTCTGGAGGGCGCCGGCATGGCGTCGCGCATGGGGCTGGCCCAGGCGATAGAACAGCAGGGCCGCCGGCTGCTGCAGCAAGCCGTACATGGCCGGCTGGCGGGGCGGGTGCACGACGCGGTCCTCGCCGCGACGCGGCTGGAGCAGCTGGCGCGACGCCTGGGCGCTCAGGGCCTGGTCAGCGCCTGCCGGCAGCTGGTGGTCGAGGGCGGTGCGGATCTGCTGCTGCAGCAGCGCGCGGCGCGGGTGAGGCGCGAGCTGGACGGCGTGGTGTGCGGCCTGGGCCGGGCCGCGCTGCTGACGGCGCGCCCGGTGCACGACGGCGAACTCGACGGCCTGCCGAGCCGCCTCTCATAACTCCCTCTGTGATCGACAAAGTTGTTTGATACCAAACAATTTTGGATTATCGTTTGATATCGATCATTATCCGGACGCGCCGCAGCCATGTGCGGTGTGGTCAGTGCGAGGGGAGTCGTGCCAGATGCGAGACAACCAACCGGTGACGCTGCAGGAGCATCAGGTGCCCGAAGGGGCGACGCTGATGTCGACGACGGATCTGGACAGCCGGATCATCTATGCCAACGGCGTCTTCACCGAGGTCAGCGGTTTCACGCAAGAGGAGCTGGTGGGTCAGCCCCACAACCTGGTGCGCCATCCCGACATGCCGCGCGCGGCGTTCGCCGACATGTGGGCCACGCTGAAGCGGGGCCAGTCCTGGTCGGCGCTGGTCAAGAACCGGCGCAAGGACGGCGCCTTCTACTGGGTGCGCGCCAACGCCACCATGGTGCGGCGTGGCGGGCGGCCCTGGGGCTATATGTCGGTGCGCACGCCGGTGGGCGCCGAGGAGGTGGCGCAAGCCGAGCGGCTGTACCAGCGCCTGCGCGGGGGGCTGATGCGGGGCTGGACCTTCCGCCAGGGCCTGCTGGTGCGCTCGGACTGGCTCAGGCCGCTGAGCGCCTGGCGGCTGATGTCGCTGCAGACGCGGCTGCTGCTCGCCGGCGTGCTGGCCGCGGCGCTGGCCTTGCTGCCGGTGCAGCTCGCGGGCGCCACGCCGCTGGCGGCCGCGGCGGGGCTGGCGCTGGGCGTGGCGGCGCAGACGGCGTACCTGCGCCGCCAGGTGCTGTACCCGGTGCGCCACATCGCGGCCCAGGCGGCGCGCGTGGCCAGCGGTGAGTCCATCGCCGTCAGCGAACTGGGGCGGCTGGACGAGCTGGGCCTGCTGATGCGCTCGGTCAACCAGTCGGGCCTGAACCTGCGCTCGCTGGTGGCAGACGTGGCGGGCCAGATGGAGAGGCTGGCGCAGGCCAGCGACGAGGTGAAGGCCGGCAGCGCCGATGTCAGCGCGCGCAGCCGCTCGGCGGCCGAGCAGCTGAGCCGGGCCGGCGACGCGGTGGGATCGCTGGGCCGCAGCAGCGAGGCCAATGCGCGCTCGGCCGAGCAGGTGCGGGCGCTGGCCGAGCAGGCCGCCGCCGTGGCCCAGAGCGGCGGCGAGGCCATGCGCGACGCCGTGCAGCGCATGCAGGAGCTGGGGCAGGCCAGCCAGCGCATCGCCGACATCGTCTCGACCATAGACGGGCTGGCGTTCCAGACCAATGTGCTGGCCTTGAACGCTTCCATCGAGGCGGCGCGGGCCGGCCTGGCGGGGCGCGGCTTCGCGGTGGTGGCGCAGGAGGTGCGCGCGCTGTCGCAGAGCTCGGCCCAGGCGGCCCGCGAGATCCGCGCGCTGGTGGAGGACTCGCTGCGCCATATCGGCGAGAGCACCGAGGGCGTGGCCGCGGCCGACCGGACCGGCGAGCTCATCCTGGCGCGGGTGAAGGAGGTCAGTCGCCTGGTGGGCGAGATCGCGTCGGAGTCGGCCCAGCAGGCCGTCGGCGTGCAGGAGGTGCACACCGACCTGGACCGCCTGCAGGACCTGACGCGGCAGAACATGGCCATGGTGGCGCAGAGCGCCGCCGCGGCGGCCGAGCTGAACCAGCGCGCGCAGCAGCTGATCCGGGCCGTCGCCGTCTATCGGGAGGCTTGAGATGCTGGCGCCCATGCCCTGGCTGCACGGCGGCCGCGTGCTGGTGGTCGACGACGACCCGATGACGCTGGCCTTGATCGACGAGCTGCTGCGCTCGTCGGGATTCGCGCCGCCGACGCTGGTCATCGACCCGCGCGAGCTGCGCACCTGGTCCGACGCGCGCGGCTTCGACGCGATGCTGCTGGACCTGGACCTGCCGCACATGGACGGCTGGGAGGTGCTGGCCGTGCTGCGCGAGCGCTATGGCGAGAACATGCCGCCGCTCATCGTCGTCAGCGGCGACACGCGGCGCGGCAACCAGGTGCGCGCGCTGTCGGCCGGCGCCTGCGACTACGTGGTCAAGCCCTTCGACGCCAACGAGCTGCTGCTGCGCATCCGCATGCACGCCACGGGCCACATGAACCGCCACCTGCTGCGCCAGCAGAAGAGCGCGCTGGAGGCCACGGTGCGCCAGCGCACGGCCGCGCTGCGCCAGTCGCGGCTGCAGATCCTGCGCATGCTGGGGCGGGCGGCGGAGTTCCGCGACAACGAGACCGGCGCCCACGTCATGCGCATGAGCCAGGTCTCGGCGCTGCTGGCCCGCGAGCTGGGCTGGAACGACGAGCGCTGCGAGCTGATGCTCAATGCCAGCCCGCTGCACGACATCGGCAAGATCGCGATTCCCGATGCCATCCTGCTGAAGCCCGGCCCGCTGACCCCGCAGGAGCGCGAACTCATGCAGGAGCACACCGTCAAGGGCGCGGCCATCCTGCGTGCGCCCGCGGGCGAGGGCAACGAGCTGCTGGCGATGGCGGCCGAGATCGCGCTGCATCACCACGAGCACTGGGACGGCGGCGGCTACCCCGCGGGCCTGGCCGGCGCGCAGATTCCGCAGAGCGCGCGCATCGTGGCCGTGGCCGACGTGCTGGACGCGCTCACCTCCACGCGGCCCTACAAGAATGCCGTGAGCTTCGACGCGGCGCTCGCCTTCATCCAGGCGCAGGACGGCCGCCAGTTCGATCCCGACGTGGTCGCGGCGCTGAGCCGCAACCGGCACCGGGTGCAGGAGATCAGACATCAGTTCCAGGATGCCGATATCGGCTGAGACCATGCCCGACACCGTGTCTTCGCCACCGAAAACCCAGGGGGCCGCCCGCACGGCGCTGCGCCTGCTGCTGGTGTCGCCGGACGAGCAGCTGCTGCAGCAGCTGCGGCCGCTGCGCGCCGGCCAGGGGCTGGAGCTGCTGCATGCCGGCAGCGTGGCCGCGGCCGAGTCGCAGCTGCGGCAGTCGCGCGTGGAGCTGGTGCTGATCGACGAGGCCATCGGGCGCCAGGCCCTGGTGGGCCTGGTCGGGCTGCTGCGGGAGCAGCTCTTCAAGGACTGGCTGCCCATCATGGTGCTGGGCGGCAGCCCCGAGCTGCTGCAGCTGCTGGAGCGGCGTGCGCGCGGCATGGTGGACTACTTCCTGGCCAAGCCGCTGTCCACCCGCGCCCTGCGCGAGCGGCTGGTCGCCGCGCGCCGCATGGTGTCGCTGCGCCGCGTCTGCGGCAGCGCGCTGGACCGCGTCTCCGAGGGCGTGCTCATCATCGACGAGCAGGGCACGCTGCGCTCGTTCAACCGCGCCGCGGAGCGGCTGTTCGGCTGGAGCGCCGAGGACGTCATCGGCCAGAACGTCAGCCTGCTGATGCCCAGCCGCCATGCCCACAAGCATGGGCGCTACATGGAGGACTATCTGCGCAGCGGGCTGCCGCGCATGATAGGCAAGGGCCGCATGGAGACAGCGCTGCGCCGTGACGGCAGCCAGTTCCCCATGCACCTGACGGTGGCGGACATCAGCGACGAGACGGCGATCCGTTTCGTCGGCGTGATCCGCGACCTGTCCGCCGAGCTGGAGCGCGCCGAGCTGCAGCAGATGGCGTTGCACGACTCGCTGACCGGCCTGCCCAACCGCAGCCATGCCGAGCAGCGCGTGCGCCGCGAGATCGAGACGGCCGCCGCGGGCGCGCCGGGCTTCGCGCTGCTGTTCGTCGACCTGGACCGCTTCAAGCGCATCAACGACAGCCACGGTCACGCCACCGGCGACGCGGTGCTGCGCGCCGTGGCCCAGCGGCTGCGCCATGCGCTCAGCGAGAGCGACTTCGTCGCCCGGCTGGCCGGCGACGAGTTCCTGCTGCTGCTGACGGGGGTGCAGAACCACGCGGATGCGGGGCGCGTCAGCGAGCGGGTTGCGCGCGCCCTGGCCCAGCCGCTGCTGCTGCAGGGGCGGCGGCTCATGGTCAGTGCCAGCATAGGCGTGGCCTTGTACGGCCCCGACGGCACCCGGGCCGAGGACTTGCTGGCGCGTGCCGACGCGGCCATGTACCGCTGCAAGCGCCAGCTGCCGCCCTGAGCGCTAGCCGCCGGGCAGGGCCAGCGCGTCCAGCCGCGCCAGGTGCTGCAGCGCCGGCACGGCGAGGATGTCCTCGCCGTGGTTGTAGCCATAGGTCATCAGCACCAGCGGGCAGCCGGCCGCGCGCGCGGCCTCGGCGTCGTTGCGCGAGTCGCCGACCATCCAGGTTGCTTCCGGCGGCGTGCCCAGCGCCTCGCAGGTCTTCAGCAGCGGCAGCGGGTCGGGCTTCTTGCGCGCGAAGTCGTCGCCGCCGAACACGTGGCGGAAATAGCCGTCCAGGCCCTTGCGGCGCAGCAGCTCGCGCGCCGGCGCGGCCGGCTTGTTGGTCAGCACGGCCAGCGGCAGGCCGCGCGCGCGCAGCGCCTCCAGCCCTTCGACCACGCCCGCGTAGACGTCGGCATGCTCGCCGTTCACGGCGGCGTAATGTCGCTGGTACAGCGCCCAGGCGCGCTCGAACAGCGCCGCCTCGGCACCCACCTGGGCCAGCGTGGCGCGCACCAGGTGCTCGCTGCCGCGGCCTATGGTGTGCTCGACGAAGCCGCGCGTCACCGGCGCCAGCCCCAGGTCGTCCAGCACCAGGCCCAGCACGGCGACGAAGTCGCCCAGCGTGTCGACCAGCGTGCCGTCGAGGTCGAGGATGCAGGCCCGGGGCGGGGAGGGAGGCGTCATGGCGGTCGGGGGGCGGCGGCAGGGGGCCGGCGATTGTCGCCGCGCCTGCCGGCGCCGGCCTCAGGCCACCGTGACGACGACCTCGGCGTACTCGCCCGGCACGACCAGGCCGCGCCCGCCGCCCACGTCGAACGACCGCGCCAGCTCGAGGATGTCGTGGCGCAGCGCGGCGCGGCCCTCGGCCTCCAGCGCGGCCAGCGCCTTCAGCGTGGGGCCGTAGAACTCGGCGAACACCTGCAGGAAATGTTCGGCCGAGCGGTAGCGGAAGTTGAAGTGCTTGCGCTCGATGTGCAGCCCACCGGCCGACGGGCCGAACAGCGCGGTGAGGTGGGCCTCCGAGCCCCACAGCGTGGGCGGGCGCAGCCCCGCGGGCGGCGGCACATGCCGGCCCACCGTCTTGAACAGCTGGCCGATGAAGCCCTCGGGCGTCCAGTTGGCCAGCGCGATGCGCCCGCCGGGCCGCACCACGCGCAGCATCTCGCGTGCGGCGGTCAGCTGGTCGGGGGCGAACATCACGCCGAAGGTCGACATGACGACGTCGAAGCTGCCGGCCTCGTAGGGCAGGGCCTCGGCGTCGGCGGCCTCGAAGCGCACGTTCAGGCCCTCGGCCTCGGCACGCCGGCGGCCCTTGTCGAGCAGTGCATCCACGTAGTCGGTGGAGGTGACGCGGGCATGGCGGCGTGCCGCGGCCAGCGTGGCGTTGCCGTTGCCGGCGGCCACGTCCAGCACGCGCTCGTCGGCGCGCAGGTCGGCGGCCTCGGCCAGCTGTTCGCCGACGATCTGCAGCGTGACGCCCACGACGGCATAGTCGCCGCTGGCCCAGGTGGCCTGCTGGCGCTGCTTGATGGCGGCATAGTCGGGGCTGGCCGCGGACGGGTGGTCGGGGGTGGTCATGGCAGGTGTCTCCTTGAGGGCGAACGGGACCGGATGCCGACGGCGCCGGAGCCTGCATGGTTCGCCGCAGCGCGCCGCGGCGCTTGGCCGTGCGTCGCCCGTGCTTGCCCGCGCGTCCGCGAGTGCGTCTGCCCGTGCGCCCGGGGCGGCGGCATGAGCGCGGTGGACCCGCTGTCCGACGTGCTGCGCAGCGTGCGGCTGCGCGGCGCGGTGTTCTTCCACGTCAGCTGCCGCGACGACTGGGCGGCCCTGGCCGCGCCGGCCCGCGAGCTGGGCCCGGCCGTGATGCCGGGTGCCGAGCACGTCATCGAGTACCACCTCGTCGCGAAGGGGGCGGGCTGGGTGGCGGTGGACGGCGAGCCGCCGCTGCGTCTGGAGGCGGGCGACATCGTCATGCTGCCGCATGGCGATTCGCATGTGCTGTCCAGCGCCCCCGGCCTGGCGCCCATCGTGGACGACGGCGCCTGGCTGCTGGGCATGCGCGACAGCCCCAGGCCCATCCCCGTCACCTATGGCGGCGGCATGTTCCGGCCCGGCGAGCGGCTGCCCGGCAACGAGGCCTCGGCCGTGCTGCTGTGCGGCTTCATCGCCTGCGACCTGAAGCCCTTCAATCCGCTGATCGACGCGCTGCCCCGGCTGCTGCGGCTGCCTGCCCCCAGCGTGGGCCCCTGGGTGGCGCCGGTGCTGGAGCAGGCGGCGGCCGAGTGGCATGCGCCGCGGGCCGGCGGCGCGGCGCTGCTGCAGCGGGTCAGCGAGATGGTGTTCGTGGATGCGACGCGGCGCTACCTGGAATCGCTGCCCGAACCCAGCCGGGGCTGGCTGGGCGCCTTGCGCGACCGCCAGCTGGGCCGCGCCATCGCGCTGATGCACGGCGACCCGGCGCGGCCCTGGACGCTGGAGGAACTGGGCCGACGCGCCGGGCTGTCGCGCTCGGCGCTGCACCAGCGCTTCGTCGCCTTCATGGGCATGCCGCCCATGCAATACCTCGCCGGCTGGCGCATGCAGTGCGGCGCGCGCCTGCTGCGCGAGAGCGACGCCAACGTCGCCGACGTGGCCTTGCAGGTGGGCTACGAGTCGGAGGCCGCCTTCTCGCGCGCCTTCAAGCGCGCCACCGGCCTGCCGCCGGCGGCCTGGCGCCGCGGGCAGGCGGGCGGCGCGCCGGGCTAGGGCTTGAGCAGCCCGTCGGCCTTGAACATGGCCTTGATGCCGCGCACCGCCTGGCGGATGCGCGACTCGTTCTCGATCAGCGCGAAGCGCACGTGGCCGTCGCCGTGGTCGCCGAAGCCGATGCCGGGCGACACGCAGACCTTGGCCTTCTCCAGCAGCTGGCGCGCGAACTCCAGCGAGCCCAGCTCACGGTAGGGCTCGGGGATGCGGGCCCAGATGTACATGCTGGCCTTGGGGCAGTCCACCGCCCAGCCGGCCTCCGTCAAGCCCTTGTAGAGCACGTCGCGGCGCCGCTGGTAGGTGGCGGCGATGTCCTGCACGCACTGCTGGTCGCCTTCGAGCGCGGCGATGGCCGCCACCTGCAGCGGCGTGAACGTGCCGTAGTCGTGATAGCTCTTGATGCGCGCCAGCGCCGCGACGAGATCGGGGTTGCCCACCATGAAGCCCACGCGCCAGCCGGCCATGTTGTAGCTCTTGCTGAGCGTGAAGAACTCCACCGCCACGTCCTTGGCGCCCGGCACCTGCATGATGGACGGCGCCTGGTAGCCGTCGAAGACGATGTCGGCATAGGCGAGGTCGTGCACGACCAGGATGTCGTGCTTCTTGGCCAGCGCCACGACGCGCTCGAAGAAGTCCAGCTCCACGCACTGCGCCGTCGGGTTGGACGGGAAGCCGAACACCATCATCTTGGGCTTGGGGTAGCTGCCGCGTATGGTGCGCTCCAGCTCGGCGAAGAAGTCCACCTCGCTGCTGACGGGAATGGCGCGGATGTCGGCCCCGGCGATGACGGCGCCGTAGATGTGGATGGGGTAGCTGGGGTCCGGCACCAGCACGGTGTCGCCGCGGTCGAGAGTCGCCAGCATCAGGTGGGCCAGGCCCTCCTTGGAGCCTATGGTGACGATGGCCTCGGTGTCGGGATCGATGGCCACGCCGTAGCGGCGCTCATACCAGTGCGAGATCGCGCGGCGCAGCCGCGGGATGCCCTTGCTGGCCGAGTAGCCGTGGGTGTCGGGCCGCTGAGCGACCTCGGCGAGCTTGGCGACGATGTGCGGCGGCGTGGCCCCGTCGGGGTTGCCCATGCTCATGTCGATGATGTCCTCGCCACGCCGGCGGGCCGCGAGCTTGAGCTCGGCCGTGATGTTGAAGACGTAGGGCGGGAGGCGGTCGATGCGCGCGAAACGGCGCTTGCCGCCGCTGGCGGAAGAGGGAGAGGTCATGGCAATGTCACGTGAGCGCCCGGAACCGTCCGAGCGACGTGGGCGGCTTTGCGCCGCACCGGGGCGGAACTTAGCACGTGTTTCTAGAATCGCGCGATGAAGACCTTCGCCGCCCCTATCGTCTGCATCGGCGGCCTGAACATCGACCGCAAGCTCCGCCTGCTGGCGCAGGCCCTGCCGGGCTCGTCCAACCCCTGCGAAGCCCATGAAAGCCCCGGCGGCGTCGTGCGCAACGTGGCCGAGAACCTCGCCCGGCTGGGCCTGCCCGTCGCCCTGGTGGCCGCCGTGGGCGACGACGCCGGCGGCCGCATGCTGCTGGAGCAGGCGGCCGGCGTGGGCATAGACACGCGCGCCGTCATCCGGCTGCGCCGCCACGCCAGCGACAGCTACACGGCCGTGCTCGCGCCCGACGGCAGCCTGGCGCTGGGCCTGGCGGCCATGCCGCTGGTGGAAAGCCTCAACCCCTGGGCGCTGGCGGCCAGCCAGGCGCTGCGCGCCGGCGCGTCCCTGGTCGTGGCCGACGGCAACCTGCCCACGGACGCCTGGCCGCTGCTGCTGGCCGAGGCGCGCGACAGCGGCGTGCCGCTGGTCTGCGTGGCCGTGTCGGAGGCCAAGATGGAGCGCCTGCCCGAGCAACTCGCGGGCCTGCACCTGCTGCTGCTGAACGCCGGCGAGCTGGCCTGCGTGGCGCCCGAGCCGCTGCAGGCCCTGGCGGCGCTGCATGCGCGCGGCGTGGCGCGCGTGCTGGTCTCGCAGGGCGCGGCGGGGCTGCTGCTCAGCGAGCCCGGCCGCGCGCCGCGCCACTGGCCGGCGCCCGCGGTCGACGTCGTGGACGTGACCGGCGCCGGCGATGCGCTGTCCGCCGGTGTCTGCGCCGCGCTGCTGCGCGATGCCGCCGACTTCGACGCCGCCGCCCGGCTGGGCCTGGCGCTCGCCGCGCTGACGCTGCAGACCGAGGACAGCGTGCACCCCGAACTGAACCCCAGCTTCCTGGAAGACCGATGAACGAACTGATCCAACTCTCGCCCGAAGTGGCCGCCGCCCGCGAACAGGGCCGCCCCGTCGTCGCCCTCGAATCGACCATCATTGCCCATGGCATGCCCTGGCCGCAGAACCTGGAGATGGCGCGCCAGGTGGAGGACATCATCCGCATCGAGGGCGCCGTGCCGGCCACCATCGCCGTCATGGACGGGCGCATCCGCGTGGGCCTGGCCGATGCCGAACTGCAGCAGCTGGCGCAGGCGCCCGACGCGCTCAAGCTCAGCCGCCGCGACCTGCCCTATGCCGTCGCGACCGGCCGGCTGGGCGCCACCACGGTGGCCGCAACCATGATCTGCGCCCACCTGGCCGGCATCGAGGTGTTCGTGACCGGCGGCATTGGCGGCGTGCACCGTGGCGGCGCCGAGAGCTTCGACATCTCGGCCGACCTGCAGGAGCTGGCGCGCACGCCGGTGGCGGTGGTCTGCGCCGGCGCCAAGTCCATCCTGGACCTGCCGCTGACGCTGGAATACCTGGAGACCCACGGCGTGCCGGTGCTGTCCATCGGCCAGGACAACTTCGCCGCCTTCTTCACGCCCGACAGCGGCCTGAAGGCCGATTTCCGCATGGACGACGCGGCCGAGCAGGCCCGCTTCATCCGCGCCAAGTGGGCGCTGGGGCTGGACGGCGGCGTCGTGGTCAGCAACCCGGTGCCGGCCGCCGCGGCCATGCCGCGCGAGGAGATCGACGCCATCACGGCCCAGGCGCTGGCCGAGGCCGACGCGCAAGGCATTGCCGGCAAGGCCATCACGCCCTTCCTGCTGGGCCGCATCAAGGCGCTGACGGGCGGGCGCAGCCTGGCCACCAACATCGCGCTGGTCAAGCACAACGCCGTCGCGGGCGCGCGGCTGGCGCGCGCGCTGCAGGGCTGAGCGCGAAAAAAACGCACGGCTCGCCCGTCTTCAGCAACCTGCCCGCAAAACGGGCCGGTTAAGCTGATTCGTTTTTTCGCCCACTCCCTATTACTTTTGGCAGGCCCGGCCTCATGCGCTCGACCCCTCATCTGATGATCTTCTGCGGACTGGCCGTGCTGGCGCTGAGTGGCTGCGGGCGCAAGGCCGACGGCGCCGCCGCCGCGCCGCTCGCCCGGGCCGCCGCCGCGAGCGCGCCGCCGGCGCAGAACGTCGGCGTCGTCAAGGTCAGGCAGGCCGACGTGCCCATCACCGTGGAGGCCAGCGGCACCGTCACGGCGCTGCAGAGCGTGGACCTGCGCGCGCAGACCACCTCGACCGTGGCGCAGGTGCTGGTCAAGGACGGCCAGAACGTCAGGAAGGGCGAGTTGCTGTTCCGCTTCGACGACCGCGCCGACCGCGCCGCGCTGGACAAGGCCCGCGCCCAGCTGGCCCGCGACCGCGCCAGCCTGGCCGACCTGGAGCGCCAGCTGGCCCGCGCCAAGGAGCTGAAGGCACAGAACTTCATCGCGCAGAACGCGGTGGACACGGCGCAGGCCAACTTCGACGCCGGCCAGGCGCTGGTGCGCAGCGACGAGGCCGCCGTGCAGGCCGCCCAGGTGGCCGTGGGCTACAACGAACTGCGGGCGCCCATCAGCGGCCGCGCCGGCATCGTCAGCGTCTACCCGGGCAGCCTGGTGCAGGCCAATGCGACGGCGGCGCCGCTGGTCAACATCGCCCAGCTGGACCCCATCGCGATCAGCTTCACGGTGCCCGAGACCCAGCTCGCGTCGCTGCTCAGCGCCACGCGCGCCGGCCAGCTGGACGTGGAGGCCTTGCCGCCGCCGGGTTCGCCGCGCGGGGCGCCGTCCATCAAGGGCCGCGTCACGGCCGTGGACAACCTCGTCGACGCGAGCACCGGCACCATCAAGGTCAAGGCCGAGTTCGACAACAAGGCCCAGGCGCTGTGGCCGGGCCAGTACCTGCGCGTGCGCGTCACGCTGCGCACGCTGCAGGGCGTGACCGTGGTGCCGCAGGCCGCCATCATCATGCGCGGCAACGACCGCTCGGTCTACGTGGTGGGCCCCGACAACACGGCCAAGCTGGTGCCGGTGCAGCTGCGCCAGGCCATGGGCGAGCTGGCGGTGGTGGAGGGCCTGGACGCGACGGCCCAGGTGGTCATGGAAGGCAAGCAGAACCTGCGGCCCGGCACGCCGTTGCGCATCCAGGCCAGCGGCGGCGGCGGCGCCGCCTCCGCGGCAGCATCGGGCGCCGGCAAATGAGGCTCACAGAAGTCTTCATCCGGCGGCCGGTCATGACCGTGCTGCTGAACCTGTCGCTGGTCATCGCCGGCCTGGCGGCCTGGAGCAAGATCCCGGTCGCGGCGCTGCCGTCGTACAACACGCCCATCATTAACGTGGGTGCCTCGCTGCCCGGCGCGTCGCCGGAGACCATGGCGTCGTCGGTGGCGCTGCCGCTGGAGAAGCAGTTCGCGACCATCGCGGGCCTGCAGACCATCTCGTCGGTCAACACGCTGGGCAGCAGCTCGCTGACGCTGGAGTTCGACCCCTCGCGCGACATCGACGCCGCCGCCGTGGACGTGCAGGCGGCGCTGTTCCGCAGCTTGCGCGCGCTGCCGGCCGAGATGACCTCGCCGCCCAGCTACCGCAAGGTCAACCCGGCCGATGCGCCGGTGCTGCTGGTGGCGCTGACCTCGCCCTCCATCGACCTGACCGAACTGAACGACTACGCGGAGAACCTGCTGTCGCCGGGCCTGTCCACCATCGACGGCGTGGCCCAGGTGTCCATCTACGGCCAGAAGCGCTATGCGGTGCGCATCAAGGTCAGCAACGACCTGCTGAACCAGCGCAACATCACGCTGGACGAGCTGCAGGCGGCGGTGAAGGCGGCCAACGCCAACACGCCGGTGGGCGTGCTGGACGGCTCGCGCCAGACGCTCACCATCCAGGCCAACCGCCAGCTGCGCAACGCGGCCGAGTTCGGCCGCATCGTCGTCGCCTCGCGCAACGGCGCGCCGGTGCTGCTGCGCGACGTGGCCGAGGTGCAGGACAGCGTGGAGACCAGCAAGACCTACTCCACCTACAACGGCGAGCGCTCCATCGTGCTGGCCATCCAGCGCCAGCCCGACGCCAACACCGTGCAGGTGGTCGACAAGGTCAAGGCGCTGCTGCCGCGCTATGCCGAGCAGATGCCGGCGTCCATCAAGATGTCGACGCTGAACGACCGCTCGCTGTCCATCCGCGAGTCGCTGCACGACGTCTACCTGACGCTGGCGCTGACCGTGGGCCTGGTGGTGCTGGTCATCTTCATCTTCCTGCGCCGCGCGGTGGCGACGCTGATCCCGACGGCCTCGCTACCCATCTCGCTGATCGGCGCGCTGACGTTGTTGTTCGCGCTGGGCTATTCGCTGGACAACATCTCGCTGCTGGGCATCACGCTGGCCGTGGGCCTGGTGGTGGACGACGCCATCGTCATGCTGGAGAACATCGTCCGCCACGTCGAGGACGGCATGAAGCCCTTCGACGCGGCCGTGCGCGGCGCGCGCGAGATGGCGTTCACCATCCTGTCCATCTCGGTGTCGCTGGTGGCGGTGCTCATCCCCATCTTCTTCATGCCGGGCGTCATCGGCCTGCTGTTCCACGAGTTCGCGGTCGTCGTGGGCCTGTCCATCCTGGTGTCGGCCGTCGTGTCGCTGACGCTGGTGCCCATGCTGTGCAGCCGCCTGCTCAAGGCCGACGAGCACCACGAGGACGGGCCGCTGGGCAAGCTCTTCGAGCGCGGCTTCACGGCCACGCTGAATGCCTACACGCGCACGCTGGACCTGGCGCTGCGCCACCGCCACTGGGTGCTGGGTGTGGCGGTGCTGAGCTTTGTCGCGACGGTGTGGTTCTACATGACCATTCCCAAGGGCTTCTTCCCCGAGGAGGACATCGGCCAGATCCAGGCCAGCACCGAGTCGGCGGAGGACACCTCGTTCGCCGCGATGACGCTGCTGCAGGAGCGCGTCGCGGCCATCGTGCGCGACGACCCCAACGTCGCCGCCTTGAGCTCGGCCGTCGGCGGTGGGCCGTCCGGGGCGGCCTCCAACACCGGCCGCATGTTCATCAACCTGAAGCCGCGCGGCGAGCGCGAACCCATGCCCAAGGTGCTGGAGGGCCTGCGCAAGAAGCTGCGCGCCGTGCCGGGCATCCAGGTCTATCTGCGCCCGGTGCAGAACCTGCAGCTGGGCGGCCGCCAGAGCAAGAGCCGCTACCAGTACACGCTGCAGTCGGTGTCGGCCGGCGAGCTCAACAGCTGGGCCACCAAGCTGCAGGAGAAGCTGCGCGGCGACGAGCGCTTCCGCGACGTCACCAGCGACTCCCAGCTGCGCGGCCTGCAGGCCAGCCTGGTCATCGACCGCGAGCGCGCCGCCATCCTGGGCGTGCAGATGCAGGACCTGCGCAACGCGCTGTACGGGGCCTTCGGCGAGCGCCAGGTGTCCAGCATCTATGCCGAGAGCAACACCTATCAGGTCATCATGGAGGCCGGCGAGGACGACCGCAGCAGCGAGGCCGCGTTCGACAAGATCTATCTGCGCGGCAAGAACGGCGCCCAGGTGCCGCTGACGGCCTTTGCCACCGTGCAGCGCACGCTGGGCCCCACGGCGGTCAACCACCAGGGCCAGCTGCAGGCCGTCACGATCAGCTTCAACCTCGCCCCGGGCGTGCCGCTGGGCGACGCGACGCAGCAGATCGCCGCCTTCACGCAGCAGATCAAGCTGCCGCCCAGCATCATCACCAGCTATGGCGGCGATGCGGCGGTGTTCCAGGACTCGCAGGGCGGCCAGCTGCTGCTGATCGGCCTCGCGGTGGCCGTCATCTACGTGCTGCTGGGCGTGCTCTACGAGAGCTACATCCACCCCATCACCATCCTGGCCGGGCTGCCGTCGGCGGCGGTGGGCGCGCTGATCACGCTGCAGCTGTTCGGCATGGAGCTGACCATCATTGCCACCATTGGCATCGTCATGCTGATCGGCATCGTCAAGAAGAACGCGATCATGATGATCGACTTCGCGCTGGACGTGCAGCGCAGCCAGGGGATGGCGCCTGCCGAGGCCATACGCCAGGCGGCCATCCTGCGCTTCAGGCCCATCATGATGACGACGCTGGCCGCGCTGATGGGCGCACTGCCCATCGCACTGGGCCTGGGCGCCGGCGCCGAGCTGCGCCAGCCGCTGGGCCTGGCCGTGGTGGGCGGGCTGATCCTGTCGCAGGCGGTGACGCTCTACATCACGCCGGTCATCTACCTGGCGCTGGACCGCTTCAGCGGCCAGGGGCCGGACACCCGGGTGGTGGCCGAGTTCGTCAGCAAGGCGGTCTGATCAGCCGAGCCGCAGCCGGCCTGCGCGGCTTTGCTTGAGCAGGTCTTGCGCGGCGCGCTCGATCATGCCGATGACGGCGTCGAAGCCCGCGACCGGGCCGAAGTAGGGGTCGGGAATGTCCTGGCCGGCCATCTCCGGCACGAAGTCGGTCAGCAGCAGGATGCGGGCGTGATGCTCGGGCGCGGCCTTCTTGCGCAGCGCCTGCACATGCTCGGCCTCCATCGCCAGCACGAGGTCGTACCTGCCCAGCTGCTCGGGCTCGACGCGGCACGAGCGCCACTTGCGCTCCAGCGCGTAGTCATGCCGCGCCAGCGCGGCCGCGGCGCGGGCGTCCACCGGCCCGCCATGCGGGTCGGCATGCACGCCGGCCGACGCGATGGTCTGGAACACCTCGCCCAGGCGCGCCCTGAAGATGGCCTCCGCCATCGGCGAGCGGCAGATGTTGGCGGTGCAGACTACCAATACCGCGGGTTTCTTCATTTGCGTCAACGTCTTAGCTCGGATTTTGGGGCGAGTGTATGCCGCCCAATGTCGGCTGCTCGGAGCGTTTCGAACCAATCACTTAGCGGTGGCAAGTAAACGCGTTGCGGTAGCGGCGCCACCTCTGGCAGTCGCTCACCTCGCGGTCTTGACCAGCGCTGCATCCAGGCGCCGAGCTGCGTCCTTGTGCTCGTACTCGATGGCCGTGACACCGTGCTCGCGGTGCAGTTTTCGCGCCAGCTCGCGCCACAGGCCGACGGTGAGCGTATCTGTCCGGCTGGTTGATGGCGGCCTACGGGAGTTCGACACTGGCCCAGAGTTGTTGGTGAAACTTGTCTACCTCCAGGCACAAGGTCTGGAAGGGAAGCAGCTCGTCCATCAGTTGCTAAACGACGACTGGGGAGCGCCGCCGGTGTACATCGACATCACCGGCGCAGACGACACCGGCCATCCTGTCGAGGTGCGCATCCCGTACCGGTAGTTGGCGCCGCGCCCGAGACATGGCACATTCCCGCGCCGCCCGGCGACCGGGCGAGATGTCGAGCGGGGGGGATGGTGACCAGCAACGCTGAATTCGTGGCGACCGAGTTTGCCCTTGTGGGCCTAAAGACCGAGCCACAGGAAATGCTCGCCATGAACGAAGAGCCCACGCACTTCGTTCGGCATCACGAAGGTAGTGTCACCTTGTACGACGGTGATGGCGACGACCCCATCGAGATTGGCCGCTATCGAGCGTTCTACATCGACGCCGAGGGTGCGCTGTGCGCTGACATGCCGCTATTCGACGTCTTCGACTCCATGCAGGAGACGATCGGCTACTACGAGTTGTACGACTCCGACGAGACGTTCACCCCAGCCACCATGAAGGCCTTGCAAGCCGATTGGCTGTACCAACCCAACATGCTGATCCTCGACCGCCTCGAGATCCTGCCTCGGTACCGCGGGCGTGGCTACGGCCTGCAGGCGCTGATTGGCATGATGCATTGGTTCTCGGCCGGCGCGAGCCTGGTGGCCATGAAGCCTTTTCCCTTGCAGTCGGAGTCGAGGCGCAAGGGCGAGCCCGACCCCATGGAGCTGGACAAGTTCCCGAGCCACCACACCGCGGCGCGAACCAAGCTACGCCGCTACTACGCCCAGTTGGGCTTCAAGCTGGTCACAAAGACGCAGTTCATGGTCCGGAGGGTGGACCAGGCGCCGCCGACCTTGCCGCCGACTCTTCGGTCGCGGTAGAGAAGCATCGGTAGTCAGCATCGGCAGCCCATCCGCGTGACTGTCAAGCCGCTCGATCCAAATAAACGGCAAGTGAACAGCGCTGCTCTCCCATGGGAGAAATCAGCGGCGGCAGATGTTGGCGGTGCAGACGAGCAGGACCGCCGCCATCGCGATCAGGCCTTGGCGAGTTCGGCCCGCATCGCGGCGATGACCGCGGCGTAGTCGGGCTTGCCGAAGATGGCCGAGCCGGCGACGAAGGTGTCGGCGCCCGCCGCGGCGATCTCGCGGATGTTGTCCACCTTCACGCCGCCGTCGATCTCCAGCCGGATGTCGCGGCCGCTCTTGTCGATGATCTCGCGCGCCTTCTTCAGCTTGGCCAGCGCGCTGGGGATGAAGCTCTGGCCGCCAAAGCCGGGGTTGACCGACATCAGCAGCACCATGTCGACCTTGTCGATGACCCACTCCAGCACGTCCAGCGGCGTGGCGGGGTTGAACACCAGGCCGGCCTGCTTGCCCTCGGCCTTGATGAGCTGCAGCGTGCGGTCCACATGGGCGCTGGCCTCGGGGTGGAAGGTCACCATGTCGGCGCCGGCGCGGCAGAAGGCCTGGGCCAGCGAATCGACGGGCTGCACCATCAGGTGCACGTCGATGACGGCCGGCGTGCCGTCGGGCTTCACGGCGTGCTGGCGCAGCGCCTCGCAGACCATGGGCCCGAAGGTCAGGTTGGGCACGTAATGGTTGTCCATCACGTCGAAGTGGATCCAGTCGGCGCCGGCGGCCAGCACGTGGCGCACCTCCTCGCCCAGGCGGGCGAAATCGGCGGACAGCAGGCTGGGGGCGATGCGGTAGTCGGGAGCAGGCATGCCCGAATTTTAGGCGGCGGCGCCGCCGGCCAGCCCGCGGAAGCAGGTGGCCACCAGCCAGTCGACGATCTGCGCGTCGCTGTGGGCACCGCTGGCCCGCATGATGCCCAGCACCGGGTCGCAGGCGCGGGCGAACAGCGTGTACAGCACCAGCTCGGGCGGCAACGAGGCGTCCAGCCGGCCTTCGCCCTGGGCCTCGACGATCCAGGCGCCCAGCTCGTCGGAGAGCTGCATGAGCCGGTCCATGTAGGCCTTGTCCGCCACCAGCGCCGCGCGCAGCGTGGAATTCTGGGACGGCAGCGCCGGCATCTGCCCGGCCAGCTGCTGCTCATAGGCCCAGCGCGCCACCGCCTTCAGGCGGCCCAGCGCGTCCAGCGGCAGGCTGCGCAGCCGGGCCAGCTCGTCCAGCGCCCGGTCCAGCACGCGCACCAGGGCCGCGGCCGCCAGCTCCTCCTTGGAGGTGAAGTGCTTGTAGAGGCTGGCCTTGGCGATGCCCACGTCGGCCACCACCTCGTCCACCGTCATGGCCTCGAAGCCTTTCTCGGCCAGCAGCCGGTTCACCGACGAGACGATGGCGTCTTCGCGGGCCTGGAGGAACTGCTCTCGGAAGCGTGGGCGTGCGGACATGCCGTCATTCTAGGGCGGGCGGTCTGTTCTTGTACTTGGCGGTCAATTTGAAAACGAATTGTTCTAAAAGAAGACTGAGTAGTTGACAACGTGAACTGATCAGTTCACATTGCGGGCATGCAAGTTCTCGAAAGACGCCGCATGCTGAACGCCTGGACGTGCTGGCTGCCGCGCTGGCAGTCGGCGTTGATGCCGCCATCGCCGTCGGCGCAGCCACCGGACTGCCGGTGGCTGGACGGTGCGCTGCAGCGTGCCGGGCTGGCAGCGCTGCTGCAGGCGCCGCCCGGCATGACGCTGCTGGCGCCCACCGATGACGCGCTGCAGGCCGCCGGCCTGCGCCCCGGGCAGGACGCACCCGAGGCCCTGCAGCGCTGGCTGCTCGGGCACCTGACGCTGGCCTCGCCGCGCCAGGACGGCCTGCTGCCGCTGCTGGACGGCAGCCTGCTGCGCCGTGCCGAGCAAGGGGCGGGCTGGCGGGATGCCGAGGGCCGCCCCGTGCGGCTGCTGGGCGGCCTGCGGCAGCGCGGCAACCTGCGCGTGCAGCTCATCGACCGGCCGTTGCTGGCGCCCCGTCTCAGCCTGTGGCAGCGCGTGGCGGCCGACCCCGCGCTGGCCCGGCTGGCCGACGCGCTGGAGCGCTGCGGCCTGCACGAGCTGCTGGGCTGCGCCGGCCCCTTCACGGTCTTCGCGCCGACCGGCGCGGGGCTGGACCGTGCCGCGGCCCGCCTGGGCCTGGGCGGTGACGCCTGGTGGCGCGACGTCGACGCCCTGCGGGCCTTGTTGCTGAACCACATCGTGCCGGGCCGCTGGACCAGCAGCGAGCTGCCCTGGCCCGGGCGGCTGCGCACGCTGGGCGACGCGGCGCTGACGCTGGACGCCTTCGGCCGCCTGCGCAGCGGCGATCTGGGCCTGCCCCTCGCGCCCGGCAGCGACCAGCCCTGCCGCAACGGCCTGCTGCATCGCCTGCCCGAGGCCCTGCTGCCCCTGACGGACTGACGCCGCCCCCCCGGCCACGGCATCGCCACGGGTGCCGGGCTCTCACTCCCCTCAAACCTCCAAGGAGACTCCGATGCGCCTCTTTAACTGGTTGAAACGCCTGGGCCTGATCGCCCTCGTCGCGGGCCTCAGCGCCTGCGGCGGCAGCGACCCCGAACCCGACCTCGTCGAGACCGCCCGCAGCGACGCCCGCTTCACGGTGCTGACCGAAGCCCTGCAGGCCGCCGACCTCGGCACGCCCCTGTCCGGCGACGGCCCCTTCACGGTGTTCGCGCCCACCGACGCCGCCTTCACCGCGCTGCTGGCCGAGCTCAAGCTCAGCAAGGCCCAGCTGCTGGCCGACAAGACCCTGCTGCGCGCGGTGCTGCAGTACCACGTGCTTGCCGGCCGGGTGGACAAGGCCTCGGTGCCGCTGGGCAAGGCCATCACGCCGCTGGCGGGCGGCTTCTTCAAGATCGACGCCCAGGGCAGCGACCTCGTCGTGACCGACGGCCGCAACCGCCGCGCCCGCATCACGGCCACCGACATCATGGCCCGCAACGGCATCCTGCATGTGGTCGACACGGTGCTGCTGCCCGCCGACAAGACCGTCGTGCAGACCGCCCAGGCCGCGCCGGCGTTCAGCACGCTGGTGGAGGCAGTGGTCGCCGCCAACCTGCAGGGCACGCTGTCGGGCACCGGCCCCTTCACCGTCTTCGCGCCGACGAACACGGCCTTCGCCGCGGCCCTGGCCGAGCTGGGCGTCAGCAAGGAGGCGCTGTTCGCCGACACGGCCCTGCTGACCAAGATCCTGACCTACCACGTCGTGCCCGGCCGCGTGCTCAAGGCCGAGGTGCCGGTGGGCAGCAACATCGCCACCGTGGAGGGCCAGGGCTTCAGCGTCGACGCCAGCCTCGCGATCACCGACCGCCTGGGCCGCAAGGCCGCCATCACGGCCACCGACACGCTGGCCAGCAACGGCGTCATCCACACCATCGACAAGGTCATCCTGCCCTCCGACGTGACGCTGCCGGGCCAGCGCACGCTGGTTCAGCAGCTGCAGGCGATGCCGCAGTTCAGCGTGCTGGTCGAGGCGGTGGTCGCCGCCGGCCTGCAGGACGCGCTGTCGGGCGGGCCGTTCACGGTGTTCGCGCCGACCAACGACGCCTTCGTGGCCCTGCTGGCCGAACTCGGCCTGACCAAGGAGCAACTGCTGGCCAACAAGCCGCTGCTGACCGCCGTGCTGCAGTACCACGTGCTGGGCAGCTCCGTGCTGCGCGCCGACGTGCCGCTCGGCCGCGCCATCACGCCGCTGGCGGGCGGCATCTTCAAGATCGACGCCGCCGGCAACGGCCTGGTCGTCACCGACGGGCGCAACCGCCAGGCCACGATCGGCTTCACCGACCTGCGCGTGAAGAACGGCGTCATCCATGCGCTGAACAAAGTGCTGCTGCCGGCCGACAAGACGGTCGTGCAGACGGCGGTCGCGCTGCCGCAGTTCAGCATCCTGGTGGAGGCCGTCGTCGCCGCCGGCCTGCAGGACGCGCTGTCGGCCCCGGGCCCGTTCACCGTGTTCGCGCCCACCAACGACGCCTTCGCCGCGCTGCTGGCCGAGCTGGGCGTCAGCAAGGATCAGCTGCTGGCCAACAAGCCGCTGCTGACCCAGGTGCTGACCTACCACGTCGTGCCCGGCCGCGTGCTCAAGGCCGACGTGCCGCTGAACACGCCCATCACGACGCTGCAGGGCGACAGCTTCAGCATCGGTGCCGACCTGGCCATCACCGACCAGCGCGCCCGCCGCGCCCGCATCACGGCGACCGACGTGCTGGCCAGCAACGGCGTCATCCACGTCATCGACAAGGTGATCCTGCCGCGTCCCTGAGTGTTCCGTCCGGACCGCCCGTGCGCGGGCGGTCCGCTTTCCCCACCCCTCCGTCAACGAAAGCTGAAACCATGAAGAAGCTCATCGCCCTCGCCACCCTCGCGCTGGCCGCTGCCGGCGCCCAGGCCAAGGACATCGTCGACACGGCGGTTGCCGCCGGCAACTTCAAGACGCTGGCCACCGCGCTGCAGGCCGCCGGCCTCGTCGACACGCTCAAGGGCCCCGGCCCGTTCACCGTGTTCGCGCCCACCGACGCAGCCTTCGCGAAGATCCCCAAGGCCGACCTCGACGCGCTGCTGAAGGACAAGGCCAAGCTCACCGCCGTGCTGACCTACCACGTGGTGCCCGGCAAGGTGATGGCCAAGGACGTCAAGGCCGGCATGGTCAAGACCGTGCAGGGCAGCGCGCTGACGGTGTCCACCAGCGGCGGCGTCATGGTGGACAACGCCAAGGTCACGGCGACCGACATCGCCGCGGACAACGGCGTCATCCACGTCATCGACAGCGTCGTGATGCCCAAGTAAGCCGCGCGCGGCGGCCGTCGCCCGCGGGCGGCGGCTTCAGCGCCCCGGGCGGGCGAAGGCCTCGCGGTCGCGCTGCGCAGCGGCCCAGTGGTGGCAGCCGGGCTGGTGGTCGTTGATCAGGCCCATGGCCTGCATCAGCGCGTGCATGGTCGTCGGACCGACGAACTTCCAGCCGCGCTTCTTCAAGTCTTTGGACAGCGCCTCGGACGCCGGCGACTGCGACAGGTTGTGGGCCACCGAGTTCGGCGCGGGCTCGAAGCGCCACAGATAGGCGGCCAGCGAGCCCTCCGCGGCCACCAGCTCCACGCAGCGGCCGGCGTTGTGGATGGTCGCCTCGATCTTGCCGCGGTGGCGCACGATGCCGGCGTCGGCCAGCAGCCGGTTCACGTCGGCCTCGCCGAAGCGCGCCACCTGGTGGTAGTCGAAGCCCGCGAAGGCGGCGCGGAAGGCCTCGCGCTTGTTCAGGATGGTGCGCCACGACAGCCCGCTCTGGAAACCCTCCAGGCACAGCTTCTCGAACAGACGGAAATCGTCGACCACCGGCCGGCCCCATTCCTCGTCGTGGTAGCGCAGATAGGCGGCGTCGCCGGCCGCGGCGGCGCACCAGGCGCAGCGCGGACGGCCGTCGGGCGGCAGGTACAGGGGCTTCATCGGTATTTCTCGGCCAGTTGGCGCAGCGTGCCGTCGCGCTCCAGCCGGCGCAGCGCCTGTGCGAGGCGCTCCTCCTGGGCCGCCGGCAGGTCGGCGCGAACGGTCAGGTATTGAGCCTCCTCGTGGAACACGGTGCGGCCCAGCTTCAGCTTGTCGCCCAGCCTGGCCTCGGCGAGGTGGCGTTGCAGGTTGATGTCCTGGCCGTAGACGATGTCGGCCCGGCCCAGCGCCAGCATCTGCATGGCCTCGCGCTCGGAGCCGACCTCGGCGACGGCCACGTCGGCCGCCGCGAGCCGGTGCGCCAGCACGCTGCCGCGCGAGACCAGTACCGGCTTGCGCTGGCTGGCGGCGGCCAGCTCGGCCAGGCTGGTCAGCGGGCGCGGGTCGTCGGCGCGCTGCAGGACGACGTGGCGAATCGTGTACAGCGGCACCGGCACATAACGCCACTGCTTCTCGCGCTCGGGCGTGCGCAGCAGGCAGAAGAAGCTGTCCATCAGGCCCTCGGCCAGCAGCCGCTCGACGCGCCTGAGCGGCACCTGCTGCTCCAGCCCGACGAAGCGCAGCCCCGGGTCCACGCGCTCGACGGCGCGCAGGATCTCCAGGCACAGCCCGGGCCGGGCAGGGCCGCCGCCCGGGTCGTACTTGACCGTGGCGCCGCTCTGCTGCACGGTGCGCAGCGACAGCTCCTGCGCCTGTGCCGAAAGGCATAGCAGCGCGCTCAGCAGCAGGGGCCAGCGCAGCACTTAGGATCACGCATGCTGACGAACATGCGGCGAGCATAGCGTCGGGCACCGACAATCACCTGATGGCGAACCCCCGTTTCAGTTGCAGCGTCACGGTTCAGGCCCTGCCCGAGCAGACCCATCTCGAGCAAGGCCTGTATGCCTTCAGCTACACGATCACCATTTCGAACAGCGGCGACGTGCCCGCCCAGCTGGTCGGCCGGCATTGGGAAATCACCGATGCGCGCGGCCAGGTGCAGCGCGTCGACGGCCTGGCCGTGGTGGGCCACCAGCCCCTGCTGGCGCCGGGCCAGAGCTTCCAGTACAGCTCCTGGGCCCAGATCGGCACGCCCCAGGGCACCATGCGCGGGCGTTTTCTGTGCGTGACCGAGAGCTGCGAGGTCTTCTACGCCGAGGTCGCCGAGTTCCTGCTGGCGGACAGCGCCTCGCTGCATTGACCCTGGCGGGGTCCCGGGAGTAATTTGGCCGTCGCACTCGGCGGCGGTGCGGCCCGGCGCCCGGCCCGCACATGCGATGGATGATTGAATGACCAACCAGACCTGGGACCTCACCGCCCTCCTGAATGCGGCCGATCCGCAGGCCGAACTCGCCGAGCGCAACCTCTGGCTGGTGCGCCTGCTGGAATGGCTGCGCCATGCGCCGCGCGAGGAGGCCTCGGGCACGCCGCTGCCGCTGGTGCGCCTCAAGCACCTGCTCAACGTGCTGGAGCGCCACCCCGAGCACGCCTGGGCCTTCGCCAACGTCATCGGCGGGGTCTGGAACGACGTCGACGCGGTCGCGCTGTTCGCCGAGGTGGGCTTTGCGCCGCGCATGGCGCTGTGGCATGAATTCCTCGGCCGGCTGCGCCGCCGCCTGCTGCCCGCCACCACCGACACGCGCGACCTCGCGGCGCTGTTCGAGCTGCTGTTCGGCAGCGAGGACGACGAGGACTGGATCGCCGCCATCGATGACGAGCTGCTGGGCCGGCTGCGCCTGCTGTTCGCCGCCACGCCCGACGACGGCTGGCGCGTCGAGGCGCGGGCGGCCGTCACGGTGCTGGTCAGCAGCGTGCATGCGGCCGGCCTGGCCGGGCCGCTGCGCGTGCGCATGGCCGAGGCGGCCATGCAGGACCGGCCCTTCCACCAGCTGCCCACCGCCTGGGAAGCCGTCGAGCGCGCGCTGACGGGCACCGATGCCGCGGCGCTGGTGCCGGCCACGCAATACCTGCGCGCGCTGCTGGACCGCTGCCGCAGCGCCGCCCAGACCGTGCCCGACCACCTCGAGACCCATGGCGTGTCGGTGGACCTGATGTTCTCGGTGGAGCAGCTCACCGCGCGCCTGGACCGCATCGAGGCGCTGCTGGCCTGCCTGCTGTCGCCCGAGCCGCAGCGCGAGCTGCTGCGCCTGGTGGCCGGCCTGGTGCGCGTCGTGCACGAGCGGCGCAGCCTGCGCACGCTGTTCGCGCGCCACTACTCGCTGCTGGCGCGCAAGGTGGCCGAGCGCAGCGCCGAGACCGGCGAGCACTACATCACCCGCAACCGCGAGGAGTACCGCGACATGCTGCGGCGCGCGGCCGGCGGCGGCGCGGTGCTGGCGGCGACCACCTTCCTGAAGTTCGGCATCGCGCTGCTGGGCTTCACGGCCTTCTGGGGCGGCTTCTGGGCCGGCGTGAACTACGCGGCCTCCTTCGTCCTCATCCACCTGCTGCACTGGACCGTGGCGACCAAGCAGCCGGCGATGACGGCGCCGGCCATGGCCGACAAGCTGCAGCACATCGAGCGCGACGAGGCGCTGCAGGACTTCGTCGACGAGGTGGGCCATCTGGTGCGTTCGCAGGTGGCCGGCATCATCGGCAACCTCAGCATCGTCGCGCCGCTGGTGCTGGCCGTGCAGGGGCTGTGCTGGGCGGCCTTCGGCATGCCGCTGGTGGGCGTGCAGGACGCCCAGTACGTGCTGCATTCGCTGGGCCTGTTCGGCCCGTCGCTGCTGTTCGCGGCCTTCACCGGCACGCTGCTGTTCGCGTCCAGCCTGATCGCGGGCTGGGTGGAGAACTGGTTCGTCTTCCACCGCCTGGACAGCGCCATCGCCTGGAACCCGCGCATCGTCGCGACGCTGGGCCACACCCGCGCCAAGGCCTGGTCGCGCTGGCTGCGCGCCAACATCTCGGGGCTGACGGCCAACATCAGCCTGGGCCTGATGCTGGGCCTGGTGCCGGCGCTGGGCGGCTTCTTCGGCCTGCCCGTGGAGGTGCGCCACGTGACGCTGGCCACCGGCCAGCTCGCCGCGGCGGTGGGCGCGCTGGGCTTCGGCGTGATGGCGACCTGGGCCTTCTGGTCCTGCGTGATCTGCATCGCCGGCATCGGCGTGCTCAACGTGGGCGTCAGCTTCCTCTGTGCGTTCCGCGTCGCGATGCGCTCGCGCGGCATCCGCCTGGCCGACCGCAAGCGCGTCTACGCGGCCATCCGCGGGCGGCTGTGGCGCGCGCCGCTGAGCTTTTTGTTGCCTCCCCGCTAGTCTTCCTTGCGCTCGCCCTTCTTGCGGCCGGAGAACATGGTCCACCAGATGATGAAGACGAAGATCAGCAGCGCGCCTAGGGCTTCGAGGGCAAGTAGCAGCATGGGAATCGGGGCGCGTGTGGCGATGGCGGCCATTCTAGGAAGCCTGGTCGCCTGCTCCGCGCCGCCACGGCTGCCGCAGCAGCCCGCGCCGCGCGAGGCCTCGCCGGCGCCATCGACGCCGCCGCGACCGCTGGCGCAGCGCTGGGTGGCCGCCGACTGGAATGAGCTGCCCGGCTGGGGCAGCGACGACCTGCTCGCCGCCTGGCCGGCCCTGCTGGCCGGCTGCCAGCGCCCCGCGCCGGGCTGGGCCGAGTTCTGCGCCCGCGCCGCATTGCTGGCGCCCGCCGATGCGCTGGAGGCCGGCCTGCTGCTGATGAAGCATCTGCGCCCCTGGCGGCTGCAGGCCGACGGCGGCGAGACCACCGGGCTGCTGACGGGCTATTTCGAACCCCAGCTCGCCGCCAGCCGTCAGCGCGAGGGCGCCTTCCAGTGGCCGCTGCATGCGCTGCCCGCCGACCCCGCGCTGCGCCGCACGCCGCGCCGCGACATCGACGCCAACCCGCGCTTCACGGCCCTGGAGCTGGCCTATGTGGACGACCCCTTCGCGCTGCTGCAGCTGCAGATCCAGGGCTCGGGCCGCCTGGTCATGCGCGACGCGGGCGGTGCCGAGCGCACCAGCCGGGTGGCCTATGCGGGCCACAACGACCAGCCCTTCCAGTCCGTCGTGCGCGCGTTGCTGGACCGCGGCGAGGTGGCCGACGCCACGCCGCGCACCCTGAGCGACTGGGCGCAGCGCAACCCGGCCAAGGTGCGCGAGGCGCTGGCCGTCAACCCGCGCGTCGTCTACTTCCGCGAGGAGGCGCTGCGCGACCCCGCCACCGGCCCGCGCGGCGCCCAGGGCGTGCCGCTGACGCCGGGCCGATCGGTGGCCGTCGACCGCGCCTACATCGCGCTGGGCACGCCGCTGTGGCTGGACAGCACCGAGCCGCTGTCCACCAAGCCGCTGCGCCGCCTGGTGCTGGCCCAGGACGCCGGCAGCGCCATCGTGGGCGCCGTGCGCGCCGACCTGTTCTGGGGCTGGGGCGAGGAGGCCGGCTTGCGGGCCAGCCGCACCAAGCAGCCGCTGCGACTGTGGGCGCTGCTGCCCCAGGGCCTGAAGCCCTGACTACTCCGTGACCTTCACGCCCTTCCAGAACGCGTAGCGGCCCTTGATCTCGGCAGCGGCGGGCAGCGGGTCGGGGTAATACCAGACCGCATCCGGGTTCATCTCGCCATTGACCAGCAGGCTCAGGTACTTGGCCTCGCCCTTCCAGGCGCAGCGCGACACGTGGTTGCTGAAGGTCGTGTACTGGGTGTTCAGCGACTCGGCGGGGAAGTAGTGGTTGCCTTCGACGACGACGGTGTCGTCGCTCTCGGCGAGGGTGATGCCGTTCCAGACTGCTTTCATGGCGGTCTCCGTGAGAATGGAATGGATGAAACGCTACCACTCCCACCACGGCCGCGACATCGTCGTCACCGGCGGCAGCGCCCGCGACCTCGCGCCGGGCCAGTTCGGCGTGCTCGCCATCGACGGCGGCGCGGGCGGCTGGTCGGTCGTGCACAAGGGGCCGGACGGCGAGGTCGTCGAGCTGAACAACGAGATGCATTTCGAGCTGCCCGAGGACGCGCTGGCGTTCGCCAAGGAGCTGATCGAGATGCTGGCGCCGGGGGGCGGGGACGCATGAGGCCGGCGCTCGCCTGGGCCGCGTTGCTGCTGCTGCCGGCGCTCGCTGCGGCCGGCGGCGACGCGGCGGCGGGCCGCAAGGCCTTCGCGGCCTGCATGCACTGCCACCAGGCCGGGCCCACGGCGCGGCACGCCTTCGGCCCGCAGCTCAACGGCCTGCCCGGCCGCAAGGCCGGCACGCAACCGGGCTATGGCTATTCCGCGGCGCTGAAGGCCTCGGGCCTGGTCTGGAACGAGGCGACGCTGGCCGCCTATCTGCGCGACCCGAACGCGCTGGTGCCGGGCACCAAGATGCGCTACTGGGGCGTCGGCATGACGGAGCGCAAGGCGGCGGACCTGCTGGCATTTCTGGCGGCGCAAGCCCCGCAGCCGGTGGCGCCATGACGCAGCCTCCCGTGCCGTTGACCTTGTACGGCGCCGCCGCCTCCGGCTCGGTCGCCGTCGAGGCGGCCCTGACGCTGCTGGGCCTGCCCTACACGCTGATCGAGGGCGCGACCTGGGCCGAGGCCGCCGCGCGCGAGCGCGTCGCGGCCCGCAATCCCATGCGCCAGATCCCGACGCTGGTGCTGCCCGACGGCGAGGTCATGACCGAGAGCGCGGCCATCCTCATCCACCTGGCGGACCTGCACCCCGAATCGCGGCTGGCACCCGCCGCGGACGACCCGCTGCGCGGGCAATTCCTGCGCTGGATGCTGTATGTGTCGTCGGCGATCTATGCGCTGCACTGGATCAAGCCCGACGTGGGGCGCATCGGCGCGCCGGAGAGTGCGCGGGAGGCGGTGGTGGACGCCGTGCACGAGCGCATCGCCTTCTGCTGGGCGCAGATGGATGCGCAGCTGACGCCGGGGCGCTGGCTGCTGGGCGACGCGCTGACGGTGCTGGACTTGTACGTCGCCACCGTCTCTCGCTTCGGGCCGTGGCGGGAGCGCTTCTACGAGGCCGCGCCGCGCATGGCGGAGGTGGTCCGCCGCGTGGACGAGGAGCCGCGGCTGGCGGCGCTGTGGCGCGAGCGGTTTCCGCAGCATTGACGCGGGCCTCAGGAGGCCGGAGCAGCGATGGGAGTCGAGATGCCGCGACGCGTCGTTTGTGCCGATATCTTGTTGGCATAGTCCGATCGCATCAGGCACTTGCGACACGGACGGTAGTGTTATGCGGCAGCGGCAGTCGACCTACAACAAGTTATGGAACACGAAGAATGAGCGTCATTGTTAGTGGACTGATAGGCGGCGCCATTGCGGCAGCATTGACGACGTACATCGCGAAGAAGGCCGGGAAGGCGGGTGATGCTGGAAGTCTGCACTTCGGGACCTTCTTGTGGGGCGTTGCGTTCGCATGTTTGGGCCTGGCAATTCTTCCCGTGGCAATCGCCTTGTTCGCTGTGGATCACAGTGCGCTTTGGACGAAGGCAATAGCGGTCATTGGCTTTGGAGTGGGCGCGATCTATTGCTTTGCCGAAGCCGCATTTGTGAAGGGCTCCTTCGATTCCGACGAGATCACCTTTTCAACTCCCTGGTCGGGGCGGAAGCAGGGGAAGTGGCAAGACCTTCAATCGGTGCAATACAACGACTGGGCGAACTGGTACACGCTCCGGTTCGGGAGCGGCACAACAATTCGCCTTTCGCGTTTTCTCAGCGGACACCTGTCTGCGCTGGAGGCGGCAAATGCGCGTGTGCCATAACCTGTCTTGCGAGCTGGCTAGCGTCCACGAGCCGCAGCTCGCGGCTCAGCTTCAGCGTTAGGCGCCTCGAATGCTGGTTATGCCCGAGTTCCGAGAATCTCTGTCCCAAGTGGTCTTTGTAGAAGACTACTTTCAGCTAGTCTTTCAAGATCAGACGCTGGCGGTCTTCAGCGGCGCCGTCCTTGGCAAAGCAGGAGTGCAATTCCGGATGGGCGAGCCAGGCTTTTGCGACGCTCTTGTTCAGCTTATTGGCCAGCAGGCCAAGGCCATTCCGGCCTGCGCGCCATTCCTCCTGGCCATCAAGTTTCAGAGAGGCGCGACCCTGCAAATTCCTCAGGATGGCACTGGTCCCGAAGCCTATTCGTTGCACGATGGAACACGCATCGTTGTCGGGCGCGACGCATAACTCATCTATAGAGTTGTCCAACTATGGCTGGCTGCGCCAGCCTCCGCGGTCCGTTCACGTCGAACGTTGAGCACGCCCTCTCAAACCTGCCCACCCGCCTTCGCCCCCTTGCCCTGCAGCACCGGCGCATCGGGCATCCCGAGCAGGTCCGCCGCCAGCGCCTCGGCCACCTCGATGCCGTCCACGCCGGCGCTCATGATGCCGCCCGCATAGCCGGCGCCTTCACCGGCCGGGAACAGGCCGCGCACGTTGAGGCTCTGGTAGTCGCGGCCGCGGTTGATGCGCAGCGGTGATGAGGTGCGAGTCTCCACGCCGGTCAGCACCGCGTCCGGGCGGTCGAAGCCGCGGATCTGGCGGGCGAACGCCGGCAGCGCCTCGCGGATGGCCTCCAGGCAGTAGGGGGGCAGCGAGCCGTGGCCCTTGGCCTGCAGGTTGGTCAGCGTGACGCCCGGCTTGTAGCTGGGCTCGATGTCGCCGAATGTCTTGCTGACCTGGCGCTTGATGAAGTCGCCCACCAGCGAGCCCGGCGCCAGGTAGCCGCCGCCGCCCAGCTCGTAGGCGCGGCTTTCCCAGATGCGCTGGAAGGCCATGCCGTCCAGCGGATTCACGGGGCTGCCGTCGCGCTTGCCGTCCTGGCGGTAGTCCTCAGGGCTCAGGCCCACGACGATGCCGGCGTTGGCGTTGCGCTCGTTGCGCGAATACTGGCTCATGCCGTTGGTGACGACGCGCTCGGGCTCGCTGGTGGCGGCCACGACGGTGCCGCCCGGGCACATGCAGAAGCTGTAGACGGCACGGCCGTTCTTGGCGTGGTGCACCAGCTTGTAGTCGGCCGCGCCGAGGATGGCGTTGCCGGCGCTCGGTCCGAAGCGGGCCGCGTCGATCAGCGACTGCGGGTGTTCGATGCGGTAGCCGATGGAGAAGGGCTTGGCCTCCATCTGCACGCCGCGCGCATGCAGCATCTGGAAGGTGTCGCGGGCGCTGTGGCCCAGCGCGATGACGACGTGCGTGGTGCTGATCTGCTCGCCGGATTCCAGCATCACGCCACGCACCGCGCCGTCCTCGATGAGCAGGTCCGTCATCTTCTGCTGGAAGCGGATCTCGCCGCCCAGCGCCTCGATGTCGGCTCGCATCTTGATGATCATGCTGACCAGCCGGAAGGTGCCGATGTGGGGCTTGCTGACGTAGAGGATCTCTTCCGGCGCGCCGGCCTTGACGAACTCGGTCAGCACCTTGCGCGTGAGGTGGCGCGGGTCGGAGATCTGGCTGTAGAGCTTGCCGTCGGAGAAGGTGCCGGCGCCGCCCTCGCCGAACTGCACGTTGCTCTCGGGGTGCAGCCGGCTCTCGCGCCACAGGCCCCAGGTGTCCTGGGTGCGCTCGCGCACGGACTTGCCGCGCTCCAGCACGATGGGGCGCAGGCCCATCTGCGCCAGGATCAGCGCGGCGAACAGGCCGCAGGGGCCGAAGCCGACGACGACCGGCCGCGGGCCGGTGTATTCGCCGACCTGGGTCAGGAAGTGGTAGCCGGTGTCGGGCGTGGCGCGGATCTGGTGATCGCCGGCGAAGCGGGCCAGCAGCGCGGCCTCGTCGACGCCATCGGCCAGTGTGCAGTCCAGCGTGTAGACCAGCTGGATGTCGCTCTTCTTGCGCGCGTCATGGCCGCGGCGGAACACGTGGATGTGGGCCAGCTCGGCGTCGGCCAGCTTCAGGCGGGCCAGCACGGCCGGGCGCAGCGCGTCCTCGGCGTGGTTCAGCGGCAGGCGGAGTTCGGTGATGCGGATCATGGTGTTTGGTCAGTGTCGAGCCGACAAAAACAAACAGGCCCGTCAGGGCCTGTTGCGAGGTGAAACCTTCAGGCGTTCGGCCTGAAAGATCAGCCCGAATGCGGGCGCTTGCCCGGGTTCTTCTTCGAGCGGGTGTGGGCGCCGCGCTCCAGGCTGCGCAGCTGGCCGCGGCCGGCGGTGTAGGTCACGCCCTTGGGGGCGGCGGGACGGGGGGTGGCGCGGCGATCCGCTTCGGTGATGATCTTGTTGCCCATGTTGGCTCCAGTGAAACTTAGCCCACAGAAGGGGCAAAACGACGAAAGGCCGGGATTTTAGCGTGCCTCCGCCGTCCAGGCCTCGAAATCGGCCAGGGCCATGGGCCGGGCCAGCAGAAAGCCCTGGATGAGGTCGCATCCGCAGGCGCTGATGCAGGCCAGCTCGGCCGCGTTTTCGACGCCTTCCACCGTCACCGTCAGCCCCAGGCCGTGGCCCACGCCGACGATGGATTTCAGCAGCGCCTGGCGGCGCGGGTCGCGGTCCACGTCCTGCACGAAGCTGCGGTCAATCTTCAGCTCGTCCACCGGCAGGTGCTGCAGATAGGCCAGCGAGGACTGCCCGGTGCCGAAGTCGTCGATGGCCAGCTTCACGCCCCAGCTCTTGAGTGCATGCAGCACGGCGATGGGGTCCGTGCCGCTGGCCATCAGGCCGGTCTCGGTGACCTCCAGCTGCAGCCGGCTGGGGTCCACGCGGTGCTCGGCCAGCAGCGCGGCGAGCCGGGCGGGCAGGCCCTGGTCCTGCAGGTCCAGCGTGGAGATGTTGACGGCGATGGACAGCGGCTCGCGACCCTGCTCGGCCCAGGCGGCCAGCGTGCGCACGGCGCGGGCCAGCATCCAGTCGGTGACCTGGCGGATGCGGCCGCTGCGCTCGGCGAAGGGGATGAAGTCGGCCGGCGGCAGCCAGCCGCGCTGCGGATGCTGCCAGCGCACCAGCGCCTCGGCGCCGACGATGCGGCCGGTGCGCAGGTCGCGCTTGGGCTGCAGGAACTGGCACAGCTGGTCCTGCTGGATGGCGGCGGCGAGGTCGGACAGCAGGCTCAGGTGCAGCGCGCGCGCGGCCTCGGCGCCGGGGTTGAAGACCGCCACCGCCTGGCGCAGCCGCTTGGCCTCGAACATGGCTTGCTCGGCGCGGCGCAGCAAGGCCTCGGTGTCGTCGGCATGCTCGGGCCAGTGGGCCAGGCCCAGCGACACCGACAAGTCCAGCGACTGGCCCTGCCAGGACAGCTTGTGCTCCACCTCCTCGCGCAGCTGGGTGGCCAGCGCGATGCCATGCTCCAGGCGCAGCACCGGCGCCAGCGCGGCGAAGGTGCCGCCGGCCAGCCGCCCATAGGCGGCCGCGCCCTCGAACAGCACCCGCAGCTTGGCGGCCGCGCCGCGCAGCAGCGCGTCGCCGGCGTCGAAGCCCAGCACGCCGTTGACGGCCTTGAGCCGGTCCACGTCGATGCAGATCAGCACGGCCAGGCGCTCGTCCGGCGGCAGGCCGGCCAGCAGGCGGTCGCCGTCGGCGATGAAGCGGGCGCGCTGGGGCAGGCCGGTCAGCAGGTCCACGTCGGCCAGGCGGCGCAGTTGGGCCTCGCGCTCGCCGACGGCCGCGGCCATGGTGTTCATCGCGCTGGCCATGTGGCCCAGCTCGTCGGCCGAGTCCACCTCGATGCGGTGGCCGTAGTGGCCCTGGGCGATCAGCTCGGCGCCGTCCTCGGCGCGCTTGAGCGGCCGCACGATGGAGCGCGTGACGCCCACGGCCAGCAGCGCGCCGGCCAGCAGCGCGGCGACGCACAGCACCAGCACGCCGGTGCGGTCGGCGTCGATGCGGTCGCGCAGCATGCGGGCCTGGGCCGTGCCGGCGCGGTCTTCGCTGGAGGCGAGCTGGTGGATGGCGCCCACGAACAGCGCCAGCGCGGCTTCGACATCGTTGCCCAGCTGGGAGCGCGCGGCATGGACGTCGTCGTGCTCGATGAGCCGGCGCACCTCGACATAGCCGGCGCGGTAGTCCGCCAGGCGCTGGCTCACCTCGGCCAGGCGCTCGCTGCGCGGCCCGGGCGGCAGCACCAGCGCCAGGCGCTGCATGGCGTCGTCGAGGCGGCCGTTGGCCGCGGCGATCTCGGGGGAGGCGGCCAGGCGCAGCTCGGCATCGGGGCTGAGCAGCACCAGCAGCTTGCGCGCCACGGCCTCGGCGTTGCGGTTGATCTCGTAGACGGCGTCGCGGATGACGGCCTGGTCGTCGACGACGTGGTTGAGCGCGTCCGACAGCGCCGCCAGCCGGTACACCGACAGCGCCGCCAGCGCCAGCAGCAGCCCCAGCAGCAGGCCGAAGGCCAGTCCCAGGCGGGTGCGTATGCGCAGCTGCCTGGACAGGTGGCGCAGCGGCGCCTTCAGGGGGGTCATCGGTGGTGGACCTCGCGGAGTGCCCGGGTCGTCACTCCACGCTCCACTGGGTCAGCAGCAGCCGCGCCGTGGCCACGTTGGTGGCGCAGGGCACGTCATGGACGTCGCAGGCGCGCACCAGCGCGTTGATGTCGGGTTCGTGCGGCTGCGGCGTCATCGGATCGCGCAGGAAGATGACGCCGTCCAGGTCGCCGACGGCCAGCCGCGCGCCGATCTGCAGGTCGCCCCCCATGGGGCCGCTGAGCATGCGCTCGATGCTGAGGCCATGGGCGGCGCTCAGCCGGGTGCCCGTCGTGCCGGTGGCCATCAGCCGGCAGCGGCGCAGCAGTGGCAGGAAGTCGGCGGCCAGGGCGATGATGGCGTCCTTCTTGCCGTCGTGGGCGATCAGAGCGAGTTTCATGGGCAGCGGGGCGGTCGGGGGCGCAAAGGATTGACGTTACACGCAAGCCGCGGCCGCGGCCGGGCAAGACTTGGCACATTGGCAGACTACCGAGCGCCGCCGCGCAAGCACCCGCTTATTCGGGGCCGATGGACACGCGCAGCTGCAGCTCGCGCTCGGGCTGGCCCTCGGCGTCGCGGCTGCTGATGGTGCCGCGCGCAGCGGTGGGCGCGACGCCGCCGCTGCGCGCGACGGTCTGCCAGCGCTGCAGCGGCAGGTTCAGCGTGGACTGCAAGGCCTGGTCGTCGCCGTCCACGCTGAAGTCCACCCGCACCGGTGCGCGGCCGCCGGGCCAGCTGGGCTTGACGGTGAAGGACTGGGTCGCGCGGCGCTCGCCCTGGCGCGGGCTGGCGTAGAGGCGGCGCGGCACGCTGGCCGGGCCGGCCGCGCCATCCAGCTCGACGACGGCGTCCACCCACTGCAGAGGCTCGCGCGTCGTCAGGCTCAGGCCGGCGCGCTGGCCGTTCAGCACCCGCAGTTGCCATGTCCACGGCGGCGCGGCGGCAGCCGTGGACGTGACGACGCCGGGGCCGCGCGGCGACACCGTGCCGGCCGTGCCGACGACGACGGCGCCATCGCGCACGGCGGACAGCGCGCCGCCCGGCACGCTGCTGTCCACCCAGCGCAGCTCGACGAGCAACGTCACGGCCGGCGGCGCGGCGGCGGCCGCCAGGGGCGTCAGCAGGAGCAGCAGGGCGCGGCGCTTCATGCAACCCAGCCTAATCGCGGGCCACTGCCGGCCAGCGCTGCAAAAGCCGGGCGCCGAACAGGTTGATCGCCAGACCGGCCAGCACCAGCGCCGCGGCGATGAGCTTCCAGGCCGGCAGCGGCTCGCCCAGCAGCAGGCTGGCCGAGCCCATGCCGAACACCGGCACCAGCAAGGCCATGGGCACGATGCGGCCGGCCGGGTGGCGGGCCAGCAGCCAGCTCCACACGCCATAGCCGAACAGCGTGTTGCCCAGCGACTGCCACAGCACGGCGGCCCAGGTGCCCAGGCCCGACGCGGCCACGCCGGCCGCCATCTGCTGCGGCCCGTCGATCAGCAGCGCCAGCAGCAGCAGCGGCGGCACCGCGAAGGCGCTGCTCCAGACGACGTAGGCCAGCATGTCGATGCGGCCGGCGCGCTGCGTCAGCAGGTTGGCGCAGGCCCAGCAGAAGGCGGCGGCCAGGATCATCGCCAGGCCCAGCGGCGTGGTCGTGCCGTCGGTGTGCGAGGCGATGACGGCCACGCCGCCGGCCGCCAGCGCCAGGCCCAGCCACTGCGTGCCCAGCACCTTCTCGCGGCGGATGCGCACGGCCAGCAGCAGCGTGAAGAAGACCTGCGTCTGCACCACCAGCGAGGCCAGCCCCGGCGAGATCTGGCTGCGCATCGCCAGGTACAGCAGGCCGAACTGGCCCACGCCGATGAGCACGCCGTAGCCGGCCAGGTTGCGCCAGCCGACCGCCGGCCGGCGCAGGAAGAAGCAGGCCGGCAGCAGCGCGAACGTGAAGCGCAGCACCGCCAGCGTCATGGGCGGCAGCGTGTGCAGCGCGTACTTGATGACGACGAAGTTGCTGCCCCAGATGGCCACGACGGCGAGGGCGAGCAGCAGGTGGCGCAGGGGCAGGGGGGACATCCGCGCCAACTATGCCAGCCGGGACGGGGCGGTGCTGCCGCGGGGTCAGCCCACGCGCCCGGTCAGCAGGGCCTGGGCCCAGTCCGGCCGGCCGTTGCGCTGCGCCAGCGCGGCCATGGCGCGATGGTCATAGGGCACGGCGTGCAGGCTGGCCTGCCAGGCGCCGCCGTGCCGCTCGACGATGGCGTAAGACGCGTCCGGCGTGCCGCATTCGAGGACGTAGCGTGCGGGCGCGTCGTCCACATAGGCCTGCAGGCCCACGCTGCCGGGGTTGACCAGCAGCTGCCCCGTCGCCGTGCGCAGGCTGCGCGGCAGATGGCTGTGGCCGCAGGCGATCAGCGCGCTGGCCTGGCCGGCCCGGCGCGCCTCGATGTCGGCGGCCGTGGCCAGACCCAGCACGCCGGCGCGCGGGGTTTCGAGGAAATGCTCGCAGTCGCTGCGCGGCGTGCCGTGGCACAGGAAGACGTCGGGCGCCCATTGCCACTGGGGCTGCAGCGTGCGCAGCCAGTCCAGCTCGGCGCTGCCCAGCTGCGCCAGCGCGTAGCCGTCGGAGGCGCCGCCCGTGCCGGGCTGCCATTCGAGGATCTGGCGCTCATGGTTGCCGGCCAGCACGGGCCAGCCCGAGGCCATCAGGCATTGCGCCGTCTCGCGCGGCAGCAGCGGGCCGGACAGGTTGTCGCCCAGGCACAGCACCTGATCGACGCCGCGGCGGGCGATGTCGGCGACGACCGCCTCCAGCGCGGGCAGGTTGCCGTGGATGTCGGAAACGAGGGCGATACGCATGGCGGTCTTTCAGGTGTTGCGGGCCGAGCGCAGGGCCTGCCGTGGGCCAGAGGCCCATGGCCTTGCGTAGGCACAAGCAGTCCGCAGGGACTGCCTGTGTCCGACTTCAGTTCCCAAGCCGGACCGCCTCGGGCGATGTGCTTGTCGGTCGATCCGGCAAGCATCGCCGTCCCCGCGGGGGACCGGCCAAGGTAGTCTTTGGACAAGGGGCTTCATCCCGCGAGGTGCCCGAGCGGCAACACCCCGCTGGCCTTGACCTCGCCCAGCGCGAAGCGGGTGTGGATGTCCTTGACGTTGGGCAGGTTGAGCAGCGTGTCGATGGAGAAGCGCGAGAAGGCGTCCAGGTCGGTCACCATGACCTGCAGCTCGAAGGTGCCGGTGCCCGAGATGTAGTGGCAGGCGATGACCTCGGGCAGCCGGCGTATGGCGTCCTCCAGCGGCTTGGTGGCGGCGCCGGCGCTGCGCTCGGCGTCCACGCGCACGAAGGCCAGCACGCCCAGGCCCAGCTTGCGGCGGTCGATCTCGGCGCGGTAGCCGGTGATGTAGCCGCGCTCCTCCAGCCACTTGACGCGCCGCCAGGTGGGCGCGGCCGACAGGCCGATGCGCTGGGCCAGTTCGGCATTGGACAGCCGGGCATCGGCCTGCAGCGCGGCCAGGATGGCGATGTGGTGGCGGTCCAGCGCGTCGGCGGTGGGGTCTTCGGAACTCATGGTTTGCCCTGATCGGCTGATTCGCGATGCAAATTGAATTGAATTTACTTCAAACAAGCAAGGAAGTTGCTTGGAGTGGCGAATTCTCGGGCAATTGAGAAAGCACTGCGCGCCCTCATTTCCCTACACTGCGCGCTCCGGCCATACTGGCCCATGGCCCGCGCGCCGGCCTCACAAGGGTCTTCTGTCGGGTCAGCCTTCCCAGGAGCACCTACCCCATGAACGCCCCGCTGCCCGAACATGTCCTGCGCGCGCTGCAGACCGTCACGCTGGACGACAAATACGCGCTAGACCATGGCCGCGCCTTCATGAGCGGCGTGCAGGCGCTGGTGCGCCTGCCCATGCTGCAGCGCACCCGCGACGCGATGCAGGGCCTGAACACCGCCGGCTTCATCAGCGGCTACCGCGGCTCGCCGCTGGGCGGCTACGACCAGGCGCTGTGGGCGGCCAAGAAGCACCTGGCCAAGCAAAACATCGTGTTCCAGCCGGGCGTCAACGAGGAGCTGGGCGCCACCGCCGTCTGGGGCACGCAGCAGCTGGACCTGTTCCCCGAGAAGGCCAAGTTCGACGGCGTGTTCGGCCTCTGGTACGGCAAGGGCCCGGGCGTGGACCGCTGCATCGACGTGTTCAAGCACGCCAACATGGCCGGCACGTCCAAGCACGGCGGCGTCATCGCCATCGCCGGCGACGACCACATCGCCAAGAGCTCCACCGCGGCCCACCAGAGCGACCATGTCTTCAAGGCGGTGGGCTTCCCGACCTTCTTCCCGAGCAGCGTGCAGGACATCCTGGACATGGGCCTGCACGCCTTCGCGATGAGCCGCTTCTCGGGCCTGTGGGCCGGCATGAAGACCATCCAGGAGATCGTCGAATCGTCGGCCTCGGTCAGCGTGGACCCGGACCGCGTCAACATCGTGCTGCCCGAGGACTTTGTCGTCCCCGAGGGCGGCCTGCACATCCGTTGGCCCGATCCGCCGCTGGAGCAGGAAGCGCGGATGATGAACTTCAAGTGGTATGCCGCGCTGGCCTATATCCGCGCCAACCGCCTGAACTACAACGTCATCGAGGGAGCCAACGACCGCTTCGGCATCATCACCAGCGGCAAGGCCTTCAACGACACCCGCCAGGCGCTGCACGACCTGGGCCTGGACGACGAGACCTGCCGCCGCATCGGCATCCGGCTGCACAAGGTCAACGTGGTGTGGCCGCTGGAGGCGCAGGTGGCGCGCGAGTTTGCCCGCGGCCTGCAGGAGATCCTGGTCGTCGAGGAAAAGCGCCAGATCATCGAGTACCAGGTCAAGGAAGAGCTCTACAACTGGCGTGCCGACGTGCGCCCCAACGTGCTGGGCAAGTTCGACGCCGGCGACGGCGAGGGCGGCGAGTGGAGCGTGCCCAACCCCAGCGACCACTGGCTGCTGCGCCCGCAGGCCGACCTGACGCCGGCCATCATCGCCCGCGCCATCGCCAAGCGGCTGAAGAAGCTGGGCGTGGACGGCGACATCCAGGCCCGCCTGGACGCCCGCCTGGCCATCATCGACGCCAAGGAAGCATCCTTGAAGGCCGAGGAAAAGACCGCCGGCGGCGCCGACCGCACGCCCTGGTTCTGCTCGGGCTGCCCGCACAACACCTCGACGCGCGTGCCCGAGGGCTCGCGTGCGGTGGGCGGCATCGGCTGCCATTACATGGTGACCTGGATGCCCGGCCGCAGCACGGCCACCTTCACGCAGATGGGCGGCGAGGGCGTGCCCTGGGTGGGCCAGGCGCCGTTCACGAACGAGAAGCACATCTTCTCCAACCTGGGCGACGGCACCTACTTCCACAGCGGCAGCCTGGCCATCCGCCAGAGCATCGCCGCGGGTGTCAACATCACCTACAAGATCCTCTACAACGACGCCGTCGCGATGACCGGCGGCCAGCAGGTCGGCGAGCGCCCCGAGGGCCACAGCGTCATCCAGATCATGAACAGCGTGATCTCGGAGGGCGTGAAGAAGCTGGTCATCGTCACCGACGAGCCGGCCAAGTACGAGGGCGTGGCGCTGGCGCCGGGCGTCACCGTGCATCACCGCGACGAGCTGGACCGCATCCAGCGCGAGTTCCGTGAGATCCCGGGCACGACGGCCATCATCTACGACCAGACCTGCGCCACCGAGAAGCGCCGCCGCCGCAAGCGCGGCAAGCTGGTGGATCCGGCCAAGCGCGTCGTCATCAACGAGCTGGTCTGCGAGGGCTGCGGCGACTGCTCCGTGCAGTCCAACTGCCTGAGCGTGGAGCCGCTGGAGACCGACTTCGGCCGCAAGCGCCAGATCAACCAGAACACCTGCAACAAGGACTACTCCTGCGTGAAGGGCTTCTGCCCCAGCTTCGTCACCGTCGAGGGCGGCGAGCTGAAGAAGCCCAAGAAGGAAGGCCGCAAGAGCCCCTTCGACGCCGGCCTGCCGCCGCTGCCGCTGCCCGTCATCCCCAATGCCGAGAAGGCCTGGGGCATCGTCGTCGCCGGCGTGGGCGGCACGGGCGTCATCACCATTGGCCAGCTGCTGGGCATGGCGGCCCACCTGGAGGGCAAGGGCGTCATCACGCAGGACGCCGCCGGCCTGGCGCAGAAGGGCGGCGCGACCTGGAGCCATATCCAGATCGCCAACCGGCCCGAGGCCATCTACTGCACCAAGGTGGGCACGGCCGAGGCCGACCTCGTCATCGCCTGTGACGCCATCGTCGCCGCCAACAAGGCCACGCTGGCCGTCATGCGCGAAGGCCGCAGCTATGTGGCGCTGAACACGCATGGCTCGCCGACGGCGACCCTCGTCAACGACCCCGACTGGAGCTTCCCCGGCGCGGCCTGCGAGCAGGCGCTGGGCAAGGCCGTGGGCGCCGATCACCTGGGCGCCTTCGACGCCGAGGAAGTGGCCGTCAAGCTGCTGGGCGACTCGCTCTACACCAACCCGCTGATGCTGGGCTATGCCTGGCAGCAGGGCCGCATCCCGCTGAGCTATGACGCGCTGATGCGCGCCATCGAGCTCAACGGCGTGCAGGTGGACAACAACAAGGCCGCGTTCGAGTGGGGCCGCCGCTGCGCCCACGACCTGAAGGCCGTGCAGTCGCTGTACGCGGCGCAGCAGGTGATCCAGCTCGTCAAGCGCCAGAGCCTGGACGAGATCGTCGCCAAGCGCGTGGACTTCCTGACCGGCTACCAGAACGCCGCCTATGCGGCCGAGTACAAGGCCTTCGTCGACAAGGTGCGTGCCGCCGAAAGCCGCCTGGGCAGCAAGACCACGCTGACCGAGGCCGTGGCCCGCTACCTGTTCAAGCTGATGGCCTACAAGGACGAGTACGAGGTGGCGCGCCTGCACACCGACGCCGCGTTCACGAGCAAGATCGCCGGCATGTTCGAGGGCGACTACAAGCTGGTGCATCACCTCGCGCCGCCGCTGTTCGCGAAGAAGAACGACAAGGGCGAACTGGTGAAGCGCCCGTTCGGCGCCTGGATCCGCCCCGCCTTCGGTCTGCTGGCCAAGCTGAAGGGCTTGCGCGGCACCGCCTTCGACCTCTTCGGCCACACCGAGGAGCGCCGGATGGAGCGCCGCTGGATCGCCGACTACCGCGCCGGCATCGAGCGCGCGCTGGCCGGTTTGAGCCCCGAGTCGCTGCCCACGGCCATCGAGCTGGCCCGCGTGCCGGAGGAGATCCGCGGCTACGGCCATGTGAAGGCCCGCCACGAGCAGGCCGCCAGGGCCAAGTGGGACGCGCTGCTGGCCAAGGTCTGACCGAAGGCCCGACCTGAAGAAGCCCCGCGGCCTGGCCTGCGGGGCTTTGTCTTTTTCAGGGGCGCAAGGTCGAGTGCTGCAGCACGATCAGCCAGCGACCGCCGATGCGCTGGTAGGCAAAGCTGTAGCGCGCCGGCCGCTCCCGGGTCTGGCCGTCGACCTCTTCGCTGAACTCGTACTCGCCCGAACGCACGGCCGTGTCGCCGAACAGCTGCAGATTGCCGATGATCCAGCGCATGCGCGCCGTCGGGCGCTGCGCCATCTGGTCGAAGAACTCCGGCAGCGCGGCGCCGGACAGCGGCACGGCCGAGTATTCATCGTCGGTGATCAGCGCCCCGGGGGAGTACAGCTGCTGCAGCCGCCGCGGGTCGCGGCTGTTGTAGGCGGACTTCCATTCCTCCAGCGCCTCCAGCAGCGCGCCGACGCAATCGCTGCCGGGCTGCTCGCAGTGCGGCACCGGGGTTTGGGGCGGCGTCGTGCAGCCGCTGCTCAGCGCCATCGCCACCAGGGCCGCCACGACGGCGAGCGGCGCGCGCAACCTGACCATGACTTGCATCTCCGGCCCTCCCTGTGTTGTGGCGCGCATTGGACGACAAGTCGACGCCAGGCGCACGCGGAGAAGCATCAGTCCGCCGACCGGCGCGCGGCCCCGAGGGCGTCCGTGGCCGCGGCTGCGGGCCTTGCAGCCAGCCGTCGCGCTGTGGTGAATTCTGCACGGCCCGACCGTCTTCCCTAATTCAGGGGCGCGCGGACACAATAGGTGCCGTTCGGGACTTCCAAACCCGGGCCAGGGAGAGCGCATATGACGCCAGACGACTTGCTGGGCATGTTCTCTATCACGGAGACGGACCTGGCCGAGGTTGCAGAGGCCGGGGTGGTGCTCGATGAGCACATGGACCGCATCGTGGAGCGCTGGTACGACTGGCTGCGCAGCCAGCCCGGCGCGATGCGGCAGTTCAGCTCCGACGAGCAGCTGAGCCGCGTGCGGCGCCAGCAGATCCAGCATTGGCGCATCTTCCTGCGCGGCCGCGTGGATGCGGCCTATCTCGCGCAGCGCCAGCACATCGGCCAGGTGCACGCCAGCATCGACCTGCCCAACGACATCTACTTCGCCGGCGTCAGCCAGTTCCTGGCCTTCATCACCCAGCACCTGCGCGAACTGCGGCCCGACGACATGGCCGCGAACGTGCGCCAGACGACCGCGATCGCCAAGCTGATGCTGCTGGACACCTTTGTCGTCATCGACACCATCGCGACGATCGCGCGCGACAAGATCGCGCTGCATGCCAAGGCGGTCATGGAGATGAGCACGCCGGTGACGCCGATCTGGGACAGCATCCTGCTGCTGCCGCTGGTGGGCATCATCGACTCCACGCGCACGGCCGACGTGATGACCAAGTCGCTCACCAAGATCGCCGAAACGCGGGCCCGCGTCTTCGTGCTGGACATCTCCGGCGTGGCCAGCGTGGACACGGGCGTGGCCAACCAGCTCATCAAGATCACCAAGGCCACGCAGTTCATGGGCTGCGAGGCCATCATTTCGGGCGTCTCGCCGTCCATCGCGCGGACCATGGTGGAACTGGGCGTGTCGGTCGGCGACATCCAGACCACGGCCACGATGCGCGATGCCTTCGAGATGGCGTTAAAGCGGGTCGGCAAGACGCTCTGAGGCAGGCGCTGCCACCATGCTGGACGCCGACGACATCGAGCACGCCAGCCGCATCAGCGAGCTGGACGGTATGCTGGTCGCCAGCCTGGCGCCGGACCTGGGGCCCGAGGGCCTGGAGCAGTTCGCGCGCGCCGTGATGCGGCGGGTCGCGGTGGTGCGCTGGCGCGCCGTCGTGCTGGACTGCTCGGCCGTGCTGGTGATGGACGGCCAGGAGTTCGCGCGCCTGGCGGAGCTGGGCGACATGTGCCGGCTGCTGGGCGTGCATGCCTATCTGGCGGCGCTGCACCCCGGCATCGCCATCCATCTGGCGCTCGCGCAGGCGCAGGCGCCCGGGCTGCGCTTCTGCCGCGACCTGGACCATGCGCGCGACCGGGTCGAGACGGAGGCCGCATGAGGCCGCAGCCGCTGAGCTATCGCCTGCACAGCGAGCTGGACCTGCAGCTGGCGCTGAGCCATCTGCGCCGCTCCGAGCTGCTGGCCGGCGTCGGGGAGGTCCAGCGCACGCTGCTGTGCACCATCGCCGCCGAGCTGGGCAGCAACATGCTCAAGTTCGCGCAGGCCGGCGAGCTGCGCCTGGATCGGCGCCGCGAGGCCGGCGCGGAGTTGGTGGAGGTGCTGGCGGAGGACGACGGCCCCGGCATCGCCGACGTGCCGGCCGCGGTGAGCGAGCGCTACAGCACGGCCGGCACGCTGGGCCTGGGCCTGCCCGGGGTGGTCCGCATGGCCGATCAGGTCCACATCGAGACGGGCCCGGGCCGTGGCACACGGGTGCAGGCCCTGACCTGGCTGGACGCGCGGGCGCCGCAGTGCCGCGAGCGCCTGACCTACCGTCGCCGTGCCGGCGCCGAGCCGCCCGCGCTGGCGCTGAGCTGGGGGAGCGAGAACCGCCCCTGCCTGGGCCAGACGGTGTCTGGCGATGCGGTGGTGTTCCGGCCGCTGGCGGCCGGGCGGCTGGTCGTCGCGCTGCTGGACGCCTCGGGCCATGGCCCGCGTGCCCATGACCTGGTCACGCGGCTGGCGGCCCATGTGGCGGCGCATCCGCAGCCGGAGGTGGTGCCGCTGCTCGAGGCCTTGCATCTGGCCTGCCGCGGCACGCCGGGGGCCGCCGCCGGCGTGGCCAGCCTGGACCCCTTGTCGGGCCTGCTGAGCTATGCCGGCGTGGGCAATGTGCGTGCGCGGCTGCTGGGGCCGGCGGCCGGTGAGCAGCCCTGGAGCGGCGTGTCGCGCGACGGCGTGCTGGGCGACCGCTTCCCGACGCCTTTTCAGCATCAGGTCCGCGTGTCGCGCGGCCAGCTGCTGCTGCTGTACTCCGACGGTGTCAGCGAGTCGCTGCGCAGCTACCGCGGCTGCCTGCCGGGCGCCGGGGAGGCCACCGCCGTGGCCCGCGATGTCGTGCGGCAGTGCGGCCGGGACGTCGACGACGCGGCCTGTGCCGTGGTGAGGCTGGCGTGAGCGGCCGTGTCGCAGCGCTGGGCGAGCTGCGGCTGAGCGGCGCTGGTGCCCAGGTCCATGCGCGGCGCAAGCTGTTGCGCACGCTGGCGCATTGCCGCGGGCTGCGCCCGACCCAGGCCATAGGCTGCTGCAGCCTGCTGTCCGAGGTCTGCGGCCAGGCCTTGCAGACCCTGCCGGCGCTGCGGCTGCGGGTCGAGCTGGAGGGCTCCTGCCTGTGCCTGGAGATCGTGCCGGCCGGGCCGCAGGACTGGCCGGCGCTGGTGCTGCCGCCCGCGCTGGGCGCGGGCCTGGAACTCGCGCCGATGCGCGGCGGCCTCTGCCTGCGCTGCCGGCTGGAGGCCGCGCCGACGCCGGTCGAGCTGGCGGCCATGCAGCGCCAGTTCCAGGAGGCCAGCCGTGAGGAGCTGTTCGCCCTCATCCAGGCGCAGAACGATGAACTCGCCGCCGCCAACGAGCAGGCCGAGGCGGCGACGCGCGCCAAGAGCGAGTTCCTGGCCAACATGAGCCACGAGATCCGCACGCCGATGAACGCCGTGCTGGGCATGGCCCACCTGGCGTTGCAGACCGGGCTGGACGCCCGCCAGCGCGACTACCTGAACAAGATCCAGGGCGCCGGCCAGCACCTGCTGGCCATCATCAACGACATCCTGGACTTCTCCAAGATCGAGGCCGGGCGCATGGAGCTGGAGCGCGTCGAGTTCGACCTCGAGGCCGTGCTCGAGAACCTCGCGATGCTGCTGGGAGAGCGTGCCGAGACCAAGGGGCTGGAGCTGCTGTTCGACGTCGATCCGGGCCTGGACTTCCTGCTGGTGGGCGACCCGCTGCGCCTGGGCCAGGTCCTCATCAATCTCACCAGCAATGCGATCAAGTTCACCGAAAGTGGCGAGATCGTCGTGCGCCTGCGCTGCACCGCACCCGGGGATGCGGCCGTGGCGTTGCGCATCGAGGTGGCGGACACCGGCGTGGGCATGACGGCCGAGCAGGCGGGCGGGCTGTTCCGTTCCTTCCAGCAGGCCGACAGCTCGGTCACGCGCCGCTTTGGCGGCACCGGGCTGGGGCTGGCGATCTCCAAGGCCCTGGTCGAGCTGATGCGGGGCGAGATCGGCGTTGACAGCGAGCCCGGCCGGGGCAGCCGGTTCTGGTGCACCGTCCGCCTCGAGCGCGGGCCCGCCAAGCGGCTGGCTCAGCCGGCGGCCGGCTTGCGTGGGCGGCGCATCCTGGTCGTCGACGACCACGAGAGCACGCGCAACGCGCTCACGCAGTTGCTGCAAGGCCTGGGCTTCGACGCCGATCAGGCCGCCGGCGGCGCCCAGGCGCTGGAGTGCGTGCCGCGCGCCGCGGCGGCCGGCCGGCCCTACGACTTGCTGTTGCTGGACTGGCACATGCCCGACCTGAATGGCATCGAGGTGCGGCGCCGGCTGCTGGCCCAGCCTTCGCTGCGCCCGCCGCCCTGCGTGCTGCTGACCGGCTACGGCCGCGAGCCCGTGATCCGCGAGGCTGAGCGGGCCGGCTTTGCCAGCGTGCTGATCAAGCCCGTCTGTGCCAACCTGCTGTCCGGCACGCTGAATGCGCTGCTGGCCGGGCAGCCGCATGTCGATGCGCCGGTGCGGCAGGGGGGGGGCGCGACCGCGGCACGCTTCAGCGGCTTGCGGGTGCTGCTGGTGGAGGACAACGAACTCAATCAGCAGGTGGCCATGGAGCTGCTGCGCTCGGTGGGCGCCGACGTGAGCATCGCGGCGGACGGCCGGCAGGCGCTGCAACGCCTGGAGGCCGGCGGGCACGACCTGGTGCTGATGGACATGCAGATGCCCGTGATGGACGGCCTCAGCGCCGCCCGTGCCTGGCGCCAGCGCGAGGGCGAGCGTGGCGACGGCGGGCATGTGCCCATCGTGGCGCTGACGGCCAATGCGATGTCGGCCGACCGCGAGCATTGCCTGGCCGCCGGCATGGACGACCATCTCGCCAAGCCGCTGGATCCCGGCAAGCTGTTCGATGCGCTGGAACGCTGGGCCCCCGTCACGGTCGTGCGCGGCGCCGCAGCACCCCCCGCGTCTGGCGACGCCGGCACGGAGCCCGTGCTGGATCTGGAGCGGCTGCGCGAGGGCGGGCTGGAGGTCGATCTCGCGCTGGAGCGGCTGATGAACCGGACCGCGCTCTATGCCTCCGTCGTGCGGCGCTTCAGGGACGAGCGCGAGGGTCATCTGCACCTGACCCGGCAGGCGCTGCAGGCCGGCGATCACGCCGCGGCGGTGCGCGCGGCCCACACCACCCGCGGCGTGGCGGGCCTGCTGGGCGCCGCGCAGCTGGCCCATTGCGCGGGGCTGCTGGAGACGGCGCTGGAGCGGCATGACGAGGCCGCGGCCGCGCTGGCGCTGGCCCAGGGGCTGGAGCTGCAGCAGGCCTTGATGGCGCTGCTGGATGCGGCCTCGGGGCGCACCGCCGTGGTGGCCGACGCCAGCCAGGCCCGGGCCCAGCTGCGGGCGCTCAGGCGGCTGCTGGAGGCCGATGACGCGCAGGCGCTGATCCTGTTCGAGCGCGAGCGCGTGCTGCTGGACGGCGCGCTGGGCGGGCGCGCCAGCGCCGTGGCGGCGGCCATGCAGCGGCTGGAGTTCCGGCATGCGCTGGCGCTGCTGCCGGCCGCCGCGGCCGACTGAGCGCCGCCCTGCGGGCCAGGCCGCCAACGGGAGGCTGCCCGTTCGCGAAAGCTGGCCGCCGGGCGCGGCCCTATGCTGGATGCATGCCCCAGGGTTCCCACAAATCCCCGGCCTGGCCGGGGCTGCTGCTCGCCGCGCTGGGTGCGATCGGTTTTTCCGGCAAGGCCATCATCGTCAAGCTGGCCTACCGCCATGGCGTCGACGCGGTCACGCTGCTGATATGGCGCATGCTGCTGGCGCTACCCTTCTTCCTCGTGCTGGCCTGGTGGGCGGGCCGCGGCCAGCCCCGGCTGTCGCGCCGGGACTGGCGCGACATCGCCGTGCTGGGCTTCACCGGCTATTACCTGGCCAGCTACCTGGACTTCGCCGGCCTGGCCTACATCTCGGCCAGCCTGGAGCGGCTCATCCTCTACCTGAACCCGACGCTGGTGCTGCTGCTGTCGGTGCTGTTCTTCCACCACCGGCTGCAGGCGCGCCAGCTGCTGGCCATGGCCATCAGCTATGCCGGCGTGGTGGCCGTGTTCGCGCATGAGCTGAGCTTCGAGGGGGCCAGCACGGCACTGGGCGCGGCCCTGGTGTTCGGCAGCGCGGTCAGCTATGCGGTCTATCTGGCGCTCAGCGGCAAGGTGGTGCAGCGTCTGGGCGCGTTGCGGCTCACCGGCCTGGCCAGCAGCGTGGCCAGCCTGCTGTGCATCGGCCAGTTCCTGCTGCTGCGGCCGCCGTCGGCGGCCTGGGTGCCGGAGCCGGTGCTGTGGCTGTCGCTGCTGAACGCGACCGCCTGCACGGTGGCGCCCGTGCTGATGGTCATGCTGGCCATCGCCCGCATCGGTGCGCCGCTGTCGTCCCAGGTGGGCATGGTGGGGCCCATGAGCACGGTGCTGATGGCCTATGTGCTGCTCGACGAGCCCATGAACGGCTGGGTCGCGCTGGGCACCGTGCTGGTGCTGTCCGGGGTCTTCCTGGTGGGCCGCCAACCGGCGCCTCGCTGAAGGACTTTGACCTTTGCTCCGCTTGGGTGTTCAAAATCGCTGAATATTGGCGACAAGCGCCATGAACCGAGCCCCGTTCGCCCGGGACCACACTGCATGCCCATGACGAGCCCTCATCGTTACACCCCCGTCGCCATCGCGCTGCACTGGCTGCTGGCACTGGCCATCGTCGGCGCCTTCGGCATGGGCTTGTACATGGCCGATCTGCCGTTCTCGCCGCTGCGGCTCAAGCTCTATAACTGGCACAAATGGGCCGGCGTGACCATCCTGGCCCTGTCTGCGCTGCGGCTGCTGTGGCGGCTCACGCACCGCCCGCCGGCCGACCCGCCCATGCCGGCCTGGCAGGCCAGCGCCGCGCATCTGACGCATGGCCTGCTGTACCTGCTGTTCTTCGCCGTGCCGCTGGCCGGTTGGGCCTATAGCTCGGCCCTGGGCATCCCCATCGTCTGGTTCGGCGTGCTGCCGCTGCCCGACTTCGTGCCGCGCGACAAGGAACTGGCCGAGACCCTCAAGCTGCTGCACAAGCTGGCCTCCTACGGCCTGGCCGCCCTGGTCGTTGCCCATGTGGGCGCCGCCCTCAAGCATCACTTCGTCGACCGCGACGGTCTGCTGGCCCGCATGTGGCCCGGCCGTGCCTGAAAGGAACCCCATGAAACGCCTGCTTTGCGCCCTGCTGTTCGCCTCCACCGCGCTGGCCGCCCAGGCCGCCGCCACGCTGCAGCCCGAGAAGAGCGACCTCAGCTTCACCTTCAAGCAGATGGGCGTGCCGGTGGACGGCAAGTTCAAGAAATTCGAAGCCCAGCTGGACTTCGACGCCAAGAAGCCCGAGGCCGGCAAGATCGCGTTCACGGTGGACCTGGGCAGCGTGTCGCTGGGCGACGCCAGCTTCGACGCCGAGGTGGCCAAGGCGCCCTGGTTCGACACCAAGCGCAACGGCCGCGCCACCTTCGTGTCCAGCGCCATCAAGCCCACCGGCGCCGGCAAGTACGACGTGACCGGCAAGCTGACCATCAAGGGCGCCAGCCGTGACATCGTCGTGCCCATCACGCTGAACGCCGGCGTGGCCACCGGGGCCGTGGCCATCAAGCGCCTGGACTTCAAGATCGGCGATGGCGAATGGGCCGACACCTCCATGGTCGCCAATGACGTCACCGTCAAGTTCAAGCTGGCCTTCGGCGGCCTGTAATCCCAACCCATCCCACCCCTGGAGACTCTCCCGATGAAGAAAGCCCTGCTGCTCACCGCCCTGATCGCCGCCGTCGGCGCTGCCCAGGCCCAGAGCGCCACCTATGCGATCGATCCGACCCACACCCAGATCGTCTTCGAGGCCAAGCACTTCGGCACCAGCACCAACCGCGGCCGCTGGGACAAGAAGGAAGGCACCGTCACGCTGGACAAGGCCGCCAAGACCGGCAAGGTCGAGCTGACCATCGACATGGCCTCCATCTCCACCGGCATCGGCCCCTTCGACGGCCACCTGAAGAGCAAGGACTTCTTCAACGCCGAGCAGTTCCCGACCGCCAAGTTCGTCGGCGACAAGTTCACGTTCAATGGTGACAAGGTCACCAGCGTGGCCGGCGAGCTGACCATGCTGGGCAAGACCCACCCCGTCACGCTGACGGCCACCGGCTTCAACTGCTACGAGAACACGCGCCTGAAGCGCGAGGTCTGCGGCGGCGACTTCGAAGCCACCATCCTGCGCAGCCAGTGGGGCATGGGCTACGGCATCCCGGGCATCCCGGACAGCGTGCGCCTGCTGATCCAGGCCGAGGCCATCAAGCAATAAGCGCCTGCTGCCCTGCCGCACAGCCCGCCCCTCGAGGCGGGCTTTTGCTTTGCGGGCCCGCCGCGCGCCGGCGCCGACTGTCGCGCTCCCCTGCAGTTCGTCCGCCGCGCCGGCCGGAGCGTCGCGCCGGCCCCACGCCGCGCCGGGCCCTTGCGTACAGTGGCCTCCAACGACAGACCCCAGCCATGAGCAGTTCCTTCACCCCCAGCCCCCAGCAAAAGCTCTGGATCGAGCGCTGGCAGCGCTTTTCCGCCACCGTGGTGCGGTACTTCCACATCTACGCGGGCTGGCTGGTCAGCATCAGCTGGAAGCGTTTCGTGCTGCTGTCGCTGGCGCTGCTGATCGGCGTCAACGTGCTGAAGAACCTGCCGCCCTTCACCTGGCGCATCAGCGAGCAGATCGAGGATCGCAGCGCCGTGCGCCGCCAGACCAAGCTGGAGGCCGAGGCCAAGAAGGCCGCCGACCAGGCCCGCAAGGCCGCGGAGAGGGCCGCCGAGAAGATGGGCGCGAAGGGGGAGGGCGACAAGAGCCTGCGCTACGAGGTCAAGATCGACGAGCGCGGCCTGCGCATCCAGCCCGTGCGCCCCGCCGCTTCGGGCGCCAGCGCCGCCGACGGCGAGGACGGCGAGGCGCCGACCGAGGCCGTGCCCGGCATCGCCATCGACTTCCCCAAGAGCGCCCGGCCCGAGGACGTCCGCGCCGCGGTCGAGCAGGCCAAGGAGCAGCTCAGCCAGCTCAAGCAGGAGGCCGAGGAGGTCAAGCAGGCTCGGCAGGCCGCCGCCGAGGCGCAGGTGGCGCTGCAGGAGGCGACCGAGGAGGCTCGCGACGCGCGCCGCCGCATCACCGTCGTGTCGGCCGGCGACTCGCTGGTGGACCTGGCCATCCTGTGGGTGCTGGCCTCGGCAGTCATCAAGGCCGTCTACAAGGGCCGCATGCAGGCCGAGGTCAAGGCCGCCCAGGCCGCCGAGAACGCCGAGAGCGAGGCGCTGAAGCGCCAGGTCGTGGAGGCCCGCATGGCCGCCATGCAGGCCCAGGTCGAGCCCCATTTCCTGTTCAACACGCTGGCCAGCATCGACCACCTGATCGAGGTCGACCCGCCGCGTGCCAGCCAGATGCAGAAGAACCTGATCGCGCTGCTGCGGGCTTCCATGCCGACGATGCGCGAGGCCAATGCCAACGGCGGCGCGCGCGACCTGGGGCGCGAGCTGGCCGTCATTCGGCCCTATCTCGAGATCCTGAAGATGCGCATGGAAGAGCGGCTGCAGACCGAGATCGACGTGCCCGAGGGCCTGATGTCGGCCGAGTTCCCGCCCATGATGATCCAGGGCCTGGTCGAGAACGCGATCAAGCATGGCCTGGAGCCCAAGGCCGAGGGCGGCACGCTGAAGGTCAAGGCCGAGATCCTGCACGGCAAGCTGGCCGTCACGGTGGCCGACACGGGCCTGGGCTTCGGCCGCGCCGCCACCAGCGGCACCGGCGTGGGCCTGGCCAACATCCGTGAGCGCCTGCAGCTGCTGCACGGCAGCAAGGCCAGCGTCACCGTCACCGAGAACCAACCCAGCGGCACGATCGTCACCATCACCGTGCCCTACCGCAGCCGCAACGAAGAAGGAGACGCCGCATGAAGACCTTGTTCAAGATCCTGTTCGTCATCACCGCGCTGCTGGTGCTGATGGCGATGTTCGGCGGCTTCGCGCTGCTGCACCACGGCCCCGGCATGCACATCGTGCTGGACGACAGCGAGTTCTTCCTCGGCGGTGGCGGCGGCTTCGGCGACTGGCTGGGCGCCAGCATCGGCCTGCTGGTGGCGGGCGTCGTCTGCCTGGTGGTGCTGCCGCTGGTGCTGCTGCTGGGCCTGGCCCTGCCGCTGCTCGTCGTCGGCGGCGTGCTGGTGGTGGCCGTCGCCAGCCTGCTGGGCATCGGCGCCGTGCTGGGCTCGCCGCTGATCCTGCTGGGCCTGCTGCTCTTCGTCGTGCTGCGCAACCGCAGCCGTGCCAACGCGGCCCGTTCGACCCCGGTCTGAGCTAGTAGCATCGCCGGCCATGAGCACCACCCCTGTCCGGGCCGTTCTGGCCGACGATGAGCGCCTGATGCGCGAGCAACTGCGCAGCCGATTGACCGAGGTCTGGCCCGAGCTGGACATCGTGGCCGAAGCCAAGAACGGGCTGGAGGCCGTCGAGCTGACCCGCGAGCACAAGCCCGACCTGGTCTTCCTGGACATCCGCATGCCGGGCCTGACCGGCGTGGACGCCGCCCGCCAGATCGCGCAGCTGCCGGAGGACGACGACTGGCTGGTGCCCGAGATCGTCTTCATCACCGCCTACGACCAGTACGCGGTGGAGGCCTTCGAGCAGGGCGTGGCCGACTACGTGCTCAAGCCCGCCGAGCGCGAGCGGCTGCAGCTGACGGTGGCCCGTATCAAGAAGCGCCTTGCGCAGCGCGAGGGCAGCGAGGTCGTCGAGACCTCCTCGGCGCCGCTGCAGCAGCTGCTGCACAAGCTCAGCGCCCAGGTCAACGGCGCGGGCGCCAAGCCCAGCTACCTGCAGTGGATCCAGGCCACCGTGGGCCAGGCCATCCAGATGATCCCGGTCGAGGACGTGCTGTTCTTCATCAGCGACGAGAAGTACACGCGCGTGCAGACAGCCAAGCTCGAGGCGCTGATCCGCAAGCCCATCAAGGAGCTGGTGGACGAGCTGGACCCGCAGCTGTTCTGGCAGATCCACCGCTCCACGCTGGTCAACGCACGCGCCATCGACGGCATCACGCGCGACTTCCGCGGCCGCCAGCTGGTGGGCGTGAAAGGCCTGGCCGAGAAGCTGGAAGTCAGCCGCAGCTACACCCACCTCTTCAAGGGCATGTAGCCGGCGGCAGCGCCAGCCCGGCGATCAGCTCCCAGAGCCGCTGCGCCGCCGGGCTCAGCGAGCGTTGGCGGCGCCGGGCCAGCACCACCTGGCGGCTCAAGGCCGCTTCCAGCGGCACGGCGCGCAATGACCGGGAGTCCGGCAGCGGCAGGGACAGCGCCGGCAGCACCGACACGCCCAGCCCGGCCTGGACCATGCGAAACGCCGTCGCCGGATGGCCGACGTCGATGGCCACCTGCAGCGGCACGCCGGCGCCGGCGAAGGCGCGCTCGATCAGCGGACGGCTGCCGGTGTGGCGATCCAGCAGCACCAGCGGCCAGCCGGCCAGGTCCGCGAGCCTCAGCATGGCCTGCTGCGCAAGCGCATGGCCGGCGGGGCAGACCAGCACGAAGCCCTCGTCGAACAACACCTGCTGCTCCAGCGCCGGGTCCGGCGCCTCGATGCCCACGATGACGGCGAAGTCCACCGAGCCGTCCAGCACGCGTTCGACCGCCTGCTGCTGGGACTGGTCGCCCAGCCGCACCTGGAGCTCGGGATAGCGCCGGCGCGCGGCGGCCAGCACCTGGGGCATCAGGCCGCCCGAGATGGTCGGCGCGCTGGCGACGTGGACGATGCCGCGCGCCGCCGCGGCCTGGCCCCGGGCCTCGTCCAGCACCGTGTCGAGCTCGCCGAGCAGGCGGCGCAGCGGGCCGACCAGGGCCTGGCCGGCGGGCGTCAGCGCCACCTCGCGCGTCGTGCGGTCCAGCAGCTTCAGGCCCAGCTCGGCCTCCAGCCCGCGAATGGCCTGGCTGACCGCGGGCTGCGACAGGCCGATGCTGTCGCCCGCGCGCCCGAAGCCCTCCAGGTCGGCCACGGCCAGCAGCACCCGCAACTGGCGCAGCGTGACGTGGGGAGAGGGCATGGCGGCTGGGTTGATTGATTGGCTAATTGGATTAAATCATCCGATTAATCCATTTCTCAAGCTGGACCCGATCCGGTGCAATGCGGCCCATGAAACGACCCGCCTGGCTGCCCGACAACTTCGTGCTTGCGCTGCTCGCCAGCGTGGGCCTGGCCCTGCTGCTGCCCGCCCAGGGCCGCGGCGTCGCGCTGCTGGAGCGGCTGACCCAGGCCGCCATCGCGCTGCTGTTCTTCCTGCATGGCAGCAAGCTGTCGCGCCGCGCGGTGTGGGAGGGCCTGCTGCACTGGCGGCTGCACGCCGTCGTGTTCGCGGCGACCTTTCTGCTGTTTCCGCTGCTGGGCCTGGCGCTGCGGCCCTGGCTGGAGCCGCTGGTGGGGCCCACGCTTTATCTCGGCGTGCTCTTCATCTGTGCGCTGCCGTCCACGGTGCAGTCGTCCATCGCCTTCACGTCGGTGGCGCGCGGCAATGTGGCGGCGGCGATGTGCAGCGCCTCCACGTCCAACATCCTGGGCATGGCGCTGACGCCGCTGCTGATGGCCGCGATGGCGCGCTGGGTGGGCGGCGCTGCCGAGACGGGTGCGGTGCAACTGTCCTGGCACACCTTCGAGGGCATCGTCGGCATGCTGCTGCTGCCCTTCATCGCCGGTCAGGTGCTGCAGGGCTGGACGGGCGGCTGGGTGGCCCGGCACAAGGGCTGGATACGCTGGTCCGACCAGGGCACCATCCTGCTGGTCGTCTACGGCGCCTTCAGCGCCGCCACGGTGCAGGGCCTGTACCGCCAGCTGCCGCCGGCCACGCTGCTGGCGTTGCTGGGCATCTGCGCGTTGCTGCTGGCGCTGGTGATGCCGCTGCTGGTGCTGGTCAGCCGCCGGCTGGGCTTCTCGCGCGAGGACGAGATCGTCATCGTCTTCTGCGGCTCCAAGAAGACGCTGGCCAGCGGCGTGCCCATGGCGCAGATCCTGTTCGCCGGTCAGGCCGTGGGCCTGCTGGTGCTGCCGCTGATGGTGTTCCACCAGCTGCAGCTGATGGTGTGCGCGCCGCTGGCGCGGCGCTACGCGCGCCAGCGGCAAGGCGAGGCCGTCACGGCGGGTTGAAACGCACCGGTTCTGCGGGCCGAACGCCGGGCCTGCCGAAGGGCCGCCGCTCTGCCGGCGTTCAGCGCGGCAAGACTGGGCGAGGGGCGCCTTACTGCTCGACGAAGGCGCGCTCGATGACGTAGTCGCCCGGCGTCGTCGTGCTGCCTTCCTTGAAGCCGCGGATCTCCAGCATCTCCTTCATGTCCTTCAGCAGCGCGGGGCTGCCGCACAGCATGATGCGGTCTTCCTCCGGGTTCAGCGGCGGCAGGCCCAGGTCGGCCTGCAGCTTGCCGGTCTGGATCAGGTCGGTGATGCGGCCCATGTTCTTGTAGGGCTCGCGCGTGACCGTCGGGTAGTACAGCAACTGCTCGCTGGCGTACTCGCCCAGGAACTCGTGCTGATGCAGGTCCACCGTCAGATGGTCGTGGTAGGCCAGCTCGGCCACCTCGCGCACGCCGTGCACGACGATGACCTTCTCGAAGCGCTCATAGGTGGCCGGGTCGCGCACGATGCTGATGAAGGGCGCCAGGCCCGTGCCGCTGCCCAGCAGGTAGAGGTTCTTGCCCGGCAGCAGGTAGTCGATCAGCAGCGTGCCGGTGGGCTTGCGGCCCACGATGATCTTGTCGCCCGGCTTGATGTGCTGCAGCCGCGAGGTCAGCGGGCCGTCCGGCACCTTGATGCTGAGGAACTCCAGGTTCTCCTCGTAGTTGGCGCTGACGATGCTGTAGGCCCGCAGCAGCGGTTTGCCCGTCTCGGTCTTGAGGCCGATCATCGTGAAATGGCCGTTGGAGAAGCGCAAGGCCTGGTCGCGCGTCGTCGTGAAGCTGAACAGGCGGTCGGTCCAGTGATGGACGGTCAGGACGGTCTCTTCGTGGAAGGCACTCATGGGCGATGGAGTTGGCGGGTTAACCCGGTGATTTTCGCCGGGAAGTGGGAAGCGGCCGTCGCCCAGGGGTCAAGGCGTCGTTTCGATGCGCAGAAGCCTCGCGCCGGCGCCCTGCGCGGCGACCCGGTCCTGCGGGTTGTACAGGGCGCAGGACTTCAGCGACAGGCAGCCGCAGCCTATGCACCCCGTCAGCCGCTCGCGCAGCTGCTGCAGCGCGGCGATGCGCTCGTCCAGCAGCGGCGCCCAGTGGGCCGACAGCCGCGCCCAGTCCGCCTTGGTGGGCGTGCGGCCCTGGGGCAGCGTGGCCAGGGCCGCCTTGATCTGCGGCAGCGTCAGACCCACCACCTGGGCCGCGCGGATGAAGGCCACCCGGCGCAGCACATGGCGGGGATATTGCCGGTGCCCGCCGGCACTGCGGCTGCCGGCGATCAGGCCCTCGGCCTCATAGAAGCGCAGCGCGCTGGCCGCCACGCCCGCGCGCCTGGCCAGCTGGCCGATGGAGAAGGGCGCCGCGGCGCTTGACTTCAAGTCCACTTGAACTTCGAGCATGGCGGCATGTTCCCACAGCACCTGACCTCCATGTCGACCCACACCACCGCCCCCGCCACGCTGGCACAACTGCACCATCTGCTGGACGCCGGCGCGGCGCTGGCGCCCACCTACCGCGGACGGCTCAGCAACCACCTGCCCATGGCGCAACAGGCGCTGCTGGAGCTGGGCGCCTCGGCCGCGCGACTGCAGGCCTGGACGGAGCGCTACGAGACCCAGCTCGAGCCACGCGTCGCGGCCCGTCCGGCGGTCGTCACGCCCCGGCGCGACCTGGGGCGCCCCGACGCCGAGGCCGCCTGGCAGGCCCATTTCGCCGCACGCATCGCCGAGGCCGGCGCCGCGGCCACGCTGCGCGAGGCGCTGCCCGTGCTGCTGGACGGCGCGGGCGCCATCGCCTTCCATGGGCTGATCCGCACGGCCCATGCGGTGCTGGCCGGCCATGACGGCGAGCTCGCCTTCGGCCTGGCCCACTGGGCCGCCCATTTCCTGCCCCTGCCGACGCGGGCCGACGGCCCGCCGCTGGCGCTGGCCGACTGGCTGCGCGCCCTGCAGCAGCTGCCCCGTCCGGCCTACCCGGCCGGCAGCCTGATCAGCGGCCGCCTGCAGGCCTGGGCCGCGTCGCCCGAGTTCGCTGCCGTCGCCGGCCGCCTGCGCCACGACGCCGGCACGCTGCGCGACATCGCGCTGCTGGCGGCCCGCACCTACGCCGCCAGCGGCAACTTCACCGTGCTGCACCTGCTGACGGGCAGCCAGGCGATGAGCGTGCTGCAGCCCTGGTGGCCCATGCCCGAGCTGGCGCGCGGCTTCAGCGTCGCCGCCGCGGCCGGGCTGCTCGCCAGCGGCGCCGAGCCCGCGCTGCAGCTGGACCGCCCGCCCGGCCGCCCCTGGCAGGCGCTGATCGCCGCCGCCTGCGCGCAGGACGACGCCCATGTCATCAAGCTCACGCATGCCGCCTGGCGCCTGGACCGCCGCTGGCCCGACCCGGCCTGGCGGCGCGCGGCGGAGCGAGCAATTCCAGTTTGATGGATTTTACTTCCAGCTTGCTGGAAGTTCCAGTAAGCTGGAGGAATGGACATCACGCAACGCATAGGCCGCCGCCTGCACGAGCTGCGCGCCGCCGCCGGCCTGTCACTGGAGGCGCTGGCCCAGAAGAGCGGCGTCAGCCGCTCCAACATCTCGCTGATCGAGCGCGGCCAGAGCAGCCCGACGGCGGTCGTGCTGGACAAGCTGTCGTCGGCGCTGGGCGTCAGCGTCGCGTCGATGTTCGAGGCTGCGGCGCCCGCCGCGCCACCGTCGCCGCTGGCCCGGGTGGCCGACCAGCCCGTGTGGAGCGACCCCGCCTCGGGCTATGTGCGCCGCAACGTGTCGCCGGCCGGCGCGTCGCCGCTGCAGCTGGTGGACGTGGTCTTCCCGGCCGGCCAGCGCGTCGCCTTTGAGACCTCGGAGCGCGATGCCGACATCCACCAGCTGGTCTGGATGATCGATGGCGTCATGGAGATCGCGCATGGCGGCGAGCAGTGGCGGCTGAATCCGGGCGACTGCCTGGCCATGCGCCTGGACGCGCCCGTGCGTTTCCACAATCCTGGAGCCAGTTCGGCGCGCTACCTCGTCGCCCTCACCGGAGCCTGCCCATGATTCGAGAGCTGGATGGCGCCGAGGCCGCGGCGCGCGTGGACGAACTGGCCGAGGTGCTGCGCGACTGCGTGCAGGGCGGCGCCTCGGTGGGCTTCATGCTGCCGCTGGACGATGGCCGCTGCGAGGCCTTCTGGCGCGGGGTGGCGGCCGGCGTCGCGGCCGGCGGGCGCCACCTCTTCGTCGCCGAGGATGAGGTCGGCCGCATCTGCGGCACGCTGTCGCTGGTCACCGACATGCCCGACAACCAGCCGCATCGCGCCGATGTCGCCAAGATGCTGGTGCACCGCCGTGCGCGGCGCCGGGGCATTGCCGCGCGGCTGTTGCATGCGCTGGAGTTGCGGGCCCGCGAGCTGGGCCGCACGACGCTGGTGCTGGACACCGTCACGGACAGCGAGGCGTCGCGGGTCTACGAGCGGGCGGGCTGGCAGCGCGCCGGCACCATCCCGAGCTACGCGCTGATGCCGGACGGCACGCCTTGCTCGACCAGCTACTACTTCCGCCTGCTGTGATCGCCGGGCGGCGGCCGGCGCGGCGCCGACGGTGGCGCACGGGAGCCTGATGACCCGGCCTGCCGCGCAGTTCCCAAAGCACGAAGGCAGGCGATAATCGGGCCAACTTCCGTGATAGACCGTCTAGATGGATAGCCGGGCGTTTTTCCCCGATGAACACTAGAGAAAGTGGAGATAGGCACTGTGGCTTCCGTAAACAAAGTGATCCTCATTGGCAACCTCGGCCGCGACCCCGAGGTGCGCTACAACCCCAATGGCGGCGCCTGGTGCACGATCAGTCTGGCCACCACCCGCAACTGGAAGAACCGCGAGACCGGTGAGCGCCAGGAAGAGACCGAATGGCACCGCGTCGTCTTCAACGACCGCCTGGCCGAGATCGCCGGCGAGTACCTGAAGAAGGGCCGCCCGGTCTACGTCGAGGGCCGCCTGAAGACCCGCAAGTGGCAGGACAAGGAAGGCCGCGACACCTACACCACCGAGATCATTGCCGACCAGATGCAGCTGCTGGGCAGCCGTGACGGCGGCGGCGAAGGTGGCGGCGGCTACGAAGGTGGCGGCGGCTACGGCCGCGGCGCCGACGACATGGGCGGTGGCCGCCCCGCGGCCCGCCCGGCCGCGGCACCGCGCCCGGCGCCCCAGCGCGCGCCGGCCCCGGCGCCCAAGGCGTCGACCGGCTTCGACGACATGGACGACGACATCCCGTTCTGACCCGGGATCACCCCAGCACCAGGCCCGCGGCAATGCCGCGGGCCTTTTTGCTGGCCGGATGGCATTGCGCCGCCGGAAACGTGAGCATTGAACAGGGACCGGGCCTGGTGCGGGCCTCGCCGCCGCCACAGGGGCGAAACTAGGGCTTCCCCGTAGTAAGTACACAAGAATCCCCGACGCCGTCGGGCGGCAGGCCCTGGCCAGAAGCGCCAGGCTGCCCCGACGGGGACAAAGCCAGGAAGACGCAGCATGCGCGACAACGGACCCGTGACCCAGCAGGAATACGAAATCAGTGCCGACGCGCCTCTGGTATCGACCACCGACCTGCAGAGCCGCATCACCTATTGCAATCCGGCCTTCATCGCCGCCAGCGGTTTCGACCGCGATGAACTGCTGGGCCAGCCGCACAACCTGATCCGCCACCCGGACATGCCGGCCGAGGCCTTCCGCGACATGTGGGACACGCTCAAGAGCGGCGAGCCCTGGACGGCGCTGGTCAAGAACCGCCGCAAGAACGGCGACTTCTACTGGGTGCGGGCCAATGTCACGCCGGTGCGCGACAACCGCGGCATCTGCGGCTTCATGTCCGTGCGCACCAAGCCCAGCCGCGAGGAGATCCGCAGCGCCGAGACCTTGTACGCGCAGATGCGCGAGGAGTACCGCGCCGCCGGCGGCGGCAAGTCCGCCAGGCTGGCGACCCGCCTGCACCGCGGCGCGCTACAACGCGCCGGCTGGGTGGGCGTCAAGGCACGCCTGGCCCAGCATGCCGCGCTGCTGCAGGAGGCCGGCGTCGTGCTGGCCGCCGGCACGGCGGCGGGGGGCGTGGCGACGGCCGCGGTCGGCATGCTGGGCCTGCGCCCGGATGTCGCCGCCCTGGGCGGCGCCGCCCTCACGATGCTGCCGCTGCTGGCCTGGCTGCGCACGCGCAGCCGCCGCGTGCTGCTCGAGGCCACGCTGGCCGCCGAGCGCCTGGCCTCGGGCGACCTGACCCAGGACCTGCAGACCCGCCACACCGGCGCGCAGGGCCGGCTGCTGCGCGCGTTGGCCCAGCTCAAGGTCAACCTGCAGGCCGTCATCGGCGACGTGCGCCGCGAGGTGGACGGCGTCAACCTGGCCTGTTCCGAGATCGCCGCGGGCGGCGAGGACCTGGGCCGGCGCACCGAGCAGCAGGCCGGCAATCTGCAGCAGGCCGCCACCGCGCTGGAGCAGGTGGCCGCCACCGTCAAGCACACGGCCGACGGCGCCTCGCAGGCCAGCGACCTGGCCCGCGACACGGCCGCCGCCGCGCGCAACACCGGCAGCACCAGCGTGGCCGCCAGCCAGCGCATGGACGCCGTGCGCGAGGCGACGACGCGCATCAACGAGATCGTCGCGGTCATCGATGGCATCTCGTTCCAGACCAACATCCTGGCGCTGAACGCCGCCGTCGAGGCGGCGCGCGCGGGCGAGACCGGCCGCGGCTTCGCGGTGGTGGCGTCCGAGGTGCGCATGCTGGCGGGCCGCACCCGCGAGGCGGCCCAGGAGATCAAGAAGCTGGCCGAGGACTCGCGCAGCCGCGTCGACGAGGGCGTGCGCATCGTTGCCGACACCGGCCGCTCGGCCAAGGAGGCCGAGACCGCGGTGGACCGCATGAACGAGCTCATAGGCCGCATCAGCGTCGCCGTGCAGCAGCAGAGCGGCGGCATCAGCGAGCTCAACGGCAACGTGTCCCGCATCGACGGCTTCACGCAGCAGAACTCGGCCCTGGTCGAGCAGCTGTCGGCGTCTGCCATGTCGCTGGCGCATCGCGCCGAGCTGGTGACTCAGGCGGTGCGGGTGTTCCGGCTCAACGGCGGCAAGTCCCTGGCGGCCTGAGGCCGGCCGTTCAGCCCGCGCCGAAGGCCGCGTCGTAATCGACCCGGCCGGCCGGCAGCACCTGCGTCGCGTCCAGCCGCAGCGCCTGGAAATGCGTGGCCGGCGCGCCGGGCAGCAGCAGGCCGGGCTCGGCGCGGAAGCCGAAGCGCGCGTAATAGGCCGGGTCGCCCAGCAGCACGCAGCCCGCCGCCCCGGCCGCGCGCAGCCGCGCCAGGCCGGCCTGCACCAGCGCGCGGCCCAGGCCCTGGCGCTGGCGGTCGGGCCGCACGGCCAGCGGGCCCAGGCCCAGCCAGCCCAGATCCTGCCCGGCGATGCGCACCGGCGAGAACGCCACATGGCCCAGGGGCTCGCCGCTGGCCGGGTCGCAGGCCAGCAGCGACAGCGTCAGCGCGCCGCGCTCGCCCAGCCGCTGCAGGATTTGCGCCTCGTCGTGCTGGCTGAACGGATGGTCGCAGAAGGCCGCGGCAATGAGCGCCTCGACGGCGGGCCGGTCCGCCGGCGTCTCGTCGCGGATCAGCGGCCCGGCCAGGTCGCGCCGCATGATGAACTGGTGCAGCGGCTCGGGCGCGAAGCCGCAGCGGCGCAGCGCGGCGCCACCCAGGTCGGGCCGCTGCAGCGCCGGCACGCCGACGCGTGCGCCCGGGTGGGCCGCCAGCAGCGCACGCAGCAAGGCCTCGGCATCCTGCTGGGCGGGGTCGAGGTCGATCAGCGAGCGCACCGTCAGGCCCGCCGTGGCATCGCCGCTGAACACCAGTTGCGCGCCGCCCCGGCGCCAGGCTGTCCAGCCGGCCGGCAGCGTGGCGACGATGTCGGCCGAGACCTGCAGCGGCAGCTCGGCGATGCGCTGCTCGGCCTCGCGCAGCCAGGCCAGCGCGTCGTCGGCGGCCACGGCGGCCGGCATGGCGCCCGGCTCACCGGCCGGGGCCAGGCGCTGCCATCCGTGCAGGGCGTGCTGCTCGACGAAACCATGGCGGCGGTACAGCCGCAGCGCGCGCTCGTTCTGCGCGAACACTTCCAGCTCCACGGCGGCCAGCCCGGCCGCGCGGCCGCGCCGCACGAAATCCTGCAGCAGCCGCACCGCCGCGCCGCTGCCGCGCGCCTCGGGCAGGGCGCCCATGGTGCCCAGGCGCCAGCGCGCCAGGCCCGGCCGGGGGGCTACCAGCGCAAAAGCCTGCACCGCGCCACCGTCGTCCAACACGGCCCGGCCCAGCGCCAGGTCTATGCCCTGGCGCTGCAGAAAGCCGGGCCATTGCGCCAGCGGCAGCTGGAAGGGGCCGGCGACATAGTCGGCTAAGGCGCGGCCGAAGGCGGCGTGCAAGGCCTCGGGGGCGATCTGGTCGGTGGGGACTAGGCGTGGTTCGGGCATGGGCGAGCAGCGGGTGTGGGGGGCTGGGCTCGTCGCGACGGGCGGCACGCTCGCGGCTCACGGGCACGGAGCATTCTGTGCAGCCCGCGGCCGAGTGGCGCAAAGTCATGTGCGGTGCAGGCCCGGCTCGGGGCCTGCGCGGCGGGCGGCGCTCAGCGCTGCGGCGGCGTCCGCTGGGCCTCGTCCTGCACGGCCGGCGCCTGCGCGTCGCCATGCCAGCGGCGCAGCACGCGCTGGAAGAACAGGCTGTTGGGCAGCTGCAGGCTGGTGCCGTTCTGGGTGTCGCCGCTCTCCAGCAGCGTCGTGTAGACGAGGTTGATGTCCAGCACGCGTCCCTTCATGCCGGGCTTGTCGCCGGACTCCAGCAGTTCCACCTCGTCACCGACGCGGAAGGCGCGGGTCACGAAGATCAGCAGCGCGCAGAACAGGTTGGACAGCACGCTCCAGGCGGCGAAGAACGCCACCGCGCCCACCGTGGCGAAGCCGGTGAACGCCGTCCAGAGCACGGCGCCCGACACGCCCAGCCGCTCCAGCGCCCACAGCGCCGCGCCGCCGTAGACCAGCACCGCCACGGCACGCAGGAACAGCGCCGCCACGCTGACGGGCAGCGCGTAGATGCGCGTGAGGCGGCGGGTCAGCAGGTGCACCAGCCGCATCACCAGCCAGGCGGCCAGGCCGATCAGGCCGACTTCCGCCGTGGGCACCAGGACGTCGAGCCAGTCGGCCCAGACCGACGAGCGGTCGTGCAGGGATTGGATGAGCTTTCTCATGAGCGTGGGTGGGCGCCGAAACCCTATCGCATGGCGGTCGACCGGGGGTCGGACCCGGCGTCAAGCCGCCGAGAGCGGCGCCGGCCGTGGCCGGCATGCCATGCCGTGATGCCGGGGGGCTGTGCGATGCGCTGCAACGGCATGACCTTCTGGTTCCCGAACTTCTGTGCTGACAGCAAGCCCGCATGACTGACCAGATGGCGCGCCCGGCTGGGATCGAACCAGCAACCCCTGCCTTCGGAGGGCAGTACTCTATCCATTGAGCTACGGGCGCGAAGCCGTGCATTCTAGCAGTGGGGGTCTGCCCCGTCTCGGGCCGCGGCACTGCCTGCCTATAATTCGCCGGCTTTTTCGCACCGCGCGCCGCGCGGGCGCGCATAAAAACCAGTCCGACGAGGAAGCCAGAGGAATCCATGAGCGCCAGCCACGATCACGACGACGCCCACACCGGCCCCATCAAGACTCCCAAGCAACTCGCCTGGGCCGTGCTGTTCGCTTTTGTGGTGCCGGTGCTCGTCATCATCATGCTGGCCAACTACGTCTCCACGGAGCACAAGCCGGCCGCCGGCACCGGCGCCTTCGACGCCCAGGCCGTTGCCGCGCGCATCGCGCCGGTGGGTCATGTCGAGGTCAAGGACGCCAGCGATGCCGGCGCGATGAAGACCGGCGAGCAGGTCTTCCAGGCCCAGTGCGCGGCCTGCCACGCCACCGGCGCCGCCGGCGCGCCCAAGCTGGGCGATGCCGCAGCCTGGGGTCCGCGCATCAAGGGCGGCCTGGAGGCGCTGCTGCATTCGGCGCTGGCCGGCAAGGGCAATATGGGCCCCCAGGGCGGCGGCGACTTCAGCGACTTCGAGATCAGCCGCGCCGTGGTCTACATGGCCAACAACGGCGGCGCCAAGTTCGACGAGCCCAAGATGCCGGCCGCGGCCGCCTCGGCCGCGCAGTGACGCGTCGGCCGTGAAGCATGCAAGGGCTGCCTAGGCAGCCCTTGTCGTTTGTGGCTAGGTGCCGGCTCAGGGGAGAGGGCGGCGCACGAAGCCGAAGCGCCGCGGCAGTTCGTCGCCGGCCAGCGGCTGCGGCGTCCAGCGGCCCTGCTCGACGGCGTCGGCCGCCAGGTCCATGTCGGCCGTGTGCACCAGGCCCGGGCCGAGCTCGGTCAGCAGGTACAGCCGCCCGGCCTCGTCCAGCCAGCTGGACTGCACGGCGGCCGGCGCGCCGGTGTGGCTGAGCACGCGGCCGTCGGGCTGCAGCCGCCAGATCCAGGGCGTGGCCTCCAGTTCCACATAGACGCGCTGCGGGCCGTTCTGGAAGAACCAGCAACCGGCCGCATCGGCGGCGTAGTTGCGCTCGATGAAGGCGCGCAGCTTGTCGTGCTCGATGCGGCTGCCCTTCACGGCCGGGAAGGGGCCGGCGTGCTGGATGCGCTCGTCGCGCATATACCAGTCGCCGCGCGCGTCCAGCGCCAGCCAGCCGTAGCAATGCGGCACGTTGGGCCATTTCTTCAGTGCGGCCTCGACGATGGGGTCCATCAGCGTCTCGGGATCAACGTTGCTTCCAGAGCCAGTCGCAGACCTGCTCCGGCATGGTCAGCAGATGGCCCGGCAGGCGCCCCGCGGGAAAGCCGACATGGCCGCCATGGCCGGGCTGCCAGAGTGTCACATGGGCGCCCACCTCGGTGGCGCGCGGCAGGCTGGCCCCGGGCACGAAGGGGTCGTTGCGCGCGTTCAGCACCAGGGCCGGGACGCGGATGCGGTGCAGATGCGGCTTGGCGGCGGCGCGGGCCCAGTAGTCCTCGGTGTTCCGGAAGCCGTGCAGCGGCGCGGTGAAGAGGTTGTCGAACTCGTAGATGGTCGTCGCGCGCCGCAGGCGCTCGCCGTCGAACAGGCCCGGGTGCTGCTGCAGCTTGGCGCAGGCCTTGGGGATCATGGTGCGCAGGAAGCGGCGCGCGTAGACCTGCTTGTTGAAGCCGCGGTCTATGGCCGCGCCGGCGGCGGCGAGGTCGATGGGCGAGCAGATGGCGCAGACGCCGTGGACGACCGGGGTCGCGGTCGTGCCGGCCTCCTCGGCCCAGCGCAGCAGCGCATTGCCGCCCAGCGACACGCCGGCCACCATCAGCGGCGCGCCATGGCGCTGCCGCAGGCGCTGCAGGATCCAGCCCACCTCCTCGTAGTCGCCCGAGTGGTAGGCGCGCGGAGCGCGGTTGAGTTCGCCGGAGCAGCCGCGGAAATGCGGCAGCGCCATGGCCCAGCCGCGCGCGCGGGCGGCGCTGGCGAAGGCGATGCTGGAATGGCTGCTGCGGTCGCCCTCCAGGCCGTGGAAGAGCACGAACAGCGGCGCGTCGGGCGGGGCGCCGTCCAGGAAGTCGACGTCGATGAAGTCGCCGTCGGGGGTGTCCCAGCGCTCGCGCGTCCAGCTCGGCGGCGGGCCGTCGTGGCGGCGGCTGAAGAGGGCGGCCCAGATGGTCTGGGCATGGCCACCGGGCAGCCAGCGGGGGGCGCGGTACTGCATGGCGCCTGGGATCCTCAGTGAAGTGTGCCGGCGTCGGCCACGAGCTCCTGCACGTCGCCCGCGTTGCCGGGGCTGGCATGGTGCAGCACCAGGCGCCAGCCCAGTGCCGTCTTCAGGTAGACGTTGGTCGCGATGACCCAGGCGGTCGGCGCGGCCTGGCCCGCCTCGCTGTGCAGCTGCACGCGCTCCAGCACATGGTGGATGGCGCAGTCGCCGCTGTGCAGGCGGCGCACGCGCTCCGGGTGGACGTTGACGGCACCGCGCTGGAACACGGCCTCGAAGGCCGCGCGTATGGCCGCCAGGCCCACGATGCGCGGGCCGCCGGGGTGCACGCAGGCCACTTCCTCGTCATCCGCCCACAGGGCCAGCAGGTGGTCCAGGTCGGCATGCTGCAAGGCCTCGTAGAACTGGGCCTCGGTGTCGTCCGGCGAGGCCAGCAGCGCGGCCTGCTGGGCGGTGGTGCGCGGCATGCCGTTCAGTGATGTCCGCCGACGACCTCGCCGGCCTTGAGCTTGTAGGCCGTGCCGCAGTAGGGGCACTGGCCCTGGCCGCCATGCGTCAGGTCGATGAAGACCTTGGGATGCGAGCTCCACAGCGGCATCTTGGGGTTGGGGCAGAAGACGGTGCCGTTGTCGTTGCAGTCCTTGGCGGTCACTTCGACGAGGGCGGCGGGGGCTTGGGTGGTGCTCATGGTGTAGTTCTGTTGAGGCTCTGGACGGCGATCAGCAGGCCGTCAGCCAATGGGCGTACTTGGGATTGCGGCCGTTGACGATGTCGAAGAAGGCCGACTGGATCTTCTCGGTGATGGGGCCGCGCGAGCCGCTGCCGATCTCGATGCGGTCCAGCTCGCGGATGGGCGTCACCTCGGCGGCGGTGCCGGTGAAGAAGGCCTCGTCGGCGATATAGACCTCGTCGCGGGTGATGCGCTTCTCGACCAGCTGCAGGCCCAGGTCCTGGCAGATCGCGAAGATGGTGTTGCGGGTGATGCCGTTGAGCGCGCCGGCCGACAGGTCGGGCGTGTAGACCACGCCGCCCTTGACGACGAACAGGTTCTCGCCCGCGCCCTCGGACACGAAGCCGGCCGCGTCCAGCAGCAGCGCCTCGTCGTAGCCGTCCTCGGTGGCCTCCATGTTGGCGAGGATGGAGTTGGTGTAGTTGGACACCGTCTTGGCCTGCGTCATCGTGATGTTGACGTGGTGGCGGGTGTAGGAGCTGGTCTTGACGCGGATGCCGCGCTTCATGCCGTCCTCGCCCAGGTAGGCGCCCCAGCTCCAGGCCGCCACCATCAGGTGCACCTGGTTGCCCTTGGGGCTGACGCCCAGCTTCTCGGAGCCTATCCAGATCAGCGGGCGGATGTAGGCGCTCTTCAGGCCGTTGGCCTTGACCACGGCGCGCTGCGCCTCGTTGACCTGCTCCGGCGTGAAGGGGATCTTCATGCGCAGGATCTTGCCGCTGTTGAACAGGCGCTGGGTGTGCTCCTGCAGGCGGAAGATGGCCGTGCCGTTGACGGTGTCGTAGGCGCGCACGCCCTCGAAGGCGCCGCAGCCATAGTGCAGCGTGTGGGTCAGCACATGGATCTTGGCGTCGCGCCAGTCGACGAGCTCGCCGTCCATCCAGATCTTGCCGTCGCGGTCGTGCAGGGGGGCGGGAACCATCGCGTACTCCAGGGGCTGAAAGGGAAAGACACTGATTTTACGAAGAGCCCGCCTCGCCCGCCCGGATCAGCCGCCACTGGGCCAGCCGGCCCTTGCTCAGCACCACCTCCACCGCGTCGCCGCCGGCATCGCGCCAGACAAAGGTCTCCGGCCCCTGCTTGACGCCCAGGCTGCCGGCCAGGGCGATCAGGTCCACCAGCTTCATGCCGGGCCGGAGCTGGCTGTTCAGCATCACGGCATTGCCCACCGAGCCCAAGGGCGCTGCGCCGGCCAGCTTCATGACGCGCATCAGCCGCGACATCTGCAGCAGCAGCCAGAACACGATGCCCGTGACCGCGAAGACGATGCCCTGCCAGCCCAGCAGCGCGCCGCCGAGGATCAGGCTGGCCAGCGCCAGCCCCGCGCCCATCCACGGGTTCATGTCAGCCCCTCGTCCGACGGGTACGTCGGACGGTCTGGCAGACCGCGCAGCGGGCAAGCCCGCTGCCCCTTGGCAGGCACGGCGAGCTCACAGGGCTCACCGTGTCCGGCCTCAGCCCCCGAGGGGACCGCCGCTTGCTTGGGGCGGCCCGGCGCTGCGCGGCTCATGCCTGCGGGTCCTGCGGACCGTCCTCGCGCGACCAGGCATAGGCCCGCTCGACCCTGGCGACGCGCAGCGTGTAGTGCGCATACCAGTCGCTGCGGCCGGTGTCGCGGGCGATGCGGTGCTCGGCGTGGCGGCGCCAGGCGGCGATGTCCTCGGCGCTGCGCCAGTAGGAGACCGTGATGCCCAGGCCGTCTTCGCCGCGGGCGCTGTCCACGCCCAGATAGCCGGGCTGTTCGGCCGCGAGGGCCACCATGCGGTCGGCCATGTCGGCATAGCCGGCCTCGACCGGCGTGCGCTGGCTGGTGAAGATGACGGCGTAATAAGGAGGCGGGGGCAGGGCGCTCATGCGCGCATCCTGCCACGGCGCCGTGCCGTCGCGGCAGGTCAGCTGGGAACCTTGAGCAGCACGCAGCGCACCCACTGGCCGGCGTCCAGCGCCGCCTGGTGGCCGGCGAGGAACTGCTCGGCCGTGGAGTTGCGCGCCACGAAGCTCAGTCCGTGCAGGATGCCCATGCGCGGCACGGGCCGCGACCATTTGCGCTCGACCACGCCGTTGAACCAGGACACCTGTTCGTCGCCGCAGTCCATGTCGGAGCGGCCCAGCAGCAGCACGACCTCGTAGCGCGCATCGGCCAGCGGCTCGTCGGCGCTGGTCAGCACCTGCAGGCCGCCATCGCTCAGGTTCAGCACCAGGCCGGCCGGGCCCTGGCTGAACTGCACCGGCTTGAACACCCAGCCGGGCAGGGAATCGGCGTCGTGCTGGGCGCCGAGAAAGTCGGTGCGGACATGCTGCCTGAGGTCGGCGGGGTCGGGCATGAGGATTCCTCCGGTGGGAGACCCCATCCTAAGCAGAGTTGCCGCCGGCGGGCACCATGAAAACCTGGCCCCGGCTCAGACCAGCCCGCGCAGCACCTCGATGGCCTGCTCCACGCGCTCCACCGCATGGATGGTCAGCCCCTCGACGGCCTTCTTGGGCGCATTGGCCTTGGGCACCACGGCCACGCTGAAGCCCAGCTTGGCGGCCTCCTTCAGCCGCTCCTGGCCGCGCGGCGCGGGCCTCACCTCGCCGGCCAGGCCCACCTCGCCGAACGCGATGAAGCCGCGCGGCAGCGCCTTGCCGCGCAGCGAGCTCTGGATGGCCAGCAGCACGGCCAGGTCGGCCGCCGGCTCGCTGATGCGCACGCCGCCCACCGCGTTGACGAACACGTCCTGGTCGCCGGTGGCCACGCCCGCATGGCGGTGCAGCACGGCCAGCAGCATCGCCAGGCGATCGCGGTCCAGGCCCACGCTCAAGCGCCGCGGGCTGACGCCGCCGCTGTCCACCAGCGCCTGCAGCTCCACGAGCAGCGGCCGCGTGCCCTCCAGCGTGACCAGCACGCAGCTGCCCGGCACCGGCTCGGTGTGCGTGGACAGGAAGATCGCGCTGGGGTTGGCCACGCCCTTCAGGCCCTTCTCGGTCATCGCGAACACGCCGATCTCGTTGACGGCGCCGAAGCGGTTCTTGATGGCGCGCACGAGGCGGAAGCTGCTGTGCGTGTCGCCCTCGAAATACAGCACCGTGTCGACGATGTGCTCGAGCACGCGCGGTCCGGCGAGAGCCCCTTCCTTGGTGACATGGCCCACCAGCACCATCGCGCAGCCGCGCGCCTTGGCCGTGCGCGTCAGCTGGGCGGCGCACTCGCGCACCTGGGCCACGGAGCCGGGTGCCGACGAGAGCTGCTCGGAGTACAGCGTCTGGATGGAGTCGATGACGCAGAAGTCCGGCTGCTCGGCCTCGATGGTGGCGAGGATCTTCTCCAGGCCGATCTCGGCCAGCACGCGCACCTTGTCGCCGGCCAGGCCGAGGCGCCGCGAGCGCATCGCGACCTGGGCGCCGCTCTCCTCGCCGGTCACGTACAGCACCTTGACGGTCTGGCTCAGCGACTCCACCGCCTGCAGCAGCAGCGTGGACTTGCCTATGCCCGGGTCGCCGCCGATCAGCACGACGCCGCCGGCCACGATGCCGCCGCCCAGCACCCGGTCCAGCTCCTCCTGGCCGGTGGGCGTGCGCTCGAAGTCGCTGGCCTCGATCTCGGACAGCGTCGCCACCGGCTGGCTCCTGGCCAGCGCCTGGTAGCGGTTCTTGCCGCCGCCCGCGGGTTCGGCGGCGCTCTCGGTCAGCGTGTTCCAGGCGTTGCAATGCGGGCATTTGCCCAGCCATTTGGGCGAGGTGCCGCCGCATTCGGTGCAGGTGTAGATGCTTTTGCTCGTGGCCATCAACGCATTGTCGAGGCCGGCCGCACCCAGCTTGTCAGCAGCAGCGCGGCGGCGAGCGCACAGCCCGCCGAGAAGCCGAACGCCACGCGTGCCGACAGGCCTTCCCACAGCCCGCCGAACAGCAGCGAGGCCGGCAGCAGCATGGCGCCCATGACCAGGTTCAGCCAGCCGTAGGCGGTGCCGCGCTGCCCGGCCGGCACGAGGTCGGCCAGCAGCGCGCGCTCCACGCCGTCGGTCGCCGCCATGAAGATGCCGTACAGGCCGAAGAGGACGTACAGCATCGCGCCCGGCGCCGCGAACCAGCCCATGCCGATGTAGAAGAGGGCGTAGGCCAGGTAGCCGGCCACCAGCAGGCGCAGCCGGCCGACGCGGTCCGACAGCCCGCCCAGCGGCACGGAGAACAGCGCCGCCACGCCCGACACCGCGGCCCACAGCAGCGGCACCTGCGCCTCGGCCACGCCCAGCTCCTTGGCGCGCAGCAGCAGGAACATGTTGCTGGAGTTGCCCAGCGTGAACAGCGCGACGACGACGAGATAGCGCCGCAGCGGCGCCGGCAGGTCGGCCAGCGTCCAGCTGAAGCGTGGCGGCGGCGCGGCCGGCGGCGGCGCGTCGCGCACCGCCAGCGTCAGGCCCACGCAGGCCAGGCCCGGCAGCACGGCCCACAGAAAGACCTGGCCCAGCGGCACGCCGGCGCCCAGCAGCGCCCAGGCCAGCAGCGGGCCGATGACGGCGCCGGCGTTGTCCATGGCCCGGTGCAGGCCGAAGGCCAGGCCGCGCTGCCCCGGCGCGATGCTGGCCGCCAGCAGCGCGTCACGCGGCGCGGCGCGCACCGCCTTGGCGACGCGGTCGGCCAGGCGCAGCGCCAGCAGCAGCGGCCAGCCGGACACGAGGGCGATCAGCGGCCGCGCCAGCCCCGCCATGCCGTAGCCGGCGACGACCCAGGGTTTGCTGCGCCCGCTGCGGTCCGCCATGACACCGGCCCACAGCTTGAGCAGGCTGGCCAGCGCCTCGGCCAGGCCCTCGATCAGCCCCAGCACGCGCGGGCCGGCCATCAGCACGCCGCTCAGGTACAGCGGCACCAGCGGGTAGACCAGCTCGCTGGCGCTGTCGTTCACCAGGCTGACCAGACCCAGCAGCCAGACGCTGCGCGGCAGCGAGAAAAGAGCCCGGAACATCGGGTCAATGTAGCCGCGTGGGACACTCCGCCGCCTGCGTTGTCGAGCCGGAGCGGTTATGGATTTCTCGGTGTGGTTGGCGTTCTTTGCGGCGTCCTGGGCCATCAGCCTGTCGCCCGGCGCCGGCGCTGTCGCGGCGATGAGTGCCGGCCTCAGCCATGGGTTCCGGCGCGGCTATTTCATGACCTTCGGCCTGATCCTGGGCATCGTCACGCAGGTGGTGCTGGTGGGCGCCGGCCTGGGCGCGCTGATCGCGGCCTCGTCGCTGGGCTTTGCGCTGGTGAAGTGGGCGGGCGTGGCCTACCTGGTCTACCTGGGCGTGCAGCAGTGGCGCACGCCGGCCCGGCCGCTGGCGGCGGCGGACGACGGCGCCGCGCAGGTGACGCGCCGCCAGCTGGTGCTGCGCGGCTGGGGCATCAACGCCGTGAACCCCAAGGGCACGGTGTTCCTGCTGGCCATCGTGCCGCAGTTCCTGGACCTGCACGCGCCGCTGGCACGGCAATACCTGGTCATCGGCGGCACGCTGGCCTTCACGGACCTGGTCGTCATGGCCGGCTACACGGCGCTGGCCGCGCGCGTGCTGGCGGCGCTGCGCAGCGAGCGCCACATCCGCGCCCTGAACCGCGGGTTCGGCACGCTATTCGTCGCGGCGGGGATGTTGCTGGCGACGTTCAAGCGGGCGGCCTGACGCGCACGCCGGGGCCTGTATCCTCTCCGCGCCGCTGCCCGCGGCGGCAGCTGAGCTGCGACCCCAACCTCCCTAACGGACGTCAACCGATGATGAAAGAAATCCTGGCCGGCCTCGCCGGCTGCGCCCTGGCCCTGTCGGCTGCCGCGAAAGACCAGGCCTGCGTGATCCAGGGCGAGTTCGTCGAGAACGGCACGCGCGAGGTCGTCAACAACTGCCTGGCCAACAAGGGCATGAAGGAGGCGGATTTCGGCACGGCCTGCCGGGACCTGCTGGAGGCCTACCGGGATGGCCGTAGCGCGCCGTCTGCGAGCAAGATCTCCATGAAGCCGGCCGGCAGCTGCCCGGCCGCCCACAAGGCCGTGTGTGAAGGCGCCTTCGGGCACAAGGTGAGCTGGCAGTTCGCGCAGGACGACAGCTGGCTCAAGAGCAGCCAGGCCAGGCAGGCCTGCGAGGCGGAAGGCGGTCGCTGGACGCAGCGCTAGCTAGCGCCTGACGTAGCGCGTCGCCGTCAGCCGGTCCGACACCGCGCAGGCCTTGTTGTCCACATAGCCGCGGCCGCGCAGCTCGGTGCGGATCTCGGCGTCGGACGGGAAGGCGCCCGGGCCTTTCTGGTGCACCACCCAGACGGTCTTGCAGAGCATCTGGGCGTGGAAGTCGGCCATGCGCTCCAGCTCGCCCGGCTTGCTGATGACGGCCACCAGCATGCGCGCGGCCTTGACGTTGCCGGTCAGACCCTGCGCCAGCGCCTCGGCCAGCGCCGGGTCCAGCGTGCCCACGGTGGGGCCGATCAGCAGCGCCGGGTTCTCGGCGCTGACGCCCAGCTTGGCGGCCAGCGTGGGCGGCGGCGTCTGCAGCTTCTTCAGCCATTTGCCGCCTTCCTGGCTGCCCAGCGCCAGCGCGACGGCCTCCTCGCCGGCGTCGAAGCACAGCGCCTCGCCGTCCAGGCGCAGGTTGCGCAGCGTGGCGATCTCCCATTTGCGCTTGAGGGCGCCGCGCAGCACGATGCTGGTCGATTCGAGCAGGGCGGTGACTTCTTCGTTCTCATTGCCCACGCGGGCGGTGCAGCTGGCTTCGCGTCCCATGCCGGGTCCTCTGGTGTTTTCACAAGCGGCGCATTGTCAGCCGCCAGGCCAGCGCGCCGGCGATGGCGCCCGTCAGGTGCGCGAGGGGCGCGACCGGGAAGTCGAAGCCGGGCACGCTGCGCAGCGCCGCACCTAACGGGGCTTCGAGCGCCAGCTTGGCCGTGAGGCCCAGCGCCAGCGCCACGCCCACGCCGCGCTCGCGGCCGCCGCGCGCGAGCAGCGTCAGCGCCGCGATGGCCGCCAGCGCATGCAGCTCGCCCGACAGGCCGGCGTAACGCTGCAGCTCCGGGCGCAGCAGCAGGCCCAGCTGCGTCAACGGCAGGGCGATCAGCGCGGCTCCCGCCTCGCGCGGGCCCAAGGCGGCGCGCCAGCCCAGCAGCGCCAGCACGGCGCAGCCGGCGAGGTTGGCCGCCAGGTGGCGCGGCGTCCAGTGCACGAAGGCGGCAGTGACGGCGCGCCAGGGCTGGTCAGCGGCGAGGGCGGGCTGCCAGTCCAGCGCCTCGCGCGGCAGCGGCCAGGCCAGCAGGGACAGCGCGGCCAGCGCCGCGCACAGCATCAGCCAAACACGGCCTGCCATAGCGCCCGCACGGCGTCCCGGTGCGCGGCCAGCGGCGCGGCGGCCTGGGCGTCCAGCGCGGTGGACTGCTCGTCCAGCCTGGCCTTGTGCTGCACGCGGCGCAGCTCGCGGTAGGCATTGGCCGCCGCCGTGCCCACGCCGGCCGGCAGCAGGCCCGCGGCCTCGCAGCGCTGCAGCAGCGCGATATTGCCCAGGTTGTCCAGCAGCCCGGGGTGCGCCGCCGCATGGGCCAGCACCAGGTATTGCAGCGCGAACTCGGCGTCCATCATGCCGCCCTCGCTGTGCTTGACGTCGAACAGCTCACCCTTCACGGGCCGGGCCGCGCGCACCTTCTCGCGCATGGCCTGCACCTCGCGCTTGAGCGCCTGGGCGTCGCGCGGCGCCGTCAAGACCTGACGCCGCACGCCCTCGCAGCGCTCCGCCAGTGCCGCGTCGCCGGCGCAGAAGCGCGCCCGCGTGATGGCCTGGTGCTCCCAGGTCCAGGCGGTGTTGCTGCCGCGGCCGGTCTGGTAGGCCTCGAAATGCGCCAGCGACGTGACCAGCAGCCCCGAGTTGCCGTTGGGCCGCAGCGCGGTGTCGATGTCGAACAGCTCGCCGGCCGAGGTGCGCAGCGTCAGCCAGGTGATGAGGCGGCGCACGAAGGCACCGTAGATCTCGGTCGCGTTCTCGTCCTCGTCGTCGAAGACGAACACCACGTCCAGGTCGCCGCCATAGCCCAGCTCCTTGCCGCCCAGCTTGCCGTAGGCGATGACGGCCAGGCGCGGCTGCTCGCGGTGGGCCTTGCCGAAGCGGGCCCAGGCCCACTGGATGGTGATCTGCAGCACCGCGTCGGCCAGCGAGGACAGGTCGTCGGCCACCTGCTCCACGGTGATGCGGCCCTCCACGTCGCGCACCAGCGTGCGGAACACCTCGGCATGGTGGGCGCGGCGCAGCGTGTCCAGCAGCGCCTCCTCGTCGGCCTCGCCGCCGCGGGCCCAGCCGCGCTCGCGGTCCAGCAGGTCGGCCAGAAAGGCCTGGCGGTCGAAGCGGGCCGTCAGCAGCAGCGGGTCGGCCAGCTCGTCGATGACGCCCGGGTGCTGCATCAGATAGCGCATGGGCCAGCGCGCCAGGCCCAGCAGGCGCAGCAGGCGCTGCTGCACGGCGGGACGCTCGACCAGCAGCGCCAGATAGCTCTCGCGGCGCAGCAGCGGGCCCACCCAGTCGACGAAGCGCAGCGCCGCGTCCAGCGAGCATTCCCCGGCCGTGACGGCCTGGGCGGCGCGGTGGAACAGCTTGGCCAGGCGCTGGCGCGACTCCTCGCGCAGCCCCTGTACGCGCGGCGTGTCGGCCAGCGCGCGCACGGCCGTCGCCAGCGCGTCGGGCAGGCGCTGCAGAAAGTCCTCGCCGTCCACGGTGGGCGGGGGGCCGCCGCACTGGCCGCTGGTGCAGCCGCCGGCCTGCGGTGCGCCATGCAGCAGCGCGTCGAACTCGGTCGCCACCAGCTCGCGCACCTCGCCCAACTGCTCGAAGAGTTCACAGGTCTCGCGCGAGCACTTCAGGCCCAGCGACGCGGCGATCCAGGCCAGGTCGGCGTCGGCCTGCGGCAGGCAATGCGTCTGCTGGTCGTCCAGGAACTGGATGCGGTGCTCGACGCGACGCAGGAACACATAGGCCTCGGCCAGGCGCTGCGCGGTGTCGGCCTTCATCAGCCCGCGCGTGGCCAGCCGGTCCAGCGCCTTGACGGTGGAGCGGGTGCGGATCTCGGGGAACTGGCCGCCGCGCACCACCTGCAGCAGCTGCACGATGAACTCGATCTCGCGTATGCCGCCGCGCGACAGCTTGACGTCGTTGGCGCGCTCGGGCCGGCCGGCGGCGCGCGCCTTGGCCTCGCTGCGGATCTTGCCGTGCAGCTGGCGCAGGCCCTCGAAGACGCCGTAGTCCAGGTAGCGGCGGTAGACGAAGGGCGTGACCAGGCTGCGCAGCGCCAGCGTGCGTGGGTCGTCCGGCGCACCGGGGCCGGACAGCGGCGCGACGACGCGGCTCTTCAGCCAGGCGAAGCGCTCCCACTCGCGGCCCTGCACGAAGAAATACTCCTCCAGCATGGACAGGCTGACCACCGGCGGGCCGCTCTTGCCGTTGGGGCGCAGCGCCAGGTCGACGCGGAACACCTGGCCATCGTCGGTCACGTCGCCGATCAGCGCGTACAGGCGCTTGGCCACGTTGGCGAAGTATTCGTGCGCGGTGATGGGCCGCGGGCCCTGGGTGGCGCCGTCGTCCTCGTAGACGTAGATCAGGTCGATGTCGGACGATACGTTGAGCTCGCGCGCGCCCAGCTTGCCCATGCCCAGCACCCAGAAGGCGATGTCGCCGCCGTCGGCGCTGCGCGGCGCGCCGTGGATCTCGTCCAGCTCGGCGCGGGCCGCGGCCAGCGCGCGGTCCAGCGTGACCTCGGCCAGGTGGGTCATGGCCAGCGTGACGTCGTCCACGCTGGCGCCCTGCTCGATGTCCAGCACCGCCAGGCGCTCCAGCACCAGGTGGCGGGCCACGCGCAGCGCCGAGGCCAGCGGCCGGCCGGCCACCAGCGTGTCGATCAGCGCGGCGATGACGGCCCGGTCCGGCAGCCCGGGGGGCAGCAGCGCCAGTTCGGCGGCGTAGCGGCGGCGCACGCGCTGGACGTAGCGGCTGTGCTCGGCAAAAACGGGAAACAGTGTGCTCATGACCCTGTGCTAGATTGCCTGCCGGCCGATTTCCACGTGCCCCAAGACACCGTGTCTGAATTTCTCTCGGCCGCCCTCCACCATTGCAACCGCGTCACGCGCTGGCCACTGCGCCTGTGCTGGCAGGCTTTGCGCTGGCTGCTGCTGGCCCTGATCCTGGTCGGGGCGCTGGCGGTGGTGGCGTGGTCCGTGTTGCACTGGGGCATTCTCCCGCACGCTAACGACTGGCGCCCCTGGCTGGAAAAGGAAGCCTCAAAGACGCTGGGGGTAGAGCTGCGCATCGGCCACATCGCGGTCGATTCCGGCGGCTGGATGCCGCGCATGGAACTGGGCGACGTGCAGATGCTGGATGCCGCCGGCCGGCCGGCGCTGCGGCTGCCGCGCATCGCGGCCGTGCTGTCGGCGCAGTCGCTGCTGGTGCTGGAGCCGCGCTTCTCGCAGCTGCTGATCGACAAGCCCGAGCTGTTCATACGCCGCGACCCGCAGGGCCGCATCTTCGTCGCCGGGCTGGACCTGGCGGACACCGAGCGCAGCGACGCCTCGGCCACCGAGGCCGCGCTGGACTGGCTGTTCAGCCAGCCCGAGCTGGCCATCGTGGCGGGGCGCGTGCGCTGGATAGACGAGAAGCGGGCCGGCGCGCCGCCGCTGGAGCTGTCCGATCTGAACTTCATCATGCGCAACGGCTTGCGCCGCCACCAGCTGCGCCTGGACGCCACGCCGTCCGCCGACTGGGGCCGGCGCTTCACGCTGCGCGGCCAGTTCACGCAGAACGTGCTGAAGCGGCCGGCCGAGTTCCAGCATTGGAGCGGCCAGCTCTATGCCGAGCTGCCGCGCGCCGACCTCAGCCAGCTGCGCCGCCACGTGGACCTGCCCTTCCAGCTCAGCGAGGGCGACGGCGCCGTGCGCGCCTGGGGCCAGATCAAGGACGGCCAGCCGGTGGCGGCCACGCTGGACCTGGCGCTGCGCTCCGTGCGGCTGAAGCTGCTGGAGTCCGCCCCCGAGCTGAACCTGGACCACATCGAGGGCCGGCTGGACCTGGCCCGCTCCAAGGGCGGCCTGAGTCTGCGGGCGCAGCAGCTGGGCTTCGTCAGCCGGGACGACGAGGGCAGCGTCGTGACCTGGCCGCGCTCGGACTGGGGCGTGGCGCTGCAGCTGGGCAAGGGCGATGAGGTGCAGGGCGGCGAGGTCGATGCGCAGCGCCTGGATTTCGCGCTGATGGCACAGATCGCGCAGCGCCTGCCGCTGGGCGAGCGCGCCCACCAGCTGCTGGCCGAGCTGGAGCCGCGTGGCGTGCTGACGGCGCTGTCCGGCCAGTGGCAGGGCACGCTGGACGCGCCGCGCAGCTACCGCGTCAAGGCCCAGCTCGATGGCCTGGGCGTGGCGGCCAAGCCCGCCGCGCAGCCCGACCACCTGGGCCGGCCGGGCCTGCGCGGTGCTAGCCTGGAGCTGGACGCCAGCGAGCGCGGCGGCTCGGCCCGGCTCGCCATGCGCGACGGCGAGGTGGAGCTGCCCGGGCTGTTCGAGGACCCGCGCCTGCCCATCACGCGGCTGTCCACGCAGATGATCTGGCGGCTGCCGCCGGCCGGCGCCAAGACGCCCGGCGACGTCGAGCTGAGGCTGCGCGAGCTGCAGCTGCAGACGCCCGACCTGAGCGGCGACTTCGAGCTGACCTGGCGGCGCCCGGCCGGCGCCACGACGCCCGGCTTCCTGGACCTCAGCGGCCGCGCGCAGCGGGTCGAGGCCACCCGTGTGGCCCGCTACATCCCGCTGAGCCTGCCGGCCGCGCGCAGCTATGTGTCGCGCGCCATCCTCGGCGGCGAGGCCCGCAACGTCAGCGTCAGGCTCAAGGGCGAGCTGGCGGACTTCCCCTTCGACGCGCCCAGGTCCAGCGGCATCTTCCGCGTCGCCACCCAGGCCCAGGGCGTCACGCTGGCCTATGTGCCGCCCAGCGACGTGGGCACCGACTGGCCGGCGATGGAGAGCGTCGACGCCGAGCTGGTCTTCGAGCGCGCCGGCATGTTCATCAAGGACGGCCGCGCCCGGGTGCTGGGCTATGAACTGAGCGGCGTGCATGGCGGCATCAAGGACTTGCACCACGGCCGCCTGCTGCAGCTGGACGGCACGGGCAAGGGCGCCGGCGCCGACCTGCTGCGCTTCGTGCGCGGCTCGCCGCTGGACGAATGGCTGGGCCATGCGTTGAGCACGGCCACGGCCCAGGGGCCGGCGGGCCTCAGGCTGGGCATCGCCATCCCGCTGGACGACACCAACCAGACGACGCTGAAGGGCCAGCTGCAGCTGGGCGGCGTGGACCTGAAGCTGCGCCCCGAGCTGCCCGCGCTGGCCGGCGTGCGCGGCCGCATCGACTTCGACCGCAAGGGCTTGCAGCTGGCCGGCGTGACGGCGCGGCTGCTGGGCGGCGACGCCGGCATCGAGGGCGGTACGCAGCCGGGCGGCAGCCTGCGCTTCGCCGTGCAGGGCCAGGCCAGCGCCGACGGCCTGCGCCATGCCACCGAGCTGGGCGCCGTGGCCCGCCTGGCCCAGGCCGCCAGCGGCCAGGCCGGCTACCGCTTCCAGCTCGCCATCGCGCCCAACGGGCAGAGCGAACTCAGCGTCAGCAGCAGCCTGCAGGGCCTGGCGCTGGACCTGCCCGCGCCGGCGCGCAAGGAGGCCGACGCCCCGCTGCCGCTGCGCCTGCTGATGACGCCCACTGCGGCGGGCCGTGACGAGATCCGGCTGGAGCTGGGCACCGGCCCGCAGCCGCTGCTGCAGGCCCAGCTGCAGCGCGACGTGTCCGGCAGCGGTGCGCAGGTGCTGCGCGGCGCGCTGGCCGTGCAGGACCGGTTGCCCGCGCTGCCGGCCAGCGGCGTGCTGCTGCAGCTCAATGCCGCGGCGCTGGACCTGGACGCCTGGCAGCAGCGCCTGGGCGCGCTGACGGGCGGCCACGGCGGCAGCGACGCCGGCCTGCTGCCCAGCCAGATCGTGCTGCGCAGCCAGGCGCTCAAGGTCGGCGGCCGCCAGCTGGGCCGCGTGGCGGCCATGGTGGCGCGCGACGGCGCCAACTGGCGCATCAACGTCGACGCCGAGCAGATCGCCGGCCGCCTCGAGCTCAAGGGCGTGCGCGGCGGCCAGATCGACGCCGTGCAGGCGCGGCTGGCGCGGCTGTCGCTGCCGCGCCAGGAGGCCGACTCGGTCAGCGAGCTGATCGACCCGGGCAAGGCCGACACGGGCAGCGGCCCGCTGCCGTCGCTGGACATCGAGGTCGACGACTTCGAGCTGCGCGGCAAGCACATGGGCCGGCTCGAGGTGCTGGCCCAGGCGCCGGCCGCCGCGCGCGACTGGAAGCTGGAGAAGCTGCAGATCCGCTCGCCCGAGGCCACGCTGCACGCCAGCGGCCTGTGGACCGCGATCGCGGGCGGCGAGGCCGGGGGCAGGCGCCGCACGCAGCTGGACTGGAAGCTGGACATCGCCGACGCCGGCAAGCTGCTGGAGCGCCTGGGCCAGGGGCAGGTGCTGCGCGGCGGCAAGGGCCAGCTGGCCGGCCAGATCGGCTGGGACGGCTCGCCGCTGGCGCCGCACTACGCCAGCATGGCCGGCGCGCTCAACATGCAGCTCGACACCGGCACCTTCCTGAAGGCCGAGCCCGGCGTCGGCCGGCTGCTGGGCGTGCTCAGCCTGCAGTCGCTGCCGCGCCGCTTCCTGCTGGACTTCCGCGACGTGTTCGCCGAGGGCTTCACCTTCGACGGCGTGACCGGCGACGTGAAGATCGCCGCCGGCGTCGCACGCAGCGACAACATCCGCATCCGCGGCCTGCAGGCCACCGTGCTGGTGGACGGCAGCACCGACCTCGCGGCCGAGACGCAGAAGCTGCGCGTCGTCGTCGTGCCCGAGGTGTCGGCCGGCGGCGCGTCGCTGGCCTATGCGGCCATCAACCCGGCCATCGCGCTGGGCGCCTTCCTGGCCCAGCTCATCCTCAGCCGCCCGGTCGCGGCGGCCAACACGCGCGAGTTCCACATCACCGGCACCTGGGACGACCCCAAGGTGGAGAAGGTGGAGGGGCCGGCGGCCAAGCCGGCGAGCGCGGCCTCGCCGCCGCAGTAGGCGCCGCCCGGCGCCGTAGCGGCTAGCATGACCGCATGAAGATCGCCGCCGTCCAGATGGTGTCCGGCCCCGACGTGGCCGCCAACCTCGCCGCCGCCCGCCGCCTGCTGGAGGAGGCCGCCCGCCGCGGCGCCCGGCTCGCGGCGCTGCCCGAGTATTTCTGCCTGATGGGCATGCAGGACAGCGACAAGCTGGCGCTGGCCGAGGAGCAGGGCCAGGGCCCCATCCAGGCCATGCTGGCCACGGCCGCGCGCGAGCTGGGCCTGTGGATCATCGGCGGCACGCTGCCCCTCAAGTCGGCCACGCCTCAGCGCGTGCGCAACACGACGCTGGTGTTCTCGCCCGGCGGCGACTGCGTGGCCCGCTACGACAAGATCCACCTGTTCGCCTTCGACAACGGCCGCGAGGCCTACGACGAGGCACGCGTGCTGGAGGCCGGCAGCCAGCCCACCGCCTTCGACGCCGAGGCGCTGCGGGTGGGCCTATCGGTCTGCTACGACCTGCGCTTCCCGGAGCTCTACCGCGCCTACAACCCCTGCGACCTGCTGGCCGTGCCGGCGGCCTTCACCTACACCACCGGCCAGGCACACTGGGAGCTGCTGCTGCGCGCCCGCGCCGTGGAGAACCAGTGCTACGTGGTCGCGCCGGCCCAGGGCGGCCGGCATGCCAACGGCCGCCGCACCTGGGGCCACAGCATGATCGTCGACCCCTGGGGCCAGGTGCTGGCCGTGCTGCCCGAGGGCGAGGGCGTCGTCGTCGCCGACCTGGAGCCGGCGCGCCTGGCCCAGGTGCGCCAGCAGCTGCCCGCACTGGCCCACCGCCGGCTCTGAGCCCGCCGCCCCCTTGTTCCCCGAAAGACTTCTCCATGACTGACAAGACGGTGGGCACGTCCACGGCCTGGCTGGTGGGCGTGCTGGTGGCGATCTCGCTGTACGGCAACTTCTACGTCTACGACTCCATCGGCCCGGTGGCCGACCTGCTGCAGCGCCAGCGCGGCTTCACGGACACCCAGGTGGGCCTGCTGAACGCCATCTACAGCCTGCCCAACGTCGTGCTCATCCTCGTCGGCGGCGTGCTGGTGGACCGCTTCGGCGCCGCGCGCATGACGCTGGTGACGGCCGGCATCTGCCTGGCCGGCGCGCTGCTGACCGCCTTCAGCCCCGATTTCACCGGCATGGCCGCGGGCCGGCTGTTGTACGGCATCGGCGCCGAGACCTTCAACATCGCGACGCTGGCGGCCGTGGCGGACTACTTCGGCGGTCGCAGCCTGGCCCTGGTGATGGGCCTGACGCTGGCCGTCGGCCGGCTGGGCTCCTACGGCGCCGACATGTCGCCCACCTGGTTCGGCGCCGCCTATGCCCAGGGCTGGCAGCCGCCGCTGCTGATCGCCGCGGCCATCGCGGCGACCTCGTTCGCGGCGGCCTGCGCCTACTGGTGGGTGGACCGCGGCCCGCGCCGCGCCGGCCTGCTGCCCACGGGCCGGGCGACGGCCGAGAAGTTCGCCTGGCGCGACCTGCTGCATTTCGGCCGCGCCTACTGGTATCTGCTGGCGCTGTGCGTGCTGTGGTACTCGGTCATCCTGGCCTTTCGCAGCACCTTCTCGATCAAGTATTTCCAGCATGTGCACGGGCTGGACCTGGCCCAGGCCGGCGAGATGAACAGCTATGTCTTCCTCGCCGCCGTGTTCGCGACGCCGGCCTTCGGCTGGATGTGCGACCGGCTGCGCCGCTACGCGCCCTTCCTCGCCTTCGGCGCGCTGCTGCTGCCGGTGGCGCTGGCCGTGCTGGCGCTGACCGACTGGAGCCTGTGGCTGCCGACGGCGCTGATCGGTGTCAGCTACTCGCTGGTGCCTGCCGTCATGTGGCCGCTGACCAGCAAGCTGGTGGCGCCCAACCGCTTCGGCACGGCCATAGGCCTGATGTGGGTGGTGCAGAACGCTGGCATCAGCGGCGCCAACCTGGTGGCCGGCTGGCTCAACGACCGCGCCGGCGCGAGCGCCGCCAACCCGGCCGGCTATGACGCCATGATGGGGTTCTTCGGCCTGGCCAGCGTGGCCGGCTTCGCGTTCGCGCTGCTGCTGTGGTGGGCGGCCGGGCGCCGCCAGCACGAGATCAGGGCCGCAGCGTGACGAGGTCGCGCAGCAGCTGCTCGATGTTGGCGCGCAGCGCGCGCTCGTTGGCGATGCGCAGCCGCTCGCTGGGCGACAACATGGCCTCGGTGAAGCGGGCCTCGTCCTGGTTGGCGATGCGGCGCTGGTAGAGCGTGCGGCCGCTGGCCTTGTCGAGCAGCGTGTAGCGCACCGCCACGGCCACGCTGACGCCGACGGCCGGCAGCAGCGGCTGGTCCAGCTGCAGCAGCTCGGCCTGCAGCTCGAAGCGCGGCGCCGGCAGCGGCGCGGCCGGCTTCATGCCGACGGCGTGCAGGGAGTCTTCCAGCGCCTGCTGCAGCGCCACGGCGCCGACCTTGGAGCCCCACCAGCGGCCGGTGGGCTGGCCGCCCTGCACGGGGGCCACGTCCACCTGGGCCTTCAGCGCGTCCGGCACCCAGCCGCGGATCTGCAGCGCGTCCCCGGGGTCCACCACCATGGGCAGCGGCCGGCTGGGCGTGCCGCAGCCGGCCAGCAGCAGGGCCAGCAGCGCGGCGGTGAGCAGGTGAGGGCGAGGCATGGGTGACCCCATGCTAGGCCGGCGGCGCGGCGGCGGTGGCCGCAAAAGCGGGTGCGGCGGGGGCCAATTCGGCGCTCAGCCGGGCGTGGCCAGGGCCGTGATGGCGCCCAGCATGTCGCGCACCTTGAAGGGCTTGATCAGCAGCCGGCTGACGTCCAGCTGCTTGAGCCGCAGTGCCAGCTCGACGTCGCACAGCGTCGCCGTGGCCGCCACCGGCAGGTCGGTCACCTGCACCGTGCTGCCGGCGCGCAGCTGGCGCAGCAGTTCCAGCGCCTCGCCCCGCTCGTCGAGGGCGATCAGCATGGCGTCGAAGCGGCTCTCCTGCAGCAGCTTCTCGGCCGCGGCGTGGCTGGAGGCCTCCTGCACCGTGACCAGCCCCAGGTCGCGTGCCAGCACCGCCACCGTGCGCCTGAGCACGAAATGCGGTTCCACGATCAGCATCCGGCGTGCGGGCAGGGCGGCGTTCACCGGGGCCCCTCTCCCACGCCCAGCAGTTCGGCGACCACCAGGTCGCGCAGCGCGGCCAGGATGCGGCGGTCCAGCATCTCGAACTGGCGTGGCCGGGTGTCGATGAGGCACAGCGTGCCCACCGTCGCGCCACCGGGCAGGGTCAGCGGCGCGCCGATGTAGAAGCGGATGAAGGGCGGGCCGGTGACCAGCGGGTTGTCGGCGAAGCGCGGGTCCAGCGTCGCATCCCCCACCTCGAACAGCTCGCGGTGCCAGATCGCATGGCCGCAGAAGGAGACGTCGCGCGGGGTCTCGCAGGCCGGCAGGCCCACGCGGGCTTTGAACCACTGGCGCTGCTCGTCGACGAGGCTGATCAGCGCGATGGGCATGTCGAACTCGTCGGCGGCGAACTCGACGATGCGGTCGAAGCGCTGCTCGGGCGGCGTGTCCAGGATCAGCAGCGCGTGCAGCGCGCGCAGCCGCTCGGCGTCGTTGGCGGGGATGGGCGCGGGCGTCATGGGGGGCAGTCTAGGGGGCGCGGCTCAGCGCACGTCCAGCGTGTAGGTGACGGCCTGGGACAGGCCCGGCAGGATGCCGCCGAAGTTCAGCGTGTAGCGGCCGCGCTTGAGCGGCCCCAGCGCCACGTAATAGCCGTTGCCGGCGGCGGGCGCGTCGTCGTCCGGCGCGACGAGGAAGCAGCCGTGCGTGGCCTGGCGGTGGGCGTCCAGCCCGCTGAAACGGCGGCCGTTGAACTCCAGCACCAGGGCCGCCGGCGCCTCGGTCTGCGCCTCGGCGCGCAGCATCAGCGACGCGCAGGCCTCGCGCTCGTCGTCGGGCGGGATGGCCAGCGTGTTGATGAGCGGGAAGAACAGCGTCTTGCCGGCCGGCAGGCGGCAGCTGCGCACCGTGCGCCGCGTGTCGTAGCTGCCGGCCAGGAACCAGACCGGCCCCGACTGGCCGCTGGCGCACAGCCGGCCGTCCGGGTCGGCGACGGGACTGTCCTCGTCCTCGAAGGACAGCGCCCAGCGCCACCAGCGCTTGGACCATTCCTCCTGCGTCGCGCCGGCAATGGGCCGGGCCGGCGGGATGAGCTGGGCCGCGGCCGGCCGGGCGGCGGACAGCAGCAACAGGGCCGCGAGGGCGAGGGCGGGATGCAAGTGGTTCTCCAGATCAGCGCCGCTGGCCGGGGCGCTCCATCGCGACCTCGGAGCGGCGGAACCCCAGGGTCTCATAAAACGCCGACACGCCGTCGCGCCCGGCGCGCAGCACCCAGGTCATGCGCTCGTCGCTGCCCATGGCCGCCCGCACCAGCCGCGTGCCGATGCCGCGGCCGCGGTGCGAGGCGGCGACCACCACCATGGAGATATAGCCGTTGAAGAGGCCGTCGCTGAGGGCGCGCAGGAAGCCGACGACCCGGCCGTCCTGCACGGCCACCAGCGCGACCTGCGAGCGGGCCAGCAGCTCGCGGAACACGGCCGCGTCCTGCACGCGCGGGCCCCAGTCGTTGTCCAGCAGCAGCCGGCGCGCCGCCTCGACCTCGTCGTCGTGGATGGGCCGGATCTCCATTCAGCCCCCGAACATCATGCGCTGGGCCAGCGCGCGCTTCAGCGGCGTGGCCAGCTCCAGCCCGGCCAGCGCCAGGCCGCGCAGCGCCGGCAGGCCCGGCAGCCGCCAGGCGAAGCTGCGGGCCAGGAAGTCGGTGGCGGCGATCATGGGCCAGCGGTCGGGCGCGCGCTGCCACTCGACGCGGGCCAGCGCGGCGTCCAGGGCCTGGCCCGTCGCGGCGGCCGTCTCCGACCACTCGCGCAGCGCGTCCACCAGCGACTGTGCGTCGCGCAGGCCCAGGTTCAGCCCCTGGCCGGCCACCGGATGCAGCGTCTGCGCCGCGTTGCCGATGCGCAGCGCGCGGCCCTGCAGCAGCCGGGTCTCGGCGTTCAGGCCCAGCGGGAAGCATTTCAGCGCCGAGATGCCGGTCAGCCGGCCGGCCTCGGCGGGCAGCTGCTGCTGGATGACGGTCAGGCGCTGGGCGTCGTTCAGCGTCGCGATGTCGTCCTCGGCCTGCGGCAGGCACCAGACCAGCGCCGCGCGCGCGCCCTGGGCGTCGTCGGGCAGCGGCAGCAGGGCCAGCGGGCCGTTGCGCGTGAAGCGCTCGATGGCCAGGCCTTGCAGGCCCGGCGCGGCCAGGCGCACCGTGCCCACCCAGGCGTTCTGGTGGTAGTCGCTGCGGATGGACTTGCGCTGCTGCTCGGCGAACACGCCGCCCTCGGCGACGACGGCGAGGTCGAAATGGTCCACGACCGGGCCCTCGCCGCAGTCCAGCTCCACGCCGCCGGCCTGTGAGCGGATCGCATGCACGGCCGTCGCGAAGCGCGTGAACAGGCGCGTGTGCTGCTCCGCGGCCAGCGCCAGCCAGCGCTGCTGCAGCGGCGCGACGAGGGCGCCATAGGGCAGCACGGCGCCCAGCTGGGGCAGGCCTTGCTCGGCGGCGCTGAAGCGCACCGCGCCGGACACCGGCGCCGGCGGCGCCTGGCTGACGTGCACGGCCTGGATGGCCTGGGCGCCGTCCGGCACCCAGGCCTGCAGGCGTTGCAGCAGCCGGATGCTGCCCAGGTTCAGGGCCAGCGTGCGCGCGTCGCCACGGATGTCGCGCTCCAGCGGCCGGGTGTCGAACAGATGGATTTCGGCCCCCGCCAGCCGCTGGGCGGCGAGCAGGGCCAGGGCCAGGCCCGCGGGGCCGGCGCCAATGACGGCGAGCTTCATGGGCGCAACGATACCCGCACGCGCCGCGGCGCTGAAACGGGCCGCCCGGGCGCTTAAGCTGCGGTCTTCCCCGCAACCGCGACAGACAGGACTCCCCATGCAATACCGCCGCCTCGGCCGCGCCGGCCTCCAGGTTTCCGAACTCTCCCTCGGCTCCTGGGTCACGTACCACAACCAGGTCGACACCAAGGCCGCCACCGAGATGCTGGCCGAGGCCTTCGATGCCGGCGTCAACTTCTTCGACAACGCCGAGGTCTATGCCCAGGGCGAGAGCGAGGTGGTGATGGGCCAGGCCTTCAAGGCGCTGGGCTGGAACCGGCTGGACTACATCGTCTCCAGCAAGTTCTTCTGGGGGCTGCAGCGCGACGGCGTGACGACGGCCAACCGCAAGGACACGCTGAACCGCAAATACCTGATGCAGGCCGTCGACGGCTCGCTCAAGCGCCTGCAGCTGGAGCACCTGGACCTGATCTACTGCCACCGCCCCGACCCGAACACCCCCATCGAGGAGACCGTGTGGGCGATGAGCGACATCATCCGCCAGGGCAAGGCGCTGTACTGGGGCACCAGCGAATGGAGCGCCGGCGACATCCGCGCCGCCTGGGAGATCGCCGAGCGCCACCACCTGCACAAGCCGGTCGTCGAGCAGCCGCAATACCACCTGTTCCACCGCCGCCGCGTCGAGCAGGACTACGCGCGGCTGTACGAGGACATCGGCCTGGGCCTGACGACGTGGAGCCCGCTGGCCTCGGGCCTGCTGACCGGCAAATACCGCGGCGGCATCCCCGCCGGCAGCCGTGGCGCGCTGGACAACATGGCCTGGATGCGCGAGCAGCTGCAGGACAAGGCCAAGAACGACGCGGTGGGCCAGCTGGCCGGCATCGCCGCCGAGCTGGGCTGCAACACGGCCCAGCTGGCCATCGCGTGGATCAACCGCAACCCGCGCGTGTCCACGGTCATCCTGGGGGCCAGCCGCATCGAGCAGCTGCGCGACAACCTCGGTGCGCTGGCCGTGACGCCCAAGCTCACGCCGGAGGTGCTGGAGCGCATCGACGCCATCACTCGCCCGCTGGCGCAGTAGCCCCGTGCCGGCGGCGTCGCCGAGAATGCACGGCATGAGGGGCCTGTCAACGAAGGGTTATGCCGCGCTGTGGATGGCCGCCTGCCTGGCCGTCCCGGCGCTGGCCGTCACGCCGCGCTTCGAGCCGGTGGGCGAGGCCGATTCGCTGCGCGACCGCGCCGTGTCGGCGCTGGCCATGGACGCGCAGGGCTTTCTGTGGGTGGGCATGCCCGACGGGCTGCAGCGCTTCGACGGCTATCGCTTTCGCCGCCATCCGCTGCGCGACCCGGCCGACGGTGCCGCGGTGGACCAGTTCGTGCGCAGCCTGCTGGCCGACCCGCGCGGCGGCCTCTGGGTGGCCGCCGGCAACAGCGGCCTGGCGCGGCTGGACACCGCCACCGGCCAGTGGCAGCGCTGGGCCCGTGCCGAGGGCGCGCCGCTGGATGCGCAGGCACCGGCCTCCAACGCCGTGCGCGCGCTGGCGCTGGAGCCCGACGGCAGCCTGTGGGTGGGCACCCAGGGCGGCCTCTCGCGGCTGGACCCGCAGCAGCGCGGCTTCAGCCATCTGCGCGGCGCCGCTTCGGGCCTGCCCGACGAGCGCATCGCCGCGCTGCTGCGCGACCGCCGCGGCACGCTGTGGATAGGCACCTCGCAAGGCCTGGCACGCAAGCCCGCCGGCAGCGAGCGCATCCAGCCCGTCGAGCTGGGCCTGACGAAGCCGCAGATCACGCTGCTGGCCGAGACGCGCGACGGCCGCGTGCTGGTCGGCACCAGCCAGGGCGAGCTGCGCATGCTGGCGGCCGAGGACGGCCGTGCGCTGCCCTTCGCCGAGCGCGCCGGCGCCAGCGACGGCGCCTGGCCGGTGCTGTCCATGGTGCAGGCCGGCGACGACGAGCTCTGGCTGGGCGGGCGCAACGGCATGGAGCGCCGCCGCGCCAGCGACGGCGCGCTGCTCGAGCGCCTGCCGCCCGAGGGCAGCAGCCCCGCGCCGGTGCCGCGCAGCGAGGTACGCGCACTGCTGCGCGACCCCTCGGGCACGGTCTGGGCGGGCAGCTACCGCTCCGGGCTGATGCGCCATGTGCCGCCGCTGGCCGGCCTGGCCCTGGTGCAGAACGAGGGCGAACGCTGGCGGCGCTTCGGCGACCTGGACGTGCGCAGCGTGCTGCAGCTGGACGACGGCCGCGTCTGGCTGGGCACCCAGTCCTGCGGCGTGGTCATGCTGGACGCGGCGCTGCGGCCCGTCGGCGAGATCCTCACGGCGGCCGGCCGGCAGGCCACGCTGGGCCGCATCGGCGCGATGGCGCAGACGCGCGACGGCGTCTGGCTGGCCACCGAGTCCGAGCTGATGCGCTTCGACACGCAGGGCCGCTGGCGGCAGACGCTGGCCACCGGCCGCGTCACCGTGCGGCGCCTGCACAGCGCGCGCGACGGCCAGCTCTGGCTGGCCACCACCGACGGCCTGTGGCGGCTGCCGCCCGGTGGCGCCGAGCTGCTGCCGGTCATGCTGGCCGGCGGCCCGCGCAGCAGCGGCGAGGTCAATGCCTTGCAGGAGATGCCCGACGGCAGCCTGTGGGTGGGCGGCGCATCCGGCCTGCTGCGCATCGCCAGGCCCGGCGACGCGCAGCCGCTGGCCGAGGCGCCGGCCACGCCGGGCCTGGTCGGCCGCACCGTCGTGGGCCTGGCCGTGGACGGCCAGGGCGCGCTCTGGGCGGACACCAGCGCCGGCCTGCACCGCGGCACGGCGGACGGCGCGCAGGGGCTGCGCTTCGAGCATTTCCCGGCCGCGTCCGGCGCCGATGTCATCGGCGCCTTCGGCGCCAACCTGCTGGCCGACGCGCAGGGCCGCATCTGGACCCACCGCGGCTATTTCGACCCGCGCAGCGGCCAGCGCCTGGAGCTGGGGGCCGTCGACGGCGCCGACATCGGCACCGCCTGGTTCCGCGCCTACACGCGGCTGGCCGACGGACGCTTCCTGTTCGGCGGCGCACGCGGCCTGCTGGTGCTGCAGCCCGAGCGCTTCGTGCCCTGGACCTACCAGCCCCCGGTCGTCGCGACCGAGCTGCGCCTGGCCGGCGTCAACCTGCCGCTGCCGGCCGCCGGCCAGCCGCTGGTGCTGCCGCCCGATGGCCGCGGCTTCAGCCTGGGCTTCGCGGCGCTGGACTACAGCCGCCCGGCCAGCCTGCACTACCGCTATCGCCTCGAGGGCCTGGACGCCGACTGGCTGGAGGCCGGCGCCACGGCCCGCCGCGCGGCCTACACCAACCTCGAGCCGGGCCGCTACCTGATGCGCGTGCAGGGCAGCAACCGCCAGGGCGACTGGAGCCCGCACGAGCTGCGCCTGGAGGTGCAGGTGCAGGCGGCCTGGTGGCAGGCGCGCTGGCTGCAGGCGCTGGCCGGCCTGGCCGCTGCCGGCCTGCTGCTGGCCGCGTTCCGGCTGCGCACGCGGCTGCTGCTGGCGCGCCAGCGCGAGCTGGAGGCGCGCGTGGCCGAGGCCACGGCGGCGCTGGCCGCCAAGTCGGCCGAGCTGGAGGAGGCCAGCCTCACCGACCCGCTGACCGGCCTGCGCAACCGCCGCTTCCTCGAGCAGCAGCTGCCCGGCGACGTCGCGCTGGCCGTGCGCCGCCACGAGGGCGGCGAGCTCTATGGCCATGGACCGGGCACCGCGCCGGTGGAGCGCAGCCGCGAGATGCTGTTCTTCCTCATCGACGTGGACCACTTCAAGCGCATCAACGACGAATGGGGCCATATGGCCGGCGACGCCGTGCTGATGCAGATGCGCGGCCGGCTGGGCCAGGTGTTCCGCGCCTCCGACCATCTGGTGCGCTGGGGCGGCGAGGAGTTCCTGGTGGTCGCCCGCGAGACCTCGCGCAGCCGCGCGGCCGAGCTGGCCGAGCGCGCCCGCCAGGTCATCGCCGGCCAGCCCTTCGACCTGGGCGGCGGCGTGCGGCTGTCGCTGACCTGCTCGGTCGGCTTCATCGCCTTCCCGCTGTGCGCGGCGCTGCCGCGCGCGCTGGACTGGCGCGCCGCCGTGGACCTGGCCGACACGGCCCTCTACCAGGCCAAGAAGAGCGGCCGCGACGCCTGGGTGGGCCTGCTGGATGCCAGCGCCGCCAGCGAGACCCAGCTGCGCCAGGACGCGCGCGGGCCGCTGGCCGACTGGGCCGCCAGCGGCCGGCTGACACTGCTGCACTCCGGCTGAGATGCAGTTCCGGCCCCTGTTTGACCCCATCGACAACCCCGGCGCGGGCGGGCCGCCGCGCATCCACCTCAAGAGCTTGGCATGACATCGTCTTCACCCACCGGATTCCTGCTCGCGCTCGCGGGCGGGCTGTGCCTGGCCGCCGCGGCGGGCGCCGCCGAGCCCACGGCCTGCGAGGCGAAATACAAAGAGGTCGCACCGGCCGCGATCAAGCTGCCCTACTGGGAGTTCGACCAGTCGGAGGCGGGCTGGCGCAAGCTGGGCAACTGCTTCGCGGAGGCCTCCCAGCTGCTGGGCCGCTACGTCAGGAAGCAGGAGGCGGAGTTGCGCGGCGTGCGCTGGCATCTGGCGCAGACGCTGGCGATGTCGGGGGACAACGCACGCGCCGCCGAGGAGGCGCTCAAGTCGCTGGAGCCCGACGAGGCGCGGCATCCGACCTTCAGCTGGAACACCTACGCCCTGGCCACCGTGGCCTTCCTGCGCCAGGACCGGGCCGCCTTCGACGTCCACTACGAGGCCCACCGGATCGCGGCCGAGAAGCATCCCGAGAACCGGACCAATCTGGACGTCCTCACCGGGCTGTCGAACTGCTTCGGCAGGCCCTACAAGGACGCCTACGGCAGATGCCGCGCGGCGCCGTAGCCGGCCGCCTCAGTACAGCCGGATCGCCGTGTCGAAGTGCCAGGTGCGGCGGATCTCGATGACGTCGTACTCGCGCGCCAGCGCCGGCGGGAAGGGCGGGTAGTTGGCCTGGCTCTCGACGACGCGGCGGATGGCGTCGTCCAGAGCCGGCACGCCGCTGGAGCGGAAGAAGCTGACCGACTCCACGGTGCCGTCGCTGCGCAGCGCCACCGTCACCAGCGGGTCCACATGGGGCTGCTGGACGGCCTCGCGCACCAGCTCGAAGGTGGGGTTGAGCTGGATCTTGCGCGCCCAGGCCTCGGCATAGAGCACCAGCTCCACATTCGCGTCGCTGCGGCCGAACAGGCGGCCGCGGCGGGCGCTGCTCCAGGAGGAGGGCAGCTGGGACTGGGCCTGGCGCGCCGCATCGCGCCTGGCGGCCTCCTCGTTGAGCTGCTGGCCGATGGCGCGCAGCCTGGCCTCGCGCAAGGCCTCGGCAGCCTTGGCGTCGGCCAGTCGGGCGGCCTCGGCGCGGGCGGCCTCCTGGCGCAACGCTTCCTGGCGGGCCGACTCCTGCCGCACAGCCTCCTGGCGCGCCACGGCCTGACGCGCGGCTTCGGCCCGCGCCGCTTCCTGGCGGGCGGCTTCCTGCCGGGCCGCTTCGGCGCGCGCGGCCTCGGCCTGGGCGGCCTCCTGGCGCGCCGCTTCCTGCTGGGCGGCGGCGCGGCGTGCGGCCTGCTGCCGTTCGGCCTCCAGCCGCGCCGCCTCGGCGCGGGCCGCCTCCTGTCTTGCCATGGCCTGGCGCTGCGCCTCCTGGCGTTCGGCATCCAGCCTGGCGGCCTCGGCCCGCGCCGCTTCCTGGCGGGCGGCCTCCTGCTTGGCGGCCTCCTGGCGCTCCGCCTCGGCCTGGGCGGCCGCCATGCGCTCGTTCTGCTGCTGGGCCTGCTGCTGCGCCTCGCGCCTGGCGCGGTCGAGCAGGGCCAGTTCGGCGGCGCGCTCGCGGGTCTCGCGCTCCAGGGCGGCCCGGGTGGCATCGCCGGACTCGCGCAGCCGCGTCACCTCGCCCAGCGGGCCGGAGGCCGCGCCGAAGGCGGCGATGACGGGGGCGGAGGCGGGCGGCGCGGGCGGCACGCTCCAGGTCGTCTCGCGGGGCCGGTCGACGGCGATGACGGCGGGGGCCGCCGGGGCGGCCGGCACGGCGGCGGCCTCCGGGACTTCGGTTTGCGGCGCCGGCAGGGCCTGCCCGGCCGCCGCCGGGTCCTCGGCCGGCGGCGCCGCCTCGGGCGGGGCCGGCGGCGTCACCAGCACCACGCGCAGATCGGGCACTTCGGCCCGCCGGGCCTGCCAGGGCAGGGTCAGGCCCGGCAGGCCCAGGCCTGCGCCGCCCAGGCTCAGGCTGAGCAGCAGCGCATGGACCAGCAGGGAGATCAGCAGCGCCCGCAGCGGCCCGTGGCGCCGGCCCGGTGGCCAGGCCTGGGCCGCCGGCGCGAGGCGGGGGGCCGTGGACCCGCGGCTCAAGCCGGCCCCGCCATGGCTGCGCGGTGCTCGTGCGCAGGCCGCCAGCCCCGGCGGGGCGGGCTCGGCTGGGCAGAGCTCGTGAAGCGCATGCGCCCATTGTCGTCAGGCGGGCGCACCATCCGGCACCGGGTTGCCCGCAGTCGGGCGGCCGGTCCCGGCCGTCTGCAGGAGGGCGTCCTTCACGTTTGTCAAACGGGAGGCTGTCTGCGTAGTTGAGCGTCATGACGCATGAGGCGAATAATGGCGTTACGGATGGGGCCGCACCGGCTTCGCTGGGGAGGAGCGCCTGTGCGACTGAGCACGAAGTTCGAGAACCAGGTTCGTTTCGGGTTCGCCCTCGCCATCGCGATGGTGGCCGGGCTGTCCTTCGTGGTCTGGCATGTCGCCGACCAGGCCGCCGAGGCCGCCCAGATGGTCATGCGCACGCAGAAGCTGCTGCATGGCGTGGCCTATGTCCGTGCGGCCACGCTGCAGATCGAGCTGAGCACGCAGAGCTTTCGCATCACGGGCGATTCCGCGCATCTGCAGGCGCGCGACGTCGCCGTCGCCAAACGTGATCACACCCTAGACCAGATCGGGCAATGGACCGCGGACAACCCGGCCCAGCAGGAGCGCTGGCGGGCGCTGAGCGAGGTGCTGGCGCAGCGGCTGGCCATGTCCCGCCAGGTCGAGTCGCTGCGTCGCTCGGTTGGCCGCGAGGCGGCCGATGCCTATGTCGCCACGGCCCCGTTGCAGGAGACGCGCCAGCTCACCCATCGCCTGCTGGACGCGATGGAGGAAGACGAGCGCCAGCGCCTCGAGGCGCTGATCTCCAACGGCCAGCAGAAGGGGCGGCTGCTGAACGTGGTGGGCGGGTCCACGGTCGCCGTGTGGCTGGCCATGCTGGCGGCCACCTATGGGCTGATCCGCAAGCAGGTCCAGCGCATCGAGGCGAACCGCCGCCAGCTCGAGGACAGCGAAGCCAGGCTGGCCATCACGCTGCGCTGCATCGCCGACGGGGTCATGACCACCGATGTCGACGGCCGCGTCACGCGCATCAACCCGGCGGCGGAGCGCCTGACCGGCTGGGTCGCCGCCGAGGCCATAGGCCGGCAGGTCGACAGCGTGTTCGCCCCCCGCTTCGAGGCGGAGCCGGTGCCGCGGCTAGAGCTGCTGTCCACCGTCATGGCCAGCGGCGAGACGCTGCAGGGCGAGGGCGAGCTGCGGGCGCGCGACGGCGCCGCCTGCCAGGTCGCGTTCTCCGCGACGCCCAAGCGCGGCCTGAACGGCCGCATCTACGGCATGGTGCTGGTGTTCCGCGACGTGACGCTGGAGCGCAGCGCCAAGCTTGACATCGAGGCGCAGAACAAGTGGCTGGCGGCGCGGGTGGACGAGCGCACCGAGCAGCTGCGCCAGAGCGAGGCGCATCTGCGCAGCGTGACCAGCCATGTGCCGGCCCTGATCGCCTACGTGGACGCGTCGCAGCGCTATGTCTACGTCAACCAGCAGTACGAGGACTGCTTCGCACCCGGGGCCGGCAGCGTGCTGGGCCGCAGCGTCCGCGAGGTGCTGGGCGAGACACGCTATGCCCAGGCCTCGCCCATGATCGAGCGGGTGCTGCGGGGCGAGCCGCAGACCTACGACTGGCAGCCCTTCCCGGAGGTCTGGCAGGTTATCAGCTACGTGCCCCAGCGCGATGCCGAGGGTGGCGTCGTCGGCTACTACGTGCTGGGCTCGGACATCACGGAGCGCAAGCGCGCCGAGGCGCGCATCCAGGCGCTGAACGGCGAGCTGGCGCAGCGCGTGCATGAGCTGGAGCGCACGACCCGGGCCTTGCAGACGCTCAGCGCCGGCAACCGGACCATGCTGCGCGCCACCACCGAGGCCGAGCTGCTGGACGGCATGTGCGAGGCCATCGTGTCCACCAGCGGCTATGGCGCGGCCATCGTCTGGCTGTGCCAGGACGACGAGTTCGGCACGCTGCTGCCGGTGGCCGAGCGCGGCTACCCGGGCGGCCTCGCGGCGCTGCGGCTGCTGCGGGTCAGCTGGCGCGATGGTGAATTCAGCGGCGGCGCGGTGGCGCATGCGACACGCAGCGAGCAGATCACGGTGGTCGGCGACATGGACTCCAACCCCAGGTACCTGGCCTGGCGGCGCCACCTGGCCGGGCTGCGTTCCACGCTGGCCTGCCCGCTGCGGGTCAACGGCCGCATCATCGGCGCGCTGGCCATCTACGACGTCGAGCCGGAGGCGTTCGATGCCGACGAGGTGACGCTGCTGACCGAGTCGGCCGACGACCTGGCCTTCGGCATCGCCAACCTGAGGTCGCTGGCCCAGCAGGAGCAGGACCGGCAGGCCCTGTCCCGCCTCAGCTATTTCGATGCGCTGACGGGCCTGCCCAACGAGGCCCAGTTCGCCGACGCGCTGCGGGTGGCTATCGAGCAGGGCGAACGGACCCGGCAGCCCTTCGCCGCGCTGCAGATCAACATCGACCGGCTGCGCGAGGTCAATGACGCGCTGGGCTTCAGCCAGGGCGACCAGATGCTGCGCGACTTCGGCGCCCGGCTGCGCGCCGTCGCGCCGGCGTCGGCGCTGGTGGCGCGGCTGCGCGGCGACGAGTTCGCGATCCTGATCAACCCCTGCGACCGCGAGGCGGCGACCGCGTTCGCACGTCGCGTGGCCGGCGTGCTGTCCGAGCCCTTCCAGGTCGCCGACATTCCGCTGGACGTCTCGTCCAAGACCGGCGTGGCCCTGTTCCCCGAGCACGGCGCCACGCCGCACGACTTCTTCCGCCGCATGGACACCGCGGTCCAGCAGGCGCGGCAGCGCGGCCTGCGCCAGGCCATCTTCGACCCGGTCAAGGGCGGCGACCAGCCCGGCCGGCTCAGCATGGCGTCGGAGCTGCGGCGCGCCATCGAAGGCGACCAGTTGCGCCTGTACCTGCAGCCCAAGGTCGAGCTGGCCAGCGGCCGCGTCTGCGGCGCCGAGGCGCTGGTGCGCTGGCAGCATCCCGTGCGCGGCATGGTCTCGCCGCACGAGTTCATCGAGCTGGCCGAGCACACGGGCCTGATCCGGCCGCTGACGGAGTGGATGCTCAAGGCCGCGCTGCGGCAGCACCGCGCCTGGGTGGGCGAGGGCGGCGCGCTGCCGATCGCGGTCAACCTCTCGGCCCGCAATCTGCGGGATGCGGAGCTGCCGGAGCAGATCCGGCGCATGCTGGCCGAATCCGGCGCGCCGCAGGGCGCGCTGGAGCTGGAGATCACGGAAAGCGCCGTGATGGACGATGCCGAGCATGCGCTGTACGTGCTGCGCCATCTGCGGGAGATGGGCATCCCGCTGTACGTCGACGATTTCGGCACCGGCTATTCGTCGCTGAGCTATCTGCAGCGCCTGCCGGTCGACTACATCAAGATCGACCAGTCCTTCGTCCGCGACATGCTGGTCAGCAAGGACTCGGCCGCCATCGTGCGCTCCACCATAGACCTGGTGCACGACCTCGGGCGCCGCATCGTCGCCGAGGGCGTGGAGACGGCCGAGCACTGGGCGCAGCTGCAGCGGCTGGGCTGCGATTACGCGCAGGGCTACTTCATGGCCAGGCCCATGCCGGCCGCCGAGTTCATGGGCTGGCTGAGCGACTACGAGCAGCGGCGCAGGCCCGTGGCGGCCTCGGCCGGCTGAGCGCGGGCGCCCGCGGCGCTCAGAAGACGTGGGTCTTGGTCTTGGCCTTCTCGGCCGCATCGCGGTCGGCGCGGCTCTTCACCTCCGACTCGACGGCCGCCAGCAGGCTGCTGTTCACATAGGTCAGCGTCGCCTGGCCGATGAAGGGGATCTTCATGACCAGCTGCATGTGGGACTGGAAACGCCAGGTGTAGGTGCCGTCGCTGACGTACTGGGCCAGGAAGTCCGAGCGGCCCGATCCCTCCGGCCGGCCGTACTTGGAGACCAGCATCTTGCGCAGTTCCTCGTGGCTGCGGTCCACCTCGTACTGCGCGGCCATGACCCGGTCGCCGACATAGGTGACCGTCAGCGACTTGATGGCCGGCATGTTCAGCTCCTGCACCGCGAAGCGCTCGGTGGCGCCGCTGCGCCCCTGGCTGCGGGCGCCCGCGGCGCGGGCCGACTCCTGGAACTTGGCGACACCGGCCTCGGCCAGGTCGGCGCCGAACAGCGACAGGCGTTCGGGGCGCTGGGGCGGCTCCGCGGCGACGGCGGCGGACAGCGGCGCCGCGGCGATGGCGGCCAGGACGAGGGCGCAGGCGGTGCCTGCGAAGTGACGGCGGGAGGGCGTGGACATGGTTTTTTGGAGCGTGGGGAGTGGGGCGGCTCAGAGGCTGCTCTTGAGCTTGCGCAGCTCTTCGACGGACAGGCCGCTGTCGGCGGGCAACTCGGCCGCATCGGGCTTGGCGCCCGTGGCGGTCGACGCCGGCGGCTGCGGCGCCTGCTCGAGCGCCGGCCGGGCCTTTGGCGCCTGGGCCGGCCTGGCCGTGGCCTCGGCGCCGCGCGGCGACCGTGGCCGGTCGGGCTCGGTGGCCTGTTGCACTGCCGGAGCAGGTGCCGGGGCCGTCGTGGCGCTGGGCGGCACGGCGTCGGCGGGCTGCGTCCGGTTGGCAAGCCAGAAGCCGACGACGACCAGCGCCCAGAAGCCGGCGACGACGGCGGCAAACGCGGCGCGGCGGCCCGGGCCGTCGGCTGGCACCGTGCCGCG
>JAACZV010000009.1 GCA_009996515.1 Comamonadaceae bacterium
GTAAATCAATCCTGCGCCGCGGCCTGGCGGGCCGCTTGCGCCGACTAGGGCCTGTGAACACTAGGTGAGCAGGCCCTAGCGACTGTGCGACGTCAGTCGCGCCAGCGGCGAAGCCCAGCTGACGCCGGGCGCCGGTTTCGTGGGGTCGTCCTCGGCGCTGCCGCCCAGCCCGGCGATGCTGCCGGGGTCGCGGCGCATGGCCACGCCCACGGCCAGGATGTCGATGACCAGCAGGTGCAGGATGCGGCTGACCATGGGCAGGTGGGTGGCGACATCCTCCACATGGTCCACGATCAGCGCCAGGTCGGCCTTCTTGGCCAGCGGGCTCTGGCTGGCCGTGATGGCCACCACCCGCGCGCCGCGCTCCTGGGCCTTCTCGACCACCGACAGCAGCTCGGGCAGCCGGCCGCCGCTGCTGATGACGACCGCCACGTCGCCCTCGCGCAGCACGTCGGCGGCCAGCAGCTGCAGGCGCGGGTCGGTGTAGGCGCCGCAGGGCATGCCGAAGCGCAGGAACTTGAACTGCGCGTCCTGGGCGACGACGCCGTACTGGCCCAGCGCGAAGAACTCGATGCGGTGGGCCGACAGCAGCAGCTCGATGGCGCGGTCTATGGTGTCGCGGTTCAGGTGGCTGCGCACCTGCAGGATGGCGCTGGCGGTGTTGCCCAGCACCTTGGCGCCCAGCTCCAGCATGGAGTCGTTGGTGTTGACCTGCGTGTGGGTCACGGGCACCGTGCCGGTCAGGCCCGAGGCCAGGCGCAGCTTGAAGTCCGACAGGCCCTCGCAGCCCAGCGACCGGCAGAAGCGGATGACCGTGGGCTGGCTGACGCCAGCGGCGCGGGCGATCTCGGCGATGGGGTCGTTCAGCACCGAGCGCGGCTGGGCCAGCACCAGGTCGGCCACGCGCAACTCGGCCGGCGACAGCTCGCTGCGGGCCCGGCGGATCTGGCCCAGGATGGCCGAGCCGGGCGAGGCCTGCAGGTTGCGCAGCTGGTTCTCGAGAATGGCCGAGGCGCCCTTGAAGGTGGCCTGCTCGGCGGTGATGACGAAGGTGGGGATGGCGGAGACATAGTCGCGGAATCGCCCCTTGTCCTCGAAGCGCGCCCGAAAGGGGCTGCGGTCGAAGTACTCGCCCAGCCGCGGCACGATGCCGCCGCCGATGTAGATGCCGCCGAGAGACCCCAGCGTCACGGCCAGGTTGGCCGCGGCCGTGCCCAGCAGGCCGCAGAAGACTTCCAGCGTCTCCAGGCACAGCGCGTCGCCATCCTCCAGCGCGCGCTGGGTGATGGCGGGGGCCTGCAGGGCCTCGGCATGGGCGACGCCGTTGCGTTCGGCCAGCGCCCGGTGGATCAGCTCCAGCCCGGGGCCCGAGATCAGCCGTTCGTAGGAGACATGGTCCAGCGTCTTCCAGGCGAACTTCAGGATGTCCATCTCGCGCTCGTCGCGCGGCCCGAAGTTGACGTGGCCGCCCTCGGTGCCCAGCGCGATCCAGCCTTCGCCCGCCGGGATCAGCCCCGACACGCCCAGGCCCGTGCCGGCCCCCAGCAGGCCGATGACGCTGGGCCGGCGGGCCTGGCCACCGCCGACCTGGCGCACGTCCGCGTCGGCCAGCCGCGGCAGGGCCATCGCCAGCGCCGTGAAGTCGTTGACGACCACGAGGGTGTCCAGCCCCAGCCGCTGGCGCATCTCTTCGATGGAGAACTGCCAGTGGTAGTTGGTCATGCGCACCTGGTCGCCCTCCACCGGATTGGCGATGGCGATGGCCGCATGGGCGATCTGCTGTGCGCCGTCGGGCCAGCGCAGGCCGGCGAGATAGGCACGCACGGCGGCGTGAAAGTCGGCGTGGTCGGCACAGCGCAGCGAGGCCTGCTGCGTGAACTCGCCGGGGCTGGTCTCCAACGCGAAGCGGGCATAGGTGCCGCCGATGTCGGCAAGCAGGCGGGGGCTGTCGAAACGGGGCATGAGGCGGCCGCAGGGCTGGAGGGGAATGGAACGGCGGATTATTCAGCAGGCCCGGGCCGGTGCGCGGCGTGCCCTCCGGTGTCGGGGAGGGTGTCGGGTGCTGTAGCTGCACTACAAGGATTCGGTGCCGATTTTTGCCTGCATCTCTGGCGACGGTCGAGTTCTGAAGACGCTCGCTCCTGGGGTGTTCCAATCAGGGTGGGCCTGCATTGCCCAGGCGGTGTAGTTTTGCTACCGTCCGGCGCGACCCACATCACGCCGTTTCTCGTGCCCGCTCAGACCTCTCCCATGCCCGCCTCTCTCCGTGCCACCGCCGCCTGCCCCGTGCCGGGAGTGTGCGCATGAGTGCCGCCTTCCCCTGGCTGGTGGCCGATGTGGGCGGCACCAACGCCCGCTTCGGCATGGTGGCCGGCCCCGGTGCGCCGGTGGAGGAGGTGCGCGTGCTGCCGGTGGCGGCGCATGCCGGGCCGGCCGCGGCCGTGCGCGCCTATCTGGCCGGCCAGGGCCCGGGCCGGCCGCGGCCGCGCAGTGCGGCTTTCGCGCTGGCCACGGCGCTGGACGGCGACCGGGTCGAGCTGACCAACGGCGCCTGGAGCTTCTCGCGGGCCGGCGTGCAGGCGGAGCTGGACCTCCAGACGCTGCTGTGCCTGAACGATTTCGAGGCGCAGGCGCTGTCGCTGCCGCGCCTGCACGGGCGGCAACTGCGCGCCTGGGGGGCGTCGCCGCCGGCCGTGGGCGACGTGGCGGTGGGCACGGTCATGGCCGTCATCGGCCCCGGCACCGGCCTGGGTGTGGGCGGCGTGGTGCGCGCGCCGGGCCGCTGGCTGGCGCTGCCGGGAGAGGGCGGCCATGCGACGCTGGCGCCGGCCGACGACTTCGAAAGTGCCGTGCTGGCCCAGGCGCGCCGCGAGTTCCCCCATGTATCGGCGGAGCGCTTCTTGTCGGGCATCGGCCTGCCGGTGCTGTGCCGCGCGGTGGCGGCGGTGCTGGGCGGCGGCGAGGACGTCGCGGCACTGTCCACGGAGCAGATCGTGGCCCGCGGCCTGGCCGGCGAGTCGCCCGCCTGCGGCCGCACGCTGGAGGTCTTCTGCGCGATGCTGGGCGGCTTTGCCGGCAATGTCGCGCTGACGCTAGGCTCGCGCGGCGGCGTCTTCATCGGCGGCGGCATCGTGCCGCGCCTGGGCGAGCGCTTCTTCCAGTCGGCGTTCCGCCAGCGCTTCGAGGCCAAGGGCCGGTTCCAGCCCCTGCTGGCCGGCATCCCCACGGCCCTCATCACCGACACGCTGGCCGCGCTGTCCGGCGCCGCGCTGGCGCTGGAGCAGGCCTAGGCCTGACCGGCGGGCGTCCCTCGCCCGCCTTTCCTCCTCTTCGACGTCGCTCGCGGCGCCGTCTGGCCGCGCCGGGCGCAGCCATGCCTGCGGTCGTCTGGGAATCAGCGCATTCGATGATGTAGTTGAGCTACAGGCAGGATGATTTTTCGCGACTTGAAAGTCGATGCATTTCGCCGACAGGCCGACAAATTGCTGGTTAACCCTTGGTATCCGGCGGAAAACAGGTCGTTTCCGCGCAAATCCTAGGGTTTGCGCAGGGATGCTTCCAAATCTAGTTTTGATACAAACATCCCCGAGACATCGGGTTCTCGACAGCGGATGAATGCGCCTCGGGGCGCCAGGCTGCGGGGCCGGGCCGTTTTCCAGACGAACCACAGGAGACAGACATGACCATGAACAAGGACAGGCGCATGAATGCTCGCGACTCCTTCCGCATCAGCTCGGTGGCCGTTGGCTGCACATTGCTGATCGCGGCATGCGGGGCGATGGCCCAGCAGCCCGCGCAGCAGCTGGAGACGGTGACCGTCACGGGCATCCGCAAGGGCATCGAGGCCTCGATCTCGGTGAAGAAGAACGCCGACAACATCGTTGAATCGGTGTCGGCCGAAGACATCGGCAAGCTGCCCGACGTCAGCATCGCCGAGTCCATCGCACGCCTGCCGGGCCTGTCGGCCCAGCGCGTCGCTGGGCGCGCCCAGGTGATCAGCGTGCGCGGCCTGTCGCCGGACTTCGCCACCTCGCTGCTGAACGGCCGCGAACTGGTCAGCACCGGTGACAACCGTTCCGTCGAATTCGACCAGTACCCCTCTGAACTCCTTGCCAGCGTCAACGTCTACAAGACGCCCGACGGCGGCCTGATCGGCCAGGGGCTGTCCGGCACCATCGACATGCAGACCGTACGCCCGCTGAATTTCGGCAGCCGCGTCATGGCCCTCAACGTGCGAGGCCAGAAGAACTCCCTCGGCGCTGCTGCCAATGCCAAGAGCACGGGCAATCGCGTGAGCGCGAGCTACATCGACCAGTTCGCCGACCGTACCGTTGGCCTGGTCCTGGGCTATGCCCACCAGGAAACCCCGGTTCAGGAGGAGCAGGTCGGCCTGTACGAGCCCTGGCAGGCCCTGGGCGCCGGCTGGCGGCCGGGTGTCGCGGCCGGCGCCTTCTATTCCGACGGCATCAAGGCACTGCGTCGCACAGGCGTGAACAAGCGCGACGCTTTCCTGGCCACCGCCGAGTTCCGCCCTCACGAGTCATTCACCAGCGTCGTCGACTACTACCACACCCGCGCCACGCAGGAAGACACCGCCAATCAGTTCGAGGTGAACCTGAGCGGCTACAACGGCGGCTACTCGCCCGGCCTGAACATCACCAACGCCGTCATCAACAGCAACAGCACCTTCGTCGGCGGCACCGCCAGCGGTCTGTACCCGCTGGTGCGTGGCATGTACAACGACCGCAAGGACACCATCGATGCCTTCGGCTGGAACAACAAGCTGCGCCTGAAGGGTGGCGGCACGCTCACCGCGGATGTGAGCTACTCCAAGGCCGACCGCAAGGAGCTCAACCTCGAGAACAACACGCAGCTGGCCCCGAACGGAGCCACCGCCCCCCTGGATACGCTGAAGTTCAACTTCGCCACGGGTGGCTTCCCCACCATGGTCCCGACGCTGAGCTATTCGGATCCGACCAAGCTGTTCCTGCGCGGCACGATCTATGGCTCTGGCTATGGCAAGGTGCCCAGCGTCAAGGATGAGCTGAAGTCGCTCAAGCTGGCCGGCAACTTCCCGCTGCCGGATTCGATGCGTGGCCTGTTCCAGGACGTGGACATCGGCATCAACTACGCCGATCGTTCCAAGAAGAAGCACCAGCCCGAGGGCAGCATCGACGTGGGCGCCCAGGGCGACACCGTCATCGCGAGCGAACTGCAGTACTCGCCGGTCGACCTCAGCTTCGCCGGGCTGGGCAGCATCCCGGCCTGGAACGTGCCTGCCGCCGTCGCTCGCTACATGAAGTTCAATCCCAGCGAGACCAGCGCCGACTATCTGATCCCCAAGGCCTGGAACGTGTACGAGAAGACCACGACCGGCTTCGTCAAGGGCAATATCGAAAGCGAGTGGGCCGGTGTGCCGGTGCGCGGCAATGTCGGCTTGCAAGTCATCCGTGTTGACCAGTCCTCGACCTCCAACTACTGGGACAGCAACGCCCCGGCCGGCAGCAACATCAAGGCCAACAGCGACGGCAAGGTTCGTACCGACGTTCTGCCGAGCATGAACCTCGCGTTCTCGCTGGCCGATGACCAGACCCTGCGTGTGGCGCTGGCCCGTCAGATGGCCCGCCCGCGTGTCGACCAACTGCGTTCCGGCGTCGAGTTCGGCGTCGACAACGCGACCGGCAAGCCGGGCGCCAGCGGGGGCAATCCCAAGGCCGACCCGTGGATCGCCAATGCCTTCGACATCTCCTATGAGAAGTACTTCGGCACCAAGGCCTATCTGGCTGCGGCCGGCTTCTTCAAGGACCTGAAGAGCTACATCTACACGCAGAAGCAGGATGGCTACGACTTCAGCAGCTTCACGAAAAGCTACGTGCCGCCCAGCACCTGCACGACGCCGGCCGGCTCCAACCAGCCTTGCCCGCCCGCGCTGCCGACCGGCACGTTCACGGCGCCGTTCAACGGCAAGGGGGGCAAGCTGTCCGGTGTCGAGCTGTCGGCCTCGCTGCCGCTCGGCCTCGTCGCCGACTCGCTCAAGGGCTTCGGCATCCAGGCCAGCGCCAGCTTCACGCACAGCAGCATCAAGATCCAGGATCCCGAGAGCGCCAGCAGCGTGGGCAGCGGCGACATCGCGCTGCCTGGCCTGTCCAAGCAGGTCTACAACCTGACCGCCTACTACGAGATCAACGGATTCGAGGCTCGCGTCAGCCAGCGCCGCCGCTCGGACTTCATTGGCGAGATCGGCAACTTCAACGGCAGCCGCACGCTGCGCTACGTTGTCGGCGAGAACATCACCGACATGCAGCTCGGCTACAGCTTCGGCGAAGGCAGCCTCAAGGGGCTGGGCCTGCTGTTCCAAGTGAACAACCTGACGAACGCGGCTTACCGCACCTACGCCGGCACCAAGGATCGCCCGCTCGAATACATCAAGTGGGGCCGCACCTACCTGCTCGGCGCCAGCTACAAGTTCTGATTCCCGGCGCGGACTCGACCCAGCCCCTGTTCGGCTCTGCCCGGACAGGGGCTTTTTCATTACCCGACCGCCTGCAGGCACCGATGGATGAAGGCCCGATCGACGCGTCGTGCGGCAGCCCGAGAGCGGCAAGCAAGCCGACGTCCATATGGAAGGCGTCGGCGACGACAGCCGTGGCGACTCGCCGGAGTTCGGGCTGCGGCCGGACGCCGCCGGCAGCAGACACGCGCCGCGCATGCCGATGCGCGACGTCGACCGGCCTGCGCTGCTTGCTGGGCCAACGCAGTACGTGCCCGGAGATCTGATCGCTCCACGCGGTTGGGCTGCTGGCGCCCGATGTCCCGCTCATCGGTCGCAATGAGCGTCAGGCCGGGGTGCTGGATTTGTGGGGGTGCCGCGCGAGATCGAGAGCGCGCGACTGGAGGGTGCACAGCGCGTGCTGCGCATGGGCTGATGCGACGCGCCGTGCCCGGCTGCGCGCGTCAGGGCGTCACGAGCACGCGGCCGAACAGCGCGGGCACGGTGAGTTCGAGTTCGCCGTCGCTGACGCGGACCGACTCGCCGCTCAGGCCGTCGCGCAGGCGGCCGGCGGCGAACGGCAGGCGGATCTTGACGGCGCGTGGTTCCAGGCTGTTGTTGGTTGCAGTGATCGCCCAGGTCTTGCCGTCCTGGCGGGCGAGCAGCACGACATGCTCGTCCAGGTACAGCGGTGCGCTCAGCGAGCCATGGCGCAGCACCGGCAGCGCCTGGCGCAGCGCCGTCAGCCGCTTGAAGTCGGCCAGCAGCGCCTCGTCGGGCTCACCCCCCTCGTCGGCCCAGGGGTAGGGGGCGCGGTTGTAGGGGTCTTCGCCGCCACCCAGCCCCACCTCGTCGCCGTAGTAGATGGTGGGCGAGCCGGGGTAGGTCATCTGGAAGAACACCGCCAGGCGCAGGCGCTGCTTGGCGAGCCCCAAGGCCTGGGCGTCGCCGTCGTCGCGGTAGCCGAAGTGGTACAGGGCGCGCGGCTGGTCGTGCGTGGACAGCAGGTTCATCAGCGCGAACAGCGCCTGCGGCGGGTAGGCCTCCCGCAGCAGCTCGAGGTTGGCGTAGGCCCTGGAAGCGGGCTGGCCGGCGGCGTAGTCCAGCACCGCGTTGCGGAAGATGTAGTTCATCGTGCTGTCGAACATGTCGCCCAGCAGGAACTTGCTCGCGTCGAACCAGGTCTCGGCCACCGTCAGCGCATCGGGCTTCCTGGCCTTCACGGCCTGGCGCCATTCGCGCCAGAAGTCGTCGGGCACCCAGGGCGCGACGTCCATGCGCCAGCCGGCCGCGCCGCGGTCCAGCCAGTAGTTCGTCACCGAGTCGGGCGCGCGGTAGGCATAGGCGCGGAAGGACGGGTTGTCCTTGTCGATCTCGGGCAGGTCGGCCACGCCGACCCAGCCCTGGTACTGCTTGTCCGGATCGGTCTCGCCGGCCTTGAACCTGAACCAGCCGTAGTAGGGCGAGGCGGGGTTGGGCTTGCCGCCATCGAAGGCGCCCCCCGGCGGGAAGTTCAGGTAGCGGTTGAAGTAGGGCGAGTCCGCGCCGACATGGTTCAGCGAGGTGTCGGGGATGACGCGCAGGCCCCGCTTGGCGGCCTCGGCGCACAGGCGCACGAAGTCCTCGTTGCTGCCGAAAGCCGGGTCGATCTGCTTGTAGTCGGCCGCGTCGTACTTGTGGTTGCTGGGCGCGCGGAACACCGGCGTCAGGTAGATTGCGTTGGCGCCGACGCTCTTGATGTAGTCGAGCTTCTCGATGAGGCCGGCCAGGTCGCCGCCGAAGAAGTCGTTGTTGTGCACGGGGTCGGAGCCGTCGCCCTTCTCCCCGGGGCCGGCCGGCTTGAACGGCTTCTCCATCCAGCTCGCGTGGCGCTCCACGTCGCCCTGCTGGTAGCGGTCCTGCGGCCGGCCGCCGCCGGGGCGCGGGTCGTTGGTCTTGTCGCCGTTGCGGAAGCGCTCGGGGAAGACGTAGTAGTAGACGACATCCCGGGCCCAGCTCGGCACCTGGAAATCGGGTGCGTGGACGGTCTGGCGGTAGCGGCGCACGCGGGCCAGGTTGTCGGGCAGGCGCTCGACGCTGGACGGGCCCATGCTGCCCTTCTCGCGGGTCCAGTAGACGCCGTCCTTGTTGTTCTGCAGCGCGTAGCGGCCGCTGGCCGTCTCCAACTCGAACCAGTAGCCGAACACGCCCACCTCGTCGAAGCGGTAGCGGGCCGAGAAGCCCCGGCCGGCCTGCTTCATCGGGATGCGGGCGACGGGCTCGTAGGCGATCTGCTCCTGGTTGCCCGTCAGGTGGCGGCGCTCGACGACCAGCGTCACGCGCCGCAGGCCGGGCGCACCGCTGGCGACGCGGAAGCTGAACTCGCTCCCCTTGGGCTGGGCGCCGAAGGGCGTCTTGAAGGCGCTGCTGCGCGAGTTGAAGCGCGCCGTCAGCACGGCGGGGTCGGTGATGGCCTGCGGCGGCGTGGGCGTGAAGCTGCGCGGCCCGATCTGCAGTTGCGCCGCGCCGGCCGCATCCAAGCTCAGGCGCAGCGTGTGCTCGCCACTGAAGTCGCGCTTCAGATTGCCGTTGGCGCCGCGGCTGGGCAGGTTGCTGGCATCCGCACCGAAGCTGAGCTCGGGCGTCCAGGCCTCGTCGGCCAGCTTGAACTCCTGCGGCCCCCGCGCGGTGAGGTTCAGGTAGTAGGCGTCGCAGCGGTACTCGAAGGCGTACTCGTCCTGGGCCACCCACTGGTTGAGCTGGCCCCTCAGGTAGATCGTGGCATGTCCCAGTGGGGCGGGTTTGCAGTCGGCGGCGTGGGTCACGGCGGTGAACGAAAGCAGCGCCGCAAGCAGCGCACAGATCTTCAGCATGGATCAGCCCTTGACACCGCCCGCCGTCAGGCCGGAGACGATCCAGCGCTGGGCGAGCAGGAAGACCGCCGTGATCGGCAGGCCGGACAGCACGGCCGCGGCGGCGAAGTCGCCCCACAGGAAGCGCTGGTCGTGCAGGAAATACTTGGAACCGACGGCCAGCGTGAGGTTGCCCTCCTCGCGCAGCAGGATGGACGCCACCGGGTACTCGATGATGGTGCCGATGAAGGCCAGCACGAACACCACCATCAGGATGGGCACGGCCATGGGCAGCAGCACTCGGGAGAAGGCCTGCCAGTGCGTCGCGCCGTCGACCTTGGCGTTCTCCTCGATCTCCACGGGGATGGTCTCGAAGTAGCCCTTGATGGTCCACACATGCGTGGCAATGCCGCCCAGGTAGGCCAGCACCAGGCCGGCATGGGTCTCGATGCCCAGGGCCGGCACGTAGCTGCCTATGGTCTCGAAGATCGCGAAGATCGCGACCAGCGCCAGCACCGGCGGGAACATCTGCAGCAGCAGCATGCCGTTGAGCACCGGCTTGCTGAAGCGGAACTTCAGCCGCGCGAAGGCGTAGGCCGCGGTGGTGGAAATGGCGACGATGAGCAGGGCCGACACGGTGGCGACCTTGATGGAGTTCCACAGCCAGGTCAGCACGGGGAAGGGTGGCTGCACCAGGCTGCCGTCGGCGGCCTGGTACGGGATGCCGAGAGCGAGCTTCCAGTGCTCCAGGCTGATCTCGTCCGGGATCAGGCTGCCGGTGGCGAAGTTGCCGGGCCGCAGCGAGATGGACACCACCGCCAGCAGCGGGAACAGCGTGATCGCGATGAAGATCCACAGCACCGCATGCGCGGCGAAGGTGCGCCAGCGGGCTTGTTTGCCGAGGACGATGGCCATTGGGTCAGAACTCCAAATCCGGATGCATTGGGCGGGAAGGATCAGGCCGGGCGGGCGGTCTGCTCCGTGTCCCTTCTTGGCCGGCCCTGAAAGGCCGGCCAATTCATTCCTTTACCTGCGCAGCCCCCCCGCCCGGCCTGATCCGGCGACAGCGGTTGGGTTCGCTGCAAAAAACAGCTCGTGCCGGTTGGCGAGTGCGGGTGCCGAGGGACGAAGGTAAAGGGGGAGCCCGCGCAGCGGGCGGAGGACACGAAGTCCTTCGGCCCCCGTGCTCGCCAACCCATCCGAATCGCTCGGGCCATCATTGCTGCGCCTTCGCAGACAAGCGCAGGTTGATGAGCGACAGCGCCGCCACCAGGAAGAAGATCAGCGTCGAGATCGCCGCCGCCAGCCCGAAGTCCGAGCCCGAGTCGCGGAAGGCGATGCGGTAGGTGTAGCTGACCAGGATGTCCGTCTGGCCCGCCGGCAGCTTGGTGGACAGGAAGTCCGGCCGGCCGTCGGTCAGCAGCGCGATCAGCACGAAGTTGTTGAAGTTGAATGCGAACGCGCTGACCAGCAGCGGCGCCAGCGGCTTGATGATCAGCGGCGCGGTGATCCTGAAGAAGTTCGTCGCGGGCGAAGCGCCGGCCAGTGCGGAGGCCTCGTACAAGTCCTGCGGGATGGCCTTCAGCAGCCCCGAGCACAGGATCATGATGTAGGGATAACCCAGCCAGACGTTGACGATGACCAACATGGTCTTGGCCAGCAGCGGGTCGGCGAACCAGGCGGGCTTGACGCCGAACAGCGCGTCCAGGATGGCGTTGATCTCGCCGAAGTTCTGGTTGAACAGGCCCTTGAAGACGAGGATGGAGATGAAGCCCGGCACCGCGTACGGCAGGAACAGCAGCGTGCGGTAGGTGGTGCGGAACTTCAGGCCCTCCCAGTTCAGCATCACCGCGAACAGCATGCCGATGGCGGTCGCGAACAGCACCGTCAGCGCCGAGAACACCACCGTCCAGACGAAGATCGACAGGAAGGGGCCGCGGAACTCGGCATCGAGCAGCATGCGCGCGTAGTTGGCCATGCCGATGAAGGCCTTGAAGCCGGGCTGCAGGCGCTCGCCCGCCGCGCTCTCGAAGAAGCCGGTGTCGCGGTTGGGGCTGAACCGGGTGCCGTCGGCCGCGCGCGTCAGGCTGCCGTCGCCGTTGGCCGTCCACAGCGGCCGGACGGGGCCGAACTCGCGCAGGCCCAGGTAGTGCAGCTCGGCGCCGTCCGCCGGCACCAGCACCAGCCGGCGCAGCGCGTCGCGGTGCCGGATCAGCTCCGGCAGCGGCAGCGCGGGGCCCAGCGTCGTGCCGGCGGCCGGCGCGGCGAGCTCCACGCGCAGCGCCTTGCCGCCGCGCAGCGCCAGCGGCGGCGACACCCAGCGCGGCGCGGTGTCGCCATCGGCCTGCAGCGCGAGGCGGACCTCGGCGTCATCCGCATGCAGGCTGTAGCCCAGCACCTGCGCCTCCACGGCGTCGTGCTGCTCCAGCAGGTACTCGCGCACGCGGCCCTCGCTGAGCAGGTGGGCGCTGGAGTAATTCGTGAAGCCGATCTGCGCCGTGTAGAGCAGCGGGAAGGCGATGAACACCGCCATGCCGGCCACGCCCGGGAACAGGTAGCGCCAGGCGAAGCCGCCGCGGCTGAGATAGACGTAGAAGCCGGCCGTGAACAGCAGCAGCACGCCGGCGGCCCAGGCGGCCTGGCCGGTCGTGTAGATCGCGAACACCAGGTAGAGCGCGCCCAGCGCCAGCGCGGCGACGGCGGGCCAGTACAGCAGCCGGCCGAGGCGCTCGGCGAACGACGGCGGCAGCACGGTGTAGCGGCCCCGGCCGAGGGAGGAGGGCAGCGCGTTCATTTGTTCAGCAGCATCCGGGCGGCGGCGCCGTCCAGCGCGTCCTTCGGCGATTGCAGGCCGTTGGTGATGGCTTCCAGCGCCGCGTCCATCGCGGTCCAGAAGCGGCCCACCTCGGGGATGTTGGGAATGGGCGCGCCTGCGCGCGCATTGGCCATGCTGGCCTTGATGAGCGGGTTGACCGACAGCTCGGCATAGAAGGCCTTGTTGGCCGGCACGCCGATGGGCACGTCGGCGTCCAGCAGCTTCAGCGCCTCGGGCCGCATCAGGTGGTGTTCGATGAACTCCTTGGCGATGTCCTTGTGCTTGCTGGGCGCGGCGATCATGCAGCCCAGCACGCCGACGAAGCTCTTGCTCGGCCGGCCCGGGATGACCGCCGGGATGGGCGCGACGCCGAAGTCGATCTTGGCGCGGCGCGCGTTGTCCCAGGCCCAGGGGCCGGAGATCATCATCGCCACCTCGCCGCGCGCGAAGCCCGTCTCCATCTCGGCGTAGGTCGCGCCCTTGGGCATCTGGCCGTTGCGGATCAGCCCGTTCAGCACCTCGCCGGCGCGCAGCGCGCCGGCCGTGTTGACGCCGACCTGGCGCGGGTCGAAGTCGCCCTGCGCGTCACGGCCGAAGATCTCGCCGCCGGCACCCGCGAACATCGGCCAGCTGAAGAAGCTCTTGTTGTAGTGCCACAGGATGGCGTGCTTGCCCCGGACCTGCAATTGCCTGTCGAGCGCGACGACCTCGTCCCAGGTGGCGGGTGGCTGGGGCACCAGCGCCTTGTTGTAGATCAGGCCGGTGGTCTCGATCGCGATCGGGTAGCCCCACAGGCGGCCGCGGTAGGTGAGGGCCTGCCAGGCGGTCTCCTCGGACTCGGCGCGCAGCCGTGCCGACGGGCGCAGCGGCGTCAGCAGCCCGGCCTTGGCCCATTCGCCGACGCGGTCGTGCGGCCAGCAGAAGATGTCCGGCCCCTTGCCGGCACCGGCGGCCTGCTGGAACTTGTCGGTTGGGTCGACCGGATGCTCCACGACCACCTTGACGCCCGAGACCTTCTCGAACGCGTTGCCCACCTTCTGCAGCCCGTTGTAGGCTTTGTCGCCGTTGATCCAGACGAGCAGGCGGGGGGTGTCTGCCGTGGCCACCGAAAGCCAACCACAGAGGCACAGAGCCACGGAGAAATTCCAGAGCAGCTTCAAGGCAGTTTTCTCTGTGCCTCTGTGCCTCTGTGGTTGCATTTCGAAGGTCGGCCTCATGCGCCCAGCTCCGGCGCGGCCAGCCGCCGCAGCGCGTGGCCGTCGGCGTCGAACACGTACAGCGCCTCGGCCGGCAGGTGCAGGTCCAGCGCCTGGCCGCTGCGCAGGCGGTCGGCGCCGTTGCGGCCCTCGAACTGGCAGGTCAGCGGCTCCTCGAGGCCGGGGTAGGGGCAGTAGGCGAAGGTGACGCCGCCCAGCGATTCGACGAAGGCCACGGTGCTCTGCAGTCGGTTGCCGTCGCCCTGCGTGCGGATGTGCTCGGGGCGCACGCCGACGGTGACCGTGGCACCGGGGCTCACCCGGCCGCCGTCCACCCGCGCGCGCAGCAGCGCGCCGCTGCCGGCCAGCTTCACGTCCACATGGCCGGGCGCGATGGCCGCCACCTCGCCCTTCAGGAAGTTCATCTTGGGGCTGCCGATGAAGCCGGCGACGAACAGGTTGCTGGGGTGCTCGTACAGCTCCAGCGGCGAGCCGACCTGCTCGACGCGGCCGGCGGACAGCACGGCGATGCGGTCGGCCAGCGTCATGGCCTCCACCTGGTCGTGCGTCACGTAGACCATGGTGGTCTTCAGGTCCTCGTGCAGCTTGGCGAACTCGTAGCGCATGCGCACGCGCAGCGCGGCGTCGAGGTTGGACAGCGGCTCGTCGAACAAAAACACCTCGGGCTTGCGCACGATGGCGCGGCCGATGGCCACGCGCTGGCGCTGGCCGCCGGAGAGGTCCTTGGGCTTGCGGTCCAGCAGGTGCTCGATGTGCAGGATGCGTGCGGCCTGGCGCACGGCGGTGTCGATCTCGGCCTTGGGCACCTTGGCCAGCTTCAACCCGAACGCCATGTTGTCGTACAGGTTCATGTGCGGGTACAGCGCGTACGACTGGAACACCATCGCGATGCCGCGCTCGGCCGGCGGCACGTCGTTGACGACGCGGCCGCCGATGGCGAGCTCGCCGCCGGTGATCTCCTCCAGCCCGGCGATGGAGCGCAGCAGCGTGCTCTTGCCGCAGCCCGACGGGCCCACGAACACCATGAACTCGCCGTCGCGGATCTCCAGGTCGATGCCGTGCAGGATGCGGGTGTCGCCGTAGGCCTTCTCCACGCCGGTCAAACGGACGTCTGCCACTTCCTAACCTTTCTGCCGCCGCCCCCGGGAGGGGTGGCATGTCTCATCTGGCAGGCCGAAATCTTTCGCCTCGGCCCATGTTTGTAGACAATATACATTTCACACTAGCGCAGAACAACAGGGTTTGCAGGCTGAAATCCGGGTTGAGTCATTGAAAAACAATGACTTATGCATTGATCCGGGTTTTCCTTATGTAGTGAAACTACAAGAACTGGCGGAGCTGTTCGATACTTGCTCCTGCGCGGCCAGGCCGGCCGCATTCTTGCCCCTGCTGCCAGGGGCCGGCACTGATGATCACCCCCACTCGCTCCAACTCCCCGCGGCTCTCTCCACGTGGGCCCGGGGCCGCCATCGCGATGACGAAGTCGAATGCCCTCACGCCCGAAGACCAGGCCTTGCGCGCCGGTTTCGAGGCAGCCTACGAACGGGAGTTGGCGCAAAGCAGCCATGGCCCCACGCCCCAGGCTGCGCTGCACGCGGCCGCCCTGGCCTGCCGCGAGACGCTGGCCCGCCGCTGGGCCGCCACCCAGGCCGACGATGCAAGGCGCGGCGAGCGGGCGCCGGTGCGCCGTGTCCACTATCTGTCCATGGAATTCCTGATGGGGCGGGCGCTGTCCAACGCGCTGGCTGCGCTGAGGCTGACCGAGCCGCTGCAGGCCAAGCTGGCCGAGCAGGGGCTGTCGCTGGGCGAAGTGCTGGAGCGCGAGCCCGATGCGGCGCTCGGCAACGGCGGCCTGGGCCGGCTGGCCGCCTGCTTCCTGGACAGCTTTGCGGAACTGGGGCTGCCGTCCTTCGGCTATGGCCTGCGCTACCGCTACGGCATGTTCGCCCAGGCCATCCAGCAGGGCCGCCAGCTGGAGCTGCCGGACGACTGGATGCGCGACGCGCCGGCCTGGGAGCTGCCTCGCCACGATCTGCGCTATGCCGTCGGGTTTGGCGGCCGTGTGGAGGTGGACGCCTCCGGCGTGCGCCGCTGGCTGCCGGCCGAGAGCATCGAGGCCCAGGCCTTCGACTTCATCGTGCCGGCCCACCGGGGCGAGCGCGTCTCCACGCTGCGCCAATGGCAGGCGATGGCGGCGCCCATCGCGTTCAAGCCCTTCTGCGACGGCGACTACGCCGGCGCCGCCCGCGAGCAGACGCTGGCCGATGCGCTGAACTGGGTGCTCTACCCGGACGACTCCACCGAGCAGGGCCGCGAACTGCGCCTTAAGCAGGAGGCCTTCCTCGTCAGCGCATCGCTGCAGGACCTGATCGCGCGCCATCTGCGCGAACACGAGACCAGTGGCGGCTCGCTGCACAACCTGGGTCGCACCAACGCCATCCACCTCAACGACACCCATCCCGCGCTGGCGCCGGCCGAGCTGATGCGCCTGCTGCTGGACGAGCATGGCCTGGGCTGGGACGAGGCCTGGAAGATCACGCGCCAGGCGGTGGCCTACACCAACCACACGCTGATGCCCGAGGCGCTGGAGACCTGGGCCCTGCGCCTGTTCGAGCAGCTGCTGCCGCGCCATCTGGAGATCATCTACGAGATCAACCACCGCTTCCTGGACGAGGTACGGGCGCGCTTCCCCGGCGACCACGGCCTGGCCGCGCGCGTCTCGCTGATCGACGAGGGCAGCCATGGCGGCGAACGCCGCGTGCGCATGGCGGCGCTGGCGCTGGTGGCCTCGCACCGGGTCAACGGCGTGGCCGCGCTGCACTCCGAGCTGATGGTGCAGACTATCTTTGCCGACTACGCCCGCCTCTGGCCGGAGCGCTTCCACAACGTCACCAACGGCGTCACGCCGAGGCGCTGGCTGCAGCAGGCCAACCCGCAGCTGTCCGCGCTGCTGGACGGCCGCATCGGCGACGGCTGGCGCCGGGACCTGGCCGAGCTGGCCGAGCTGGCACCGCTGGCCGCCCACCCCGGGCTGGTCGAGGAGTTCCTGGCCGTCAAGCGCGCCAACAAGCAGCGGCTGGCCGGCGTCATCCGCGGGGAGCTGGGGCTGGCGGTCAACGTGGACAGCCTGTTCGACGTGCAGATCAAGCGCATCCACGAGTACAAGCGCCAGCTGCTCAACCTGCTGCACGTCATCCATCGCTACCAGGCCATCCGCGACAACCCCGACGCACCCTGGGTGCCGCGCACCGTCATCATCGGCGGCAAGGCGGCGTCGGCCTACCAGATGGCCAAGAGCATCGTGCGCCTGGCGCACGATGTGGCCCGCGTCGTCAACAGCGATCCGCGCGTGGGCGACAGGCTCAAGCTCGTCTTCCTGCCCAACTACGGCGTGTCGCTGGCCGAGGCCATCATCCCGGCCGCCGACCTGTCGGAGCAGATCTCCACGGCCGGCACCGAGGCCTCGGGCACCGGCAACATGAAGTTCGGCATGAACGGCGCGCTGACCATCGGCACCTGGGACGGCGCCAACATCGAGATGGCCCAGGCCATGGGCGTGGAGAACATGTTCGTGTTCGGGCTGCGCGCCGACGCCGTCGCCAAGATCAAGCAGCTGGGCTACGACCCGCGCCTGTACGTCGAGGAGAATCGCCAGCTCAAGCGCGTCATCGACGCCATCTCGGCCGGGGTCTTCAGCAACGGCGACACCGAACGCTACCGGCAGCTCGTCGACAGCCTGCTGCACCGCGATGTCTACCTGCTGATGGCCGATTTCGCCGACTATGTCGCGACGCAGGCCAGGGTCGACGCGCTGTTCGCCGACCGTGCGGCCTGGGGCCAGCGCGCGCTGCGCAACATCGCCGGCATGGGCCCGTTCTCGTCCGATCGCACGGTGGCGGACTATGTGGAGCGTGTCTGGGCCCAGAAGACCTTGAACTGATGATCGACGACGCCGACCTCGATGCCTTGCTGGCAGGACGCCATGCCGACCCCTTTTCCAGGCTGGGCCTGCACGCGGACGACGCGGGGCGGCTGTGGGTGCGCGCGCTGCTGCCGGGAGCGTCGGAAGTGGTGCTGGTCGACGCGGCCAGCGGCAAGGCGCTGGTCGAGCTGGGGCAGCGCCGCCCGGGCTTCTTCGAGGCCCAGGTGCCGCGTCGCAAGCACCGCTTCGACTACCGGCTGGCCGTGCGCTGGCTGGGCGGAGGGCAGGGCGTCTATGCCGACCCCTACGCCTTCTACCCCCAGCTTGCCGACGAAGACCTCAAGGCCTTCGCCGAAGGCCGCAACATGAGGCCCTGGCTGAGCCTGGGCGCCCATCCGGTCCGGCATGGCGAGGTCAGCGGCGTGCGCTTCGCGACCTGGGCACCCAATGCGCGGCGGGTCAGCGTGGTCGGCAGCTTCAACAACTGGGACGGCCGGCGCCACCCCATGAGGCTGCGCCATGCGGCCGGCGTCTGGGAGATCTTCGTGCCGCATGCGGCCGAGGGCGATCTTTACAAGTTCGAGATCGTCGACGCCCATGGCGCGCTGCTGCCGCTCAAGGCCGACCCCTATGCCCGCCGCGCCCAGTTGCGGCCGGAGACGGCCAGCATCGTCGCGCCGCTGCCCGAGCCGACGCCGCTGCCGCGCCAGCGCGAGCGTGCCAACCAGCGCCATGCGCCCATCAGCGTCTACGAGGTGCATGCGGCGTCCTGGCGCCGCGGCCTGGGCAGCGACTTCCCGACCTGGGATGAGCTGGCCGAGCAGTTGCCCGCCTACGCGGCGGACATGGGCTTCACGCATCTGCAGCTGATGCCCATCACCGAGCACCCGTTCGACGGCTCCTGGGGCTACCAGACGCTGGGCCTGTATGCGCCCAGCGCCCGCTTCGGCCCGCCGGAGGGCTTCGCGCGCTTCGTCAAGGCCTGCCACGACCGCGGCCTGGGCCTGCTGCTGGACTGGGTGCCTGCGCATTTCCCGATGGACGGCCACGGACTGGCCGAGTTCGACGGCACCCACCTGTATGAGTACGCCGATCCCAGGGAAGGCCTGCATCACGACTGGAACACGCTGATCTACAACTTCGGCCGCACCGAGGTGCGCGAGTTCCTGGTCGGCAGCGCCCTGTACTGGATAGAGCGCTGGGGTGTGGACGGCCTGCGCGTGGACGCCGTCGCCAGCATGCTCTACCGCGACTACTCGCGTCCTGAGGGGCAATGGATTCCCAACATCCGCGGCGGCCGCGAGAACCTGGAGGCCATCTCCATGCTGCGCGAGATGAACGAGCATGTCGGCGAGATCGCCGGCGCCATCACCGTGGCCGAGGAAAGCACGGCCTTCCCCGGCGTGTCGGCGCCCACCTATGCCGGCGGCCTGGGCTTTCACTACAAGTGGAACATGGGCTGGATGAACGACACCTTGCGCTACATGGCCGAGGACCCGATCAACCGCCGCTGGCACCACGACAAGATGAGCTTCGGGCTGATCTACGCGTTCAGCGAGAACTTCATGCTGCCCATCTCGCACGACGAGGTGGTGCACGGCAAGGGCAGCATGCTGACCAAGATGCCCGGCGACGACTGGCAGAAGTTCGCCAACCTGCGCGCCTATTACGGCTTCATGTGGGGGCACCCGGGCAAGAAGCTGCTGTTCATGGGCCAGGAGTTCGCGCAGCGCAATGAGTGGAACCATGCCGAGAGCCTGCCCTGGGGGCTGCTGGAGGACGAGCGCCATGCCGGCGTGCAGCGTCTGGTGCGCGACCTCAACCGCCTCTACCGCGAGCAGTCGGCGCTGCACCGGCTGGACTGCGAGGCCGGCGGGTTCGAATGGATCAGCTCCCACGATGCCGAACATTCCATCTTCGCCTGGGTGCGCCGCGATGGCACGGGCCGCATGGTGCTGGTGGTCTGCAACATGACGCCGGTGCCACGCGAGGGCTATTCGCTTGGCGTGCCGGACGGCGTGACGGCGTGGAAGGAAGCGCTCAACACCGATTCGGCCTACTACGGCGGCAGCAACATGGGCAATGGCGTGGCCGTGTCCGGCCTGCCGGTGCAGGCCAAACCGGCGCATGGAAGGCGGCTGTCGATCACGATCAACCTGCCGCCGTTGGCGACGTTGTTCTTCGTACCGATCTGATGAACGCGACCGATGCAGTGTCAGGGTTGGCGCGGGGAGCGCAAGGCGGCGGGGTGCCCCCAAAGCTCCGTGTCCCCCGGCCGCTATGCGGCCTCCTCCTTGACCTTCGCTTTGGGGGCACCCCACCACCTCGCTTGGTGGCGATAACCGATCGTCGCCCGCCGCGGGGTGTGGGGGGAGGCGGCCACGAAGGTCAAGGAGGAGGCCGCATAGCGGCCGGGGGACACGAAGTAGACGGCTCCGCCCGCAGCCCGCGGCTCATCCCAAACTTCGCGTTGACGTTCGATTGACATGGCACACCTGCCCGAACTTCAACCCGGCTGGCACGAGCCGCTAGGCGCGCTTGCTCGTGATGGCGGCGTCAACTTCGCCTTCGCAAGCGAACACGCCACCCGCATCGAGCTGTGCGTCTTCGACGCCGAAGGCCAGCGCGAGCTGCGCCGCTACGCGCTGGACGGTCCTCAGGACGGCGTCTTCCACGGCTTCCTGCCTGGCGTGGGCCCGGGCCTGGTCTACGGCCTGCGCGCCCATGGCCCGTATGCGCCGGAGCAGGGCCACCGCTTCAACCCGCACAAGCTGCTGCTGGACCCCTGGGCGCGCGAGATCGTCGGCCGCTTCGGCTGGCGGGCCGAGCACCATGGCTACGAGCTGGGCCACCCGGACGGCCCGCGGTCGCTGGACGCGCGCGACAACGCGACGCAGGCGCTGAAGGCCCGCGTGGCCGCCGCGCCGGTCATGCATGCAGGCGCACGCCGCCCGCGCCGCGCGCCTGCCGAGGTCGTGCTCTACGAGGTCCACGTCAAGGGCTTCTCCAGGCTGCTGCCCGGTGTGCCGGAAGACCTGCGCGGCACCTATGCCGGCCTGGCCCATCCCGCCGCCATCGCGCATTTCAAGCGCCTGGGCGTGACGACGCTGTCGCTGCTGCCGGTGCAGTACGCCATCGCCGAGCCTCACCTGGCCGAGCGCGGCCTGCCCAACTACTGGGGCTACAACACGCTGGGCTTCTTCTGCCCCGACCCGCGCTGGGCCCAGGCCGTGCACCGCGACGACCCCACGGCCGTGGCGGCCGAGTTCCGCGCCATGGTGGACGAGCTGCACGCCGCCGGCCTGGAGGTGGTGCTGGACGTGGTCTACAACCACACGCCCGAGGGCAACGAGTTCGGGCCCACGCTGAGCTGGCGCGGCCTGGACAACAAGACCTGGTACCGGCTAATGGCCGACGACCCCAGCCGGCATGAGAACCTGACCGGCTGCGGCAACACGGTGAACTGCGCCCATCCGCGGGTGACGCAGTTCGTGCTGGACTCGCTGCGCTACTGGGTCGCCGAGATGGGCGTGGACGGCTTCCGCTTCGACCTGGCGCCCGTGCTGGGCCGCACGGGCCGGGGCTTCGACCCCGGTGCCGGCTTCTTCACCGCGCTGCGGCAGGACCCGCTGTTGGCCGGCGCGCACCTGATCGCCGAGCCCTGGGACGCGGCCCATGACGGCTACCAGCTGGGCCGCTTTCCCGGCCGCTTCCTGGAGTGGAACGACAGGTTCCGCGACGCCGCGCGCGGCTACTGGCTGGGCGTGGGCCCGGGCGTGGGCCGCGGCGAGCTGGCGCGGCGCTTCATGGCCTCCAGCGACGTCTTTCACCACGGCGGGCGGCTGCCGAGCGCGTCGGTCAACTTCATCGCCGTGCACGACGGCTTCACGCTGGCCGACCTGACCAGCTATTCCACCAAGCACAACCAGGCCAACGGCGAGGACAACCGCGATGGCCGCGACGGCGAGCTGTGCGCCAACTTCGGCGCCGAGGGGCCGACGGACGACGCCGCGATCAACGCCGCCCGCGAGCGCGTGCGCCGCGCGCTGCTGGCCACGCTGCTGCTGGCCCAGGGCACGCCCATGCTGTGCGCCGGCGACGAGATCGGCAACAGCCAGGGCGGCAACAACAACGCCTACTGTCAGGACAACCCGACCACCTGGCTGGACTGGGAGCGGGCCGACGGGGCGCTGGCCGAGCTGGTGGCCCAGGCCCTGGCCCTGCGCGCGCAGGAGCCGCTGCTGCGCCACCCCCGCTGGTTCGCCAACGGCCCCGGCGAGGCACGCATCGTCTGGCATGCGCCCAGCGGCCACGAGATGACGCCCGGCGACTGGCACGACGCCGGCCAGCGCGCCTTCGGCGCCCAGCTGTTCGAGGCCGGTGCCGGCGTGCCCCGGCTGATGCTGGTCTTCAACCCCGAGCCCGAGGTCTTGCCCTTCCTGCTCTGCAACGGCCCCTGGCGGCTGGTGCTGGACAGCAGCGCGGCGCTGGGCGAAACCCTCGTGCGGGCCGGCCAGCCGTTCGGCGTGCCGGCCCGCTCCCTGCTCGTCCTTCGGCATACACCGACATGAACCTGAACCAACGCATCTCCGGCGTGCTGCTGCACATCACCTCGCTGCCCGGCCCGCACGGCATGGGCGACTTCGGCCCCGATGCCTTGCGCTTCGTCGACTGGCTGCAGGCCGCCGGCCAGGGCCTCTGGCAGCTGCTGCCCACCACGCCCATAGGCCCGGGCGACAGCCCCTACCAGGGGGTGTCGGCGTTCGCGGGCAGCCCCTGGATGGTGGCGCTGGAGCCGTTGGTCGCCAGGGGATGGCTGAAGCCGCCCGAGGCCCCCGGCTTCGATGACGCGCAGGTGGACTATGGCCGCGTCACGCCCTGGCGCGAACAGCAGCTGCGCGCTGCGGCCCGGGGATTCCTCGCCGATGCGACCACGGCGGACCGCCAGGCCTTCGCCGCCTGGTGCGAGGCCCAGCGCAGCTGGCTGGACGACTACGCCCTCTTCATGGCCATACGCTCGCCGCTGAACGGCCAGCCCTGGTGGACCTGGGAAGACGGGCTCAAGAGGCGCGAGCCCAAGGCGCTGGCCCAGGCGCGCAAGCAGTACGCCGACGAGATCGCCTTCTGGCAGTTCGTGCAGTGGCAGTTCGACGTCCAGATCGCCGCGCTGAAGGCCTACGCCAACGCCCGCGGTGTGCACCTGATGGGCGACCTGCCCATCTTCGTCGCCCACGACAGCGCCGACTGCTGGTCGCGGCCCGATCTGTACCACCTGGACGACGACTTCCAGACCACCGTCGTCGCCGGCGTGCCGCCCGACGACCTGGGCCCGCTGGGCCAGCGCTGGGGCAACCCGCTGTACCGCTGGGACAAGATGGCCCAGGAGGACTACGCCTGGTGGACGGCCCGCGTGCAGCGCGCGCTGACGCAGGCCGACGTGTTCCGCATCGACCACTTCCGCGGCTTCGCCGGCTACTACGAGATCCCCGGCGACAGCCCCGACGCCAAGGGCGGCGAGTGGAAGGCCGGCCCGGGCATGGCCTTGTTCGACGCCATCAGGAAGGCGCTGGGCCCGCTGCCCATCGTCGCCGAGGACCTGGGCTTCATCACCGACGACGTGCATGCGCTGCGCGACGGCTGCGGCTTCCCCGGCATGAAGATCCTGCAGTTCGCGTTCGGCGCCGAGGCCGACCACGAGTTCCTGCCGCATCAGTGGCCGCGGGCCGCGGTGGCCTATACCGGCACCCACGACAACGACACCGTGCGCGGCTGGTGGAACCAGGCCAGGCCGCGCGAGCGCGCCTTTGCGGGCTCCTACCTCGCCTGCGGCGAGCACGACGTGCACTGGGCCATGATCCGTGCCTGCGCCAACTCGGTGGCCAACCTGGCCGTCTACCCGCTGCAGGACGTGCTGGGCCTGGGCTCCGAGCACCGCATGAACATCCCCGGCGTGCTGGGTGGCAACTGGGGCTGGCGCTTCCGCTGGGACTGGCTGGGCGCCGAGCCCACGCGCGTGCTGGGCCTGATCACGGCGGCGGCGGGGCGGGGGCCGTTCGGGCTGCTGAAGCTGCCGGATTGAGGCGGCCGGCATGGCCACATCGCCGCGCGCCGTCGCGCGCGGCCAGCCTACAGGTGGAAGTGCCCCGCCGCTTCCGGCTGGTAGAGCAACTTGTCGATCTGGACCCGGCAGGTCCGGTCGGGCACCTGCCAGTCGATGACGTCGCCCTCCCGGTAGCCCAGGATGGCCGTGCCGATGGGGGAGCAGACCGACAGCTTGCCGGCGCTGCCGTCGGCGTCCTGCGGGTAGACCAGGGCCACTTCCAGGGCCTCGTCGTCCAGCCGCAACAAGGCCCGCGAGTTCATCGTGACGACGTCCCGCGCCACCTGGCTGGGCTCGACGACAACGGCCCGCTCCACCTCGTGCGCCAGGTCGGCATGGCCGGGCTCGCTCGAGATCAGGCTGCGCAGCCGTATACGGTCTATCGCGGTGATGTAGATGGTCGCGGGGTCGGTGGCGGCGTTCTCGCGCAGCAGCGGCTGGCATTGCTCCAGCGTGGCGGCAAACGTCTTCAGCGTGGGGGTTTCGCTGGCGAGCTGGAAGCCGCAGCGCTGGAACAGCTTGAGCGAGCGCGCGTTGTCCGGATGGATCTTGGCGATGAGCTTGTCGGCCCGCATGTCGAAGAAGGCCAGCTTCATGGCCTCGCGGATGGCGCTGGCGCCGAGCTGCCGGCCCCAGTTGTCGCGGTTGCCGATGACCAGCACCATCTCGCAGTCGGGGCCGGTCTTGACGAGGCGCACAAAGCCCACCGGCACGTCATGGCGGTCGCAGGCCATGAAGAAGCGGCCGCCCTGGTTGAACAGATGCGTCAGGATGGGCAGGTTGACCCGTTCGATGACCTGCTCGATGAAGCGCGACACATCGCGCGAATCACTCAGGTAGCGGGTGACGTCTTCGTCTTTCAGCCAGTCCATCAGCTTGAACGCGTCGGGACGGGTGATCTCGGGGCACAGGGATATGAAGGGCTTGTTCATCTTCACCACGCATGGTTGCAAGAAGAAAGCCTTCCATGGCCGCGGCGGCGATGACGGTTCTTTCGGGAGAGGCCGTTATTTTATCGCCTGTGGCCGGCAGCCGCTTTCAGCCCCCGATTTCCAGGATCAACGGGCTGCGCGCCGGCACCGTGAGGAGGGCTCCCAGCGTCTGCGTCCCGCCGCCCAGCACGTCGCGGGCGTGCTGTCCCGGCGCCACCCGCTCGGCAAAGCGGGCCAGCGGCAGCTCCACCGGCTGGGCCGTCTTGTTCAAGGCCACCATGACCGTGCGCCGCCCGTCGTAGCGGAAGAACACATAGCAGCCGCCCAGCGGCGCGTACTGCATCAGCGCGCCGTCGTGGATCAGCGCCTCGCCCTTGCGCCAGTTGAAGAGCCGCCGCACCCAGGCCTGCATGTCGCGTTGCTGCGGCGTCAGGCCCGCGCCCGTGAAGGCGTTGACCGGGTCGCCGGGCCAGCCGCCCGGCATGTCGCTGCGCACGCGGCCGTCGTCGCGCTGCACGGGGCTTTCCATCAGGATCTCGCTGCCGTAGAACAGCTGCGGGATGCGCCGCGTCGTCGCGAGATAGGCCAGCGCCAGCTTGGTCAGGCCCATGTCGCGCCCGAGCAGCGAGAACAGCCGCGGCGTGTCGTGGTTGCCGTCGAACAGCACCAGCCTGGCCGGGTCGGCGTAGACGAAGTCATGCGCCAGGCTTTCGTACAGCCGCGTGAGCCCGGTGAAGGCGCCGTCATCCTCGGTCAGCGCGGCCAGCAGACCCGTGTTCAGCGGGAAGTCCATCATGCTGGGCGTGGACGAGATGTAGCCGTCGTGGTTGCGCTTGCCGCGCTGCCAGTAGGCGACGACGGCCGGATGCGGGCTCCATTCCTCGCCGACGATGTTGAGGTTGGGGTACTCCTGCATGACGCGCGCCGACCATTGGCTCAGGAAGTCGCGATCCGAGTACGAGTAGGTGTCGGTGCGCAGGCCCGACAGGCCGTAGCGCTCTATCCACCACAGCGTCATCTGCGTCAGATAGGTGGCCAGCTCGGGCCGGCGCTGGTTCAGGTCGGGCATGCCGGGCACGAACCAGCCGTCGGTGAAGCGGCGGCGGTCGCTGGGGGCGGCGTAGGGATCTTGCAGCGTCATGCGCGCGTGGTGGGTCTCGACGAACCTGAGGCCCGCGGGCGTGACCTGAGTACCCATGCCGCCCGCCGGGTCCGGCGCCTCGTCCCGCGGCCACTGGTTGACCCAGTCCGGCGCGGGCAGGTCGGCCATCCACCAGTGGCCGCTGCCGATGTGGTTCAGCACCACGTCCTGGATGACGCCCAGGCCCTGGGCCCGGGCCTCGGCCACGAAGGCGCCGAAGTCGTCGTTGGTACCGAAGCGCGGGTCGATGCGGTAGAAGTCCGTCGCCGCATAGCCGTGGTAGCTGTACCGCTCGCTGTCGTTCGCGATCAGCGGCGTGGGCCAGACCTGCGTGAAGCCCAGGCCGGCGATGTAGTCCAGGTGGCGGCGCAGGCCGGCCAGGTCGCCGCCGTGGCGGCCGTCGGGGTCGTCGCGGGCCATGCCTTCCTTCATGCCGGCCCGGCCGAGGTCGGCGCCCTTGGCGAAACGGTCCGGCACGACCAGGTAGATCGCGTCTGCGGGGCCGAAGCCCTGACGCTGGGCCGAGCCCGGGGCGCGGGCCAGCAGCGGATAGCGCAGCGTCTGGCGGCCCAAGGTCAGCGTCAGCTCTCCCGGGCGGGCGCCGGGCGCGACGGCGAGGTCCACGAACAGGTAGTTGGGGCTGTCGGCGCGGTGGCTGGCCTTCAGCGTGACGCCGGGGTAGGGGGCCAGCAGCGGCTTCTCGTCGGCGATGCCGGCGCCGTGGATCATCAGCTGCAGCGCGCCGTCGCGCATGCCCACCCACCAGTTGGGCGGCTCGACACGGAGGGAGGCGGGGCCGGTCTCGGCGGCCGTCGTGGGCAGGGTCATCAGCAGGGCGGTGGCCAGGGTGATCAAGGTCTTCATCGCGCGTCCAGCCGGTAGACGCGCAGGGACAGCGGCGGCAGCGTCGTGCGCCCCTGCGGCACGGCGCCGCCGCGCGGATGGAGCTGGCGCGCGCGCGCCGGCAGCGCCAGCGTGGCGGGGGTGTCGCCGTAGTTGATGGCCACCAGCACGCGCTCGCCGTCCAGCACGCGCTGGAAGCTCCAGAGCTGGCCGTCGACGCGATCGGCCTCGTAGCGGCCCAGCGTTAGCGCCGGCGAGGCGCGGCGCAGCGCGATCAGCTCGCGGTAGAAGTTGAACAGCGAGCCCGGGTCGCGCTGCTGGCGGTCGGCGTTGTGGCGGCCGCGGTTCGGCGACAGCGGGCGGAAGGGCCGTGCGTTCGTCGTGAAGCCGCCCCGGCCCAGGTTGCCGGCGGTCCAGCTCATGGGTGCGCGCAGCGGCTCGTCGGCCAGGCCGTCTATGCCGGCCTGGCCGATCTCCTCGCCGTAGTAGACGAAGGGCGTTCCCGGCAGCAGCAGATAGCTGGCCGCCGCCAGTCGGTAGCGGTCCTGGTCGCCGCGCAGCTGATCCCAGACGCGCTGGCCGGTGAAGATGTCGTGGTTGTGCAGGAAAGTCGCCATCGTGGGCGACATGCTCCGGTAGTAGTCGGCCACGCGCCGCACCGCCTCGGCATCGCCCTGGGCCGCCTTCATCAGCTCGTAGTTCTGGTTGAACGCGAACGCGCCGCCGCACAGCTCGGGCCGGCCGTAGTCGACGGGCTGGGCCGTGGCCTCGCAGACGACGTAGCGGCCGGGGTAGCTCTTGATGAGGTCCTGGAAGTGCTTGGTCAGCGCGCGGCTCTCGGGCTGGTCGTTCCAGTCCTTGGCGCTGTTCTCGATCAGGTGGGGCACGGCGTCCAGCCGGTAGCCGTCCAGGCCGCGGTTCAGCCAGAAGCGCAGTGAGTCCTCGTGGTAGCGGACGACCTCGGGGTTGCGCAGGTTGAAGTCGGGCATGTGGGGCCCGAAGGTGCCGAAGTAGATGTCGGGCGAGCCGGGCGTGACGGGGGGCAGGTCCTTCCACTCGCCGGTCCAGGTCCACGGCTGCCGCGCCGCGTCATACCAGGGGACCTTGCCCCAGATGTCCCAGCCCGGGCCGGGCTCGGGGTTCCAGACGAACCAGTGGCGCCAGGGGCTGCCGCGGTCGGCCACCGCCTGCTGGAAGGGCGGGAACTGCCAGGACGCGTGGTTGATGACGTAGTCCATGACGATGCCGATGCCGCGCTTGTGCGCCTCGCGTATCAGTTCATCGAAATCGGCCAGCGTGCCGTACTGCGGCTCGATGCCGCGGTAGTCGGTCGTCGCGTAGCCATGGTCGTGGTCGGAGCTGGCGGTGATGGGCATCAGCCACAGGCCGCTGATGCCCAGCTTCTGCAGATAGGCGAGGCGCCGGGTCAGCCCGCGCAGGTCGCCGATGCCGTCGCCGTCGCTGTCCTGGTAGGCGCGCACGAAGACTTCCATGAAGACGCCCTGCTGCCAGTGCGCCGGCAGCGTGCTCGGGCGGGGCTGGGCGGGCACGGGGCGGGTGTCGATCTGGGCGCTGGCGGCGGTGGCGGCCAGCGCCAGCGAGAGCAGGAGTCGTCGGGGCATGAGGGTCGGCGCATTGAGGGGCATGAAAGCCGGCCAGCAAACCCGGCCATGTAATCGAACTACGCATCGGAGGCGAGGAAAGCATAGCCAATCGCCTGCGATGAGGTGCTTGGTGATTTCGATGATGTAGTTTTGCTACTATTTGAGAAAACAAGAGGAGACTTCATGCTGCCTGGGATCAAGCCGCTTGCATGGGTGGGCCTGTCGCTGGCCCTGTCTGCGGCCTGGGCCGGCGATCTGGAGGATTGCAACGCCGAGGTGCCGGAGCCGCCGCCGGCCGTCCAGCCGCCAGCCGAGGCCTACTGGCTGGATGCGCGCACGCTGCAATGGCCGGGCCTGAGATTGCAGGCCGGCGAGCGGGTGCGGCTGCATCATGCGCGCGCGGCCGGGCTGCGGGCGGTGGCGGGCGAGGCGGTGGCCGGGGCGGACGGCGCCATCGACCTGCAGCCCAGCGCCGCGGCGCTGCCGGCAAGGTTTCGCTTCATCGGCGACGGGCCGCGCTTTGCGATCCGGGCCGACGTCGCGGCGCTGCTGCGCGAGCAGCTGCTGCTGGTGCACGAGGCGGCGGACGGCCGCGTCATCGCGGCGACCGGCACGCAGACGCCCGGCGCTCTGGATGAGCTCTACGCCGCCGCGCAGGCCGTGGCGGATCTGGGCGCCCATCCCGCCAGGGCCCGCACGCGCTTCGCGGTCTGGGCGCCCACGGCCCAGCGCGTGCTGCTGTGCCGCCACGCCGGCCCCGAAGCGCCGGCCATGGCCGCCGAGCCCATGCACTTCGATGCCGCCACCGGCGTCTGGCGCGCCGAGTTCAAGGGCGATCTCAGCGGCCAGGCCTACCGCTATCTGGTCGACGTCGTCACGCCCAGCCATGGCCGCGTGCGCAACCTCGTCACCGATCCGTATGCCGTCGCGCTGACGGCCGATTCGCGGCTCAGCCTGGTGGCCGATCTGGCCTCGCCCGCGCTCAAGCCGCGCGGCTGGGACGCCGCGCCGCGGCCGGCGCCCATGCAGGCCGCCACCGACCAGGTCATCTACGAGCTGCACGTGCGCGACTTCTCCGTCGGCGACGCGAGCGTGCGCCCGGCCTGGCGCGGCAAATACCTGGCCTTCACCGAGACCGCGTCCGACGGCATGAGGCATCTGCAGGCACTCGCCCGGGCAGGCCTGACCGACGTGCACCTGTTGCCCGTGTTCGATGTCGCCAGCGTGCCGGAGCGCGGCTGCAAGACGCCCACGGTGCCCGACGCAGCGCCCGACAGCGAGGCCCAGCAGGCTGCCGTGATGGCCCTGGCGGCGGAGGACTGCTTCAACTGGGGCTACGACCCCTGGCACTTCAATACCCCCGAGGGCAGCTATGCGACCGACCCGCTGCGGCGCGTCGTCGAGTTCCGCCAGATGGTCATGGCCCTGCACCGGGCCGGCCTGCGCGTGGGCATGGACATGGTCTACAACCACATGGCCGCCGCCGGCCAGGCCCGCAAGTCGGTGCTGGACCGCCTGGTGCCGGGCTATTACCACCGCCTGGACGCCCGCGGCCGTATCGAGCGCTCCACCTGCTGCGACAACACGGCCACCGAGCACCTGATGATGGCCAAGCTGATGATCGATTCGGCGGCGCTGTGGGTGCGCGAGTACCGCATCGACTCCATGCGCTTCGACCTGATGGGCCACCAGCCGCGCGAGGCCATGGAGCGGCTGCAAATACGCGTCGATGCCGAGGCCGGCCGGCCCGTGCAGCTGCTGGGCGAGGGCTGGAATTTCGGCGAGGTGGCCGATGGCGCGCGCTTCGTGCAGGCCTCGCAGCTGAGCCTGAACGGCAGCGGCATCGCGAGCTTCAGCGACCGCGCCCGCGACGCGGCCCGCGGCGGCTCGGCGGGCGAGGGCGGCGACGACAGCGTGCGCCGCCAGGGCTGGCTGAACGGCCTGGTCCATGCGCCCAATGCGCTGGCTGAGGCACGACCCGAGGCGCTGCTCGCGGCGGCCGACATGATCCGCGTGGGCCTGGCCGGCTCGCTGCGCGGCTTCGAGCTGACGACCTGGCGCGGTGAGCACAAGCGTCTCGACGCCATTCCCTACGGCGACCAGCCCGCCGGCTTCGCGTCCGAGCCGGGCGAGGTCGTCAACTACGTCGAGAACCACGACAACCAGACGCTGTTCGACGTCAACGTGCTCAAGCTGCCGCTGGGCACGTCGCGCGAGGACCGTGCCCGCGTGCAGCTGCTGGGCGCAGCGCTGGTGGCCTTCAGCCAGGGCGTGGCCTATTTCCATGCCGGCCAGGACATCCTGCGCAGCAAGAGCCTGGACCGCAACAGCTACGACAGCGGCGACTGGTTCAACCGGCTGGACTGGCGCTACCAGACCAACCACTTCGGCAGCGGCCTGCCGCCCCGGCAGGACAACTTTGGCAAGGACGGTCGCGACTGGGCGCTGGCCCGCGAGCGCCTGGCCGACCCGTCCATCGCGCCCGGCCCGGCCGAGATCGCCTGGGCCCGTGACGTCTTCCGCGACCTGCTGAAGATTCGCGCCGGCACGCCGCTGCTGCGCCTGCCCAGCGCGGCGGAAATCAAGAAGCGCGTCAGCTTCCCCGGCAGCGGTGCCGGCCAGAACCCGGTGCTGATCGCCACGCGCATCGACGGCCGCGGCCTGGGCGGCTACCGGGCGGTGCTGACCTTCATCAACGCCGCGACCACGGCCCAGGCGCTGGAGCTGCCCGAGGAGGCGGGGGCGCACTGGGCACTGCATCCGGTGCAGCGCCGCGGCGCCGATGCGCGCGTGCGCGACGCGGCGCGCTTCCGGGCCGGCCGCTTCGAGGTGCCGGCCCGCAGCGCGGCGGTGTTCGTGCTCGAGTGATCACCCTGGGCGCGGGGTGACTCAAGACAGGTGGGTGGGGCAGGACTAAGCTTGTGTCAGGAGGCTGACATGAAAACCATCCATGCCCTGGTCACGGCGTTGGCATTGCTGGGTGCGGGGGCGGGGCTGGCGGGCTGCGCCACCGAGCCCAAGGCGCCGCCGTCCAAGGACGTCTTCGTCGACCAGGCCTTCAAGCCGCCCAGCGTCCGCATCGATGCCCAGGAGGCGCTGGCGCTGAGCCCGGCGATGCGGCGCTTCGCCGAGAACGAGATGGCCAGCGAGATCCGCCTCAAGGGCTTGCGCGACGGCCTCATCGACGCCCTCTACACCAAGGGCAGGCTGCAGCTGGACTACGACGCCGAGACCACCCGCACCGCCGCCGAGGCCTTCGACGCCAGGCGCGGCAACTGCATGTCGCTGGTGCTGATGACGGCGGCCTTCGCCCGCCACCTGGGCCTGCCGGTGCGCTTCAACAGCGTCTACCTGGAGGAGAGCTGGTCGCGTGCCAACGGCATCTTCTTCGTCGCCGGCCACGTCAACATCAGCCTGGCCCGGCCGCTGAGCACGCAGTCCCATGTTGTCTACGGCGAGCCCGAGCTGCTGACCATCGACTTCCTGCCGCCCGAGCAGGCGCGCAACAACCGCAGCCGCCCGGTCGACGAGTCCACCATCCTCGCCATGTTCCTCAACAACCGGGCCGCCGAGGCGCTGACGGTGGGTCAGGTGGACGACGCCTACTGGTGGGCCCGCCAGGCCATCCTGACCGATTCACGCTGGCTGGCGGCCTACAACACGCTGGCCGTGCTCTACCGCCGCAAGGGCCTGACCGAGCAGGCCGAGGCCACGCTGCGCCTGGTGCTGGAGCGCGAGCCGGCCAACACCCAGGCCATGTCCAACCTCGTCCTGGTGCTGGCCGATGCCGGCCGCCGCGAGGAGGCCCAGGCCTATGCCAACCAGCTGGCCCAGCTGCAGCCCGTGCCCCCCTACAAGTTCTTTGACGAGGGGGTGGCGGCCATGCGGGCCGGCGAGTTCGCGGCGGCGCGGCAGCTGTTCCGCAAGGAGGTGGCGCGTGCGGCCTATGTGCCCGAGTTCCATTTCTGGCTGGGCCTGGCCAACTACGGCATGGGTGACCTCGCCGGCGCGCGCGGCGAGCTCGCCAAGGCGGTGGAGAACAGCGCGACGGTCAAGGACCGCCAGCTCTACGGCGCCAAGCTGGCCTGGCTGAACGACCTGCGCGATCAGCAGCGCCAGCGCACGCCGCTGCGCGGCGCGGCAGGCTCCTGAGGCCGGGCCGGCGGCCGCCGGCTCAGAGCGGCGCCAGCCCGTGCCTGGCCCGGGCCCGCGCGCAGGCGTCGTCGCCCAGGCCCATGGGCGCACGCTCGCCGAACTCGCGGCAGGGCGAGGGCCGCCACTCATGGATGCCGCAGGCCGCCTTCACGCCCACCTGGCCTTGCAGGGCCGCGCAGCGCGGCCGCGCGTGGTCGGTGCCGCGCATGCGCATGAGCCGGCCGGTCAGCTCCACCGCCAGCCCGTCGGGCACGCGGCCGCCCTCGCTCTCCAGCTCGCTGCGGTCGAAGTCGACGCGGAAGCTGGCGCAGCAGGCGCCGCAGCTCAGGCAGGGATTGGCGGCGGCGGACATTCAGCGCAGCAGGCCCGACTCGAAGCCGTGGGCGGGCAGCTCCACGCGCGGCGCGGGCGTCCAGCCCGGCTTGCGGTGTTCGGCGACGACGTTGGTGTAGATGCCGCCGCGCACATACCACTTGGCCGTGATGCGGATGAAGCGCGGGTCGGTGACCTTGACGATGTCGTCCAGGATCTTGTTGGTGACCTTCTCGTGGAAGGCGCCCTCGTCGCGGTAGCTCCAGAAGTACATCTTCAGGCTCTTGAGCTCCACGCAGAGCTCGTCGGCGATCATGTCTATCGTGAAGTGGGCGAAGTCGGGCTGGCCCGTCAGCGGGCAGTGGCAGGTGAACTCCGGCACCTGGAACTGGATGACGTAGTCGCGTTCCGGGTTGGGGTTGGGAAAGACCAGGATGTCCTTGCTGGGCTTGCTCGGCGGGTTCTTGGGCACCTCGCGCATCTTGGGCTTCTTCTTGGGTGCGGGGGCGGCGGACTTCTTGGTGGCCATGGTGCAAAACACGTTCTGAGAGGGGGCGAATGCTATCATCCGACCCCGCCAAAGCGCCCGTATAAGGCGCTTTTCTTTAGCCAAATCAACGGCTTACGCGCCTGTCTTCATGCGGCTGAATTCGATCAAGCTCGCCGGCTTCAAGTCCTTCGCCGAACCCACGACCTTCCAGCTGCCGGGCCAGCTCGTGGGCGTCGTCGGGCCCAACGGCTGCGGCAAGTCCAACATCATGGACGCGGTGCGCTGGGTGCTGGGCGAGAGCAAGGCCAGCGAGCTGCGCGGCGAGTCCATGCAGGACGTCATCTTCAACGGCTCCGGCAACCGCAAGCCGGCGGGGCGTTCCAGCGTGGAGCTGGTGTTCGACAACGCCTCAGCCCGTGCCGGTGGGCCCTGGAACCAGTTCAGCGAGATCGCCGTCAAGCGCGTGCTGACCCGCGACGGCACCAGCAGCTACTTCATCAACAACCAGCCGGTGCGCCGCCGCGACGTGCAGGACGTCTTCCTGGGCACGGGCCTGGGCCCGCGGGCCTACGCCATCATCGGCCAGGGCACCATCTCGCGCATCATCGAGAGCAAGCCCGAGGAGTTGCGGCTGTTCCTGGAAGAGGCCGCCGGCGTCTCCAAGTACAAGGAGCGCCGCCGCGAGACCGAGAACCGGCTCAAGGACACGCGCGAGAACCTGACCCGCGTGGACGACATCCTGCGCGAGCTCAACGCCAACCTCGAGAAGCTGGAGCGCCAGGCCGAGGTGGCGGCCAGCTATCGCGCGCTGCAGGACGCCGGCACGCTGAAGCTGCACCAGCTGTGGTGGCTGAAACTGCGTGACGCCGGCAACGAGGCCACGCGCGTCAAGCTGGCCCATGCCGAGGCGCTGAACGCGCTGGAGTCGCGCACCGCCGAGCTGCGCGCCGTCGAGGCCGAGCTGGAGGAGGTGCGGCAGCAGCATTACGCCGCCGGCGACGAACTGCACAGCAGCCAAGGCCGTTATGCCGAGGCCCAGCTGGAGGTGAGCCGGCTGGAGGAGCGCATCCGCTTCGTCGTCGAGAGCCGCAACCGGGCCCAGCAGCGGCTGGCCGAGCTGCAGGCCCAGGACGGGCAGTGGCGCGAGCGCATGGCGCAGTCCCTGGCCGAGCTGGAAGGCATTGCGGAGCAGATCGCCGGCGCCGACGAGCAGAGCGAGATCCTCGCCGCCCAGGCCGAGGAGCAGCAGGCCCAGCTGCCGCTGGCCGAGGACGCGTTGCGTGCGGCCCAGGCCCGCGCCAACGAGCAGCGCGCGCTGGTGGCCCAGGTGCAGCAGCAGATCCAGGTGCTGGCCGCCGAGAGCCGCAGCGTGGACGAGCAGGCCCGCGCGCTGCGCCAGCGCGAGGACCGGCTGACGGCCGAGTCGCGCGCGCTGGGCGCGCCCGATCACGAGGCGCTCGAAGCGCTGCGCGAGCGCAGCGCCGCGGCCGACGAGGCCCGCGACCTGGCCGACGCCCGGCTGCACGAGCTGGCCGAGCAGCTGCCGCAGCTGGAAGAGCAGCGCCGCGCCGCCCAGCAGGACGCCAATGCGCAGCTGGCCAGGCAGTCCGAATTGACGGCCCGCCTGGAGGCGCTGAAGGCCTTGCAGGAAAAGGTGCAGACCGAGGGCAAGCTCAAGCCCTGGCTGGCCAAGCATGGCCTGGACGGGCTGCAAGGCCTGTGGACCAAGCTGCACATCCAACAAGGCTGGGAGAACGCGCTGGAGGCCGCGCTGCGCGAGCGCATGGGCGCGCTCAGCGTCGGCCGGCTGGACATGGTGCGCGCCTTCGAGGCCGACGCGCCGCCGGCCCGCCTGGCCTTTTATTCGACGCCGCCGGGCTCCATCGCCAACACGCACGAGACGCTGCCCAAGCTGACCGCGCTGCTGAAGCTGGAGGACGCCGGCCTGGTCGCGCTGCTGAACGACTGGCTGGAAGGCGTCTACACCGCGCCCGACCTGGACGCCGCGCTGGCCGCGCGCGGCAAGCTGACGCATGGCGAGCTGATCCTGACGCCGCAAGGCCATGCGGTGGGCCAGTTCTCCGTCACCTTCTATGCCCCCGACTCCGAGCAGGCCGGCCTGCTGGCGCGGGCGCAGGAGATCGAGCAGCTGACGACGGCCCAGCGCGCGCAGCAGCTGATCGCCGACGAGGCCCGCGTCGCGCTGAGCCGCATCGAGCACCAGTTCAACGATGCCAACGGCCGCCTGGCCGCGCTGCGCCGCGAGGCCAGCGAGGCGCAGACGCGCGCCCACCAGATCCATGTCGAGCTGCTGCGCCTGAGCCAGCAGGCCGAGGCCAGCCAGCAGCGCCGCAGCAGCCTGGACGCCGAGCTGGCCGAGATCGCCGCCCAGCAGGAGTCGCTGCAGGAGCGCCGTGCCGTCGGCGAGGCCCGCTTCGAGGAGCTGGACCTCCAGCTGGGCGACGCCCAGCAGCGCCATGCCGAGCTGGACGACGGCGTCATCGCCGCCGAGCGCAAGCTGGCCGATGCGCGCGAGCAGCTGCGCACGCTGGAGCGCCGTGCGCAGGAAGCCCGCTTCGCGACGCAGACACTGGCCGCGCGCCGCGGCGAGCTGCAGCGCGGCATCGAGACGGCGCAGGCCCAGATCGCCACCGTCGCGGCGTCGGCCGCCAGCCTGCAGACCGAGCTGGACGGCTTCAACGATGCGGCCGCCGAGGCCGGCCTGCAGGATGCGCTGGCCGTCAAGCTCGAGCGCGAGCAGGCGCTGGCCGCCGTGCGCGCCGGCTATGACGATCTCTCGCTGCGCCTGCGCCGGGCGGACGAGCAGCGCATGAGTTTCGAGCGCAGCCTGGAGCCGCTGCGCGAGGCCATCACCAAGCTGCAGCTGGAGGAGCAGGCCGCGCAGCTGGGCGGTGCGCAGTACCGCGAGCAGCTGGAGGCGGCCGAGGTGGACCAGGACGCGCTGGCCAGGTCCATCGAGGAGGGCGGCGTCAAGCTGTACGGCCTGCAGGGCGAGATCGACCGCATCAACCGCGAGATCGCCGCCCTGGGCGCCGTCAACCTGGCGGCGCTGGACGAGCTGACGGCGGCGCGCGAGCGCAAGACCTTCCTGGACTCGCAGTGCACCGACCTGAATGCCGCCATCCAGACGCTGGAGGATGCGATCCACAAGATCGACCTGGAGACCCGCGACCTGCTGGGCTCCACCTTCAACCAGGTCAACGACCACTTCGGCCGCATGTTCCCCGAGCTGTTCGGCGGCGGCCAGGCCAAGCTGGTCATGACCGGCGACGAGATCCTGGATGCCGGCGTGCAGGTCATGGCCCAGCCGCCGGGCAAGAAGAACTCCACCATCCACCTGCTGTCGGGCGGCGAGAAGGCGCTGACCGCCATCGCGCTGGTGTTCGCCATCTTCCAGCTCAACCCCGCGCCGTTCTGCCTGCTGGACGAGGTGGACGCGCCGCTGGACGATGCCAACACCGAGCGCTATGCGCGGCTGGTGACCAAGATGAGCGCCGGCACGCAATTCCTCTTCATCTCGCACAACAAGATCGCGATGGAAATGGCTGAACAACTGATTGGCGTGACCATGCAGGAGCAGGGCGTGTCGCGCATCGTCGCGGTCGACATGGACAAGGCCCTGGCGATGGCGGAGGCGGCATGACGCTGACCACCCTGCTGGCCATACTCGGCGGCCTGGTGCTGGCCGGCATCGTGGCCCATGGCGCCTGGACGGCGCGCAAGGCTGGCCCCAAGCGCGCGCTGCCGCCGCTGGAGGAGCCGCATTTCGATGCGCCGCCCGCGCCCGAGGAGGCCGCCGTCGCCGAGGCCGAGGCGCTGGAGGTGACGCTGCCGGCCGTGGCCCGCCCGCTGCGCCGCCCGTCCACGCGCATCGATGCGCTGATCGACGCCATCGCCACCATCACCGTCGAGCAGCCTGTGACGGGCGACCTGGCCCTGCAGCACCAGCCCGGCAGCCGCCGCGCCGGCACCAAGCCGCTGCAGATCGAGGGCCTGAACGCCGCCACCGGCGACTGGGAGCTGCCCGCGCCCGGCCAGCGCTACGGCGAGTTCCAGGCCGGCCTGAAGATGGCCAGCCGCAGCGGGCCGGTCAACGAGATCGAGTACTCGGAGTTCGTGCAGAAGATCCAGGCCTTTGCCGACGGCGTGGGCGGCTTCGTGCAATTCCCCGACATGCTGGACGTGGTGGCCCGCGCGCGCGAGCTGGACCAGTTTGCCGCCAGCCACGATGCCCAGCTCGCGCTGCTGCTGCGTGCCAAGGCAGCGGCCTGGACGCCGGGCTTCGTGCAGCAGGCCGCCGCCCGCCATGGCTTCGTGGCCGGCGCGCTGCCGGGGCGCCTGGTGATGCCCGCGGGCGAGGAGGGCGCGCCGCCGGTGCTGACGCTGCAGTTCGACGCCCAGGCCGCGCTGGCCGAGGATCCCGAGGCCTTGTCGCTGCGCGAGCTGACGCTGGCGCTGGACGTGCCGCAGACGGCCGCCGAGCAGGAGCCGTTCGCGCTCTGGCAGGAATCGGCCCGTGCGCTGGCCCGCGACCTGGAGGCCGAGGTCTGCGACGACCGCGGCCAGGTGCTGGGCCTGCATGCCTTCGCGGCCATCGACGTGGAGCTGAAGAAGCTCTACGAGGCGCTGGCCGAGCGCGATCTCGCCGCGGGCTCGCCCGCCGCGCGGAGGCTGTTCTCCTGATGATGTCATCGCTGCTGCTGATCAGCCTGCTGATCCTCGGCAGCGCTTTTTTCTCCATGGCCGAGCTGTCGCTGGCAGCCTCGCGCCGGCTCAACCTGCAGCAGCGCGCCGACGCCGGCGACGCCCGCGCCGCGCGCGTGCTGGCCGTGCAGCAGCACCCCGGCGACTACTTCACCGTCGTGCAGATCGGCGTCAACACGGTGGCCATCCTGGCCGGTATCGTCGGCGAGGGCGCGTTCACGCCGCATTTCGAGGCCGCGCTGCGGCTGGTGGTGGCGCCCGAGCTGGCCGCCACGCTGGGCTTCGCGGCGTCCTTCGTCAGCATCACCTCGCTGTTCATCGTGCTGGCCGACCTGGTGCCCAAGCGGCTGTCCATGAACGAGCCGGAGCGCGTCGCGATGGCGCTGGTGGGGCCCATGCTGATGCTTTGCCGCGTGCTGCGGCCGCTGGCCTGGTGCTTCAGCGGCATCACCGAGGGCCTGATCCGGCTGCTGGGCCTGCCGGCCAAGCGCGACGAGACCATCAGCCACCGCGACATCCTGGCGCTGACCGAGGCCGGCTACCAGGCCGGCGTCGTCGCCGACGAGGAGCAGCAGGTCATCGCCAACGTGTTCGAGCTGGACACGCGCACCGTCGAGACGGTGATGACCAACCGCGAGCGCATCGTGTTCTTCTCGCGCGACGACGACGATGCGCTGATCCGCAACCGCATCGCCGACACGCCGCATTCCACCTACCTGATCTGCGACGGCGACGTCGACCAGGTGGTCGGCTACGTCGATGCGACCGACCTGTTCCAGCGCGTGCTGCGCGACGAGAGCCTGGCGCTGCGCGGCGCTGCGGGCGAGCTGGTCAAGAAGGTGCTCATCGTGCCGGACCGGCTGACGCTGTCGGAGATGCTGACGCAGTTCCGCGAGGCCCATGAGGACTTCGCCGTCGTCGTCAACGAGTACAGCCGCGTCGTCGGCGTCGTCACGCTGAACGACGTGATGAGCACGGTGATGGGCGCGCTGGTGGCGCCGCACGACGAGGAGCAGATCGTGCGCCGCGAGGACGGCTCCTTCCTGGCCGACGGCATCACGCCCATCCCCGACGTGGAGCGGGCGCTGGGCATCGAGGGCTGGCCGCATGCCGGCACCTACGACACGCTGGCGGGCTTTCTGATGGTGATGCTGCGCCGCATCCCGCGCCGCACCGACGTCGTCGAATGGGAGGGCTGGCGCTTCGAGGTCGTCGACGTGGACAGCCACCGCGTGGACCAGGTGATGATCACCGCGGTGGCGCCGGCCCAGGCCTAGCCGCGGATCAGCGCCGCCGGGCGGCCATCTCCGCGCCCATGGCCGCCAGCGCGGCGGCATCCAGATCCCGCGTGGCCGCGGCGAAAGCCTGCCCCTCCTCGGCGGCCATGTGAGCGGCGTACAGGTCCGCGTAGGCCCGGCAGGCCGCGGCGTCCAGCAGCATGCCGTTGCCGTTGCCGTCGCTCAGCGCCTGCAGCGCCGGGCGCAGCGCCGCCCACTGCTGGCCCATCTCGGCATGCTCGGCCGCCAGCCGTTCGGCCAGGGCGCCCAGGCCATGGGCGCGCAGCCGCGGCAGCACATGGCGTTCCTCGTCCTCATGGTGCTTGGGGCCGGCCAGGTCGAAATAGCGCAGCACGTCGCGGGCCGCGTCGCGCGCCTGCGCGTCGGCGCCGTGCACGGCCGCATGGGCCTGCAGGCGCAGCAGCAGGGAGAGGCTGCGCTGTACGCGTTCGTGGCAGGCGAGCAGCATCTCGAACGGCTGGTCGAAGCCCACGGCCGGGCCGGCATGCAGCAGGGGTGAGGTGGCCATGCTGCCCATTCTCGTCGCGCCGGCCCGCGACAATGCCGGCATGACCGCCGCCCCCGCCACGCCTGCAGCACGCGCCGCCGAACTGCGCGCCCAGCTCAACCACCATGCCCACCTGTACTACGTGCTCGACGCGCCGGAGCTGCCCGACGCCGAGTACGACAAGCTGTTCCAGGAGTTGCAGGCCCTGGAGGCGGCCCATCCCGAGCTGCTGACGGCCGATTCGCCCACGCAGCGCGTCGGCGGCGCCGTGCTGGACGGCCTGCTGCCGGTGCGCCACGTGGTGCCCATGCTGTCCATCACGACCGAGACCGACACCACAGAGGGCGGCGCCATCGCCTTCGACGCCCGCGTGCGCCGCGAGCTGGGGCTGGGCGAGGCCGACCCGCCGGTGGAATATGCCGCCGAGCTGAAGTTCGACGGCCTGGCCATGAGCCTGCGCTACGAGCAGGGCGTGCTGGTGCAGGCCGCCACGCGCGGCGACGGCGAGACCGGCGAGGACGTCACGCAGAACGTGCGCACCATAGGCCAGATCCCGCTGCGGCTGCAGGGTGACGCCCCCGCCGTGCTGGAGGTGCGCGGCGAGGTCTATATGCGCCGCGACGACTTCGAGAAGCTCAACGAACGCCAGCGCGAGCGCGGCGAGAAGACCTTCGTGAACCCGCGCAACACGGCGGCCGGCGCCATCCGCCAGCTGGACCCGGCGCTGGTGCGCCAGCGGCCGCTGTGCTTCTACGCCTACGGCCTGGGCGAGGTGCAGGGCTGGGAGCTGCCGGCCACGCATGCCGGCCTGCTGGATGCGCTGGCGGCCTTCGGCATCCCGGTCAACGGCGATCGCGCCGTGGTGCAGGGGCCGGCGGGCCTGGTGGTCTTCCACCGCGCGATGGCCGCCAAGCGCGACGCCTTGCCCTTCGACATCGACGGCGTCGTCTACAAGGTCAACTCGCGCGAGCTGCAGGCCCGCCTCGGTTTCAAGACGCGTGAGCCGCGCTGGGCCGTGGCGCACAAATACCCGGCCCAGGAGCAGGTGACGACGCTCCTGGCGATCGACATCCAGGTGGGCCGCACCGGCAAGCTGACGCCGGTGGCGCGCCTGGATCCGGTGTTCGTCGGCGGCACCACGGTGTCCAACGCGACGCTGCACAACGTCTTCGAGATGCGCCGCAAGGGCGTGCGCGTGGGCGACAAGGTCATAGTGCGCCGCGCCGGCGACGTGATCCCCGAGGTGGTGGGCCGCCAGCCCGGTGTCCGCGCCGCCTATGTGCCCAACTTCCACATGCCGCGCGCCTGCCCGGTCTGCGACAGCAAGGTCGTGCGCGAGAAGGGCGGCATCGAGTACCGCTGCACCGGCGGCGTGTTCTGCCCGGCGCAGCGCAAGCAGGCGCTGCTGCATTTCGCCGGCCGCCGCGCGATGGACATCGAGGGCCTGGGCGACAAGCTGGTCGAGCAGCTCGTCGACGCCGGCATCGTGCAGAGCCTGCCGGGGCTGTACAAGTTGGGCGTGGCCAAGCTCGCGGCGCTGGAGCGCATGGCCGAGAAGAGCGCGCAGAACCTTGTCGACGCGCTGGAGAAGAGCAAGACGCCGACGCTGGCGCGCTTCCTGTTCTCGCTGGGCATACGCCAGGTCGGCGAGACCACGGCCAAGGATCTGGCGCGGCACTTCGGCACGCTGGACAAGCTGATGAACGCCAGCGTCGAGCAGCTGCTGGAGGTGCCCGACGTGGGCCCCATCGTCGCGGCCAGCATCCACACCTTCTTTGCCCAGCCGCACAACCGCGAGGTCGTCGAGCAGCTGCTGGCGGCCGGCGTGGCACCGAAGGAAAGCGCCGGCGAGGCCGACGACCGGCCGCGGCCGCTGCTGGGCAAGACGCTGGTGCTGACCGGCACGCTGCCCACGCTGAGCCGCGACGAAGCCCAGGCGCTGATCGAAGAGGCCGGCGGCAAGGTCAGCGGCTCGGTGTCCAAGAAGACCAGCTACGTCATCGCCGGCGAGGAGGCGGGCAGCAAGCTGGAGAAGGCGAGGGCGCTGGGGGTGGAGGTGCTGGATGAGGCGGGGCTCAGGGGGCTGTTGGGCGGCTGAACCCGAGTGGGCATCACGGCCGGCCGTGATGCCGTGAACAAGACACCGCTACGGCAGCCACTTCAGGATCTGATTCACATCGGCGACCGTTGAGCCGTCCGCGCCGACCAGACCGACGGAGACCGCTTCGGTGACCAGCAGATGAAGCGGCTGCTGGCCCGGCAAGTCAAGGCGGCGATATTTCTTGTGGAAGACCACGCGCAACCGGTACCGGTCGCGCAGAAAGATGCCGAGCAGTTTTGCACTGGTGCCGCCGGTCAACGCCAGGCTGATGTGACGGCGTTCTATGGTCTTCGGGTCTCGAAAGTCGGGCCACCTTTTGTTCACGCCCCGGCCGGCATTGGGGCCGGCTTCCCAGGGCACGATGTCGATGCAATCCGTGCCTGCCGGCGAGCCTATGGCCGGCGTGCTTCCGTCCGCCAATGCGGCCCATGGATTGGGAGAGTCGGGCCTGAGCCTGGCGTAGATGGCATCCTCGATGAAGGCGACGGCCGCAACGACGGGATTGGCGGCCGCTCTGCGGGCATGGGAGAGCCCGGAGAAGATGACGTCGTACAGGAAATAGCAGTAGGGCTGCACGACTTGATCCTGCGAGTTGTCCTCGCTCCCGACGGATCTTGCGTACTTCACCTCCGCGACGGTTGACGGCAGGTCTTCGCCGGCAAGCGACAGCGCCACGTCATGCTCTCCGAATTCATCCGTCCACTGCTTGCTCATACCGCAGCAGAGGTGGTCCAACGCCTCGTGAGACGAGTTGGCGATATGCAAGGTCTGGGCCTGGGCTTGAGTGCCCAGGAATTCGCCGACGAAAGCCGTGATTGCCGTCTCGCGGCGTTGCGCTCTGGCGTCGGCAAGCCGGCTGGCTTGACCGGTGATGAACTTCGCGAATGCGTCGAAGGGAAATCGCATCAACAAATCCTCCTGGAGCCGGCCGCGGACGGTCCCGCATGCTCGGGCGCTGGATTCTGGCGCCAGCTGCGCCAGGCAAGCGCGTTAGGCGCTCCCTAGCGGTGTTGCGGGGCCTCGCCCTCAGGCCGGCGTGTGGCCGCGCGCCGCCGGCCGGGCCGGCAGCGTCATCAACGGCTCCCGGGCCCATTCGGGCTTGGTCTCGAACAGGTGGTCGATGAAGGCGCGGGTCTTGGCCGGCATCAGCCGGCGGCTGGCGGTCAGCAGCGTCACCGGCAGCGGCTCGTATTGCCAGTCCGGCAACAGCGGCACCAGCAGGCCGGCCGCGACCTCGGTGCCGACCATGCCGGACGGGAAGCTGCCAATGCCGCCGCCCGCCCGCGTCAGGGCCAGGGCCAGGCCGATGGAGTTGACCTCCAGCGGCCCCTGCGGCCTGATCTCCGTGGTCTGGCGGCCGTTCCTCAGCACCGCCGGCATGCCCTTGGCCTGGCTCAGCACGATGAAGTCATGCTCGGCGAGATCGGCTGGCAACTGCGGGGCAGGGCGGGCCTGCAGGTAGACCGGGCTCGCATAGAGGCCGCGCTCCAGCAGCATGTACTGCCGGGCGACGAGTTCGGGCTCCTCCACGCGGCCGATGCGCACGGCCACGTCATAGGGCTCGTTGAACAGGTCCACGCGCCGCGGCGTCGTGTCCACCTCCAGCTGCACCCGCGGGTAGCGGCGCACGAAGCGCGCAAAGCTCTCGGCCAGCACCAGCATCGCGAACTCGGCCGGCACCGACACGCGCAGCCGGCCCTGCGGCGTGGCCTCGCGCGAGGCCAGCCATTGGCGCGTCTCGGCGATGTCGTCGTCATGCCGCGCGGCGCGCTCGGCGAGCTGCTCGCCCAGCTCGGTCAGCGTCAGCCGGCTGGCGCCGGGCACGAACAGCCGCGCCCCCACGGCGGTTTCCAGCGCGCTCAGGCGCCGGCTCAGTGTGGCCTTGGGGCAGTCCAGCAGCCGCGCGGCGGCGGACAGCGATCCGGCCCGGTGCACCTGGGCCAGCAGCAGCAGGTCATCGACTTTCATGGGCTTGTTCTGTTTCGTTTCCGGAACGGTGCATTTGAATTTTGCGCCTATTCGCAGGAAATGGAACTCTCTACAGTGCGCCCACCATGCCGACCCGCCATCTCCTGCCCGCCCAGGCGCACCGCATAGGCTCGGGCTTTCGGGCCGAGGGCTGGCGCGAGCCGCTGGCGCTGCTGGACCCCTTCATCATGGTGGACCACTTCCGCATGAGCGAGGCGGTGTTCGCCCCCCATCCCCACGCCGGCTTCTCGGCCGTGACCTATCTGTTCGACGACTCGGCCACCGGACTGATCGGCCGCGATTCGCTGGGCGGCGAACACGAAATTGCGCCCGGCGGCCTGCACTGGACGCTGGCCGGCCGCGGCCTCATGCACGACGAGTTCCCCATGCAGTCCGGCCGCGAGGCCCATGGGCTGCAGATCTTCGTCAACCTGCCGGCGCCGCAGAAGCTGTGCGAGCCCGCCGTCATGCATCTGGCCGCCGGGCAGATGCCGCGCCGCCAGGGCGCGGGCTGGCGGGCCGTGCAGGTCTTCGGCGGCGACGCCCCGCTGGCGCTGCCCTGGCCCGCGGCGCTGGCCATCGTCGACCTCGAGGCCGGCGCCAGCTACCAGCCCGAGCTGGCGGACGGCGAGCAGGGCTTCGCCATCGTCATTCACGGCAGCGCGCAGGCCTCGGGCCTGGCCCTGGGCGCCGGCCAGGCGCTGGCCGGGCCGGCCCTCATCCAGGCCGGCGAGGCCTCTCGGCTGGCCTGCTTCAGCGGCCGGCCGCTGCGCGAGCCGCTGGTGCGCCATGGCCCGTTCGCGATGAGCGACGAGGGCCAGGTCGTCGCCGCGCTGCAGCGCTTCCAGGCCGGCGGCATGGGCCGCCTCTGCTCACGCTCCAACCCCTGAACCCTCCCGCACGTCATTGACAAACAGGAACTCCAAATGAACGCACCCCAGGACAACGCCGCCGCGCCCCAAGCCGCCGGGAATGGCAAGAAAGGCCCGCCGCTGCCGCTGCTGGTCATCGGCGCGCTGCTGCTGGTGGGCGGCATCGGCCTGGGCGGCCGCATGTGGTGGCGCAGCCAGCACCTGGTGGAGACCGACAACGCCTTCGTCGCCGGCCGCATCCACCCGGTCGCCACGCGCGTGGCCGGCGTCGTCACCGAGATGCACATGCAGGACAACGCCGTCGTCAAGGCCGGCGACCTGCTGCTGCGCCTGGACCCGGCCGATGCCGCCGTGCAGGTCGAGCGGCTGAAGGCCCAGATCGCCCAGGCCGACGCGGCCATCGCGACCAGCGCGGCGCAGGTCGCCCAGGCGCGCGCCCAGGCGGCCGTCACCGCCTCGCAGGTCACGCAGGCCGAGGCCGTGCTGGCCCGCACCGAGCTGGATGCCAAGCGCAGCCAGGCCTTGTTCGGCGCCGAGCTGCGCGCCACCAGCAAGCAGGAGCTGGACGCGGCCCTGGCCGCCCGCGACGTGGCCCGTGCCGACCTGGCCGCCCGCAAGGCCGGCGCCAGCGCGGCCCGGGAGGCCGTGGCCGCCGCCGAGAGCGCCCGCCAGTCCGCCGCCGCGCAGAAGAGCGCGACGCTGGCCCAGCTCAAGGACGCGCAGAACCAGCTGGGCTATGTGGAGCTGCGCGCCGCCAGCGACGGCCGCATCGGCAAGCGCACGGTGGAGGTGGGCCAGCGCGTGCAGCCGGGCCAGCAGCTCGCCGCCATCGTCGAGCCCGAGACCTGGATCGTCGCCAACTTCAAGGAGACCCAGCTGGCCCGCATGAAGCCGGGCCAGAAGGCCCATGTGAAGGTCGATGCCTTCCCAGGCCAGGACTTGCTGGCCCGCGTGGACAGCTTCGCCCCCGCCTCGGGCGCCAGCTTCGCGCTGCTGCCGCCGGACAACGCGACCGGCAACTTCACCAAGATCGTGCAGCGCGTGCCGGTCAAGCTGGTCTTCGAGGCCGACAGCCTGAAGCAGCTGGGCGAGCAGGCCGCGCGCATCGTGCCGGGCCTGTCGCTGCAGGTCGAGGTCGAGATCGCCCCTTGAGCCCGCGATGAGCCCCGTTTACCTGCCCCCGCCGCCCGGCAGCAAGGTGCCGCTGCGCACCTGGCTGGCCGTGCTGGCCAGCCTGCTGGGCGCCTTCATGGCGGTGCTGGACATCGCCATCACCAACTCCTCGCTGAAGGAAATCCTGGGCGCGCTGTCGGCCACGCAGGAGGAGGGCTCCTGGATCTCCAGCGCCTACCTCGTGGCCGAGATCGTCGTCATCCCGCTGGCCGGCTTCCTGGCCGCGGTGTTCTCGACGCGCCGCTACCTGGTCGTCAACGTCGCGCTGTTCCTCGTCTTCAGCACGCTGTGCGGCATGGCCTGGAGCCTGGAGAGCATGATCGCCTTCCGCGCCGCCCAGGGCTTCACGGGCGGCGTCATGATCCCGATGGCGATGACGCTGGTCACGCGCAAGCTGCCGCTGAACAAGCGCCCCGTGGGCCTGGCCCTGTTCGGCATGACCGCGACGCTGGCGCCCACGCTGGGCCCCACCTTCGGCGGCTACCTGACCGAGCTCTACGGCTGGCCCAGCATCTTCTACATCAACTGGGTGCCGGGCGTGCTGCTGATGCTGGGCGTGAGCTTCGGCCTGGACAAGGAGCCCATGAACCTGCGGCTGCTGCGCGACGTGGACTGGTGGGGCATCCTGTTCATGGCGCTGGGCCTGGGGTCGCTGACCGCGATGCTGGAGGAGGGCAATGCCAAGGACTGGTTCCAGAGCCCCTTCATCATCACGGCCGCCGTGCTGGCCGTGGTGGGCCTCTACGGCTGGGCCTGGCGCGGCCTGACGCGCCGCAACACCTTCATCGACCTGCACATCCTGGGCCGGCCCAGCTTCCTGATCGCCGCCGTCATCGCGTTCACGACCGGCATGGGCCTCTACGGCTCGGCCTTCATCCTGCCGCTGTACCTGGGCCAGATCGCGAACTACACGCCCATGCAGATCGGCCTGGTCATCATGTGGATGGGCCTGCCGCAGCTCTTCATCATGCCGTTCGCGGCCAAGCTGTCCACCAAGCTGGACAACCGCGTGATGATGAGCGCGGGCCTGGCGCTGTTCGCGGCGTCCTGCTTCATGAACACGCACATGAGCGCCGACACGGCCGGCCCCGAGCTGATCGCCGCCCAGGTGGTGCGCGCGCTGGGCCAGCCGCTGATCATGATCACGCTGACCAACTTCGCCATCAACGGCATCCCGCCCCAGCTGCTGCCCAGCGCCTCGGGCATGTTCAACATGATGCGCAACCTCGGCGGCTCGGTCGGCATCGCCGTGCTGGCCACGCTGCTGACCAACCGCGAGCACCTGCACAGCGCCCGCGTCGGCGAGGCCGTCAGCCTCTACGACCCGGCCACCCAGGCGCGGCTGGACGCGTTGGCCGCCAACTTCGCGTCCAAGGGCTTCGATGCCACGGCGGCGCAGGACATGGCGATCAAGGCGCTGGACGGCGTGGTGCGCCGCGACAGCTATGTGATGGCCTACAACGACGCCTTCCTGGTGTTGGGGCTGGCGCTGCTGGCCTGCGTGGCCATCGTCTGGCTCAGCAAGAAGGTGCTCGGCGGCACCGCCAGCGCGGAGGCCGCCCACTGATGGCTCACCCCCGTTGCGCTTCGCGCTCCCCCTCAAGGGAGCGCAGCCGGTGGGCCATGCACTCTCGTTTGGAGATTGAGATGAATGCAAAGTTCTCGTTGTCGCTGCTCTTGACGGCATCTCTGGCGGCCTGCACGACGCTGGGGCCCAACTACCAGGCCCCCGCAGCCCAGGCGCCCGCCGCCTACCGCGCCGCCGCGCCTGCGGCCGGCGCCGAGCTGCAGCGCGACTGGTGGCTGATGTTCGGCGACGCCCAGCTCAACGCGCTGCAGGCGCAGGCCCTGCAGGCCGCGCCGACGCTGGCCGCCGCGGCCGCGCGCATCGAGCGGGCCCGTGCCGTCTACGGCGCGACCCGGGCCGACGAGCGGCCGCGCCTGGACCTCGGCGCCAACGAGACCGGCCTGCGCACCTCGGCCAAGTCGGTGACGACGCCCGTGCTGGGCGGCCAGGCCGTCACCTTCGAGGGCTGGCAGACCACCGTGCAGGCCAACCTCGCGTGGGAGATCGACCTGTGGGGCCGCGTGAAGCGCCAGGCCGAGGCCGCGCAGGCCCAGCTCGACGGCGCCACGCTGGACGCCGCCGCCGCCCGCGTCGCGCTGACGGCCGACGTGGCCGCCGCCTACTGGCAGTGGCGGGCGCTGGCCGACGAGGCCGCCGCGCTGCAGCGCCTGCGCGACAGCCGCGCCCAGGCCTTCCGCGTCGCGCAGACCCGCTTCGACGCCGGCGCCTCGACGACGCAGGACCTGGAGCGCGTGCGTGCCGAGCTGGCCGCGGCGGACGCCGACGTCGCCGACCTGCCGCGCCGCCAGGCCCTGGTGCTGAACCAGCTCGCCGCGCTGACCGGCCAGCCCGCCGCCGGGCTGAAGCTGCAGGCCGCGCCGCTCACCAAGCCGCCGGCCATACGCGCCGGCCTGCCGTCCGAGCTGCTGCAGCGCCGCCCCGACCTGGCCCAGAGCCTGGCGCAGCTGCATGCCGCCACCGCCCAGGTGGGCATCGCCGAGGCGGCGTTCTATCCGTCCATCCGCCTGACCGGCAGCTTCGGCTACCAGAGCCAGGACCTCAGCGACCTGATCTCCGCGCCGGCCCGCCTCTACAACTTCGGCCCCAGCATCTCGCTGCCCCTCTTCGAAGGCGGCAGGAACAAGGCCAACCTGGCCGGGGCCAAGGCCCAGGTGGACGAATCCCTCGCGGCCTTCCGCGGCCGCATGCTGCAGGCACTGCGCGAGGTGGACGATGCACTGGCCGAGCTGCAGGGCCGCGCCGCCGTCGTGGACGCGCAGAACCGCACGCTGGCGTCCAGCACCGAGGCGCTGAAGGTGGCGCAAAGCCGCTACGACCAGGGCGCCGTCAGCTACCTGGACGTCACCGAGGCCCAGCGCACGCCGCTGGCCACCGAGCGCGCGCTGGCCCAGCTGCGCGGCGCGCAGTGGGCCGCGACGGCTCAGCTCGTCAAGGCGCTGGGCGGCGGCTGGAGTGCCCAGGCCGGCGGCGGCTGAGCGCCTACAGCGCCCACAATGCACCGGGCGCCGTCGCGCCATCCCGGAGGTCTCCGCCATGCGAGTCGTCTTCCTGTATGCGGCCCTGCTGTCGCTGCTGTTCGTGGGGCTCAGCGTGCGCACGCTGAGCCTGCGCCGCCGCTTGCGGATCGCGATCGGCGACAGCGGCAACACGGCCATGCTGCGTGCCATGCGCGTGCACGCCAACTTCGCGGAGTACGTGCCGCTGGCCCTGCTGACGCTCTACTTCGTCGAGCTGTCGGGGGCCGGCCGCGGCCTGGTGCACCTGCTGGGCCTGGCGCTGCTGGCGGGGCGCGTCCTGCATGCCTACGGCGTCAGCCAGCCCGACGAGAACTACCGCTTCCGCGTCGCCGGCATGGCGCTGACCTTCGCCTGCCTCGTGGCGGCCGGCCTGCGCCTGCTCTACGCCTACGGCATGGGCATCGCCGCCTGACGCTTCGAGGCCCGCCAGGCGCATACTCCGCGCATGGCCATCACCCATGCCCAACCCGGTCAGGCCGTCGACGTGCGGCCGCTGGGCGCCGGTCTCGCCCAGGCGAAGACGACGGCCCTCTTCAAGTCGTTCGACCTCGAGGTCATGCGGCTGGTGCTGATGGCGGGCAAGTCATTGCCGCCGCACAGCGTGCCCGGCGAGATCACGGTGCATTGCCTCGAGGGCGCGCTGGTGGTCACGGCCGAGGGCCGCTCGCACGCGCTGGCCGCGGGGCAGCTGCTCTACCTGGCCGGTGGCGTGGTGCACGGCGTCACGGCCGTCGAGGACGCCTCGGCCCTCGTGACCATCGCGCTGCGCCGTTAGGACCCGACGCCGCCAGCCAGCGGCAGGATGGCCGCCGCCATGCGCGCCGCGGCGCCGCGATGGGCGGCGGAGAAGGCGAGGGCGTTGCGGCTCATCCCGTCGCGCGCCGCGGCGTCCGCGCACAGCGCCAGGCCTTGCGAGACGGCGTCGGCCAGCGTCGCGCAGCGCTGCGCCGCACCCGCCGCCAGCGCCAGCGCCGTTGCCTCGGCGAAATTGAAGGTGTGGGGCCCGGCCAGCACCGGGCAGCCGCAGGCCGCCGCCTCGATGAGGTTCTGGCCGCCCAGCGGCTCGAAGCTACCGCCCAGCAGCGCGACGCCGGCCAGGCCGTAGTACAGCGGCATCTCGCGCATGGAGTCGCCCAGCCAGACGTCGGCGGCCAGCGCCTCGGCCGGCGGTTCAGCACGCCAGCTGCTGCGCCTGGCCAGCCTCAGCCCCGAGGCTTGGATCAGGCCGGCAATCTCGTCGAAGCGCTGCGGGTGGCGCGGCACGATGGCCAGCAGCGGGCGTGGGGCCGGCTGCTTCAGCCACTCGTCCAGCAGCGCCTTCTCCTCGCCCTCGCGGCTGACGGTCAGCATCAGCACCGGCCGGCCCAGCCGCGCCGCCCAGGCCTGGCCGCGGGCGATCAGGGCCGGGTCCACGGCGATGTCGTACTTCAGGTTGCCGGCCACCTCGACGCGCGCCGTGCCCATGGCGCGTATGCGCGCGGCATCGGCCTCGGTCTGCGCCAGCGCTAGCGCCATGCGCCGCGCCGCGGGGCCCAGCAGCGCAGCGAAGCGCCGCCCCTGGCGCAGGCTCTTCTCGGACAGCCGGGCATTGGCCAGCACCATGCCGATGCCGGCCCGTTGCGCCTCGCGCTGCAGCACGGGCCAGACCTCGGTTTCCATCAGCACGCCCAGCCGAGGCCGCCAATGGCGCAGGAAGCGGCGCACCGCGCCGGGCGTGTCATAGGGCAGCCAGGTCTGGGCGTCGCCGTCGCGCAGCAGCGCCTGGCCGGCCTCGCGGCCGGTGGCGGTGGAATGGGTCAGCAGAATGCGCAGGCCCGGGTCGCGCTCGCGCAGCGCGGCAATCAGCGCGCTGGCCGCCCGCGTCTCGCCCAGCGACACGGCATGGATCCACAGCCGGCCGGGAGCCGGCCTGCCCTTGAACAGGCCCAGCCGCTGGCCCAGCGCCTGCCGGTACAGCGGCTCCTTGGCGCCGCGGCGCCACAGGCGCAACAGGTAGAACGGCGTCAGCAGCCGCAGCGCGGCCGCGTACAGGGCCAGCGCCAGGCCTTCGGGCATCAATGCCCCGCGGCGAAGGTCGCGTCCGGCTTCACGCGCTTGAGCTGGGCCAGCACGTCGTGCTGGATGCGCTCCAGCGCCTCGGGCGTGTGGCCCTCGAAGCGCAGCACCAGCACCGGCGTCGTGTTGGACGGGCGGATCAGGCCGAAGCCGTCCGGGAACTCGATGCGCAGGCCGTCGATGGTGACCAGCTCGCTGGCGCCGGGGAAATCGGCCAGCGTGACCAGCGCCTTGAGCTTCTGGACCACCTCGTGATGCTCGCCCTCGGCGCAGGGCACGTTGATCTCGGGCGTGTTGAAGCTGTTGGGCAGGCCGTTCAGCGTCGCGCTGGGGTCGGCGTCGCGGGACAGGATCTCCAGCATGCGGCCGGCCGTGTACATGGCGTCGTCGAAGCCGTACCAGCGCTCGTTGAAGAAGATGTGGCCCGACAACTCGCCGGCCATGGGCGCGCCGGTCTCCTTCAGCTTGGCCTTGGCCAGCGAATGGCCCGTCAGCCACATCAGCGGCTTGCCGCCATGCTGCTTGATCCAGGGGGCCAGGCGTTGCGTGCACTTGACGTCGAAGATGATCTCGGCGCCCTGGTTGCGCTTCAGGATGTCGGCGGCCAGCAGCATGATCTGGCGGTCCGGCATGATCATCTGGCCGTCCTTGGTGACGATGCCGAGACGGTCGCCGTCGCCGTCGAAGGCCAGGCCCAGCTCGGCGTCGCAGGCATGGACGATGCGCTTGAGGTCCTCGAGGTTCTCGGGGCGGCTGGGGTCCGGATGGTGGTTGGGGAAGTCGCCGTCCACCCTGGAGTAGATGTCGATGACCTCGCAGCCCAGCGCGCGCAGGATGGCCGGAGCCGAGGCGCCGGGAATGCCGTTGCCGCTGTCGACGACGACCTTCATGGGTCGGGCCAGCTTGCAGTCCCTGACGATGCGGGCCGTGTACTCGGCGACGATGTCCATCTGGCCCACCCGGCCCTTGCCGGTGGCGTAGTCCTCGGCCTCGATGCGGCGGCGCAGGCCCTGGATCTGCTCGCCGTAGACGGCAGCGCCCTGCAGCACCATCTTGAAGCCGTTGTAGTCCTTGGGGTTGTGGCTGCCGGTGACCATGATGCCGGACGTGCAGCCATGCTTGCCGCGCGTGGCGGCCACGTAATAGAGCATGGGCGTCGTCACGGCGCCGATGTCGACGACGTCCAGCCCGGTGGAGGCGATGCCGCGGATCAGCGCGGCGGAGAGGCCGGGGCCGGACAGGCGGCCGTCGCGGCCCACGGCCACGGCCTTCTCGCCCAGGGCCTTGGCCTCGGTGCCGAAGGCGCGCCCCAGATGCTCGGCGAGCTCCTCGTTCAAGGTCTGGCCGACGACGCCGCGGATGTCATAGGCCTTGAAGATGGACGCGTGGACCTGCATGGATGCCTCGGTGGATTAGGGTTTGAAAAGCGCGGCGGATTGTAGGCAGGGCCGGCCTCGCCGTTCGTCGCGCCGGCCGTCGATCCGTCGCCCGCCACCGCGGGCGAGCGCCGCCCCTTCCTAAACTCGCGCCCCATGACATGGACAGGAGAGTTCCGGCAGGCCTTGCGCAACCAGCATCGCCTGATGAAGCAGCGGCCCGACCGCCTGCGCGTGCGGCTGCTGATCTACGTAGGCTGGTTCTTGCTGTTCGGCCTGAGCTTCGCCGTCGTCAACGGCGTGCAGAACGGCCGGCTGGGCTCGGCCGGCTGGTGGCGCAACGACCTGCCCGGCCACATGCTCGTGAGCCTGTGCGTGACGCTGTGCTTCGCCGCCGGCTATCGCGGCTTCGAGAGGCTGGCGCCGCAGCGCTGGCTGGACGCCATCACCGGCTGGCGCGACTGGCGCTCGGGCCTGTTCTTCGCGACGCTGTCCATCGCCTGCTCGCTGCTGGGCCTGCTCATAGGCTTTGCCGCCGTGGGCACCATCTGGGGACGGCAGGAGGTCTTGCTGCGGCTGGTGTCCAAGCCCAGCTTCTGGGCCGAGTTCATGCTGATCTCCGTCATCATCACGGCCGTCGTCAGCCTGCGCTACCGCGCGCGCTGGAAGCAGGAGGCCTTGCAGGCCCGCGTCACCGAGGCCCAGCTCAAGCTGCTGCAGGGCCAGATCGAGCCGCATTTCCTGTTCAACACGCTGGCCAATGTGCAAAGCCTCATCGACTTCGACCCCGAACGGGCCAAGCTGATGCTGGAGCGCTTCACCGACTATCTGCGCGCCAGCCTTGGCCAACTGCGCGGCGAGTCGACGACGCTGGCCCAGGAGTTCGCCATGCTGGACGCCTATCTCGCGCTGATGCAGCTGCGCATGGGCGAGCGCTTGCGCGTGGAGCACCGCCTGCCGCCCGAACTGGCCGGCTTCGCCGTGCCGCCGCTGCTGCTGCAGCCGCTGGTGGAGAACGCCATCCACCACGGGCTGGAGCCCCAGGTGCAGGGCGGTACCGTCGTCGTCAGCGCGGCCCAGGCCGACGGCCGCCTGGTGCTGCGGGTCGAGGACGACGGCCAGGGGCTGGACGGCCCGCGCCGGCGCGGCGGCAATGGCGTGGCCCTGGCCAACATCCGCGAACGCCTCGCCGCCCGCTTCGGCCCCGCCGCCACGCTGGCCCTGCTGCCGCGCGACGGCGGCGGCACGCTGGCCCGCATCGACATCCCGCTCTCTTCCTTCAACGACACGCCATGACGACCGCCCTCATCGCCGACGACGAACCCCATCTCGCGCAATACCTGAAGACGCAGCTGGCCCAGGCCTGGCCCGAGCTCGACATCGTCAAGGTCGCCGCCAACGGTGACGAGGCGGCCGCGGCCATCGCCGCGCTGGAGCCCGACCTGGCCTTCCTGGACATCCAGATGCCCGGCCTGACCGGCCTGGAGGTGGCCCAGGGCATAGAGGGCGCGACGCGCGTCGTCTTCGTGACGGCCTATGACCAGTACGCCGTCGAGGCCTTCGAGGCCCGGGCCGTCGACTACCTGCTCAAGCCGCTGAAGGCCGAGCGTCTGGCCGCCTGCGTCGCCCGGCTGCGCCAGGCGCCTTCCACGGACGAAGGCGCGCTGGCCGAGACCTTGAAGCGGCTGCTGCCTGCCGCCGCCGCACCGGCCCGGCTGCGCTATGTGCGGGCCGCCCAGGGCGAGCTGATGCACCAGATCCCGGTCGGCGACGTGCTGTTCTTCCATGCCGACGACAAATACACCGTCGTGCAGACGGCGACGGCCGAGCACCTGATCCGCACGCCCATCTTCGAGCTGGCCGGCCAGCTGGACCCCGAGCAGTTCTGGCAGGTCCATCGCTCCACCATCATCAACCTCGACCACCTCGCCGGCACGCGCCGCGACGAGGCCAGCCGGCTCTTCGTCCGCGTCCGCGGCCACGCCCGCGAATTGCCCGTCAGCCGCGCCTACGTCCACCTCTTCAAGGCCATGTGAGCGGTCGGCAGGGGCATGTCCGGAAACTGCCAGGATCTGGCAGGGGCGGGTCCTAGACTGGCTGCATGTCGTCCGAGTTCCTGCCCCCCGATGCGGCCTACGCCGCCCTGCAAGCGCGCGACGCGCGCTTCGACGGGCGGCTCTTCGTGGGCGTCACGTCCACCGGCATCTACTGCCGCCCCGTCTGCCGCGTGCGCCTGCCGCGGCGCGAGAACTGCCGCTTCTTCCCGACGGCCGCCCAGGCCGAGGCGGCAGCGTTTCGCCCCTGCATGAAATGCCGGCCCGAGCTGGCGCCGCGCCCCCTCGCGTGGACGACGACGGACGCCTCGCGCACGCTGGCCGCCCAGGCCGCCGCGTGGCTGGACGCCTGCGACGACGCCGAGGCCAGCGTCGAGCAGCTCGCCGCCCACCTGGGCATCACGAGCCGCCACCTGCGCCGCATCTTCCAGGCCGAGCACGGCGTGTCGCCGCTGCAATACCTGCAGACGCGCCGGCTCCTGCTGGCCAAGGCCTTGCTGACCGACAGTACGCTGCCCGTGCAGGAAGTGGCCTACGCGGCCGGCTTCGCCAGCCTGCGCCGCTTCAATGCTGCCTTCGTCGAGCATTACCGGCTGCAGCCGACGGCCCTTCGTCGAGTCGGGCGTGAGGGCGGTGGAGCGGGGCCGGCGTCGCGGCTGCGGCTGGCCTATCGCCAGCCCTACGACGTGGCCGGCGTGCTGGCCTTCCTGGCGCCGCGCGCCGTCGCCGGCGTCGAGGTCGTGGGCGACGCCGGCATCACCCGCACGCTGGCCCTGACCCATGCCGGCCGGCGCCATGCCGGCTGGCTGCGCGTGAGGTTCGACAAGGCCGGCGAGGTGGGCGTCGAGCTGTCGCCCGCGCTGTGGCCGGCCGCCGGCTCGCTGCTGCCGCTGGTGCGCCGCTGGCTGGATCTGGATGCCGACCCGCAGGCCATCGCCGCCGCTCTGGGCGAGGGCGCCGTGCCGGGCCAGCGCCTGCCGGGCTGCGTGGACCGTTTCGAGCTGGCCGTGCGGGCCGTACTGGGCCAGCAGGTCACCGTCGCCGCGGCGCGCACGCTGGCGGGCCGCTTCGTCGAACGCTTTGGTGAAGCGCTGCCGGATGCCCCCGATGGCTGCGGCCGGCTCTTCCCCACGCCCGAACGCATCGCCGCCGCGACGCGCGACGACATCGCGTCGCTGGGCATCATCGGCCGCCGCGCCGACAGCCTCGTCGCGCTGGCCCAGGCCTGGCCCGGGCTGGCGTTCGCGCGCCGCGAGGGCGGGCCCGAGGCCGCGGCGGACGAGCTGACGCGGATCCCCGGCATCGGCCCCTGGACGGCGAGCTACATGCTGATGCGCGGCTGGAGCTGGCCCGACATGTTCCCGCCCGGCGACGTCGTGCTGCGCAAGGCCTTGAGCGCCCACGCCGATCCGCAGGGCCCGCTGCTGCCGCCCAAGGCCTATCTCGCCGCCGCGGAGCGCTGGCGGCCCTTCCGCAGCTACGCCGTCCTGCATCTCTGGAGACATTCATGAACACCCGGCATCACATCCTGCAGCGCCGCATCGCGACGCCCCTGGGCCCGCTGACGGCCGCGCGCAGCGCCGCGGGCCTGTCGGGCCTGTGGTTCGACGGCCAGAAACACCACCCCGGCACGCTGGACCTGCCCCATGACGATGGCAGCGACGCCGTGCTGTCGGCCACCGAGGCCGCACTGAAGGCCTATTTCGGCGGCCAGCCCTTCGCGATGCCGCCGCTGGACCCGGCCGGCACGGCCTTCCAGCGCGAGGTCTGGCGGGCGCTGCTGGCCATCGCGCCGGGCGCGTCCGACACCTACGGCCAGCTGGCACGGCGCCTGGGCCGCGCGCAGGCCGCACGCGCGCTGGGCGCGGCCGTGGGCCGCAACCCCATCTCCATCCTCATTCCCTGCCACCGCGTCGTCGGCGCCGACGGCTCGCTGACCGGCTATGCCGGCGGGCTGGAGCGCAAGCGCGCGCTGCTGCGCCTGGAGAATGACGCCGCATGAAGACTTTCGACATCGGCGAGCTGGTACTGCTCGCGGCGCTATGGGGCGCGTCCTTCCTGTTCATGCGCCTGGGCGCCCATGAGTTCGGCCCCATCGTGCTGGCGGCCGTGCGTGTGGGCCTGGCCAGCGTCATGCTGATCCCGCTGCTGGCTTCGCGGGGCCAGCTGAGCGCGCTGCGCACGCACTGGAAGGGCCTGCTGCTGGTCGGCGCGCTGAACAGCGCCATCCCGTTCGCGCTGTTCTCGTTCGCGGCGCTGTCCATCACGGCGGGCCTGTCCAGCATCGTCAACGCGACGACGCCGCTGTGGACGGCCCTGGTCGCCTTCGTCTGGCTGCGCCAGGGGCTCACGCCGCTGCGCGTGCTGGGCCTGGTCATCGGCTTTGCCGGCGTCGCCTTCCTGGCCTGGGACAAGGCCAGCTTCAAGCCCGGCGCGGACCACAGCGGACTGCTGGCGCTGCTGGCCTGCGCGGCGGCTACCTTCTGCTACGGCGTGGCGGCGAACGCGACGCGGCGCTATCTCGCCGGCGTGTCGCCGCTGGCCGTGGCCACCGGCAGCCAGTTCAGCGCGGCGCTGCTGCTGGCGCTGCCGGCCGCCTGGCTGTGGCCGGCCGCCATGCCCGGCGGCGTGGCCTGGGGTGCCGCGCTGGCGCTGGCGGCGCTGTGCACGGCGCTGGCCTACATCCTCTACTTCCGGCTGATGGGCCGCGTGGGGCCCACCAACGCCGTGTCCGTGACCTTCCTGATTCCGCTGTTCGCCATCCTGTGGGGCGCGCTCTTTCTGGGCGAGGCGGTCACGGCGCAGATGGTGGCCGGCGGCGCCATCGTGCTGGTGGGCATCGCGCTGGCGCTGGGGCTGGTGGGGCCCAGGCGGCGCTGAGGCAGCGACCCAGGGATTTCCCTGGGCGCCGCGGCGGGCGGAGCGGACGGTGTTAGGGTGCGCGCCGAGATTGGTAGCGCAACCAAGCATCCCGGAGGCCGCATGAACCTGTTCCTTCCGCTGCGCCGCTGGGCCGGCGCCCTGGGCCTGATCGCCGCACAGCTGCCGGGCCTGCCCGCCGTCGCCCAGCCCTCGGGCGGCCCTTACGGCCCCGTGCCGCAGCGCTACGCCGTGCCCCAGGCGGCCCATGTCTACTTCGTTGCACCTGACGGGAAGGCAGCGGCGCCGGGCACGTCGCTCGCCGCGCCCACGTCCATCGAGGCGGCCGTCGCGCGCGTCGTCAGCGGCGACGCCATCGTGCTGCGCGGCGGCACCTACCGCACCGGCGGGCTGCAGATCAACCAGGGCGTCACGATCCAGCCCTATCTGGACGAAGTGCCGGTGCTCAAGGGCACGCGGGTGGCGACCGAATGGCAGCGCCTCGGCCCCAAGCTCTGGCGCACCCGATGGGCCACGCTGTTCCCGGCGCGACCGCTGGGCTGGTGGCAGCGCGATCGCGAGGGCATGCTGACGCCGCTGCACCGCTTCAACAACGACATGGTCTTCATCGACGGCGAGGCGCTGCAGACCGCCGGCTGGGAGGGCGAGGTCGACGCCCGCCGCTTCTACGTGGACTACGAGCAGGGCCATGTCTACATAGGCACCGATCCCAGTGGCCGCACGGTGGAGATCACCGCCCACGACATCGCGCTGCACCGCCCCTCGCGGCCGGTGCACGGCAAGGCCTCGGACCGCAAGGGCCCGGTGCTGCGCGGCCTGACGTTCACGCAGTACGCCTACCGCGCCATCGACATCGAGGGCAGGAAGCCGTCGACGCCGGTGTCCGAGGAACCCACCGACGACCCGGTGGGCCCGTCGCCGGAAAGCGAGCATGGCAAGGAAGTCGTCGGCACGCGGCTGGAGAACGTCACCATCACGCACTGCTCGCGCGTGGCCGGCTACTTCCGCGGCGACGGCCTGGTCATTCGCAACTCGCTGGTCAGCGACACCGGCACGGAGGGTATCTACGTCATCGGCTCGTCGGACGTGCTGCTGGAGCGCAACCTGATCCGGCGCAACAACGTCCGGCAGCTGACCGGCTACTACCCGGCCGCCGTGAAGATCTTCAACCAGTCGCACCGCGTCACGGTGCGCGACAACCTCGTCATCGAGCAGCCGCATTCCAACGGCGTCTGGTGGGACGTGGGCAACCGCGACGGCGTCTTCGTCAACAACCACGTGGAGGGCACGCAGGCCGGCCTGTTCTTCGAGATCTCCAGGGGCGTGACGGTGGCCGGCAACGTGTTCGTCAACAACCAGCAGGGCGTGCGCGTGCTGAACAGCGCGGGCGCGAAGCTGCTGCACAACACGTTCGTCAATTCGCCGGTGCTGATCGACCGCAATGAACGCAGCGCCCAGGGTGACCATTTCGGCTGGCATCCGCAGACGGGGCCGGACGTGCACGAGCGCGTGGGCCATGTCTTCGCGGCCAACCTGCTGGTGGCTGACGCCGCGCTGCAGGGGCCGCTGTTGCGCTTCGAGCAGTCGCCGGCCACCTGCCGCAAGGTCACGGCGGCCATGGCGGAGCGGGTCGACGGCAACGTCTACATCCGTCCGGGCCGCGACCAGCCATTGCTCAGCTGGGCGCCCATGCCCGGCATGCCCTGCCAGGCCAGCTTCGCCGGCCTGGACGAGTTCCGCCAGGCCGTGCCGGGCGTGGAGGCGCGGGGCAGGGCGCTGACGCCGGCCGGCGGCGCCGTGTTCCGCAGCCCCGAACTGCGCCGCTTCGAGCTGGCCCGCGTGCCGGAAGGCGTGCAGCCGCTGCCGGTGCCGGCCGACCTGCGCAAGCTGATGGGCTGGACGGCCGACGCCCATCTGCCCGGCGCCTACTAGGCCGGCCTCAACGCGTCATCCAGCGCCGCAGCGCGAAGCTGGCGCCGTCCACCAGCGCGACCAGGGCCAGCATCGCGATCAGCACGGTGGCCGTCTTGTTCATCTGGAACAGGCCCATGTGGAACATCAAGAGCTGGCCCAGGCCGCCGGCGCCGACGACGCCCAGCACGGCGGCGGCGCGGATGTTGTTCTCCCAGCGGTACAGCGTGTAGCTCATCAGCTGCGGCAGCACCTGCGGCAGCGTCGCGTAGAGGAACACACGCATCGCCCCCGCGCCCTGCGCGCGCAGCGCGGCACCGGCGCCGGGCGGCGCGTTCTCTATCGCCTCGGCGAACAGCCGGCCCAGCACGCCGCTGGTGTGGATGGCCAGGGCCAGCGTACCGGCGAACGGCCCCAGGCCCGCGCTGATGAGCAGCAGCGCGGCCCAGACCAGCTCCGGCACGGAGCGCAGCGCATTGAGCAGCAGCCGCGCCAGGCCGCGGCCCAGCCTCAGCTGGCTGGCGGGCAAGGCCATCGCCACGCCGGCCAGCGCCGCCAGCAGCGTGCCTAGCGCGGACATGGCCAGCGTCTCCCAGGCGCCCGCCACCACCTTGGCGACGAAGCCGGGGTCGAGATCGGGCGGGAAGAACTCGCGCAGGAAGCGGCCCATGCTGACCAGGGCCTCGCCGGAGAAGAAGCTCGCCAGCTTCAGGTCCAGCGACGCGAAGCTGGCGACGACCAGGGCCAGCACGCCGGCCACCAGCCAGCAGGCCCGGCAGCGGACGCTGAACAGCGGCGGGGGCAGTGGGCGCGCGGGCTTCATCGCATCAACCCAGAGCGCGCCGCAGCGCGGCACTGAGGCGGTCGGCCAGCGCGACCAGGGCCACGAAGACCAGCAGCATGCTCGCCACCTCGCCGCCGGCGAACATCTTCATGGCGCTGTCCATCTGCTGGCCCAGGCCGCCCGCGCCGACGAAGCCCAGCACCACGGAGCTGCGGATGGCGCATTCCCAGCGGTAGACGGTGTAGCTGGTCAGCTCGGCGGCGTTCTGCGGCAGCAGGCCGTAGGCAAAGGCCTGCAGCCGGGTCGCGCCGTTGCGCAGCAGCGTCTGCGTGACCTGGGCGTCGCCGCTCTCCAGGATCTCCGCGTACACCTTGCCCAGCATGCCGCCATAGGTCAGCGCGATGGCCAGCACGCCCGAGGCCGGTCCCAGGCCCACGACGCGCACGAACACCAGCGCCCAGACCAGCTCCGGCATGCTGCGCAGCAGGATCAGCAGGCCGCGCACCCCCTGGCGCACCGCAGAGGGCAAGGCGGCCATGCGGCCCGTCAGCGCCGAGACCGACAGCGAGCGCGTGGCCGCCAGCGTCAGCGGCAGCGCGACCAGCAGCGCCAGCGTCACGCCGGCCGTCGCGATGGCCACCGTGCGCCAGGTCTCGCGCACCAGCATCCACAGGAACTCGCCGCTGAAGGCCGGCGGGAAGAAGCTGCCGACGAAGCGGCCGGTGACGCGCAGCGCCTCGGGCTCCAGCAGCAGCCAGGGCTTGAACTCGGTGGCGACCAGCAGCGGCCACAGCAGCACGAGGCCGGCGCCGGCCAGGCCCACGCGGCCCAGCCAGGCGGGGTCGCGGCGCGCGGCCGCGTTCAGCGGCATTGCATCACCACGGGCGGTGCCGGCCGGGGGCTGTCGTCGGCCGGCGCGGGGCCGCCCCGCAGCTCGTCCTCATGCTGGGCATACAGGCGGGCCAGCAGCTCCGGCGTGACGGCGGCGGCGGGCAGGTCGAACAGCAGCCGGCCCTCGCGCAGGCCCAGGATGCGCGGGAAATGCGCCAGCGCCGCGTCCACCTGGTGCAGCGTGGCCACCAGCGTCACGCCGCGCGCCCGGGCCTCGCGCACCAGCGCCGCGATGGCGCGCTGGGCGCGCGCCGGGTCCAGCGCCGACAGCGGCTCGTCGACCAGCCACAGCCGCGCCGGCGCCACCAGCGCGCGGGCCAGCCCGACCCGCTGGCGCTCGCCGCCCGACAGCCGGTCCACGCGCTCGAAGAGCTTGTCGCTCAGCTCGAAGACGTCCAGCGCCGCGTCGGCCGCGGGGATGTCCACCGGATAGAACAGCGAGCGCAGCGCCGTCCACAGGCTCCAGGCGGGCAGCCGGCCGGCCAGCACGGCCGTCACGACGCGCTGGCGCGGCGGCAGCGGCGGCACCTGAGGCACCAGGATGAGCCGGCCGCGCAAGGCCTGCAGCGCGTGCCGCGGCAGCGACCATGGCGCGGCGCCGTCCACCGTCAGGCGGCCCGAGGCCGGTGGTCGTGCGCAGGCCAGCACCTCCAGCAGCGTCGTCTTGCCCGCCCCCGAGGGGCCGATGACGGCCAGCTGCTCGCCCTCGGCGATGTCGACATTCAGCCCGGCCAGCGCATCGGCCGCATCCGGGCGTGACGTCGCATGGCGGGCGCTCAGGTCTTGCAGGGAGATCTTCACCGGCGCGACTCTAGCCGGCTGCGCAGGATCTGAAACCCGCCGGGACATCGTTGCGCGTGGCCGGGAAGAAATTGCGGTAGCGCGGATGGCGCAGGCGCGGCTGGGTGCAGTGGGAGGCGCCGCGCAGCACGGGCCGGCCGTCGAACCAGGGCGCCGAGTAGTCGCGATAGGGATGGGGCTGGAAGCCGGGAAAGGGCGCGAAGGGACTGGCCGTCCATTCCCACACATCGCCCCAGCGGAAGGACTCGGGCCGGGTGCAGGCGGCCAGTTCCCATTCGGCCTCGGTGGGCAGGCGGCGCCCGGCCCAGCGGCACCAGGCCTGGGCCTCTTCATGGGTCAGGTGGCAGGCGGCGAGGGACAGGTCCAGCGCTTGCCACGCGCCGTCGCGCCAGCTCTGCCAGCGGCCGCGGTCGCGGCGCAGATAGCGCGGCGCGGGCCGGTCGCCGGCCTCGATGAAGGGCAGGTAGTCGGCCCAGCGCACGGCCTGGGCGTCGATGGCAAAGGGCTGCAGCGCGACGTCCAGGCCGGGCAGCTCGTTGTCGAAGGCAAAGCCGGCCTCGGCGAGACTGCCCAGCCGCCATGCGCTCGCGCCGAATTCCAGGGCCGCCGGCGGTGCCGGCAGCGGGCGCGGCTGCCAGCGCACGTCGTCAATCGGCAGGCCCAGGCCGCGTGCCATGTAGAGGGCAGCCTCGTGGTGCATGTCCTCGTGCAGCAGCGCGAGGCGGAAGAAGTAGAGCGCGTCGTCGCCGTCGCCGGCCTCGCTCAGCAGGGCCAGCGTCCGGGCCAACTGGCGGGCGAGGTCGTCGCGTGTCGCGGCGGCACCGGGCAGGGGCAGCTGCCAGCGGCTGTCGTGCGGCACCGCGCTGGAGTCGTAGAGGGCGTCGGCATCCGGGCGCAGCGGCGCGAGACGGGGGGCATGGGGCTGGGCCCGGTGGCCGCGCCCGCGCTGGGGATTGCGCCCCACCCAGAACTCCTGGAACCAGCCGACATGGCCCAGCTCCCACAGCGGCGGGTTGAGCTCGGCGCGCCGCGGCACGGCGAGATCCGGCAGGGCCCGCTCGAAGGCGGCGAACGTGCCCAGCGTGTCGGCGCGGCTGGCGGCCAGCGCCCGGGCCAGCACCTCGGGGCCGCCCTGACGGGCATCCAGGGCGGCCCGGAGTAGGCTGCTGTCGTGCATCGTGATTCCCTCGTCATCGTGACGCCGGCCCTGGCCCAGGCCAACAACGGCAACTGGCAGACCGCCCACCGCTGGGCGCGGCTGCTGCGGCCAGCTTACCGCGTGCGCCTGGCCGAGCAATGGGACGGCGGCGACGAGGCCTTGCTGATCGCGCTGCATGCGCGCCGCTCGGCGGCCTCCGTCGCGGCCTGGCGCGCGGCCCATCCGGCGCGGCCCGTGCTGCTGGTGATGACGGGCACCGACCTCTACCGCGACATCGCCGGCGACGCGGCCGCCCAGCGCTCGCTGGTGCTGGCCGACGCCCTCGTCGTGCTGAACGAGCTGGGGCCGCGCCAGCTGCCGCAGGCGCTGCGGGCCAAGGCTCAGGTGGTGCTGCAGTCCTGTGCGGCGCGTGCGCCGCAGGCCCACACCCGGCGCCATCTGCGCGCCCTCATGGTGGGCCATCTGCGCGACGAGAAAGACCCGCGCTGCTACTGGCGTGCCGCGCGCCGCCTGGCCGGGCGGGCCGACATCCGGCTGGACCACATCGGCGCCGCGCTGGACCCGGCGCTGGGCGAGGAGGCCGCCGCGCTGGCGGCCACGCAGGCCAACTTCCGCTGGCTGGGCGGGCTGGCGCACGAAGCCGTGCGGCGGCGCATCCAGGCCGCCCATGTGCTGGTCCACGCCAGCCGCATGGAAGGCGGCGCCCATGTCGTCATCGAGGCCATCCGCAGCGGCACGCCGGTGCTGGCCTCACGCATAGACGGCAACCTGGGCCTGCTGGGCGAGGGCTACGAGGGCCTCTTCGAGCCCGGCGACGACGCGGGCCTCGCGACCCTGCTCGCGCAGGCCCGCGACGATGCCGATATGCTTGCCCGACTCACCGCCCAGCTCGCCCCTCGCGCCGCGCTCTTCGCGCCCGAGGCCGAGCGGGCCACGCTGCGCCGCCTGGTCGGGGCGCTGCTTTCAAGCCCCTCATCGCCATGAACGCTCCCGCCTGCCCCACGCCCGCCCAAGAACCCCGCCTGACCTCGCTGTCCCACGGCGGTGGCTGCGGCTGCAAGATCGCGCCCGGCGTGCTGTCCGAGATCCTGAAGGGCACGACGGCCATGCCCATCCCCAAGGAGCTGCTGGTGGGCATAGAGACGTCCGACGACGCCGCCGTCTACCGGCTCAACGACGAGCAGGCGCTGATCGCGACGACGGACTTCTTCATGCCCATCGTCGACGACCCCTTCGATTTCGGCCGCATCGCCGCGACCAACGCGATCAGCGACGTCTACGCGATGGGCGGCCGGCCCATCCTGGCGCTGGCCCTGGTGGGCATGCCCATCAACGTGCTGTCCACGCAGACCATTGGCCACGTGCTGGAAGGCGGCGCCTCGGTCTGCCGCGCCGCGGGCATCCCGATCGCCGGCGGCCACACCATCGACTCGGTGGAAGCCATCTACGGCCTGGTCGCGCTGGGCCTGGTGCATCCGCAGCGCGTCAAGCGCAACGCCGATGCGCGGCCCGGCGACGTGCTGGTGCTGGGCAAGCCGCTGGGCGTGGGCGTCATGAGCGCGGCGCTGAAGAAGGAGCAGCTGGACGCCGAGGGCTATGCCCGCATGATCGCGACGACGACCAAGCTCAACACGCCGGGGCCGGATCTGGCCGCGCTGCCGGGCGTGCATGCGCTGACCGACGTGACCGGCTTCGGCCTGGCCGGCCATGCGCTGGAGCTGGCGCGCGGCGCCCGCTGCACGGTGGAGCTGGACTGGCGCGGCGTGCCGCTGCTGGCCGGCGTGCGCGAGCTGGCCCAGCGCGGCTTCGTCACCGGCGCGTCGGGGCGCAACTGGGCCGGCTATGGCGGCGAGGTGCAGCTGCCGGCCGATTTCGCGGCCGAGGACCGGGCCTTGCTGACCGACCCGCAGACCAGCGGCGGCCTGCTGGTGTCCTGCGAGCCGGGCGCGGTGGATGCCGTGCTGGCGACCTTTGCGCGCCACGGCTTCGACGCGGCGGCCGTCGTGGGCCGCATCCTGCCGGCCCAGGCCAAGCCGCTGCAGGTCAGCGGCTGATCAGTTCGGCCGCGGCGCTGTCGCGCCGTCCAGCCGGATCACGCGCCGCGAGCGGCCCTCGGTGTCGTCCAGCGACTCGCTGACAAGGCGGTTGTGCTGCTCCCAGTCCTCGGCGCTGCGGATGATGCTGGGCTTGATGAGGACCACCAGCTCGCGCTTGCGGCCGTTGTTGGCGCGGTTGCCGAACAGCAGGGACGTGAGCGGGTTGCTGTCGGCGCCGGGCAGGCCCGAGCCGCGGCGCGTGGCCTCCATCTGCATCAGGCCGCCGATGGCGACGATGTGGCCGTCGGGGATGCGCACCACGGTGTCGCTCTCGTTGACGCTGGCGCTGGCCAGCGGCAGCTGGAAATTGCCCACCGAGCCGAGGTTGACCTGCTTAACCTTCTCGGTCACGTTGGACACCGAGGGGTGGATGTGCAGCGTGATCATGTCGGCCGCGTCGATCTGCGGCGTCACGTCCAGCGCGATGCCGCTGAAGAAGGGCGTCAGCGTCAGCGTCGGGATCTGGTTGGTCACGCCGTTGGTGCCGTTGGTGGTGTTGGTGCTGCTGTTGCTGCCGCTGATGCCGGTGATGAAGTAGTCGTCGGTGCCGACCTTGAGCACGGCCTTCTGGTTGTTCAGCGTCGCGATGCGCGGGCTGGACAGGATCTGCGTGTCGCCATGGCTCTCGATGAAGCTCAAGAGCGCCTGGAAGCCGCCGCGCGCCAGCGCCAGACCGAAGGTGCCGCCGCCGGCCGAGGGCAGGGGAATGAGGTCGGGCCAGGCGGGCTGCTGCGTGCCGGTGGACAGCACCGGCAGGCCGCGCGAGTTGCTGACCAGCGGGTTGATGATGGTGTTGACGCCCGTCGGGATGGAGGGGTTGACGCTGGTCTGGCCGACGGCGCTGCGGTCGCCGACGCGCGACCAGTCGATGCCGCTCTGATAGCCCTCGCGCAGCTCGACCTCGACGATCTTGGCCTCCAGCATGACCTGGCGCTCGACGGCGATGCGCGTCGCCCTCAGCCAGGCCTCGACGTGGCGCAGTTCCTCGGGCATGGCGCGCACGGCCACCGTGCCGGTCTGCGGGCTGGTGATGACGGTGCGGCCCTCGCTGCTGCCGACCAGGGCCTTCAGCGCGCTGCCGGTCTCGCTCCAGAAGTCGGCCGCGACCTTGGTGCTGAGCTGGCTGCTTTCCTGCTGCAGCACGGTGTTGGTCGGGCCGCCGGCCGGGGCGGGGGCCGCGCCATTGGTGGTGTTGGCCGGCGCGGCGCCCGAGCTGACGCGCACCTCGCTGCGGCCGCTGCGCTGGTGGGCCAGCGCGTTGATGGTGAAGACGCGGGTCTGCAGCGTCGGCGGGAAGACGGTGATGCGGCGGCCGTCGATGGCGTAGTCGAAGCCGTAGACCTCGCGGATGGCGTCCAGCGACTCGCGCAGCGTCACGCCCTTGAGCGTGACCGACAGCTGGCCCGCCACGGCCGGATGCACCAGCATGCTGTAGCGCGTGTCGCTGACCAGGGACAGGAAGACGTCGCGGGCCGGTGCGCCATTGACGATGAGGTCGAAGCGCGGCTCGGGCGGCGGCGTGGGCGCGGGAGGCGGCAACGGCGCTGCGGCCGGTTCGGAGGCCGCCGGCGCGGGCGAGGCGGGCGGCAGGGCGCGCTGGGCCTGCAGCTCCTCGCGCAGCGCCTGGCTGGGCTGGGCCAGGCGCAGCGGCTTGTCCGCGCAGCCCGCCAGCAGCAGGGCGGCGCTGAGCAGCAAGAGACGGGGGGCGGGGGCCTTCATGGCTTCTCCTTGGATGTCTTGGCGGCCGGGGCCGGTGGCGCGGGCGGGCGCTTCTCGACGCCGCCGTACAGCGGCTCGCGGCGGACCTGGCCGGCCTCGCGCAGCCACACGGCCTGCTCGGTGATGCGCTCGATGCGCGCGCCGTCCAGCCGATCGCCGATGCCGTAGCGGCGCCCGCGCTGCACGACATAGCCGCGCCCGTCGACGAAGACGACCTGGCGTATGGCCGGCTCGGCCGGCTCGCCGGGCTGGGCGCCGGAGGCCACCGTGGGCGGCGCCAGCGCGCTGCGCAGCGCGGGCGGCCAGGCCGTGGGGTCGCGCGCGGGCTCGTCGGCGCGCACGCCGGCACCGGCCAGCAGCAGCCACGGCAGCAGCAGGCACAGGGCTCTCATGGCTGCACCTTCAAAAGAAAAATCTCGGCCTGCAGGCGCGGCGGCTCGCCGGCGCCGGTGCTCAGTCGCATCTCGCCCCAGCGCAGGCCCGGCAGCTCGCGCTCCAGCGCCTGCAGATAGCGCTGCGCGTCGCGGTAGCTGCCCTGCACCTGCAGCTCCACGCCCTGCCAGCTCAGGCCGGCGAGGTCGGGCTGGCGGCCTGCGGCCGCCTCGTCCAGCAGCCGCAGGCGCTCCAGCACCAGGCCGGGCTGCTGCGCGAGCAGCCGCTGCAGCACGGCGGGCAGGCCTTCGCCGGCCGAGCCGGCGCCGCGCAGCGCGTCGTCCAGCCGGGCACGCTCGGCGCGCGCGGCAGCCAGCTGGCGGTGCAGCGGGGCGGCGGAATCGCCGTCGCCCTGGCTGGCGGCGACGAACTGCTGGCGTTGCTGGCCCAGCTCGGCGGCCTGCCGCGCCGCCTCCTCGCTGCGCTGGCGGGCCCGCGCCGCCTGCGGCGACAGCACCAGCATGTCGAACAAGGCCGCCAGCACGGCGACGATGCTCAGCAACAGGATGGCGCGCTCGCGCAGGCTGAGCGCGTCGATGCGCCGGGCCTGGCGCTGCCAGGCGGCATGCAGCGGCGCCAGGCGTCGGCCCGGCTGCGCGCGATCCATGGGCTTGCGCGCCTTCATCGCGCACCTCCCGAGGCGGCACTGGCCGCGGCCAGCGGTGCACTGACGACGCGGAAGGCCCACACCGGCAGGCGGCTCTGGGCCAGCGGGCTGCCTGCCTCCAGCAGCGGCTGGCCGGCGCCGGCCGTGCCCAGGCGTTCGACGCGCAGGGCCGACAGCTGCTGGCCGGCCAGCAGCGGATGGGTGGCGAGCCGGCCCAGCCAGGGGCGCAGCTGGGCGGTGTCCAGCGTGCCGCCCACCAGTTCGACGCGGCCCGGCGCATAGCGCAGCTCGCTGAGCCAGGCGGCCTCGGGCATGCTGCGGGCGACGAGGTCCAGCAGGTCGGAATGGCGCTGGCCGGCGGCAGGCCCGCCGCCTTCGCGGCCCAGGCTGGCCAGCAGCGCGCGGCGCTGGGCATTGCCGGCCTCCAGCTGCTGCCACTGCTGCCGCAGCGCGGCCAAGTCCTGCGGCGCGGGCAGGGCGGCATGGGCCGCGGCCAGTTGCTGGCGCTCCACGGCGTAGCGGGCCAGCAGCGCCTGATGGTCGGCCTCCGCCCGACGCTCGCGCTGCTGCAGCGCCAGCGCCGTCAGCAGCCCCGCGGCGAGCAGCAGCCCGCTGGTCTGCAGCAGCGTCAGCGCCGACAGATGGCGCCGGGGCGCCAGCAGGATGGGGGCGAGGAGGTTGATCTGCTGGGCCATCAGAACCGCCGCGTCTCGGTGCGCAGGGCGGCGCCCAGCAGCGGGATGCAGGCGGCCAGCGCCTGCTCGGCATCGCCCTCGGCGGCGGGGGGCTGGGCGGCGAAGGCCGCCAGCGGGTCCAGCGCCACGGTGCGCAGGCCCAGCTCGCGCTGGATCAGCGCCGCGACCTCGGCGGCATGGCTGGCCGAGATGGCATACAGGCGCGCCAGCGGCAGTTCGGGCCAGCTGCGCTCCCAGACGTCGATGGAGCGCTGCAGCTCGACGATCAGCGGCGACTCCTGCGGCGCGTCGAAGTCGCCGCCGGGCTGGTACTCGAAACCCAGCGGCCGCTCGGCGGCGGGGCCGTCGTCGGGCTCGCCGCGGGCACGCGCCAGCAGGCCGGGGTCGGCCTCGATGCGGCGGGTGTAGAACAGCTCGTCGCCGGCGCAGACCACCAGCAGGCATTGCGTCGCCTCGATGAGGACGGCCGCGCAGGCGCGCGCGGCCAGGTCGTCGGCGCGGGCCTGGCGGGCCAGCAGGTTGCGCAGCGCCGTCTCCCAGATGTCGACGACACCGATCTGCTCGGTGATGTCGGCCGCGCCGTCCACCAGCGTCTGAATGGCGCTGCTGCGCGCGGCGACGACAAAGAGCTGGCGCTGGGCGCGCTCGACGTCGCCGCCGACATGCATGACGTCCAGCGTCAGCTCGGCGACGTCGACGTCCACCATCTCCTTGATCTGCCAGCGAGCCGCGGCCTTGAGCTCGTCCTGCGGCAGGTTGGGCGTGTCGACCTTGAGGATCTGGTAGTCGGCCGGGTCCAGCAGCGCGATGGCGTCGCCGGCGGCGATGGCGCCGGCCTGCGGCAGCAGGCCCCAGCGCAGCAGCCGGGCGGGCTGGTCGGCGGCGGGGCCGTCGGTCAGCACGAAGGCGTGGCGGTCGCCGACGCGGCGCAGCAGCAGGCGCTGGGCGCTGCGACGGGGGGACCAGGGCCAGCGCATCAGAAGTTCTCCCGTTGATAGACGACGCCGTCGCTGCCGCGGTACAGCCCCCAGCTGGCGCGGGCGCTGGGGTCTTTGCCGGCGCCGCACCAGTTGCCGCGCAGGCCCGCCAGCCTGGCCCCCTGCGTGGCCTTGGCGCTGGGGCTCCAGCCGGCCGCGGCCAGGCAGGACTGGTCGGCCGGCGGCGCGGCGGCGTCCAGCGCAATGGCGACGTCGACGCTGAGGCGGGCGTTGCCGCCCTGCGTCAGCGTGATGAAGCTGCCGTTGACGGGGTCCACGGTGACGCTGGCCGGGCTCATGCTGACCGCCTGTGGCGCCGGCCGGAAATTGCCGAAGCTGAGGTTGGCGGCGCTGACGCGGGTGCAGGCATCCCAGGTGTTGGTTCTGTAGGCGGCGAGGCCGCTGTCCCAGTACTGGGCCGTCAGCGGCAGGGTCAGCGCGCGGTTGGCGGCGCTCAGCCCATTTTGCAGGCGCAGTCGGCCGTAGCGCAGCGGGATTTGCCCCAGCAGCGCGCGGTCGGCGGTGGCGGCGGGCGGGCTGGTGGCCAGGTTCAGCGCCAGCATGGCCACGCCGTCGCTGTCCACCGGCGCGATGCCGAACAGCGCCGTGTCGAAGGGGCCGGCGGGCGTGGCGCCGCGCACGGCGTTGGCCGTCAGGCCGACGTTGGCCACGCCGCCGCTCCAGCTGCCGCTGCCGCCCGAGGTGGTGAGGCCGGCGCCCTTGAAGCTGGTCGTGCCGGCGACGCCGGCGAGGTTGAGGTTGGCCGGCGTCGCCACATCCAGCTTGGCGAAGCTGCCCGCGTAGTTCCGCGTGGTTGCGCCGGCCAGGTTCTGCGCGGTCAGCGTGAAGGCCAGGCCGAAGTTCTCGCCCAGGTAGCTGAAGCCGGAGGCCGGCAGGCAGCCGAGGTCGCTGCGCTGTGTGACGGCGAAGCCGCTGAGCGCAAAGGCGGCGGGCACGAAGCGGCCGATGTTGGCGCTGGGCGTGCCCGTCACGCTGCCGCTGCCCAGGTAGCCGCCGGCGCTGGCCGTCGACGCCGTGATCTGCAGGATGCCGACCTCGCTGTAGGCCAGGTTGGCGACGCTGGCGCTGCCGCCGCTGAACTGTGCTCCGGCCAGCGTGGCGTTGCTCAGGCTGCCCGTCACGCCGCCGGCCGGCTGCACCAGGGCGGGCGTCAGCAGCACGCCCTCGGGCGTGTTCTCGCGGCCGAAGTTGGGCGTGGCCAGGCCGCCTGCCGTGACGGCCGTGATGCGGGCGCTGAAGCTGGCGCCGGCCTGCGTGAAGACGGCGTCGCCGGGGCCCGCGGCGGCCGGGTTGGGCGCGCCGGCGGCATTGCCGATGTTGCTCACCGTGAAGCCGGCCGGCCGCGTGACGAAGGCATTGCTGGCGCCGCTGAGCGTGTCGCCATTGGCCGTGGTGTTGAAGAGCAGCGTCGTGCGGCCCACGTCGGCGAAGTTGAGCGTGAACGGCGCATTGCCGTTGGCATCGAAGCTCATCGTCACGGCCGTGTAGCCCGGCGCCGTGGCGGCGTTGTTGCGCTGGATGGCGGTGGGCGTGCCGGCGTTGATGCTCATCAGGTTGGCGGCGCTGCAGGTCGACGGGTCCATGCACTGGTAGGCCCAGTTCACGCTGTGGCCGCCGCTGAGCGCCGCCTCGCAGGCCTGGGTGGTCGTGTTGCTGCGCACGGCGCGCAGGAAGAGGGTGCCGGAGCTGCTGCCGGCCGTCTGCGTAGGCAGCGTGGCGGCGGCGCCGCCGGCGCTGGCCGACACGATGAGGCCGGCCCGGTTGAAGGTGGTGCTGCAGCTGTTGGCGGCGCTGCAGCTGCTGCCATTGGGGCAGCATTGCCGGCCGTTGGTGGCCGCCACGCTCTCCCCGCCCAGCGTGACGCTCACGGCCGTGCCGTCCGCGCCGCCGGGCAGGCTCAGCGTGGTCGTCGCGACGCCGTTGACGAAGCCGACGCTGCTGCCGCCCAGAGTGCCGGCACTGCTGCTCAGCGTGGCGCTGCCGTTGACCGTGGTGTCGATGTTGGTGCAAGGGCTGCTGGCGTCGGCGCAGGCCTTGACGGTCAGCGTCGTGGGCAGGCAGGTCAGGCTGGCGGTCGGCAGCGACAGCTCGTAATGGTCGGTGCTGGCCACGGGCGCGCCGCTGCGCAGCGCCAGCAGCACGCCCAGGCTGGTCAGCACCGCATTGCCGCTGGACTGCCTGCTGCCCGAGGCGCCGCTGCCGGCCTGGGCGGCGTAGGACGCCGCCAGCACCACACCGTTGGGGCCGGCGCTGGTCGTGACGGTGGCCGCCTGAGCCATGCCGGCCGGGCTGGCGACGCTGCCGCCGCCGGCCGTGGCCGCGTAAATGCCCAGCAGCAAGGTGTTGGCCGTGGTGGTCGTGACCGAGGGCGCCGTGTAGGTGGAGGACGCGGCGTTGGCCTGCGAGGCGCTGGCGTCTATGGGCGTCGCCGTGTCGACGCCGCGGAAGGCCAGCGCGACGCCCGCGGTGCGTCCGCTGGAGCCCAGCTGCCAGCTGTAGCTGGCGGGTTCGGAGGCGGTGGCCAGCTTGCGGTAGACGGACAGGCCGATGGAGTTGTTGATGCCGTCGTCCTGGCTGCGCACCAGCACCCAGCCGCTGGGCACGCTGATCATGTTCTGGTCCAGCGGCACGCTGCCGGTGCGCTGGGTCAGCACGGCCAGCATCACATCGCCGGCGGCCAGGCCGGCGGGCCGGGCCAGCGAGATCAGATTGGTCGGCGACGACGAGGCCTGGCTGCTGGAGCCCACATAGCTGGGCGCCGCCGGGCTGGGCGGCGCGAGCAGCATCAGGGCCAGCAGGAGCAGCAGCTTGTTCATCGCGACAAGGTCCTCAGCAGCTGCCGTTCGACATAGTTGCGCTCGGTCGTCGCCGCGTTGGGGCAGGCGCCGCCGGCGGGCAGATTGCACGCGGTGGCCAGCAGCTCGTAGAAGACCAGGCTCTGCTCGCCATCGGCCAGGCTGCCGGCCGACGGCGTGCGCGTGCAGCTGACGGTGACCGTGAAGCCGGCGAGCTGGTCGGGCAGCGCGATGCTCTTGGCGGCGAAGCAGGCCGGCGGCAGCGTGCCGCTCAGGACCTGCCAGCTGCCCCATTCCAGGCCGGCCAGCGCGGCCTGGTAGGCGCGGGCGGCCGCCAGCTCGCCCGCCGAGCCCAGCTGCTGGCGCTGGCTCAGCGAGGCCAGCGCCACGCCCAGCACGGCCAGCGCCACCAGGATGAACAGCATGGACATCATCGTGAAGCCTGCGGCTGCAACGCGTACCGAAGCGGGCAGGGGGCGGGCCGTCATGGTAGGTTGTCCACGTGGACGGCATGGTAGAGATTCACCGTCTCGCCCCTGCGGCTCAGCGAGAGGCGCAGCGTGACCAGCGCGTAGCGGGCGGCCACCGCGCCGGCGTCGTAGCCAAAGGCGCAGGCGGTCACGTCGCGGGCCAGCACGGCGGCGCTGCCGCCGGACGGCGGATCGGGCTGGGCGGCGTTGAAGCCGTAGCCGCTGTGGCGCGTCAGCGTGCCTGCCGTGAGGTCGCAGCGGTAGCTGACCGGCGGCTCGATGGCGTAGACGCGGAACGGCGGCGCCAGCAGCGGATTGGGCAGCGGCGCGCCGGTGAGGCCCACGCTGCCGGCATTGCCGGCCGCGTTGGTGGCGCTGCGGACGTTGCTCAGCGTGTAGGCGTCGGCGTCCGGCACGCCGGCGCCGAGGTTGTACCAGGCCAGTTGCTGGCCGGCGTGGCTGAGCCTGAGCGGCGGGCCGACGATGTCGAAGCTGTTGAGCGGCACGCCGAACTGCAGCGGGCTGCCGGACTCGGTGGCGTAGCGCGCCGCGCCGCTGACCGGGATCAGCTCCACGCTCTGGCCGCTGGCCGCGACGCGCACGCTGTTGGGCAGGGCCTGGCTCAGGTCGCGGCCCAGGCGGCGCAGCGCGGTGTCGGCCGCGTCGCCCAGCTGGGCACGCGCCGCGCTGGAGAAGTACGCCGTCGTGGCCGGCGCGATGAAGACGGCCACGACGCCGATGACGATGCCGGTGAGGGCGATGACCAGCACCGACTCGATCAGCGTGAAGCCGCGCTGCGCCCTCATGCTCAGTCCGGCGCGTTGGGCGCATAGCGGGTGCGCCAGCCCTGCAGGCCCAGGCTGCTGCCGTCGGGCGCCGTGACGGTGACGGTGATCCTGAGCGCCGCGCCGGCGGCCACGTTGTCCAGCGCGGCCGGCGCGACGTCCACCGTGGCGGCATAGCCCTCCAGGCCGGCGACGGCCGCGTTCGTCACGTCGCGGATGCCGGCCATGGCGAAGCCGGCGTAGTCGTTGACGTTGTTGAAGAAGCTGGCCGGGCCGTAGCGGGTCTGCCCGGCCTCGGGGCCGCTGCCTTCCGGCAGCGTGGCGCAGTCCGCCGCCGAGCCGGCCTTCGCGACATTGGCGTCGGTGGGATCGCACCAGGTGAAGGGCATCAGCTCGACCTCGCGCAGCAGCGACTCGGCGATGGCCAGCTGCTGGCGGCGCAGCATGGGGTCGGCGCTGGCCTGGGTGGCCGTGACGAAGACCTGCAGCAGCGCGGCCAGGGCGATGCCCACGACGACGATGAAGAGCAGCAGTTCGATCAGGGTCAGGCCGCGCACGCGTCGGCCGGGGGGCATGGCCGGCATGCGGGAAATGCTAGCCCAGCCGTGCATGTCCAGGCCTCAGGGTGTGGCGTAGATCAGCCCCGTGTCAGCCTCGAGGCGGTAGGCCTGGCTGTAGCCGCCATAGGCGACGGTGGCCGTCAGGGCCGTGCCGGTGCTGCTGGCCGTGGCGCCGCTGTTGCCGGCGTTGAAGGTCAGCGTGCGGCTGCCGCCCTCGGCGATGCAGGGGCTCTCCGTCGCCGGGCAGGGCAGCGTGTCGATGACGGCGCCGCCGGCATAGGCCCAGCTGACGCCGCTGCCGGTGAGGGTGGCCACGATGGGCCGGCGCTGCTGCAGCGCCAGGCGCAGCATGGCCTGGTGGCGGGCCACCAGGTCGTCGCCGAACGAGCGCAGCCGCCACAGCGTCGTGTCCACCATCCGGGGGAGGGCGAACACCGCCAGGGCGGCCGTGATGACGATGACGAGGATGAGCTCGATCAGCGTGAAGCCACGCGAGTCGCGCGGCATGGCATCAGGAGATGCCGGTGGCGGTGAAGTTGGCGGTGGCCGTGTTGCCGCTGAGCGACTGCGTCAACGTGCAGGTGACCGTGTTGTCCGCGGTGATGGCGGCGGCCGTGATGGTGTAGCCGCTGGGCAGGCCCGTGCCGGCGGTGCCGGTATAGGACTGCATGGTCTTCTCGACGTCGGTGCAGTTGGCGACGGCCACGCCCTTGGTGCTGTTGGCCTTGCGCGAGGCGTAGTTGATCGCCGAGCCCGAACTCAGCGCGCCGGCCACGCCGTTGAGGGCGGCGGCCCGCGCCTCGGTGTCGACGCCGACGAACTTGGGCAGTGCCACGGCCGCCAGCACGCCGAGGATGACGATGACCATCACCAGCTCGATCAGGGTGAAGCCGGCCTGACGGGACTTGTTCATGGATGCCTTCCTGCGCTAGCGGCGCTGTTTTGCGGTGACGGCATGATCAGCCGCGCGGGCGGCGATGAGAAGTGAAAAGCGCACAAACTTTATGAGCGGCCGCAGTCATGCGGCGAAGCGTTGCATGCTGCACACATCGGGCTCAGCGGCCTTAACGGCCCATGGCGGCCTGGCCCAGGCCCCACAGCGGCAGGAACACACCCAGGGCCAGCACCAGCAGCAGCGCGCCGATGAGGGCCAGCAGCACCGGCTCGATGGCGGCGGACAGGCCCTTGATGGCGTAGTCGGTCTCGCGTTCGTACATCTGCGCGATCTCGGTCATCAGCGTGTCCAGCTCGCCGGTCTCCTCGCCCACCGCGATCATCTGCAGCACGATGGGCGTGAACACGCCGGTGGCGGTGGCGCAGCGCGAGATGCTCTCGCCACGCTCGACGCCGTCGCGCATCTGCTCGATGCGGGCGGCGATGTAGGCGTTGTCCACCGTCTGGGCGACCACCGTCATGGCCTGGCTGATGGGCACGCCCGAGCGGCTGGCCAGCGCGAAGCTGCGCGCGAAGCGGGCCAGCGTGGCCTTGAGCACGATGCTGCCGGCGATGGGCAGGCGCAGCTTGAAGCGGTCCCAGGCATAGCGGCCGCCCGTCGTGGCCAGCCAGTTGCGCCAGGCCAGCGCCAGTGCGATGACGGCGGCCAGCAGCGCGGGCCACCACTTCACCATCCAGCCCGAGAAGCCCAGCAGGATGCGCGTCATCAGCGGCAGCTCGGCCTTGAAATGGGCGAAGACGTCGGCGAACTTGGGCAGCACCACGAGGTTGATGACTACCAGCGCGATGGCCATCGCGACGACCACCATCAGGGGATAGCGCAGCGCCTGCCTGATGCGGGCGCGGGTGTCCAGCTCGAACTCCAGGTACTCGGACAGGCGCTGCAAGACCTCGGTCAGCCGCCCGGTCAGCTCGCCGACACGGGTCATGGCGACGTAGAAGCTGCCGAACACCTGCGGGTGGCGGGCGAAGGCCGTGGCCAGCTCGCGGCCCTGGTCCAGGCTGGCACGCACGTCGCGCAGCAGGCTCGCCATGCCGGTATGGCTGGTGGAGGCCTCGAGGCCGGCCAGCGCGCGCAGGATGGGCACGCCGGCCTTCTGCAGCGTGTAGAGCTGGCGCGTCAGCAGCAGGGCGTCTTCCTGCCTGATGGGCTTGGCGAGCAGGGCCTGCAGCCAATCGCCCCGCTCGACGGGACCGGCCGCTGCCGCGGTCGGCTCGATGCTGACGGGCACCACGCCGCCGGCCATCAGCTGGGCGGCGACGGCGTCGCTGCTGGCGGCGTCGACGACGCCCTGCACCAGCTCGCCACGCTCGTTTCTGCCCTTGAATGCGAAGTTCATGTCAGCCCCTTGCGGCGCCAGGCCCGCTTCGTCATTCCGCGTCGACGCTGATGCGCACCGCCTCGGCCAGCGAGGTCTGGCCCTCGCGCACCAGGGCCAGGCTGCGGTCGGCCAGGGTCTTGCCCCGGAGGGCGCGGCGCGCGGCGGCCAGGAAGGCGCCGGCATCGCTCTTCTGGATGGCCAGCGCCATGTCGGGGTCGATCTCCAGCATCTCGTAAATGCCGCGCCGGCCCTGGTAGCCCGTGCCGTGGCAGTCCGCGCAGCCGCGCCCCTTGACGCTCTCCACGGGGCCCGGCGGCTCGCCGTTCATGGCCAGCACCTCGTTGAGCCAGGCCTGCTCCTGCGGCGTGGCCTGGTGCGGCTCGGCGCAATGCCGGCACACGCCGCGCAGCAGGCGCTGCGCCAGCACGGCCTGCAGCGAAGTGGCCACCATGAAGGGCGGGGCGTCCATGTCCAGCAGCCGGAACGGCGTGGAGAGGCTGTCCTTGGTGTGCAGCGTGGACAGCAGCAGATGGCCCGTGATGGCCGCACGCAGGCCGATCTCGGCGGTTTCGGCATCGCGCATCTCGCCGACCAGGATGACGTCCGGGTCCTGGCGCAGCGCGGCGCGCAGCACCTTGGCGAAGTCCAGGTCGATCTTGTCGTTGACCTGCACCTGGGTCAGCCCGGGCAGGCGGTACTCGATGGGGTCCTCGGCCGTGATGATCTTGAGCTTGTCGGCGTCCAGCTCGGCCAGCGCGGCGTACAGCGTGGAGGTCTTGCCCGAGCCGGTCGGGCCGGTGACCAGGATCATGCCGGCGTCGCGCGCCAGCAGTTCGCGGAAGCGCTTGAGCATGTCCTCGGGCATGCCGAGGTCGCCAAGCCGCCGCAGCGCCGTGCCCTGGCCCAGCAGGCGCATGACGACGGATTCGCCGTACTGGCTGGGCATGGTGGAGAGGCGCACGTCCAGCGTGCGGTCCGACAGCCGCAGCGTGAAGCGGCCGTCCTGGGGCAGGCGCTTCTCGGAGATGTCGAGGCCGGCCATCAGCTTGAGCCGCTGCGCCAGCGCCGGGGCGATGCGCTTGTCGGCCTGCGTCAGCGTCTGCAGGATGCCGTCGACGCGGTTGCGGATGACCAGCGCCCCTTCCTGGGGCTCGATGTGCACGTCGGAGGCGCCGGCCCGCGTCGCGTCCTCGAACACCGACTGCAGCAGGCGCACCACTGGCGCGCCCTCCTGGCCCACGCTGGCCTGCAGCGCGCCGAAGTCCACCGCGTCGCCGAGGTCTTTCTCCAGCGCCTTGGCCAGGCCCGAGATCTCGTCACCGCGGCGGTAATGCCTGTCGTAGACGGCGGCCAGCTGGCTGTCGGCGACGACGGCCATGGCCAGGCGGCGCTTGAGCAGCCGGGCCAGCTCGTCGAAGCCGAACAGGTCCAGCGGGTCGGCCATGGCGACCAGCAGCGTGTCGCCGCGCTCCTCCAGCACCAGCGCCCGGAAGCGCCGCGCCGGCGTCTCGGGCAGCAGCCGCACCAGCTCGGTCTTGAGCGGGAAGGTCTTGAGGTTGACGAAGGGCACGCGCAGTTGGCGGGCCAGCACATGGGCCAGCGCCTCTTCGGTGATGAGGCCGGCCTCGATGAGGATGCGGCCCAGCTTCTTGCCGGTGGCGCGCTGCAGCTCCAGCGCCTGGGTCAGCTGCTCGGCCGAGATCAGCTGCTGCTCGACGAGGACGTCGCCGAGGCGCAGCTTGGGGCGGGGAACTGCGGCGGCGGCGTCGGCTTCGCTCATGGCTAGGTGTTGCTGGTGGCGTGGACTTCGGCGATGGTGGTGAGGCCCTGCAGCACCTTGACGATGCCGTCCTGGCGCAGCGAACGCATGCCCTCGGCCAGCGCGGCCTGCTGCAGCTCCTCGGCGCGGGCGCCGGTCTGGATCATGCGGCGGATGTGCTTGGACACGCTCAACAGCTCGTGCAGGCCGGCGCGGCCCTTGAAGCCGCTGTGGCCGCAGGCCGGGCAGCCGGTGCTCGTGAACTTCATCAGCCGGCCGTTGCGGCCGTGCTGCTGGGCCCACTGGGCCGCCAGGGCCTGGCGGTCGGGCCGCGACTCGGCGGGGAAGACGTGCAGATAGTCGTCCAGCAGCTCGGCCAGCTCGGCATCGGCCAGCGGCTCGGCCGTCTGGCAGGACGCGCAGCTGCGCCGCACCAGGCGCTGGGCCAGCACGGCCAGCAGCGAGTCGGCGAAGTTGAACGGGTCCATGCCCATGTCCAGCAGCCGCGTGATGGTCTCGGGCGCGCTGTTGGTGTGCAGCGTGGACAGCACCAGGTGGCCGGTCAGCGAGGCCTCGACGGCGATCTCGGCCGTCTCCTGGTCGCGGATCTCGCCCACCATGATGACGTCGGGGTCGGCGCGCAGGAAGGAGCGCAGCGCCTTGGCGAAGGTCCAGTCGATCTTGGGATTCACCTGCACCTGGCGCAGGCCGGCCTGGGTGATCTCGACCGGGTCCTCGGCGGTCCAGATCTTGCGGTCTGGCGTGTTGATATGGCTGAGCGCCGAGTGCAGCGTCGTCGTCTTGCCCGAGCCGGTGGGGCCCACGCACAGCACCATGCCGTAGGGGCGGGCCACGGCCGTCTGCAGCGCCGCGAGATTGGCGGCGGTCAGGCCGATGCGGTCCAGCGGCATGGGCTTGCTGCTGGCCAGCAGCCGCATGACGACGTCCTCCAGCCCGTTGTTGGTCGGGATGGTGGCGACGCGCAGCTCCAGCTTGTGCTGGGCCGAGAAGCGCGCGAAATTGATCTTGCCGTCCTGCGGCTTGCGGCGCTCGGAGATGTCGAGGTCGCACATGATCTTGATGCGCGCGATCATCGCGTTGCGGTAGGTGTGGGGCAGCTCCAGATAGGGCTGCAGCACGCCGTCGCGGCGGAAGCGGATCTTGAGCTTCTCCTTGCCGGGGTAGGTCTCGATGTGGATGTCGGACACGCCCTGGCCATGCGCCTCGATGATCATGGAGTTGATGAGGCGCACCAGCGAGTTGTCGCTCTGCTCGATGGGCGACTCGTCTTCCTTGGCGGAGCGCTCGCTGCTGTCGCGCTCCAGGCTCTCGATGAGCTTGTTGGAGCTCTCCAGCGTGAAGTCGGGCTGGAAGTCGGGCAGGGTGTCGACGTTGCCGCGCGGCAGCGCGTCGGCGCCGTAGCGCTCGAAGGCGGCGGGAATGGCGAACTGCAGCGTGCCCAGCTTGGTCAGCGTCGGCACGACCTTGAGCTGGGTGACGAACTCCACCTCGTCCAGCGCATCGCGCCGCGTCGGGTCTTCCATCGCGACGATGAGCCGGCCGTCGCGCAGCACCAGCGGCAACACCTCCAGGCGCTTGGCCACCGCATGCGGCAGCTTGCGCACCGCGTCGGGCTCGATGGCGAACTTCTCGACGTCCACCACCGGATAGCCCATCTTGCGCGCCAGCGCCGACTGCAGCTGGGCCCGGCTGATGACGCCCTTGCGCACAAGCAGCTCGCCCAGCGGCACGGAGCGGTCCTCGCGCTGCTGCAGCAAGGCCTGGTCCAGCTGCTCGGGCGTGACGAGCTCCAGCGCCAGCAGCGCCTCGCCGATGCGCACCATGGGCATCTTGGCCTGCTGTTCGATGGCCTGCAGCAGCTGCTCGGGCGTGACGATGTGCTGCTCCACGAGGATGTCGCCGACACGGCGCTGGCGCAGGCCGGTCTGCTCGACGGCGGCGGCCTGCAGCTGCGCGGGCGTGACCAGCTCCTGCTTGAGCAGCAGGTCGCCGATGCGCTCGCCGATCTCGAAATGCGCCAGCACCTCGCGCGGCACGAAGACGCGGCGCACGGAATCGTCGTCGGCGGACAGCGGCGGGAACAGGAACAGGCCCAGAGCGTCGTGATGGTGGCCTATGGTCACGCCCTTGAGCTCGTCGCCGCCGTTGAAGACGATGCGGAAATCCGAGCGCGGGCGCTGGTCCACGCTGAGCGGCGAGTTCAGGTCGCCGGCATCGCGCGGCGGCACCGTCAGCGGGCGCTGCAGCTTGAGGGCGCGGAACTGGCTGAACTTCAGCGGCATGCTGTTGCGCGCCGGCGGCACGTTGATCTGCACGATGCGCTCGGCCGCGTCCAGCTTCAGCAGCTGGCCGACGCTGCGGCTGTTGTTCAGGCCCAGGATCTCGCAGGCCTCCTGGCCGCGCTGCACCTCGGGCTGCGGGTAGGCGGCATAGGGCGGGCAGGGCCAGAGAAAGCCCGACGCCGGGGCGCTGGGGGTGGCCTCGGCATCGCCATTGGGCCAGGGCAGGGGCTGGGACGGGTCGATCATGGGCTAGCGCTGACGGAGTGCCGGCGATTATGGAGGGCGCCACGGCCCGCCCACCCTGGAAAAACACGGTAGGCGCGGCTTCGCGACAATCACGGCATGAACATCCTGCTCACCGGCTTCGAGCCCTTTGGCGGCGACGCCATCAACCCGTCCTGGGAAGTGGCGCGTTCGCTGCAGGGCCAGGTCATGGGCGACGCCACCGTGCATGCGCGCTGCCTGCCCACCAGCTTCCGCGCCGCGCCCGCGGCCCTGGAAGCGGCGCTGACCGTCTTCAAGCCCGAGCTGGTCATCGCGCTGGGCCTGGCCAGCGGGCGCGCGGAGATCTCCATCGAACGGGTGGCCGTCAACCTGATCGACGCCCGCATCCCCGACAACGCCGGCGACAGGCCGCAGGATGTGCCGGTGCGGGCCGATGCCCCCGCGGCCTATTTCTCGACGCTGCCCGTCAAGGCCATGCGCAACGGGCTGCGCGCGGCCGGCCATCCGGCGGGGCTGTCGCTGACGGCCGGGGCCTTCGTCTGCAACCAGGTCTTCTTCGAGCTGCAGCACCGGCTGGCCGGCCGCGGCGTGAAGAGCGGCTTCATCCATCTGCCGGCCCTGCCCGAGCAGGCGGCACGCGCCCAGCCGGCGGTGGCCAGCATGGGGCTGGCGGCCCAGATCGATGCGATCCGGCTGGCCATCGCGATCGCGCTGGACGGCGGCGAGGCGCTGGCGTCGGCCGGGCCCGACGAGGGCGCGCCGACGAGCTGATCACTCGCCCGGCTGCTGCCGCCAGCGTGCACTGGCCAGGCGCATCAGCCGCACCTGGCGGGCGAAGCGGCGGCAGTTGCTGCAGACCTGGCGATGCAGCCGCAGCGACAGCCGCTCGGCCAGCGGCATGCGGCGGTCCTCGGCCTGCAGCGTGATTTGCGTCGCCTCACGGCAACTGATGTTCAGCTTGATCAAGACGCTCCTCCCCCGGGCGCGGCGTCGAACCAGCCGGCCTGCAGGCATTCCCGCAGCCGCAGCCGGGCCCGGTGCAGCATGACCCAGAGATTGGTCGGCGAGATGGCCAGTTCCTTACAGATCTCGTCGGACTCCAGCTCCAGCCACTCGCGCATCATGAAGAGCCGCCCCTGCTGGCCGGGCAGCTTGTCGACGCAGGCCTCCAGCACCTTCATGAAGTCGAGCTGGCGCAGCACGGCTTCGGGGTCGCCCCAGTCGTGCTGCGCCTCGCGCCAATGGCCGTCGGCGGCGAACAGCAGCTCGTCCAGGTCCTCGCCGTCGTCGGCGCTGGCCGTCGTCGACAGCTCGCGGCTGTTGCGGCGGATCTGGTCGACCAGCTTGTGCTTGAGGATGCCGATGAGCCAGGTCTTGAGCTGGCTGGCGCCGGCAAAGGCCTGGGGTTTCTCGAGCGCCGCGAGCAGCGTCTCGGAGACCGCGTCCTCGGCCCAGGCCGGATTGCGCAGCTGCAGCCTGGCGTACTTCAGCAGCACCGGGCGCAAGGCCTCGATCTGGTGGGAAAACTCGGCTGAGGCCATGGCGGCGGGCAGTGTAAGGACCGGGCCGGATCTTGCGACTTCAGCCTCGTCGCCCCATCATCGGCGGCTTTTTTCGCCCACCGGCTTTCGGAGACCTGTCCATGAAGAACCCCGCCCTCCTGTCCTCGGCCCTCGCCACCGCGCTATCGCTGGGCCTTGTCGCCCAGGCCCAGGCCGCCGACGCCGCCAAGGAAAAATGCTATGGCATCGCCAAGGCCGGCCAGAACGACTGCGCCACGGCCAGCCATGCCTGCGCCGGCCTGGCCAAGGCCGACAAGGACCCGGCCGAGTGGAAGTACGTCGCCAAGGGCAGCTGCGAGAAGGATGGCGGCTCCACCAAGGCCCCGGCCAAGAAGTGAAGGCTTGACCTCGCACGACGCAGCGCCGCCCCCCGCTTGCGTGGGCATAGGCTGGCGCCAGCCTCACTACGAAGCGCTGCTGTCACTGCGGCCGGCGCTGGACTTCATCGAGGTCCATGCCGAGAACTTCTTCGCCGATGGCGGCATCGCGCTGGCCGTGCTGGACACCGGCCGCGCGGCCTACCCGGTCAGCCTGCACGGCGTGGGCCTGGGCCTGGGGTCGGCGGCCGGGCTGGATGGCTGGCACCTGGAACGCCTGGCCCGCCTCGTGGAGCGCGTGCAGCCGGGCTGGGTGTCCGACCACGCCTGCTTCGCCCGCGTCGGCTCGGGGCTGCACGCGGCCGACCTGCTGCCCATTCCCTTCAACGACGAGTCGCTCGCGCTGCTGGCCCGCCATGTGGACCAGGTGCAGCAGCGCCTGGGCCGCGCCATGCTGGTGGAGAACATCAGCGCCTATGTGGGCTGGGGCGAGGACACGCTGGCCGAGCCCGAGTTCTTCAACGAGCTGACGCGTCGCAGCGGCTGCGGCCTGCTGCTGGACGTCAACAACCTGGTCGTCAATGCGCGCAACGCCGGCCACGGGCCAGAGGCCGCGGCGCGCGAGGCGATGCGCTGGGTCGACGCGATCCGCCCCGGCAGCGTCGGCGAGATCCATCTGGCCGGGCATTTCGAGCGCGAGGACGGCCTGGTCATCGACGATCACGGCAGCCGCGTGCGCGACGAGGTCTGGCGCGTCTACGCCCATGCCCTGGCCCGCTTCGGGCCCACGCCGACGCTGATCGAATGGGACACGGAGCTGCCCGAGCTCGACGTGCTGCTGGCCGAGGCCCGGCGGGCGAGGGGGCTGCAGCCATGAAGGCCGGGCAGCAGGCCTTGCTCGACGCGCTGCTGGGCCGTGGCGAGCCGCCCGCGGGGCTGAGCGGCGGCGCGCGCGGCCTGGCGGCCTACCGCGGCAACCTGGTGGCGTTGTCCGCCCGGGCGCTGGCTCCGCCCTTCGGCCAGCTGCGCGAGACGCTGGGCGAGGCCGAGTTCGAGGCACTGGCCTGGACGTTCTGGCGTGCCCATCCGCCCGAGCGCGGCGACCTCGGCGAATGGGGCGGGGCGCTGGCGGGCTTTCTGGCCGAGCGCGCGGGCGAGGCCTCCGGCCTGCCCGACCTGGCGCGGCTGGGCTGGGCGCTGCACCGGGCCGAGCGGGCCGCGGATGCCGTGCTGGACGCCGAGTCGCTGACGCTGCTGGGCCAGCTGCCGCCCGAGACGCTGTGGCTGAGGCTGCGCCCCGGCGTCGCGCTGCTGGCGCAGACCGGCGGGCCGGTGCTGGTCTGGCGACAGGGCTGGCGCGGGCAATGGCAGGCGCTGCCGGCCGCCGAGGCCGCCTTCATGCGCGGCCTGCTCGACGGCGCCAGCCTGGCCGACGCACTCGCGGCCGCCGAGGTGAAAGGTTCCGCCGCCGCCACCGACTTCGACTTCAGCGCCTGGCTGCAAGCCGCGCTGCGCAAGACCTGGCTGCAAGGAGTCGGGGCCGCGCCACCGCCACCGAGCACGCCATGAATACGCTGATCAACACCACGCTGCGCACCTTCACCGACCCAGGACTGGCGCCCAGCCGGCTGCCGGCGCCACTGCAGCCGCTGCTGGGGCAGCTGCAGTCGCTGGCGCTGCTGGCGGCGCGGCTGTACGTGGCCCGCATCTTCTTCAGGTCGGGCCTGACCAAGCTGCACGACTGGTCGTCGACGCTGGCGCTGTTCCACGACGTCTACGCGGTGCCGCTGCTGCCGCCCACGCTGGCGGCCTACCTCGGCACGGCCGGCGAGCTGGTGCTGCCGGTGCTGCTGGTGCTGGGCCTGGCCGGGCGCTTCGCCGGCGCGGGCCTGTTCGTCGTCAACCTGATGGCGGCGCTGTCGCTGATGGCCGACGACTTCACGCCGGTGGCCCAGGCCCAGCACACGCTATGGGGCGTGCTGGCCCTGGCCATCGCGCTGTTCGGCGCCGGCCGCTGGTCCGTCGACCGCCTTATTCGCGCGGGCGGAAGGTCAGGATGAGCACCGGCGGCACGCGGCCGTCGACGTCGCGCGGCAGCGTCTCGGCCTTCTCGATGGCGCGCAGCACGGCGCGGTCCCATTCGCCGTCGCCGCTGGCCTTGAGCACCTTGCTGCCCAGGATGCGGCCGTCGGGGCCCAGCGCCACCTGCACCTCGGCGGTGGGGTTGGCGCCGCCGTCGTCGGCGTAGATGATGAGCGGGCGGATCTTGCCCTTGATGCGGCCCGCATAGCCGGACGAGGGTGCCGAGTTCTGCGCGGCGCTGCCGGTGGAGCCCGGCGTGCCGCCCGCCATGCCCTGGATGCGGCGCAGGTTTTCCTGGCGCAGCGCCTCGCGGCGGGCATCGGCCTCCTTGGCTTCCTTCGCGGCCTTGGCCTTCTTGCGATCCTGCTCTTCCTTCTCCGCCTTCTCCGCCTTCTCTGCCTTCTCTGCCTTCTCCTTGGCGGCTTTTTCCTTCGCCTGCTTTTCCTTGGCGGCCTTCTCGCGTTCCAGCTTCTCCTGCCTGGCCGCCTCCTCGCGGGCCTTCTCTTCCTTGAGCTTCTTGGCCTTGGCGATGGCGATCTCGGCCTCGCGCTGCTCGGCCGCCTCCGCGGCGGCGCGTTGCTGTGCCGCCTGCAGGTCGGGTTTCGGGTCGGGTTTAGGCTCGGACTTGGGCGCTTCGGGCTCGGGTTCGGGCGGCGCCTCCTCGCGCGGCGCGGCGACCTGCGGCACGGCCGACCACAGCTCCGCCTCGAAGGCCGCCGACGAATCGCTGCGCCAGTGCAGGCCGTAGCTCAGCGCCAGGATCAGCAGGCCATGGGCGATCAGCGCCAGGGTCAGCCCCCGGCCCAGGCCGGCGGCTTCGGGAGGGCGCAGCGTGGCCGTGCTCATCAGCTGGCCGAGGCGCCGCTCTTCACGGCCAGGCCCACGCGCTGGATGCCGGCGCGCTGCAGCACGTCCATGACCTGCACGACGGCCTCGTACTTGACGTTCTTGTCGGCGGAGATGACGACCGGGTTGTTGCCGTCCTGGCCCTGCGCCTTCTTGACGCGCTCGGCCAGGCGGTTGACCGGGATGGACTCGGGCTCCAGCTGGTCGAGCTTGATCTTGAGCTTCTCGTCGGTGCCGACGATGACCTGGATGACATGCTCGGGCTGCTGGCGGCTCTTGCCCACGCTGGGCAGGTCGACGAGGCCGGTGGTGATCAGCGGCGCGCTGACCATGAAGATGATGAGCAGCACCAGCATCACGTCGATGAAGGGGACCATGTTGATCTCGTTCATCGTGCGGCGCCGGCGACCGCCGCGGGCGGAAACGGAAGCCATCAGCGGCGCCCGGCCGCCCGAAGGCGCTGATGCGCCCCCTCGGGGGGCAGAGAGCGGAGCGAACGTGGGGGCATCATGACTTCAGTGCTGCGTCGCGTTGCGTTGCAGGATGTTGGAGAACTCCTCGATGAAGGTCTCCAGCGTGATCGCGCTGCGGTCGATCTGGCGCGCGAAGCGGTTGTAGGCCAGCACGGCCGGGATGGCGGCGAACAGGCCGATGGCGGTGGCCACCAGCGCTTCGGCGATGCCCGGCGCCACGGTGGCCAGCGTGACCTGCTGCAGGTTGGACAGGCCCACGAAGGCGTGCATGATGCCCCAGATGGTGCCGAACAGGCCCACATAGGGCGAGACCGAGCCGACCGAGGCGAGGAAGGACAGATTGCTCTCCATCGCGTCCAGCTCGCGCTGGAAGCTGGCGCGCATGGCACGGCGGGCCGCGTCCAGCAGCGCGCCGGCGTCCGTCACGCGCTTCTCGCGCAGCTTGAGGAACTCGCGCATGCCGGACGCGAAGATGCGCTCCAGCGGCGCGCCGTCCTGGCGGCTGCCCACCGACTGGTAGAGGTCGTTGAGGTTCTTGCCGCTCCAGAACTCGGCCTCGAAGGCGTCGTTGCGGCGCTTGATCTGGCCCAGGCCGATGAGCTTGCCGAAGATGACGCTCCAACTGGCCAGCGACACCAGCAGCAAGCCCGCGATGACGAGCTGCACGGCCAGGCTGGCGTGCAGGATCAGGGAGACGATGGAAAGGTCTTGGTTCATGCGTTGGTCGTTGCCAGGATGGCCGCTTGAACGGCGTCGGGCAGGCGTTGGGGTTTGAGGTCGTCGGCGCGCACGCAGCCGATGCGGATCTCGCCTTCGGCCAGCAGCGTGTCACCGCGCAGCGCACGCTGGCGCACCACCAGGCTGGCGCGGCCGGCAGGCTCGGGTTCGACGGTGATGGTCAGCAAGTCGTCCAGCCGGGCCGGCGCGAGATAGCGCAGGCTGGTGGCCGCAACGACGAACATCAGGCCGGTGTCCTCGCGCAGCCGCTGCTGCTCGACGCCGGCGGCGCGCAGCCATTCGGTGCGGGCGCGCTCGAAGAACTTCAGGTAGTTGGCGTAGAACACGATGCCGCCGGCATCGGTGTCCTCCCAGTAGACGCGGATGGGGAAGCGGAACTCGCTCACGCCAGCACCTCACGCAGCCGGGCGACGGCTTCCTCGAGGTCTTCCATCGACGACGCGAAAGACAGCCGCATCCAGCGCTGCGGGTCGGCAACGCCGAAGTCGCGCCCCGGCGTCAGCGCGACCTGGGCGCGCTCCAGCAGCTCATGGGCGAACACCCAGCTGTCGGCGTGAAAGCGCGAGATGTCCATCCAGGCGTAGAAGGCGCCATCCGGGGGCACAGGCACGGTCAGGCCCAGCGCATTGAGCGCGGGCACGATGAAGTCGCGGCGCTGCTTCAGCACGACACGGCGGCGTTCATACTCGGCGATGGACCCGGGCTCAAAGCAGGCCAGCGCCGCCAGTTGCGACAGCGTGGACGGGCAGATGTAGAAGTTCTGCGCCAGCCGCTCGATGGCCGGCACCAGCGCGGGGGGCAGCACCAGCCAGCCCAGCCGCCAGCCCGTCATGCCGAAGTATTTGGAGAAGCTGTTGACCGAGACGATGTCGTCGCCCAGGCCGCCCGGCAGCTCCAGCGCGCTGTGGCCGAAGTGCTCCTCGTAGCTCAGCGGCAGATAGATTTCATCGACGACGGTGACGCCGCCGCGCTCGCGCACAAAGCCGGCTATTTTCGCCAGCACCTCGGGCGCGATGGACGTGCCGGTGGGGTTGCTGGGCGAGGCCAGCAGCACACCGCGCGTGGCCGGCGTCCAGGCCTCGCGCACCTGCGCGGCGCCCAGCTGGAAGCGCTCGGCCGCCCCGGTGGGCAGCAGGCGCGGCGTGGCGTCGGCGGCCGTCACGAAGTGGCGGTTGCAGGGGTAGCAGGGGTCGGGCATCAACACCTCGTCGCCGCGCTCGAACAGCGCCAGGCAGGCGAGTTGCAGCGCCGCCGACGCGCCGGCCGTGATGGCGATGCGCTCGGGCGCGATCTGCAGGCCGAAGCGCTGGCCGTACCAGTGCGAGATGGCCTCGCGCAGCGCCGGCAGGCCCAGTGCATCGGTGTAGGGCGTGGGTCCTTGCGCGATGCGGGCCGCGGCCTCGCGCACGGCCGGGGCGGCGCCGAAGTCCGGCTCGCCGATGTTGAGCCGGATCATGCGCCGGCCGCCCCGGGCCGGATCGCACAGCGGGCCGGCCGCGACCCGGGCCGCGGCCTTGGCCAGCTCCATCACATAGAAGGGCTCGATGCGGTCGACCCGCGCGGCAAGCTTCATCGGCGCGCGCTGACCTCGAGGGGGCGCAGGTCCACGGCCGCGCGGTCCAGCACGCCGTTGACGTATTTGTGGCCGTCGGTGCCACCGAAGGACTTGGCCAGCTCGACCGCCTCGTTGATGGCGACCTTGTAGGGGATGTCGATGCAGTGCTTGAGCTCGTAGGCGCCGATCAGCAGGATGGCATGCTCGATGGGCGAGAGCTCCGTCGTCTTACGGTCCACATGGCGGGACAGGATGGCATCCAGGTCGGCGGCCTCGTTCACGCAGCCGGTCAGCAGCGCGTCGTAATGCTTGACGTCCAGCTTGGCATAGCCTTCCTGCTCGCGGCCCAGCGCCATGATGGCGCCGATGTCCTCGCCGGTCAGCAGCCACTGGTAGAGGCCTTGCACGGCCGCCTCGCGCGAGCGGCGGCGGGCGGACTTGACGGGGGCGCGCTTGGCGCCGGGTCTGGCGGCGGTCTTGGCGGGGGTGGCGTTCACTCGATGTCTTTCAGCAGATTGGCCATCTCGACGGCAACGCGGGCGGCGTCGCGGCCCTTGGGCTCGGCACGGGCCCAGGCCTGGGCTTCGTTCTCGACGGTCAGGATGGCGTTCGCGATGGGCAGGCCGTGGTCCAGGCCGACGCGCGTGACGGCGGCGCCGCTTTCGTTGGCGACCAGCTCGAAGTGATAGGTCTCGCCGCGGATGATGCAGCCCAGCGCGATCAGCGCGTCGTAGTCATTGCTCTCGGCCAGCGCCTGCAACGCCAGCGGCACCTCCAGCGCGCCGGGCACCGTCACATGGCGTATGGCCTCGGCGGGCACGCCCAGCACCGACAGCTCGGCCAGGCAGGCGCTGGCCAGGGCCGAGGTGATGGCGTCGTTGAAGCGTGCCTGGACGATGGCGACGGTCAGTTCGCTGCCGTCGAGGGCGCCCTCGAAGCCGGGCCGGCCTTGGTCGGAATCTTGCATCGCTTGCCTCCGGTCGTTTCAGCAGGAAGGGGGGGCGACGAAGCCGGTAACTTCGAGGCCGTAGCCGGTCATGCTGGGCATGCGGCGCGGGCTGCCCAGCAGCCTCATGCGGTGCACGCCCAGGGCCTTCAGGATCTGGGCGCCGACGCCGTAGATGCGCAGATCCATGGGGCCCTTGGAGACCGCGGCAGGCTCGCGGGACTGCACGCGGGCCAGCACGCGGGCCGCATCCTCGCCGCAGTTCATCAGCACCGCGACGCCGCCGGGGCTGGCCTGGATGGCCGCCAGCGCGGCGGGCAGGCCCCAGGAATGGCCGCAGGCGCCGGCCTCCAGCAGGTCCAGCACCGACAGCGGCTCGTGCACCCGCACCAGCACCTCCTCGCCGGGCTGCCAGACGCCATGGCACAGGGCCAGGTGGGTACCGCCCGTGCGGTCGGTGAAGACCTGGCAGTCGAACTCGCCCTGGGCCGTGTTCAAGCGGCGCTGGGCGATGCGGGTGATCAGGCTCTCGTGACGGCTGCGGTACTCGATCAGGTCGGCGATGGTGCCTATCTTCAGGCCGTGTTCCTTGGCGAAGATCTCCAGGTCGGGCAACCGGGCCATGGTGCCGTCGTCCTTCATGATCTCGCAGATGACCGAGGTGGCCGACAGGCCGGCCATGCGGGCCAGGTCGCAGCCGGCCTCGGTATGGCCGGCACGCATCAGCACGCCGCCGTCCTGGGCCTGCAGCGGGAAGATGTGGCCGGGCTGGACCAGATCGCTGGCCTTGGCGTCGGGGGCGACGGCAGCCTGCACGGTGCGGGCGCGGTCCGCGGCCGAAATGCCTGTGGTGACGCCGGTGGCGGCCTCGATGGACACCGTGAAGGCCGTGCCATGCTGGGTGCCGTTGCGCCGCGTCATGGGCGGCAGTTGCAGGCGCTCGCAATGCTCGCGCGGCAGCGTCAGGCAGATCAGGCCACGGCCATGCTTGGCCATGAAGTTGATGGCCTCGGGCGTGACGAGGTCGGCGGCGAGGACGAGATCGCCCTCGTTTTCGCGGTCTTCCTCGTCGACCAGGATGACCATGCGGCCGGCGGCCAGCTCGGCGACCAGCTCGGGAATAGGGGAGATGGGCATAGCCGGCGATTGTAGGTGGCGACCCTAGGGGCTGGCGCCGCGTGGGGCGTTACATGGGCCGCAGTCGAAGCCGCAGATCCTGTCCGACGGCCGTGGCCTCGACGAACCGCCAGCGTCGCGCCTGCTCCAGCCCGGCCAGCGGCGCCAGAGCCGCCAGCGGGCGGCCCTCGCCGATCAGCAACGGCGCCTGGTAGACCAGCAGCTCGTCGACCAGGCCGGCGTCCAGGAAGGCGCCGGACAGCGTCGGGCCGGCTTCCACGTGCAACTCGTTGATGCCCTGGCGGCCCAGCTCGGCGAGCAGGGCGGGCAGGTCGGCGCGGCCGGGCCCGATGACGCGGGCCTCGCCGGGCGGCTGCAGCACGCGGGCGCCGGCCGGCATGCGGCCCTGCGGGTCCAGCACCAGGCGCAGCGGCTGCCGGGCGGTGGGCACCAGGCGCACGTCCAGGCGCGGATCGTCGGCCAGCACCGTGCCTATGCCGGTCAGCACGGCGCCGGCGCGCTTGCGCCAGGCATGGCCGTCGGCACGGGCGGCCTCGCCGGTGATCCACTGGCTGCGGCCGTCGGGCAGGGCGGTGCGACCGTCCAGCGAGACGGCCGACTTCAGCCGCACGAAGGGCCGGCCGCGCTGCATGCGCGAGAAGAAGCCGATGTTGATCTCCTGGGCCGCCGCGGCGATGGCGGCGTCGGCCAGCTCGACAGCGACGCCCGCGGCCCGCAGCCGCGCCAGGCCCTGGCCGGCAACCTGGGGGTTGGGGTCTTGCACGGCGCAGACGACGCGGGCGATGCCGGCCGCGATCAGCGCGTCGCAGCAGGGGGGCGTGCGGCCATGGTGGGAGCAGGGCTCCAGCGTGACGACGGCCGTCGCGCCGCGCACCTCATGGCCGCGGGCCGCGGCGTCGCGCAGCGCCATGACCTCGGCATGGGCCTGGCCCGCGGCCTGGGTGTGGCCGGCACCCAGCTCGCGGCCGTCGGGCGCCAGGATGACGCAGCCGACGCGGGGGTTGGGGTCGCTCAGGCCCACGGCCTGTTCGGCCAGCGAAAGCGCGCGCCGCAGTGCGGCGTGGAAGTCTGGCGGATTCATGCCGCCAGTCTAGCCAGCGCTCAGGGCTGCAGCTGGATCGTCGAGTAGTCGGCAAACACGCCATGCGCCGGATCGACGGCGGGCGCCGTGGGGCAGGCCAGATTGCCGCGCACGACCAGGAAGTTCTGGCGCGTCAGCGAGCCGGCCACCTTGGCATACACGGCCGGATGCTCCTCGTTCTCCAGCCCCCGCAGGTCGGCCGTGAATCCGCCACCGCTGCCGTTGTAGTCGGCGCTGTAGCGGCAGACGCGGTAGTCGCTGGCGCCGGTGCCGATGGCGAAGCCCGTCAGCACCAGCTTGCCCGACCAGGTGGGGCGCGAGCCGGCGGCGCCGGCATCGGGCGGGTAGACGATGCAGTAGTAGCTGACGAAGGCCGGGCTGCTGGCCGAGTCATTGAAGCAGTCCGGCAGGTTCACGCCGGAGGGCGCCGTTGCGGCGACGCTGTCCAGCACGATGTTGCCGCCGCTCATCACCGGCGCGCCCTGGGGGTTCAGGCGCGGTAGCAGATAAGTGCCGTTGACCAGGCCGAGGCCCAGCGCAAAGCCATTGGCTTCGGGTGCCGTGGGGTTGGGCGGGTTGGTGTTGGAGAAGCGGATCACGCCGCTGAGCAGATAGCCGACCGTGTTGTTCCTGCACGAGTCGACATCGGCCGTCGTGAGCGTGGACACGGGCGTGCCCGCCGGGATGGAGCATTTGCCGACGATGACGCCGCTCAGGTTGTTGAAGACCCAGACCGTGCTACCCAGGTCGCTGGGGCGGAAGGCGCTGACGTCCTTGTCCAGCCGCGTGGCCCCGGGCGGAATGGCCGCATGGCGGCCGGACGGCTGGATCACCGGGCTGGGCGGCGCGCGGGTCACGACGGCGCTGAAGACCGGGTCCACGGAGGCGATGACCGTGTCGAGATTGACGAACTGCGCGCCGCCGGTGCGGTCCGTCCAGCTGACGTTCACGCGCACCGTCACGCCCTGTCCGCCGGTCGCGAGATTGCCGACGCGGCGCCACACGGCATAAGTGGTGTTGGAGTCGGGGGGCGACTGCAGCTCAGGGTCGGTCTGGTCGGTGATGTCGCTGTAGAGCCGGGCGGTGGCTGGCACGCCGGGGCCGGCGGCCAGCGCGGAGAAGTCGCGCAGTCTGGCGATCTCCGCGCGGGCGATGCGCATGGCCTCGCTGCGCTGCTTGGCCAGCTCGGCGCCGAAGCGCAGATTGCTCATCAGCCCCACCAGGGCCAGCATGCCGAAGGACATGACCAGCAAGGCCACCAGGGCCTCGATCAGCGTGACGCCGCGCTGGCTCGCAAGGCTCAGGCGCGGGGACGGGGCGGGTAGGCGCTTGGGCATGGGGCGGCCTGGGTCAGTTGGGATCGCCATCGAACAAGCCGCCCGAAACCCGCACAAAGCTGCCCCGGCGGTTGCGCAACTGGTTGGCGATGGACTGCAGGTACTGGATGTCCATGCTGCCGGTTGCGGTCATGTTGCCCTGGACCAGCACCATGCCGGTGATCAGCGAGGTCAGCCCACCGGTGTTGCTCCAGTCCAGGTTGCCCAGCACCAGCAGCGCGCCATTGATCTGCATGGGTCCGGTCAGCGTGACGGCGCCGTTGACGATGATGAGCGGCGGATCGCTGACGTTGCCGACGACCACATTGGTGCTGATGGCCATGGGGCCTTCCACCCACAGCATGCGCTGGCCTGCGGCATAGGCGGCCTGCAGGTCCGGGCCGCAGTCGCCGGCCGTGCAGCTGACCACGCGCAGCGCCGGATGGTTCTGATAGCGGCTGGCCGCCATGCCCATATAGGCTCGGAAGAAGCCGTCGGCGGACAGGTTTCTCAAGGCCTCGTCGTCGAAGACGCTGGCCTGGGCGGCCGGCGTGCCGGGCACGCTGTCCATGCGGGTGTCGTTGAGCACCGGTGCCGCCTCGCCCGAGACCACCAGCAGGCCCGAAGACGCCGGATCGGCGTTGTGCAGGCCCAGCCCGCCGCTGCCGGCGGTGGTCAGGCTGCCCTTGACCGTCAGCGGCGCGGCCGGCGTCGACGGCATGGCGGCGACGAAGGCGATGGCGGCCGTCTGCGCAGAGGTCGCGCTGGCCAGCTGGCTGCGTGCCTCGGCACCGCTGGCACAGCTGTCGACGCTGCTGTCGGTGCAGCCCTGCGAGGTCAGCTGAAAGCTGCCGTAGCGTTGCACGCCTTCACTGCCCACGGCAATGCCGAAGCTGGGCACGAGCGCGCCCGGAACGGTCGTGGCCGGCTGAATGGTGCGCGTGCCGGGGTCAGGGCAGCGGCAGCTCAGGCCGTTGCCGGAGCGGGCGCAGTCGACCGCGAAACTGGTGGGCGTGGCCATCTGGCTCCGGGTGCCGCGATCGACCGGCGAAATGGAGAGGTAGCGATCCACGAAGCGGGTGCCGCCCGTGGCCAGGGGCTGGCAATTGGCATCGATGCCGGTGCCGTTCAGCAGGGCCAGGGTCCATTCGATGCCGCCATCGGCCATCTCCTGGGCCAGGCTGGCGCGGTAATAGCTGCCCGAGATGCGCTGCTCGAACACCAGGCTGCGGTTGGCATAGGCCGCCAGCAAGGCCATGACGAGGAACAGCACCATGACCACCACCAGCGTGGCCGCGCCGCGCTGCGCCGGCCGGCTTGCCATGCGGTGCCCCGGCCTCATGGGCAGACTCCGGCGATGTCGTCGGACGGGATTTTTTCGCTGAAGGTCAGCGTGCGCCTGACGTTGCTGTCCGACTTGGCGACGGCCTGGATGGTGAAGTCCACCCGGCGCACCGTCAGCGTGGGGCAGGGGCCGCCCGGCGGGCAGTTGCACACGTCTGCCAGCGAAATCTGCTGCTGGTTGATGACGGGCACGAAGCTCTCGATCAACACCGCATCCGGATCGGTGATGGGCTGCCAGTTGGGCTGACCGTTCACCAGGCCCAGCTGCAGGTAGAGCGTCTTGCTGCTCAGGCGTATGCCGAACTGCTCGTTGCTGGCCAGCACGTTGCTCGTGTTCACGGCCGTTCCGCCGGGCGTGGGGCGCGCATAGCGGTAGAACAGGTCGCTGCCGCCGGGCGTCGTTTGCGTCACCGCCGTATACGGGCTGGCGGCCGCGGGCTTGGCCGGGATGGCGCCGCGCGCGGGCTCCCAGACGCCATTGGCCGGCAGCCCGCGATAGCCGGCGCGGCGCAGGTCCTGCTGCAGCAGGTCGGCCGCGACCCGCAGGTCTTGCTGCATCTGCACCTCCAGCATCAGCCGGCGATGCTCGATGATCTGCCGGGTGGCCACCAGCGCGGCACCGGCGGTGACGATGAGCCCGACGGTGATGCCCACCATCAGCTCGACCAAGCCCATGCCGCGCTCGGCGAAGCGGTGACCGGCGCGGCGCATGCGAGGACTCAGGCGCATTTGGCAAACCCCGTCATGTCGCCGGCGGGTGAACATGTCCTGACCCGACCGGCGGTGTTGAGATCCACGCGCAGCGCATACCCCTTCTTCAGGCCGACGATGTCGACATGAAAGCCCTGGGTATCCACCCCCATCTGTTCACGCGTGAAGCGGACCTGGTTGGCCCCTCCCGCCCACGAGGTGGCGGCGGCGCTGAACTTCACATAGTCCTGCGGCAGCTGAAACAGGCGCAACGATCTGGACGTCGTGCCCGGGCAAATGTCCCCGGCCGGGAAGTAGCACCTGCATTTATTCAGGCCTGCCGCCGTGACGACGGCGGCACAGCTCATCTTCGCGCTCGGATCCGGGTCGAAGCGCGCGATCAGGACGGAGCTGGTGGCATTGGTCTCTGCCTTTGCGTAGGTCAGGATGCCCGCCACCTCCTCGGCGGCGGCGATCACGCGGCGCCGCTCCAGCAGATCGGCCATGGACGGCACGGCGACCGCCACCAATAGGGCCAGCACGCCCAGCCCGACCAGGATCTCGACCAGGGTCAGGCCCGATCGGTGGGTCTTCAGCGCGCGCGGGCCCTTGTTCATGCTCATCTGGGCCAGCACAGCGCGGAGGTGTCCTGGCTGCTGCCCGTGTTGCCGGGGTCGCCCGAAGCGGTGTATCCGGGCGTCGCCCCCTTCAAGGTCACGGTGAAGCTCTTGCAGGCCGTGTCGCGAGCCTGCTTGCCCCCGGCCACCGGCGTTGCCGTCGCGACATAGCCGATCGTGAAGGTCGGCGGGTCGTTGACACCGCTCAGGCTGACCTGGTAGTGCGGCGTGATTTTGGCAATGTCCAGGTTCAAGTCGCTCAGCGACGACGCATAGTTGCTGACATTGCCGCGATAGCGCTCCTGGGCCTGCATGACGGCCGTCAGCGCGGCGATGGCATCCGCCCGCCGGCCGCGCTGCATATGGGCGGTGTAGGCCGGATAGGCAATGGCGGCCAGGATGCCGGCCACCACCAGGGCGACCATCAGCTCGATGAGGCTGAAGCCCGGGCTCCGTGAGCGGCAAGCGGTCTGCATCGCCCCATTCTCTAGAGCCCTCCGCGGCTCCAACGGGGCGCACGCACCGCTCGTCAGCCGAGTCGCGCCGCCGGTCGGCGACCACCGCGAACAGGGGGGCTCAGGCGCACTTGGGGATGGTCCCCATCTTGGCGCCGACAGCGCAGCTGCGCACCCGGCCCGTGATGGCGACGACCTGGCGGATCGCCGTGTCGCCGTTCAGCCGCAGCTCGATGCTGCCGGTCTGTGCCACCAGGCCCTGGCGATGCAGGAACTCCAGCGTCTCGGCATTGCTGCTGATCTGCAGCGGCTGGCCGGCGGACAGCCATTCGGCCTTGATGACCTGGCTGCCGGGCTTCTTGCAGACCGCCTGGCCGCCGGCGCAGTCGCAGTCGTTCTTCGCGCCGGTGTGCAGCACATAGCAGGCATTGGCACCCTTGCCGCTGACCCGGAAGAACACCGCATCGCCCAGCCGCACCGCCTCGCTGCGGGCGAAGCGCAGGTCGGCCCCCAGCGTTTCGGCGCTGGCGCGCAGCTTTTGCTGCTGATGCAGCTGGCGCATGGCCGGCAGGGCCTGGCCCAGCAGCGCGGCGCAGATGCCGACACCTGCGCAAAGCTCGACGAGGGTGAAGCCACGTTGGCTGCGGCGGGCGTTGGCGGTGCGGTTCATGGTGCTTCCCCGGGTTCGTTGCTGATGGAACGAACTCTAGAAAGCGGGCACGGCCGCGTCTTTCCCTCCAAGGGCGGGGCGAGGAGGGGTGAGCGGCTGCGCCATCCCCCGCGCCCCCTCCGAAGGGGGATAGGGTCAACCCGGATCAGATTTCCCGGATCAGCTGCCGGAACTCGTCGACATCCTCGAAGCTGCGGTAGACCGACGCGAAGCGCACATAGGCCACCTTGTCGATGCGCTTGAGCTCGCGCATGACCAGCTCGCCGAGGCGGGTGGACGCGATCTCGCGCGCGCCGCTGGCCAGCAGCTTCTCCTCGATGCGGTTGATGGCGGCGTCGATCTGCTCGACGCTGACCGGCCGCTTGCGCAGCGCCAGCTGCATGGAGGCGCGCAGCTTGGCGGGATCGAAGTCGGCGCGCCGCCCGTCCTTCTTGACGACCGAGGGCAGGGTGATGTCGGCCCGCTCATAGGTCGTGAAGCGCTTGTCGCAGGACAGGCAGCGGCGCCGGCGCCGGACGACGTCGCCCTCGTCCGACTCCCGGGTCTCGGAGACCTGGGTTTCGGTGTGAGAGCAGAACGGGCAGCGCATGGTGCGGGATTAACCGCGGTAGACCGGGAAGGCCGCCGTCAGCGCGGCGACCTTCTCGCGCACGACGGCCAGGTTGGCCTCGTCGTGCGGCTTGTCCAGCACGTCGGCGATCAGGTGGGCGGTCTGGCGCACCTGCTCTTCCTTGAAGCCGCGCGTCGTCATGGCCGGCGTACCCAGCCGGATGCCGCTGGTGACCATGGGCTTCTGCGGGTCGTTGGGGATGCCGTTCTTGTTGCAGGTCATGTGGGCGGCGCCCAGGATGGCCTCGGCTTCCTTGCCGGTCAGGTTCTTGGGGCGCAGGTCCACCAGCATGACGTGGCTTTCCGTACCGCCGGAAACGATGCGCAGGCCGCGCTCGATCAGCGTGTCGGCCAGTACCTTGGCGTTCTTGACGACCTGCTCCTGGTAGGCCTTGAACTCGGGCGTCAGCGCCTCCTTGAAGGCCACGGCCTTGCCGGCGATGACGTGCATCAGCGGGCCGCCCTGGATGCCGGGGAAGATCGCCGAGTTGATCTTCTTGGCGATGTCTTCCTTGTTCGTCAGGATGATGCCGCCGCGCGGGCCGCGCAGGCTCTTGTGCGTGGTGGACGTGACGACGTCGGCGTGGGGCAGGGGATTGGGGTAGACGCCCGCGGCGATCAGGCCGGCGTAATGGGCCATGTCCACCATGAAGTAGGCGCCGATCTCCTTGGCGATCTTGCCGAAGCGCTCGAAGTCGATGCGCAGCGAGTAGGCCGAGGCGCCGGCGATGATGAGCTTGGGCTTCTTCTCGCGGGCCAGGGCTTCCATCGCGTCGTAGTCGATCTCTTCCTTGGCGTTCAGGCCGTAGGAGATGACGTTGAACCACTTGCCGCTCATGTTCAGCGCCATGCCGTGGGTCAGGTGGCCGCCCTCGGACAGGCTCATGCCCATGATGGTGTCGCCGGGCTGCAGCAGCGCGAAGAACACGCCCTGGTTGGCCTGCGAGCCCGAGTTGGGCTGCACGTTGGCGAACTCGGCGCCGAACAGCTGCTTGACGCGGTCGATGGCCAGTTGCTCGGCCACGTCCACGTACTCGCAGCCGCCGTAGTAGCGCTTGCCGGGGTAGCCCTCGGCGTACTTGTTGGTCAGCTGGCTGCCCTGGGCTTGCATCACCGCGGGCGAGGTGTAGTTCTCGCTGGCGATCAGCTCGATGTGGTCTTCCTGGCGGCGGTTCTCGTTCTGGACGGCGGTCCAGAGCTCGGGGTCGACCAGGGCGAGGGTGGAGGTGGTGCGGTCAAACATGTGGGTGTTCCGAAGGTCAGGCGGTGAATCCCCGACGATCGCGGCAGGCACGACGTCCGGGGCTGCCCAGGCGAACGGCTGACAGCGGCCCCTGCGAGCCGCCTCACGCTCCCCGGTGGTGGCCCACCTCGGGACAGCTCGTGCCCCTGATCGCCAGTCGCGTGAGCCGTCAGTGTAAGTCAGCGGCGCCCGGCTTCAGCGCAGCATGGCCACCTGGGCCGACTCGCCGGTGGGCGCCGATGCGGCCTCGCGCAGCGGACGGGCGCTGGCGTTGGCCGGCACGGGTCGGCCCGCCGCCACGGCCTTCAGCAGATCATGCTCGGCCATCACGCGGGCCGTGTAGCCGGTGTCGTCGGGCAGATTGGCCGCGCCCACGTAGTAGCGCAGCCCCTCCTCCAGACCGCCGGCGCGCTGGATGCACTCCTTCAGCACCTGCACGCCCACGCGCAGGTTGGTGACCGGATCGAAGGCGGCCAGCGTGCCGCCGAAGGCCTCGTACTTGTCGTCGTGCACCCGCGTCATGACCTGCATCAGGCCTTGCGCGCCGACGGTGCTCTGCGCAAAGGGGTTGAAGCCCGATTCGATGGCCATGATGGACAGGATCAGCGTTGGCTCCACCTTGGCGCGCTGGCCCACGGCCCAGGCCTCTTGCACCAGCCGGCTGATGGGCTCCGGCGCCACCCGGTAGCGCCGTGCCAGCCAATGCGCCACGGCGGCCTGCTGGCGGCTGAGGCCGCGCGGGTCGGTGGCGGTGGCGCGGGCGACGGCTTCCGGCTCTGCCGGCAGCAGCAGTGCGCTACCGTCGGCCTCGGCGCGGGCCTCCTGGCGAGCATGCAGCCAGCCCAGCGTGGCGGACTCCAGCTTCTCGCGCAGGCCGGCCTGGCTCGTGAACACCAGCAGAACGGCCACCACGGCCAGCCCCAGCAGGGCCAGCGTGTTGTGGCTGACCACGAGCAGGCCTTGGCCGATGTCCTTCACGAACAGCGACGCCGCATCCCGCGTGTGGCGGGCCAGGCTGTAAAGGTCTTGACGTGTCGTCATGCGACTCCTTGTGCTGCCGCATCCCGGTTCGGGCCTCGCGGGGTGCGGGGCTCGTGGCCTGGGGCGACGGTGATAATTTCCCGGTCGATCGCTCTGGCCTGTGGCAGCTTGGTGCCCGGAGGGCCCGACCGGGCGGGTTTAAGTGGAAACCCGAGTTCGCGAATTTTACGAGACCGAAATAACCCGTCAAGGTTGTTGCGGACTTTCAAAACTACTTTTGGTTATGAAATACAAGGACCTGAGGGACTTCATCACCGGCCTGGAGGGGCTGGGTGAGCTCAAGCGCGTGCGTGAAAAAGTCTCGCCGGTGCTGGAGATGACGGCCCTCAGCGACCGGGTGCTGAGGGCCGGCGGACCGGCCCTGCTGTTCGAGGCGCCGGAGGGGTTTTCCACCCCCGCCTTGACCAATCTTTTCGGGACAACCCGCCGCGTCGCACTCGGCATGGGCGCTGAGTCTCTGACCGATTTGAGGGACGTTGGCCGGGTGCTCGCCAGCCTCAAGGAGCCCGAGCCACCCAAGGGCCTGAAGGACGCCGGAAAGCTGCTGCAGATGGCCAAGGCCTTGTGGGACATGAAGCCCGCCCTGCAGCGCCGCGCGGCCTGCCAGGAAGAGGTGCTGGAGGGGGCCGACATCGACCTCGGCCGCCTGCCCATCCAGAAATGCTGGCCGGACGATGCCGCCCCCCTGATCACGTGGGGTCTGGTCATCACCCGGGGCCCGGCGCGCACCCGCCAGAACCTGGGCATCTACCGCCAGCAGCTCATTTCTCGCCGGCAGGTCATCATGCGCTGGCTGGCCCATCGCGGCGGCGCACTCGACTTCCGCGACTTCGCGCTGGCCCACCCGGGCCAGCCCTTTCCCATCGCCGTGGCGCTGGGCGCCGACCCGGCCACCATCCTCGGCGCCGTCACGCCGGTGCCCGATTCGCTGTCGGAATACCAGTTCGCCGGCCTGTTGCGCGGTTCGCGCACCGAGCTGGTCAACACCGGCGTCGGCCACGACCAGCCGCTGCAGGCGCCGGCCTCGGCCGAGATCGTGCTGGAAGGCCATATCCCGCCGGCCGCGCCGGGCTACACCGGCGTCAGCGAGCATGACGTGCCGCTGAAGGAGAAGGACGGCTATCTGCATGCGCTGGAGGGGCCGTTCGGCGACCACACCGGCTATTACAACGAGCAGGACTGGTTCCCCGTCTTCGAGATCACGCGCCAGACCCAGCGCAGCAACCCCATCTACCACTCCACCTATACCGGCAAGCCGCCAGACGAGCCGGCCATCCTGGGCGTGGCGCTCAACGAGGTCTTCGTGCCCATCCTGCAGAAGCAGTTCCCGGAGATCGTGGACTTCTATCTGCCCCCCGAGGGCTGCAGCTACCGCATGGCCGTCGTGTCCATCAAAAAGTCCTACCCCGGCCACGCCAAGCGGCTGCTGTTCGGCATCTGGAGCTTTCTGCGCCAGTTCATGTACACCAAGTTCATCGTCGTCGTGGACGACGACATCGACACGCGCAACTGGCAGGAGGTGATCTGGGCCATCACCACCCGCATGGACCCCGTGCGCGACACCACGCTGGTGGACAACACGCCCATCGACTACCTGGACTTCGCCTCGCCGGTCAGCGGCCTGGGCGGCAAGATGGGGCTGGACGCCACCAACAAATGGCCCGGCGAGACCACGCGGGAATGGGGGCGGGGCATCAGTCTGCCGCCCGAGATCACGGCGCGCGCCGAAGCGCTATTCGGGCAACTATTCTTGAAGGACGCTGCAGGCTCGCCTACTGTTTGATTGCCTTTTGAGGCAAACCCTCTGGCGCAATCTTTGCGCGCCAGGAGCCCCCTCGGCAAATTGCCGTGGAGCCCCAAGGTGGCATCGCCACCCGCCCCGCCCGGCCCGCAAGCCCGGCGGGGTTTCTATTTCTGCGGCCTCAATGTCCTGCCCACCAGGCCAGCTGCTCGTACACCAGATAGCGCACGCGCGCGAAGCCCTCGGGGGACGGACACCAGTCGTCGAAGCTGCCCAGCCCGTCCACGCCCAGTCCGACGGGTGCCGGCAGCAGGCTCAGGCCCAGCGGCGCCGCTTCGGCCTCGAAGGCGCGCAGCGCGCGGCGCATATGGGCGGCATGGGTGACGAGAAGCACCTGCTTCACGCCCGCCGCCGCCAGCACGGGCAAGGTGTGGGCGGCGTTCTCGCGCGTGTCCCGCGAACTGGCTTCGGCCCAGCGCAGCGGCAGCCCGTAGTCCTCGGCGGCGACGCGGGCGATGGTCTGGGCCTCGGGCTGCTTCAGCTCGGTCGCCGTCCAGCCTATGCCCCCCGTGAAGCCCAGCGGCCAGCCCGTGCGGCGGGCCAGCCAGACGCCATAGGCCAGCCGCTCGGCCGTGGTGGCGGTCGGCACGCCGGCGCCAAACTCCGGCGCCAGGCGGCGCACGCCCCCACCCAGCACCAGCACGGCACCGTCGGGGCGGCCGCGCAAGGCATCGACCTGGGCCGGCCGCAGCGGCACGGGCTGGCCCAGGGCCCGGCTCAACAGCTCGCCCATGGCCTCGGTGGCCGACAGCCAGATGCCCAGCAGCGCCAGCACCAGCACCACGCCGCCCAGGCGCCGGCCCCGCCTGAGGCGCCAGCCGCCCCAGGCGGCCAGCAGCAGCAGCGGGGCGGGAGGCAGAACAGCCGCCAGCACAAGGGTCTTGAAGCCGGAATAGTCGAGCGCGATCACGCGCGCCATCATCGCCGACAGGAATAATGCGTCCGCCGTGATGAACCCCTTGTGCTTTTCCTTCCGCCCCCGCCTGCTGCTCTGGACCCTGGCTGCGCTGTCGGCGTTGGGCACGCTGCTGCTGCTGATCGTCACGCTGGCCCTGCCGGGCTGGGTCACCGGCCGCGGCGCCGAACTGGCCAGCCAGGCCCTGGGGCGGCCGGTCCGCATCGAGGAGGCCCATTTCCAGCCCTGGCGCCTGGCCCTGGTGGCCGAGGGCCTGAGCATTGCCGGCCCGCGTGCCGGCGACCCACCGCTGTTCACGCTGGCCAAGCTGGATGCGGCGCTGTCGCTGCGCTCCCTGCTGCGCGGCCGGGCCGTCGTCGAGTCGCTGACGCTGACCCGTCCCGAGCTGCGCGTTGCGCGCCTGGCCGAGGGCCGCTACGACATCGACGACCTGATCCAGCGCCTGGCGGCCAAGCCCGCCGTGCCCGGCGCGCCCGAGCCGGCGGAGCCCGAGTTCGCCGTCTACAACATCCAGCTCAGCGAGGGCCGCATCGTCTTCGACGACCGCCCCGTGCAGCGCCAGCACGAGCTCGCCGACCTGCGCCTGGCCCTGCCTTTCCTGTCCACGCTGCCGGCCGACGTCGAGGCCAAGGTTCAGCCCCATCTCAGCGGCCAGCTGGACGGGGTCGCCTTCGACAGCCGCGCCGAGGCACTGCCCTTCGCCGAGGACGCCAGCGCCCGCCTGTCCTTCAAGCTGGCCGGCCTGGACCTCGCGCCGCTGGCCGCCTATGTGCCGGCCAGTACGCCGCTGCGCCTGCGCGGCGGCCGGCTGGATGTCGACCTCGCCGTGGACTTCGCCGAGCGGCCCAAGCAGCCGCCCAGCGTCAGGTTCAGCGGCCTGCTGCAACTCCACGAGCTGGCGCTCACCCGGCCGGGCGGCGGCCCGCTGCTGGGCTTCAGGCGCCTGAGCCTGGCGCTGGCCGACGTGCAGCCGCTGCGCCGCCAGCTCGGCTTCGGCCAGATCCTGCTGGAGGCGCCCGACCTGAGCTGGGTGGAGCCGCCGCCGGCCGGGCAGGGCGGCGCGTCCCAGCCCTGGCAGGTCAGCGTCGCCGGCGTGGAGGTCAAGGATGGGCGCTTCACCGCCAGCAAGAACCTCGTGCTGGACGCCATCCAGCTCAAGCTCGGCGCGGCCGCCTGGCCGCTGAAGGCACCGGCCCAGCTCGATGCCAGCCTGTGCCTGGACGAGGCCGTGCTGAGCGCGCAGGCCAGGCTGGCGCCCGACTTGCTGGAGGCCGATGCCGAGCTGGACGGTCTGGCCGTCGAGCGCCTGGCCGCCTGGCTGCCGCTGCCTGGCGGCGCGCGGCTGGCCGCCGCCGTGTCGACCAAGGCCGGTCTGCGGGTGCCGCAGCCGCTGGCCGAGGGCGCCGCCAACCGCGCGCAGCTGACGCTGTCCGAGCTGCAGGCCAGGGACGTGCGGTTGAGCCTGCCCGGCACCCCCAGGCTGCTGACACTGGCCTCGGCCCGGCTGGACAAGGCCAGCGTCGAGCCGGCCGCCCGCAGCCTCAGCCTGGGCCTGCTGACGCTGGACGCGCCTCGCGCCCAGCTCGCCCGCGAGCGCGACGGCCGGCTCAACGTCGCCGCCATGCTGCCGCCCGAGGGCGAGGGCGCCGCGCGCGACGCCGGCCCCGGCTGGAAGCTGCAGCTCGCCGGCCTGGCCGTGGAGCGCGGCGCGCTGCACTGGCACGATGCCGCCGTGCCCGCCGGCGTGACGCCGGTGGCACTAGCCGTCGAGCCGCTGCGGTTGCAGCTGGGCGCCCTGGCCTGGCCGGCCAAGGCGCCCGTGCAGGCCCAGCTGTCGGCCCAGCTCGCGGCGCTGGGCGCCAATGACCGGCCGCAGGCGGCCAGCGCCGGCAGCCTGCAGTGGCGCGGTCGCCTGGGGCTGGCGCCGCTGTCGGCCAGCGGCAGCCTGCAGGCCAAGGCGCTGCCGCTGCAATTGCTGACGGCCTACCTCGACCCGGCCTGGGGGCTGCAGCTGCAGCGTGCCGAGCTGGGGTTGGCGACCGAGTTCAGCGCCAGCCAGCAGGCCGGCGGCAGCTGGTCGGCCAGCGTCGGCGGCGATGTCCGCGTGGGGCCGCTCATCGTCACGCAGGTGCGCACGCTCGACGGCGAGCGCGTCGTCGGGGAAGAGCTGCTGAGCTGGCAGCAGCTGCAGCTGGACGGCCTCAAGCTGGCGCTGGCGCCGGGCGCACCGCCGCGCCTGGTCGTGCGCGAGGCCCAGCTGGACGATGCCTATGCCCGCCTCATCGTCAACGAGCAGGGCCGCTTCAATCTGCGCGACATCGGCCCGGCCGAGGCGGCGTCTGCCGCATCCGCTGCGTCTGCTGCGTCAGCCGCAGCGGCCCCCACGCCGGAGTTCGCGGCCGAACGCATCCGCGTCAGCCGCGGCACCGTCGACTTCAGCGACCGCTACGTGCGCCCCAACTACAGCGCCCGCCTGACCGAGCTGCAGGGTTCGCTGGGCGCGTTCTCATCCGCCAGCCCGGAGATGGCGCCGCTGACGCTGCGCGGCAAGATCGCCGGCACCGGGCTGCTGGAGATCGACGGCCAGCTCAAGCCCGGTGCGCCGCTGGCCATGGACGTGGCCGCCAACGCCACCGACATCGAGCTCGCGCCGCTGTCGCCCTACGCCGGCAAGTACGCGGGCTACGCCATCGAGCGCGGCAAGCTGTCCACCAAGCTGCGCTACAAGGTCGAGCCCGGCGGCCAGCTGGTGGCCAGCAACCAGATCATCCTCAACCAGCTCACCTTCGGCGACAAGGTCGACAGCCCGGACGCGACGACGCTGCCGGTGCGCTTCGCCGTCGCGCTGCTGAAGGACCGCAACGGCGTCATCGACGTGAACCTGCCCGTCAGCGGCTCGCTGAAAGACCCCGAGTTCAGCGTCGGCGGCATTGTCTGGAAGCTCATCCTCAACCTCATCGGCAAGGCGCTGACCTCGCCGTTCGCGCTGTTCAGTGGCAGCGACACCCCGGAGGAGGCGCAGATCGCCTTCCGGCCCGGCAGCGTGGAGCTGTCCGCCATCGACCAGCTGGACCGCATCGCCAAGCTGCTGGTCGACAAGCCCGGCGTGCAGCTGACGCTGACCGGCTGGGCCGGCATCGCGGCCGAGAGCCAGGCCATCCGCGAGCAGCGCCTGGCCCAGGCCCTGCGCGCCGAGACCGCGCTGCTGACCAACCCGGCGCCGGATGCGGCGCTCAGGCGCCTCTACCAGAACAGCAAGCTGCCCAACAAGCCGAAGAACCTCATCGGCCTGCCCAAGGACTTGCCGCCGGAGCAGATGCGTGGCCTGCTGCTGGGCAGTTATGCCGTCGACGACGAAGCCCTGCGCCAGCTGGCCCTGGCGCGCGCCACCGCCGTGCGCGACGCGCTGCTGGCCCGCGGCGCGCCCAATGCCCGCGTCTTCGTCGCTGCGCCCAAGGTCTGCGACCAGGCTTGCGACGAGGTCTGGCGCCCCCATGTCGAGATGACCCTCGGCGCCCATTGAAAGCCATCGATGTCCGCAACGAATCTTGAACGCATCACCCTGGCCGGCGGCTGTTTCTGGTGCCTGGAAGCCGTCTACGAGCGCGTGCGCGGCGTGCACCACGTCGAGAACGGCTACAGCAACGGCCAGGCCGCCCACCCCAACTACGAACAGGTCTGCAGCGGCAACACCGGCCACGCGGAGGTGGTGCGCATCGACTTCGCCCCCGCCGAGGTCTCGCTGCGCGAGCTGCTGGAGGTCTTCTTCACCATCCACGACCCGACCACGCTGAACCGCCAGGGCGCCGACGTGGGCAGCCAGTACCGCTCCGGCATCTACTGGCACACCGAGGCGCAGCGCGCGCTCGCGGCCGAGGTGCTGCAGGAGGCCAATGCTCACCATGGCGGCCGCGTCGTCACCGAGCTGCTGCCCGAGACCAACTACCACGCGGCCGAGGCCTATCACCAGCACTACTACGCCCGCAACCCCGACCAGGGCTATTGCGCCTTCGTCGTCGCGGGCAAGGTGGACAAGTTCCTCGCCAGCTTCAAGCGGCTCGTCAAGTGATGCTGGCCTGGCAGGGCCTGGCCCATCGCTACGCGGGCGCCGAGCAAGCCCTGCGCTATGCCGACTTCACACTCGGCAGCGGGCGGCATCTGCTACTGCGCGGCGCCTCGGGTTCGGGCAAGTCCACGCTGCTGGCCTTGCTGGCGGGCCTGCTGCGCGTGCAGCAGGGCATGCTGAACGTTGCCGGCACCGAACTGGCCGGCATGAGCCCGCGGGCACTGGACGCCTGGCGCGGCGCGACGCTGGGCGTGGTGCCGCAGCGCCTGCATCTGAGCGAGGCCCTGACGGTGGCGGAGAACCTCGCGCTGCCGGCGCTGGCGGCGGGGCAGGGCGCCGACCCCGCGCGTGCGGCCGAGCTGCTGCAGGCGCTGGGCATCGCCGCGCTGTCGGGCCGCCGGCCGCACCAGCTCAGCGTGGGTCAGGCCCAGCGCGTGGCGCTGGCCCGTGCGCTGATGCGCCGGCCGCGCCTGCTGCTGGCCGACGAGCCCAGCGCCAACCTGGACGACGGGCACACCGCCAACATGCTGGCGCTGCTGCTGGACACGGCCCGGCGCGAGGGCTGCACGCTGGTCGTCGCCAGCCACGATGCCCGGGTCGTCCAGGCCTTGAATGCGCGTGACGATGTGGCGGAGGTGGTGCTGTGATCCGCCTCGCCTGGAAATACCTCTGGTCCAGCCCGCTGACGACCGCGCTCAACCTGCTGCTGCTGACGCTGGGCCTGGCGGCCGTCACCTTCGTGCTGCGCGCCAGCGCCCAGGTCGAGTCCGGGCTCAGGCGCGACCTGGCCGGCATCGACCTCGTCGTCGGCGCCAAGGGCAGCCCCATGCAGATCATGCTGGCCGGCGTCTTCCACCTGGACGCACCGACCGGCAACATCCCGCTGGCGACCCTGGAGTCGCTGAAGCGCCAGCCGCTGGTCGCTCAGGCCGTGCCACTGTCGCTGGGCGATGCCTTCCGCGGCTTCCGCATCGTGGGCACGACGCCGGACTACCTGGAGCTGTACGGCGCGAAGCTGGGGCAGGGCGCTGCCTGGACGAAGCCGATGCAGGCCGTGCTGGGCGCCGAGGTCGCGCGCGCGAGCGGGCTCAAGGTCGGCGACCGCTTTGCCGGCAGCCATGGGCTGGGCGAGGGCGGCGGCGCGCATGGCGACCATCTCTTCGAGGTGGTGGGCGTGCTGGCCGACTCGAGCAGCGTGCTGGACCGCCTGGTGCTGACGGACCTGGCGTCGGTGTGGGAGGTGCACGAGGAACACCACGCGGGCGAGGTTCACGAGGACGCCGAGCAGCGGCGCGAGACCACGCTGATCCTGGTGCGCTACCGCAGCCCGCTGGCGGCCGTCATGCTGCCGCGCTGGGTCAATGCCCAGGACGGCCTGCAGTCGGCCGCGCCGGCGCTGGAAACGGCGCGGCTGATGCGGCTGGTGGGGGCCGGCACCGAGGTGCTGCGCGGTTTCGGCATCGTGCTGCTGGCCGCCGCCGGCCTGTCGGTCTGGGTGGCGCTGCTGCATGCCGTGCGTGCGCGCCAGGGCGACCTGGCCATGCTGCGCATGCTGGGCGCGCCGGCCTCGCGCGTCGCCGCGCTGATCGCGCTGGAGGCGGTGCTGCTGGCCGGCCTGGCGGCCGCGCTGGGCCTGCTCGCGGGGCATGGGCTGGTGGCGCTGCTGGAGCGGCTGCTGGCCGCGCGGCAGTCGCTGCGCCTGGGCCCGCTGGGCTGGAGCGAGGCCGAATGGCTGGTGCCGCTGCTGGCCACGGCGCTCGCGCTGCTGGCCGCCGCCTGGCCCGCGTGGCGGGCCTACCGGCTGGACGTCACCACCTTGCTGCAAGCGCCGCGCTGAACGCCGACAATCGCCACCATGAAGTTCAAAGCCCTCGCTCTCGTCCTTGCGCTGTCCGCCTCGGCAGCCTTCGCTCAGACCGCGCCCAGCATCGGCCAGGGCCCCGGCTACCACGATCCGCGCAGCCCCTTCAAGCCGCTGGAGGAACGCGCGGACATCCTGTCGTGGAAGCTGCTGTCCCAGGTCACGGCCCGAGCCGAGAAGAAGAAGATCATCCCGACCTTCCCGGCGGCCGTGCAGGCGCTGGACCGCAAGACGGTCAAGGTGCAGGGCTTCATGATGCCGCTGGAGGCGGGCGACAAGCAGCAGCATTTCCTGCTGTCCGCCGTGCCGACGACCTGCTCCTTCTGCGTGCCCGCGGGGCCCGAGGGCCTGGTGGAGGTGCGCACCAAGAAGCCGGTGCGCTACACGCTGGAGCCGGTCGTCGTCGAGGGCCAGCTGGCCGTGCTCAGCGACGACCCCTACGGCCTGTACTACCGTGTCGAGGACGGCAACGCCGTCCACTGAGGCTAGGGCGCAAGGCGCTCGCGCAGCCAGTCGGCGCCGTCCAGCCTGAAGCGCAGGCGGTCGTGCAGCCGCGAGCGGCGGCCCTGCCAGAACTCGAACATGTCCGGCACCAGCCGGAAGCCGCCCCAGTGCGGCGGTCGCTCCGGGTTCAGGCCGTGCTGCACGGCGGCCTTGGCGGCGTTGGCCACCAGCACCGCGCGGCCGCTGATGACGCGGCTCTGCGGCGAGGCCCAGGCGCCCAGCCGCGAATCCAGCGGGCGGCTCTTGAAGTAGTCGTCCGACTCCTGGGCCGAGGTCTTCTCGACGCGGCCCTCGATGCGCACGACGCGCTCCATCTCCACCCAATGGAACTGCAGCGCCGCATAAGGGTTCTGCGCCAGCTCCTGGCCCTTGCGGCTGTCGTAGTTGGTGAACCAGACCAGGCCGCGCGCGTCGCAGCCCTTGAGCAGCACGACGCGCGTCGACGGCCGCCCGCCCGCACCGACGGTCGCCACCGTCATCGCCGTGGGCTCCGACACGTCGTGGGCGATGGCCTCATCCATCCAGCGTTGGAACAGCGCCAGCGGGCCGTCCGTGGCCTGGGCCTCGTCCAGTTCCCCCAGTTCGTAGCTCTTTCGAAATTCACTCAGCTTGCTCATGGGACGAAGTATGCAGACCTTCCCTTAAGTGAACCTACCAGTTTCAAGTGCAAGGCCACTGGGCATGCTTGTGGCACCGCAGCAAACGGCGCAGACCGTCGCTAGGCAGAGGGCTTGGAAGGATTGATTGCAAATGACAAAGCGACGCCCCGCCGTCGTCGTGCTGGCCGCTGGACGCGGCTCGCGGTTCAGAGGCTCAGGCCACAAGCTCGAGCAGCGCCTGAGCGCTGCCTCCCCCGACACGGTACTGGCCTCCAGCCTGCACCATGCCATCGCGACACAGCTGCCCATGCTCGTCGTGACGACCTCGGCCCTGGCGCCCGTGGTCCAAAGGCTGGTCCCGGCGCGCGATGTGCTGATCCTGCCCGAACGTGATGCCCAGGGCCGACCGCACCCCGTCGGCATGGGGCACTCCATCGCCGCCGGCGTCAGCGCCACCGGGGATGCGGACGGCTGGCTCATCCTGCCGGCCGACATGCCCCTGATCCAGCCCGCCACCATCCTGGCCATTGCCGAGGGGCTGGAGCGCTACCCCGTCTGCTATGCCCAGCACCGTGGCCTCCAGGGCCATCCGGTCGGCTTCGGCACGGAGCTCTATTCCGAACTGGTGGGCCTGCAGGGCGACGAGGGCGCGCGGCGCATCGTGGCGCGCTATGCCGCCCAGCCCATCGCCGTGGACGACCCCGGCGTGCGCATCGACGTGGACACCATCGAAGACCTGGCCCGGCTGCAGGGCTAGGTGCGGCTCACAGCGGCGCGCACAGGCCGTGCTGCGCGGCCAGATGGGCTTGACGCTCCAGCTCCATGTCGCGGATGCCGTGCTCGCGCAAGCCCTGAACGGTGCGCAGCAGATAGTCCAGCGTCGTGCCATAGCGGCCGCTGGCATGGCGGAAGATGTGCAGCAGCTCGGGCTCATGCAGCGGCCCGGTCCAGTTCGGGCTGCGCCGCGACAGCGTGAAGGCCAGCGCACGCAGCCGGCCCGAGGGCGTGTCGCAGTTCAGCCAGCGTGGCTCGTAGACGCCGTTGGGCATCTCGCGCGCCCACAGCTGCGGCAGCACGGCCTCGCCGGCTTCGCGCGGAACGCGGTAGACCAGCCCCCGGCAGCTGCCGCCCGAGACCAGGGCCAGCACCAGGCCCGGCTGCTGCGGCGAGCCGCGGTTCACGCGCGAGCGCATGCGCAGCACACGGTGAAAGCCCAGCACGCGAGCAGGCAGGGCCTGGGCATACTCGAAATCCGGCCGCCAGATCAGTGAGCCGTAGGCGAACAGCAGCAGATCGTTGCCGCTGGAGCGCCATTCGGCCGTCGTGCGCTGCAGCAGTTGCGAGCTGCGGGCCGGCCCGTGGGGAAGCTGGATTGCCTGAGACGCCATGCCTGCCATCTTGTCACGTCGGTACCCAGGCCGTAACCCGCAAGCCCCTCTGGGCAAGTAATATGGTTACTTGAATTCCCAAGGGGCGGTTACGTCGACCGACTCCAGGAGATACCGCATGAATTCCACCCTCGTTACCGTCACGCAACGCATCCGGGAGCGCAGCGCCCGGCTGCGCGGCGACTACCTGGCCCGCATTGCCCAGCTCAGCCAGCGCCAGCGCGGCTTCGAGCGCATGGGCTGCGCCAACGTCGCCCACGCCGTCGCGGCGCTGCCGTCCAACGACAAGCTGCGCATCGTCGCCGAGAAGGCACCGCACCTGGGCATCGTCACGGCCTACAACGACATGCTGTCGGCCCACCAGCCCTACGAGAGCTATCCGGCCCAGATCCGTGCCGAGGCGCATCGCCTGGGCGCCACCGTGCAGGTGGCCGGCGGCGTGCCCGCCATGTGCGACGGCGTCACGCAAGGCCTGCCCGGCATGGAGCTGAGCCTGTTCTCGCGCGACACCATCGCAATGAGCACGGCCATTGCGCTGACGCATGACGTCTTCGACGCCGCGCTGCTGCTGGGTATCTGCGACAAGATCGTGCCCGGGCTGCTCATTGGTGCGCTGCACTTCGGCCATCTGCCCTGCGTCTTCGTGCCGGCCGGCCCCATGGGCACCGGCATCTCCAACAGCGACAAGGCCAAGGTGCGCGAGCTCTACGCGCAGGGCAAGGTCGGGCGGGACGAGCTGCTGAAGAGCGAGTCCGCCGCCTACCACGGCGCCGGCACCTGCACCTTCTATGGCACGGCCAACAGCAACCAGATGCTGCTGGAGGCCATGGGCCTGCACGTGCCCGGCAGCGCCTTCGTGCATCCGCAGGACGAACTGCGCACGGCGCTGACCCGCGAGGCCGTCGGCACCGCGCTGGACATCAGCGGCCGGCTTGCGGGCAAGCCCGCCAAGCCCATCGGCCAGCTGGTCGACGAGCGCTGCATCGTCAATGCCATGGTGGCGCTGCTGGCCACCGGCGGCTCGACCAACCACTTGATCCACTGGGTCGCCGTGGCCCGCTCGGCCGGCATCCTGATCGACTGGACGGACTTCTCCGAGCTGTCGGCCGTCGTGCCGCTGCTGGCGCGCGTCTATCCCAACGGCAGCGCCGACGTGAACCAGTTCCAGGCCGCCGGCGGCCCCGGCTTCGTCATTCGCGAGCTGCTGGATGCCGGCCTGATGCACGAGGACGTGCTGTCGGTCGGCGGCGATGGGCTGCGCCCCTACAGCTTCGTGCCCGTCGCGGTGGGGCAGGGTGGCGAGGTCCGCCGCGAGCCGCTGCCCGCGGCCAGCACCGACGACGGCGTCGTGCGTACGGCGGCCGCGCCCTTCAGTGCCACCGGCGGCCTCAAGCTGCTGGCCGGCAACCTGGGGCGCGCCGTCATCAAGGTCTCGGCCGTGCCCGAAGACCGCCACACGGTCGAGGCGCCTTGCCGCATCTTCACGACGCAAGAGGCCATGCTGGCCGCGTTCAAGGCCGGCGAGCTGGAGCGCGACGTTGTCGTCGTCGTGCGCTTCCAGGGCCCGCATGCCAACGGCATGCCCGAGCTGCACAAGCTGACGCCGCCTCTGGCGGTGCTGCAGGGCAAGGGCTTCCGTGTCGCCCTGGTCACCGACGGCCGCATGAGCGGCGCCTCGGGCAAGGTGCCCGCGGCCATCCACGTCAGCCCCGAGGCGCTGGCCGGCGGCCCGCTGGCGCGTCTGCGCGACGGCGACGTCGTGCGCGTCTGCGCGCTGAGCGGCAGCCTGCAGGCCCTGGTCGACGCGGCCGAGTGGGATGCGCGCGAGGTCGCCCAGCTCACCCCGGCCGAGGCCGACGTCAACGCCCATGGCCTGGGCCGCGAGCTCTTCGCCGGCCTGCGCCGCAATGTGCTGAGCGCCGAGGAAGGCGCTTGCACCTGGTTGTGAAGCGAGCCCCCCGCCCCGTCTGGCGGCGCTGAACGCGCACCAACCTGGTCGGTCCCCCGAGGGGACGCCGAAGCCTGCGGCATTGGGCCGCAAGCTTCGCCAGGCGGGCCGGCTCGGGAGCGGCCCAGCGCCCGGCCCGAATACCGCGGTTTCATGGAGAACGAAATGATCGACACCCTCAGCCTGGCCAGCCACGGCCCCGTCATCCCCGTCATCGTCATCCAGCGCCTGGAAGACGCCGTGCCGCTGGCCGAAGCGCTGGTCGCCGGCGGCATCAAGGTGCTGGAAGTGACGCTGCGCACCCCCGTTGCGCTGCAGGCCATGGAAGCCATGGCCAAGGTGCCGGGCGCCATCGTCGGCGCCGGCACGCTGCGCACGCCGCAGGACGTGGCCAACGCCAAGAACGCCGGCTGCCAGTTTGGCGTCAGCCCCGGCTACACCGACGCGCTGGCCGCGGCCTGCCAGGCCCAGGGCCTGCCGCTGCTGCCCGGCGTGTCCACGGCCTCCGAGGTCATGCAGGCCAATGCCGCGGGCTTCGGCTTCCTGAAGCTGTTCCCGGCCGTGGCGGTCGGCGGCGTGAACCTGCTGAAGTCGCTGGCCGGCCCCTTCCCGGACGTGGCCTTCTGCCCCACAGGGGGCATCTCGCTGGAGACCGCGCCGCAGTTCCTGAAGCTGCCCAACGTCAAGGTCTGCGGCGGCTCCTGGTTGACGCCCCAGGACGCCATCGACGCCAAGGACTGGGCGCGCATCACCCAGCTGGCCCGCGAGGCTGCGGCACTGCGCGCCTGACGCAGCCGGGCTCAGGCCGGCGGCAGGTCGAACAGCAGGCAGGTGGTCGACGCGTGGGCGTAGAGCTTGCCGTCGTGGCCGACCAGCGTGGCCTCGGCCGTCGTCACCTGCCGGCCGCGATGCACCACCTTGCCGATCGCGCGCACCAGCGGCACCTTGTCGCTCAGCGCGCGCACCAGGTTGACCTTGAACTCCAGCGTCGTGTAGCCGCGCCCCACGGGCAGCGTCGTGTGCACGGAGCAGCCCAGCGCCGAGTCCAGCAGGGTGGCGAACCAGCCGCCGTGCACGCTGCCCAGCGGGTTGTAGTGCTTGAACTGCGGCCGGCCCTGGAAGACGGCCAGGCCGTCCTCGACCGCGATGAGCTGGAAGTCCAGCGTCTCGCTGATGGGCGGGCGCGGCGCGAGGCCGTCCAGCATGGCCTGCATCTGCTGCAGGCCGGTCTTGCCGGCCAGCAGGGCGGGCGAAGCCAGGCCGGTGTCCTGCTGCTGGCGTGAACGCGCGGCGGCCTCGTCGGCCCGCCATTGGGCCAGCACGTCGTCGGGGGAGGGGAGGGTCATGATCGCGGCTTCAAGCGGAGAAGCCGCGCATTCTGCGCAAGGGTGGCACGCCGCGCTGTCACCCGGGTTCAGGCGGCCAGGCGCTGCTCCATGCCGCCCATGCGCCCGATGGGCTGGGTGTTGCGCAGCGCATCCAGCACCGGCCCCTGCCAGGGCAGCAGATAGACCAGCGTCGCCAGCGTCGCGCGCCGCCGCGATGACAGCAGCGGCCGGCCGTGATCGTCCAGCAGCAGCACGTTGGAGCGCACATTGAGCGGGTCGGCCTGCACGACGGTGGCCTCGGCCATCTCGACCCAGTCCCACTCCAGCCAGGCGCGGGCATCGGCATAGCAGCGCTCCCAGCGCGTGGAACCGCTCACCCGGTGCTCGGCTCCGCGCGGGCGGTTCACATGGGTCTGCGCATGCCTCACATCCTGCGCGGCGCCAGACAAGGCGGCAGCGGGCCAGCACAGACTGCCCTCGGGCAACTGGAACAGGGTTGACATGCGATACCTTCCTGCGTGTGTTTCCAACGGGACCGCAGTCTCGGATCGGCGAGAGGGCCGAACAAGCTGGCAGACTTGGCAGGTATGGGTAAGCCCGAAATGAACTATCAGCAGCTGATCGATGTCGGGCTGAGCGAAGACTTCGAGAGCTTTGAGCGCCGGCTGGTCGCGACGGCGGATGCCATGGGTTTTCCGATCATCTCGGGCATGTTGATGCGGGGAGTCCTGCAGGACAGCGGGATGCAGATCACCACGTACGGCAATACCCCTGCAGGCTATCTAGAGGCCGCCCGCGACCGTGACGACGCTTTGCGAGACCCAGTCGTGACCCATCTGATGACGCAGACCGTGCCCGTGGTCTACGACCAGGCCACCTATGTTTCTGCAGGAGCGGGAGAGCTATGGGAAGTTCAGGCGCCGTACGGCTACAAGACTGGAATCGCAGTCAAGTTGCATTTGCCAGGTGACAGGCATTTCGTGCTCGGCGTAGATCGTGATGAGACGCTGCCCGCTGCAGGTGCGCCCTTGATGCACATGGTGGCCGGCCTTCAACTTCTCGCTGCTCATGCACTCACGGCGGCTGACCGACTGCTGAGCCCAAAGCTGAACAAGGGTGACCTGCCCAAGTTGACCAAGCGGGAACTGGACGTGCTGAGCTGGACGGCGCAGGGCAAGACGGCCTGGGAGGTCAGCGTCATCCTGGGCATGAGCGAGAAGACCGTGAACTTCCATCTGGGCAATGCGATGCGCAAGCTGGAGGTCACGTCCAAGCACCAGGCGGTGCTCAAGTGCGTGGCGGCTGGAGTTCTCTAGGTCTTTAGGCCCAGGAACCTGGCAACCTTGCTAGGTTTCTAGGGGGGCGAAAAAAGGGACAGTTCGGTCAAGCGAATTTTTTCCCTTCCCACAGGAGCCCCTCATGTACCTCATCGACCTGATCTACGAAGTCCTCGGCGTCCCCCGTTTCGGCGGCTGACCGTCAACCCAGACAGATTGGCCGAGATGTACGCGGCTGCGGATTGCGAGGGTGACCAGCTCCAGAACACGAGCTCCGCACCCCAGCTCCCTCCGACAACGTCGCTGCCCCCGGCCCTGATCCCGACTGCATTGCCCAACCGCACAGGCATCGTGTCCATTTCCGCTGAGACCTATGCCCGGCTGCTGAGCCTCGCCGACCAGGCACCGCTCGAGGCCCTGGCCTTGACGCCGCGCACGCTGGCGCGCGCCAAGACGCTGGGCTACAACCGGATCGGCCAGATCCGCGGCACGCCGACCAACCGGCTGCTGGCGGACCTGGGGGAAGACCGTGCGGACGAGTTGAAGCGTGCCCTCTACGACTTCGGCATGCGCCAGCACGGCAGCGATTGATGGACTGATCTCGTCCATGAGTTTCCCGAACACAGGCCGCGTCAGCGGCCTGTCTTTCTTGGGCGCAGCTCATGCGAGCATGTCGCCCATGCAAGACCGCGAGATTCCCCTTGATGCCTGGCCGCGCCGCGCCGCGCTCGAACACTTCCGCCACATGGCCCAGCCGGCATTCAGCGTCACCGCACCGGTGGACGTGACCGGCCTGCGCGAGCGCGCCGCCCGCCATGGGGCCACGCCCTGGCTGGCCTACCACCACGCCGCGCTGGAAGCCGCCAACACGATCGACGCCATGCGCCAGACCCTGGGCGCCGAGGGCTTGGTCGTGCGCGAGTTCGCGGTCATCCACGCCAGCACCACGGTGCTGCGCGACGACGGCAGCTTCGGCATCGTCACGCTGCCGCGCGAGCCCTCGCTGGCCGAGTTCGCCGCGCGCGCCCGTCCGAACGTCGAACGCGTGCGCCGGGCCAGCGGCGACCTGTTCGCGGCCGACGAGCCCGGCGCGGTGCACGAGGAGACGCTGGTGCACATGACGACGCTGCCCTGGCTGGCCTTCACGGCCTTCACCCATGCCCGCGGCCAGGGCGACGACCGGCCCAAGCTGGCTTTCGGCCGCTTCACCGAACAGGCCGGCCGGCTGCTGATGCCGGTGGCCGTGGACGTGCACCACGCACTCTGCGACGGCGTGCATGTGGGCCGCTTTTTCGAACAGTTGCAGGCCCGGCTGGACGCCATCTAGAACCTGCCACCGTCTCCCCGGCCTCCGCTTTTCTGGGGATGATGGGCGGAGGTGCCGATGCAAGACTGGCTGCACCGGTCCTTTTTCGTGAGGCTTAGTGCATGAGTCCACCGCGTCAACTGGTGCTGCTGTGCGACGGCACCAACAACAACCTCAGCGGCCGCCATTCGGACACCCATGTGGTGCTGCTGGCCGAACTGCTGAGGCTCTTCCCCGACGACGGCCGCCTCGTCTACTACGACCCGGGCGTCGGCAACCCCGAGCAGCTGCCTGGCACGACCGTGATGGACAAGATCCAGCGCGCACTGGATCGCATCGACGGCCTGGCCTTCGGCCGCGGGCTGTACGACAACGTCGCGGAAGGCTATCGCTTCCTGATGTCCAACTGGCAGCCGGGCGACCAGATCTACCTGTTTGGCTTCTCGCGCGGCGCCTTCACGGCGCGCTCCATCGGCGGCCTGGTGAATGCCTTCGGCATCATCGACAGTCACCAGGACACGCTGGTCGCTAGCCTGGTGTCGACCTATTTCGCCAAGGCCTCGCCGGAGCGCAGCGACATCACCCAGCAGGCTGCCCGCCTGTTCGGCCAGGGCCTGACGCCCGAGGCCTGGCCCGCCGTGCATTTCGTCGGCGTCTGGGACACCGTGGCCAGCGTGGGCCTGCCGCCCTTCGGGCTGAAGATCACCGCCCGCCCCAACCTGGACGACAAGCATTTCCGGCATGTGCGCCAGGCCCTGGCGCTGGACGAGCAGCGCGCCCAGTTCCTGCCCCGTGCCTACGAGCAGGACGACGGTGCATTCCTGATGAAGAACGGCGAACCGGGCGACATCCAGCAGCGCTGGTTCCGCGGCTCGCACTGCGACGTGGGCGGCGGCAACGAGTACCCCTACAGCGAGCTGTCCCGGGCGCCCTTCGCCTGGCTGGTGGCCGAGGCCCTGCGGTGCGGCCTGCGGGTGCCGGTGCCGCCCGGTCACGCGCCCCTGCTGACGGAGCACGACGTGTTCCGCGTGATGCCCGAGCTCGATCCGCCCAAGCCGGCGCGCTTCGCGGCCCTCATCAACAGCCAGACCCATGCGACGCCGCTGTGGGCGTTGACCGGGCTGAAGGTGCGCGACACCGCGCGCGCTCTCGTGGATGGCCAGCCCAGCAAGCAGGTGAAGATGGCTGCGCATCCCAGCGTCGCCGACTGGAAGCATGCCTTCCCCGCGCGCACCGCCTGGCGCGAGCGCGGTGGCGATACGGCGTCCTGGCTCAAGCTGCTGCTGGGCCTGGTGATGGTGGCCGCGCTGATGGTGCTGGCCGGCTGGGCGCAGCTGGAGCCGCAAGGCCTGCTGCCGTCGCTGTCGCGGCTGGACGAGATCATGGCCGCCAACCAGGACTTCCAGGCCTGGCAGCTGAGTCTTCAGCCCATGGCCGATTGGACCGCGCATGCCGGCGTCTTCGCCCGGCCGCGCCTGGCCTTGCTGGTGGATGTCGGACTGATCGCCGCCTGGGCCTGGGTGCTGTCGCTGTGGACCTGCCGGGCCTTTGCGCGCCACGCGGGCCTGATCCAGGTGGGCACGACGCCACCCGCCTGGCTCAATTGCGCGGGCTGGGCCCTGCCCATCGCGGTCGGCGCCGACCTGCTGGAGGACTTGTTCTCCTGGCTGTCGCTGGCCGGCGCGCAGGCCGCGCCCGAGGCGGTCTGGCTCTGGCTGCCGCGCCTGCTGATGACGACGTCCAGCGCCGTCAAATGGGTGGCGCTGGCCGGTGTTGCGCTGTTGATCCTGAGCTCAACAACGCGCCGCCATCGTCAGCCGTCCAGGGTCACGATGACCGGTGCGTGATCGCTGGGCCGCTCGTTCTTGCGCGGCAGCTTGTCGATCTCGCAGGCCGTCACGCGGGGCTTGAGTGCCGCGCTGACGAGGATGTGGTCGATGCGCAGGCCCTGGTTCTTGCGGAAGGCCAGGTTGCGGTAGTCCCACCAGCTCCAGCTCTTGGGCGGCTGCTCGAAGAGGCGGAAGGCGTCGGTCAGGCCCAGGCCCAGCAGCTGCTGGAAATGCTCGCGCTCCTCGGGCGTGCAGTGGATCTGGCCGGCCCAGGCGACCGGGTCGTAGACGTCGCGGTCCTCGGGGGCGATGTTGAAGTCGCCCATCAGCACCAGCTCGGGATGGCGCTTCATCTCCTCGGCCAGCCAGCCGCGCAGGCCGGTCAGCCAGTTCATCTTGTAGGTGAACTTGTCGCTGTCGGGCGCCTGGCCGTTGGGGAAATAGCCGCCGATGACGCGCACGCCGCCCACGGTGCCGGCGATGACGCGGGCCTGATCGTCGGCGAAGCCGGTGATGTTCTTGACGACGTCCGTCGCCGGCTCGCGGCTGATCAGCGCCACGCCGTTGTAGGTCTTCTGGCCGAACCACTGCACCTGCCAGCCGGCGGCACCGAAATCGGCGGTGGGGAACTTGTCGTCGGTGAGCTTGGTTTCCTGCAGCACCAGCGCATCGACCGGGTGGGCGGCCAGCCAGTCCAGCACCTGGGGCAGGCGCACGGCGAGGGAGTTGACGTTCCAGGTGGCGAACTTTTTCATCACGACGGTCTCAATGCAGTTGGCGCGCATTGTGACCGGCGCGTGGCCGGCCTCGCCGGCTTGCCGCGCTCAGCGGCAGGTGTAGCCGCCGTCCACGACCAGCTCGCTGCCGGTGACGAACTTGCTTTCGTCGCTGGCCAGGTAGACGCAGGCCCAGCCGATGTCGTCGGGCTCGCCCATGTGGCCCAGCGGATGCAGGGCGGCGGTGGCGGCCCTGGCCGCGGCCGGGTCGGCCTGGGTCTTCAGGAAGCCGTCGACCATGGGCGTCCAGATGAAGCCGGGATGCACGCTGTTCACGCGGATGCGGTCGGCGGCGTACAGCAGCGCGTCGGTCTTGGTCATCATGCGCACGGCGCCCTTGCTGGCGTGATAGGGCGGCACGTCCGCGCCGCCGACCAGGCCGTAGATGCTGGACAGGTTGACGATGCTGCCCCCGCCGGCCTCGCGCATCTGCGCGATGACGTGCTTGGTGCCCAGGAACACGCCGCGCACATTGACCGCCTGCACGCGCTCGAACTCCTCCACGCTGAGCTCGTGCGTGGGCTTGTTGGGCCCGGCGATGCCGGCATTGTTGATGAGTGCCGTGATCGGCCCGAAGCGCTGCCGCACCTCGGCAAACACGCGGCCGACCTGCGCCTCGTCGCTAACGTCCAGATGCCAGTAGGCGGCCTGGCCGCCGCGCTCGCGTATCGCCGCGACGACCGCCTCGCCGCGGCCGTCGTCGAGGTCGGTCACCGCCACGCGGGCGCCCTCGCTGGCTATCAGCCGGCTGATCGCCTCGCCGATGCCCATGGCGCCGCCGGTGACCAGGGCCACCTTGTCCTTGAGCCTGTCCATGCCGATCTCCTCAACGATGCCGCCCCGCACGGGGTGGCTGGTCGCACTGTCGCGCCGGCTCTCGCTGAGCGGGTTGAGATCGATCAAGTCGCGCGCATTCGGGCCGTCAGGGCCCGGCCTCGGCCGAGGTGTCGCAGTCCAGACAGGTCTCGATGGGCGGCGGCGGCAGGTGCAGGTCGTTGCCGAGCTGGCGCAGGGCCGTGCGCAGGCCTTCCTCGATGACCGGGTGATAGAAGGGGCAGTCCAGCATCTGCTGCACGGTGTCGCCGCGCTGCACGCTCCAGGCCAGCAGATGGCCCAGGTGTTCGGCCGCCGGGCCGATCATCTCGGCGCCCAGCAGCCGGCCCGTGCCGCGCTCGGCATAGACGTGCAGGCCGCCGCGGTTGACGAGCATCACGCGGCTGCGCCCCTGGTCGGCGAAGCTGACGCGGCCGGTGTCGAAGCCGCGCCCCGCGGCGACGAGCTCCGCGTGGCTGGCGCCGGCGATGGCGATCTGCGGCTCGCTGAAGACGATGGCCAGCGGCGCGCGGCGCGGACGATGGTGGACGTCGGGCCAGCGCGCCGCGTTGTCGCCGGCGATGCGGCCGGCGTCGGCGGCCTCGTGCAGCAGCGGCCGGTCGCTGCTGACGTCGCCGGCGATGAACACCGGCGAGTCGCCCCACTGGCCGGTGTGGCGGTCGATCAGCGGGTGGCCGCGGGCATCGCGCGGCAGGCCCAGGGCCTCCAGCCCCAGTCCATCGAGATTGGGCTGGCGGCCGGCCGTGCAGAGCAGCGCGTCGAAGCGTTCGCCGCCAAGGACGACTTCGTCTCCGTCCAGCGCCGGCTCCAGCGCGCCGGCCTGCAGCGTCAGCGGCAGCTCCTGGGCAAACAGCTGGCGGGCCAGCAGCTGCAGCTCGGGGTCGGTCAGCGGCCCGACGCGCTCGCCGCGGGCGAACAGGCGCACGCGCACGCCCAGCTTGTGCAAGGCCAGGGCCAGCTCCAGCCCGATGACGCCGGCCCCGACGACGGCCAGCGAGCGCGGCAGATCGTCCCAGTCGAAGACATCGTCGTTGACGAGCAGCCGCTCGCCCAGGCGCTCGCGCCAGCCCGCCGGCACGACCGGCCGCGAGCCGGTGGCGATGACGACGCCGCGGGCCTCGACGCGCTGGCCGTCGACGTCCAGCGCGCCCGGGCCGGTGAAGCGTGCGCGGCCCAAGAGCCGGGTCGCCTCGGGCCAGCCGTTGACGGTGTCCAGCACGAAGCCGACGAAGCGGTCGCGCTCGCTGCGCACGCGCTGCATGACGGCGCGGCCGTCGATGCGGGGGGCCGCTGCCCGCACGCCGAAGCGATGGGCCTCGCGCACGGACTGGGCGGCCTCGGCCGCGGCGATCAGCAGCTTGCTGGGCATGCAGCCGACGCGGGCGCAGGTCGTGCCGTAATGGGCCGCCTCGATGAGCAGCACGCGGTCGGTGTGCACCCGCGCGGCACGGTAGGCCGCCATGCCGGCGGAGCCCGCGCCGATGATGGCCACGTCGCAGGAGAGGGTCATGACAGCATCCTGAGGACTGGGTTGCCTAGGATAGCCCCCGGGGTCGACGCCCGTTCTCAACGCCCGTTGAGAGGGCGTCGCGCCGCCTCCTCGCGCAGGCAGTGCAGCATCAGCTCGGCGCCGGGCGAGAGCTGGTGGCCGCGGCGGGTCACGATGCCGTAGACGTCCATGCGCAGGCCCAGATCGAAGCCCAGCACCTCCAGCAGGCCGGTCGCCAGATAGGGCTTGACCAGTTCCACGGGCAGGGCCGAGACCATGTCAGACTGGCCCAGCAGGCTGGTGATGACGGGCAGGGACAGCGTCTCCACCGTCTGCTGCGGCTGGCCCAGGCCGGCCGACAGGAACAGGGCGGTCAGGCGGTCGCGCAGGATGCTGCCGCCGGGAGGCAGGATCCAGCTCTGGCCGGCCAGCTCCGCCAGGCTGAGGTCATCACGCCCGGCCAGCGGATGGCCGGCGCGCACGACCAGGCAATGGGGCTCGTCGGTCAGCGGCTCGAAGCTGAGCTGGGCGGCGGACTCGCTGTCCAGCACGCGGCCGATCACCAGGTCCAGCTCGCCGTTCTGCAGGTGCTGGATGAGGAGCTTGCTGGTGTCCACCGACACGGCCACGTGCACGCGCGGCTGGCGGGCCTTCAGCAGCGTAATGGCCGCGGGCAGCAGCGTCGTCGAGGGCGTCAGCACCGCGCCCACGGACACCCGGCCCGACAGCCCGGACAGCAGCTCCATGACCTCCTGGTGGCCCGCGTCCAGTTCGGCCAGCGCCGCACCGGCGCGGCGGATCATGACCTCGCCATACCAGGTCGGCGCCACGCCGCGCGGCAGGCGCTCGAACAGCTTGACGCCCAGCGCGTGCTCCAGGTCGGACAGAAGCTTGGACGCGGCCGGCTGGGTCAGGTGGGCGGCCTGCGCGGCATGCAGGATGGAGCCGTGCCGCCCCAGCTCCACCAGCAGCACGAGCTGGCGGGTCTTGAGGTGGGAGCGGACGAATCGATCCGAGCGCGGGTCGGTCATGCGTGGTGTCTGCTGGCGTTACTCGTGATAAAGCTGGGAACGGCCACCGTCGATGAGGATGTCGGTGGCATTGATGAAGCGGGCCTCGTCGCTGGCGAGGAAGAGGGCGGTGTAGGCCACTTCCTCGGGCGTGCCGATGCGTTTGCAGGGCAGCAGCTCGACCTGGCGGGCGACCTCCTCGGGCGGCAGGCCGGCCAGCCATTCGACGACGCGTTCGGACAGGATCAGCCCCGGCGAGATCGAGTTGACGCGCACGTTGCGGGCCGCGTACTGGATGCCCAGCGCCTTGGTCAGGCCGATCAGCGCATGCTTGGCGACCGGGTAGGGGAAGGCGTCGGGAACGATGCGGTGGCCGTGCACCGAGGCGATGTTGACGATGCTGCCGCCGCCGCCCGCCAGCATGCCGGGCAGCACCGCGCGGCTGCAGTGCAGCGCGCCTTCGAGGTCCACCGCGAAGCAGCGCTGCCACTGGGCGGCCGTCATCGCCAGCGGCTCGGCGAAGACGTTCATGCCGGCGTTGTTGACCAGCACGTCGATAGTGCCGAAGCGCGCCGCACCGCGCGCGGCCATGTCCTGCACGGCGGCCTCGTCGGCGACGTCGGCGGCGGCGAACAGGGCGCTGTCTTCGCCCAGCTCGGCCAGCAGCGCCTCGCTCTGCGCCGAGGCCGCCAGATCGTTGAGGATGACGCTGGCGCCCTCGGCGACGAACAGCCGCGCGACGGCCCGGCCTATGCCCTGGCTGGCCCCCGTCACCAGGGCCACCTTGCCGTGCAGCCGTGCCCCCATCGCGTCAGGCTCGGCGCTCGCCGCGCGTCTTCAGCTGGTCCAGCAGCACGGCGGCCAGCAGGATGAGGCCGCGCACCAGGTACTGGTAGAACGCGTCGACGTTGAGCAGGTTCATGACGTTCTCGACCGTGCCCATGATGAGCACGCCGATGACGACGCCGAAGATGCGCGCCTTGCCACCCTGCAACGACACGCCGCCCAGCACGCAGGCCGAGATGACGTCCAGCTCGAAGCCGGTGGCCGCGTTGGGCTGGCCGCTGGTGATGCGGGCCGACAGGATGAGCCCGGCCAGCGCCGTGACGACGCCTTGCAGCAGGAAGATCCAGACGCGCAACCGCTCCACGCGCACGCCGGCCAGGCGGGCCGCCTCGGGGTTGCCGCCTATGGCCAGCGCGTTGCGCCCGAAGACGGTGTGGTTGAGCAGCACGCCGAAGATCAGGAAGCAGGTGGCCGTCATCCAGATCGGCAGCGGCAGGTTCAGCAAGGTGGTGTCACCGAAGGAGATGAAACCCTCGTCGGCAATGCCCACCGCCTGGCCCTGGGACACGATGAAGGCCAGGCCGCGCACCATCAGCATGGTGGCCAGCGTCGCGATCAGCGCGTTCACGCGCAGATAGGCGATCAGCACGCCATTGCCCGCGCCAATCAGCGCGCCGGCCAGCAGGCCGCTGCCTATGGCCAGCGGCACGCTGCCGCTGCGTTCCAGCACGATGGCCCCCAGCACGCCGGCGAAGGCGATGGTCGAGCCCACCGAGAGGTCGAAGTCGCGCGAGGCCAGGCAGAACATCATCGTGCAGGCCACCATGCCGATCTGGGCGACCGACAGCAGCAGGCCCACGATGTTGGCCGCGGAGAAGAAGTTCTCCACCGAGAACGCCAGCACGACGAAGAGCAGGGCGTAGCCCAGCGTCATGCTGTGCTCCTTGAGCAGGGCGCGGGCGGGGGAGGTCATGGCGGGGCGAGTGTCGGGTTGGGGCAGGGAGGTCGTGTTCATGGTCAATGCAGAGGGGCGGCCGTGATGCCCGTGGTGCCCGTGATGCCATCGGGCAGGGCCAGCGCGAGCGCGGCAGTCTCGCTGGCCTCGCCGCGCGCGAGCTCGCCGCTGATGCGGCCGTCGCGCATGACGATGAGGCGGTCGGCGATGCCCAGCACCTCGGGCAGCTCGCTGGAGATGACGATGACGCAGCAGCCGGCGGCCGCGACGTCGTGAATGATCTTATAGATCTCGTTCTTGGCGCCCACGTCGATGCCGCGCGTGGGCTCGTCCAGGATCAGCACCTTCAACCCCGGCTCGGCCAGCCAGCGCGCCAGGATGACCTTCTGCTGGTTGCCGCCCGACAGCAGGCGTATCTCCTGCTCGCGGCTGGGCGTCTTGATGCGCAGCTTCTGGATGAACTCGTCGGCGCGGCGGGCCTCCTGGCCGTGGCGCAGGAAGACGCCGCCCGCCAGGCCGTGGCGGCGGCAGCTGATGTTGATGTTCTCGGCCACCGACGAGTGCGCCAGGATGCCCTGCTCCTTGCGGTCCTCCGGGCACAGCACGATGCCGGCGGCGATCGCGTCGGCCGGGCCGCGGGCGGGCACGACGGCGCCGTCCAGCAGCACCTCGCCGCCGCGGCGCGCATCGGCGCCGTACAGCAGCCGCATCAGCTCGCTGCGGCCGGCACCCACCAGGCCGAAGAAGCCCAGCACCTCGCCGCCGCGCACGCCGAAGCTCAGCGGCTCGGGCAGGCGGTCGCTGTGCAGGCCGCGGGCCTGCAGGCGCAGCGCGCCGTGTTCACGCGGGCGGTAGTCGTAGATGTCCTGCAGCTCGCGGCCCACCATGTCGGCGATGAGGCGCTCGCGCGGCACCTCCGCCATCACCTCGTGCGTGACGATCTTGCGGCCGTCGCGGAAGATGGTGCAGGCATCGCACAGCTCGTACAGCTCCTCCAGCCGGTGCGAGATGTAGATCAGCGTGCGGCCTTCCGCGCGCAGCCGCTTCACCAGGCGGAACAGGATCTCGGTCTCGCGGTGCGACAGGCTGCTGGTGGGCTCGTCGAAGGCGATGACGCGGGCGTCCTGCATGACGGCCTTGCAGATCTCCACCATCTGGCGCTGGGCGATGGACAGGTCCGACAGCCGCGCCGCGGGGTCCAGGTCCACGCCGATGGCGGCGAGCTGGGCCGCCACCCGTCGGCGTGCCGCCTGGTGGTCCACCAGGCCCAGCCGCGTGGGCAGGCGGCCCAGCAGCACGTTCTCGGCCACCGTCAGCTCCGAGACGTATTGCAGCTCCTGGTGGATGATGGCCACGCCCGCGGCGATGGCGTCGCCGGCGGACGCGAAGTGGCGCTCCCGGCCGTCGATCAGCAGCCGCCCGCCGTCGGGCCGGTACTGGCCGCCCAGGATCTTCAGCAGCGTGCTCTTGCCCGCGCCGTTCTCGCCCAGCAGGCCCATGACCTGGCCCGGGCGCGCCTCGAAGCTCACGCCGTTCAGCGCCTTGACGCCGGGGAAGACCTTGCTGATGTTGTCGAACTGCAGGGACGACATGTCAGAGGCCCATTTGCTTCCGGATCTCGGCCTGGTTATGGCGCGTCATCAGCGTGCCGCTGGTCAGCGTGACGGGCGGCGGCGCCTTGCCGGCCGTGGCCCATTCGTACACGGCGACGGCGGTCTCGTAGCCATGGCGCTTGGGGCTGATCAGCACGGTGCCGAAGAAGCCGGTAGGTGCGGCCTTGGAGAACTCGTTGAGCGCCGTCTGGCTGCCGCCTATGCCTATGCCCACCATCGCGTCCTGCTTGATGCCGCGCCCCTCGGCCGCACGCACGGCGCCCAGCACGGCTTCGTCGTTCAGGCCGAAGGCCACCCAGCGCTTGAACTTGGCGTTCTTCGTGAACGCGATGTTGGCGGCGTTGAAGGCGCTCTCGGTATCGGTCTTGGCCTGCGGCGCGTCGACGAGGTTGCCTGCCGGCAGGCCGGCGGCCTTCAGCGCGTCCAGCGCGCCCTGGGTGCGCTCGCGGGCGGTGGGGAGCTGGTCGAAGGCCACGCGCAGCGCGCCGACCTCGTCGAGCTTCCAGCCGCGCGCCTTGATCTCCTCGACCAGGCCTTGCCCGGCCTGCTTGCCGATCTCGTAGGCCGAGATGCCCATGTGCGGGATGTCGGCGATGGGCTTGCCCGCGCCGTCGACGAGCTGGTCGTCCACCGACATGACCTTGAGCTTGTGGCGCTTGGCCGCGCGGTTGACGGCCACGCCCAGCTTCACGTCCGGCGCGCAGATGACGAAACCCACCGCTTTCTGCGCGGCCAGGTTGTCGATGGCCGCCATCATCTTCTCGCCGTTGGGGATGCCGATCTTCACCAGCGTGAAGCCCTTGTCCTTGGCGGCTTGCTCGGCAAAGCGCCATTCGTCCTGGAACCAGGGCTCCTCGGCCTGCTTGACGAGAAAGCCTATCTTCACCGGGTCCGCGGCGTGCGCGGCGAAGGGTGCCGCGGCCAGCAGGGCCAGGGTCAGGGCGGTACGTCGTTGCATGGTCATGTCGTCTCCTCAATCGTCGAACAAGGTGTCGGGCACACCCAGGCCCGGGCTCAGCCGCAGGCCGAACAGGCTGCCGGACAGCGGCTGCGCGGCCAGCGCGTCGCGGTCCAGCTCGGTGCGCGCGGTGGTGAGCATCAGTTCATCCAGCCCCGGCCCGCCGATGGCGGGGCAGGTGGCATGGGCGGCCGGCGCGGTCAGCACCTGCATCAGCCGGCCCTCGGGGTCGTAGCGGGCCACGCGGCCGGCGCCCCACTGGGCGTTCCACAGGCAGCCCTCGGCGTCGATGACCGAGCCGTCGGGCCAGGCATGCGGGCTGTCCATCTGCGTGAACAGCCGGATGTTGTCGACCTGGGCGGTCTCGGCGTCGTAGTCGCACTGCTGGATGCGCTGGGTCAGCGTGTCGCAGAAGTACATCGTGCGGCCGTCCAGGCTGAAGCAGATGCTGTTGGCGATGGCCACGGCCGGCAGCGCGAGCCGCCGCAGGCCGTGCTGCAGCGAGTACTGGTAGAAGCTCGCGATGGTCGAGATGGGCTGGCGGTCGCGGGCCTCGTTGAGCGTGCCGAAGACGAAGTAGCCGCGCCGGTCGGTGCGGCCGTCGTTGACGCGGGTGCGCGCCTCGGCGGCATCCACCGCGGCCAGCGTCTGCAGCTGGCCCAGTTCCAGATCGTCGCCGAAGGTCGCCAGCGCCAGGCGCTTGGCCAGGCCCAGCAGCACGCGGCCGGAACGGCAGTGGGCGAAGCTGCCCAGGCGGTCGGGCAGGCGGCAGAGCTGCGGCCGGCCTTCGCCGGGGCGCCAGGCGTAGAGCGTGGCCGCCTCGATGTCGGTCCACCACCAGCGGCCCTCCCGCCACAGCAGACCCTCGCCCAGCAGCGCGCCCTGAGGCAGCACGAGGTCGAGCGCGTCGTTCTTCATCGGCATGGCGGCCTCAGGGGGCGATGGCCACGCGGCGCACCATCAGTAGCCGCGCGCCGCGCAGTTCGGCCACCTGGGCCTGGCCTTCGGCGAAGGCCGGGCGGTGCGCGGCGTCGATGTAGATCGGCGCGTCGGCGCGCAGCGGCAACACGTTCAGGCTCAGCGTCGCGCCGGGTTGGAGCGCGAACTGGCGCAGGCCGATCTGCCAGGCCTGGCCGTTGTAGTACCAGTCGTCCAGCATCCGCGTGCCCGCGAACAGCCGGCCGATGTCGCCGACGAAATCCAGCTCCAGCAGCACGTCCTCGGCCTTGGTCGGGAGCGCCGCAGGCAGCGTCAGCGACCAGCTCGCCGCCGCGGCGAAGGCTTCGGGAACGGGCTGCAGCGCCGCGCCGGCCAGGCCGCCCGTGAGCACGCGCGGCGCGCTGCGGGCTTCGCGGGTCGCGCGGATCTGCAGCGCCGGCTGGGCGGTGTCGCCCGCCAGCTCCAGGCGCTGCATGAGGCCGTCCTGCCGCACCTGCAGCCCGGCCGCGCGCGGCTGGGGCAGGGCCGGGAAGACGGCGGCGCGCAGCGGCCCCGGACCGGTGCCGCGCAGCTGCAGCCGGCCGTCGGCCACCCAGGCCTGCTGCTCGCTGAAGACCAGGCGGCGCTGGCCGGCGAGGTCCAGCACGCTGAGCTGCGCCAGCTGCTCGGGCGCCAGCAGCAGCAGGCTGATGGCGCGGCCGTCGCGGCTGCCGATGCGCTGCAGCTGCGCGGTGCCGGGCGTCAGCGTCCGCACGCCGTCGGGCAGCGCGAACTCCGCGGGGATGCCGGCCGTGGCGGCGAAGACATGCACGAGGCCCTGGGCGCCGGCGTCCACGCGCGTGACCGGTTGGGCCGTGGCATAGCGCAGCGCGATGCCGTCCAGCTCGAGGTTGAGCGGCCAGATGAAATAGGCGCCGCTCGGGATGTCGACCGGCGTGCTGGGCAGCGTCACGCTGCCGCCGGGCAGCTGCACCTCGAAGCGCACGCCGGTCTGGGCCGGCATCGCGTACTGGCGCACATGGTTGTTGAAGAACAGGAAGCCGCTGTCGCCCGCGGCGCGCACCGACCAGCGCGGCGTCTGCAGGTCGGCGTGCGTGGCCGGCAGGCGCTCGGGCTGGCGCACCGTCATCGTCGCCAGCCGGGGGCCGTGCTCGTGCAGGAAATAGTGGAAGGGGCGCAGCCGGGTCAGCACCGGGCGCTGCTGGCCGTCGGGGCCCAGCGGCGCCTGGAAGTCGTAGCTGATGCGCGGCGTGTCGTTGTAGCCGCCGCTGAGCGTGCTTTCCTCCAGCCCCGTGCCGCCGGCACCCGGCGGGTTGCGGCCGCCGTGGAACATGTAGTAGCCCAGCAGGTTCACGCCCGAGCCGATCTGCACCGGCAGCATGGCGGCGATGTCGTCCGGCGAGACCAGCGTGCGGCGGCGGTACATGGCCGGCAGGCCGGGGCCGTACTCGGCGCCGAGGAAGGGCACCTTGTCCTTGTCGGTCTCGGCGGTGCCGGGGCCGTGGGAGCGGGTCTGCGCGCCGAGGTCGCCGCTGACGCGGGTGCTGAAGCGGAAGGCGTGCGTCTCCTTCGGCGGCAGCTCCTGGGTGCTCCTGGCCCAGGGCTCGTCCGGGTAGCCGCCGAACACGGGCAGCACCTCGCCGGACGGGTAGACGGCGCCATCCCAGCCGGTGACGGTGTACAGCGGCACGTCCATGCCGGCCTTCAGCGCTAGCGCCTTCAGCGTGCGGATGTGCTGCTCGCCGCGGCCGGGGCCGCGCAGGTTGTACTCGTTCTCCAGCTGCACGCCGATGACGGGGCCGCCGTCCTTCCACAGCAGGCCCTGGAGCTGGGCGCCGATCTCGGCGTAGAGGCGCTCGACGTGGCCCAGGTATTCGGCGTCGTCGCCGCGCGTGGGCATCTTGTCGACGACCCAGTCGGGGATGCCGCCGTAACGCGACTCGCCATGCACCCAGGGCCCCAGGCGCACGAAGACCTGCAGGCCCGCGGCCCGGGCCAGCTGCACGAAGCGGCGCAGATCACGGTTGCCGGCCCAGTTGAAGGCGCCGGGCTGCTGCTGGTGGTGGTTCCAGAACACATAGCTCGCGACGATGTCGATGCCCGCGGCCTTCATCAGGCGCAGCTGGGCATTCCACTGCTCAGCCGGCGCGCGGCTGTAGTGGTACTCGCCCATGACGGGCAGCCAGGGCTGGCCGTCGCGCAACAGGTACTGGCTGTTGGCGGCCAACGTGTGCCCCTGCGGCGAGCGCGCCGTGCCCAGCTTCAGGTGGCCCGTCTGCGGCGCGGCGGCCGCGGCGCGGGCATCGAGCTTGAGCAAGGTCTGGGCCGAGGCTGCAGGGGCCAGGGCGGCCAGCAGCAGCGCCACGCCGAGCGCGCGGATGCGATCCATGGATGGCGTCTCCGGGGTCATGAGTTCTTGGGGCGCGCAGCGTCAGAGCGCGCGCCAGGCCTGCACGAAGGCGCGCGCGCGCTGACCCACCTCGGCGGCGGCCATGCCGGGGGCGTACAGCGCCGAACCCAGGCCGAAGCCGGCGGCGCCGGCCTGGCGGTAGACGGCCAGGGTCTCGGGCGTGATGCCGCCCACCGGCAGCAGGCGCAGCTCGCGCGGCAGCACGGCACGCATGGCCTTGACGACCGGCGGCGTGATCAGCTCGGCGGGAAACAGCTTGACCGCATCGGCCCCGGCCTGCAGCGCCGCGAAGGCCTCGGTGGGCGTGGCGGCGCCGGGGATGCAGGCCAGGCCGCTCGCCTTGGCCGCGCGGATGACGGCCACGTCGGCATGCGGCATGACGATGAGGCGGCCGCCGGCGCTCTGCACGTCGCGCACCGCATCGACGCTGAGCACGGTGCCGGCCCCGATCAGCGCGTCCTCGGGCATGCGGCGGGCGAGGCGGCCGATGGAGTCCAGCGCCTGCGGCGAGTTCAGCGGCACCTCGATGACGCGAAAGCCCTCGGCGTAGAGGGCGTCGGCCACGGCCTCGACCTCGTCGGGCCGGATGCCGCGCAGGATGGCGACGAGCGGGAGTTGTTGCAGTGCCGGGTCCAGCATGTCAGAGCCCCAGGGTTTGCGCGAGCCGCCAGAGGCCGGCGGGCGCGGTGTTGTCGAGTTGCAGCGGCGCAGCGATGCCGAAACGGCCCAGCGCGAGCCCGTAGCGCGCGCACAGCGCGGGGTCGCCCACCAGGGCCAGCCGCGCCGGCGCGCCGGCGGCCAGTTCATGCGCGATCTCGTGGCCGATCAGCAGGCCGGAGAGGTAGTCGGGCAGTTGCTCGGGCGGCAGCCGCTTGAACAGGCCCAGCGTGCGCACGGCGAACAGCTGATGGCTCAGGGCACCGTCTGCGCGCGCCGCCTCCACGCCGGCCAGGAAGGCCTGCGAAGACGGGGGTGAGGCCGCGTCGGCCGGCATCAGCCGTGCCAGCACCGAATGCTGGCGCAGCAGCGCGTAGAGCTCGCCGGTCATGTGGGTGGCAAAACCCGTCACCCGGCCGGCCTCGACGCGGGCCCACTTGGAATGCGTGCCGGGCAGCACCAGGCAGGACTGCTCGGCCAGTTCCGGGTGCAGCGCGAGCGCGCCGACGATCTGCGTCTCCTCGCCGCGCATGACGTCGGGCTGGGCGGCGTCGTGCATCAGACCGGGCAGGATGCGGATGCGCTCGTCCAGCCGCAGCGCCTGGCGGGCCAGCGCGGCGGCGTCGGCCGGGCAGGGCGCGTAGGGCGCCTCGCGCCAGCCATGCTGGCTGCCCACCATGCCGCAGGCCAGCACGGGCAGGGCGGGCCAGCCCTGCGTGATGGCCGTGAACGCCTGCGCAAAGGCCGCGTCGCCCGACAAGGTCGAGGCGCCATGCTCGGACTGGCGCGTGGCCAGCACCTCGCCATCCCCGCCCAGCAGGAAGGCGCGCAGCCGCGTGCTGCCCCAGTCCAGCGCGATGAGGCGGGCCTGCGGATTCGTCACCATTCGGCCACGCTCCCGTCCTCGTGGCGCCACAGCGGGTTGCGCCAGTCCGGCGCCCGCTTGCTGGCTTCGATGACTTTTTCTTCGTCGACCACCACGCCCAGCCCCGGCTTGGTCAGCGGCCTCATGTAGCCGTTCTCGACGTGGAAGTCTTCCTTGTTCAGCACATAGTCGAGCAGCTCGCCACCCTGGTTGTAGTGGATGCCCATGCTCTGCTCCTGCAGCACGGCGTTGTGCGAGACGAAGTCCACATGCAGGCAGGCCGCCAGCGCGATGGGGCCCAGCGGGCAGTGCGGCGCCAGGGCCACGTCGTAGGCCTCGGCCATGGACGCGATCTTCAGGCACTCGGTGATGCCACCGGCGTGCGAGAGGTCGGGCTGCACGATGGACAGGCCGCCGGCCTGGAAGACGCGCTTGAACTCGAAGCGCGAGTACATGCGCTCGCCGGCCGCCAGCGGGATGGCCGTGTGCTGGGCCAGGCGGGCATAGGTTTCGTCCTGCTCGGCCAGCACGGGCTCCTCGACGAACAGCGGCCGGTAGGGCTCCAGCGCCTTCAGCATGACCTTGGCCATGGGCGCGCCGATGCGGCCGTGGAAGTCGATGCCGAACTCGATGTCGTGGCCGAAGGCCGTGCGGATCTCGGCGATGCGGGCCACCGCCTCGTCCACCTTGCGCGCGCTGTCGATGAGGCCCATCTCCTCGGAGCCGTTCATCTTGAAGGTGTCGAAGCCGCCTTCGCGCAGCCGCTTGATGTCGCGGATGACGTCCGCCGGGCGGTCGCCGCCGACCCAGGAATAGACCTTCATCTTGTCGCGCACCAGGCCGCCCAGCAGCTCGTGCACGGGCGCGCCCAGCGCCTTGCCCTTGATGTCCCACAGCGCCTGGTCGATGCCGGCGATGGCGCTCATCAGGATGGCGCCGCCGCGGTAGAAGCCGCCGCGGTACATGACCTGCCAGAGGTCGTTGATGCGCGACGGGTCCTGGCCGATCAGATAGGGCTCGAACTCATGGACGGCGGCTTCGACGCTGCGCGCCTTGCCCTCGATGACGGGCTCGCCCCAGCCGCTGATGCCGGCGTCGGTATCGATCTTGAGGAACATCCACCGCGGCGCGAGGCGGTAGGTCGTCAGTTGGGTGATTCGCATGAGGCAGGGCAGAGACGGGAACCTCTGCGAGCTTAGGCCGGGCGATCACTTCCAAAATATCGATTGTTTGAGCGTTTCTATATGAGGTTGATATAGCGAAGCGGCAAACGGGCAAAACAAAAGGGCTGCAAAGCAGCCCTTGAGTGGGATGGCAGGCCGCACGGGGCCCGCCGGCAGCGCAAGATTCAGTCGCGCTTGGCGCCGCCCTGGCCGAACAAGCTGTCCTGCAGTTGACCGACGATGGCCAGGGTTGCCAGGGCAAGGGTGACGATCAGCAGTTCCATTTGTTTTCCTTCCTTTGTTGATGCCACGCCATCTTAGGGTTAGTACCAGGGTGCGCAAGGGTTAACCCTATGCATTGCCTGCATGGAACGATGCTGTACCGGGCGCCGCGCGCGCCGGCTCAGCTCAACAGGTCCAGCAGCGTGCGTGCCACCACCTTGGTGGCGCGGCGCAGGTCTTCCAGCGCCAGCCGCTCGTCGGCACGCTTGGCATGCGACTCCAGCACCGTGCGCGGGCCGGCGCCGTAGATGACGCCGGGGATGCCGCGCTCCACATAGAGGCGCACGTCGGTGTACAGCGGCGTGCCGACGGCCGGGATGGGCTGGCCGAACAGCTCGGCGCCATGCTTCTGGATGGACTCCACCAGCGGGCGGTTGCCGGGCAGCGGCTTCATCGCGTTGGCCAGCAGCAGGCGGCGCACCTCGACCTGCAAGGCCTTGCCGCCGCGCGGCGGCGCGAAGCTGGCGGCGGCCTCGGCGATGGTGCGGCGGATCTGGGCCTCGACCTCGGCCGGGTTCTCCTCGGGGATCATGCGGCGGTCCAGCTTGAACTGGGCCTTGCCCGGCATCACGTTGGTGTTGGTGCCGCCGCTGATCTGGCCCACGTTGAGGTAGGGGTGGGTGATGCCGGCGACCTGCGACGTGACCTGCTTGTACTCGTGGTTCAGCGCGTACAGCGCGTTGAGGATGTGCACGGCGCCCTGCAGCGCGTCGGTGCCGCTGTCGGGAATGGCCGCATGCGCCATCTCGCCCTGCACCGTCACCTCCATCTGCAGGCAGCCGTTGTGGGCCGTGACCACCTCGTAGCTGAAGCCGGCGGCGATCATCAGGTCGGGCCGGGTCAGGCCGTTCTTCAGCAGCCAGCCCGGGCCCATCTCGCCGCCGAACTCCTCGTCATAGGTGAAGTGCAGTTCCAGCGCGCCCTTCAGCGGCGCCTCCAGCGACTCCAGCGCGCGCAGCGCGAAGGTGAAGCTGGCGAAGTCGCTCTTGCTGACGGCGGCAGCGCGGCCGTAGAGCTTGCCGTCGACGATCTCGGCGCCATAGGGGTCGTGGGTCCAGCCCTCGCCGGGCGGCACGACGTCGCCATGGGCGTTCAGCGCGATGGTGAGGCCGCCATCGCCATAGCGGCGGCGCACGATCAGGTTGGTGATGGCCGCCAGGCCGGCGGCGCGCACCTCCTCGGCCGGCACGGCATGCTTCTCGGCCGTCAGGCCGAAGCCCTGCAGCAACTCGGCCGTGCGCTCGGCATGCGGCGCGTTGTTGCCGGGCGGCGTGTCGGTGGGCACGCGCACCATCTCCTGCAGGAAGCGCACTTCCTCGTCGAAATGGGCGTCGATCCAGGCATCCAGGGCTTGGTAGCGATCGGCAATGGTCATGACAGTTCCGTGGCGAGTTGTTCGAGCAGGTTCTGGAAGGCGAGCACGCACAGCTCGCCGTCGTCGTTAGTGATGGATTCCAGCGGGTTGTGGCTGATGCCGGCGTTCAGGCCGCGCAGGAACAGCATGGCCTGCGGCATCAGCTCGTGCAGCTTCATCGCATCGTGGCCGGCGCCGCTGGGCATGCGGTGCACGGGCAGGCCCAGCGATTCGACGGCACGCTCCCAGCGCTGCTGCCAGGCCGGGGCGCTGGGCGCGGCGGCGGCGCGCATGGTCTCCTCCAGCCGGAAATGCAGGCCGCGGCGCTCGCAGATGCGCTGCAGCTCGGCGCGCACGTCGGCGGCGCAGGCGTCGCGCACATCGTCGGTGGTGGCGCGGATGTCCAGGCTGAACTTGCACAGGCCCGGCACCACGTTGATCGAGCCATTGGGCACCTCCAGCATGCCCACCGTCGCGACCAGATGCGGCGCGGCCGCGGCGCGCCGCTCGACATAGAGCAGCAGCTCGGCGGCGGCCGCGGCGGCGTCGCGCCGGCTGTCCATGGGCGTCGTGCCGGCATGGCTGGCCATGCCGACGATCTCGCCCACATAGCGCACGCTGCCGTTGATGGAGGTCACGATGCCCAGCGGCAGGTCCAGCTGATTGAGCACCGGGCCTTGCTCGATGTGGGTCTCGACGAAGCCCAGGTAGCGGCTGGCGTCACGCTTGAGCTTGGGGATGTCGGCGATGCACAGGCCGGCATGGGTCATGGCCTCGCGCATCGTGATGCCGTCGGCGTCCTTCTGCTCCAGCCAGCCCATGTCGAAATGCCCGGTCAGCGCGCCGGAGCCGAGGAAGACCGCCTTGTAGCGCTGGCCCTCCTCCTCGGCGAAGCCCACCACCTCGATGCCGAAGGGCAGGCGCCGGCCCTGGCGGTGCAGCTCGCGCACGCAGGCCATGGGCACGAAGATGCCCAGCCGGCCGTCGTACTTGCCGCCGTTGCGCACCGTGTCGTAATGGCTGCCGGTCAGCAGGCGCTTGGCGCCTCGGTCGCTGCCGTGGTAGACGCCCACGACATTGCCGACCGAGTCGATCTCGACCTCGTCGAAGCCGCAGTCGGCGCGCATCCAGTGCGCCAGGCGCTGGGCGCAGACGCGGTGCGCGTCGGTCAGATAGGTCACCGTCAGCTGGCCATGCTCGGCATAGCCGGGGTCGCTGTGGGCGGCCAGGCGCTCGGCCCAGTCCCACACCAGATTGCCCAGCTCGGGCGCATGGCCGAACTTGTCGTTCAGGCGGATCTCGGCGATGCGGTGGATGTTGCGCAGCGCCTCGGCCAGCTCGAAGTCCGGGTGGTTGGCGAGGCGGCGCTCGAAGGTGGCGATGATCTCGGCCTTGAACAGGCCCTGGCCGCGCGGCCCGCGCACCGCCAGGATGAAGGGGAAGCCGAAGCGCGCGTTGTAGTCGGCGTTGAGCTGCTGGATGCGGGCGAACTCGGCCGGCGTGCAATCCGTCAGCCCGGCCTTGCCCTGTTCATGGGTCGATTCGGCGGTCAGCGTCTTGGCCACCATGGCCTTGCCGGCCAGCTCCGGGTGGGCGCGTATCAGCGCCAGCTGCGCATCGCGGCCGGCCTCGCGCACGACCTGCACCAGCGCCAGCTTGAGCTGGGCCAGGCTGGCGAAGGGGCGGGCGGCCGCGGCGCGCTCGGCAATCCACGGCGAATGCTCATAGGTGCCGTCCAGCAGCGCGACGAACTCGGCTGGCGTGGCGGTGTTGATCTGGGCGAGGGTCAGGGTCACGGTTCACTCCCACACGAAAGCGGTGGCGGGGTCGAAGGGATGGGCCGCCTTCCAGTGGCGGGCGATGTCGATGCGGCGGGTGATCCAGACGCGGTCGTGCCGCTGCACATGGTCCAGGAAGCGCTGCAGCGCGCGCATGCGGCCCGGGCGGCCCAGCAGCCGGCAATGCATGCCTATGCTCATCATGCTGGGCTGCTCGGCGCCCTCGGCGTAATGCACGTCGAAGGCGTCGCGCAGATAGTCGAAGAACTCGTCGCCATGGCTGAAGCCCTGCGGCAGCGCGAAGCGCATGTCGTTGCAGTCCAGCGTGTAGGGCACGACCAGCTGGGGCGCCAGTGCGCCGTCGGTCTTGCGCACCTGCAGCCAGAAGGGCAGGTCGTCGCCGTAGTAGTCGCTGTCGTACTCGAAGCCGCCGTAGTCGGCGACCAGGCGGCGCGTGTTGGGGCTGTCGCGGCCGGTGTACCAGCCCAGCGGCCTGCTGCCGGTCAGGCGCGCTATGGCCGCCATGCCGCGCGCCATGTGCTCGCGCTCGACGGCCTCGTCGGCGTTCTGGTAGTGGATCCAGCGCCAGCCATGGCAGGCGATCTCGTGGCCCAGCTCGACGAAGGCCGCCGTGACCTCCGGGCATCGCTCCAGCGCCATGCCGACGCCGAACACGGTCAGCGGCAGGCCGCGGCGCTCGAACTCGCGCAGGATGCGCCACACGCCCACGCGTGAGCCGTACTCGTAGATGCCCTCCATGCTCAGGTGCCGCGCCGGGTAGCTGGCCGGGTTGAACATCTCGGACAGGAACTGCTCGCTGCCGGCGTCGCCGTGCAGCACCGAGTTCTCGCCACCTTCCTCGTAGTTGAGGACGAACTGCACGGCCACGCGGGCCGCGCCGGGCCAGCCGGGCTGGGGCGGGCGCCGGCCGTAGCCCTTCAGGTCGCGCGGATAGCGCAGGGCAGGGGATTGGCTCATCGGGGGGTGGAGGCTGAGGGGTGGCGCAGCGCGCTGGCCAGGTCGGGGGTGTGGGGATCGAGGCGCAGATTGCTCTCCACGCTGACGATGTGCTGCTCCATCAGGCGCACGGCCGCGCGCGCGTCGCGGCGCTCCAGCGCATCGACGATCAGCACATGCTCGGCCTGCGAATGCTCGGCCGAATGCGAGGACTGGTACATCAGCGCGATCAGCGACGAGCGGCTCAGCAGGTCGGCCAGCACCTGGGCCAGCACGTCGTTGCCCAGCATGCGCGCCAGCACGATGTGGAAGTCGGCCAGCAGATGGGTGCGGCCGGACACATCGGTGCGCGTGACCGCCTCGCGCTCGGCGCGCAGGTGCTCGCGCAGCTGCGCGATCTGCGCATCGGTGATGCTGGCGCAGAGCTGGCGCACCAGCGCCGCCTCCAGCATCGCGCGCACCATGAACACCTGGCGCGCCTCCTCCACGCTGGGCATGGCGACGAAGGCGCCGCGCGCCGGCTCCAGCACGACGAGGTGGTCGCGGCTGAGCTGGTTCAGCGCCTGGCGCACGATGGTGCGCGAGACCTCGAAGATGTCGGCGATCTTCTGCTCGGCCAGCTTGGTGCCGGGCATCAACCGGCGCTCGACGATGGCCGACGTGATGGACTCGACGATGCGCTGCGTCATGTTGGCCGGCGTCGCCTCGCTGGCGCGGCGTGGGCGGCGCGGCGGCGCGGCGCCTTCCTTGGCGATCACATGGAGCTTGGCACGGCTGCGGGTCATGGCTCTATGGGGTAGTTTGGGTTTGACTGGTATGCCGAAGTGTATACACTTATTCGCAGCCCGCAAGGCAAATCTCGCGGCCGACGCCCGGTTCACCCCGCCGCGGCGGCGCCGCACCACACCGCAGAAAGGCATTCCATGGGACATCTCAGCACCCACGTACTCGACACCATGAACGGCTGCCCGGCCGCCGGCATGAAGGTCACGCTGCAACGCGTCGACGGCACGACCGCGCAGACCCTGAAGACGCTCACGCTCAACCAGGACGGCCGCAACGACGGCGGCCCGCTGCTGGACGCCGCCTCCATGGCGGTGGGGCGTTATCGGCTGCTGTTCGAGGTGGCGCCGTACTTCCGGGCGCGCGGCGTGGCGCTGCCCGAGCCGGCCTTCATCGACACGGTGGCGCTGGACTTCGGCATCGCCGATGCCGCGGGGCACTACCACGTGCCGCTGCTGGTCAGCCCCTGGGCCTATTCCACCTACCGCGGCTCCTGAGCGCCGGCCTTAGTGTCGGGGTTTTCACGTATACGACTTGGCGAATAACTGTATACATTTTTGTCACGTCGCCGCGGAGCCCGGCGTACCGCACCTCCCGAGGTTCGGCCGCCGGTCGCGATGTCAACTCCTTACAGAGCCCGCTGTGGTGAGGGGAAGGTGCTTGTGATGACACAGGCACCTTCTGCACTCTGGAGGACGCGATGGACACCACATATCTTCTCGACTGGGCCAACCTGCTGCTGCGCTGGGCCCATGTCATCACGGCGATCGCCTGGATAGGCTCGTCGTTCTACTTTGTCTTTCTCGACAACAGCCTCACCAAGCCCACGGCACCCGACCTGACGGCCAAGGGCGTCGACGGCGAGCTGTGGGCCGTGCACGGCGGCGGCTTCTATCACCCGCAGAAATACCTGGTCGCGCCCAAGCAGATGCCGGCGAACCTGCACTGGTTCTACTGGGAGAGCTACTCGACCTGGCTGACCGGCTTCGGGCTGTTCACGGTGCTGTACCTGTTCAACGCGGGCAGCTTCCTCGTCGACAGCAGCGTGCATGCCTGGTCGCCCGGCGCGGCCATCGCCACGGCGCTGGGCTTCCTGGTCGCGTTCTGGTTCGTCTACGACGTCATCTGCCGCGCCTTCGGCCGCCGCAAGAACGGTGATCTGATCGTCGGCGCCGGCGTCTTCGTCTTCGTCGTGCTGGCGGCCTGGCTGGCCTGCCAGCTGTTCGCCGGCCGCGCCGCCTTCCTGCTGGTGGGCGCGATGCTGGCGACGTCCATGAGCGCCAACGTGTTCTTCTGGATCATTCCCGGCCAGCGCAAGGTCGTGGCCCAGCTCAAGGCCGGCCAGCCGGTCGACCCCGTCCACGGCTGGCGCGCCAAGCAGCGCAGCGTGCACAACACCTATTTCACGCTGCCGGTGCTGGTGGCCATGCTGAGCAACCACTACGGCTGGCTCTACCAGGGCAAGCAGAACTGGGCCGTGCTGGTGCTGCTGATGCTGGCCGGTGCGCTGATCCGCCACAGCTTCGTCGCCCGCCACAAGGCCTTGGTGCAGGGCAAGCGCGCGCCCTGGGAGCATGCCGTCGTCGGCACGCTGGCCCTGGTGGGCCTGGCCTTCTGGCTGGCGCCGCCGCCGCCCTCTGCCGCGGCCCAGGCGGCCGCCGCCAAGCCGGTCGCATTCGCCGAGGTCAAGGCCGTCATCGACCAGCGCTGCGCGATGTGCCACAACGCCCAGCTGAAGAACAAGGGCGTCGCGCTGGATCAGCCCGAGCTCGTCAAGGAGCACGCGCAGGCCATCTATCAGCAGGCCGCGCTGCTCAAGCAGATGCCGCTGAACAACGCGACCCAGATCACCGACGACGAACGCGCATTGATCAAGCGCTGGTACGAGGCGGGAGCGCCGGCCCAATAGGCCGCGACGCCCCGGCTGCAGCCACCCGTGGCCCGGCGCCCACCCGGCCCGCCCGCCCACGGGATCACGACCGCCACGACAAGGAATCAGAGATGCGACAGAGATTCAGGCGCAGCCTCGTGCTCGCCATGCTCGCCAGCTGCGCCGCCGCCCAGGCGGCCGACTGGAGCGACACCGCCGTGGGCTACCGCTACGGCAGCCAGTTCCACGAACCCTTCAACGCCAACGACATCAAGAAGAACATCCTCTTCCTGAGCCATGCCAGCGGCTACCAATACGGCACGAACTTCCTCAACGTCGACCTGCTGATGTCCGACGCCAAAGACCCGTCCGGCCCCGGCTCTAGCAACGGCGCCCACGAGGCCTATGCCGTGTACCGGCATTTCCTGGACTTTGGCAAGGTCTCGGGCCGCGACTTCAAGTTCGGCCCGGTGCGCGGCCTGGGCCTGACCGCGGGCTTGGACTGGAACACCAAGACCGACGCCGGCTACAACTCCAAGAAGCGCCTGCTGGTGCTGGGCCCCACGCTGCAATTCGACGTGCCGGGCTTCCTCAACGTCAGCCTCTTGCAGATGTGGGAGAGCAACGCCCCCTACAACGGCTTCAGCCGCGCCAGCACGCCGCGCTACCACTACCAGCCGCATCCCATGCTGAACCTGGCCTGGAACCTCCCCATCGCCGGGCTGCCGCTGTCCTTCGAGGGCTATGCCAACTTCATCGCCGCCAAGGGCAGGAACGAGTTCGGCGTCGACACGGTGCGCGAGACCAATATCGACATGCAGCTGATGCTGGACGCCGGCAGCTTCTGGGACAGGCCCAAGACCTTCAAGCTGGGCCTCGAATACCAGTACTGGAAGAACAAGTTCGGCAACAACGCCGCCGGCCCGGCGGGCCCCGGCGCGTTCGCGAAGACGCCGATGATCCGGGCCGAGTTCCACTTCTAGACCCTCCATGCAAGACCGGGCGAGCCCGCCACAGAAGCAGGCCCCCATCCACTTCCCTAGCGCCCCGAAGCGGGTGAGGAGACAAACATGACCGCAACGACCGCCCCCGCCGTGCCGCCGGTGGACGAGAGGTTGCCCACCGGACGCCTGGCCGCGCTGGGCCTGCAGCATGTGCTGGTGATGTATGCCGGCGCCATCGCGGTGCCGCTGATCGTCGGCCGGGCCCTGAAGCTCGCGCCGGAACAGGTCGCGATGCTGATCTCGGCCGACCTGCTGTGCTGCGGCCTGGTCACGCTGATCCAGTCCTTCGGCCTGAACCGCTGGTTCGGCATCAAGCTGCCCGTGATGATGGGCGTGACCTTCGCGGCCGTCGGCCCCATGGTGGCCATCGCCAACGCCGTGCCGGGCGTGGACGGCGCCCGCGCCATCTTCGGCGCCGGCATAGGCGCCGGCCTGCTGGCCATGCTGATCGCGCCGCTGATGAGCCGGCTGCTGCGCTTCTTCCCGCCCGTCGTCACCGGCACCACCATCGCCATCATCGGCATCAGCCTGATGCGCGTGGGCGTGGGCTGGGCCGTGGGCGGGCCGGCCAATGTGGCGCAGTTCACCGATGTGCCGCAACTGGTGGCCATGGTCCAGAAGGCCGAACTCAGCGCCGTCGTCGCCGCGACGGCCGCCTCCGACGCCGTGCTGTCCGAGGCCGCCCCGGTGGTGGTGGAGCCGGCGTCCGCCGCGGAACCCGCCTCCGCGGCCTCGGCCGCCGCCGCCCCCGAGGCTGCGGCGTCCGCGCCCGCCCGCCGCGGCATCTTCAGGTTCTTCCCCAAGATCACGAGCCTGCCCGGCCCCGTGCCCATGAGCGACAACCCGGCCTATGGCGCACTGGACAACATGGCGGTGTCCGGCGCGGTGCTGCTGTTCATCCTGCTGCTGGTGCGCTTCTGCAGCGGCTTCCTGGCCAACATCTCGGTGCTGCTGGGCATCGTGCTGGGCTGCGTCATCGCCATCGCGATGGGCAAGATGAGCTTCGCCAAGGTCGGCACGGCGCCCTGGTTCGACGTCGTCACGCCGTTCGCCTTCGGCATGCCCACCTTCGACCCCGTCGCCATCCTCACCTTCACGGTCGTCATGATCGTCGTGATGATCGAGTCCACCGGCATGTTCCTGGCGCTGGCCGACATCACCGGCAAGAAGGTCGGCCAGAAGGAGCTGGCCGCCGGCCTGCGCGTCGACGGCCTGGGCACCGTGATAGGCGGCGTGCTCAACACCTTCCCGCACACCAGCTTCTCGCAGAACGTGGGCCTGGTGGCCGTGACCGGCGTGAAGAGCCGCTGGGTCTGTGTCGTCGGCGGCCTCATCATGATCGTGCTGGGCATGCTGCCCAAGATGGCCGCCCTCATCGAGGCCATCCCGCAGTTCGTGCTGGGCGGCGCCGGCCTGGTGATGTTCGGCATGGTGGCCGCGACGGGCATACGCATCCTCGCGACGGTGGACTACAAGACCAACCGCTACAACCTCTACATCGTCGCGCTGTCCATAGGCTTCGGCCTGGTGCCGCTGGTGGCGCCGCGCTGGATGCAGCAGATGCCGCACAGCCTGCACCCGCTGCTGGAGTCCGGCATCCTGCTGACCTCCATCTCGGCCGTGCTGCTGAACCTGTTCTTCAACGCCGGCCGGGCCGAAGCCGCGCAGGAGAGCACGCAGCAGCCGATGGGCGCGCATTGAGGCCCATGGCGAGCACCGAGCACGAGGTCCGCATCGACCTCGCCGCCGCCTACAGGCTGGCGGCGCTGCAGGGCTGGGACGACGGCATCTACACCCATCTGTCGGCCGCCGTGCCGGGCGAGCCGGGCGTCTACCTGATCAACCGCTTCGGCCTGCTGTTCGAGGAGGTCTGTGCCTCCAACCTCGTCAAGGTCAACATGCGCGGCGAGGTCGTGGACGGCAGCGCCGCGCCCGTGAATCCCAGCGGCTTCGCCATCCACGGTGCCGTGCATGCGGCGCGGCCCGACGCGGCCTGCGTCATCCATCTGCACAGCCCCTGGGCCGTCGCGCTGGCGGCGCTGCCCGAGGGCCTGCTGCCGACCTCGCAATGGGCCATGCGGCTGTGCGGCCGGCTGGGCCGCCATGACTACGAAGGCCTGGCGCTGGGCCGCGAAGAGCAGGCCCGCCTGGTCGCCGCTTTGGGCGAGCTGGACGGGCTGCTGCTGGCCCACCACGGCCCGCTGATCGTCGGCCGCAGCGTGGCCGAGGCCTGGCAGCTGATGCACATCCTGGAGCGCGCCGCCCAGGCCCAGCTGCGCGCGATGGCCGCCGCGCCGTCGCTGCGCGGCGTCGACGCCGGGCTGGCCGCGCTGACCTACCGGCAATGGGTGGGCGACGGCAGCGTGCGCGACGGCGATCTCGAATGGCCGGCGCTACTGCGCCGAGCCCAGCGGCTTTCACCCGGATTCAGTGACTGAAAGGAAACACCATGCCCACCCTGCGCGTTGAACTCTTCCAAGGCCGTACGCCCGAGCAAAAGCGCGAGCTGGCCCAGGCGCTCACCGAGGCCTGCGTGCGCGTGCTGGGCGGCAGCGCCGACGGCGTCGATGTGCTGTTCTTCGACATCGCCCGCCATGACTGGGCCACCGGCGGTGTGCCCTGGAGCGAGGTCGCACGGCCCGCCGCACCCGCGACACCGGCCTGAGGAGGGCAGGCCATGCAGGGGCTGGTGCTGCTCTACGTCGGCGCGGTGCTGTTCATCAACGGCCTGACCATGCTGGGCCGCATCGCGCCGCGCGAGGCGGCGATCATGAACCTGTTCACCGGCGGCCTGGCGCTGTTCGCCGGCCTGCTGGGCGCGGCGAGCGGGCAGGGCGCCCAGATCCGTGCCGCCGCCTTCGGGCTGCTGTTCGCCTTCACCTATCTGTGGTCGGCCTATGCGACGCTGACCGGCCAGGACGGCCGTGGCCTGGGCTGGTTCAGCCTCTTCGTCGCCGTGACGGCGGCCTGGGTCACGTTCGACGAATTCGCCCGCGCTCAAAGCCCCGTCGACTACGCGCTGGCCGCTTGCTGGGCCGCCTGGGTGCCGCTGTGGCTGGGCTTCTTCGGCATCGGTGCGCTGCGCCGCACGGCCTGGACGCGGCCGGTGGCCTGGCTGGCCCTGGTGCAGGCCGTGCTGACGGCCTGGCTGCCGGGCTATCTGATGCTGAGCGGCCGGATCTGACTCAGAGGTCTTTGCGCCACCATTCCCCCTGCAGCTCGCGCTGCAGAAAGGCGATGAAGCTCGTCACCTTGAACGGCACCAGCTTGGGCGAGGGGAAGACCGCGTGCATGTCCTGCGCCGGCAGGCCATGGTCGGCCAGCACCTGGCAGACGCTGCCATCGGCCAGCGCCTCCCGCGCCACATACCAGGGCAGCACGGCCAGGCCCATGCCGGCGCGGGTGGCGGCCAGCACGGCCGTGAGGTTGTTGGAGCGCATGGGGCCGGCCACCGGCACCGCCTGCTCCTCGCCGGCCGGCGTCGCCAGCGTCCAGCGGTCGTCGCCCTGCACGCTGCTGTAGATGACGCAGGCATGGCGGGCCAGGTCGGCCGCGACCAGCGGCGCGCCGTGGCGGGCCAGATAGTCCGGCGCCGCCACCATCAGCCAGGGGTTGGTGCCCAGATAGCGCGCGCCCAGCGTCGAGTCGGCCAGCCGGCCCATGCGTATGGCCAGGTCCACCCCCTGCTCGACGAGGTTCACATAACGGTCGTCGAAGCTCAGGTCCACCGTCACCTCGGGGTGTTCGCGCATATAGCGCAGCACCAGCGGCAGCATCGCGCGCCGCCCGAAGGCCACCGAGGTGCTGATGCGCAGCGTGCCGCCGATGCGGCTCTGCAGCAGCGTGGCGAGGTTGTCGGCCTCGTCGATCTCGCGCGCGATCAGCTTGCACTTGTCGTAGTACAGCGCGCCGATCTCGGTGGGCGTGACGCCGCGCGTGGAGCGGTGCAGCAGCCGCGCGCCCAGGCGCCGCTCGGTTTCCGCCACGGCCTTGGTGGCCGTCGGCTGGGTGATGCCGAACTCCTGCGCAGCCTTGCTGAAGCTACCAGTCTCGACGACGCGAATGAAGAGCTGCACACCGGTGACGCGATCCATGCATTCACTGTAGTCGCGCCCGATGCCGCCATTCCTGCACGGAATAGCACTTATCCCCTGACTGGCATTCACAGCCGGGGCCGCCGCGCCGACCATGCGTGCCATCGACCCACAGGCTTCAGACACAGGAGATAACGCGATGGCGAAGATGAAGGCCGCAATGGCCGCCGTGCTGGTGATGGAGAAGGAAGGCGTGACGCAGGCCTTCGGCGTGCCGGGCGCCGCGATCAACCCGCTGTATGCGCAGCTGCGCGAGCGCGGCTCCATCGCCCATGTGCTGGCCCGCCATGTCGAGGGCGCCTCGCACATGGCCGAGGGCTATACCCGCGCCAGGGCCGGCAACATCGGCGTCTGCATCGGCACGTCGGGCCCGGCCGGCACCGACATGATCACGGGCCTGTACTCGGCCCAGGCCGACTCCATCCCCATCCTGTGCATCACCGGCCAGGCGCCGCGCGCCCGCCTGCACAAGGAAGACTTCCAGGCCGTGGACATCGCGTCCATCGCCAAGCCCGTGACCAAATGGGCCACCACCGTGCTGGAACCGGCCCAGGTGCCGCGCGCCTTCCAGCAGGCCTTTCATCTGATGCGCTCGGGCCGCCCGGGCCCGGTGCTGATCGACCTGCCGTTCGACGTGATGATGGCCGAGATCGAGTTCGACATCGACACCTACGAGCCGCTGCCCGTCTACAAGCCGGCCGCGTCGCGCAAGCAGATCGAGCGTGCGCTGGAGATGCTGAACGAGGCCGAGCGGCCGCTGATCGTCGCCGGCGGCGGCATCATCAACGCCGACGCGTCGGAGCTGCTGGTGCAGTTTGCTGAAGAAACCGGCATCCCCGTCATCCCGACGCTGATGGGCTGGGGCAGCATCGCCGACAACCATCCGCTGCAGGCCGGCATGTGCGGCCTGCAGACCTCGCAGCGCTACGGCAACGCCAACCTGCTGGCCAGCGACTTCGTGCTGGGCATTGGCAACCGATGGGCGAATCGCCACACCGGCTCGCCCGAGGTCTATTGCAAGGGCCGCAAGTTCATCCACGTCGACATCGAGCCGACGCAGATCGGCCGCGTGTTCGCGCCCGACTACGGCATCGTGTCCGACGCCAAGGCCGCGCTGCAGCTCTTCGTCGAGGTGGCGCGCGAATGGCGGGCCGCCGGCCGGCTGCGCGACCGCTCCGCCTGGGCCGCCGAATGCCAGGGCCGCAAGAGCGATCTGCAATACCTGCGCAAGACCAACTTCGACACCCAGCCCATGAAGCCGCAGCGCGTCTACCAGTGCATGAACCATGCATTCGGCGAGGACGTCTGCTATGTGTCCACCATAGGCCTGAGCCAGATTGCCGGCGCGCAGTTCCTGCATGTCTACAAGCCGCGTCACTGGATCAACTGCGGCCAGGCCGGCCCGCTGGGCTGGACCGTGCCCGCGGCGCTGGGCGTGCGCGTGGCCGACCCGCAGCGCAAGATCGTCGCGCTGTCGGGCGACTACGACTTCCAGTTCATGATCGAGGAGCTGGCCGTCGGCGCGCAATTCAAGCTGCCCTACATCCACGTCGTCGTCAACAACAGCTATCTGGGCCTGATCCGCCAGTCGCAGCGCGGCTTCAGCATGGACTACTGCGTGCAGCTGGGCTTCGAGAACATCAACTCGCCCAGCGACGACGTGACGGCGCAGGGCTATGGCGTGGACCATGTCAAGGTGGTCGAGGGCCTGGGCTGCAAGGCCATCCGCGTGCACCGGCAGGAAGAGATCGCGCCGGCCATCCAGCAGGCCGAGGCCTGGATGGCCGAGTTCCAGGTGCCCGTCGTCATCGAGGTCATCCTGGAGCGCGTGACCAATATCTCCATGGGCACCGAGATCGACAACGTCGTCGAGTTCGAGGAACTCGCCGCCGACAAGGCCGACGTGCCCACCGCCGTCGCGCTGCTGGACTGAAACACCGGAGACCGCCATGCCCCGCTTTGCCGCCAACCTCACGATGCTGTTCAACGAGGTGCCTTTTCTCGATCGCTTCGAGCGCGCCGCCCAGGCCGGCTTCGATGCGGTGGAGTTCCTCTTCCCCTATGCCTTCGACGCCGCCGACATCAAGCAGCGCCTGGACGCCCATGGCCTGACGCTGGTGCTGCACAACCTGCCGGCCGGCGACTGGGATGCCGGCGAGCGCGGCATCGCCTGCCACCCCGACCGCGTGGCCGAGTTCCGCGCCGGCGTCGCCACCGCCATCGGCTATGCCCAGGCGCTGGGCGTGGGCCAGCTCAACTGCCTGGTCGGCAAGGCGCCGGCCGGTGTGTCGCAGGAGCTGCTGCGCAGCACGCTGGTCGCGAACCTGCGCTACGCCGCCGCCGAGCTCAAGGCCGCGGGCCTCAAGCTGCTGGTCGAGCCCATCAACAGCCACGACATCCCCGGCTTCTACCTGAACCGCACGGCCCAGGCCGCCGAGCTGCTCGACGAGGTGGGTGCCGACAACGCTTTCATCCAGTACGACCTCTACCACGCCCAGCGCATGGAGGGCGAGCTGGCGGCCACCGCGCAGAAATACCTGCCGCGCATCGCCCACATCCAGCTGGCCGACAACCCCGGCCGCCACGAGCCGGGCACGGGCGAGATCAATTACGCCTTCCTGTTCGCCCACCTGGACCGCATCGGCTATGCCGGCTGGATAGGTTGCGAATACAAGCCCGCCACGACGACCGAGGCCGGCCTGGGCTGGCGCCAGCAGCTGGCGCAGTGAACTTCAACAAGCACAAGGACTAGAGACATGAGCAGCAACTCGCAAAAGATCGGCTTCATCGGCCTGGGCATCATGGGAACGCCGATGGCAGGCCACCTCCTGAAGGGCGGCCACCAGCTGTTCGCCTACACGCTGGGCCAGGTGCCCGCGGAGCTGGTCGCCGCCGGCGCGACGGCCTGCGCCAGCGCGCGCCAAGTCGCCGAGCAGGCCGACATCATCATCACCATGGTGCCGGACACGCCCGACGTGGCCGCCGCACTGTTCGGCGACGCCGGCGTCGCCGCCGGCCTGAGCCAGGGCAAGGTGGTCGTCGACATGAGCTCCATCTCGCCCGTCGAGACCAAGGAGTTCGCGCAGAAGATCCAGGCGCTGGGCTGCGACTACCTGGACGCGCCGGTCAGCGGCGGCGACGTGGGTGCGAAGAACGCCACGCTGTCCATCATGGTGGGCGGCGACGAGGCGGTGTTCGAGCGCGTCAAGCCGGTGTTCGAGCTGATGGGCAAGAACATCACCCTGGTGGGCGGCAACGGCGACGGCCAGACCTGCAAGGTGGCCAACCAGATCGTCGTCGCGCTGACCATCAACGCGGTCGCTGAGGGCCTGCTGTTCGCGTCGCGCGCCGGCGCCGACCCCGCCAAGGTGCGCCAGGCGCTGATGGGCGGCCTGGCCACCTCGCGCATCCTGGACATCCTCGGCGATCGCATGATCAAGCGCACGTTCGACCCGGGCTTCCGCATCGCGCTGCACCAGAAGGACCTGAACCTCGCGCTGGGCGCTGCGCGCCAGCTGGGCCTGGCGCTGCCGGCCACCAGCCACGCGCAGCAGCTGTTCTCCGCCTGTGTCGCCCAGGGCGGCGCGGCCTGGGATCATTCCGGCCTGGTGCGGGCGCTGGAGAAGCTGTCCAATTTCGAGATCGGCCAGCCGGCCCAGTAAGACACAACCGATGACCACCGCCCCCGCCCAGGCGCTGCTGCGCCGCATGTTCGACGCGGCCATCGCGTCGGCCCAGCCCGCGCGCTGCATCCCGGCGCATCTGCCCGACCCTCAGGAGCTGGGCCGCGGCCGCCTCATCGTCATCGGCGCCGGCAAGGCCTCGGCGGCGATGGCGCGCGCCGTCGAGGATCACTGGCCGGGGCCGCTGTCGGGCCTGATCGTGACGCGCTACGGCTATGCCGTGCCCTGCGAGCGCATCGAGATCGTCGAGGCCGCGCATCCGGTGCCCGACGCGGCCGGCCTGGCCGCCGCCGAGCGCATGCTGGCGCTGGTGCAAGACCTGACGCCGGACGACCTGGTGCTGTGCCTGATCTCGGGCGGTGGCTCCGCGCTGCTGCCGCTGCCGCTGCCCGGCCTCACGCTGGAACACAAGCAGGCCGTCAACCGCGAGCTGCTGAAGTCGGGCGCCACCATCAGCGAGATGAACTGCGTGCGCCGCCACCTGTCGGCCATCAAGGGCGGGCGGCTGGCCGCGGCCTGCCATCCGGCGCGCGTGCTGACGCTGCTGATCTCCGACGTGCCAGGCGACGACCCCATGGACATCGCCTCCGGCCCCACGGTGGCCGACCCGACCAGCTGCGCCGACGCGCTGGCCATCGTGCGCCGCTACGGCATCGCGCTGCCGGCCGAGGTGCGCGAGGCGCTGGAGAGCGGCCGCGGCGAGTCGGTCAAGCCGGGCGACGCCCGCCTGGCCCGCGCCGAGACCCGCATGATTGCCGCGCCGCAGCTGGCGCTGGAGGCCGCCGCCGAGGTGGCGCGCGCGGCCGGCTATGCGGCCCACATCCTCGGCGACGCGATCGAGGGCGAGGCGCGCGACGTCGGCAAGGTGATGGCCGGCATCGCGCTGCAGGTGGCCCAGCGCGGCCAGCCGGTGGCCGCGCCCTGCGTGCTGCTGTCCGGCGGCGAGACCACCGTGACGGTGCGCGGCCAGGGGCGGGGAGGGCGCAACGTGGAGTTCCTGCTGTCCACCGCCATCGCGCTGAACGGCCACCCGCGCATCCACGGCCTGGCCGGCGACACCGACGGCGTCGACGGCCAGGAGGAGATCGCCGGCGCCTGCCTCGCACCCGACACGCTGGCGCGCGCCTGGGCGCTAGGCCTCAAACCGCGCGACAGCCTGGCCGACAACGACGGCCACGGCTTCTTCGAAGCGCTGGGCGACTCGGTGATCACCGGGCCCACGCTGACCAATGTCAACGATTTCCGAGCCCTCCTGATCGAGGCCTGACCCCTCATGCGCAGAACCCGCAACGCCAAGATCGTCGCCACGCTGGGCCCCGCCAGCTCCGACCGCGACACCGTGCGCCGCCTCTTCCTGGCCGGCGTCGACGTGTTCCGGCTCAACTTCAGCCACGGCAGCGCCGACGACCACCGCGCCCGCTTCGCCATCCTGCGCGAGCTGGAGCGCGAGACCGGCCGCCCCATCGGCATCCTGGCCGACCTGCAAGGCCCCAAGCTGCGCGTCGGCACCTTCCGCGACGGCCCGGTGCAGCTGGCCGAGGGCCAGGCCTTCCGCCTGGACCTGGACCCCGCGCCGGGCGACGCGCAGCGCGCCGGCCTGCCGCATCCGGAGATCTTCGCCGCGCTGGTGCCGGGCGCCGAGCTGCTGCTGGACGACGGCCGGCTGCGCCTGGTCGTGGAGCGCTGCGGCGCCGACTTCGCCGAGACCCGCGTCGCCGTGGGCGGCAAGCTGTCCGAGCGCAAGGGCGTCAACGTGCCCGGCGTCGTGCTGCCCATCACCGCGCTGACGGCCAAGGACAGGCGCGACCTCGCGCTGGCGCTGGAACTGGGCGCCGACTGGATCGCGCTGTCCTTCGTGCAGCGGCCCGAGGACGTGGCGGAGGCGAGGGCGCTGATAGGCGGCCGCGCCGCCATCGTCTCCAAGCTGGAGAAGCCCTCGGCCGTGGAGCGGCTGGACGAGATCGTCGAACTGTCCGACGCCATCATGGTGGCGCGCGGCGACCTGGGCGTGGAGCTGCCGGCCGAGCGCGTGCCGGGCATCCAGAAACGCATCGTGCGCGCCTGCCGCCGCCTGGGCCGGCCGGTCATCGTGGCGACGCAGATGCTGGAGTCCATGGTGGAGGCGCCCGTGCCCACGCGCGCCGAGGCCTCCGACGTCGCGACCGCCATCTACGACGGCGCCGACGCCGTCATGCTGTCGGCCGAGTCGGCCTCGGGCAAGCACCCGGTGGAGGCGGTGGACATGATGAACCGCATCATCCAGGAGGTGGAGGCCGACCCGCTGTACCGCCAGCTCATCGACGCCTCGCACAGCGCGGCCACGACCGACCGCGGCGCCGCCGACACGGCCGACGCCGTCTGCTGCGCGATGCGCCGCACGGTGTCGCTGCTGCGGGCCGCGGCCATCGTCTGCTACACCAGCTCCGGCCACACCAGCCTGCGCGCCGCCCGCGAGCGACCCGAGTCGCCCATCCTCAGCCTCACGCCCAGCCTCGCGGCAGCGCGCCGCCTGGCGCTGGCCTGGGGCGTGCATTCGGTGCATGCCGAGGACGCGGCCGACGAGCACCGCATGAGCGAGATCGCCTGCGCGGCCGCGCGCCGCGAGGGCTTTGCCGAGGCGGGCCAGACCATCGTCGCCATCGCCGGCGTTCCCTTTGGCACGCCGGGCACGACCAATCTGCTGCGGATCGCGACGGTTTGAATGCAAGGCGGCCAGCCAGGGGCTGGTGGCCGCCTTCCGTCGACGCTTGAATATTGCCGACAATGTGCAATATCGGTGCGCAACGCGACTTATGTTAACCGTGCTCCGCCTCCAACGTGAAGGCCGTCGCGTGACGAACCCGCAGTGCATACGACAGAGCAGCCCCCTCGGGCATCGCACCTGCGGAGCGCGTCCACTCGCCATTCAACAAGACCCACACACGCCAACGAATCACTGACGGCGGAAGAGGGCGGTTTGCTTGATGTGTGCTCAAGTGTCCTAGTGATAAATCTAGGCCGGCCTCCGGCCGGCCTGGTCGCGCTAGCGCTGCGCCCCGTCCGGCCGAATGCCGCCCATCAGTTGGCCTTGAGGACACGAACACGACCCCCACAGATCAACCGACCTAACCGCGGGCCTGCAAGGCCTTTGGAGCGCCGTTGAAGGGCAAAGACTGGGGGTTCCCACCCCCAGCCCCCCAACCAGCCAAAACGCCCTGCAGAGAAGCGCCAGCTTCCGCACGACCAACGCCACCAGACCAGACAAAGGCGGGCCATCGCTCAACAACCGATGCACGAATGCGTGCAACAACCCAAGGCCCCGGATCAAGCCCTAACAGATCGCAGAGCATCAACACCAGCTCCGGAGAAAGGTGGCCCCGACCCTTTGCAGACAACAACGCGCCCTCCGACACGCCGAGCCGGACAGCGACTGATCGCAACGAGCCGAGAGCGGCCGCGCGATCCAACAAGGCACGAGATGTGTACATCATGACGACACTGCCCCGTCGAGGCCTGAATGGCGGTTTTCGGGCATCGGCACAAGGCGATAGTCCTCGTTGACCCCCTTCCCGAACCACTCAACTGCGTAGATGCCCGGAACCCGTAGGTTCTCAATCGGCTCATCGCCGACCACAGATGACAAGGACGAAAAGATCAATCGGCCCGAGAAGTCAAAGAGGTCGACGGTGAGATCCTCAGGCGACTGCCAGGCGCGCTTCACCAAGACGTCCCACACAGAGATGGCCTCGCGCCAAGAGGCGAAACCGTGAAATTCGCAAGTGTCACCACACATCGCCTTGATCGTGAACTCGCAACCGTTACTGCTCATAAGACCCCCTTTGAAGACGGCGCGCATAACGCCGCTATCCAATACACAAAGCCGTCAGGCGAAAGCCAATGGGTGTACTCAGCGCCTGGCCCGACGACCTCCTCAAAGACCAAGCCCACCAGTTCCGCCGACATGCCGTCGCCGGTCCTCGGAAAAAGCATGGTCACCCGCTCAGGCGCCGGCCAATCCCCCCCAGCCCAGTAGCGTTTGCGATTCAGATCGCCGTCCCCGAAGTCCTTCGACAAGTACTTCGTGATGTAGCGAGCAATGCGCAAGCTGCTGGCCCGCGAGCGAGCACGACGCTTGGACTCATCAAAGTTCCCGCCTAACGTCCCAACCACACTGCGCCAGATCGAGCGCAATACGGCCCAGCTTTTGACCTTGGAACCTTGGTGAGACAGAACGCGCGGCAGCCGATGTGTGGCCACGTGTAGATGAAGTGCGCCGCGCTTTTGAACCTCAACGACAGCGAGGTATGCGAAGTCCGGGATGACGCGCCTGATGCGCCGGACGGTTTCTTTCCAATGACGAGCGAGCAGCTCGCGGTCCTGAACGTTCTCCCGATAGGTGAACGTGAACAATGAATCAAAGCCTGATGCTTTGCACCTGATGCGGGCAGCAGCTCTAGCGCGCCTTGAGGCGCGGGCAATGCTTGCTTCGCGGTCGCCATCTCCGCGAGCGGCCCCATTGGGGGGCCCATCGTCCCAGGTAAGCGTAAGTGGGTCACAACCCAGCGGGACTTCTGAGAGCGTTTTATACCTCGTGATCGAGGCTTCCTTGTGCCCGTTGTGGAACGTGCGCAACGAGACCCGGTCCCAGACCTGGCCACCATGACGCTCAAACTCAGATTGGGTGAAGCTGCCTATACTTCTGGGCATCTCACCACCTCGGCTATCAGCATAGAAATTTCTCCGGTGAGGTCACGGCCCTGGGTGCTTCCAACACCGCAGGGCCATTTCTTTTGCTGCGCACGAGATGCTCAAACGACCGCCGTACGGGTCAAACCGCCTTGGCGACAATGTGCATTATGTAAAACGACAAATGCACTTTGGCTCTGGACGTCGTTGAAGCGTCTTCCGGCGTTGATGGCGGCACGCGATCTGCATGTCCAGTTCGACCGCGGCAATGCCCAGGAAATGCCTCCCCCTGGCACTGTCGAACTCGAAGATTGCGACGCCGTCCGGCTGAAGCACCCGCCGCGACAGCCATTCCCTCGAACGCCATCGATGTCGAGCGCGGCCCGCAACCGCTGGCGACGAGCCGAGCCAAGTGGCGCAAGACCAACGGCTTGACAACCATCAAGCGCTCCAGCCCCGCGGGGCGTTAGCGTGGCGGCCATGCCCAAACCCTGCCGCGTCCCCGCCCTGCTCCTCATCTGCGCGCTGCTGGCCCTGCCGGCCGCGGCCCAGACCGCAGGCACGGCTCGCGCCCTGGCCAAGACCCAGCCCACCAGCTTCGCCGACGCCTACCAGCGCGGCTCGGCCTGGAGCGTGGGCGTCTACATGTTCGTGGCCGGCGAGGAGGATCCGCGCGTGGGCGCGGGCTTCTTCATTGACGACAAGGGCCGCATCGCGACGGCCGCCCACCTGCTGGGCGAGTCGCCGCAGATCCTGGTGGCCCTGCCCGACAAGCGGCTGATCGCCGCCGAGGTGGAGGGCCAGGACGAAACGGCCGACATCGCGTTGCTGCGCGTGGACCCGCCGCCGCCCATGCGACCCGTGTTCGCCCGGCCCGGCAGCCTGCGTGTGGGCGACTGGGTGATGGCCATCGGCGAGCCCTTCGGCCTGGAGCATTCGGTGTCGGCCGGCATCGTCAGCGGCAAGGACCGCCATTTCGGCGACGACGGCGAGCTGATGTTCATCCAGAGCGACGTGGCGCTGAACCCCGGCAATTCCGGCGGCCCGCTGCTGGACGCCACTGGTGCCATCGCCGGCATGAACGCCCGCACCATCGTGGGCCCCGCCGGCACGCCGGGCGCCAGCCTGGCCATTCCCATCGACATCGTGCTGCAGATCGTCGGCGAGCTGCGCCAGGACAGCCGCGCCCCGGCGCGGCCGCGGCTGGGCGCGCAGTTCGACGACGTGCCGCCGCTGACCGCCTGGGCCGCGGGCCGCCGCGAGACCAGCGGCGCGCTGGTGCTGACCGTCCCGCGCGGCAGCCTGGCGGAGCGGCTGCAGCTGCGCAGCGGCGACATCGTCACGGCCATGAACGGCCGCCCCATTGGCGGCAGCGCCGATCTCGTCAACGCGCTGCTGGCCTGGCGCATGGTGGCAGGCACGCGCATCGCGGTGGTGCGGGCCGGCAAGGAGCTGCTGCTGACGCTGGATTGACGCTCAGCGGATCAGCAGCACCGGCACCCGGGTCTGGGCTAGCAGCCGGCCCGCCACCGAGCCCAGCAGCGCGCTGGTGAAGGCGCCATGGCCGTGCGAGCCCATCACGAGCAGGTCGGGCTTCTCGGCCGCCACGATCTCCGCCAGCGTGTCGCCGGGGCGGCCCACGGCGTGGCGCTCGCGCCAGCGCCAGCCCTGCATCTGCGCGAACTCCCGCACCGGCTTGAGCACCTTCTCGCCCTCGTCGGCGTAGTACTGCCGCAGGGCGTCGTGCGGCAGGAAGCCGGCCGCGTGCGGCGGCAGCTCGTCCGTCACGTGCAGCGCGACGAACTCGTTGTCGGGCGCCACCAGCTCGCCATGCGCGGCGATGTAGCTCAGCATGCGCTTGGTGTAGGGGCTGCCGTCGACCGCAAGGCCAATCTTCATGGGAGTCTCCTTGCGCCCTGGCGGGCGTGGTTGCCATGCTGCGCCCGCCGCGCGCCCATCGGCTTGCGCTGGGTCAAGCCCGGCCCCGCGGCCGCGTCAGTCCGCCCTCGCGCCGGCCTCGCGCAGGCGGGCCAGCCATTTCGCGACACCGCGCTCGCCCAGCTGCTCCACGCCGCCCACCAGCGTCTCATGCACGGGCGCAAAGCCGACAAAGCCCAGGATGTTGCGCTCCAGCGACTTCACGCTGTGGGCGCGGAAATACCAGCGGTAGACCAGCGCGGGCATGCCCAGCGTGACGACCACCCGCGCCGAGCGGCCCTTGAGCAGCTTGGCCGGGTTGCCGCGCCCCTGGCCGATGGCAAAGCCGGGCCGCGCCACCTGCTCTAGCATGGCCTTCAGCAAGGCCGGCATGTCGCCCAGCCACAGCGGGAAGAACAGCACGACGTGTCCGGCCCACTCGATGTCCCGCTGCACCGGCGCCAGCGCGGCGGGCACAGCGCCCTGCTCCCAGTCCTGCTGGCTGCGCAGCAGCGGGAAGTCCAGCCGGGCGACGTCCACCACGCGCACCTCGTGGCCGCCCTGGCGGGCGCCGGCGGCATAGGCGTCGGCCAGCGCGTGGCAAAGGTGGTGCTGCGAAACGTCGGGATGGCCCTGGATCAGCAGGATGTTCATGACCACAGGCTAGCGAGCGGGGCCTGTGCTGCCCTTGCGATGCGTCAAGCCACCGACGCGGCCGGACGCTGCCGCCAGCCACTACGATGCCGCCCCTGGACATTGATGAGGGGCTTGGATGCCGTGGACGGTTTTTGCTGAGGGGTGCCCGTGGGCGTGAAGCTGCTGGTGGGCCTGGTCTGGCTGCTGAGCTGGCTGCCTTTTCGCGCCCTCTCGGCGCTGGGCTGGCTGGTCGGCGGCCTGATCGCCGCCCTGCCGACCTCGCGCCGCCACATCGGCGAGGTCAACCTGCGCCTGTGTCTGCCGGAGCTGAGCGAGGCCCAACGCCGCCGGCTGCTGCGCCGGCACTTCGTCGCCATGGTGCAGATGCTGCTGGAGTACGGCTACGGCTGGTTCGCCTCGCGCGAGCGCCTCAAGCGCCTGGTGCGCATCGAAGGCCTGGAGCGGCTGCGCGCGCTGGACGGCCGCAACGTCATCCTGATGATGCCCCACTTCACCGGCCTGGACCTGGCCGGTCTGCGCGTGTCGCTGGAGACGCCGCTGGTCAGCATCTACTCGGTGCAGAAAGACCCCTGGCTAGACGCCTTCTTCCGCGCCCGACGGCTGCGCTTCGGCACCGGCATCATCTTCGCGCGCCAGCAGGGTACGCGGCCCACGCTGCGGGCGCTGCGCGAGGGCTACCGGTTGTACTACCTGCCCGACCAGGACTTCGGCCACCGCGACTCGGTCTTCGTGCCCTTCTTCGGCGTGCCGGCCGCCACCATCGCCGGGCTGTCGCGCATGGCGGCCGCGTCGCAGGCCGTGGTGCTGCCCTGCTATCCGCGGCGCGAGGCCGACGGCTACACGCTGGTCATCGAGCCGGCACTGGACGGTTTCCCCAGCGGCGACATCGTGGCCGACGCCACGCGCATGAACGCCGTCATCGAGGCGCAGGCGCGCCGACAATTGCACCAGTACTTCTGGCTGCACAAGCGCTTCAAGTCGCGCCCGCCTGGCGAGGCCGACTTCTACGCCCGGCCCTGAACCATGACCCACAACATTCCCTACATCAAGCTCGCCATCGTGGCGGTCTTCGTGGCCAGCACGGTCTACGTGCACTTCCGCGGCCGCGTGCGGCTGCGCTTCTTCCGCCAGCTGATGGACCACTCCACCTTCATGGCGCCCATCAACTGCCTGATGTACATGTTCTCGCGGCTGCCGGCCAAGCCCTATCTGCCGGTGGCGGGCTTCCCGGAGCTCAAGCTGCTGCAGGACCACTGGCAGGACATCCGCGCCGAGGCCTACAAGCTGGCCGAGGCCGGCGAGATCAAGAAGAGCGACAAGTACAACGACGCCGGCTTCAACAGCTTCTTCAAGACCGGCTGGACGCGTTTTCACCTGAAGTGGTACGGCGACGCCCATCCGTCCGCGAAGGCGCTGTGCCCGGTGACGACCGAGCTGCTGCAGCGCATCCCGACCGTGAAGGCCGCCATGTTCGCGGCGCTGCCGCCCGGTGGCCGCCTGGTCACGCACCGTGACCCCTTCGCCGGCTCGGTGCGCTACCACCTGGGCCTGGTCACGCCCAATGACGACCGCTGCTACATCTCGGTGGATGGCGAGCGCTACTCCTGGCGCGACGGCGAGGGCGTGATCTTCGATGAGACCTATCTGCACTACGCCGAGAACCAGTCCGACCAGATGCGCATCATCCTGTTCTGCGACGTCGAACGGCCGCTGAACAACCCGGTCGCACGCTGGTTCAACCACTTCATCAGCCACACGCTGATCCGCGCGGCCGCGGCGCCCAACTCCGACACCGACAAGACCGGCGGCATCAACCGGCTGTTTGCCTATGTGCAGCAGGTGCGCCTGTTCGGCAAGCGCATCAAGGCCAGGAGCCGCTTCGCCTACTACGGGCTGCAGTGGCTGATCTTCGGCGGCCTGCTGCTGTGGTGGCTGCTCGGCTGACCCCTCCCCGCGCCACGCCCCGTGGCAACCCTGAATGACGAACGGGATGCGCCTGCCCGGGCGCTAACCTGCCCCGTACCAACCGATACGCCTTCCCGCCCATGCACCGTCTGAAAGCCCTCCCCGCCCTGCTCCTCGCCGCCACGCTGTCGGCCCAGGCCCAGGACGCCAAGCCACCGGCCTGGAACGTCAACGCGCCGCCCGGCGTGGCCAAGACGGCCAGCATCGACGTGAAGACCGGCACCTGGATGAGCGTGGACGTCAGCCCCGACGGCAAGACCCTGGTCTTCGACCTGCTGGGCGACCTCTACACCCTGCCCATCACCGGCGGCGAGGCCAAGGCGCTGACGCACTCCATCGCCTGGGAGCAGCAGGCCCGCTTCTCGCCGGACGGCCGGCAGATCGCCTTCCTCAGCGACGCCGGCGGCGGCGACAACCTGTGGGTCATGAACGTGGACGGCAGCAATGCGCGCGCCGTCACCAAGGAAGACTTCCGGCTGCTGAACAACCCGGTCTGGCATCCCAACGGGCGCTATCTGCTGGCGCGCAAGCACTACACCGGCACGCGCAGCGCGGGCTCCGGCGAGATCTGGCTGTACGCGGTGGATGCCGACGCGGCCAAGAACAAGGGCGTGCAGCTCAACGAGAAGCCCAACTGGCAGAAGGACCTGGGCGAGCCCGCCGTGTCGCCGGACGGCAAATACCTCTACTACTCGCAGGACACGACGCCGGGCCGCGTGTTCGAGTACAACAAGGACAGCAACGGCGAGATCTACAAGATCTTCCGCCAGGACCTGACGGACGGCTCCGTCGAGCCCTTCGTGACCGGCCCCGGCGGCGCGGTGCGGCCCACACCCTCGCCCGACGGGCGCTACCTCGCCTTCGTGCGCCGCGTGCGCAACCAGAGCACGCTGTTCCTGAAAGACTTGCAGACCGGCGTCGAGCGCCCGGCCTGGAGCGGGCTGTCGCGCGACCTGCAGGAGATCTGGGCCATGTGGGGCGTCTATCCCAGCTTCGCCTGGCTGCCCGGCTCCAAGGAGATCGTCGTCTGGGCCGAGGGCAAGATCTGGCGCGTGGACCCGTTCAAGGGCCAGGCCAGCGAGATTCCCTTCCACGTGAAGGACACGCGCGAGCTGCGCGAGCCCATGCGCTATGCCCAGGTGGTGGCGCCCGACAAGTTCGCCGTGCGCCAGCTGCGCGGCGCCCAGGTGTCGCCGGACGGCAAGCGCGTCGTCTACTCGGCGCTCGGGTCGCTCTACATCAAGGACTTGCCGGATGGCACGCCGAGCCGCCTGACGAAACAGAACGACGCCTTCGAGTTCGCGCCCAGCTGGTCGCGCGACGGCAAGAGCCTGGTTTACGCCACCTGGCGCGACGATGTCCAGGGCAGCATCCGCCGCCTGGACCTGGCCTCCGGCAAGGAGACGGTGCTCGTCAAGCAGCCCGGCAAATACCTGGAGCCGCGCCTGTCGCCGGACGGCCGGCAGCTCGCCTACCGCAAGGTCAAGGGCGGCGCGCTGACCAGCCCCTGGCACGGCCTGGACACGGGGCTGTACCTCGCCGTGGCCGACGGCTCGGGCAAGGCCGAGCGCATCAGCAAGGACGGCAGCGCGCCGCAGTTCGGCGCCTCGGGCGACGAACTGTTCTTCACCAAGACCAGCAGCACCAGCGAGGTCGAGCAGCGCTTCTCGCTGATGCGACTGAACCTGCGCGACCGCAGCGAGACCGAGGTGGCGCGCAGCGACGCGGCCTCGGAGTACAGCGTCTCGCCCGACGGCCAGTGGCTGGGCTTCGTCGAGCGCTTCCATGCCTATGTGACGCCGCTGCCCCATGTGCAAGGCCAGGCCGGCAAGGCCATCACCGTGGGCGCCAAGATGGACGCGCTGCCAGTGCGCCAGCTGGACGTCAATGCCGGCTCGGCGCTGCACTGGAGCGGCGACAGCCGGCAGCTGCACTTCACGCTGGGCGACGAGCTGTTCACGGCCAGCGCCCAGGGCAAGGACAAGGCCAGCAGCCAGAAGATCGGCTTCGAGCAGGCCAGCGACAAGCCCACGGGCAAGGTCGCGCTGACCGGCGCCCGCATCGTGACGATGAAGGGCGAGGAAGTCATCGAGGGCGGCACCGTGCTGGTGGACGGCAACCGCATCGTCGCCGTCGGCAAGGACGTCGCCATCCCGGCCGACGCCAGGCGCGTCGACGCCAGCGGCAAGACCATCGTGCCCGGCTTCATCGACGCCCACTGGCACGGCGCGATGATGGACGCCGGCATCATCCCGCAGCAGAGCTGGGTCAACCTCGCGTCGCTGGCCTTCGGCGTGACGACGCTGCACGACCCGTCCAACAACAACGCCGCCGTCTTCACGCAGAGCGAGATGCAGCGCGCCGGCCTCGTGCTGGGCCCGCGCATCTACTCCACCGGCACCATCCTGTACGGCGCGCGCACGCCCTTCTACTCCAACGTCAACAGCCTGGACGACGCGCTGACCCACCTGAACCGCCAGAAGGCCGAGGGCGCGATCAGCGTGAAGAGCTACCAGCAGCCGCGCCGAGACCAGCGCCAGCAGGTGCTGGAGGCCGCGCGCCAGACCGGCATGATGGTGGTGCCCGAGGGCGGCTCGCTGTTCCAGAACAACATGAGCATGGTCGTCGACGGCCACACCACGGTGGAGCATTCGCTGCCGCTGGCCGAGGTGTGGGACGACGTCAAGCAGCTGTGGAGCCAGACGGCGGTGGGCTACACGCCGACGCTGAACGTGGGCTACGGCGGCCTGGACGGCGAGCATTACTGGTATGCCCGCACCGAGGTCTGGAAGCATCCCCTGCTGAGCCGCTACGTGCCGCGCACCGTGCTGGAGCCACGCTCCGTGCGCCGCGAGACCGCGCCGGAGGAAGACTTCAACATCATCCGCGTGGCCCGCACGGCGACGGCGCTGTTGCGCGCCGGCGTCAACACCTCCATAGGCGCGCACGGCCAGCGCGAGGGCCTGGGCGCGCACTGGGAGATGTGGATGTTCGTGCTGGGCGGCATGACGCCGCACGAGGCGCTGCGCACGGCCACCATCAACCCGGCACGCAATTTCGGCTTCGACAAGGATCTGGGTTCCATCGAGCCGGGCAAGCTGGCCGACCTGGTGGTCATCGACGGCAACCCGCTGGCCGACATCCGCCACAGCGACCGCATCAGCCAGGTCATGCAGAACGGCCGGCTGTACGACGCGGCGACGCTGAACCAGATCGCGCCGGTGGCCAAGGCCCGCAAGCCGCTGTTCTTCGAGGGCAGCGATGGCCAGACCATGCCCATAGACAGCCACGCGCTGGAGACCGCCCACGGCCACGGCGACTGACGGCCCGCCGTCCCCGAGGCGCGGCGGGCCGCGGCGGCTGCATACACTCGCCCGCCGCCTCTCGCCGTTCTCCGCCTTGTCCACCACCTCCCCTGCCGCTCCCGCCGCCAGCGTCTACCGCAACACCGGCTTCACCCACTTCCTCGTCGCGCGGCTGCTGGCCGTGCTGGCCACGCAGATCCAGGCGGTCGTCGTGGCCTGGCAGGTCTACGACCTGACCCGCGAGCCCATCGCGCTGGCCTATGTGGGCCTGGCCCAGTTCATCCCCATGCTGGTGCTGCTGCTGCCGGCGGGCGATCTGATCGACCGCTTCAGCCGCAAGCCCATCCTGGCGGCGAGTTGGGCCATCAGCACGGTCTGCGCGGCCGCGCTGTGGTGGCTGTCGGGCCATGGTGAGGCGGGCGTCCAGGGCATCTACGCGGTGCTGGTGCTGTTCGGCTGCGCGCGGGCGTTCTCGGCACCGGCGCTGCAGAGCCTGATCCCGCAGATCGTGGCCCGCGAGCAGCTGGCCCAGGCGCTGGCCGCCAACAGCATGCTGCTGCGCGTGGCCAGCATCGGCGGCCCCTTCCTGGGCGGCCTGCTCTACGCGGCCGGCGGCGGGGCGCTGACCTACGCCGTCTGCTTCGCCAGCCTGGGCCTGGGCACGGCGCTGCTGCTGCGCGTACCGGTGGCGCGCGCGGTGGCTCTGGCCGCGGGCGGCACGGTCTGGCAGCGTTTCGGCGCCGGCATCCACTTCATCCGCACCCGCCCCATCATCCTGGGCACCATCTCGCTGGACCTGTTCGCCGTGCTGCTGGGCGGCGTGGTGGCGCTGCTGCCGGTCTATGCGCACGAGGTGCTGCAGGTCGGCCCCGCCGGCCTGGGCGCGCTGCGCAGCGCGATGGCCATCGGCGAGGTGGCGACGGGCTTCTACCTGGCCGCGCGCCCCTTCGACCGGCATGTGGGCCGGCGCATGTTCTGGGCCGTGGCCGTGTTCGGCGCGGCCAACCTGGTGTTCGCGCTGTCGCACTGGTTCTGGCTGTCGCTGCTGGCGCTGGCCGTGGCGGGCGCGGCCGACATGGTCAGCATGTACATCCGCGGCGCGCTGGTGCAGTTCTCGACGCCGGACGACATGCGCGGCCGCGTCAACGCAGTGAACATGCTGTTCATCGGCTCGTCCAATGAGCTGGGCGAGTTCCGCGCCGGCAGCGCCGCCCACTGGATGGGCGCGGTGCCGGCCGCCGTCAGCGGCGCGCTGTGCACGCTGGGGGTCGTGGCGCTGTGGAGCTGGATGTTCAAGCCGATACGCCAAGTCGACCATTTCGAGGAGGCCGGCCCCCGCTAGAATGCCGCCCGTCAGGAGAGCGCCCCGGTGAACTTGGGGGCCGCCGAAGGCGCAACAACGCTCAGGCAGAAGGACTGACAAGACGCGGCGGGTGACAGACACTTGCCGCGTTCCTCACTGGAGAGAGGCCGGCCAACCCTGTTGCAGCCGACCCACCGAAGGGGCAAGCCTCCGGCCATACGCCGGCGGTCAATCTCTCAGGTACCCCGGACGGCGAGGACATCCACACCCGACCCATCGGAGCACTCGATGTCCTCTTTGCTGCAAACGCCTCTTCACGCCCTCCACGTCGAACTCGGCGCCAAGATGGTGCCCTTCGCCGGTTACGACATGCCGGTGCAATACCCCAGCGGCGTGATGGCCGAGCACAAGCACACGCGCGCCGCCGCGGGGCTGTTCGACGTGTCGCACATGGGCCAGGTCCGCCTGGTCGGCGCCGACGCCGCCGCCGCGCTGGAGACGCTGGTGCCGGTGGACATCGTGGACCTGGGCGTCTTCAAGCAGCGCTACGCCCTCTTCACGAACGAGCAGGGCGGCCTGCTGGACGACCTGATGGTCTGCCGCCGCCCCGACGACTTGTTCGTCGTCGTCAATGCCGGCTGCAAGGCCCAGGACATCGCCCACATGCAGCAGCACATCGGCACGCGCTGCGAGGTCATCCCCATGCCGGAGCAGGCGCTGCTGGCGCTGCAAGGCCCCGAGGCCGTCACCGTGCTGAGTCGACTGAACCCCGACGTGGCCCAGCTGACCTTCATGACCGGCGGCTTCTTCGCGCTCGACGGCATCGACACCTTCGTGACCCGCTCCGGCTACACCGGCGAGGATGGCTTCGAGATCTCCGTGCACCAGGACGACGCCGTGGCGCTGGCGCGCAAGCTGCTGGCTCATGCCGAGGTCAAGCCCATAGGCCTGGGCGCGCGCGACTCGCTGCGCCTGGAAGCCGGCCTGTGCCTGTACGGCCACGACATCAATGAATCGACCACGCCGGTCGAGGCCGCCATCACCTGGGCCATCCAGAAGGTGCGCCGCGCCGGTGGCGCGCGTGCCGGTGGCTATCCGGGCGCGGCCGTCATCGACGCACAGCTGGCCAACGGCGCCGCGCGCAAGCGCGTGGGCCTGGTCGGCAAGGAGCGCATGCCGGTGCGCGAGGGCGCCAAGATCGTCGCCGCCGACGGCAGCGAGATCGGCGTCGTCACCAGCGGCACGCTGGGCCCCACGGTCAACCAGCCGGTGGCGCTGGCCTATCTGGCCAAGGAACACACGGCCGTCGGCACCGAAGTCTTCGCCATCGTGCGCGACAAGCGCACCCCGATGGTGGTTTCCGCTACCCCCTTCACCCCCAACCGCTACTACAGAGGCTGAGCATGTCCATCAAGTACACCCCCGACCACGAATGGCTGGAAGTCCATGGCGACGGCACCGCCACCGTCGGCATCACCGTGCACGCGCAGGACGCGCTGGGCGACGTGGTGTTCGTGGACCTGCCCGAAGTGGGCAAGACCTATGCCGAGAAGGAAGTCGCCGGCGTCGTCGAGTCCGTCAAGGCGGCGGCCGACGTCTACATGCCTGTGGACGGCGAGATCACCGAGGTCAACGAGGCGCTGCGCGACGACCCGGCCCTGGCCAACACCGACCCGCTGAAGGCCGGCTGGTTCTTTAAGGTCAAGCTGGCCAAGCCCGAACAGCTCGACGCGCTGATGGACGCCACCGCCTACGACGCCCTGCTGAAGACGCTGTAAAGCCTCACGACGTCTCAAGAAAGGCAACCACGGAGGCACAGAGCAGGTCGGAGATTGAATTTCTCCGTGTCTCTGTGCCTCTGTGGTTGCATCTAGTTTTTTCCTCTGCCCAAGCCCCGCCATGCCGACGCCGCTCTCCCAACTCGAAGACGCCTGCGAATTCCACGCCCGCCACATCGGGCCGGATGCCGTCGATGAATCCCTGATGTGCGCCGCCGTCGGCGTGGCCAGCCGGTCCGCGCTGATCGATGCGGTGGTGCCGCCGTCCATCCGCCGCGCCGAGGGCATGAAGCTGCCCGCGCCCATCACCGAGGCGGGCGCGCTGGCCGAGCTGAAGGCCATCGCCGGCAAGAACAAGGTCTACAAGAGCTTCATCGGCCAGGGCTACTACGGCGTGCACACGCCGGGCGTCATCCTGCGCAACATCCTCGAGAACCCGGCCTGGTACACGGCCTACACGCCCTACCAGGCCGAGATCTCGCAGGGCCGCATGGAAGCCATCCTGAACTTCCAGACCATGGTGACCGACCTCACCGGCATGGACATCGCCAACGGTTCCATGCTGGACGAGGCCACCTCGGCCGCCGAGGCCGTCACGCTGGCCAAGCGCGGCGTGAAGAGCAAGAGCAACACGCTGATCGTCGCCAGCGACGTGCACCCGCAGACCATCGAGGTCATCCAGACGCGCTGCGCGCCGCTGGGCATCGAGGTGAAGGTCGGCATGGCGCCGGCGCTGATGGCCGAGCACGACTATTTCGCGGTGGTCTGCCAATACCCCAGCACCACCGGCCTCATCCACGACCTGAAGGCCTTCACCGAGGCCGCGCATGCCAAGAACGCCGCCTTCATCGTCTGCACCGACCTGCTGGCGCTGACGCTGCTGGTCTCGCCCGGCGAGTTCGGCGCCGACATCGTCGTCGGCAACAGCCAGCGCTTCGGCATGCCCATGGGCGCCGGCGGCCCGCACGCCGCCTTCCTGGCCTGCAAGGACGAGTTCAAGCGCTCCATGCCCGGCCGCCTGGTGGGCGTGTCCAAGGACGCCCAGGGCCAACCCGCGTTGCGCCTGGCGCTGCAGACCCGCGAGCAGCACATCCGCCGCGAGAAGGCCACCTCCAACATCTGCACGGCGCAGGTGCTGCCGGCCGTCATCGCCAGCATGTACGCCGTCTACCACGGCCCGCAAGGCCTTAAGCGCATCGCCGAGCGCGTGGCCAGCTACACGGCCATCCTGCACGCCGGCCTGACCCGCATGGGCGTCAAGGTCGTCACGCCGCATGTGTTCGACACGCTGCTGGTCGAGTGCGACGCGGCGCCGGTGATGGCCAAGGCCGTCGCGGCCCAGGCCAACCTGCGCAAGCTGAGCGACCAGCATGTCGGCATCGCGCTGGACGAGACGACGTCGCGCGCCGACATCGAGGCGCTGTGGAGCTGGTTCGCCCCGGCCGGCGCCAGCGTGCCGACCGTCGCCGAATTCGCGGCCGGCGTCGACAGCCTGGTCCCGGCCCACCTGCGCCGCACCAGCGCCTTCCTGACCCACCCGGTCTTCAACACCCACCACAGCGAAACCGAGATGCTGCGCTACATCCGCAGCCTGTCGGACAAGGACCTGGCGCTGGACCGCAGCATGATCCCGCTGGGCTCCTGCACGATGAAGCTCAACGCCACGGCCGAGATGATTCCCATCACCTGGCCCGAGTTCGCCCATCTGCACCCGTTCGCGCCGCAGGACCAGCTGGCCGGCTACACCGAGCTGGACCAGCTGCTGCAGAACTGGCTGACGGAATGCACCGGCTATGCCGGCATCAGCCTGCAGCCCAACGCCGGCTCGCAGGGCGAATATGCGGGCCTGCTGGCCATCAAGGCCTGGCACGAATCGCGTGGCGACCACCAGCGCACGGTCTGCCTGATTCCTGAAAGCGCCCACGGCACCAACCCGGCGTCGGCGCAGATGTGCGGCATGACGGTTGTCGTCACCAAGTGCGACAAGGAAGGCAATATCGACCTGGCCGACCTCAAGGCCAAGTGCGAACAGCATGCCGACAAGCTGGCCGCCATCATGATCACCTATCCCTCCACGTACGGCGTGTTCGACACGCACGTGAAGGAGATCTGCGCGATGGTGAAGGCCCATGGCGGCCGCGTCTACGTGGACGGCGCCAACATGAACGCGCTGGTGGGCATTGCCGCCCCGGGCGAGTTCGGCGGCGACGTCAGCCACCTGAACCTGCACAAGACCTTCTGCATCCCGCACGGCGGTGGCGGCCCGGGCGTCGGCCCGGTCTGCGTCGTCGACGACCTCGTGCCCTTCCTGCCGGCGCACCGCACGGCGGGTCTGGGCAAGGCGACCAACATCGGCGCGGTCAGCGCCGCCCCGCTGGGCAATGCGGCCGTGCTGCCGATCTCGTGGATGTACATCCGCATGATGGGTGCCGAGGGCCTGAAGAAGGCCACCGAAATGGCCATCCTGAACGCCAACTACGTGGCGGCCCGCCTGAGCGAGCACTACGACATCCACTTCTCCGGCGGCATCGACGGCGTGAAGGGTGGCGGTGTGGCCCACGAGTGCATCCTCGACCTGCGCCCGCTGAAGGAAACGTCGGGCGTCAGCGCCGAGGACGTGGCCAAGCGCCTGATCGACTACGGCTTCCACGCGCCGACGCTGAGCTTCCCCGTCGCCGGCACGCTGATGGTCGAGCCGACCGAGAGCGAATCGCGCGCCGAGCTGGACCGCTTCATCGACGCGATGATCCAGATCCGCCACGAGATCGCCGACGTCGAGGCCGGCAAGCTCAGCCGCGAGGACAACCCGCTGGTCAACGCGCCGCACACGGCCATGGTCGCCAGCGCGACCGAATGGACGCACGGCTACAGCCGCGAGGTCGCCGTGTTCCCGCTGCCCAGCCTGCGCCGCCAGAAGTACTGGTCACCGGTGGGCCGCGTGGACAACGTCTACGGAGACCGCAACCTGTTCTGCTCCTGCGTGCCGCTGAGCGAATACGAAGAAGCCTGAAATGCGCGAGATCACCCAAACCCTTCGTAGAAGCCCTGGGCTTCACGTGACGATGGGTTTCGCGGTGATCCTCGCGCTTTCGTTCGCGTTCGGGGCACTGGTGAGCCTCTATCCCTCGCAGAAAGAACGTTGTACCGCCGAGTGCGTCGAGGCGGGGCTGATCGGTGAGCTGACCCCGCGGTACTCGCTCATTCAGGCCGGTGGCAACCAATCTCGGCGCGGACCTCTCGAGTGCAAGTGTGTTCGGTATCGAACGCAATAAGGATCTGAACCATGGCCGTCTCGGTCTTCGACCTCTTCAAGATCGGCATAGGCCCGAGCAGCTCGCACACGGTCGGGCCCATGCGCGCCGC
>JAACZV010000010.1 GCA_009996515.1 Comamonadaceae bacterium
TCGTCAGGCTATTTATTGAGCCAACCCCCACCATTGAAAAATGGTGGGGGTTTTGCTTTTGGGGGCGCGACAGCCTGCAAACGAGCAACCCGCTCAAGCGGTTCCAGGAATAGGGCAGCCCAACTCCTAGCGACTAGCTTGGCGCGAACTAATCCGTGGCGCTCCCAGGGCATCCAATCCAGGCACGCTTGCGGCGCGTAGCGAGTTAGGTGCAAAGGCCGAGCCAGTTCTGGTTCAGAACCAACCGGGCGGCAGCAGGGCAACAAAAACCCGCCGCGGCGGGTTTTCTGGAAAGACCGGAGGCGCCAGGGCGGCGCCGCTGGTGTCAGACGTTGAACAGGAAGTGCAGCACGTCGCCATCCTTGACGACGTACTCCTTGCCTTCGGCCCGCATCTTGCCGGCGTCCTTGGCACCTTGCTCACCACGGTACTTGATGAAGTCGTCGTAAGCGATGGTCTGGGCGCGGATGTAGCCGCGCTCGAAGTCGGTGTGGATGACGCCGGCGGCCTGCGGCCCGGTATCGCCGATGTGGATGGTCCAGGCGCGCACTTCCTTCACGCCGGCCGTGAAATAGGTCTGCAGGCCCAGCAGCTTGAAGGCGGCGCGGATCAGCCGGTTCAGCCCAGGCTCGTCCTGGCCCATTTCGGCGAGGAACAGGGTCCGATCCTCGTCGCTCATGTCGGCGAGATCTGCCTCGGTCTTGGCGCAGATCGCGACAACCGGGGCGTTCTGGCTGGCGGCGTACTCACGCAGGCGGTCCAGGAAGGGATTGTTCTCGAAGCCGTCCTCGGACACGTTGCCGACGAACATGGCCGGCTTGGCCGTGATCAGGCACAACGGCTTCAGCACGGCCAGCTCTTCCTTGCTGAACTCGATGGACCGCACCGGCTTGGCCTCGTCGAGTGCGGCCTGGCACTTCTTCAGCACCTCGACCAGGCGTGCCGCTTCCTTGTCGCCGCCGGCCTTGGCCACCTTGCCATAGCGCACCAGGCTCTTCTCGACGGTGCCAAGGTCCGCCAGGCAAAGCTCGGTCTGGATGACCTCGATGTCGGCGATGGGGTCGACACGTCCATTCACGTGGATGACGTTGGGATCCTCGAAGCAGCGCACCACGTTGACGATGGCGTCCGTCTCACGGATATGCGACAGGAACTGGTTGCCCAGGCCTTCGCCCTTGCTGGCGCCCGCGACCAGGCCCGCAATGTCGACGAACTCGACCACGGCCGGCATGACGCGCTCGGGCTTGACGATCTCGGCCAAGGCCGCCAGGCGGGGGTCGGGCAACTCGACGATGCCCACATTGGGCTCGATCGTGCAGAAGGGATAGTTCTCGGCGGCGATGCCGGCTTTGGTCAGGGCGTTGAAGAGCGTGGACTTGCCGACGTTGGGCAGGCCCACGATGCCGCATTTGAGGCTCATGGCGCGTCTTTCTGATGGGGAGGCCACCGGCGGCGAGCCGGAGTCGAAGCCGTCGATTTTAGTCGGGCCGCGCAGGCTCGATGCCGCCCCGGTGGTGTGGCCATGACCCCTGCCTACAATCGCGCCATGCAAAGCGTGGACGTGTTGGTGAAGGGCCGTGGTGCCGTGGGCAGCTGCCTGGCACTGAGCCTGGCGGCCCAGGGCTTGTCGGTCGGCATGGCAGGGGTCCCCGAGGCGGCGCGTGCGGACGACGTGCGTACCTATGCGCTGAACGCGGCGTCCGTCGCGCTGCTGGCCGAGCTGAAGGTCTGGGACGGCCTGCCCGCCGACGCCGTCTGCCCGGTGTATGACATGGTCGTCTGCGGCGATGCCGCTGCCGGTAGGGAGGCCGGGCGGCTGAGCTTCTCCGCCTGGCAGCAGGGTGTGCGCGAGCTGGCCGTCATCGTCGACGCCGCGGCGCTGGACGCCCAGCTCGCGGCGGCGCTGCGCTTTTCGCCCCATATCCGCAACGTCGACGCCGGCACGCCGGCCGCGCTGACGGCGCTCTGCGAAGGCCGCGAGTCCGCCGCCCGCGCGGCCCTGGGCGTCGAGTTCCGGCCCAAGCCCTATGGCCACCGCGCGCTGGCGACCCGGCTGGTGGCCGACAGGCCGCATCAAGGCATCGCGCGGCAATGGTTCGGCAGCGGCGGCGAGGTGCTGGCCTTGCTGCCTTTCGAGAAACCGAGCCCGGCGCAGTCCTATGGCCTGGTCTGGTCCTGTGCAGAGCCGCGCGCGCAGGCGCTGCTGGCCATGGACGAGGCCGATTTCGAGCGCGAGCTGAACGCCGCCACGACGGGTGCGGCGGGCCTGCTGAAGCTGGGCGGCCCGCGCGCCAGCTGGCCGCTGGCGCTGGCCCGCGCCGGTACGGTCAGCGGCCCCGGCTGGGCGCTGTTGGGTGATGCGGCCCACCTGGTTCATCCCCTGGCCGGTCAGGGCTTGAATCTGGGCCTGGCCGATGTCGTGGCCCTGTCCCGTGTCATCGCGGCGCGCGAGCCCTGGCGGCCGCTGGGCGACGAGCGTCTGCTGCGCCGCTATGCCCGCGAGCGCCTCGCACCCACCCTCGCGATGGGCGAGCTGACCGACCTGCTGCAGCGCCTCTTCGCCCACCCCTCACCCGCTGCCCAAGGGCTGCGCAACCGCGGGCTGGACGCTTTGAACCAGCTCGTTCCCGTCAAGCGCTGGCTGACCCAGCGCGCCCTCGGGCTTTGAGCCCCTCTCCCTGAAGATCCATTGTGCTGAAGTTCTCTTTCCTGCCCGCCCTGCTGCTCGCTGCGCTGAGCCTGCCCGCCTCGGCCAACGAGGCCGCCATCCGCAAGGCCTTCGCCGACCGCATGCCCAATCTCAAGGTGGACGAGGTAAGGCCCGCGCCCATGCCCGGGCTGTGGGAGCTGCGCATAGGCGGCGAGATCCGCTACACCGACCCCACCGGCACCTTCCTCATCGAAGGTGAACTGCTGGACCTGAAGGCCCGCAAGAACCTGACCGAGGAGCGCATTGCCCAGCTCAACCGCGTGGACTTCGCCAGCCTGCCGCTCAAGGACGCCATGGTCTGGAAGAGCGGCAACGGCAAACGCCGCATCGCCGTCTTCGCCGACCCGAACTGCGGCTACTGCAAGCGCTTCGAGAAGGGCCTGCAGGACGTGAAGGACGTGACCGTCTACACCTTCCTCATCCCCATCCTGGGCGGCGATTCGGCGGAGAAGTCGCGCTCGATCTGGTGCGCCAAGGACAGTACCTCTGCATGGCTGGGCTGGATGCTGCGAGGCGAGGCGCCCCCGAAGTCCACGCCCGGTTGCGACGGCGGCACCATCGAGCGCAATCTGGCCCTGTCGCGCAAGATCAACGTGAATGGCACGCCGGCCATCGTGCTGGAGGACGGCAGCCGCATCCCGGGCGCCGTCGGTGCGTTGGAGCTGGAGAAGCGGCTGCAGGCGCTGAATGCACCGGCCGGCAAGTCCTGACCCCATGAGTGCCGATCCGCGCCAGCTTGCGCACCGCCTCGGCTACGCCGGCCTGCTACCGCTGGTGCTGGGCTGCGCGCTGATCTGGCTGATCGGCGACCGCAACCTCGACCAGCATGCCTTCGTCAGCCTGGCGCTGTCGGCCTATGCCGGCCTGATCATCGCCTTCCTCGGCGGTATCCACTGGGGGCTGTCCATGGCGCGCGGCCTGCCGGGGCGGCTGCCGCTGGCCTGGGGTGTCGTTGCGATGTCGCTGGGTTGGCTGGGCGTGCTGATGTCGCCCTACGCCGGGCTGGCCCTGCATGGCGGCGTGTTCATCGCCTGCTATGTGATGGACCGACGCCTCTACCCGCAACTCGGCGCCTCCGCCTGGCTGACGCTGCGCTTCCGGCTCACGGCGGTGGCGTCGCTGAGCTGCTTCCTCGCCGCCGCAGGCAGCTGATGGCCACGCTGCGCTACCGCATCGAACTGGCCGATCCGGCGGCCCACCGCTACCGCGTCACCCTGACGCTGCCGGCCCCGGCCGCCGAGCAGGACTTCAGCCTGCCGGTGTGGATACCGGGCAGCTATCTGGTGCGCGAGTTTGCCAAGCACCTGAGCGGGCTGAGCGCCCACCAGGGCGGCCGGGCCCTGCCCGTCGAGCAGCTTGACAAGGCCAGCTGGCGCGTGCGCTGCAGCGGCCGTGCGGCCCTGGTGCTCAGCTACGAGGTCTATGCTTTCGACGCCTCGGTGCGCACGGCCTGGCTGGACAGCCAGCGCGCCTTCTTCAACCCCAGCAGCCTGTGCCTGCGGGCCCATGGCCGCGAGGCCGCGCCGCATCGCATCGAGCTCGCCGGCGTGCCCCGAGGCTGGCGGGTCGCGACCGAGATGCGCGCAGCGCGCGGCGGCTACGAGGCGGCGGATTACGACGAGCTGCTGGACCATCCCTTCGAGATCGGCGCGCACTGGCAGGGCGAGTTCCATGCGGCGGGCGTGCCGCACCGCATCGTGGTCGCGGGCGCCTGGCCCAGCTTCGATGGCGAGCGCCTGCTGGCCGACGTGCAGCGCATCTGCGAGGCCCAGATCGCCTTCTGGGGCGGCGCGCCCTTCGAGCGCTACAGCTTCCTGCTGTGGGCCGTGGACGATGGCCATGGCGGCCTGGAGCACCGCGCCAGCACGGCGCTGATCTGCGCCCGCGGCGAGCTGCCCACGGCCGTCGAGGGGGCCGTGCCGGGCGACCCCTACACGCGGCTGCTGGGCCTGTTCAGCCACGAGTATTTCCATGCCTGGAACGTGAAGCGGCTGCGTCCGGCGGAGTTTGCGCGCTTCGATTACCAGCGCGAGAACTACACCGAGCTGCTGTGGTTCTTCGAGGGCTTCACGAGCTACTACGACGAGCTGATGCTGTGCCGCGCCGGCCTCATCGACGCGGCGCGCTACCTGAAGCTGCTGGCCGCCTCGGTCAACGGCGTGCTGGCCTCGCCGGGCCGCCGCGTGCAGCCACTGGCCGCGGCCAGTTTCGAGGCCTGGACCAAGTACTACCGGCCCGACGAGAACAGCCCCAACGCGACGAGCAACTACTACGCGCAAGGGGCGCTGGTCGCGCTGTGCCTGGACCTGAGCCTGCGCGCCCGCAAGTCCAGCCTGGACGCCCTGATGGCCAGGCTGTGGCGGGCCAGTGCCGGCGGTCCGGTCAGCGAGGCCGACATCCTCGGCGCCGTGCAGGCCCTGGGCGGCCAAGACCTGGCGGCGCAGCTGTACGCCTGGGTCCATGGCACCGACGAGCTGCCGCTGCGCGAGCTGCTGGGCGCGGCCGGCGTGGCCTGGCATGAAGAAGGCCGCCAGAGCGTGGCACAGCGCCTGGGCCTGCGCGTGCGCGAAAGCGCGCTCACGGGCGTCGCCGTCACGCATGTGCTCAGCAGTGGAGCCGCGGAGGCCGGCGGCCTCAATGCCCGCGACGAGCTCATAGGCTGCAACGGCTGGCGGCTGCGCCGCCTGGACGACGCGCCGGCGCTGCTGGCGGCCGGTGACGACCGGCTGCGCCTGCTGGTCAGCCGCGATCAGCGCCTGGTCGAACTGGATGTCGTGCTGCCGGCGCCAGGGCCGGCCACCATCGCGCTGGGCCTCGCCGCCGGCGCGCAGGCCCAGCGGCGCCGCTGGCTGGGCGGCTAGTTCCGGCATGAAGGCCGCCCGGCCGCCGGGCCTGCTGGTGCTGGCCGTGCTGGCCCTTCACCTGCTGCTGGGCCGCGAGGTGCAGCGCCTGCAGGACGGCTGGGGCCGCAGCGACACGCCGCCCGGCCCGGCGCGCATGCAGGTCGAGTTCGTGCGGGAGATGGTGTTGCAGGCGCCGCCCGTGCGCGCGGCGCCGCCGTCCAGGACCGCGCCCAGGCCGCAGGCCGCGCCGGGCGCCGCCTCTGCCGCGTCTCAGGCGGCCTCCCAGGCTGCGGCCCCGGCCGAGCCCGAACCCGCGCCGGTGCCCGTTGCCGAGGCTGCCTCGGCCGCGGCCGAGGCCTTTGCGCCGCCCGTCATGGCGGCGGCTTCGGCAGCGCCTAGCGACGAGCCCGGCCCCGAATGGCCGCTGTCCACGCGGCTGAGCTATGTGCTGAGCGGCTACTACCGCGGCCCGGTCACCGGCCAGGCCCAGGTCGAATGGCTGCGCCAGGGCCGCGACTACCAGGTCCATCTGGACGTCGACGTGGGCCTGGTCGCGCGGCGCATGAGCAGCCAGGGCCGGCTCACGCCCGAGGGCATTGCGCCGCAGCGCTACGACGAGGAGACCCGGCTGCTCTTCGTCGAGGCGCGTCGCAGCAGCCTGTTCTTCCGGGGCTCCGAGGTGCAGCTCGCCAACGGCCAGCGCGAGCCGCTGCCGCCCGGCGGGCAGGACTCGGCCAGCCAGTTCGTGCAGCTGACCTGGCTGTTCCTGACCGGCCGCGAGCCGATGCGGGTCGGTCAGGTCGTACGCTTCCCGCTGGTGCTGCCGCGCCGGCAGTACGCCTGGCAGTACGAGGTGGTGGGCGAGGAGACGCTGGACACGCCCATGGGTTCCGTGGCGAGCTGGCATCTCAGGCCCGGCCGCAGCGCCGCCGGCGGCGACCTGACGGCCGAGGTCTGGCTGGCGCCCGCGCTGCAATACCTGCCGGTGCGCCTTGTCATCCGCCAGGACGCCGACACCTACATCGATCTCATGCTCAAGCGCGCGCCGCTGCAGGCCGCGCCAGAATCCGACGATCCCACCAGGAGACCCGCCCCATGACCTACGAATGCATCATCACCGCCGTCCACGGCGACGGCCCGCGCAAGACCGCCCTCATCACGCTGAACCGCCCCAAGGCGTTGAACGCGCTGAACGACCAGCTGATGGACGAACTCGGCCAGGCGCTGCTGGCCTTCGACGCCGACGACGGCATAGGCTGCATCGTGCTGACCGGCTCGGAGCGCGCCTTCGCGGCCGGCGCGGACATCCCGACCATGCTGCCCCACACCTTCGCCTCTGCCTTCAAGAGCGGCCTGATCTCCAAGAACTGGGAGACCATCCTGCAGGTGCGCAAGCCCGTCATCGCCGCGGTGGCGGGTTTTGCGCTGGGCGGCGGCTGCGAGCTGGCCATGATGTGCGACTTCATCATCGCGGCCGACTCGGCCAAGTTCGGCCAGCCCGAGATCAAGCTGGGCATCGTGCCCGGCGCCGGCGGCACGCAGCGCCTGCCGCGCGCGGTCGGCAAGAGCAAGGCCATGGACATGCTGCTGACCGCCCGCATGATGGGCGCGGCCGAGGCCGAGAGCGCCGGCCTGGTGTCGCGCGTGGTGGCGGCGGACAAGCTGCTGGAGGAGGCGCTGGCCGCCGCCGAGACCATCAACGGCTTCAGCGGGCCGTCGGTGATGCTCATCAAGGAGCTGGTCAACCTGGCCTACCAGGGGCCGCTGACGGACGGCGTGGCCGTGGAGCGCCGCTACTTCCATGCCTTGTTCGGCAGCCATGACCAGCGCGAGGGCATGGAGGCCTTCCTGGCCAAGCGGGCGCCGAATTTCGAGCACCGCTGACAGGCTGTTTTTCGGTTCAAAGGCGGTGATATCGGAGTGATTGTTTGTTTTGGATAAATAGTCACTTCTTGCCAGGCTAGTGTTTCTACCGAGACCGGCTGCCTACAGTTCTGGCCATGGACACCGCGGTCGCGATGTCCGAGTCGATCCCAAAGCAGGACGTTCCTGCCAGACACTGAAGGAGCCCGTCATGAGCAAGCTGTCCACCGTCATCGCCGCCATCGCCCTGATCGCTGCCGGCGCCGCATCCGCCCAGACCGCCACCCCGCTGACCCGCGAGCAAGTCATCGCCGACCTGGTGGCCGCCCGCAACAGCGGCGAACTGGCCGCCATTCAGGGCGAGAAGGGCGTCGAAGTGACGACCCCGGCCTCCGCCAAGGCCGCCGTCGCCACGGCCAAGCTGCCCCGCCAGGCCGTGCTGACGGTCAAGCCGACCGAAGTGGCCGTCGACACCAAGACCGCCGCCGCGCTGGCCGCCGACCATGGCGAGAACGCCGCCCGCGAGCTGGGGGACTTCCCGGCCCGCATCGTGCGCCCCGCCACCGGCCTGGCTGCCCGCTGAAACAAGGCGCTTTCAAGGCCATGGAAGGCGACCCGCAAGGGTCGCTTTTTTGTTGCCTGCCTTGCTTGAATCCGCTGCCCGCCAGCCCGGCGCCAGCGGCTGCACCGCGGCGCTGAGCCGCTGGCGATGATCATTGCGGGCAAGGCGACGGCGGCGTCGAGCGGCCACCGCAAGCGTTGCGGTGTCAGCCGAACAGGTCGCCCGTGATCGGCAGCGGGGCTTCGGGCGCCCCGCGCCGGGCGACGATGCGCTTCCTGCGCGGTGCCTTGGACATCAGACCCCACCAGGCCTCCGGGAACAGGTCGGCTTCGGCCGGGTCGTCCGCTCTCGACGGCCAGCTGGCCGGCTCCAGCGGCAGGGCTTGCAACTGCTCGGCGGGGCATCGCAACAGCAGCCGTTCCGCCTGCGCGCCGCTGCCGTGCAGCCACTGCCGCTGCGCTTGCGCCGGCAGGATGACGGGCATGCGCTTCTCTTGCGTCGGGTGGTGCAGGCGATCGAAGACGGCGTGGCCGTCGGCGTTGAGCGTCAGCAGGCAGAACGACCGCTGCGTCTCGCCGTCGGGGCCGGTGCGGGCGCTCCAAAGGCCGGCCAGCCCCATGGGCTGCCCGTCCGCCAGGGCGATGCACCACAGCTCCGGCCGGCCCGAGGCGTAGCTCCACTGGGTGAGCCGTTCCGCCGGCACGATGCAGCGCTGGCCCGACCACCAGCTGCGTCGACAGGTCGGGTCCGACTTCATGGCCTCGACGCGGCAGTGACGCGTCCGCGCGGCCAGACCGGCCTCTGGCGTGGCCGCCGGCAGCAGCCCGCACAGGCCCATGTGGAGCTCGCCCAGTGCATCGCAGGACGGCTGCTCGGCCGGGACGATGAAGGGCGCCAAGATCGCGTCTGCGTCGCGCTGCACGGGCTGGACATCGGTGGTGGGGACGACGCCGAACGCGGAGAACAGTCGGCCGGCGTCGGTAACGGGTTCGTGATGGCTGGGCACGCGGGGTTCCTCGATGAATCAGGCCCGGCCGTGTCGGTGGAGAGCGTCCATCACGCGCCCGCTCGCAGCGCCTTCAACGGGCCTGGCTGATCGATACTGTACATAAAAACAGTATTGATCGGCGCCGGCGCCCCGCACAAGGAAGAACGCCCATGCCGGCTGCGAGCCTGCATGGGCGGGAGTGGTGTCTGAGGCCGGGGCGTGTCGGGCCCCGCAGCGCAATGCCTGACGGATCAGGCCTCGCGCCTCAAGCCCGGCGGCTGGCATGCCGCCGGTCCTTCGTCGCGGGTTGATCAGTCCGCAGCGGACTGATCTCGCTCGCGCCTCAGTGCCGGGAACAGGATCACGTCGCGGATGGACGGCGAGTCGGTGATCAGCATCATCAGCCGGTCGATGCCGATGCCGCAGCCGCCGGTGGGGGGCATGCCGTATTCCAGCGCGCGGATGAAGTCGGCGTCAAAGTACATCGCCTCCTCGTCGCCATCGTCCTTGTTGGCCACCTGGGCCTGGAAGCGCGCGGCCTGGTCCTCGGCGTCGTTCAGCTCGGAGAAGCCGTTGGCGTACTCGCGGCCCGTGATGAAGAGCTCGAAGCGCTCGGTGATCTTGGGGTCGGCGTCCGACGCTCGGGCCAGCGGCGACACCTCGACGGGGTAGTCGATGATGAAGGTGGGCTCCCACAGCTTCTCCTCGACGACGGCTTCGAACAGGCCGAACTGCAGCTCGGCCAGGCTCCAGCGCGCGGGCGCCTGCTCGCCGGCGGCGAGGATCCTGGCGCGCAGCACCTCGGGGTTGTCGGCCTCCTCGCCGCTCAGGCCGGCGAACCGGATCAGCGAGTCGCGCACCGACAGGCGGGCGAAGGGCTTGTCCAGCGCCACCGGCTTGCCGGCATAGGTCAGCGCGGCGCTGCCGGTGGCGGCGATGGCCGCATGGCGCAGCACGGCCTCGGTGAAGTCCATGATGTCGTGATGCGTCCAGTAGGCCGCATAGAACTCCATCATCGTGAACTCGGGGTTGTGGCGGACCGAGATGCCCTCGTTGCGGAAGTTGCGGTTGATCTCGAACACGCGCTCGAAGCCGCCCACCACCAGGCGCTTCAGATACAGCTCGGGCGCGATGCGCAGGAACATCTCCTGGTCCAGCGCGTTGTGGTGCGTGATGAAAGGCTTGGCGTTGGCGCCGCCGGGGATGGGGTGCAGCATGGGCGTCTCCACCTCCAGGAAGCCGTGCTCCACCATGAAGCCGCGGATCGACGACACCGCCTTGCTGCGCGCGACGAAGCGCTTGCGGGCCTCCTCGTCGGTGATCAGGTCGACGTAGCGCTGGCGGTACTTCTGCTCCTGGTCGGTCATGCCGTGGAACTTGTCCGGCAGCGGGCGCAGGCTCTTGGTCAGCAGGCGCAGCGTCGTCACGGCGATGGACAGCTCGCCGGTCTTGGTGCGCATCAGCGTGCCCTCGGCGCCCAGGATGTCGCCCAGGTCCCAGTGCTTGAAGGCGTCGTAGACCTCAGGCCCGACGTTGTCTATGGTCACGCGCAGCTGGATGCGGCCGGTGGCGTCCTGCAGCGTGCAGAAGCTGGCCTTGCCCATCATGCGCTTGAGCATCATGCGGCCGGCCACGCTGACCTTGACGCCCTGCGGCTCCAGCTCCTCGTTGGGCACTTCGCCGTACTGGGCCTGCAGCGGCGCGGCGCGATGCTGGGGCTTGAAATCGTTGGGGAAAGGCACCGCCGTGGCGGCCCGCAGCGCGGTCAGTTTGGCGCGGCGCTCGGCGATCAGTTGGTTGTCGTCGGTGGGCGGGGTAGGAGGTGCTTGAGTCATTGCAGGCCTTGGTGAATCCGCGATTTTAGAATCTCGCGCCCCCATGAACGCTCCCAGCCTCACGCGCGCCACACTCACCTTGCTTGCCGGCAGCGCGCTGGCCCAGGCTTTGCCGTTGTTGCTGGGGCCCTGGATCGCGCGGCTGTACACGCCGGCGGAGTACGGCGAATTCGCGCTGGTGTGGACCGTGGCGAGCAATCTGGCCGTCGTCGGCTGCGCGCGCTACGAGTTCGCGCTGGCGCTGGAGACCGGGGAGAAGGGCGCCGCCGCGCTGCTGGCGCTGTGCCTGCGCGTGCTGCTGGCGATGACGGCGGTGGCCGTCCTCGTCGGCGCGGTCTGGATGGTCTGGGCCGACCTGCCTCTCGCCGCTGCGTTGCCGCTGGCCGTGCTGGCCGCCGCTGCCAGCCAGGCGCTCGCGCAGTGGGCCGCGCGCGCCGGGCGCTTTGCGGCGCTGGCCTGGGGCCGTGTCGTGCAATGGGGCGGCGGCGCGCTGGCGCAAGTGGGCCTGGGCCTGCTGAACGCCGGCCCCTGGGGCCTGATGGCCGGTGCGACGCTGGCGACGGGCGTGGCGGCGGCCGTGCAGGCCCGGCCCGCGCCCGCGGGCGGCTGGCGCGGGCTGCTGGCGCCGCAGCCGCTGCGGGCCCTGGCCGTGAAGCATCGCGACTTCCCGCTGCTGAACACGCCGCATGCCTTTGCCGGCGCGCTGCAGGACACGCTGGCCCTCGCGCTGCTGGCCGCCTGGCTGGGCGCGCCCGAGGCCGGTGCCTGGGCGCTGGCGCTGCGCTATCTGAAGGCGCCGGCCAGCCTGGTCGGCGGCTCGCTGTCCCAGGCCCTCTATCCGCGCCTGACGCAGACCGCCAACCGCCTTGAGGCGCGCGCGCTGGTGCGCCGCCAGCTGTTGCTGCTGGCGGCCCTGGCCCTGCCGCTGCTGCTGGCGCTGCTGGCCTGCGGGCCCTGGCTGTTCGAGACCTTGTTCGGCGCCCAGTGGCGCGGCGCGGGCGAGCTGGCCCGGTCGCTGGCGCCCTATGTCGCGCTGCATTTCATCGCCGCGCCGCTGTCCGTCGTGACGCTGGCCTGGGGGGCCCAGGCCTGGGCGCTGAAGCTGGCGCTGGTGGGCCAGGCGATGTTCATCGCCGGGCTGGCGGCCGGCCTGCATCTGGGCGGCCTGGCCGGCGCGGGCTGGGGCGTGTCGGCGGCGATGCTGCTCTACTTCGGCTACTTCTTCTGGGCACTGTGGACCTGGGAATGATGCGCGTCTTCCTCAATCGCCTGCGCCGCCGCCTGGTGCGGCTGATCGGCTTTCGCATGCTGTTCGGCGAGGCCGGCGCGCCGCATTCGCGCATCGCGCCCAGCACCTGCATCGAGGGCGAGGCAGGCCTGCAACTGGCCGACCATGTCTTCATTGGCCAGTTCAACTTCATCGACGCCAGCGCCGGCCTCGTCATCGAGGAAGGCGTGCAGATCACCAACTTCTGTTCCATCGTGACCCACAGCACCCACGACGCGCTGCGCATCAACGGCCGGCGCTTCGCGACCCAGGGCGGCGAGCCGCCGGGCTATCGCAAAGGCGCCATCCGCCTGGGCGCCTACAGTTTCGTCGGCCCGCACAGCCTCATCGAGCCCGGCAGCACGCTGGGCAAGGGCGCCATCCTGTGTGCCTATTCGCAGCTGCGTGGCGGCGCGCCGGACTTCGCCATCATGGCCGGCCAGCCGGCCCGCCAGGTGGGCGACACGCGCCAGCGCGACGCCGAGCTGCTGGCCCGCCACCCCGAGCTGCGCGAGGCCTACCAGGCCTGGGCGGGAGGGCGGCCATGAGCGCCGTGCCGCAGGCGCCCAAGGGCCGACCGGGCCTGGGCGGCGGGCTCAAGCTGGTGCTCATCGGCGATGGCGAAAGCCCGCATCTGCTGAAGTGGGCCCGTGCGCTGGCGCCGCGCGTGCAGCTGTACGCCATCTCGTCGCGCGGCTTCCTGCCCGAGTTCCAGCGCCTGCTGCCCGATGCCCAGCGCCTGGCGCTGAACACGGCACCCGAGCATGGCGGCGGCAACGTCGCGCTGGTCAAGCAGCTGCCCAGGGTGGGGGCCTGGCTGGCCCAGGTCGACGCGGACTGGCTGCACGCCCATTACCTCACGTCGCACGGCACGCTGGCCTGGGCGGCCAGGCTGGGCTGGCGGCTGCGGGCGCAGATCGCCGGCTCGGCCTGGGGCAGCGACATCCTCGTCACACCCAACCGCGGCGGCAGCTGGAAGTGGCTGACCAAGAAGGCGCTGAAGAGCTGTGCCATCACGACGTCCGACTCCGCCCACATGGCCCAGCGCATGCGCGAGCTGGGGGCGGGCGAGGTGATGGTCTTCCCCTTCGGCCTGGAGGCCCTGCCCAGGCAGAACGCGAAGAAGCAGCCCTGGCTGTGCTTTGCCAACCGGGGCCTGGAGCCCATCTACCGGCCGCAACTCGTCGTCGACGCCTTTGCGCGCATCGCCGCGGCCCAGCCCGAGGCGCGGCTGGTGGTGGCCAACGACGGCTCGCTGCGCGCCGCGCTGGAGGCCGATGTCGCCGCCCGCGGCCTGGCCGAGCGGGTCAGCTTCGTGGGCCGCCTGGACGCGGCCACGCAGGCCAGCCACTACGCGCGCTCGACCTGGTTCCTGAGCCTGCCCGAGAGCGACTCGGTGTCGGTCTCGGTGCTGGAGGCCATGGCCCATGGCTGCGTGCCGCTGCTGTCCGAGCTGCCGGCCAACCGCGAGCTGATCGGCGATTCGGCGCGCGGCCTGATCGTGTCCGAGGCCGCGGCGTCGCTGGACGACCTGCCGGCCCGCATGGCGGCGCTGGACGCGGCCCGCCTGGCCGCCGTCAACCGCGACTGGGTGGCCGCAAACGGCCTGTTCGAGCCCCATGTGCAGCGTTTCCTGACGCGGCTGCGCGAGCTCACGGCATGAAGATCCTGCTCGTCAACCACTACGCCGGCTCGCCCGCCCACGGCATGGAGTTCCGGCCCTACTACCTGGCCCGAGAGTGGGTCAGGGCAGGGCACGAGGTCACCATCGTCGCGGCCAGCTACTCGCATGTGCGGGCCCAGCAGCCCGAGGTGGCCGGCGAGCCGCGCGAGGAGATCATCGACGGCATCCGCTACCGCTGGCTGCCCGTGCCGCATTACGCCGGCAACGGCGTGGGGCGGCTGCGCAACATCCTGTCCTTCCTGCGCCAGCTGCGCGCGGACGCCTGGCGGCTGACGCGCGAGCTGCGGCCCGATGCGGTCATCGCGTCCAGCACCTATCCGATGGACATCTGGGTGGCGAGGAAGCTCGCCAAGTTGGCCAAGGCCAAGCTGGTCTACGAGGTGCACGACCTCTGGCCGCTGTCGCTGATCGAGCTGTCCGGCATGTCGCCCCGCCATCCGTTCGCGCTGCTGTGCGGCAAGGCCGAGGCCGATGCCTATCGCGACGCCGACGTCGTGGTCTCCATGCTGCCCTGCGTGCATGAGCACATGGCGGCGCGGGGCCTGGACCTGCGCAAGCTCCACATCGTGCCCAACGGCTTCGCGCCCGAGGAATGGCAGGGTGAGAGCGCGCCGCTGGGCGCGACGCTGGCCGCCCACCTGGACGCCGAGCGTGCCGCCGGCCGCGTCATCGTCGGCTACGCCGGCTCCATGGGCCTGCCCAATGCGCTGGACGTGCTGCTGGACGCCGCCGCGCGCCTGAAGGATGCGCCGCTGAGCTTCGTGCTGGTGGGCAGCGGCCACGAGGCCATGCGGCTGGTGGAGCGCGCCCAGGCCGAGGGGCTGACGCATGTGCGCTTCTTCGCCCCCATCCCCAAGGCCCAGATCCCGACGCTGCTGAGCCGCTTCGACATCGCCTACATCGGCTGGCAGCGCACGCCCATCTACCGCTTCGGCATCGCACCCAACAAGCTCATCGACTACCTGATGGCCGGCCGCGCGGTGCTGCATTCGGTGGAGGCGGGCAACGACCCGGTGGCCGAGGCCGGCGCCGGCCTGACCGTGCCGCCGCAAGACGCCCAGGCGGTGGCCCAGGGGCTGCTGCAGCTGGCCGCGCTGTCGCCCGTCGAGCGCGAGGCCATGGGCCGGCGCGGTCGCGACTTTGCGCTGGCCCATCACGCCTACCCGGTGCTGGCGGCCCGCTTCATCGAGGCGCTGTCCTGAACGGGGCCGACCTCTGGGTGTTGCGCTGCGCCCGCCGCTGACCGAGACGTCCCGATCACCGAAAATCCCGTTCCATGACCGCCCAGCCCTTTCTTCCCTTTGCCCTGCCGGAACTCGGCGACGACGAGATCGCCGAAGTCGTCGACACGCTGAAATCCGGCTGGATCACCACCGGCCCCAAGGCCAGGCGCTTCGAGCAGGCCTTCGCCGAGTTCCTGGGCCAGAACGGGGGCGACGGGCAGATCGAATGCATCGCCGTCAACTCGGCCACCGCCGGCCTGCACCTGGCGCTGGAGGCCATAGGCCTAGGCCCCGGCGACGAGGTCATCACGACCACCCACACCTTCACGGCCACCGCCGAGGTGGTGCGCTATCTGGGCGCCGACGTGAAGCTGGTGGACGTGGACCCGGCCACGCTGAACATCGACATCGCCGCCATCGAGGCCGCCATCACGCCTGCGACCCGCGCCATCCTGCCGGTGCACTACGCCGGCCTGGCGGTGGACATGCTGGCCGTGCTGGACATCGCGCGCCGCCATGGCCTGCGCGTCATCGAGGACGCGGCCCATGCGCTGCCGACGACGCTGGAGAAGGAGTTGATCGGCACGCTGGGCAGCGACGCCACGGTGTTCAGCTTCTACGCCAACAAGACCATGACGACGGGCGAGGGCGGCATGCTGGTCACGCGCAATCCCGAGCTGGCCAAGCGCGCCCGCGTGATGCGACTGCACGGCATGAGCCGCGACGCCTTCGACCGCTTCACGGCCAAGGTGCCCAGCTGGTATTACGAGATCGTCGCGCCGGGCTTCAAGTACAACCTGACCGACATCGCCGCGGCCCTGGGCCTGCACCAGCTCAAGCGCCTGCCGGCCTTCCAGGCGCGCCGCGAGCGGATCGCGATGCGTTATCACGAGGCCTTCGCCGACCTGCCGCTGATCCTGCCGCCGGACGCGCCCGAGGGCGACACGCATTCCTGGCACCTCTACGCGATCCGCCTGGCCGACGACGCCGGCATCACGCGGGACGCCTTCATCGAGGGCATGTTCGCCGCCGGCATCGGCTGCAGCGTGCACTATGTGCCGCTGCACCTGCACCCCTACTGGCGCGACCGCTACGGCCTCACGCCCGAGCAGTTCCCGCAGTCGCAGAAGGTCTACGAGCGTACGGTCAGCCTGCCGCTGTACACGGCCATGAGCGATGCGGACGTGGAGCGCGTCATCGCCGCGGTGCGCGGGCTGCTGGCCTGAGCGCGCGTGGGCAAACGCCTGTTCGACATCCTGGCCGCGGCGCTGGGCCTGCTGCTGCTGGCGCCGCTGCTGTTGCTGGTGGCGCTGTGGGTCAGGCTGGACTCGCCGGGGCCGGCGCTGTTCCGCCAGACGCGCGTGGGCCGCTTCGGCGTGCCGTTCACCATCCACAAGTTCCGCACCATGCGCGTGGCGCCCGGCGCCGCCATCACGGTGGGGGCCGACCCGCGCATCACGCGCGCGGGCCGCGTGCTGCGCCAGACCAAGCTCGACGAGCTGCCCCAGCTCTGGGACGTGCTGCGCGGCGTGATGAGCCTGGTGGGGCCGCGGCCCGAGCTGCCCAAGTATGTGGCGCTGTACCCGGCCGGGCTGCGCGAGCGCGTGCTGGCCGTGCGGCCCGGCATCACCGATCCGGCCTCGCTGGCCTTCAGCCACGAGGCCGAGCTGCTGGCCGCGGCCGCCGACCCCGAGCGCGAGTACCGCGAGGTCATCCTGCCGGCCAAGCTCAGGCTGTCGGCTGACTACGCCGCGACGGCCAGCCTGGCGGCCGATCTGCGCCTGATCTGGATCACGCTGGGCCGGGTGCTGCGCGGCTGAGCCCCGACAATCATCGCCTTATGGATTGGCAACGTTTCGATGCGCTGCTCACCCGCGTGCGTCCGCACCGGGAGCGGCTGGGCCTGCTGCTGGACCTCGCCGTGGTGGCGGTGTCCTGGCAGTTCACCTATCTCTTCCGGCTCGGCTTCGAGCGCTGGTTCAGCGCCAGGCCGGGCTATGACGGCCTGGTCCTGGCTGGCGTGCTGGCCGTGTATGCCGCGGCGCTGCTCGCGCTGCGCGTGCCCAAGGGCATCTGGCGCTTCTCGGGGTTCGGCGAGGTACAGCGCCTGGCGCTGGCCTGCCTCGTCGCGGGGCTGGTGTCGGCGACCGGCGTGCTGATGCTGCACCTGCATGGCGTGCCGCGCGCGGTGCTGGCGCTGCATCCCCTCTTCACGCTGATGCTGCTGGCCATGATGCGGTTGAGCTACCGCATGACCTACGAGCACATGCGCGGCCGCATCAGCGGCAGCGCGCAGGAGCAGCGGCGCGCGCTCGTCATGGGGGCGGGCGACGCCGGCCGGCTGCTGGTGGCGGGCATCCAGCACAACCAGGGCTGGGTGGTCGTGGGCTTCCTGGACGATGCGCCGGCCAAGCAGGGCGGGCGCGTCGCTGGCCTGCCCGTGCTGGGCCCGCTGATGCGGGCGCAGGACCAGGCCGGGGTCCACGGCATCACCCACATCATCATCGCCATGCCGTCGGCATCCGCCGCTGCGCGCCGCCGTGCGCTGGCGCTTGCCGGCCAGACCGGCCTGCCCGTGTTGACGGTGCCCAGTAGCGACGAACTGCTGTCAGGCCGCAGCGTGAACCAGGTGCGCGACGTCGAGCCCGAGGACCTGCTGGGCCGCGAGCCGGTCGTGCTCGACGAGGGCGGCATCAGCGAATGCCTGAACGGCAAGGTCGTGCTGATCACGGGCGCGGGCGGATCCATCGGCTCCGAGCTGTGCCGTCAGGTGGCACGCTATGGCCCGTCGAAGATCGTGTTGTACGAACTGAGCGAACTGGCGCTCTACACGATAGAGCAGGAGCTCAGCGAGAAGTTTCCGCACCTGTCGCTGGTGCGGCTGATCGGCGATGTGAAGGACCTGCCGCAACTGCGCTTCGTCTTTGGCAAGTACCGGCCGCAGATCGTCTTCCACGCCGCCGCGTACAAGCATGTGCCGTTGATGGAAGAGGAGAACGCCTGGGTCGCGCTGCGCAACAACACGATGGGCACGTATCACGTCTGCCTGGCCGCCGCCGAGACGGGCGCGGAGCGATTCGTGCTCATCAGCACCGACAAGGCGGTCAACCCGACCAATGTGATGGGCGCCACCAAGCGTGCCGCGGAACTGGTGGTGAGCCATATGGCGGGCCGGGGCGGTCCGACGAAGTTCATGGCCGTGCGCTTCGGCAATGTGCTGGGCAGCAGCGGCAGCGTGATCCCGAAGTTCAAGGAGCAGATCGCGCGCGGCGGGCCGGTGACCGTGACGCATCCGGACATCACCCGCTATTTCATGACCATCCCCGAGGCGGCCCGGCTGGTCGTGCAGGCCGCGGCCATCGGCGGCAGCGGGCAGGTGTTCGTGCTCGACATGGGCGAGCCGGTGAAGATCGTCGACCTGGCGCGCGACATGATCCGGCTATCCGGCCACGGCCTCGATCAGATCCGCGTCGAGTTCACCGGCTTGCGGCCGGGCGAGAAGCTCTACGAAGAACTGCTGGCCGATGGCGACAAGACCTTGGCCACGCCGTTTGCCGCGCTGCGGCTGGCCCAGCTGGGCGCGGCCGGTGACGCCGCCGCCGGTGCGGCCATCGTGCAATGGCTGGCCGTCAATGGCGAGACGGCCAAACCCGCGCTGGACGAGGGCGAACTGCGCGCCCAGCTGAAGCAGTGGCTGCCCGAGTACACGCCCGCCGAGCGGCGCTGAACCCGGGGATCAGCGGGTTGCCGTCACCGGGGCGCTGGCGGCCGCAGGGGGCGCAGCGGCGGGAGCCGGCTTGGATTCGACCCGGTAGTAGGCCGTCACGCGCTGCTTGACCTTGTCCCACACATCGTCCCATTCCGCCGCCGGCATGTCGCGTGGTTGCGGGCAGCTGGCGGCGATCTCCGGCGCGCAGCGGCCCAGCGCGCTCACCCAGCGCGGGTCGTACATGGGCCCGATGCGTTCGCCGTTGGCCAGGGCCAGCCCCTGCTGCACGAGTTGGGCAGCGCGCTCCGGGTTGTCGCGCAGGAAGGCGCGGGACTTCTCCGTCTGCTCGGGGCCGCCCCAGCTCAGGGGCAGGCGCAGGAAGCTCTCGACATCCACCAGGTGCGCCTCGCCCAGCGTGCTGCCGAAGCGGGCGACGTCATACAGGCCCAGTGCGGCCTGGGCGGCCACCAGCGGCAGCAGCTTCTCGACCCCGGCCTGCGGCACGAAGACGGCGCCGATGTAGTCCATCGCCTCCAGCGGCGTCAACGAGAAGGGCCGCTGTTCGAAGGCGCGCACCTGGCGCTCGAAATCGCGGCGCGCCAGCGCGTCGTTCTCCCGCAGCAGCTTGAGGGTCTGCAGGAAGTGCTGGCGGCGCAATTCCCATTCCTGCCGCTGAGCGACCGCAGGTGCCGATGCAGCAGAGGCGGCGGGGCTGGGAGTGGCTTGGGCCAGAGCGGTTTGGCTGCCGAAACCCGCAGTGAGGCCGGCCAGCACAAAAGGCAAGAGTTGGCGATGCATGAGTATCGAAGTGAGCTGCACGAAGCAGCGGTTGGGGAGGCGTCTTCAGGCCGACTCGTGGAGTTCGGCCTGGCTACTGGCCAGTGCCAGCACCTCGGCGAGGCTGGTCTGGCCGCGCCAGAATCGTAGCAGCGCGTCCTGCGACAGATTGCGGAAGCCGGGCTGGGCATGCCGCCTGACCTCATGGTCGGAAATGCGTCCGCCCGACAGGGCTGCGCGCAGCCCAGGCGTCACGGCCAGCACCTCATGCACGCCCGTGCGGCCTCGATACCCCGTGTCGTCGCATTCGGCGCAGCCCTGGGGTTCGCGGCCGGCATAGTCCGCGGCCGCCAGGCCCAGCGCTTCGGCCTGGCTGCGGACATTGGCGGGCAGGTTCGCCGGGGCCAAAGGCGTGGCGCAATGGGGGCACAGCCGGCGTATCAGCCGCTGGGCAATCACCGTGCGCACGCTGGCGGCCAGCAGGAAGGGTTCGACGCCGATATCGATCAGGCGCACGAAGGCCGACGGCGCATCGTTGGTGTGCAGCGTGGACAGCACCTTGTGACCGGTCAGCGAAGCCTGGATGGCGATGCCCGCCGTCTCCGGATCGCGGATCTCGCCGATCATCACCGTGTCGGGGTCGTGCCGCAGAATGGCCCGCAGTGCCGCCGGGAAGGTGAAGCCGATGTCCGACTGCACCTGGAACTGCGTGATACCCGGCAGCTGGTATTCCACCGGATCCTCCACCGTCAGCACCCGTGTCGCCGCCGTGTCCGTCGCGGCGAGGGCCGCGTACAGCGTCGTGCTCTTGCCGGAACCGGTCGGGCCGGTCACGAGGATGATGCCGTCCGGCTCGGCCAGCGAGGTCTGCAGCGCCGCCAGGTGATCGGGCTCGAAGCCCAGCGCATCCAGCCGGAAGCGCCGGTGCGCCGTCTTCGGCAGCAGGCGCATGACCACCGATTCGCCATGCACGGATGGAATCACCGACACCCGCACCTCGGTCTCGATGCCGGCGGCCCGTGTCGAGAAGCGACCGTCCTGCGGCAGGCGGCGCTCGGCAATGTCCAGCCCGCTGACCAGCTTGATGCGGCTCACCACCGCATCGAAGCGCTCGCGCGCATGCGTCTCGGTGGCCCGCAGCTGGCCGTCCACCCGGTAGCGCACGTGGAAGCTGCCCTCGGCCGGCTCGATGTGGATGTCGGACGCATGCTGGTCCGTGCCCCGTGACAGCATCGTGGCGACGAATTCGACGATGGGCGCATCCTGAGCGAGCTGGCGCAGGTCGTTGGACGCGGCGGCGGCAGGTGCCGCGGCGTTGTGGATCTGGGCCAGCGCGCGCGCCATGTCGGCGCTCTGCGCGAGCCAGGGTTGCAGCGGGCGTGCACCGGCCAGGCCCTGGGCAAACTCCTGCAGCTCGGGCAGCAGCGGGTCGCGGGCGATCAGCAGCAGCGCACCCTCGACGGGCACCGTGAACGCGTTCCAGCGCCGCGCCAGCGCGGCCGGCAACTGCGAGGCGGCGGCAGCGGGCATCAAGGCCTGTTCCAGCCGCTCAGGTTGTTCCTTGGCGTCCCACAACGGCAGTCCCAGCTGCTGTGACAGCGCCGCATACAGGCTGGGCTCCGACACCAGGCCCAGGCGCACCAGGATGGACCCCAGCCTTTGGCCGGCCGCGCTGCTGCTCTGCTGCTGCAGCGCCTGGGCAAGGCCTGCCGCATCCAGCAGGCCACGTTCGATCAGCAGTTCACCAAGGCGCATGAATCAGGGAGTTGGAATGAGGCTCGGGCCGCATCATAGGGGTGGCGGGCCGAGGCGTCCGTCGCTCGCGGGGATGGCTGCGCAGGCTTTCTAGAATGGCCCGCTGCTCCCCTCTCCAGCGTACCCATCGCATGACTTCTGCCCCCAGCCGTTCGGCTTCGACCTCCGCTGACGCGGCCCCTCGGCGCCTGGCGCGCAAGACCTTGCGGGTGGCGGCAACCGCCCTCGCGCGGGCGCTGCACTGGGCGGGCCTGCAACGCAGCGTGGCATGGCGCATGGCGGTGTTCGACGCCGCGCCGGCCGGCGCCTTGCTGGTCAGCCGGCAGGGGCCGGAAACCTATCTCGTGTCGTCCGGAGACCGCGCCATTGCCCGCGAGCTGTTCGTGACCGGGCAGTTCGATTTCGAGAAGCTGCAGAAGGTCATGCGTCTGCTGGGGCCGACGTTCAAACCCGAGCTGCTGCTGGATATCGGCGCCAACATCGGCTGCATCTGCATCGCGGCGGTCAAGCGCGGCCTGTTCGAGCGGGCGCTGGCCTTCGAGCCGGAACCCTTCAACTTCTCGCTGCTGGCGGCGAACATCCACCTCAATGGGCTGGCGTCCCGCATCACGCCACGCAATCTGGCCCTGGGTGCACGGGACGGCGAGCGGCTGACCTTCGAGCTGTCCAAGGACAACTATGGCGACCATCGCATCAGCATGGGTGCTCAGGACGGGCGCTTCGACGAGGAGCGGCGCGAGCGCATCACGGTGGCCAGCGAAAGCCTGGACAGCCAGCTCGACGGCAACGACATGCAAGGCTGCCTGATCTGGATGGATACCCAGGGCTTCGAGGGCTATGTGCTGCAGGGGGGAGAACGTCACCTGCGGGCGCGCCCGCCGCTGGTGATCGAGTTCTGGCCCTATGGCATGCAACGCAGCGGCTCCTATGCGGCGCTCAAGCAGGCGATTCTGCAGGCGGGCTACACGCACTTCCACGACCTGGAGGGGGACGAAGGGCCCGTGCCGCTCTCCGAGGCTGCCCTGGACGCGGTGTGGCAGCGCCTGGGCGTGGATGGACCGTTCACGGACTTGCTGATCCGGTAAGCGCCGTTCCGGCGTGTCCGCCAACGGGCGGTGTCCTCCCGGCCAAGGGATAACAGGGTAGCTGGAGCTGCGCTTCTGGGCGCCGCGCCAGCGCATCCAAAAACTTAGGGCGAAAAAAAACGGAGGGCCGAAGCCCTCCGTTTCACATGCAATCTCGGGAGAGATTACTTGTTCACCGAGTCACGCACGGCCAGAGCCGGGCCTTCGTCGCCTTGAGCCGACGAACCTTCGATGAAGTTGCCGTTCACCGGGTTGTACAGGTAGTTCTGCACGCGGATCGACGAGGTGGCAGCGGTCAGGCGCAGACGGGCGTTGGCGCCGACGTCGTCGGCACCGAAGCTGGTGGCGGCGGCCGTGGCAGCAGCGTTCAGCTTGGCGTCGATCTGGGCGCTTTGCATGTACACCACTTCACGCGGCTTCAGGGTCACCAGCAGGGCCGAGGCACCCAGGTCACCGTTGCGATGCAGCACCGTGCCCGTCACGTCAGCCGATTGGCCTTCGTCGGTGTTGATGATGCGAACGATGCTCTTCCAGCCACCCGACGGCGCGGCAGCGGCATCCGGCACGTAGTTACGGACATCGACCTGCACGCCATTGGCGACCAGGTTGTAGAGGTTGCCCGGGCAGACGGCGTTCGGAGCTTCCTTAGCCGCTGCAATCTTGCCCAGCGAGCCGCTGGTGATCTTGAACTGGGCAACAGGGATCTGGGCGTTGCCAGGCACCGTGTACAGGATGTTCAGGCGGCGGGCCGTCGGCGTGGCGCCGTTGCCGTCTTGCGTGAACGCTGCGTCGGTCAGGGCGCCGCCCGCCACCGTGACGGTTGCTTCCGTGCGATCGGTGTTGAACGTGACCGTGGAAGTGATGGGAGCGCCCGCCACCACCGTGTTGCCGGCAGCAGCAACCGTGTTGGCGTAAACAGCCAGCGTACCGCCAGCGACGAACTTGCCAGCCACCTTGAAGGTGATGCCATTGGCCGAGACGATACCGGCGGTGTCACCAGGGGCAGCGGGGTTGGTGCCGAAGCCAGCGGTGCCGACGCTGTAGGCGTTGGTGCCGTTCAGGTCGTACAGGGTGGCGCGATCACGGACGATGATCTGGCCCAGGTTGATCGTGCTGGTGCTGTTGGTGATGTCGACCGGCGAGTTCAGGAAGTTCTTGCCAGCGGAGGGCAGCAGCACGTCGACCTTCGATTGCTCGATGTCGGCGTCCAGCGCGCCAGCCGTCGTGCGCGGGAAGGCGGACGAGCTCAGCGCAACGACTTCCAGGGCGCGACGCGATTGCACGATGGGGGTCGTGTTCAGCAGCGGAGCCAGGTTGAAGTTGGAGTCGAACTCGGTGCCAGCCGCGTTGGTCAGCTTGGCGGTCACGTTGACCGAGGCAACGCCGTCGGCGCAACCATCGCTGCCCAGGGCGGGAGCGCCCAGGACCGTGCCGATCTTGGTGATGGTCACAGCACCGCCACCGCCCAGCACGACTTGCGAGCCGACGGTGTAGTTGGACGTCACCGTGATGGTGGCGCTCAGCGTGGTGCCGTCAGCGCTCAGCGTGGGCGTGGCGACCGAGAAGTTGGCAGGCGTCACCGTGCCATCGGGCTGGGCCAGCACGATGGTGCCGGCAGCGGGAGCAGCGGCCCAGACAGCGCCACCCGACAGCGTCCAGCTGATGGTGAAGCTGTTGGGGTTGGCGACGGTGCCGGTCAGCGGCAGGGCCAGCGCGTAACCAACGGTCGGGGCGGTCAGGACAACGGTGTTGTCGCCGAACACTTCGGCAGCGTAGTTCTTGTAGGACGACTGGATGACACCAGCGTTGGCATTGGCAGCCATGCCAGCGACAGCGGCCACGACCAGTGCAGAAAGAAGCTTTTGTTTCATTGAAATTTCCTCGATCAAGAGAACGTTTGAAGTTGACACCTCAACAAGCACGCCGGTCACCTAGGTTATTCGCCGGGCGTGCCGCTGCACCGTTGGTTGATGTGACAGCTACCGAGCAGTATATCCACAGCCTATGGTGCGGCAATGGTGAAACCGGAAGGAATACGCGATTTGTTGTGGGTGTCGGGTTTGTCTGAGGGGTTGTTCAGCCCCTGAAGGGATGGTTGCGGTCTTAGCGTGTGTGTGCGCATCACAACCGAGTCACCGCAGGTTTGGGGGTCATCGCTTGCGATTCACGGCATCCATGAGCTCCTTCAGTAGCTGGGGGTCTTCCACGGGCTTGCCGGCTCCTGGGCCCGGCTTGTCGCCGGGTTGTCGGGGCTGGCTGCCTGAGGCCGGCGCTGCAGGGGCACCGGCTTGGGATCTGACGTTAGCGGAAGAGTCGAGACCGGGAGCCGGTCGGGTGCCGCTGCCTGCGGGAAAATCCCGAGCGGATTGTTGCTGCGCACCAACGCCAGGGGTGTCGGCACGCGGTTCGGCAGGGCGTTCGGCGCCGACTGGCGGCAGCACATAGGGCTTGCTGACCGTGGCGTCACCCGGGCGCAGGCCTTCCGGCGGGCGGGCGCCGGAGTCGACCTGCGCGGGGCGCAGGTGTTGCAGCGGCGCACTGCTGTCCCAGCTGAACTGGCGGCGGAAGGCGTCGGTGATGGCGCGGGCCTCGAACTCGTCGTTGATGACATAGGGGGTCACGAGCACGACCAGTTCGGTGCGGATGCGGCGGTCGGTGCTGCTCTTGAACAGGTGGCCGACGCCGGGGATGTCCTTCAGCATCGGGATGCCGCTGTCGGAGACGGTGTTGTCTTCGCGCATCAACCCGCCCAGCAGCACGGTCGTACCGTCGGCCACCGAGAGCTTGGTGGTGAGCTTGCGGCTGGAGAAGGTGGGCGTGGTTTGCACGCCGGTATCCGTGGAGATGACGGCCGAGACCTCCTGGCTCACGTCGAGGTCGATGCGCCCGCCCGCATGGATGACCGGCTTGACGTTGAGGATGACGCCGGCGTTGCGGTACTGGATGGTCTGCAGCACATTGGCCGAGGAGCCGCCGCCCGGCACGCCGGTGCCGTTGGTGGCCTGCTGCTGCTGGGTGATGATGGGTACGTCCTGGCCGACCTGGATGGAGGCGGTTTCACCGTTGCGGGCAAGGATGCTGGGGTTGGCGAGGATGCGGGCCTTGCTGGCGGCGGCCAGCGCATTCAGCAGCGCATTGGTGCTGCTGGTGCGGCTGTTGATCTGGGCCACCATGCCGGAGCTGCTGCCGGTGCTGGTGAGGCTGCTGAGGTTGACGTTGAAGCCGCCGAGGCGGAACTGGTCGAGGATCCACTTGAAGCCCAGGGTCTCGCTGTTGTCCAGCGCGACTTCGGCGACCGTGACGGAGACCAGTGCGGTGCGGGCCGGGCGGTCCAGCTCCTGCAGCAGGCCGAACCATTGCTGGTATTCGGTGGGGCTGCCCTGGATGATGAGGGTGTTGCTGGCGGCGTTGACGACGACGCGGGACTTGACTGCCCCGGCGGTGGCGCCGGCCGGGTTCATCACCTCTTGCAGCGTCTTGGCCAGTTCGGCCGCGTCCATGTTGCGCACGGCATAGGTGAAGTAGCCGGCCGTGCCGCGACCGCTGGCGGGCTGGTCGAGTTCGTTGGCCCAGCGCAGTACGTGATTGAGCACCGGCTCCGAGGCGGTGAACACGATGACCGAGTTCAGCGGGCCTATGGGCAGCAGGATGACGGGTGCCTGGGCGCTGCCGGTGTTGCCGACGCTATAGCCCTGTGCCTGCAGGATCTCGGTGAGCTTCTTGGAGAGTTCGTCCGCCGACCAGTACAACGGCGCGATGCGGGCGCTGCTGCGGCCGCGCATCTGCGGCTGGTCCAGCACCTGGATGGCTTCGAGCGCGGCGCTGATGTCGTCGGTCTGGCCGCTGATCAGCACGGCCTGGCGGGTGAGGTCGTCCTGCACGCTGATGCGCTGGCCGAACAAGGTCTTGAGCCAGTTGCTGACGTTGGCCGGGCTGACGCTTTCGAGCTCGGCCATATAGAAGACCGGGCGCAGCGACTGCGGCACGTCGGGCGAGGCGCGGCCACGCTGCAGTTCGGGCAGGTAGCCGGCGTTGCCGCCTGCGGGCGTGATACGCACGAGGTTGTCGAACTCGGTCACGACGAGGCCGTAGCTCTTGAGCAGGGCGCGGGTGGCTTCGGCCAGCGCCGCGGCGGACAGCGTCTTGCCGGACTTCAGCGAGACCAGTTCCTTGCGGGTCGCGATGGACGGATCGACCGACACGTTGCGCTTGAGGATGGTGGCGTAGACCGTGTCGATGAAGACGGGCAGCGGCAGTTGCTCCAGCGAGACCGAGGCCTGGATGTCGGGTTCGGCCGGGTTGCTGTTGGCGGGGTTGGCACGCGTGGCGCTGCGCGTGGTCGGCTGGGCGGCCGGTGTCTGGAAGAGACGGGTGTCGCTGCGCGTGGCGGCGGCGGTGGGCGTGCTGGCCGCGGCGGACGCCGGGGCTTCCGGCACCGACGCCGGTGCGGCGGGCTCGCCGGGACGCTCGGGCAGGATGGTGGACGTGAGGTGCTGGCAGCCGCCAAGGGCGGTCGCCACCGCAGCGGCCACGGCCTTGACGAGCAGGCCTCGGGGCAGCGGACGGGGCGTGAGAGGGGCGGGCTTGGTCATGGCTCGATCAACTGGATGGTGCGCTTGCGGCCTTTGGCGTCCTGCAGCAGGACGCTGTTGGCGTCTATGGATTTGATGCGTTCGCCGTTGGGCAGCTTGTCGCCGGCGCTCAGCAGCAGCGGCGGCTGGTCGGCGGCGGTCAGCAGCAGCTGGCGCTGGCCGTGATTCTGGGTGAGGGCGGAGAAGCGCCAGACGATGTCGTCGCCGCTAGTGGCGGCCGCCGTGGCGGCGCCGGGAAGCGGTGCCGGGGCGGCGCGCTGGAGGGCGAAGGGGTCCAGGGCCTGGAGTCGGGAGGCGAGCGGGTCGCGGGACAGGTCGGCCAGGCCGCGCAGCGCGGGCGGCGCCGGCGGCTGGGCGGCTGTGGCCGCCAGCTGGGGCTGCGGTGCGGGCCGATGCCACCACCAGCCGAGGGCGCCCAGGCCGGCCCAGGCGAGCAGTGCCGCGGCGAGGCGGGCGAACGGGTGGGTGAGCAGGGCGTTCATCGGCTGGCGGCCTTTGCTGTGGCGCTGTCCGCAGCCGAGGTTTCGATGATGACGGGCATGGAGATGCTCATCTCGACGCGGCGGCTGCGCTTGGAGACCGACATGGCGTCGACGTTGGCGAGCTGCCCGCCGCGCTCGATGCGCTGCAGCACCGTTTCGAGGGCGCCCGGGGTGAGCTCGAAGCTGATCTGCGCGCGGGCGCGCACGGCCTCGCGGGCCAGGCGGGCGCCCAGGCCGGCCGGTTTGGTCACCTCGGCAGGCTCGCCGGCGGAGGCGGCCTGGGCGGGGGCGGTGGCCTGCACGGGCTGCAGGCGCAGCGTGGGGCGGACGACCTCGGCGTCTTTCAGCAGGCTGCTGAGCCAGTCGCGCAGCATGGCCTGGGCCTGGGCTTCCGACGGGGCGTGCCAGAGCTGGTCCTGAAAGGCCTGCTGGGCCGCGCCCAGCTGGTCGCCCAGCCGGGTCCAGTCGACGCGGTCGGCCGAGATCTGCAGGGCCTGGACGCGTTTGCGCAGCGTGGCGAGCTCGCGGTCCAGCTTCTGCTGATGCTCCCAGGCGCGGGTGCCGAGTTCGGCGGCCACGGCCAGCAGGCCGATGCCGATCAGCAGCCACAGCGTGCGATTCTGGGGAGAGGGGCGCAGCTGGGCGCGCAACTGCTGCCACTGGGCGGAGAGTTGGGTGGCTAGCGTGCTCATGGGGCGGCGACGCGCATGTTCAGGATGAGGCTGGTGTTGGTGGAGTCCAGGCCGATGCGCACGTCGCTGAAGCCTGGCAGCCGCTCGACGCGCCGGGTGATGTCGAGCATGACCAGCTGGCCTTCGGGGATGTCCAGCGCGAGCTTGAGCTGGCTGTTGCGGTAGTCCCATTCGGCCAGGCTGGGCGCGGCCGGCGCCGTGACTGGCGCGTTGGGCGGCGGCGCCGTGATGGCGTTGCCGGCGGGGCTGGCCGCCGTGCCGGACGCGGCCGGGGCGGGCACGGTGGGCTCCGCGGCGAGGATGCCGCTGGAGACGACCTGGTCCAGCAGTTCGAGCTGCGAGTTGCGGGGGGCGAGCGCGCGCAGGGCGTCGAAGTCGTCACGCAGGGCCAGGTAGCGGCTGCGCTGGCCGAGTGCCTGCTCGCGCTCGCTGCGCAGCTGGGTGAGCAGGGCCTGGTCGTCGCGCAATTGCTGCAGGGTCTGCAGGTGGGCGCCGAGGCCGAAGGCGACCAGGCCGCCCAGCAGCAACACGGCAGCCTGCCAGCGCCAGCCGGCCCAGGCGTCCGGGGCGGGCAGGTTGTCGCCCCGCTGCCAATGCTGCGGGGGCGAGCCGAGCTCGACCGGCGAGCCGGGTAGGGGGCGGGGATGATCGTCGGGCTGCAGGCCGGCGGCGCGCACGAAGAGGGCCCAGTCCTGCTCGCTGGGGATGGCCGGCCACCAGCGGGTCAGCTGCAACTCGCCGTCGACCCAGTACTGGCCCTCGCTGCCGGCGCCCCGGGCCAGCAGGCGCAGGCCCTGGCCGGCTTGTTCCAGCAGGGGTTGAGGCCAGTGCTGGCGCAGTTCGCGGGGCTGGACTTCGGCGGCGGGCTGCCACAGCCATGCCTGCAGCTGGCCGTCGCCCTGCTGGCGGTAGGCGAAGGCCAGGCGCGCGCCGGCCGGAACGTAAGGCAGCAGCTGCAGGCGCACGGCGGACTGCAGTGCCCGGCCCTTGAGCGGCGGGAGCTTGAGCGTCACATGGCGCAGTTGGCTGCGCTCGATGGGAACGAGGCTGGGACGGGCGAGCATTCGCTTCACAAGGGGGTCAGGGCGTGGATGAGGGGCCGGGCAGGGTGTTGCCGAACGGGGACCACAGCGGTGGCGGCGGAGTGTCGGGCAACTGGTCGGGTAGCGGTGGAAGTTGCGAGGTTTCGGGCAGCGGCTGTCGCCGCGGCAGGCGGTAGCTGTAGTTGACGTGCCAGGGCGTGAAGGCGCTCTCGGCGGTGCTGGACGCCGACAGATGCTGGCACCAGTCGACGCGCGAGGGGCAGATTGTGACCAACAGCTCGTTGGACGGCACGGTGATGTAGCGGCCCGCGGCGAGGAAGCTGGCTTCGACGTTGGTGGGCAGGGCGTCGGTGTTCAGCGGGGCGCCTGGCGCACGGGCCTTCACGAGCTCGTCGGCCACGCTGGCTTCGAGCCCGGCAATGGCGGACAGCACCGGGGCCTGGACGGTGTAACGGTTGACCGAGCGCACGGGGCCGGTGTGGACGTGGGCGATGAAACGCTCCAGGAAGTCCTGGGGCAGGTCGCGCCAGCCGACGAGCCGGCGCAGCTCGGTTGGCGTGAGCAGGCGGTCGTTGCGTGGCGGCGGGAGCTTGGCGGCGAGGTAATCGGGGGCTTCGGCGCCGTTGAGCCGCTCCAGATCGTCCTTGTCGACGTAGTCGAGCAGCACATCGGTCAGCCGGTCGATCTGGCTGTGGTCGGTGAGGCCCAGCGCGACCAGCAGCTGGTAGACGTCCTGGCGCGGCGCACGGCGCAGGCCCAGCAGCGCGCCGGTATCCGTGTAGCGGACGACGGCGCCGGAGCGGCTGAGGTAGGGCCGGCCATCCAGCTTGATGGCGCCCATGCTGTCGCCGCGCCGGTAGAGCGCGCTGCTGAGGAAGAGAGCCTCGGCGCTGGCCTCGGCGACCTGGCGGGTGGCGACGCGGTCGGCCTCTATGGTCAGCACCAGGCGGCGCAGTTCATCGCTGCGGTGGGCCATCATCATGATGCCGACCGAAATCAGCGCCAGGATGGCCACGGTGACGGGCAGCACGAAGCCGCCTGAGGCGGAGCGCGGCTTCATGGGGCGCCGACGCCGATCAGCGGCGAGGTGGGTTCGCCGAGGCGCCAGCTGGACGCGCGTGGTGCAGCGAGCAACTCGTGGCCGCGGCTCTCGCCGGCGACGGTGTACGAGAAAGCGACGAGTGCGGGCAGATAGCTGTCGCGCTCCAGCGGCAGCGGCATGCCGAGCTGGGCCGGTGGCGGTGGCCAGGCGTCGTGCCATTCACCGGCATGGTCGAGGTAGCGCCAGCGGGCCTGGCTGAAGCGCCAGGGCAGGGGGCGGCTGGCGGCGTCGCCATGGCTGATCTGCAGGCGCTTGCCGTCGGCCGTGGTTTCCAGCTTCACGGAAACCGGCAGCGGCGCGGCGCCTATGCTGGCCAGCAGCGAGGTCGTGGTCTCGGCGACGAAGCCCTTGTCATCGGCGTTGAACTCGGTGCCCGCCTGGTGGTCGGGGACTAGGGCCTCGCTGATGAGCTGGCGCAGCACGAGGGCCAGTTGCTGGTGGGTGCGGGCGTGCTCGGCTGCATCTCCCAGCTTGGCCTGGGCGTTCATGGACTGGTGCCAGCCCATGGTGAGGACGGCAAACAGCATCGCGAAGATGGTCACGGTGACCAGCACTTCGAGCAGCGAGAGTCCGAGCTGGCGGCTGAGACTCATGGGGCGCCGATGCCGAACGGGCTGGATGAGCGCATGCGTGCCTGCAGCTGCCCCGCCACCTGCAGGTCGCGCTGCAGCACGAGGCTCTGGTCGGCCCGGCGCAGCACACGCAGATTGAGCTTGTAGAGCCCGACCTGGTAGGGGCTGATGCCCATCGGGTGCCGGACCTGGTCCACAGGGGCGCGCAGCGGCTGGGATTGCCAGTCGTAGACGTAGAGCTCGGTCTGCAGCTTGCCCTGGGGCTGACGCGCCGGGTTGATGGCCTGGCTGAGCTCGATCAGGTTGCGTTCGATCTCGGCCTCGTCGAGCAGTTCGACGGCGCGGTTGGCGGTGCGGTAGGTCTGGCCCGCCCAGCTGAAGAGCGCGGCGCCGAAGGTGGCGACGATGACCAGGGCGACGATGACTTCCAGCAGCGCGATGCCGCGCGGCCGGCGGGCGGGGCTCCTCATGCGCCACCCTCCAGCGGGACGACTTGCAGCGCGCAACTGAGTGCATCGAAGTGCAGCCGCCAGCTCTGCACGGGTGCGGGCGCCGTCAGCAGCAGATTGCCCTCGGTGCAGATGCCCGCCCGGCCCAGCTGGGGAGGCTCGCCCTGCGGGGCCAGCGTCCACCCCGGAGGCAGGTCCAGCGGCGGCTGGCCATCGGCCATGGGGCGGGCGAGGCCGGCGGCGTCGAGCTTGATCTCCGCGCCCATCGCGGCGGCGCGCACCGGCAGCAGCCGGGCGCTGCCGACGATCTGGGCCAGGTCGGCGCTACGGTAGGCGGCGTCCAGCCGCCGCGCCATGGCCGGCACGGCGACAGCGGTGACGAGGCCGATGATGGTGAGCGCGACGACGACTTCGATCAGCGTGAAGCCGCCCTGGCTCCTAGGCATCGGGGTGGGTCAGTTCTGGGCGTCGGTGCCCGGCTTCTTGGCGAGGCCGATGTCCGCATCGATGCCCTCGCCGCCGGTCTTGCCGTCGGCGCCCAGCGAGATGATGGAGAAGGGCCGGCCGTCCTCGCCCGGCACGCGGTACTGGTAGGGGTTGTTCCAGGGGTCCAGCGGCACGGCCTCGTCGAGGTAGGGGCCCTTCCAGCGTTCGCGCAGCTTGGGGTCGGTGGGCGGCGTGACGAGCATGTCCAGGCCCTGCTCGCTCGTCGGATAGCTGCCGATGTCCATGCGCAGGGACTCGACGGCGCCGCGCAGCAGCTTGATCTGGACCCCGGCGGTCTGCACCTTGGAGGAGTCGACCTTGGCGAAGAGGCGCGGGCCGACGAGGCCGGCGACCAAGCCGATGATCACGAGGACCACCAGCATTTCGAGCAGCGTGAAGCCGCGGGCGCGGCGGGGCTGGTTGGACATGGTTCAGAACTTGACTTCGGACAGGGACGTGAGGGCCAGCACGACGCCCACGACGACGAGCGCGATGATACCGCCCAGCACCAGAATGGCCGCCGGCTCGATCAGCGCGACCAGGCGGCGCCGCGTGCTGCGGTTGGCTTCCAGGGAGTAGGCGGCGACGTGGCCCATCATCTGGCCCAACTGGCCGGTGCGCTCGCCGACCCGCACCATGCTGAGTGCCGTGGCGGGCAGCAACTGACGCTCCTGCAGCGAGCGCGACAGCGGCTCGCCCCGGCCGATGTCGGCAAGGCATTCGCGCAGGCCCTGCCGCACATCGGGCAGGCCGACGGCCGCGGCGGTGAGGTCGAGTGCCGTCAGGATGGGCACTCGGCTTTGCAGCATCAGCGCGAGCATGCCGGTCCAGCGCGACAGCTCCTGCTGGTGCAGCCAGGGGCCCAGCATGGGCCATCTCGACAGCATGCTGCGGATGCGCTGCGGCCCCAGTGCACGGCGCACCGCGATACCGATGCCGACGGCCGCGGCGAGGCCGAGCAGCACGGCGACGACATGCTCGTTGAAGAAGGTGCCGACGGTCAGCACGGCGGCCGACAGCCAGGGCAGTTCGACGTTCTTGCCGGCCAGCAGGCTGGAGAAGCGCGGCACGACGAAGGAGAACACGAACAGCACGGCCGAGACGCCGGCCCCGATCAGGATGCTGGGGTAGACCAGGGCCTCGGAGGTCTCGGCGCGGATCTGCTCGTCGAAGTCCAGCTGTTCGGCGGCGCGGGTCAGCGCAGCGGGCAGGTCGCCGGTGGATTCGCCGGCCGCGACCAATGCCAGCACATAGGGCGGCAGCGGCAGGGCCGGCGACTGGGCCTGCTGCTGCAGCGCGGCGGAGAAGCGCTCGCCCGCCAGCACGGCGGTCAGCACGGCGGTGAGCGGTTCGCCCTGGGGACTGTCGCGGCGGCCGTCCAGCAGCGTGCGCAGCGACTCCTCCAGCGTGACGCCGGCCTGCAGCAGCGACGCGAGTTCACGCACGAGCAGCATGGTGGCGACGCGCGGCTTCTCGCGGCGGGTCCGGCGGCCCTGCGCCGTGCGGCGCGCACGCAGCGGCTTCAGCTCGACGGGGCTGAGGCCTTGCCGGGCCAGGGCCTGAACGGCTTCGTCTTCGGTGGCGGCATCGAGGTCGCCCTTTTGCAGGCGGCCCTGGCTGTCCAGGGCTTGGTAGGCGTAGGGCATGGGCGTCAGCGGGCGAGTGCGGCGTAGGGGGCGAACCCGGCCGCAGGCGAGAAGCGAGTGTCCCATAGCCGCTTCAGCCCGGCCCGGTGCTCGGGCGTGGCGCGGCCGAGCAAGGCGTCCAGCCGCGCAGGGAAATCGGTGAAGCGGCGATGGTCGAAGGTCAGGCCGGCGCCCAGCGCGGCGAGCTCCCGGTGCACCGCGATGTTGGACAGCAGGCTGGGGCAGCCGGCGCGCAGCGCCTCGACGACGACCAGGGGCAGGCCCTCGGTCAGCGAGGGCAGCACCAGCGCGTCGACCTGTTCGAGCACGGGCCCGGGCTGGGCCACATGGCCGGCGAAACAGACGCGTTCACCGAGGCCGGCGGCCGCGGCCGCCAGCGCGGCGCGCAGCGGGCCATCGCCACAGAGGATCAGCGCCAGCCCCGGGGCGGCGGAGAGGGCCTGCAGCAGGGCGGCGACGTTCTTCAGCGTGGACAGCGTGCCGACAAAGGCCAGCACCGTGCGTCCGGCGGCACGCTGGGCGGCCAGCCAGGAAGCAACGGGCGCGGCCAGCTCGGCCGCCGCGGTCGGCGCGCGGAAGTTGTAGGCCACGTCGAACCGCAGCTCGGGCGCCAGACGCGCGTAGTGCCGCTGGCTGGCGCGGGAGACGCAGAAGCGCCGGTCTAGCCGCGCGACGGCCCGGCGCCACAGCGTCCAGGCCAGCCCGACCTTCCAGGCGGCGTAGCCATGGCGAAGGTCGGCCAGGAAGTTGTTGTGGACCGTCGTGATGACGGTGCGCCGGGGCGAGCCGGCCAGCAGCGCGCCCAGCAGGTCGGGGCGCAGGCAATGGGTGTGGACCAGGCCGTGCAGCTGCCAGCAGTCGGCAAGTCGGAAGCGCCGCACCTCGTGCAAGCCGGCGAGGTCGGGGCGGCCGGGGCCGGGCGAGAGATAGAGCCAGCTCACCCGCCAGCCGCGCGCCAGCGCGGCCTGCGCGAGTTCGGCGGCGACATTGCAGGGGCCGGTCGCGTCCAGCCGCGGTGTGATCAGTGTGTAGTGTGGCGTCATCGGTGGGCCGGCGCCTGCAGCAGGGCCTGCAAGATGCGCTCGCTGGCGTGGCCGTCGCCGAAGGGGTGGCGGGCCGTGGCCATGGCCGCGTAGGCGGCCGGGTCGTCGAGCAGTCGGTTGCTGGCCGCCACCAGCGGCGCCGTCTGCTGCCCGATCAGCTGGGCGGTGCCGGCCTCGATGGCTTCGGGGCGCTCGGTGGTGTCGCGGGTCACGAGCACGGGCTTGGCGAGGCCCGGGGCTTCCTCCTGAATGCCACCGCTGTCGGTGATGATGTGATGGCAGCGGCGCATCAGCGCGACGAAGCCGAGGTAGTCCAGCGGCTCGACCAGATGGACGCGCGGCGTGCCGGCCAGCAGCGTGGCGACGGTTTCGCGTACGCGGGGGTTGAAGTGCACGGGGAAGACGATGTCCACGTCGCCACGTGCGGCCAGCTGCCGCAACGCGGCGCAGGTGGCGGCCAGGCCGTGGTCGAGGTTCTCGCGCCGGTGCCCCGTGACGAGGATCAGGCGCCGGCCCTGCGCCAGCTCGGCCCACACCGCGGGGCCCAGGGCTTGCGCGAGCCGCTCGTCGAGGTCAGGGCGGCGGCACACCCATTGCAGCGCGTCAATGACGGTGTTGCCGGTGACGTGGATGGAGGCGCCGTCCACGCCCTCGCTGCGCAACTGGGCGGCCGCCCGGGCCGTGGGCGCGAAATGCAGGTCGGCCAGCAGCGACAGGCTGCGGCGATAGACCTCCTCGGGCCAGGGCGAGTGGCGCAGGCCGGTGCGCAGCCCGGCCTCCACATGGGCCAGTGGTCGCCGTGCATGGAAGGCCGCGAGGCCGGCGGCGAACGCGGTCGCCGTGTCGCCTTGCACGACGATGCGGTCGGGTTGTGCGCGGGCGATGAGCTGGCCCATGCCCGTCAGCGTGCCGGCCGTGAGCTGGTTCAGGTCGGGCTGCTCCTGCATCAGTGCCAGGTTCTCGTCCGGCGTCAGTCCGAAGACCTGCAGGGCCTGGCCCAGCATCTGCCGGTGCTGGCCGGTGGCGCAGAGCAGGTGCTCCACGTCCGGGTGGGCCTGGAGGCGCTGGACCAGCGGCGCGAGCTTGATGGCCTCGGGCCGGGTGCCGACGACGGTGAGGATGCGGAGGCGGGTCATGCGGATGGGGGAGGGCGCGAGGTGATGGCGCAGACGGCGGCGAACAGCAGCAGCGAGGCGACGAAGCGGCCCGCCTGCATGCCGGCGACGCCGCCCAGCGTGCTGCCCAGACCCAGGAACACGAGCGCCCACGACAGGCTGAGCAGGGCGGCCGGAGCATAGAGCCTGCGCGCCATCAGGTCGTTGTGAAGCAGGCTGAGCGACAGCGCCAGGCTGGCATTGCACAGCATCCAGCGCGTGGCCCAGAGGTCGGTCAGTGCCGGGTTGCCGATGGCGTTGAGCAGCCATTGGGGTTGCCAGCCGATCAGGGCCGCCACCACCAGCCCGGCCGCGGCGCTGCGATAGACCCAGGGCCGCAGCGTGCGCTGCGCCTGCGCGCGGCGGTCGTGCGCGGCCAGCAAGGGCAGCAAGGCCTGGCCCACCAGGCCGGGGAGGTAGAGCAGCAACTGGTGGATCTGCTCCAGCGCCTGGTACTGCGCCAGGTCGCCCGGCGGGGCGCCGTGGCGGGTGATCAGGGCCGCGGCGGCGAAGGCGACGGGCGTCACGGTGGCATTGGCGATGGTGTTCCAGAACACGTCCAGGCCGGCGTGCGCGGGCGCAGGCAGGGGCGCCGGCCCCGGTGCCGGCAGGGCGCGGTGCAGCAGGGCCAGTCCCAGCGCGAGCGCCGCGGCACTGCCCAGGGCCAGCCCCCACAGCGAGGCCGCGAGGTCGTGCCCCACAGCGAAGCCGGCACCCATGCCCAATGCCTGGCCCAGGCCTCCCGCCCCTTGCAGCAGGGCCGAGCGCCGCACGGCATGCAGGCCGTTGAGCATGGCGCCTACCAGCAGCGTCAGCGACCAGGCCAGGCCATGCACCAGGGCCGGCCAGAAGGCGGCGAGGTCGAGGTGATGGCCGAAGGCGCGGCCGGCGGCAGGGGCACCGAGGGCGGCGACGACCAGGGTCAGCAGGCCGGCCCAGGCGGCGCCGTGGCGCAGCGCGCGCAGCGCCAGCATGCGCCGCGCGGGGCCGGCGTCGGCAGCCAGCCGTTGCGTGCTGACCGTGCCCAGCGCGGCGGTGGCGAGGCTGGCCGCCACCGAGGCCCAGGCGAAGGCGATGGACAGTGACGCAAAGCCCACCGCGTCCAGCCGCCGGCCGAGCGCGATCAGCACCGCGTAGGGCGCGAGGCGGCCGACGACGCTGCCGGCGGTCAGCCAGGCCGAGCGGGACATCAGTTCGCGCAGCATGGCCGTCGTCAGGCGGCCGCCAGGCCGGTGCGCAGGAAGAAGTCGCGCAGCACGGGCCGGTAGGCCGCATGGTCAAGGTAGCGCTCGAAGGCGGCGCGGTAGGCGGTCAGCACCGTTGCGGCATCGAGTGCGCAGGCTTCCTGAGCCAGCACCCGCTGCTGGATGTGGGCGGCGTCGAGGCCGTCGAGCCAGACGATGGGGGCGGTGGGCGCGAGGCGCTGCGCGAAATCCTGCGCGGCGCGTGTCATGACCGGGATGACGCCCGCGGCCATGTAGCTCGAGACCTTGGTGGGCGTCGCGACGCGGTTGACGACATGGTCCTCCCGCAGCATGAAGCCGTACTTGAAGGCGGCGAGCGCTCGCGGCAGTTCCGCAGCCGGCACATAGGCGATGGTGGTGGCGGGCGTGCCCAGCTGCCTGACCCGGGCGCAGGCCTGCTCTCGGTCGGCCGTCAGCAGCGTCAATGTGGCCTCGGGCAAGCGGGCCTGGATGGCGGCGAAGGCGGCGAGCGTGGCGTCCATGCATTGCCAGCGCTGCAGGCCGCCGGCGTAGACGAAGGCGGGCCGCGTGTACTTGCCTGGCACGTGGAAGGCGTCGGGTGCCAGCGTGGCATTGACGCAGGGCATGACGGCGCTGTCCAGCCGCAGCCCGGGATACTTGGCGGCGTAATGCTGCTGCATGGCCTGCGAGACCATCAGCGCCCCCTGGCTGCGCCGCAACGTCCAGGCCTCCAGCCGGTTCCAGGCGAACTCGCGCAGCCGGCTGTCGAATTGCCAGCGTGCTTCCTCCGGGTACAGCCCCTGCAGCCACTGCCAGAGCCGTGCCCGGGGACGGTGCAGGCCGAGCCGGGCGGCGCTCTTGCATTCGAGGGTCAGCACGTCCGCGCGCGGCGGGATGTCGGCCAGGTCCGGCGTGTGCGTCAGGGGGCGGCCGAGCTCGGCGAGCGCGCCGGCCAGGCTGGCGACGTAGTGGCGCGTCGCGTCATTGAGCTGGGCCGGCGGCGCAAAGAGATGGACGTCAGGCACGGTTCAAGGCACCCAGATCGGCAAGGCGCTCGCGGCGGACGAGGTGACAGTCGAAATCGATGAGCAGCGGAAAGTGCTCGGGGTTGTGGGCGGGGATCAGCGACGGAAGGTAGCCCAGCGACTCGAGGTGGCCCAGCAGGTCGAGGTAATGGGGCTGGCCTTCGTACAGCGGCACGACGCTGAGCTCGGCCTGCATGGCGGCGAGGCGCGGCAGGCTGGCCGTCGCGCCGTCCAGCACCTGGCGTTCGTAGCCCTGCACGTCGAGCTTGAGGTAGAGGTTGCGGCAATGCGGGAAGTCGGCCAGCGCGGCATCCAGCGTCTCGACGTCGACGTCCAGCGTCTGCTGCACGGTGTTGAAGGCGGCGAGCCGCGACGTCGCCCGAGCCGAGGGCGCCAGCAACGAACTCATGGGCGAGCTCTGCGCGACGTGGAAGGGGCGGGTCTGCGCGCAGGCGCCCAGCGCGGTGGCGCGGACGCGCCAGTTCGGGTCGCCGGCGGCGCGCTGCGCCAGTTCTTGGGCCAGCGACGGAATCGGTTCGAAGCTCAGCAGCGCGCCGCGATAGCCCACGCGCCTGCGGATGAAGTCGGCGTACTGTCCGCGGTTGGCCCCGACATCGATGACCAGGTCGATGTCCAGCAGCTCGAACAGGCGGCGCAGGTAGTCGGCCTGCTGGTGCTCGCCCAGCCGGTGCCAGTGCAGGCAGCGGTAGTCCAGCGTACGGCCGAGCCGGCGCAGCGCGCGCTGCCAGAGCGAGGGGCGGCTGTCGGAGGGAGGCGACGTGGTCATGCGCTGGCGCGGATGCCAAACGGGGAGAACAGCGCCAGGATCAGCGCCTCGTGCCGGCGGCGCCGGCCGTGGCGCAGCAGCTGCAGTGCGTTCAGGTGGGCCGGCGGCAAGGGCTGCCCGCGCTGTCCGGCGACGATGCGCGAGACGTGGATGGCATGCCGGATCTGCTGGTGGTAGCCGCCACGGGCCAGCTCGCGCAGGCGCAGCAGCGCCGCCTTGGCGCCGGCGTTGGCACCCACCTCGTTGTGCGGGTGCTGGCGGTAGAACATGCTGCTGGCGTTCTCGACGTGCCAGCGGTAGCCGCTGGAGCGGGCGACGAGGTAGATGAACCAGTCGTGCTTGGACAGCGGCCCGATGCCGCTGCGCTCCAGCTGCTCGATCCAGTCCGCGCATTCGCAGGCGAAGGCGCGCGTCATCAGGAAGGTGCAGCCCGGCCCGGGCGGCTCGAAGAGATGGTCCCAGCGCCGCTGGGCGTGGGACTTGCGGATGTACTTGCGGCGCCCGTTGGGCCAGAACGCGATGACGTCGGAGGAGACGCCGGCGGCGCCCTGGCTGCGCGCCAGCGCGATGTGGCGGGCCAGCTTGTTGGGCTCCCAGACGTCGTCGTGGTCGGCCAGCGCGATGTAGTCGGCCGTGCTGCTGCGGGCGAAGCGCTTGAGCAGGTGATAGAAGTTGGCGGCCGCCGAGCCCAGCCGCCTGTCGCTGGCGGTGACGGTGAGGCGCGGATCCGTGGCGGCACGGCGATGCAGGGCCTGCAGGGTGCCGTCGCTGGAGGCGTCGTCGCCTGCGGTGACCGTCAGGTTGACACCTTGCTGGCCGAGCAAGGTGTCGAGCTGGTCGTCCAGCCAGGCCTCGCCGCAATAGGTGGCCAGCAGCACGTGCACGGTGGGCAGCCCCTCGACATGGCGGCGCACCGGCGCAAGGCCGCCCTGCGGCGCCACCGGCGGCGGTGTGGGGTGGCTGAGCAGCCGCATGTACTGGTCGATCACCAGGCGCTCGTCGAACACGCTCTCGGCCAGCATGCGGCTGCGGCGGCCCATCGTGCGCTTCTCGTCGGCGCCGAGTTCGACGAAGCGACGCATCGCCTGTGCCAGCGATTCGACCGAACGGGGCTGGCACAGATAGCCGTTGTCGCCGTCGATGACGGTGTCGCGGCAGCCGGGCGCGTCGGTGGTCACCAGGGGCTTGGCCATCGCCGCGGCCTCCAGCAGGCTGCGCGGCACGCCCTCGCGGTAGGACGGCAGCACCACGCAATCGGCGGCGTCGAGCAGCGGGCGCACGTCGTCCAGATGCTCCTGGTGCTCGACGAGGCCGGCGGCCTTCCATTCGCGCAGCTGCGTGGCGCTGACGGCGGTGGGGTTGTCGGAGGTGGACGAGCCGAGCATCGTGAAGCGCAGGCCGGGATGCTCGCGCTTCAGCGCCCGTGCGGCTTCGGCGAACTCGACGGCGCCCTTGTCCCTGAGCAGTCGGCCCACGAACAGGAAATGCGTCTGCGGCGCCGCGCTGGGCGGGCGTTCCGAGGGCGTGAAGCGCTGCAGGTCGACGCCGGAGCCGGGCACGCGGACGGCCTGGCCGCGCGAGATCACGCCGCGGGCCGTGAACACGCCGAGGTCGTCCATGTTCTGGAAGATGACGCGATGGGCCTGCCGCAGCGCCAGGCGGTACAGCTGCACGACCAGCAAGGTGATGGCCGAGGGCTGGATGAAGGCCCGCCCCAGCCCGGAGATGTTGGGCAGGAACAGCGTCTTCTGGCCCCACAGCGCGAGGCCGCTGTAGATGTTGGCCTTGGGGGTGTAGGCCAGCAGCGCGTCTATGCCCTGGTTCACGAGGAGCTTGCGCAGCCGCCACACCGAGCCCAGCTCGGCCAGCGGGTTCATGCCGGCGCTGGCGACGTCCCAGCTCAGGTGTTCGAAGCCGGCGGCCTGCAGCTTGTCCGTGTAGGCATCCACCGGGCTGATGAACAGCACCTGGTGGCCCGCCTGCCGCAGATCCCGGGCCAGGTTGAGCCGGAAGTTGTGCAGATACCAGGCGGAGTTGGCAATGATGGCGATCTTCACGCGGCGCAGGCCTCCGCAGGGGCCGGGCTGGCCCCGAATCGCTCGGATCCGGCATCGCCGTTCATCTCGCGATGCCAGGCCTGGAACATCAGCACGTCCCAGATCTGGTAATGCCAGTTGCGTTTCCCGCTCAGGTGTTCCTGCCAGCGGCGCTGAACCTCGGCGACGTCGAACAGGCCGGCGCGGTGCAGCGCGCGGGGCTCGATGAGGTCGGCCGCCCAGTCGCGCAGCGGCCCGCGCAGCCAGGCGTCCAGCGGCACGGCGAAGCCCTGCTTGGGGCGCTCTATGAGTTCGCGCGGCACATCGCGGTACAGCAGCTCGCGCATCAGCCACTTGCCCTTGCCGGCACGGATCTTCTGATGCATGGGCACGCGCCAGGCGAACTCGACCACGCGGTGGTCGAGCAGGGGCGCGCGGGTCTCGAGGCTGGTGGCCATGGCGGCCCGGTCAACCTTGACCAGGATGTCGTCCGGCAGATAGGTGATCTGGTCGAGCAGGCTCATGTATTCGATGTCGGAGAAGCCTGCAAACGACCCGCGCTCGAGTTGCAGCAGCGTCGGCGGTTCGCTGGCGCCCAGCACGATGCGCGCGGGCTCGTCCCAGTGCGAAACCAGCGCACGGTACATCTCGGCCTGCGTCTGCGCGGGCAGCACCGTCCGAGCAAACTTGTGCACCTTGTCGCCAATGTTGCCATGCGCCCGCCCAGCGGGTACGAGGCCTCCCAGGGCGCTCCACACGCCCGGGCTCAGGCTCAGGGCCGCTTTGGCGGCGACCCGTCGCACGGCCACAGGCAGGCGCTCGAGGCGGTGCCAGATCCGGTCGGCGAGCAGGTAGCGGTTGTAGCCCGCGAACAGCTCGTCGCCAGCGTCGCCCGACAGGGCGACGGTCACGTGGCGTCGCGCCATCTCCGCGACGAGGAAGGTCGGAATCTGCGAGGAGTCGGCAAAAGGCTCGTCGTAGATGGCGGGCAGCTTCGGAATGACGGCCAGCGCATCCTGCGGGCTGACATACAGCTCCGTGTGGTCGGTGCCCAGATGGGCCGCGACCGCCTTCGCATGGTGAGCTTCGTTGTAGGCGGATTCGGAGAAGCCGATGGTGAAGGTGCGGACGGGCGCGCTGGCATGGCGGCACATCAGCGCGGCGATCAGCGAGGAGTCCACGCCGCCGGACAGGAAGGCGCCCAGAGGCACGTCGGCCACCATCTGATCCTTCACCGCGGCGCCGAGCACGTCGCCCAGCGCGTCGACGGCCTGCGCATCGTCGAGATCGAGTGGGGCTGCGTGGCCGCTGCGCGCCGCCGCGATGCAGTCCCAGTACAGGCCGCTGCGCGTTGCACCATCGCGTTTGATGGTCAGCCACTCACCGGGGCGCAGCTTCTTGATGCTGCGATAGATGCTGTAGGGCGCGGGAATGGCGTTGTGGCGCATGTAGAGCGCCAGCGCGTCGCGGTCGATCTCGCCCTGCCAGCGCGGATGGGCGCGCAGCGCCTTCAGCTCGGACCCGAAGACGAGGTCGCCGCCGGGCAGGTGCCCCCAGTAGAGCGGCTTCTCGCCCATGCGGTCGCGTGCGAGCGTGAGCTCGCGCTGCTCCCTGTCCCAGAGTGCGATCGCGAACATGCCCACCAGTTTGGGCAGCGTCGCCTGCAGGCCGTGCACCGTGATGCACGCGAGGATGGTTTCGGTGTCCGAGTGGCCGCGCCAGTTCCAGGCGCCGATCTCGGCGCGCAGCGCGAGGTGGTTGTAGATCTCGCCGTTGAAGGCCAGCACGTAGCGGCCGCAGGTCGACACCATGGGCTGGTGGCCCAACGGCGTCAGGTCCACGATGGCCAGGCGGCGGTGTCCGATGGCTATGCCGTTGTCGGCATCAGCCCATTGGCCCTCGTCATCGGGGCCGCGGTGGCGCAGCGCGGTCGACATCGCCTTCGCGGTGGCGAGCAGCGAGTCCTGGCTGGCGCCCGACATGGACAGGGTTCCGGTAATGCCGCACATGGGTCTTGTCCTCAAGTGGCCGGGCCGGCGGCGCCGACCAGGTCTTTGTACAGGGCCAGGTAGGTGCTCCAGACCTGGTGAATGTCGAATTCGTGCACGATGCGCTCGCGCTGGCGCGCGCCGAGGGCGCGTCGCTGCGCCGTGGTGAGCGTGGCCACGGTGATGACGCGCTCGGCCAGCGCCGCCGCATCCTGGACGGGTGCGATGCGCGCGTCATCGCCCAGGACGATGCGCGCGTCACCGCAGTCGGTGGACACCGCAGGCGTCTCGCACGCCATCGCTTCGCCGAGCGCGTTGGGAAAGCCCTCGGCGCGCGACGAGAGGCAGAAGATGTCGAGTGCGCTCATGACCCGCGCGATGTCGCTGCGCTCGGCATCCAGCACGAAGCGTCGGCTCAGGCCGGCTTCGGCGATGGCTGCCCGCAGCGCAGCGCTGTCGGGAATGCCGCGCCCGACCAGGACGAAACGCAGCGCCGGCACGCGGGCCGCGGCGATGGCCGCGGCGCGGATGAAGGTGGCGTGATCCTTCTGCGGATCAAGCCTTGCGACCAGGCCGACGGCGATCTCGCCATCGGCCAGGCCCCAGGCCGCGCGCGTCCGTGCCGCGCCGATCTCGTCGCGTGCAAAGTGCGCTGTGTCGAAGCCGTTGGGGATGACCCGGAAGCGGGATGCGTCGTAGCCGAAGCGGGCATGTGCCGGAATGGCGGCGTTCGCATTGCACAGGATGCGTGCCGGAATGTGGCGGGAGAGCAGGCCGCATGCGCGCACGACGGCGCGCGTGGCGCGGTCGATGTCCGCCCGCCCGAGGCCGGTCTGCCGGACATTCCAGACGACTCTGCGCCCGGCGCGCCAGGCCGCGAGACCGCCGAGCAGGTCGGCGTGATAGAGCCAGGTCTGCACGAGGGTGTGCGGCGGGGTGTGGGCCAGCAGCCGGGTGAGCCGGCTCAGGCAGGCGGGCAGCGAGGCGAGCCCGGTCGCGCCCAGCGCGTCGACGCGGATGCCGGCCGCGCTCAGCCGAGGACCGACCGTGCCGGTGCTGCGCAGCGAGACGACGCGGTGAACGACCTCCGGCGTCATGGCGCGTGAGGTCAGGAGCAGCTTTTCCAGCATGGCTTCGGCGCCGCCCTGACTGAGGTCGGTGATGACATGCACCACCTCGAGCCCATCGGGCCGCGGCGGGCCGGGGGGGGCGTGCAGGTGCGGACTCATCGGCGGGCGGGCCACAGGCGACGCGATGGCAGGCCGCAGGCCGAGGGCAGGGGCGTGAACTCGCGTGCGAGCCCTTCCAGCGCCTCCAGGCGAGGGCGCATCGGCCCGCTGCGCAAACGGATGGATGGGACAGGGACGCCTTGTGCGAGGGCGGCGGTCGTCGCGACTGGCATCAGGCAGGCCTGGTCGCGCGCGGCAGCCGGAACCCGCTGCGCAGCCTGGCGAGCAGGCCGGGCGTCAGCGAGGTCATGATCCAGACCACCACGGCGAATTTGATGATGTTGGCGAAGTCCATCACCAGCAACTCACCGCCGAAGGACAGGGCCAGTGCCCGGGCCACGTAGGCGTAGAGCAGCAGGGCGAAGATGTTGTCTGGCCTGGCCGGGCGGTGCAGCCGCGCCATCAGCATGCCCAGCCCGAGGGGGATGATGAGGAAGAGGTAGGGGCTGGTGGACTCGATGTAGGAGCCGAGGTAGGTGTAGGTGTTGTAGTCCTGGTCCCGGTAGCTCGCGCCGGGATCGAAGAACTGCAGGTGGATGGAGGGCAGCTCCATCAGCGGCGGCTGGCCGATCAGATGCAGCAGCGAGTTGGCCATGTAGTAGAGCGGGCGGCTCAGATGCGTCGGGTAGAGGTCGAACAGTTCAGGGCTGTTCAGGTAAAAGTTCAGGCCTGCAATCGGGGCGCAGAGGTAGGAGGTGATGCCTTGCACCGCGGCGACCCAGAGGTCCCATTCGTTGATGTCTTCGGCGTAGGTGTAGTTGACGTAGCGAATCAGCGCGAGAAAGCCAAGGACGCCCCCGGCCAGGATGGGCAGGGTTCCCGAGCCGCGCAGGCGCCCGCCGTTCTTGGCGACGAGCACGACGCAGAACGAGACGGCGAGGCTGGGGACGACGGATTTCGACCCGGTCAGCAGCCCGTAGCAGATGGCCAGCAGCAGCGCGACAAGGGTGATCAGGGTGCCCTTGACCTTCTGGCCCTGGAAGGCAACGAGCGACACCAGGGGCAGTGCGTAGGCGAAGGGTTGCAGGTTCTTCAACGGGCTGAAGTCCGTGACCTCCCCCTCGTTCTGCAGCGTCGCCAGTCGAATGGCAGCGATGAAGTTGATCTGGGAGTCTTCCGAGACCTCGCCCGCGAAGTGCTCGAAATAGGCCGGCAGGCAGGCCAGCAGGATGAGCACCCACAGGATGACGCCGGCGCGCAGGTAGCCGTTGCCCTGCGCGGGTGCCGAGTTGCCGGGCGCCGAAGGGCGGATGCTCGCCATCGAGCCGATGAAGAAGGCCGCAGGGGCCAGCGTCAGCAGGATGATGGTCGCGAAGTCGACCGGGTAGAAGAGGTCTCCAGCCAGCCAGTACAGCGTGAGCACGAGGGCCCAGATGCCGCACAGCAGCGTCGCCGGGCCGTCGGCGCGTCCGGTGAGGCGCACGGACGCGTAGGCCAGGCCGGCCAAGATCAGGGCGCAGAACAGCGCGAAGTCGTAAACCATGACGTCAGTACCTGGGCGCGGGGCTATGGATGGCGTTGCTGGATGAAGCGGGCGAATTCGTGGATGCCCAGATAGCCCGCGATGCCGGCGAGGGCGCACAGCGGCAGGCGAATCGGGACCGCGTCGACCAGGCTGTCAGGCGGCAGGGCCAGCAGTTGTGATCTGACGACCTGTATGCAGAACCAGCCGGCAAGCACCGCGACGGCACTTCGGGCGAAGTCGACTCCGATATTGTCGAACAGACGATCCAGTCGGCCGAACCAAAGACTCAGCCCGGCGCCCAAGCCGAAGGCGGCGGCCGAGGCGATGGCTGCGCCCCAGGCGCCGAAGCGCGGGATCAGCGCCAGGTTGAGCATGAGGTTGAGCCCCGCCATCAGGGCCGTCGTCGTGACATGCAGCCGCGTGGCGCGGCGCAGGTGGAGGGCAATGTCGAAACAGAAGGCGCGCATGCCGCTGCAGGCGACCGCGACGGCGACGGCCGGCATGACGGCAGCCGCCTGCGCAGCCACCTGGGGGCCCAGCATCAGCGCGGCGATATCGGGCGCCAGGCCGGCGAACAGCAGTGCGCCCAGCGGCGCGAGGGTCAGGGTCGCCTTCCTCAGCGGGGCCAATGCTGCCTTGGCTGCGTCGATGCCGCCACGCTCCCAGGCCGCGATGACTCTTGGATACGCTGCCAGATAGAGGACGTTCAGCACGGCACCCAGGATTTGCTGAATCAGGTCGAAGGCCGCGCCATAGGCTGCGACGGCGGCGGTGCCATGCCAGTGGTTGAGCATGAAGCGGTCGCTGGCATCGAGGATGGTGATCGATAGATAGGTCAGCGACAGCGGGAGCCCGAAGCGCAGCAGCTCCGGCGCGACGGCGGCGCGAGCCGACGTGCCCTCGTCCTGCGGGCCGGCCTTGCGTGCACCCAGCAGGGCAAGCGCGGCCGCGCTGCCGACCAGCGAGCCGGCCAGTGCGGCCGTGGCCAACCCGCCGCCCCAGACCGCGGCCAGGCACAGGGCCAGGGCCAGCCAGGACCGTGAGGCCGTCAGCCAGCCGTAGCGCAAGGCATCCTGGCGTGAGTTCAGGAATTGCAGGTGCAGGCCGTGCATGCCCAGTGTCACGCCGAGGGCCGCGACCGTCAGCACGAAGCCGGCGGAGCCGGAGGCCGGCCAGTCCAGCGCGACCAGCAGCAGCGCGACCGCCAGCACGGCTGCGCCCACCACCCAGGCGCAGCGTCTAGCCGTGTCGAACAGCCTGCCAGGCCCTATCTCCTTTGAGCTGTGGAAGCGCCCCACCGACACGGAAAGCCATTGGAAGCCCAAGGCGGCGATGACATTGGCCCCGGAAATGCCCAGCGCATAGCGCCCGTACTGGTCGGCGGGCAACCAGCGGGTCAGCAGCATCAGGCTCAGCAGCGCGACGACGCCGTTGCCCGCTCGGAACAGGAAATAGATGCCCGCATGTCGCAGCACGAAACCGCCCGATCCGCGCCAGCGTCAAGTCAGTGCAACGCGACCAGGGCGCTCAGGCCGCCGGCGCGGTGAGCGACTTCAGGTGTTGGCGCCGGTACCAGAAGCAGGCCAGCAGGAAACCGCCGAACATCGCGCCCAGCGCGATGACGCTGCGCTTGGGTTTGCTCTTGCGCTCCGGCGGCGTCGCGACATCGATGACCTGGAAGACGTTGGACTCGCGGCTTTCGTCGACCTTGGCGACCTCGAACTGGCGCGCGATGATCTCGAACAGGGTTTCCTGGTATTTGTAGTCCCGATAGCTCGAGATGTAGTCCTGGCCGGAGGACTCGCCCTGCGGTCGCTCCAGCTTGGCCAGTTGCTCGCGCAGACCGGCAACGACGCCCAGCTGCATCTGCACTTCACCGGCGGAATCGCTGAGGCCGCGCCTCAGGGCCTGCAGCTTGACCTCGGCTGCGGTCGCCTGCGCCTGCAGCTTGGCATAGGCTTCGGCCGCCGCCTTGGGTTCGGCCTTGAGTGCGCCCGGGTTGAAGCCAGTCTTCTGCAGTGCGCGCTGGGCTTGTTGTAGCCGTTCCTGGGTCAGCTTCAGCTGCTTCTCGAAGAAGGCGCGGCGCTGCTGGGCCTCCGTCAGGCTCAGGTGCTCCGAGAGTTCGCGCAGCTCCTGCAGATAGCTGTTGGCCATGTCGGCCGCTCGCTGCGGGTCACGATCATCCACCTCGATGGTGATGATGTTGTCCTTCTTGCCCAGCCCGAAACGGGCGTTGGTGGCCAGTTCCTTGCGGGCGTCCATCTTGTACTTGACGTCGTAAACCTCGACGAGCTTGAACTTGTCGATGATGCGGTTCGAGACGGTGGCGCTTTGCAGCAGGCCCACGTACTGGTCCCCCGGGCTCTTGACGCCCGCCACGGCGCCGGCCAGGCCCGACAGGGCGCCGAGGGAGGCCAAGGCCGCCCCCGCCAGCCCCTGCTGGGGCTGAGGGGTGATGAAGGTTGTGCGTGCGGTGAACCAGGGCGAGATCAGGAAGCTGCCTGCCGCGCCAAGCGCGCCGGCGGCAATGGTTGCCGCGGCGATCGCCCGCCAGTGCGGGGCGAGGATGCGGGGCAGGGACTCGGTCGGGACGTCGTGGGTGGTCATGGCTTTGCTGAAACTAGTTCTTCAGGGAATTCAGCGCCGCCGCACCCAGGCCGAACTGGTACAGGATCTGCGTCCATTCCTTCGCCTCCTGGCTGAAGGTGACCTTGGTCAGGTCCTCTGGCACGAAGATGGTGTCGCCAGGCTGGGCGCTGACGGCCGACAGACCTGACCCCGAGCTGAACCAGCCGCTGCTTTGCTGCCGGGAGCTGACGACGTTGCCGTTGGCGCGGATGACGAAGGTGCTGCCGGCGTCGGCGCCGCGGGTCGGGCCGCCCGCCAGGCGCAGCATGTCGTCGACGCTGGCGCCCTGGCTGTAGGCGTAGCTGCCGGTGTTGTAGACGCTGCCGAACACGCCCACGGTGGTCGGGCGGGACGGGATGGTGAGGCGGTCACCGTCCTCGACGGCCAGCTCGGGCAGGCTGCTGGCCGTGGGTGCGATCTGCAGCACGACGCGGCCGGTGAGCTTGACGGCGCGCAGGCGATCAATGAGTCGCCCGGAGGCCTGGCCCCGGTTGCTCTGGGTGGTGGGGTCGTCGGCCGTTGTGGGGGCGCGCGGCTTGACCATGACGCGGGCGAACTCGCCTTCCAGGTCGCGCAGCGCCCGGTCGTACTGGGCCTGCTGGGCGACGCGAACGCTTTCGCGGCTGAGTTCGGTGCCGTAGATGAAGGCCGCCGGCGTCAGGCCGCCCGCCGCCTTGATCACGTCACTCAGCGTGCTGTTGGGGGGCAGGATGTACTCGCCGGGCCTTTGCACTTCGCCATCCACGCGAACGCGCTTGTTCTGCCTGTACTGCGGCAGCAGGGTGTCGAGCGCATTGAAGGCGCGCACCACGTCGCCGCCCTGCAGCGCCAGGTTGCCCTGTTGCGGCAGCTGGATTTCGGTCACGCGGCCGTCGTTGCGCTTGGCCATGCTTTCTATGGCCACCCGCCCGCGTTCGGCCGCGGCGCTCAGGCCGCCGCCCATCAGCATCAGGTCGTTGACCGTCTCGCCGGCCTTGAGCTCGAAGATGGCTTGGCGGTTGACGCTGCCAATCAGCGCCACCTGCGGGCCGACGGGGCCGATATGAACGACGTCGTCCGCCTGCAGCAGCCGGTCCCCGCTCTTGTCGCCGCGCAGCAGCAGGTCATAGAGGTCGAAGCTGCTGACCAGCTTGCCGCCGCGCCGCAGTTCGAGGTTGCGGAAGCTGCCCGAGGCCGACGGTCCCCCCGCCTGGATCAGCGCGTTGACGATGGTCGACAGGCTGCTGACCGTGTAGGCGCCAGGGCGCTGGGTGAAGCCGGTCACGTAGATGCGGATGCTGCGCAGCTTGCCCAGCGAGGCGCTGAGCCGGTAGTTGCGAAACACCTGGCCGACACGCTGTTCGAGGGTGGTGTTCAGATCGGCATAGCGCACGCCGGCCACCAGCACGGGGCCCACGCGCGGAATGTTGATACGGCCGGCGCGGTCGACGGTCAGCCTCAGATCGGCCTCGACGGCCCCCCAGATCGTGACCAGCACTTCGTCGCCGACGCTGACCACATAGTCCGACGGAATCTGGGCGGAGATCTCGCCCATCGACGCCGGGCCCGAGCGCTGCTGCAGTTGCTGCTGCTGTTGCTGCAACTCGTAGGGCTGGGGCAGTGCGGGCGTCATCAGTTCGGCGCCGAAGCGCTTGATCTCGACGTCGTCACCCACCGCGCGCTGCACGTAGCGCTCGAACTCGGTCTGCTGCGCGGCACGGGCCGCCAGCTGCTCGCGGGTCAAGGGCTGGCCCGGAATCGGCTGCAGCAGCATCTGCAACTGCAGCAGCAGCTGTTGCTGCTGTTGGAGCACCGTTTCTCGCTGGGAAGGGGTGAGCGGTGCCGTGCTCTGCATGTCGGCACTGCTGTTGCTGCCCTGGCGGTTCGGAACCAGCAGGCGCACCGGGCCTATGGACGTCGGATCGTTGCTCTCTTCAGCCGCGAGGGCCGAGCCCGCCTGCAGGCCCAGCATGGCAGCCAAGGCCATTGCGGCTGCACGCTTCCACATGGAGGTGCGGCGCGCGCCCATGTCTTGCCGCCCAGTCAAAAAAGGTGTTCGGTCCCTAGGCGCGCAGATATTCATTGACGAAGCTCGTATGGTTTGACTATCGACGCGTTGCAGTGAGCGTCGACATGGGCGAAAGCGGCGCGGATTCTAGCCAAGCCGCCATGCGTCTCCGGGCTGCGCAGGGGGCACTGGCTACACTTGACGCTTCGGGTCAAAAGGCGGGCCGCCCGCCGGATATTGCTGCCCGTGGCCCGCCGAACCGCATGCTTCCTATCCTCGCCCTGAGCTTCGCCATTGCGGCGGCAGCGACCCTCCTCATCATCCGTTCATCGCACCTGCATGGGGCGCTGTCGGCCGACCATGATCTGTCCGGCCCTCAGAAATTCCACTCGCGGCCGGTGCCGCGAATCGGCGGGTTGGCCATCTTTGCGGGCTTCACCATCGGCACCATGGTGCTGGCCTGGCGCTTTCCGGCCATGCGTCACATGGCTGTCGTGCTGCTGGCCTGCAGCATCCCCGCCTTCGCCTCCGGCGTCATCGAAGACCTGACCAAGCGCGTCAGTCCGTCGCGCCGGATGCTGGCGACGCTGCTGGCGGCCGCGCTGGGTGCCTGGCTGCTGGGAGCGCAGATCAAGCAGACCGCCATTCCCGGACTGGATTTCATCGCCGGCACCACGCTGGGGGGCTGTCTGCTCGCGCTGCTCGTCGTCAGTGGCGTGTCGAATTCGATCAACATCATCGACGGCATGAACGGCCTGGCCTCGATGTGCTCGGCCATCATGCTGGCCGGCCTGGCCTATGTGGCGTTGCAGGCGGGCGATCAGTTCATCGCGGCCGTGGCCATCGCCGTCATCGGTGCGGTGCTGGGTTTCTTCATGTGGAACTATCCCCACGGCCTGATCTTCCTCGGCGACGGCGGCGCCTATTTCATCGGCTTCATCCTGTCGGAGTTGGCCATCCTGCTGCTGGTGCGCAACCCCGCCGTCTCGCCGATGTTCCCCTTGCTGCTCTGCGCCTATCCGGTCTGGGAGACGGTGTTTTCGATGTATCGCCGCAAGGTGGTGCGCGGCCGGCCGGTCGGCATGCCGGACGGCATCCACCTGCACAGCCTGATCTACCGCCGGCTGATGCGCTGGGCCCTGGGCAGCAAGGACGCCGCCGTGCTCACGCGCCGCAACGCCATGACAGCGCCCTACCTCTGGGTGCTGTGCAGCCTGTCGGTCGTGCCGGCCACGATCTGGTGGGATGACACCGCGATGCTGCAGGTCATCCTGGGCCTGTTTGTGCTGTTCTATGTGCTGCTGTACTGGCGCATCGTCCGCTTCCGCACGCCGCGCTGGATGGTGCTGCATTCGCGCGCTGAATCCCGGCCGCCCGTGACCCGGTCGGAGTAGCTTCGGGTCATCCGGGATAATCACCGGATGCAAGAAACCCCAGAGTCCGCAGCTTCGGCGCCCGTCGAGGCACCTGCGCCCGCCCGTTTCGACACCCTGCCGCTGGACGCCAAGCTGCTCCGCGCGGTCGCCGATTCCGGCTACCTGACGATGACGCCCATCCAGGCCAAGGCGATCCCCATCGTGCTGCAGGGCCGCGACGTCATGGGTGCCGCGCAGACCGGCACAGGCAAGACGGCGGCGTTCTCCATCCCGCTGCTGCAGCGCATGCTCAAGCATGAGACCGCCAGCGTCTCGCCGGCCCGTCACCCGGTGCGCGCCCTGGTGCTGGCGCCCACCCGCGAGCTGGCCGACCAGGTGGCCGACAACGTCAAGAAGTACGCCAAGCACACCCAGCTGCGCTCGGCCGTGGTCTTCGGCGGTGTGGACATGAAGCCGCAGACGGCCCAGCTCAAGGCCGGCGTCGAGGTGTTGATCGCCACGCCGGGCCGGCTGCTGGACCACATCGAGGCCAAGAACTGCGTGCTCAACCAGGTCGAGTACGTCGTGCTGGACGAGGCCGACCGCATGCTGGACATCGGCTTCCTGCCGGACCTGCAGCGCATCCTGAGCTATCTGCCCAAGGCGCGCCAGACGCTGCTGTTCTCGGCCACCTTCTCGCCCGAGATCAAGCGACTGGCCCAGAGCTATCTGCAAGACCCCATCCTGGTCGAGACGGCGCGGCCCAACCAGACCGCGTCCACCGTCGAACAGCGCTTCTACAGCGCGACGGACGACGACAAGCGCGCCATCATTCGCCAGATCCTGCGCGAGCGCAGCATCCGCCAGGCCATCGTGTTCGGCAATTCCAAGCTGGGCGTGGCCCGCCTGGCGCGCGCCTTCGAGCGCGACGGCCTGCGCACCGCGGCCCTGCACGGCGACAAGTCGCAGGACGAGCGCCTGAAGTCGCTGGACGCCTTCAAGCGTGGCGAGATGGACGTGCTGGTGGCCACCGACGTCGCGGCCCGCGGCCTGGACATCGCCGACCTGCCGGCCGTCTTCAACTACGACGTGCCCTTCAACGCCGAGGACTATGTCCACCGCATCGGCCGCACCGGCCGCGCCGGCGCGTCGGGCCTGGCGGTCACGCTGGTCACCAAGGCGGATGCCCGCCTCGTCGCCGACATCGAGAAGCTGATCAAGCGCAAGATCGACCTCGACGCCTTCGAGCTCGATGGCGGCGACCGCCCGCGCTTCGAGCGCCGTCGCCGCGAAGAGGGCGGCGAGCGCGACGAGGCGCCGCAGCGCCCCGCACGCCCGGCCTACCGGCCGCCGGCGCCGGCGGCCGATCCCTTCTTCGACAAACCCTACGAGGCGAGCGCGCGCGACGATGCGCCGGCCTGGGAGAAGGCCAAGGCCGCGCCGACGGGTGTGGGCAAGGGCCTGTCCAACTACATCAAGCCCAAGCGCCAGGTCGCCGCGCTGTTCGGCGCCAAGAAGCCGGCGCCTGCCGAGACCTAAGCCAGCAGTGCGAACACCGCGGGGATGCGGTCGGGCAGGGCGGCGCTGCCGCCGCGCTTCCAGTCCGCCACCGTCGCGGTGCGCGTCCAGCCGCCAGGCAACGTCAGGCCCACGCTGATGGAAAGCCGCGTCGTCGGCTTCAGCGCCGCCAGCAGTGCCTGGCGCAGCGCCTCGTTGCGGTAGGGCGTCTCGATCAGCAACTGGGTCTGGCCGGCCCGGGCCGACAGGGCCTCCAGTTCGCGGATGCGCGCCGTGCGCCCGCTCGCGTCCACCGGCAGGTAGCCGACGAAGGCGAAGCTCTGGCCGTTCAGCCCGCTGGCGGCCAGCGCCAGCAGCAGCGAGCTGGGGCCGGACAGCGGCACGACCTCGATGCCGGCCTCGTGGGCCAGCGCGACCAGCCGCGCCCCCGGGTCGGCCACCGCGGGCAGTCCGGCCTCGGAGATCAGCCCCAGGTCATGCCCGGCCAGGGCCGGCTCCAGCAGTGCGCGCCAGGCGGCGCCATCGTCGCCGGCCGGCTTGCCGCCCTTGGCCGGGCGGGGCAGTTCGGCGATCTGCACGGCCTGCAGCGGCTGGGCCAGCGGGGTCACGGCATCCACGCGCTTGAGCAGCGCCCGCGTCGTCTTGGCGTTCTCCGCGGCCCAGTGGCCCAGCCGCGCCGCCTGCTCGATGACGCGCCGGGGCAGCACCTCGCGCAGGTCCAGCGAGTCGTCCACGCCGAAGTCCAGCGTGTTGGGCATCAGGATCAGGCGACCTCGGCTCATGCCAGCGGCTCCAGTCCGGCGCGACGCAGCAGCGTGCAGGTGCGGATCAGCGGCAGGCCCACCAAGGCCGTCGGGTCGTCGGACTCCACCGCCTCCAGCAGCGCGATGCCCAGGCTCTCGACCTTGGCGCTGCCGGCGCAGTCATAGGGCTGGTCGGCGCGCAGATAGGCCTCGATGGCCGCCTCGCCCAGCTCGCGAAAACGCACGCGCACCTCGGCGCGCTCGATGGCGGCCAGGCCCGGGGCGACGATGGCGACGGCGGTCTGGAACACCACCTCCCGGCCGCTCATGCGGCGCAGCTGTGCGACGGCCGCCTCGTGCGTGCCCGGCTTGCCCAGCGCCTCGCCACCCAGGTCGGCGACCTGGTCGGAGCCGATGACGATGGCGTCCGGCCGTAGCGCGGCCACGGCCCTGGCCTTGGCCAGGGCCAGCCGCTCGGCCAGCGCCGCGGGCGTCTCGCCGGGCAGGGCGGTTTCGTCCACCGCGGGCGCGATGGCCTCGAAGGGCAGGCGCAGCCGGGTCAGCAATTCGCGCCGGTAGCGCGAGGTGGAGGCGAGGATCAGGGCGGGCATCGAATCATTCTCCCCCGCCTAAACTCCGTCCCATGAAATCGCGTGTCTTTGTTCCCGAGAAGCTCGACGTGGCGGCCCTGGCCCACGACGCCGCCAGCCTGGCCGGCGAATGGCCGGCGGTGTCGCTGTCGCGCCTGGCCGATTCGGCCGCGCCCGAGGCTCCTGCCAGCGGCTGGCCCGCGCTGCGCTGGAGCCTGGCCGGCGAGCTTCGCCAGCCCAGCCCCGCCCATCACGGCGCCAAGCCCCAGACCTGGCTGCACCTGACCGCCTCGGGCCAGGTCGCGCTGACCTGCCAGCGCTGCCTGAAGCCGGTGGTCGAGGACATGGCCATCGACCGCTGGATACGCTTCGTCGATACCGAGGCCGAGGCTGCGGCGCTGGACGTCGACAGCGATGACGATGTGCTGGCCCTGCCGCGCCACCTGGACGCCCGCGAGCTGATCGAGGACGAGATGCTGCTGGCCCTGCCGCTGGTGCCGCGTCACGAGGTCTGCCCCGAGCCACTGACCCATGCCGACGTTGAGGAGGTGGAGGTCGAGGAGCGCCCCAACCCCTTTGCCAAGCTGGCGGCGCTCAAGCGCAGCAAGGATTGATGCCATGGCCCGCCATGCCGTTCCGCCTCTGTTGAACGGGCCGGCTTGGCGGATGGCAGATCCGGTGCTACACTCATGGGCTTTTCTGCGGCCTGGAGTTCGAGCCTTGATCTCACTCCCCGGGGTCGCAACCGCAAACCCCGCACACTGTTCCGCAGAATTCGGAGAATCACATGGCCGTTCAGCAAAACAAGAAGTCGCCGTCCAAGCGCGGCATGCACCGTTCCCACAATGCCCTGGTGACCCCGGGCACGGCCATCGAGCCGACGACGGGCGAGGTGCACCTGCGTCACCACATCAGCCCCAACGGTTTCTACCGTGGCCGCAAGGTGCTGAAGAGCAAGGCCGACGCGGCCTGATGGTGCGCGGTGCCGCCTGGCGCGGTGCCGAGCCATCGATGAATCTGCCGACCCGGCCTGCGTACCGCGCAGCGCCGGGTTTGGTCTTTGTGGCTCACCAAAACCACTGCAATGACCGCCCCTTTGCCTGAATCGCTAGAACCGATCCGGTTGGCCGTCGACTGCATGGGCGGCGACCATGGCCCCTCGGTCACGCTGCCGGCCTGCCGTGCCTTCCTCGACAGGCATCCCGCGGCCGAGCTCATCCTCGTGGGCCGGCCCGAGGCGCTGACGGCCGCGGCCGCCTGGCCGCGCTGCCGCATCGTCGCGGCCAGCGAGGTCGTCACGATGGACGACCCGGTCGAGGTCGCGCTGCGTCGCAAGCGCGACTCGTCCATGCGCGTCGCCCTGCAGCAGCTCAAGGCCGATCGCGACGGCAATCCGCCGCCGGCCCATGCCTGCGTGTCGGCCGGCAACACCGGCGCGCTGATGGCCGTGGCGCGCTATCTGCTGAAGACGCTGGACGGCATAGACCGGCCCGCCATCGCCACCGTCATGCCCAATCAGCGCGGCCGCTTCACGACCGTGCTGGACCTGGGCGCCAACGTCGACTGCACGGCCGAACACCTGCTGCAGTTCGCCGTCATGGGCAGCGCGCTGGTCTCCGCCGTAGAAGGCATCGCCGAGCCCAGCGTGGGCCTGCTCAACATCGGCGAGGAGGTCATCAAGGGCAGCGAGACCATCAAGGAGGCCGGCGAGCTGCTGCGCGCGGCGGGCAGCGCCGGCCGGTTGAACTTCTTCGGCAATGTCGAGGGCAACGACATCTACAAGGGCACGACGGACATCGTCGTCTGCGATGGCTTCGTCGGCAACGTCATGCTCAAGACCTCCGAGGGCCTGGCCACCATGATCGGCGCTTTCATCAAGGAGGAGTTCGGCCGCAACCTGCTGACCAAGGCGGCGGCCGTGATCGCGCTGCCCGTCTTGAAGGCCTTCAAACACCGCGTGGACCACCGCCGCTTCAACGGCGCCGCGCTGCTGGGCCTGCGCGGCCTGGTGTTCAAAAGCCATGGCTCGGCCGATGCCTTCGCCTTCGAGCAGGCCCTGGCCCGCGCTTATGATGCCGCCCGCAACCGGCTGCTGGACCGGGTCCACGACCGCATCGTCGCCACGCTGCAGGCGCGGGCGGGTGGTGCCGGAGACAACGCGACAAGCGTCGCGCAGGCTGCGTGAGCGCCGCGTCGCCCGAGGGCGAGCGCGCCGCATTGCGTAGCACGGAGGCTACTGATTGATCCCCACTGGAATTTCCACCCCCCGCTATTCCCGCATCCTGGGCACCGGCAGCTTCCTGCCCGCTGACCGGCTGACCAACCAGGACCTGGCCGATCGCCTCGCGGCCGATGGCATCGAGACCTCGGACGACTGGATCGTCGAGCGCACCGGCATCCGCGCGCGCCACTTCGCCGCGCCCGACCAGGCCTCCAGCGACCTGGCCTTCCCGGCCGCGCAGGCGGCACTCGAGGCCGCCGGCATCGTCGCCGAGGAGCTGGATCTCATCATCGTCGCGACGTCCACGCCCGACATGGTGTTCCCGTCCACCGCCTGCCTGCTGCAGAGAAAGCTGGGCGTGCATGGCTGCGCCGCCTTCGACGTGCAGGCCGTCTGCTCGGGCTTCGTCTACGCGCTCAGCGTGGCCGACGCCATGATCAAGAGCGGTGCGGCCAACAAGGCGCTGGTGGTCGGCGCCGAGGTGTTCTCGCGCATCCTGGACTTCAAGGACCGCACCACCTGCGTGCTGTTCGGCGACGGCGCCGGCGCCGTCGTGCTGGGCGCCAGCAGCGAGCCGGGCATCCTGGCTACGGAGCTGCACGCCGACTCGCGCCATGTGGACATCCTCTGCACGCCCGGCACCGTCGCCGGCGGCCAGGTGCTGGGCAGCCCCTTGCTGAGGATGGACGGTCAGGCCGTCTTCAAGCTCGCCGTGGGCGTGCTGGAGAAGGTGGCGCGCTCGGTGCTGGACAAGGCCGGCCTCACGGACGCCGATGTCGACTGGCTGATCCCGCACCAGGCCAACATCCGCATCATGCAGGGCACGGCCAAGAAGCTGAAGATGGACCTCAACAAGCTCATCGTCACCGTCGACGAGCATGGCAACACCTCGGCGGCCTCCGTGCCGCTGGCGCTGGACGTCGCCGTGCGCAGCGGCCGCGTCCAGCGCGGCGACACCCTCATGCTGGAAGGCGTGGGCGGCGGCTTCACCTGGGGCGCGGCGCTGCTGAAGTACTGACCGGCCGCGCGCCACCGCGCCGGATCTTCCCGGCGCGACTGATTTGGAACTGAACCTATGACTGCACCTTTCGCCGTTGTCTTTCCCGGCCAGGGCTCGCAGGCCGTCGGCATGCTCGACGCCTGGGGCGACCATCCGGAAGTCCGCCGCACGCTGGAGGAGGCCTCGGCCGCCCTGAGCGAGGACATTGCCGCGCTGATCCACGCCGGCCCCAAGGACCAGCTGGACCTGACCACCAACACGCAGCCCGTCATGCTGACGGCCGGCATCGCCTGCTGGCGCGCCTTCGTCGCCGAGACCGGCGCGGTGCCCGTGGCGGCGGCCGGACATTCGCTGGGCGAGTACACGGCGCTGGTCGCCGCGGGCAGCCTGAGCCTGGCCGATGCGCTGCCGCTGGTGCGCTTCCGTGCCCAGGCCATGCAGGAAGCCGTGCCGGTGGGCGCCGGTGCGATGTACGCCATCCTGGGCCTGGACGGTGACGCCGTGCGCGCCGGCTGCGCCCAGGCCGCGGCCGAGACGGGCGAGGCCATCGAGGCCGTCAACTTCAACGACCCCAAGCAGACGGTCATCGCCGGCAGCAAGGCTGGCGCCGAGAAGGCCGCCGAGATCCTGAAGGCCGCGGGCGCCAAGCGCGCGCTGCCGCTGCCGGTGTCCGCACCCTTCCACTCCAGCCTGATGAAGCCGGCCGCCGAGCGCCTGAAGGACAAGCTCGCCAGCGTGCAGTTCCAGGCCGCCGCCTTCCCGGTCGTCAACAACATCGACGTCGCCGTGACGAGCGACGCCGACGCGCTGCGCGATGCGCTGTACCGCCAGGCCTTCGGCCCGGTGCGCTGGGTGGAGGTGGTGCAGGCCCTCAAGGCCCGCGGCGTGGGCCACCTCATTGAAGCCGGCCCCGGCAAGGTGCTGACCGGAATGGCCAAGCGCATCGATGCCGAACTGCAGGCCGCCTGCGTCTTTGACCCCGCCTCGCTCGCCGAGGCCCGCGCCCTGCTCGGAGGCTGAACCCATGACTGAATCCGCATCCAAGGGCGTCGCCCTCGTCACCGGCGCCAGCCGCGGCATCGGCCGCGCCATCGCGCTGGCCCTGGCCAGCGAAGGCTGGCGCGTCATCGGTACGGCCACCACCGAGTCCGGCGCTGCCGCCATCACCGAGGCCCTGGCCGCTCACGGTGGCCGTGGCATTGCGCTGAACGTGACCGACGCCGTCGCGAGCCAGGCCGCCATCGACGACATCGTCGCCAAGGACGGCGGCCTGCACGTGCTCGTCAACAACGCCGGCATCACCCGTGACGGCCTGTCCATGCGCATGAAGGACGAGGACTGGGACGCGGTGCTGGACACCAACCTCAAGGCGGTGTTCCGCCTCGCCCGCGCGGCTACCAAGCCGATGATGAAGCAGCGCGCCGGCCGCATCATCAACATCACCTCGGTCGTCGGCGCCTCCGGCAATGCCGGCCAGGCCAACTACGCCGCCGCCAAGGCCGGCGTGGCCGGCCTGACCCGCTCGCTGGCCCGCGAGCTGGGCAGCCGCGGCATCACGGTCAACTGCATCGCGCCCGGCTTCATCGCCACCGACATGACCGAGGTGCTGCCCGAGGCCCAGAAGGCTGCGCTGCTGGCGCAGATCCCGCTGGGCCGCCTGGGCGCGCCGGAGGAGATTGCCGCGGCGGTGGCCTTCCTGGCCTCGCCGGGCGCTGCCTACATCACCGGCACCGAGCTGCACGTCAACGGCGGCATGTACATGGCCTGATCCGGGCCGGGCGCCTCGATTTAGGGGTGCCCATCTAGAGCCCGTAGAATGGCGGGCTGTTTTCAGCAAACCCCTCCTGGAGGAGTCATGAGCGATATCGAAGCACGAGTCAAGAAAATCATCGCCGAGCAACTCGGCGTGGCGGAAGCCGACGTTACGAACGAGAAGGCTTTCGTTGCCGACCTGGGCGCCGATTCTCTGGACACCGTGGAACTGGTGATGGCCCTCGAAGACGAGTTCGGCATCGAGATCCCCGACGAAGAGGCCGAGAAGATCACCACCGTGCAGCTGGCGATCGACTACGCCGTCAAGCACCAGAAGGCCTGAGGCCTTTCCTCTCTCGCAACTCTGATCCCTGATCCGCACTGCATGACCCGTCGCCGCGTCGTCGTCACCGGTCTTGGCCTCATCAGTCCCGTCGGCAACACCGTTGCCGAAGGCTGGGCCAATATCCTCGCCGGACGTTCCGGCATCGCCACCGTCACCCGCTTCGACGCCAGCAATCTGGCGTGCCACTTTGCGGGTGAGGTCAAGGGCTTCAACATCGAGGATTACATCCCCGCCAAGGAAGCCCGGCACATGGATGGCTTCATCCATTACGGCTTGGCGGCGGCCTTCCAGGCGGTGCGCGACTCGGGCATCCCGACCGGCGATCAACTGACCGAAGAACAGGCCGAGCGCATCGGCGTGCTCGTGGGTTCCGGCATCGGCGGCCTGCCGCTGATCGAGGACACCCACACCGAGCTGATGAACCGCGGCCCGCGCCGCATCTCGCCGTTCTTCATCCCGGCCTCGATCATCAACATGATCTCGGGCCATGTGTCCATCAACTTCGGCTTCCAGGGTCCCAACCTGGCGATCGTGACGGCCTGCACCACCGGCCTGCACGCGATCGGCGAGGCCGGCCGCCTCATCGAGTACGGCGATGCCGACGTGATGATCGCGGGCGGCGCCGAAGGTGCGGTGTCGGCGCTGGGCATAGGCGGTTTCGCCGCCGCCCGGGCACTCTCCACGCGCAACGACGACCCCGCGACCGCGTCCCGCCCCTGGGACAAGGATCGCGACGGCTTCGTGCTGGGCGAGGGCGCCGGCGTGCTGGTGCTCGAGGAGTACGAACACGCCAAGAAGCGCGGCGCCAAGATCTACTGCGAGCTGGCCGGCTTCGGCATGGGTGCGGACGCGTACCACATGACCGCGCCCAACGTCGACGGCCCCAAGCGCTCCATGCGCGCGGCGCTGCGCAACGCGGGCGTCAACCCCGACCAGATCCAGTACATGAACGCCCACGGCACCTCCACGCCGCTGGGTGACGTGAACGAGACCAACGCGATCAAGCTGGCCTTCGGCGACCATGCCAAGCAGATGGTCGTCAGCTCGACCAAGTCCATGACCGGCCACCTGCTGGGCGGCGCGGGCGGCATCGAGTCGGTCTTCACGGCCCTGGCCATCCGCGACCAGGTCGCGCCGCCGACGATCAACATCTTCAACCAGGATCCCGAGTGCGACCTGGACTACTGCGCCAACGAGGCGCGGCCGATGAAGATCGAATACGCCGCGAAGAACAACTTCGGCTTCGGCGGCACCAACGGCACGCTGATCTTCAAGCGCGTCTGAGGACGCGGCAGCCCGGCGATGCGTCGCACGCCGCCGGTTGCCGTGCAAGTCCTGCCCCAGCCGGCCGTGCAGGCCGTCGTGGCCTTGATCGCGGCCTGCGCGGCCGCCGGACTGGCGGCCTGGGCCGTCAGCCATCAAGACGAGGCCTGGCCGGCATGGCTGGCGCTTCCCCCCATCATTGTCTGGGCCTGGCGCAGCGCCGCGGTGCTGCCGCGCCGGCTGCGCTGGGATGGCCAGGCCTGGTGGCTGGCCGAGCCCGGCCTGGCCGAAGAAACCCCCGTGCAGCTGGCCGTGCTCATCGATCTCGACGGCTGGCTGCTGCTGCGCGCCAGCCCGGGGCCGCGCTGGCTGCCGCTGTCGCGCAAGCGGCAGCCCGCCTGGGGCGCGTTGCGGGCCACGCTGTTTGCCGCCCCGGATGGGGCCGTGCTGCGATGACGTTCCTCGCTCAGGCCTTCCCCTCCCTCCTGTATGCCCTGCCGGCCACGGCGCCCGCGCCGGATGCCATGATCGCGGCTGCGCGCCGCGTCTTGAAGCGCGGCGTCGCCGCCCCATCTGTTTCGCCTTTCCTGCCCCGCATTGAATTTCCGGACCTTCCCTATGCACGCTGAGACCCGCCCCCATCCCGCGCGCACGCGCCTCCTGCTTTCCAGCACCGCGCTGGCCCTGGGGCTGGCCCTGGGCCAGGCGCCGGCCGTGGCTCAGCCGCGCGAGCTGCCGGACTTCGCCGAGCTGGTGGAGCGGGTGGGCCCGGCGGTCGTCAACATCCGTACCGCCGAGAAGGTCAAGATCGCCGATAGCCAGGGCGAGATGAACGAGCAGATGCAGGAGTTCTTCCGCCGCTTCGGCATCCCGGTGCCCAACCAGCGCCGCGGCGCGCCGCGCGGCGGCGCCTCGCCGGACGATGACGGCCCGATGCGTCGCGGCGTCGGCTCCGGCTTCATCCTCAGCGCCGACGGCTATGTGCTGACCAATGCCCATGTCGTGCAGGGCGCCGATGAGGTCATCGTCACGCTGACCGACAAGCGCGAGCTCAAGGCCAAGATCATCGGCGCCGACCAGCGCTCCGACGTGGCCGTCGTGAAGGTCGAGGCCACCGGCCTGCCCATCGTCAAGCTGGGCGACAGCAACAAGGCTCGCGTCGGCGAATGGGTGATGGCCATAGGCTCGCCCTTCGGCCTGGAGAACAGCGTGACGGCCGGCATCATCAGCGCCAAGCAGCGCGACACCGGCGACCTGCTGCCGCTGATCCAGACCGACGTGGCCATCAACCCCGGCAACTCCGGCGGCCCGCTGGTCAACCTGCGCGGCGAAGTCATCGGCATCAACTCGCAGATCTACAGCCAGAACGGCGGCTACATGGGCATCTCGTTCGCGATCCCCATCGCCGATGCCATCCGCGTGGCCGACGAGCTGCGCGCCGGCGGCCGCGTCGTGCGCGGCTACCTGGGCGTGCTGCCCGATGACATCACCAAGGAGGTCGCTGAGGCCATAGGCCTGGGCAAGGCCCAGGGCGCGGTGATCCGCCGCGTCATCGAAGGCAGTCCGGCCGAGAAGGCCGGCATCGAGGGCGGCGACGTCGTCACCAAGGTCGACGGCAAGCTCGTCGACAAGGCGGCCGACCTGCGCCGCCTGGTGGCCGCCGTGAAGCCCGGCGCCAAGACCACGCTGACGGTGTTCCGCCGCGGCGTGACCAAGGATATCGTCGTCACTCTCGGCGAGGACGAGCGCAGCAAGAAGCCGGGTGATGGCGCGGGCAGCGAGTCCTCGGCGGCCGCGGTGCCCAGCGCGGCGCTGGGCCTGAAGGTGTCCGAGCTGACCGAGGCCCAGCGCAAGGAGATGAAGCTCAGGTCCGGCGTCAAGGTGGACAGCGCCACCGGCGCGGCCGCGCGCGCCGGGCTGCGCGAGGGCGACCTCATCCTGTCGGTGGACAACGTCGAGGTGGCCACGGTCAAGGCCTTCCAGGCCCAGATCGCCAAGGCCGACAAGGCCAAGGTCATCAACCTGGTGGTGCGTCGCGACGACGTGGTCAGCTTCGTGCTGCTCAAGCCGGCGCGCTGAGTGAGTGCCGAGGACGGGCCTTGCGGCCTGTCCGCTGGCGCTCGCGAAGGCCGGCGTCAGGCCTGGGCCGCCAAACCCGGGCTGGCCGCTAGGGCTTTTCGCGATGTGGCAACACAACGCGGGGCGCCGGACCGGGTTGTCCACCGCTTCTGAAAGTTGGCGCCGGCTAACTTTCTGCGGCCAAGCCGGATTGTTCGCGCTGACGGCTAAAATCAGGGCAAGACGTGGCGAGGAATGAGTGTCTGACGGTGGAATCCATGCCCGCCGACAGCGCACGGATTCGATCCACAGGCGATCCACAGGATCTTGTGGATAAGCTGTGGTTAAAAATCCTTGTTGGCAGCCTGCAACGGCCGGAAAACCAATGCTGGTGCGGTTTCCCGGCCGGGCCTTTTGGCTACAATGAAAGCCCAACAAGCAGTTGCCATACCTTTTGTTGGAAGGCACGTCGCCTCTTCGACGTGCCTTTTTTTTGCCTGCCGCCGCGCGGCTTCACCGCGCTTCACTTCGCCGGGCGAAGCTGGCGTGCGGCGCAGCGGCCGAGGCCGTTGTGACCCACAGCACTGCGCTGCCGAGATCAGATGAATCACATCCGCAACTTCTCCATCATTGCCCACATCGACCACGGCAAGAGCACGCTGGCCGACCGCATCATCCAGCGCTGCGGAGGCCTGAGCGACCGGGAGATGGAGGCGCAGGTGCTGGACTCCATGGACCTGGAGCGCGAGCGCGGCATCACGATCAAGGCGCAGACCGCGGCGCTGCAATACAAGGCCAAGGACGGCCAGGTCTACAACCTCAACCTGATCGACACGCCGGGGCACGTGGACTTCTCGTATGAAGTCAGCCGCTCGCTGTCGGCCTGCGAGGGTGCGCTGCTGGTGGTGGACGCGTCGCAGGGCGTGGAGGCGCAGACCGTGGCCAACTGCTACACGGCGCTGGACCTGGGCGTTGAGGTGGTGCCGGTGCTGAACAAGATGGACCTGCCGTCCGCCGACCCCGACAACGCCAAGGCCGAGATCGAGGACGTCATCGGCATCGACGCCGGCGACGCCATTCCCTGCTCGGCCAAGACCGGCATGGGCATAGACGAGATCCTGGAAGCCGTCATCACCCGCATGCCGCCGCCCAAGGGCAACCCCGAGGGCGCGCCGCGCGCGATGATCATCGACGCCTGGTTCGACAACTACGTCGGCGTCGTCATGCTGGTGCGCGTGGTGGACGGCGAACTGCGCAAGGGCGAGCGCATCCGCATGATGGCCACCAACTCGGTCTACCCCATCGAGCACCTGGGCGTGTTCACGCCCAAGAGCGAGAACCGCGACGGGCTCAAGGCCGGCGAGGTGGGCTTCATCATCTGCGGCATCAAGGAGCTGGCCGCGGCCAAGGTGGGCGACACCATCACGCTGGAAAAGAAGCTGCCCAACAACGCAGGGCCGGCCACCGAGGCGCTGCCGGGCTTCAAGGAGATCCAGCCCCAGGTGTTCGCGGGCCTGTATCCCACCGAGGCCAGCGAGTACGACCAGCTGCGCGACGCGCTGGAGAAGCTCAGCCTCAACGACGCCTCGCTGCGTTTCGAGCCCGAGGTCAGCCAGGCGCTGGGCTTCGGCTTCCGCTGCGGCTTCCTGGGCCTGCTGCACATGGAGATCGTGCAGGAGCGCCTGGAGCGCGAGTTCGACCAGGACCTCGTCACGACGGCGCCCAGCGTCATCTACGAGGTGGAGCTCAACGACGGCGAGGTGCTGCAGGTCGAGAACCCGTCGAGGATGCCCGACCAGGGCCGCATCCGCGAGATCCGCGAGCCCATCGTCACGGTGCACCTCTACATGCCGCAGGACTATGTCGGCGTCGTCATGACGCTGGCCAACCAGAAGCGCGGCATCCAGCTCAACATGGCCTACCACGGCAAGCAGGTCATGCTGACCTACGAGATCCCGCTGGCCGAGATCGTGCTGGACTTCTTCGACAAGCTGAAGAGCGCCTCGCGCGGCTACGCGTCCATGGACTACGAGTTCAAGGAATACCGCGCCGCCGACGTCGTCAAGGTCGACATCATGATCAACGGCGACCGCGTCGACCCGCTGGCCATGATCGTGCACCGCAGCCAGAGCCAGTACCGCGGCCGCGCCGTGGCGGCCAAGATGCGCGAGCAGATCCCGCGCCAGATGTACGACGTGGCCATCCAGGCCGCCATCGGCGCCAACATCATCGCCCGCGAGAACATCAAGGCGCTGCGCAAGAACGTGCTGGCAAAATGCTACGGCGGTGACATCACCCGCAAGCGCAAGCTGCTGGAAAAGCAAAAGGCCGGCAAGAAGCGCATGAAGCAGATCGGCTCCGTGGAAGTGCCGCAAGAAGCCTTCCTCGCCATCCTGCAAGTCGACGACTGAACTCCCCCACCCAGCCTTGAAAACCTCCCTGATGAGCGCTCTGACCGGTGTTTTGTACGCGGCCCTGGTGGCCTACCTGGGCGGCTGGTACATCGGTCGCTGGAATGGCAACTTCGCGCTGCTGCTCTTCATCCTGACGGCCGTGACCATGCTGTACTGGCTGGCCGAGCGCTTCCATTTCGCGCCGGCCCGCCGTGCCGCCGCCGATGCGCTGGCCGCCAACGATGCCAAGCGCCGCGAGACGCTGGCCGCGCAAGGCATCGCGCGGGTGGATGGTGACATCGAGCCGGCCCGCCAGCAGATCCTGCAGCAGCCCTGGTGGCTGGACTGGACCGCGGGCCTGTTCCCGGTGATCCTCGTCGTCTTCCTGCTGCGCAGCTTCCTGTTCGAGCCGTTCAAGATCCCGTCGGGCTCCATGGTGCCCACGCTGCTGGTGGGTGACCTCATCCTGGTCAACAAGTTCCACTACGGCGTGCGCCTGCCGGTGTTGAACAAGAAGATCATCGCCAACAACGACGTCAAGCGCGGCGACGTGATGGTGTTCCGCTACCCCGAGGATCCCAGCACCGACTTCATCAAGCGCGTCGCCGGCATCCCCGGCGACGAGGTGGCCTACATCAACCAGAAGCTCTACATCAACGGCCAGGCCGCACCGGTCCAGCCCCAGGGCAACTTCTACGACGAGGACGGCCGCGTCTACCGCCAGCGCTTCCTGGAGAAGCTGGGCGACCGGGAGCACCAGATCCTCGTGCAGCCCGACGCGCAGCGCTTCTTCCGAGCCGACCGCGCCGACGGCCCCTTCCCGTTCCAGGACAACTGCCGCTACACCATCGAGGGCGTGACCTGCAAGGTACCGGCCGGCCATTACTTCATGCTGGGCGACAACCGTGACAACTCGCGCGATTCCCGCTTCTGGGGTTTCGTGCCCGACGAGAACATCGTCGGCAAGGCCTTCTTGGTCTGGATGAATTTCGGTAACCTCAAGCGCATCGGAACCTTCTTCGATTGATTCGACTGATGCAGATGAGCCACCGTCGCCCCGCCCGCGCCCCGTCGCACGCCTCGCCGCGCCGCCAGCGCGGCCTCACGCTGATCGGCCTGCTGTTCTGGGGCGGCGTCATCGCCGTGGCGGCCGTCGTGGGCATGAAGGTCTTCCCCACCGTGCTGGAGTACTACACGGTGCAGCGCGTCGTCGACCGCATCGCGGCGGGCAACCCGGCCACCGTGCCGCAGGTGCGCCAGGAGTTCGACAAGGCCAGGCAGGTCGAGTACTCCATCCAGAGCATCACGGGCGGCGATCTGGTCGTCACCAAGGACGGCGGCGACAAGGTCGTCATCGAGTTCGCCTGGAACAAGGAGATCGACCTGTTCGGGCCGGTCTACCTGCTGATCAAGTACCAGGGCAAATCACGTTGACCGCGTTGACGCCTGCCTCGCGTCAATGAACGCTGCACTTGAAGACCTGCAACGCCGCCTCGGCCATCGCTTCCAGCGGCCCGAGCTGCTGGCGCGCGCGCTGACGCACCGCAGTTTTGGTGCCGACCACAACGAGCGCCTGGAATTCCTCGGCGACGCCGTGCTGAGCCTGGCCGTCTCCAGCCTGCTCTACGAGCGCTACGCCGGTTCCGACGAGGGCGACCTGACTCGCGTGCGCGCCCATCTCGTGCGCGAGGGCAGCCTGCACAAGCTGGCCCTGACGCTGGGCCTGCCGGCCGTGCTGAGGATGTCCGACGGCGAGGCCCGCGGCGGCGGGGCGCAGCGCCCCTCCATCCTGGCCGATGCCGTCGAGGCCTTGCTGGGTGCCGCCTACATGGACGCCGGCTACGACGCCGCGCTGGCCATCGTGCGCCGCCTGCTGGGCGACACCATCGCCACCTCCACCAGCGCGGGCGACTTCGCCAAGGATGCCAAGACCGCGCTGCAGGAATGGCTGCAGGCCCGCCGCATCGCCGTGCCCAGCTACCGTATCGTCGCGACGCGCGGCCAGGCGCATGCGCAGACCTTCGAGGTCGAATGCGCCGTGCCGGCGCTGGACGTGGCCGAACTGGGCGTGGGCCGTTCCCGCCGTACCGCCGAGCAGGAGGCCGCCCGCCGCCTGCTGGATAGACTGACCGCCGAACGAGGCAAACCATGACCGAGCCCAAGCCCGCATCCGAAGTCCCGCAGCGCTGTGGCCTGATCGCCATCGTCGGCCGCCCCAACGTGGGCAAGTCCACGCTGCTGAACGCCCTCGTGGGCCAGAAGGTCAGCATCACGTCCGACAAGGCCCAGACGACCCGTCACCGCATCACCGGCGTGCGCACGGTGGACGAGGCGCAGTTCATCTTCGTCGACACGCCCGGCTTCCAGACCAAGCACAACGCCGCGCTGAACCGCACGCTGAACCGCACCGTGCACGGCGTGCTGGCCGACGTGGACCTGGTGCTGTTCGTCGTCGAGGCCGGCCGCTTCGGCCTGGACGACGCCAAGGTGCTGGGCCTGCTGCCCGAGGACAAGCCGGTCGTGCTGATCGCCAACAAGCTGGACGCCGTGCACCGCCGCGCCGAACTGGCGCCCTGGCTCAAGGGCATGCAGGAGCGCCGCAACTTCGCCGAGTTCGTGCCGCTGTCGGCCAAGAAGGAGGCGGACGTGACCCGCCTCTTCAAGATCCTCAAGCCCTATCTGCCGGAGCAGGGTTGGTTCTACGACGAGGACGCGCTGACCGATCGCAGCGAGAAGTTCCTCGCCAGCGAGATCATTCGCGAGAAGCTGTTCCGCCTGACCGGCGACGAGCTGCCCTACACCTCCACCGTCGTCATCGACAAGTGGGAAGAGGAGGGCGAACTGCGCCGCATCAGCGCCAGCATCGTCGTCGAGCGCGACGCCCACAAGGGCATGATCATCGGCCAGGGCGGCGAGCGCCTGAAGCGCATCGGCTCGGAGTCGCGCCAGGAGCTGGAGCACCTGATGGACGGCCGCGTGTTCCTGGAGCTGTGGGTCAAGGTGCGCTCGGGCTGGGCGGACACCGAGGAGCATCTGCGCAGCTACGGCTACGAATGATCCAGGCAGGATCAAAGGCAACCACAGAGGCACGGAGACACAGAGGAACAGCCCTTTGAATTGCTCTGTGCCTCAGTGCCTCTGTGGTTGCATTTCCTCGGGCCTTCGATGAGTGCCCGTACCCCGTCCGTTCAGGCAGCCTACGTGCTGCACCAGCACGACTGGAGCGAGTCCAGCCTGATCCTGGACCTGTTCACGCGCGAGTCCGGCCGCGTGGCCGTCGCGGCCAAGGGCGCCAAGAGGCCTTATTCGCAGCTGCGCGCCGTGCTGCTGCCGCTGCAGCGCATCACGGTCTCGCTGAGCAAGCCGGCCAAGGCCGACGGCGGCGAGGTGCAGACGCTGCGCAGCGCCGAATGGGGCGGCGGCGCCACGCTGCCGGCCGGGGCCGCGCTGTTCTCCGGCTACTACCTGAACGAGCTGCTGCTCAAGCTGCTGGCCCGCCACGACCCGCACCCCCAGCTGTTCGATGCCTATGCCGACACACTGGCCCATCTGACCGAAGGCGACGAGGTGCTGCGCGCCTTCGAGCTCAAGCTGCTGGCCGAGCTGGGCCTGCTGCCCGATCTCAGCGTCGTCACGCCCACGCAGGCGGCGATCGAGCCGGCGCGCCGCTACCAGCTGTCGCCCGAGTCCGGCCTCATCCCGCCCAACGGCGACGCCGGCCTGCCCGGCGCGCTGCTGATCCAGCTGCAGGCCGCGCTGCTGCACGGCAGCATGGCGGCGCTGCGCCAGGCCTGCGCCGCCACGCCGCAGGCCCTGAAGACCGTGCTGCGTGGCCTGCTCCACTACCATCTCGGGCACCAGCCGCTGCGCACCCGTGCGTTGATGGTCGACGTGCAACAACTGCTCGATTCATGAATCCCTTTGCCCACGCCGGCACGCGCTGCGCGCTGTCGGTCAACGTCAACAAGGTCGCGCTGCTGCGCAACACCCGCCATCTCGGCATCCCCAGCGTGCTGCGCGCGGCCGAGCAATGCCTGCTGGCGGGCGCGCAAGGCATCACCGTGCATCCGCGGCCCGATGCCCGCCACATCCGCGCCGGCGACGTCGACGATCTGGCCGCGCTGCTGAAGGACTGGCCCCAGGCCGAGTTCAACATCGAGGGCAACCCGACGCAGAACCTGATGGATTTCGTGCGCCGGCACCGCCCGCACCAGGTCACCTTCGTGCCCGACGCGGAAGACCAGTTCACCTCCGACCATGGCTGGACGCTGCCAGCCGATGCCGAGCGGCTGCGCCCGCTGATCCAGGAAGCGCAGGGCCTGGGCGTGCGTGTCAGCCTCTTCATGGACCCCAACCCCGAGGCCATGGCCGCCGTGGCCGAGCTGGGCGCGGACCGCATCGAGCTCTACACCGAGACCTTCGCCAGCGCCTTCGGCACGGCGCGCCAGGCCGAGGTGCTGGGCGGCTTCACAGCCACCGCCGAGGCGGCCCTGAAGGTCGGGCTGGGCATCAATGCCGGCCATGACCTGAACCGCGACAACCTCAGCGTCTTCCTGCGCCATGTGCCCGGCGTGCAGGAGGTGTCCATAGGCCATGCGCTGATCGCCGACGCGCTGGAGCTGGGCTATGCCGAGACGGTGCGCGCCTACCAGCGCGTCATCGCGACGGCCTACGCATGAGCCCCGTCCGGCCGGACGCGGGGGGCGCGGCGGTCCTGCGCCGCGCGGGCGCGGATGACGCGCCCCGCCTCGCGGCACTGGCGCACTGGGTGTGGCTGGACAGCTATGCCACGGCCGGCGTGGAGTCGCGCTTCCTGCCCTATCTGGCCGCGGCCTTCACGCCGGCCGCGTTCGAGCGGCTGATCGCCGATCCGCGCCAGGCCCTGTGGCTGGCGGAGGGCGAGAGCGGGGCCCTGCAAGGCTTCGCCCAGCTCCGCCGGGGCGTGCCGGCACCGACTGCAGAGCCGCCGCAGGTCGAACTGGAGCGGCTCTACGTCGCACCGCCCTGCACCGGGCATGGCCTGGGCGCGCGGCTGCTGGCCGCCGCACGGGGCAACTGGCCCGGCGAGGCCCTGTGGCTCAGCGTCTGGGTGGGCAACGAGCGCGCCCAGCGCTTTTATCACCGCGAGGGCGGGCGCGTCGTCGGCGAGACCGACTTCATGCTCGACGGCCAGCCCATCCGCAACCTGGTGTTGGCCTTCCCATGATCTACGGCATCGGTACCGACATCTGCGACATCCGCCGCATCGCGGCCACGCTGGAGCGGCGTGGCGAGCGCTTTGCCGAGAAGGTGCTGGGGCCGGACGAGCTGCGCGTGTTCCGCGCCCGCCGCGCCCGTTCCGACACGCGCGGCGTCCGCTATCTGGCGACGCGCTTCTCGGCCAAGGAGGCCTTCAGCAAGGCCATAGGCCTGGGCCTGCACCTGCCCATGCGCCTGCCCGACTGCCAGATCCTCAACGAGGCCAGCGGCCGGCCGGTGCTGAGGCTGTCGGGCGCGCTGGCGGACTGGTTCGCCGAGCGGGCCTTGAGCGGGCAGGTGACGCTCAGCGACGAGAGCGACTATGCGGTCAGCTTCGTCGTTGTCGAGAAAGCCACGGCCTAGCAGCCCGTCCGGCCTTCAGCGGGCGTGGAACAGCAGCCGCTCGGCCAGCTCGCGCCGGGCCGGCGGCTGGGCCGGCAGCCGCTCGAGCAGGGCGATGACGGGCTCGCAGGCGGCGCCGCTGCCGGCGGCTTCGGGCGTGTCGGCCCACAGCCGGGCCAGCATGCCCTGAGCGGCCGCACCCACCGAGCGGCTCAGCACCTCCATCTCGATGCCGCTGGGCGGCCTGGGCTGGCGGCGCGGCGGCGTGCCGCCGGCCGCGTCCAGCAGCCACTGGGTTTCGCGCACCTGCAGCTCCAGCGGCAGTTGCCGGCGTGCGCTCAGGCGGCCGTCCAGCAGGTCGCGGCAGGCCGGCCGGGCGCCGGGCTGGGGCGGCGTGCGCAGCGTCTTGAGCTGGTCGGCGACGAGCTGCACATAGCGCCGGCGCAGCGGCGCGTCGGCGCCCTGGACCAGGCCGGGCATCTGGTCCGCCAGCGGCCCCAGCGCCGTGGCCTGCACGTCCTCGTCGTCGGCGCCGGCCGCGCGGGCCGCCCACATGCGCTGGGCCACGGCGTCGACGGTGCCGGGGGCGCGCCGCTCCAGGGCCTCCCAGGCCGGGTGCATGCGCAGCGCGTCTTCGTAGTCGGCCGGCGGTGCGCTGGCGGCGGGCAGCGCGATGGCCAGCGTGCGCGGCGAAGGCGCGATCAATCCATGGGCCTGCAAGTCCTCGCGCGGCACGATCCACAGGCTGTCCGATGCGGTGCGCAGCGTCCTGTCGATCATGGGCTGCGGCAGGCCCAGCTCGCGGTAGGTCCTGGCCAGCTGCTGGTTGGCCAGCTCCTCGAAGACCGGGTTGTAGGTGCCCGTGGAGGCGCGGTGGAAGCCCAGTTGTCCTTCCGGCGCCAGCTGGCGCGGGCTGCCGGCGAGGAAGACCAGCGTGCAGGCGCTGGCACAGGTGCCGACGGCGCGCGCCTCGTGGCGGTGTTCCTGCAGCGCCGCGGCCATGCGTTCGGCTTCGTGCAGGCGGCCGCCGGGCGAGGCCAGCTCCACGCGCCTGACGCCGCGCGCGGCCTCGCTGGCCAGCAGGGTGCGCAGCCGCGCGCCGTCGCCCATGCCGATGACGCCGTCCAGGCGCAGGCTGCGGCCGTCGGCCGAGAGGCTGAGCCTGGCCTGGCCTATGGGGTCGATGCCGCGCGCCATCTGCCAGAACTCGCCCAGCTCGGGCAGGAAGCCGAACAGCACCGAGGCCGCCAGCTGCAGGCTGCCCACCACCAGGCTGATGCGGGCCAGCCAGCCCCACAGCAGCGAGCCGTGGTGGCGCAGATAGGCCGTGGCCGCGCGCCAGGTGCCCACCAGGCACCAGACGTCCAGCGCCACCAGCAGCGGGAAGCCCAGCAGCAGGATGATGGCGTTGAGCTGCAGCGAGTCGCCCTTGACGCTGATCCAGCTCATCAGGCCGGTCAGCAGCAGCGCCAGCGGCACGGCGACGAGGAAGTTGTTCAGCCAGTAGCTGCGCGGCAGGCTGTGCTCGCCGCGCCAGTGGCGGGCGAAATAGCCCGTCCGGGCGGCCGCGGCCGGCCGCGGTGCGCGACCCGGGCGCGGGCGGTGCGAGGCCTGCTGCCAGCTCTCCGGTGCTTCCGCCTGCTGCGGTGGCCTGCTCGCGGCGTCTGCCGCCGCCGACGTCGGGTCGATGTAGGGACGCTGGGTCATGCGCGAGGGGGCTGAAAAAAAGCCGCCCGGCGGGCAGCCGGGCGGCATCGTAGGGCGCGACGGGCGCGCGGCATGACGGGCGGCACGGGTAATTTCACCCATGCCGCGGCCGTCGGGCGTCAGCCGCGGTAATTGTTCTGCATCGGGTAGCGCCGTGCGACCAGCGCGAACAGCAGCGCCGCCACCAGCGCGAAGCCGGCGAAGAAGAACATCAGGCAGGCCGTCTCGCTGTAGCCGGTGGAGTGGATGGCCGCCAGCGCGCCGGGGCTCTTGATGCTGACGTTGGACAGCAGCACCCACAGATTGCCCACCGTCACCGACAGGCTCCAGAAGCTCATGATGGTGCCCTTCATGGACAGCGGCGCCTGGCTGTACGCGAACTCCAGGCCGGTGGCCGACACCAGCACCTCGCCCAGCGTCAGCAGCGCATAGGGCAGGATCTGCCAGGTGATGCTGACGACCGAGCCCTCGTCCAGCCACAGCTGCAGCATGCCGGCCGCGATCCACGCGAAGCCCGACAGCGCGATGCCCGCGCCCATGCGGCGCAGCGGCGTCACGCGCAGGCCCGTGCGTTCCAGCAGCGGGTACAGCACCAGGTTGTTGAAGGGGATGAGGATCATCACCAGCAAGGGGTTCAGCGCCTGCATCATGGACGACTGGAACCACTCGGGCTTGGCCATCTGGTCGGCTTGCAGCACCCAGGTCGAGGCCTTCTGGTCGAACAGCGACCAGAACGGCGTGACCAGTGCGAACAGCACCAGCACGCGCAGCACCGAGCGCACGCCGTCCACGGCCTCGTCGGGGTGGGCGCCGCGGGCGCGGTCCAGCTGCAGCGACGCACCCACGCCGCCGAAGCCCATCACCAGCACCAGGGCTAGGCAGACGGCCGCGACGAAGCCCAGGCTGGCCATCTGGCTCAGCGCGTAGGCGGCCAGCAGCAGGCCCAGGCCCGCCACCGCCATGCCGGCGCCACCGGCCTTCAGCGCCGTCCACACGACCCACATGAAGCTGTGCGGATTGGCGCCGCGCGGCGGCTGGTGCACGTACTTCTTGCGGCCGCTCCACAGGATCAGCGTGGCCAGGCCCATCAGGATGCCGGGCAGGCCGAAGGCCACGCTGGCGCCATAGGCCTTGAGGATGACCGGCATCAGCAGCGACGCGAAGAAGCTGCCGAAGTTGATGATCCAGTAGAAGGCGTCATAGACCTTCTGCGCCAGCGAGCGGTTGCTCTTGTCGAACTGGTCGCCGACGAAGCTGCTCACCAGCGGCTTGATGCCGCCCGACCCCAGCGAGATCAGGAACAGGCCGAAGTAGAAGCCCTTGATGTTGTCCTCGAAGATCGCCAGGCAGGCGTGGCCCGCGCAGTAGACGAGGCTGAGCCAAAAGATGGTCGGGTATTTGCCGAAGAAGCGGTCGGCCAGCCAGCCGCCCAGCAGCGGGAAGAAATAGACGCCGATGACGAAGGTGTGGAACACCTCCTTGGCCTCGGCCTTGCGCAAGTCCTCGGGAATGGCCAGCAGCAGGCTGGTCATCATGAAGACCGTCAGGATGTTGCGCATGCCGTAGAAGCTGAAGCGCTCGCATCCTTCGTTGCCGATGATGTAGGGGATCTGTGGCGGCATCTTGGCCGCCGGCGTGGGCGCAATGGGGTTGGCAGTGGTCGTGGTCATGGCGGCCTCGATGAAGCTCAAAAGCAAACGCCGCCCGGCTTGTGGCCGAGCGGCGCTCTAGGGATCAACCCTGAAGGTCACGCCTCGAAAGGCAGCTTGACCTGGCTCAGGTCCTTGCGGGTTTCGACGAGCACCAGCGGGCCTTCGTCGACCACCACCACCGGTGCCGGCTCGCGGCCCAGCGGGGCCGGCGCGGGCTCGGCGGCGATGGCGGCCTGGGCGGCGGCAATCTTGTCGGCGTCGGAGTTGACCCATTGCAGGCCGGCGCCCTCGGCGATGGCCTGCAGCTCGCCCATCGGCAGCTTGAAGGCCTCGGTGGCGGGGGCTGGTGCCGGTGCGGCAGGCGCCGGCGAGGGCGCGGCAGCCACGGGGGCCGGCACGGGCGCCGGTGCCGGCGCGGCGGCCATCGCCTCCTCGATCAGCGAGCTCTGCACCGGGGCGACGGGCGCGGCCGCTTCGGCGGCAGCGGCTGCGTCGACGGTGTGCTGACCTTCCTCGGCGGCAGCGTCCTCGCGGCGGTTGCGATTGCGGTTGCGGCCACCACGGCGGCGGCTTTCGCGGCCATGGCCTTCCCCGGCGTCGTCGCTTTCCACCGGCGGTGCGGCGTCGGCGGCCGCTTCGCCGGGCGCCGGCTGGCCGGCCTCGGCGGCTGCTACGGCGTCGGCGGCGTTCTCGGCGCCGGCAACGCTGGCCTGCTCCTCACGGTCGCGGCCACCGCGGCGGCGGCGGCGGCCACGGCCCTGGCGCTCCTCGCCCACCGGCGTGTCACCGGTGGGGGGCAGTGCGGCCTCGGCCTGGCTGTCGACGAAGGCGGGCGGCGCGTCGTGGACGGCGGCCAGTTCCTCGCTCAGCGGTGCGGTCACGGTCTCGACCGGCGGGCGCTCCTGGCGTTCCTGGCGCTCGCCACGCGGACGGCGCTCGCCGCGTTCGGCGCGCTCGCCACGCTCGGGGCGCTGCTGCTGCTCGGGCTTGTCGCCGCCTTCGGCGCGCTTGTTGTTGCGCTCACCGCGCTCACCGCGTTCGGCGCGTTCGGCGCGTTCGCCGCGGGCTTCCTGCGGCTTGCCGTCGCGGCGGCCACCACGCTCGCCGCGCTCACTGCGTTCGCCACGTTCACCGCGGCGCCCGTCGCGACGGCCGTCACGGCCGCCTTCGCGCTTGGGCTTGTCGGTGGCTGCGGGAGCGGGCGCTTCCACGGCCGGCGCGGGAGCCGGGGCCGGGTCGCCGCCAGCAAAGAAGCTGATCAGGCGGCTGAAGAAGCCCTTGGCGGCCGGTGCGGGCGCGGCGGCCACGGGTGCCGGGGCCGGCGCCATGACGGGCGCGGGCGCCGGTGCGGCGATGGGGGCCGGCTGCTCGGGCAGGATGCCCTTGATGACCGGCTCCTGCTTGTTCTTCTTCTCGACGTCGCCGCGACGGGTGATGCCCACCTCGTCCTGCGGCTCCTCGATCATGGTGTAGCTGGCCTGCAGGTTCTCCAGGCGCGGGTCGTCGTGGCGCAGGCGCTCCAGCTTGTAGTTGGGCGTCTCCAGGTGCTTGTTGGGCACCAGCAGCACGGTGACGCGCTGCTTGAGCTCGATCTTGGTGATCTCGGTGCGCTTCTCGTTCAGCAGGAAGGAGGTCACTTCCACCGGCACCTGCACGTGCACGGCGGCGGTGTTGTCCTTCATGGCCTCTTCCTGGACCATGCGCAGGATCTGCAGCGCGCTCGACTCGGTGTCGCGGATGTGGCCGGTGCCGTTGCAGCGCGGGCAGGTGATGTGGTTGCCTTCGCTGAGCGCCGGGCGCAGGCGCTGGCGGCTCATTTCCAGCAGGCCGAACTTGCTGATGGAGGCGAACTGCACGCGGGCGCGGTCGTTGCGCAGCGCGTCGCGCAGGCGCTGCTCGACGTCACGGCGGTTCTTGGACTCCTCCATGTCGATGAAGTCCACGACGATCAGGCCGCCCAGGTCGCGCAGGCGCATCTGGCGGGCGATCTCGTCGGCCGCTTCGAGGTTGGTGCGCGTGGCGGTTTCCTCGATGTCGCCGCCGCGGGTGGCGCGCGCCGAGTTGACGTCGACCGACACGAGCGCTTCGGTGTGGTCGATGACGATGGCGCCGCCGGACGGCAGGTTCACCGTGCGGCTGTGGGCCGTCTCGATCTGGTGCTCGATCTGGAAGCGGCTGAACAGCGGCGCGTCATCGCGGTAGCGCTTCACGCGATGGCCCTGGTCGGGCATCACGTGGTTCATGAACTGGTGGGCCTGCTCGAACAGGTCGTCCGTGTCGATCAGGATCTCGCCGATGTCGGCGGTGAAGTAGTCGCGGATGGCGCGGATGACGAGGCTGCTCTCCTGGTAGATCAGGAAGGCGCCCTTGCCGCCCTTGGCCGCGTCGTCGATCGCGGACCAGAGCTTGAGCATGTAGTTCAGGTCCCACTGCAGCTCGGCGGCGGAGCGGCCGATGCCGGCGGTGCGGGCGATCAGGCTCATGCCCTTGGGGTACTCGAGCTGGTCGAGGTTTTCCTTCAGCTCCTCGCGGTCCTCGCCCTCGATGCGGCGGCTCACGCCGCCGCCGCGCGGATTGTTGGGCATCAGCACCAGGTAGCGGCCGGCCAGCGAGATGAAGGTGGTGAGCGCCGCACCCTTGTTGCCGCGCTCTTCCTTCTCGACCTGGACCAGCAGTTCCTGGCCTTCCTTGATCGCGTCCTTGATGGTCGCGTTCTTGACGTCGGCGCCCTCGCGGAAGAACTGGCGGGAGATTTCCTTGAACGGCAGGAAGCCGTGGCGGTCCTCGCCGTAGTCCACGAAGCAGGCTTCGAGCGAGGGCTCGACCCGCGTCACGACGGCCTTGTAGATATTGCCCTTGCGCTGTTCCCGGCCTTCGATTTCGGTTTCGAAGTCGAGCAGCTTCTGGCCGTCGACGATCGCGAGGCGCCGCTCTTCCGGCTGCGTCGCATTGATCAGCATGCGTTTCATGTCATCACTCCTCACGCGCGCCGGCTGAGCCGGGCACGCGCCACGTCATGCCACCCGGAGGTGGCGTTCAAGACGCACGAGCGACGGCGAGGAACCGTGGAAGGAGTGCCCTGGACCGCTCGGGTTTCTGACGCAGGTCAGACGCCGGGCAGCGTTGGCGCATGCGACCGGGCCGTCATGTCGCGGAGGGGCTCTGCCTCAACCCAGCCGCGCGTGAACAACGCGAGCGTGCCGGGCCGGGCGACCACCACAGCTTCTGGCTGGGGTCGCGCGGCGGGGCGCAGCGGGTGGGGGAGGAAAGGGCTCATCCGCGAAGGACTGCTGGACGCTGGCGCGAGCTTTTGCGGCCTGGGGCCGCGCGCTCTCGCGCCGTGAAAACCTTGTTTGGCAGCCGGCGCTCTTCTCGTGGTTAGCTTCTGAAGAGGAGCCGGTGGGTTCCGGGTGTCATCGCTCTGCCGCACCGTGCCGCCGACCGCCGTTTCACTTGGGGAAACCGCCTGCCGGCCGCAGGATGCGTTGCATCGCCTGGTTGTGCCCGGGGGCGAGCCCCTCAGGCGCCGCGTTGTCGCCGCTAAAATCAAAAAAATCAAACACTTACGGCAGCAACGTGGTGAAAAGGATTATAGGGGCAGGCCCTGAGGCCCCTGCCACGGGGTTGACGACCACTGTGGGTACGGAAAAACCCGCGGTTCGGCCGGTGGTGAGGCATGTGGTCGTGGACGAGGGTTCGGCCGGCCAGCGCCTGGACAACTTCCTGCTGCGCGAGCTCAAGGGCGTGCCCAAGACCCATGTCTACCGGGTCATCCGGGCCGGCGAGGTGCGCGTCAACAAGGGCCGGGCGCAGGCCGACACGCGGCTGGAGATCGGCGACGAGGTGCGCATCCCGCCGGTGCGCCTGCCCGAGAAGCCGCTCGCGCCCGAGGCGCCGGCGCGCGAGTTCCCCATCGTGTTCGAGGACGAACACCTGCTGGTCATCGACAAGCCGGCCGGCGTGGCCGTGCACGGCGGTTCGGGCGTCAGCTACGGCGTCATCGAGGCGCTGCGCCGCGCCCGGCCCACCGCCAAGTTCCTGGAACTGGTGCACCGGCTGGACAAGGAGACCTCGGGCCTCTTGATGATCGCCAAGAAGCGCAGCGCGCTCGTCAACCTGCAGGACCAGCTGCGCGACCGCGAGACGGGCAAGACCTATGCCGCCCTGGTCTGGGGCGACTGGCCCGACAAGCTCAAGGTCATCGACGTGCCGCTGGTCAAGTTCGTCGGCAGCGACGGCGAGCGCTGGGTCAGGCCGGGCAAGCCGGATGAGGACGAGGCCAAGCGCTCCATCAGCCTGGTCAAGGTGATGCAGAGGACGCCGCGCTTCAGCCTGCTGGACGTGACCATCAAGACCGGCCGCACCCACCAGATCCGCGTGCACCTGCAGCAGGCCGGCCACCCCATCGTGGGCGACCCCAAGTACGGCGACTTCGAGCGCAACCGCGAGCTGGCGCGCGGGCCGGCCAAGTTCGACCGCATGTTCCTGCATGCGCGCCGCTTGCGTTTCACCCATCCGGCCAGCGGGGCCGAGATGACGCTGGAGGCGCCGCTGCCGCCCGACTGTGAGAAGCTGACGAGTCTATGAGACCCCAACGCTTCGACCTGATCGCCTTCGACTGGGATGGCACCCTGTTCGACTCCACCGCGCTGATCGCGCGCTGCATCCAGCGCGCGGCCGTCGACATCGGCGAGCCCGAGCCCGACTTCGACCGCGCCCGCTACGTCATCGGCCTTGGCCTGCGCGACGCACTGGAGCAGGTGGTGCCCGGCCTGGCGCCGGAGCGCTACGGCGAGCTGGGCCTGCGCTACCGCCACCATTACCTGGGCGCCGAGCATGAGGTGTCGCTGTTCGACGGCACGCTGCAGATGCTGCAGGCCTTGAAGGCCCGCCACCACTGGCTGGCCGTGGCCACCGGCAAGAACCGCGTGGGCCTGGACCGCGTGCTGGCGTCCAGCGAGCTGACGAAGATGTTCGACGCCAGCCGCACCGCCGACGAGACCCGCTCCAAGCCGCATCCGCAGATGCTGCTGGAGCTGATGCGCGAGTTCGGCGTGGAGCCCGAGCGCACGCTGATGATCGGCGACACCACGCACGACCTGCTGCTGGCGCAGAACGCCGGCGTGGCCAGCGTGGGCGTCAGCTTCGGCGCGCACGACCACGAGACCTTTGCCGAGCACCAACCGCTGTTCGTCGCGCATTCGACGCGCGAGCTGCACGACTGGCTGATCGCCCATGCCTGAGCCAGACCTCAAGCCGCCCCAGCACCTGTGTGCGTCGACCGAGCTGGCGGAGCGCGGCAAGGCCGTCAGCTTCGACGTCATCCAGTGGCGCGAGCCGGTGCGGGCCTTCGCGCTGCGCTTCGACGGCCAGGCCGTGGCCTATCTGAACCGCTGCGCCCATGTGCCCACCGAGATGGACTGGCAGGAGGGCGAGTTCCTGGACGGCGACAAGCGCTTCATCATGTGCAGCATCCATGGCGCCGTCTACGACCCGCTGACCGGCCAATGCGTGATGGGCCCCTGCAGCCGCGGCCGGCTGACCAAGATCGAGCTGACCGAGCGCGACGGCCAGGTGTACTGGCACCCGACCCGCGACACCCAACCCGCCTTCGAAGGTTGACATGAGCATTTCCGACGACGACCTGCCGCCCCCCATGCAAGAGCCCGTGGGCGTGCCGCCTCCTCGGGGGGCGACGGTGGCGCCCCAGCACGAGGTGCTGCTGGCCCAGCTGGCGCGCGACTTCCTGCGCGAGCGGCGCATCGAGCGGCGCTGGCGCACGCTGTTCCGGCTGTTCTGGCTGGGGCTCGCGGCGCTGCTGGTCTACGGCCTGTGGCAGGGCCGGCACATGACGCCGACGGCCACGCCGCACACGGCTCTGGTCGAGGTGCGCGGCGAGATCGCCGCCGACTCCGAGGCCAGCGCCGAGCTGCTGCTGGCCGCGCTGAAGGACGCCTTCAAGGACGACGCGGCCCAGGCCGTCGTGCTGCGCATCAACTCACCCGGCGGCAGCCCGGTGCAGGCCGGCATCGTCCATGACGAGATCCGGCGGTTGAAGAAGCAGTACGACAAGCCGGTCTATGCCGTCGTCGAGGAGATGTGCGCCTCGGGCGCCTACTACATCGCCGCGGCGGCCGACGAGATCTACGTCGACAAGGCCTCGGTGGTGGGCTCCATCGGCGTGCTGATGGACGGCTTCGGTTTCACCGGGCTGATGGACAAGCTGGGCGTGGAGCGCCGCCTGCTGACGGCCGGCGACAACAAGGGCATGCTGGATCCGTTCAGCCCGCTGCAACCCAAGCAGCGGGCCTATGCCCAGGCCATGCTGGACCAGATCCACCAGCAGTTCATCACCGTCGTGCGCGAGGGCCGCGGCAAGCGGCTGAAGGAGACGCCCGAGACCTTCTCGGGCTTGTTCTGGAACGGCGAGCAGGCGGTGCAGCAGGGGCTGGCCGACCATTTCGGCAACCTGGACTACGTGGCGCGCGAGGTCGTCAAGGCCGAGGACGTCATCGACTACACGCCCAAGGACAACGTCGCCGAGCGGCTGGCCAAGCGCTTCGGCGCGGCCATGGGCGCCGGCGCCGTGAAGGCGCTGCGCGACATCGCGCCCATGCGCTGAGGCTGCGCGGCGCCATCGTTATTTGCTTATTGCCAATCGTTCGTTCCGCCGAACTAGGGTAAGCACTAGCATGCCGGTCTGACTCTCCTGCGACAGCGCCTTCCGGGGCCGACGCCGCGCCAGACCGTTGATAGAACTAGAACAAGTCCAGAAATCCTATGCCGTCGGCCGGCAGCGCATCACGGCGCTGCGCGGCGTCGACCTGCGCGTCGAGGCCGGCGAGGTGTTCGGCATCATCGGCGCGTCGGGGGCGGGCAAGAGCACGCTGCTGCGCCTGATCAACCTGCTGGAGCGGCCCGACGGCGGCGCGGTGCGCGTGGCCGGCCAGGACCTGCTGGCGCTGGACGAGGCCGGCCTGCGGGCCGCGCGCCAGCGCATCGGCATGATCTTCCAGCACTTCAACCTGCTGTCCGGCAAGACCGTGGCCGAGAACGTGGCCTGGCCGCTGCGGATCGCCGGTGGCAGCACGCCGGCCGACATCGCGCAGCGTGTCGACGCGCTGCTGGCGCGGGTCGGGCTGGCCGATCAGGCGCACAAATACCCGGCCCAGCTGTCGGGCGGGCAGAAGCAGCGCGTCGGCATCGCCCGCGCGCTGGCCACCGGGCCGCGCGTGCTGCTGTGCGACGAGGCCACCAGCGCGCTGGACCCCGAGACCACGCGCGCCATCCTGACGCTGCTGGGCGAGCTCAACCGCGAGCTGGGCCTGACCATCGTGCTGATCACGCACGAGATGGAGGTGGTGCGCCGCGTCTGCGACCGCGTCGCGGTGCTGGACGGCGGCGTCATCGTCGAGCAGGGGCCGGTGGCCGACGTCTTCCTGCATCCGCGCCATGCGGTCACGCGGCGCTTCGTGCAGCAGGCCGAGCATGTGGACGAGAGCCAGCAGCTGGACGACTTCGCCCATGTGCCCGGGCAGGTGCTGCAGCTGACCTTCCGCGGCGAGCGCACCTACGACCCGCTGCTGGGCGAGGTGGCGCGCCGCACCGGGCTGGACTTCGGCATCCTGTCGGGCCGCATCGACCGCATCAAGGACCAGCCCTATGGCCAGCTGACGATCTCGGTGGCCGGCGGCGATCTGGCCGCGGCCCGCGCGCTGCTGGAAGAACGCGGCGTGCATGTGGAGGTGCTGCGCTGATGGACGCCCTGCTGAACATCGACTGGGCCGAGATCGGCCTGGCCTCCTGGGACACGCTGCTGATGCTGGGCGGCTCGCTGCTGTTCACCGTGCTGCTGGGTCTGCCGCTGGGCGTGGCGCTGTTCCTGTTCGACCGCGGCCAGCTGCTGGCGGCGCCGCGCGTCTACGCGCTGCTGTCGCTGGTCGTGAACGTGCTGCGCTCGCTGCCCTTCGTGATCCTGCTCATCGTGCTGATTCCGTTCACGCTGCTGGTGGCCGGCACCTCGCTGGGCGTGGCCGGCGCCATCCCGCCGCTGGTGGTGGGCGCGACGCCCTTCCTGGCCCGGCTGGTGGAGGGCGCGTTGCGCGGCGTCGACCGCGGCATCGTCGAGGCGGGCTTGGCGATGGGCGCGTCGACCTGGCAGATCGTCTGGCAGGCGCTGCTGCCCGAGGCGCGGCCGGCGCTGTGGTCGGCCGTCACGGTCACGGCCATCACGCTGGTCGGCTACACGGCGATGTCCGGCGTGATCGGCGGCGGCGGCCTGGGCGACCTGGCGATCCGCTTCGGCTACCAGCGCTTCCAGACCGAGGTGATGGTCGTGACCGTCGTGCTGCTGCTGTTGCTGGTGCAGCTGCTGCAGATGCTGGGCGACTGGCTGGTGCGCCGCACGACGCACCGTTGATTGAATACTTTCGTTGTACCCCGAGGAGTTGTCCCGAATGAAAAGCAAGATCATCCTGGCGCTGGCCGCCTTCGCCGTGGCCGCCGCTGCCAACGCCGCCGACAAGCTGACGGTGGCCGCCACCGCGGTGCCGCACGCCGAGATCCTGGCGTTCGTGAAGCCGGCGCTGGCCAAGCAGGGCGTGGAGCTGGAGGTGAAGGTGTTCACCGACTACGTGCAGCCCAATGTGCAGGTCGCCGAAAAGCGCCTGGACGCCAACTTCTTCCAACACAAGCCCTATCTGGCCGAGTTCAACAAGGGCAAGGGTGCCAACCTGCAGCCGGTGGTGGCCGTGCATGTCGAGCCCTTCGGCGCCTACTCGACCAAGCACAAGACGCTGGCCGACATCCCCGCCGGCGGCACGGTCGCGATCCCGAACGACCCCAGCAACGCCGGCCGCGCACTGCTGCTGCTGGACCGTGCCGGCGTCATCAAGCTCAAGAGCACGGACAACATCCTGGCCACGCCGCGCGACATCGCCGACAACCCCAGGAAGCTGAAGTTCCGCGAGATCGAGGCCGCCACGCTGCCGCGCATCCTGCCGCAGGTGGACCTGGCGCTGATCAACACCAACTACGCGCTGGAAGCCAAGCTCAACCCGGTCAAGGACGCGCTGGCCATCGAGGACGCCCGCTCGCCCTACGCCAACTGGCTGGTGGCCCGCGCCGACAACAAGGACGCGCCGGCGCTGAAGAAGCTGGCCGCCGCGCTGAACAGCGCCGAGGTGAAGCAGTTCATCCAGACCCAGTACAACGGCGCGGTGGTGCCGGCGTTCTGAGCGCCACGGCCGACGCGACGCAACAGCCCGGCCTTGGCCGGGCTTTTTCGTTGTCCAAGAAGAAAGGCCGCAGCCCCTGAGAGCTGCGGCCTTGCGCGGAGCGCTGTCGCGCTTACTGCGCCTTGGTCTCGGTCTTCGCGTCGGTCTTGGCGGCATCGCCGGCCTCGGCCTTGGCGTGCTTCTTCTTCGCGTGATGCTTGTGGCCATGCTTGGCACCGCTGGCGGCCGAGGCCGGGGCGGCGGCCGCGGCAGGCATGGCCGTCGTCGTGGCCGCCGGCTTGGCGGCCGGTGCCGGCGTGGCCGCGGGGGCCGGGGTCTGTGCCAGGGCCACGCCCGAGGCGAGCGTGATGAGGGCGGTGGCGAATGCGGTCTTCAGCGTGTTCATCTTCAAGGCTCCAGGGTGGTGAGGTTGGGGATCCGGGCTTCGCGAAAGCTTGCGATGACAACGAGACCCCGGAGCCGCCGGTTGACCCTGCGGGCCTGCGTTGCAAAACATTACAAGCGGCCCAGAATCGGGCCTCATGAAGACCTTCGACTGGAAGGCCGGCTACCCGAGCCGGCGCAGCCCGCTGTTCGCGCGCAACATCGTGTCGACCTCGCATCCGCTCGCGGCCCAGGCCGGGCTGCGGGTGCTGCAGGCGGGCGGCAATGCGGTGGACGCAGCCATCGCCACGGCGGCCTGCATGACGCTGGTGGAGCCCTGCAGCAACGGCCTGGGCTCGGACGCCTTCTGCATCCTGTGGGACGGCCGGCAGCTGCATGGGCTGAACGCCTCCGGCCCGGCGCCGGCGGCATGGACGCCCGGCTTCTTCCGGGGCCAGGCCATGCCCCGGCGCGGCTGGGGCTCGGTCACCGTGCCCGGCGCGGTGGGCGGCTGGGCCGCCTTGAGCGAGCGCTTCGGCCGGCTGCCGTTCGGGGATCTGATGCAGCCGGCGATCGAAATCGCCGAGCGCGGCTATGCCGTGCCGCCCATCGTGCAGGGCAAATGGACGCAGGCGGCGGCGCTGGGCGAGCTGACGTCGCAGCCCGGCTTTGCGCAGGCCTTCCTGCCCCGGGGACGCGTGCCGGAGGTGGGCGAGCTGTTCCGCTTCCCCGACGCCGCGCGCAGCCTGAGGCTGATCGCCGAGTCCAAGGGCGAGGCCCTCTACCGCGGCGAGATCGCCGCGGCGCTGGCCCGCTTCGCGCGCGACACCGGCGGCGCGCTGACCGAGGCCGACCTGGCCGGCTACCGGCCCGAATGGGTCACGCCGCTGGCCAAGGATTTCGCCGGCCACACGCTGCACGAGATTCCGCCCAACGGCCAGGGCATCGCCGCGCAGATGGCGCTGGGGCTGCTGGAGCATTGGGACATCGCCTCCCATGCGGTGGACGGCCCCGAGGCCCAGCACCTGATGATCGAGGCCATGAAGCTGGCCTTCGCCGACGTCTACCGCTACGTGGCCGAGCCGTCCGCGATGCCGGTCGGCGCGGCGCAGCTGCTGGACCCCGGCTATCTCGCCGAACGTGCCCGGCTCATCGACCCGAAGCGGGCCCAGGTCTTCGGCGCCGGCAATCCCGTCAAGGGCGGCACCATCTACCTGACCGCCGCCGACGAGAGCGGCATGATGGTCAGCTTCATCCAGAGCAACTACCTGGGCTTCGGCTCCGGCCTGGTGCTGCCGGGCTACGGCGTCAGCCTGCAGAACCGCGGCCACTGCTTCTCGCTGGAGGCGGGCCACCCGAATCAGGTCGCGCCGGGCAAGCGGCCCTTCCACACCATCATCCCGGCGTTCCTGACACGGGACGGCGCGCCCGTCATGAGCTTCGGCGTCATGGGCGGCAGCATGCAGCCGCAAGGCCATCTGCAGACGCTGGTGCGCATGCTGAGCTACGGCCAGAACCCGCAGGCCGCCTGCGACGCGCCGCGCTGGCGCTTCAACGAAGGCCTGTCCATCAACGTCGAGCCGCACATGCCGGCCGCCACCCTTGCGGCTCTGCAGGCCCTGGGCCACCAGGTCGGCGACATCCACGACAGCTACCTGGACTTTGGCGCCGGCCAGTTCATCTGGCGGCTGGGCGATCCGGGTGTGGACGGCTATGTGGCCGCCAGCGACCCGCGGCGCGACGGCGCGGCGGTGGGCTGGTGATGGCGATGTTCGAGGCGCTGCGGCTGACCCCGGGCGACGACCTGCGCGTCACGCTGGAGGCCGGCGCGCGCACGGGCTTCGTCGTCGCCGGCATCGGCAGCCTGGCCCATGCGCAGCTGCGTTTGGCCGGCGACCCCGGCCCGACGCGCTTCGACGGCCCGCTGGAGATCCTGACGCTGAGCGGCAGCCTGACGCCGGACGGCGCGCATCTGCACGTCAGCGTGTCCGACGCGGCCGGGCGGGTGTTCGGCGGCCATGTCTGCGCCGGTTGCGAGGTGCTCACGACGGCCGAGCTGCTGGTCGCGCCGCTGCCGGCCGGTTCACTGGCGCGCGGCTTCGATGCGGCGACGGGCTATGCGGAGCTGCGCATCCTCAATCCATGACGGCCGGCACGCGACGCCAGTGCGCCGCGCTGCTAGCATGCCGCCCATGACCAAGTTGCTCGACCTCGACTGACGCGCCTCACGCGCCGTCCACCCCGGCGGGGCCGCCCCTGCCTGTCGAGTCTCGAAAGCAACAAGTCATGTTCACCCGTCTGATCCAGTTCTTCACCCTCGCGCCCGGCGACCTGCTGCGCGACGTGGTCTACCGGCGGCTGTGGTCGTCCATCCTGATCTCCTCGCTGGGCGGCCAGATCACCATGCTGGCCCTGCCGCTGACGGCCGCCGTGCTGCTGGACGCCAGCCCCACGCAGATGGGTCTGCTGCAGGCGATGGAGATCCTGCCCTTCGTGCTGTTCTCGCTGCCGGCCGGCGTGCTGCTGGACCGTGTGCGCAAACTGCCCGTCTACGTCTGGGGCGAGAGCCTGCTGGCCGTGGCCGTGGCCACCGTGCCGCTGGCGGCCTGGCTGGGCCTGCTGAGCATGGGCTGGCTGTACGTCGTCGGCTTCGTGCTGGGCTGCGTCTACACGGTGGCCGGCAGCGCGGCGCAGATCGTGCTGACCCAGGTGGTGCCGCGCGAGCGGCTGGTGGAGGCGCATGCCAAGAACGCGCTGGCCTCGTCGGGCGCCGAGGTCGCGGGCCCGGGCCTGGCCGGCGCGCTGATCAAGCTGGTCGGCGCGCCGCTGGCGCTGGCCGTGGATGCGCTGCTGTTGCTGGCCTCGGCCGCCATCCTGCGCGGCATCCAGGTCAAGGAGGCGCTGGTGGAGCGCCGCGGTCAGGCCTTCTGGCCCGAGCTGAAGGCGGGCCTGCGCTTCGTGCGCGAGCGCCGGCTGCTGGTCAGCCTGGCCGCGGCCACCGGCGGCTGGCAGCTGTTCCACAACGCGGCGCTGGTGGTGCAGATCCTGTACGCGACGCGCGAGCTGAAGCTGTCGCCGCAGACGGTGGGCCTGTCCTATGTCGCTTTGGGCGCCGGCACGGTGCTGGCCAGCATCTTCGGCCACCGCATCAGCCGCCGCATCGGCCCCGGGCCCTGCCTGGTGCTGGGCTATGCGGCCTGCGGCGTCGGCTGGCTGCAGCTGGCGCTGACGCCGGCCGGCGCGGCGGGCGTCGTCAGCTTCGGGCTGATGCTGTTCGCCTTCGGCGTGGGCGCCGTGCTGATCTTCATCAACTTCCTGTCGCTGCGCCAGGCCGTCACGCCCGCGCCCATGCTGGGTCGCATGACCAGCACCATGCGCTGGCTGATCCTGCTGCCGGCGGGGCCCGGCGCGCTGATCGGCGGCTGGCTGGGCGAACACCTGGGCCTGCGCTCGGCGCTGGCCTTCTCGGGCCTGGGCGCCTGCCTGCTGGCCGTGCTGGCCTGGCGGCATCCGGTCATACGCGGCGTGCGCGAGCTGCCCAAGCCGGTGGAGGTGGCGACGGCATGAGCACCGAGCCCCCGCTGATCGACGTGCCCGAGCGGCTGGCCGGCGAGCGCACCGTGCTGCTGGCGCCACGCGCCGGCACCGGGGCCGAGATGGCCGTCGTTATCACGCAGTCGCTGTCGCAGCTGCGGCCCTGGATGCCCTGGGCCCAGGAGGCGCCCACCGCCGAGAGCTCGGAGCTGGTGGTGCGCCGCATGCAGGCCGACTTCATCGCCCGCCGCGACCTGTGTTTCCACATCCATGCCCGCCGTGCCGACGGCAGTGCCGGCCGGCTGCTGGGCGGTACGGGCCTGCACCGCATCGACTGGGCCATGCGCAAGTTCGAGATCGGCTACTGGATACGCCCGGACGCCACCGGCCAGGGCCATGTCAGCGAGGCCGTGCGGCTGCTGACCGCACTGGCCTTCGATCGCCTGGGTGCGCGGCGCGTGGAGATCCGCAGCGATGCACGCAACCTGAGGAGCCGCGCGGTCGCCGAGCGCTGCGGCTTCGAGCTGGAGGGCATCCTGCGCCGCGACGCGCTGGGGGTGGACGGCGCGCCGCGGGATACCTGCGTGTATGCGCGGATCTCCTGGCCCGAGCCGCCCGGGGCCGTCGGGGCCGACGCCTCAGGCCCCATGCGGCAGGGCTAGGCGCGCCCGTCGCCGCCGGGGCCCAGCCGGTCCACGGCATCCGTGATGATGCCGTCTATGCCCTCGGCGATCAGCCGTTCGGCCACATCCGCGTCATTGACGGTGTAGACCAGCGCCCGCCAGCCGCCGGCGTGCAGGCGCTCGATGAGGCCGCGGTCCATCAGCCGCCAGTCCGTGATGACGGCGACGACGTCCAGCGCCGCGGCGGCTTCGGGCCAGCCGTCCCAGAGCTCGTCCAGCAGCAGCGCGCGGGGCAGGGCGGGCTCGGCCTCGCGCGCGGCGGCCAGGGCCTCGGGCTTGAAGCTGCTGAGCAGCGGCGGCAGCGCGCCCGCCCACAGCCGCGCCGCCGCGCGGGCCACGGCCGCGCCGGTGCGGGCCTCCTCGCCGGGGCAGGGCTTGATCTCGACGTTGAGCATGCAGGCATTGGCCTGACAGAAGGCGGCGATCTGCGCGAAGCGGGGCAGGGGCTCGCCGGCGTAGGCCGGGCCGTGCCAGGCGCCCGCATCGAGCCGGGCGAGATCGGCCCAGTCCTGCCCCGCGGGCGAGCCCTGGCCGCTGCTGGTGCGCTCCAGCGTGTCGTCATGCAGCAAAAAGGCTTCGCCGTCCCGGCTGAGCTTGACGTCACATTCGAAGGCTCGAAAGCCGAAATCCCTGCCCAGCCTGAACGCGGCCAGCGTGTTCTCCGGGGCGAGCCGGCCGGCGCCGCGGTGGGCCAGCCAAAGGGGATAGAGCCAGGGCTTCATCCCGATGATTCTCGGGTGAAACCCCCCTGCGATACGATGCTTTCCCTCTATGAACGCCCCGCACCCCCTGCTGCCGGAGGCCGCTGCAGCAGCCGATTCCGAAGCGCCGCGCCTGCGCGAGATTCCGTACAACTACACCTCGTTCTCCGACCGCGAGATCGTCATCCGGCTGCTGGGCTCCCGGGCCTGGGAGCTGCTCGACCAGCTGCGGCTGGAGCGCCGCACCGGCCGCTCCGCCCGCATGCTGTACGAGGTGCTGGGCGACATCTGGGTGGTGCAGCGCAATCCGTACCTGCAGGACGACCTGCTGGACAACCCCAAGCGCCGCGCGCTGCTCATCGAGGCCTTGCACCACCGCCTGGCCGAGGTGCAGAAGCGCCGTGATCCGGCCAGCGATGCGCAGCGCGACGCGGCCGTGGGCGAGCTGCTGCAGGCCGCGCAGGCCGCGGTGGCCGAGTTCGCCCGGTTCTTCGACACCGTCACCACGCTGCGCAAGCGCGCCGCCAAGACGCTGGCCCGCCACACCGCCAAGGACAACATCAAGTTCGACGGCCTGTCGCGCGTCTCGCACGTGACCGACGCGACGGACTGGCGCGTGGAATACCCCTTCGTCGTGCTGACGCCCGACACCGAGGCCGAGATGGCCGGCCTGGTGGGGGCCTGCTTCGAGCTGGGGCTGACCGTCATCCCGCGCGGCGGCGGCACCGGCTACACGGGTGGCGCGGTGCCGCTGGTGTGGAACAGCGCCGTCATCAACACCGAGAAGCTGGAGGCGCTGCGCGGCGTCGAGATGCTGAAGCTGCCTGGTCTGGACCGGGAGGTGCCGACCATCTTCAGCGAGGCCGGCGTCGTCACGCAGCGCGTGGCGGACCTGGCCGAGCAGCACGGCTTCGTGTTCGCGGTGGACCCGACCTCGGCCGAGGCCAGCTGCATCGGTGGCAACGTCGCCATGAACGCAGGCGGCAAGAAGGCCGTGCTGTGGGGCACGGCGCTGGACAACCTCGCCAGCTGGAAGATGGTGACGCCCGAGGCCAAGTGGCTGGAGGTCCATCGCCTGAACCACAACCTCGGCAAGATCCACGACGTGGACGTGGCGAGCTTCGAGCTGCGCTATTTCGACGCTGCGGGCAAGACACTGGAGCGTACCGAGCGCCTGGACATCCCCGGCCGCGTGTTCCGCAAGGAAGGCCTGGGCAAGGACGTGACGGACAAGTTCCTCGCCGGTCTGCCGGGCATCCAGAAGGAAGGTTGCGACGGCCTCATCACCAGCGCGCGCTGGATCGTGCACCGCATGCCGGCGCACACGCGCACGGTCTGCCTGGAGTTCTTCGGCAATCCCAAGGACTGCGTGCCCAGCATCGTCGACATCAAGGACTACATGTTCTCGATTTCGCCCAGCGGCGTGCTGCTGGCGGGCCTGGAGCACCTGGATGATCGCTACCTGAAGGCCGTGGGCTACGCGACCAAGAGCAAGCGCGGCGGCCTGCCCAAGATGGTGCTGGTGGGCGACATCGTCGGCGACGACGCCGATGCGGTGGCGCGCGCGACGAGCGAGGTCGTGCGCCTGGCCAACGGCCGCTCGGGCGAGGGCTTCGTCGCCGTCAGCGCCGATGCGCGCAAGAAGTTCTGGCTGGACCGCAAGCGCACGGCGGCCATCAGCAAGCACACCAACGCGTTCAAGGTGAACGAGGACGTGGTGATCCCGCTGCACCGCATGGGCGAGTACACGCTGGGCATAGAGCGCATCAACATCGAGCTGAGCCTGCGCAACAAGCTGGAGCTGGTGGACGCGCTGCAGGCCTTGTTCACGACCGGCAGGCTGCCGCTGGGCAAGAGCGACGATGCCGGCGAGATCCCCAGCGCCGAGCTGCTGGAGGATCGCGTGCAGCAGGCGCTGGCGCTGCTGCGCGAGGTGGGCGGGCTGTGGCGGCAATGGCTGGAGGGCCTGGACAGCGAAGGCTTCTTCGAGCGGCTGCAGACGCATGAGCTGCGTGCCTCGTGGCGCACGCAGGTGCTCAAGCCGCTGCAGTCCATCTTCAGCGGCGCGGCCTTCGAGCCGCTGCTGGCCGAGTGCAAGCGCATCCACAAGGAGGTGCTGCGCGGCCGCGTCTGGGTGGCCCTGCACATGCATGCCGGCGACGGCAATGTGCACACCAACATCCCCGTCAACAGCGACAACTACCAGATGCTGCAGACGGCCCACGAGGCCGTGGCGCGCATCATGAAGCTGGCGCGCTCGCTGGACGGCGTGATCTCCGGCGAGCACGGCATCGGCATCACGAAGATCGAGTTCCTCAGCGACGCCGAGCTGGCCAATTTCACCGACTACAAGAAGCGCGTCGACCCCGAAGGCCGCTTCAACAAGGGCAAGCTGCTCAAGGACGAGTCGCTGCCGGCGGACCTGCGCAATGCCTACACGCCGTCCTTCGGCCTGATGGGGCATGAGTCGCTGATCATGCAGCAGAGCGACATCGGCGCCATCGCCAACTCGGTGAAGGACTGCCTGCGCTGCGGCAAGTGCAAGCCGGTCTGCGCCACGCACGTGCCGCGCGCCAACCTGCTCTACAGCCCGCGCAACAAGATCCTCGCCACCTCGCTGCTGGTGGAGGCCTTCCTGTACGAGGAGCAGACGCGCCGCGGCGTGTCCATCAAGCACTGGCAGGAGTTCGAGGACGTGGCCGACCACTGCACGGTCTGCCACAAGTGCCTGACCCCCTGCCCGGTCAAGATCGACTTCGGCGACGTGACGATGAACATGCGCAACCTGTTGCGCAAGATGGGCCAGAAGACCTGGCGCCCCGGCAACGCGGCGGCCATGTTCATGCTGAACGCGACCAACCCCGAGACCATCAAGCTGGCGCGCACCGCCATGGTGGGCCTGGGCTTCAAGGCCCAGCGCCTGGCCGTGGACCTGTTCAAGCCCGCCGGCCGCAGGCAGACCAGCGCGCCGCCGGCGACGGTGGGCGCGGCGCCCATCAAGGAACAGGTCATCCACTTCATCAACAAGAAGCTGCCCGGCGGCCTGCCCAAGAAGACGGCGCGGGCGCTCTTGGACATCGAGGACAAGAACTACGTGCCCATCATCCGTCCGCCGCAGCTGGCGAGCGAGACCGAGGCCGTGTTCTATTTCCCCGGCTGCGGTTCCGAGCGCCTGTTCAGCCAGGTGGGCCTGGCCACGCAGGCCATGCTGTGGCACGCCGGCGTGCAGACGGTGCTGCCGCCGGGCTATCTGTGCTGCGGCTACCCGCAGCGCGGCTCGGGCCAGTTCGATAAGGCCGAGAAGATGATCACCGACAACCGGGTGCTCTTCCACCGCGTCGCCAACACGCTGAACTACCTGGACATCAAGACGGTGGTGGTGTCCTGCGGCACCTGCTACGACCAGCTGCAGGGCTACAAGTTCGAGGACATCTTCCCCGGCTGCCGCATCATCGACATCCACGAATACCTGCTGGAGAAGGGCATCACGCTGGGCTCCAAGAGCAGCTACCTGTATCACGACCCCTGCCATTCGCCGATGAAGCAGCAGGAGCCGATGAAGACGGTGAAGGCGCTGGTGGGCGAGGGCGTCGTGAAGAGCGAGCGCTGCTGCGGCGAGAGCGGCACGCTGGGCGTGACCCGGCCCGACATCTCCACGCAGGTGCGCTTCCGCAAGGAAGAGGAGCTGCGTAAGGTCGAGGCCCAGCTGCGCGACAGCGGCCAGGTCGGCGCCCAGGACAACCTGAAGATCCTGACCTCCTGCCCCAGCTGCCTACAGGGCCTCTCTCGATACGGCAACGACCTGCAGAACGGCCTGCTGGAAGCCGACTACATCGTCGTCGAGATGGCGCGCCAGATCCTGGGCGAGAACTGGATGCCGGACTACGTGGCCAAGGCCAACAACGGCGGCATCGAGCGGGTGCTGGTGTGAGCGGCACGCCCTGTCCGCTGTGCGAGGGTGAGGGCGGCCTCGTCGTCGCGCGCACGCCGAAGTTCCGCGTCGTGCGAGTCGTCGAGGGCGACGAGGCGCGGCGCTTCCCGGCCTTCTACCGGCTGATCTGGAACGAGCATGTCGCCGAGTTCAGCGACCTGGCCGCGGCGGACCGGCATGCCTGCATGGATGCCGTCACCGCGATCGAGCGGGTGCTGCGGGCCGAGCTGGCGCCGACCAAGGTCAACCTCGCCAGCCTGGGCAATGTGGTGCCGCATCTGCACTGGCATGTCATCGCGCGCTTCGAGGGCGATAGCCATTTCCCGGCGCCCATCTGGGCGGCTGCGCTGCGCGAGCCGCCCGCCGACGCGGCGGCCCGGCTGCCGCTGCAGCGGGTGGACGCGGCCATTGCGCGCGCATTGAGCGGCGCCGGCCTTTAGCCCGCGTCGCCGGCCGGGCGCTCGCAAGGGCCTAAGGGCTGATGCAGCGTCTGGGCCTTGGCGACCTGCCCGCCGAGCTGCGCAGGCTGCCGGTCTATGGGCCGGGCCAGCGCGGGGCCCACGGTCAGCGTCAGCGCGACGGCGCAGGCGATGCCGGCGAACAAGCCGTTCTGCAGCGGTGTGCGCTGGGCGATGGAGTAGCGGATGGACATGATGGACTCCTGTGGGGCGGGCCGTGCGGGGCACGGCCCAACGCAGTTCAGCGCATCTCGACGAGCGCGACGCGGGCCTGCCTGTCGGCGCCCGCCACCCGGGTCGGCATGTCATCCGGGTCGATGAAGACGATCTGCATCCGGTAGAGGCTGGTGCCGCCCTTTGCGCCGGGGCAATCGAGCTGGCCGACGGCGCGGCGCACGTCGCGCGCCGTCCGGAACGACAGGCCGCTGCGCGTCGTGACGGCCACGACCTTGCCGTCGGTGACGGCGAAGCGAACGTCCATCAGGCCGGGGCGCTGTTCCCGCCACCAGGCGGACTCCAGATCCTGTTGCAGCCGCGCTTCGACCTGCGTGCAACTGGCGAGCACGTCGTAGCGCGTGGGCGCCTCGAAGACACGGCCGCTGATCTCGACGCGGCCGAGGTCGGCGGACTGTGCCAGCGCGGTGCCGGCGGTCAGGGCCAGCGCGGCGGCACAGGCCAGGCCGAGGCGGCCCGGCGTCGGCGTGCGCCGGGCGGGGAGGGTGGGAATGGGCATGGTGAGCTCCTGCGGAGGCTGCCGGGCGGGCGACGCGACTTGCAGCACCCTGTTCCCAAGCTAGGCGCCCGCAGGGGCGACCCCAAGCCGCAAGCGATGAGTTGCCGGCGGCATGCGACGACCTGCTGGAAACCGTGACCGAACCGCACACCGCCGCAGGCGTGCATCGGCGCGGCCGGCAAGAAAAAACGGGGCCCAGGGCCCCGTTTGCGGATCAATGGGCGTCGCGGCCCATCACCAGACCGTGAGCGGGTCCTTCTCCACCATCGCGCTGCCCGGCTTGCAGCTGAAGGCCTGCGCGAAATAGGCCGAGTTGCTCATGGGCGTCAGCACGCGGTACTTGGCCGGCGAGTGCGAGTCGGTGCGGAGCTGGTTGATCAGGAACTCGGTGCGCACCTTGTTGCGCCAGACCAGCGCGTTGCTGATGAAGAAGCGCTGCGCCGGCGTGTAGCCGTCGATCTTCTTGTCCGCGCCGCCGCTGCGCTGGAGCGCGCGCTGCAGGCCCTCGAAGGCGATGGGCAGGCCCGACATGTCGGAGATGTTCTCGCCCAGCGTCAGCCGGCCGTTGATCTGGTAGCCCGGCAGCGGCGAGATCGCGCTGTAGCGCTCGGCCACCTTGTCGGCGCGGGCCTTGTAGCCCGCGGCGTCGGCCGGCGTCCACCAGTCGGTCAGCGAGCCGCCCGCGTCGAAATTGCGGCCGCTGTCGTCGAAGTGGTGCGTGATCTCGTGGCCGATGACCATGCCGATGCCGCCGTAGTTGACGGCGTCGTCGGCCTTGGCATCGAAGAAGGGCGGCTGCAGGATGCCGGCCGGGAAGATGATCTGGTTCAGGCCGCCGGCGAAGGCGTTGACGATGTGCGGGCTGGTGCGCCAGCGGCCCCGGTCCACGGGCGCATCCAGGTCCTTGACCTGCTGGCCGCTGTGCCACAGCGCGGCCCTGAGCCAGTTGCCGGCGTAGTCGTTGGCGCTGAGCTGCAGGCCGTCGAAGCGCGGCCACTTCTCCGGTGCACCCATCATGGGCTGCATCGCGGCCAGCTTCTCCAGCGCGCGGGCCTTGGTGTCGGGCGTCATCCACTCCAGCTTCTCGATGCGGGCCTTCATGCTGGCGCGCACGTCCTCCAGCAGCTGCGTGGCGCGCTTCTGCGCCTCGGGCGAGAAGGCGCGCGCGACGAACAGCTCGCCCAGCGCCAGGCCCACGGGCTCGCCGCCGGTGCGGCCGCCGATCTGCAGGATCACGTCCTCGCTGCGCGGCGCCGGTGCCTGCAGGCCGGTGATGGCCTTGCCGCGGTATTCGAAGGAGGCATTGGCAAAGGCCTTGGGCAGGCGCGGCGACGCGACGTCCAGCACGCGCAGGGTCAGGTAGCGGCGCCACAGGTCCAGCGGCGTGTCGGCGGCCAGCTTGGCGACGCGGGCGGCGAACTCGGGCTGGCCGACGATGAGGCGCTGCGGCGGCTTGGCGCCGGTCGTCAGCACGGCCAGATAGCCTGCCCAGTCGAAGCCGGGCGCGGCCGCGGCCAGCTCGGCGGGGCTCATGGGGTTGTAGTTCGCGTTGGGGTCGCGCATCTTGGCGCGCTCGCGGGTGGCCTCGGCCAGCTGCGTCTCGAAGGCCCGCAGCGCGTCCAGCTCGGCGTCGCTGGCCGGGCGGCCGGCGGCGGCCAGCACGCTGCGGGCAAAGTCGCGGTAGGCCGTGCTGATCTTGGCGGTGCGCTCGTCGGTGCGGAAGTAGTCGTCGCGGTCCGGCAGGCCCAGGCCCGACTGGCCCAGCATCAGCACGTTGCGGCGGGTGTCCTTGCGGTCCGGCGCCACGCCCCAGCCCAGCGGCGCGGCGATGCCGCTGCGGTTGAGCAGCGCCAGCAGGGCCGGCAGGTCCTCGCGGCGCTGCAGGCCGTCGATGCGGCTGAGCAGCGGCGTGATGGAGCTGAGGCCGCGCGCCTCGATGGCGGCCTCGTCCATGCCGCTGGCGTAATAGGCGGCGATCAGCTTCAGGCCCGGCGTGGTCTGCTGGGCCGGCTGCTCGGCCAGCTCCTTCAGCGCCTTCTCCAGCAGCGCGTCGTTGGCCTGGCGCAGCTGCTCGAAGCTGCCGATGCGGGCGCGGCTGGCGGGCAGCTCGGTGGCGGCCTCCCAGTTGCCGTTGACGAAGGCGTAGAAGTCGTCGCAGGGCTTGACGTCCTTGGACAGGCCGCTCAGGTCGAGGGCGTGGGCGGCGGCGGTCAGGCCCAGCAGGGCGGCTGCGGCGGCAGCGGCCAGGCGGTGGCGATGGAATCGGGACATGGCGATGTCGTCAGGAGCGGTGAAACCTCGAATTAGACCGCGCCACCGCGGCGCTGGCCGCAAGGCACGGGGTGTGGTCGCGGGTTTGCCCCAGGTTTGGCGGCCCCGCGCAGGGGTGATGGGCGGGCCGCCTACACTGACGGCATGGCCACGCCCACCGAGATCACCGTCCACCAGCAGTCCCGGGTGCTGGAGATCGCCTTCGACGACGGCGCACGCTTTCGCATCCCGTTCGAGCTGATGCGCGTCTACAGCCCCTCGGCCGAGGTCATGGGCCATGGCCCGGGCCAGGAGGTGCTGCAGACCGGCAAGCGCGACGTCCTCATCACCGGCCTGGAGCCGGTGGGCCATTACGCCGTGCGGCCCGAGTTCTCGGACGGCCACGCCAGCGGCCTGTTCGCCTGGGACTACCTCTACAAGCTCGGCAGCCAGCAGGACGCGCTGTGGCGCGACTACGAGGCCCGCCTGGCCGCCGCCGGCAAGGGCCGCGACGACCCCATGCCGGTCAAGGGCGGCGGGTCCTGCCATTCGCATTGATTTCCATGACTCAGACCCATTTCGGTTTCCAGCAGGTCGACGAGAACGAGAAGGCCCGCAAGGTGCGCGGCGTCTTCGACTCGGTCGCGTCCAAGTACGACCTCATGAACGACCTGATGTCGGCCGGCCTGCACCGGGCCTGGAAGGCCTACACCGTGCAGGTGGCCAACCTGAAGCCGGGCGAGCGCGCGCTGGACATCGCCGGCGGCACCGGCGACCTGTCGCGGGCCTTCGCGCGCAAGGTGGGCGAGACCGGCCTGGTCGTGCACACCGACATCAACGAGGCCATGCTGCGCCAGGGCCGCGACCGGCTGCTGGACGAAGGGCTGATCCTGCCCACCAGCCTGGCCGACGCCGAGAAGCTGCCCTTCAAGAGCGAGAGCTTCGACCTCGTCAGCGTGGCCTTCGGCCTGCGCAACATGACGCACAAGGACCAGGCGCTGGCCGAGATGTGCCGCGTGCTCAAGCCGGGCGGCCGGCTGCTGGTGCTGGAGTTCTCGCGCATCGCCGAGCCGCTGCGCAAGCCCTACGACTGGTACTCCTTCAACATCCTGCCCAAGCTGGGCTCGCTGTTCGCGGGCGACGCCGAGAGCTACCGCTACCTGGCCGAATCCATCCGCATGCACCCCGACCAGGCCACGCTGAAGGCCATGATGAAGACGGCCGGTTTCGGCCATGTGGACGTGCACAACCTCAGCGCCGGCATCGTCGCGCTGCACGCCGGCATCAAGTGCTGAACCCCGCCGCCTGACACGGCGGCGCGCGCCGCCCGGCGCTGTCCCGGGCCGCCCTGGCCCAGCGCCCCCCGTGAACGCGGGGGCGCGGGAACTCCTGCCCAACAATCGCTTTGACCGTGGTCCGTCCGCGCCCCCAGCCATGGGGTGAAACGGCCCACGGAGGCGACATATCGCGCCGCTACACTCGGCCGCTTACTTGGGGCAGGAGGCCCTTCCCATGCATCACAAGGACTCGCATCAGATGGCTCACCGGCTGATTCATAACCGTGTCTTTCCACTGCTGGCCAGCGTTGCCGCCGCGGCGCTGCTGGTGGCCTGCGGGGGAGGCAAGGGCGATACGGCGTCCCAGACGGCCGCCAAGGTCAACAAGGAAGAGATCACCGTCCACCAGATCAACTTCGTGCTGCAGCGCCAGCCGGGCCTCAAGCCCGAGCAGGCCGAGGCCGCCAGCCGCCAGGTGCTGGAGCGCCTGATCGACCAGGAGCTCGCGGTGCAGAAGGGCCAGGAGCTCAAGCTGGATCGCGATCCGCGCGTCGTGCAGCAGATCGAGGCCGCCAAGCGCGAGATCATCGCCCGTGCCTATGCCGAGCGCATCGGCGAGAGCGTCGCCAAGCCCAGCGCGGAGGAGATCGCCAAGTACTACAACGACAAGCCGGCCCTCTTCAAGGAGCGCCGCATCTACAGCCTGCAGGAGCTGCAGATCGAGGCCAAGCCCGAGCAGTTCGAGGCCATTCGTGCCAAGCTGGCGGCGGCCAAGAGCGTCGGCGAGTTCGCCGACTACCTGAAGTCCGCCGACCTGCGCTTCAACGGCAACCAGGCCGTGCGTGCCGCCGAGCAACTGCCGCTGGCCAGCGTGGACGCCATCTCGCGCATGAAGGACGGCGACTCCATGGTCAGCCCCAACCCCGCCGGGCTGAGCGTGCTGTTCCTGGTCGGCTCGCGCAGCCAGCCCGTGGACGAGGCGCGCGCGCGCCCCGCCATCGAGGCCTTCCTGCTGAACCAGCGCCGCGCCGAGGCCGTGCAGAAGGACATCAAGGCGCTGCGCGACAGCTCCAAGATCGAGTACGTCGGCAAGTTCGCGCAGCCCGCGCCCGCCGGTGCGGCGTCGGCGCCCGTGCTGCCGGCCGCCGAGGCCCCGTCCGTCGCTGCGCCCGCGGCCAGCGGCCTGGACCATGCCACTATCACCAAGGGCCTGGGCCTGAAATGATGCGTTGGCATGCACTGCTGCTGGCCGCGGCACTGGGGCTGGGTGCGGCCCAGGCCCGGGCCCAGGCCGGCGCACCGGCCGCTGCGGCGGCCGAGTACCGGCTGGGCGCTGGCGACGTCATCCGCATCGTCGTCTACCAGAACCCCGACCTGACGCTGGAGACCCGGGTCTCCGAGACCGGCGTCATCAGCTATCCGCTGCTGGGCAGCGTGCGCATCGGCGGCCTGGGTGTCGGCGCGGCCGAGCAGCTCATCGCCGACGGCCTGAGGAACGGCAACTTCGTGAAGGCGCCGCAGGTCACGCTGATCCTGCTGCAGGTCAAGGGCAACCAAGCCAGCGTGCTGGGCCAGGTGAACCGCCCGGGCCGCTACCCGATCGAGACGGCCGACATGCGCGTGACCGACCTGCTGGCCAATGCCGGCGGCGTCGCGACCAGCGGCGCCGACCTGCTCGTGCTCAGCGGCACGCGGGGCGGCAAGCCCTACCGCCTGGAGATCGACCTGCCCGGCGTCTTCGCCGCCGGCGAGCGGGCGCGCCTGGACGACGTGCTGATCCAGAACGGCGACGTGCTGTGGGTGGACCGCGCGCCGCTGGTCTACATCTACGGCGAGGTGCAGCGCCCCGGCCCCATGCGGCTGGAGCGCGGCATGACGCTGATGCAGGCCCTGGCCGCCGGCGGCGGCCTGAACCAGCGCGGCACCGAGCGCGGCATCCGCGTGCACCGCAAGTCGGCCGACGGCAAGGTGCAGGTGGTGCAGCCGGGCATGGACGACGCGCTCAAGGATGGCGACGTGGTGTACGTCAAGGAAAGCCTGTTCTGATTTCGGGGCCCAGCGATGAACTTTGTGCAATTCCTGGCCATTCTGCGAGCGCGCTACAAGCTGGCGCTGGCGGTGCTGGTGGCGACCCTGGTTCCGGCGCTGCTGCTCAGCCTGCTGATGCCCAAGAGCTATACGGCCTCGGCCTCCGTCGTGGTCGATTCCAGCAAGCCTGACCCGCTGGCGGCCGTGCTCTATGCCGGCGGCATGAACCCCAGCCTGGTGGCGACCCAGATCGACGTGATCCAGAGCGATCGCGTCGCCTTCAAGGTGGCGCGCAACCTGCGCCTGACCGAGAGCCCGCAGATCCGCGAGCAGTGGCGCAACGCCACCGGCGGCGAGGGCTCCATCGAGCTGTGGCTCAGCACCGTGTTCCAGAAGAGCCTGGAGGTGAAGCCCTCGCGCGAGTCCAACGTCATCGCGATCAGCTACAAGGCGCCCGACCCCAAGTTCGCGGCGGCCCTGGCCAATGCCTTCGTGCAGGCCTATCTCGAGACCAACATCGAGATGCGCGTCGAGCCGGCGCGCCTGTACTCGTCCTTCTTCGAGCAGCGCGCCAAGGAAGCCCGCGACAACCTGGAGAGCGCGCAGAGCAAGCTGTCCGAGTTCCAGCGCGACAAGGGCATCGTCGCCACCGAGGAGCGGCTGGACGTCGAGAACGCGCGCCTGAACGAGCTCTCGTCGCAATACGTGGGCCTGCAGTCGCTGGCCTCCGACTCGGTCAGCCGGCAGGCGGCCGCGCGTGGCGCGACCGCCGATCGCATGCAGGAAGTGCTCAACAACCCGCTGATCGCCGGCCTCAAGGCCGACCAGGCGCGGCTGGAGGCCAGGCTGCAGGAGCTGACCTCCAAGCTGGGTGACCGCAACCCCCAGGTCATCGAGGCGCGGGCCAACCTGGCCGAGCTCAAGACCAAGATCGAGGCCGAGACCGCCAAGGTCGCCAGTTCGCTGGGCATCGCCAACAACATCAACCAGCAGCGCGCCGGCGAGATCAAGGCCCAGCTGGAGGCCCAGCGCAACAAGGTGCTGCAGATGAAGGCCGCGCGTGACGACGGCGCCGTGCTGGTGCGCGACGTCGAGAACGCCCAGCGCACCTATGACCAGATCATGGCCCGCCTGAACCAGGCCACCATGGAAAGCCTGGCCACGCAGAGCAATGTGGCGGTGCTGTCCCAGGCCGTGCCGCCGGTCGACCCGACCTCGCCCAAGCCGCTGCTGAACATGGTTATCGCGCTGTTCTCGGGCACGCTGCTGGCGGTCGTCGTGGTGGTGGCCTTCGAGATGATGGATCGCCGCGTGCGCAGTGCCGACGACATCGCGCAGGCCGTGGCGCTGCCCATCATCGGCGTGCTGCCGTCGCCGCAGGCGCGCCGCCTGTTCGGCAAGGCCACGACGGCCAACCTGATGCAGCAGCGCCTGCTCGGCCAGGCGCCCGGCAAGAGCGCCTGAGCCGATGAACGCCGCAACCCCTGGAGCCTTCGTGAACGCCCCCGCAGACCTGCATGACCGCCCCATCGGCGACCTGATCCGCGATGCGCGCAACCTGAGCGCGGCCGAAGTCGAGCAGGTGTTGCGCTATCAGCGCGAGCATGGCGTGCGCTTCGGCGAAGCCGCCATCACCCTCGGGCTGGCCAGCCCCGATGACGTGCTCCATGCGCTGGCCCAGCAGTTCCACTATCCGCTGGGCGATGCCGAGCGGCGTCTGTCCAGCCCCGAGCTGGTGGCGCTGTCGCAGCCGTTTTCGCTGCAGGCCGAAGCCATACGCGCCGTGCGCAGCCAGGTGACGATGCGCCTGGGCCGGCCCGACGCGCAGCGCCAGGCCCTGGCCGTCATCAGCCCCGCCAGCGGCGACGGCAAGACCTACCTCGCCGCCAACCTCGCGGTCTCGCTGGCCCAGCTGGGCGGCCGCACGCTGCTCATCGACGCCGACCTGCGCAACCCGCGCCAGCACGAGGTGTTCAAGGTCAGCAACGCGGCGGGCCTGTCCTCGCTGCTGTCCGGCCGCTCGGAGAGCCAGGTCATCCAGGCCGTCGAGGGCGTGCCGGGCCTGTTCGTGCTGCCCTGCGGTCCCATGCCGCCCAATCCGCTGGAGCTCGTCGAGCGCCCGGCCTTCGGGCTGCTCCTGCGCGAGCTGAGCGGCAAGTTCGACCACGTGGTCATCGACACGGCCGCGGCCGCATTGGGCGCCGATGCCTGCGTGGTGGCGAGCACTTGCGGCGCGGCGCTGGTGTTGACGCGCAAGCATGAGAACAAGGTGGCGGCGCTGCAGGACCTGGTCGCCAGCCTGACGGGCAGTTCCGTGCAGCTGCTGGGCGCCATCCTCAACGAGTTCTGAGCGCGGGCGGTTGCGTGATGCCTGCGACTGTTCCCCAGGCCGGCCGCCAGGCCCTGCTGCCCGCCAACGTCGACGTGCCGGCGCTGCTGCTGGTGCTGGCCGGCCTGCTGGTTGTCTACCTGCCTGAATACATCGAGCTCTCGCAGACTCTCTGGCGCACCGACGAGCAGGGCCATGGCCCCATCATCTTCGCGGTCAGCCTGTGGCTGCTGTTCGCCCAGCGCCACCGCCTGGCCGAGCTGCCGCCGCGGCCGGGGACGGCCAGCGGCCTGCTGGTGCTGGGGCTCGGCGCGCTGCTCTACGCCTTCGGGCGCTCGCAGGACATCATCATCTTCGCGGTCGGATCCCAGGTCTGGGTGCTGGCCGGCCTGGCCCTGCTCTTCAAGGGCTGGCGGGCCTTGCGGCTGATCTGGTTCCCGCTGTTCTTCCTGCTCTTCATGGTGCCGTTGCCCGAGGCCCTGGTCTCGGCCGTCACGGCGCCGCTGAAGTCGGCCGTGTCCCTGGTGGCCAGCAATCTGCTGTACGCCGCGGGCTACCCGGTCGGGCGGTCCGGCGTCATGCTGACCGTGGGCCAGTACCAGCTCATGGTGGCCGATGCCTGCGCCGGCCTGAACTCCATGTTCACGCTGGAGGCGCTGGGCATGCTGTACATGAACCTGATGCGCTACACCTCCGTGGCGCGCAACCTGACGCTGGCCGTCATGCTGGTGCCCATCGCCTTCTGCGCCAACATCGGTCGCGTGATGATCCTCGTGCTCGTCACCTACTACTACGGCGACGCGGCCGGCCAGGGCTTTGTGCATGGCTTCGCGGGCATGGTGCTGTTCATGATCGCGCTGATGCTGATGCTGGTCGTCGACAAGGGGCTCAACCTCTTCTTCAGGACCGAGCGGGGGGCGGCATGAGCCGACGGCCGATGTCCGTGCGCTGGCGGGCCGCATGCGTGGCGCTGCTGCTGGTCTCGGCCTCGGGCTTCGGCCATGTGATGCGCCCGACCGTGCATCTGGCCGATCAGCGTGCCAAGGTCGACCTGGAGACGCTGTTCCCCGCCAGCTTCGGCGCCTGGCGCATCGACACCCAGGTGCCGGTGACCATCATCTCGCCCGACGTCGAGGCCAAGCTGAAGTCCATCTATGCGCAGACGCTGACCCGCACCTACATCGGGCCCGCCGGCGAGCGCATCATGCTGTCGGTGGCCTATGGCGGCGACCAGTCCGACGCGACGCGCGCGCACCGGCCCGACGTCTGCTACCCCGCGCAGGGCTTCGAGATCCTGTCCAACCAGAACGCCGTCGTCGACCTCGGCGGCGAGCTGCGGCTGCCGGTGCGGCACATGGCGTCCAAGCTGGCCCAGCGCCATGAGCCGGTGACGTTCTGGTTCGTCGTCGGCGAGCATGTCGCCGTCAGCGGGCAGCAGCAGAAGATCGCCCAGCTGCGCTACGGCGTGCAGGGGCTGATCCCGGACGGCATGCTGGTGCGCGTCTCGAGCATAGACCGCGACACCGAGGCCGCCTACCGCGTGCAGGCCCGCTTCGTCGGCGACCTGCATGCCGCCATGTCCCGGCCCGCCAGGGCCCGGGTCTTCGGCAGCGCACTCGCGGGGTAGACCTTGCCGGCCGCCATGCTCAACTCCGCCGCCCGCGCCATGGCCGGCCGGCCTCCGTTCTCCTGGCGGCAGGCCCTGCTGGTGCTGATGGTGCTGGCGATGGGCGTGCTGACGGGCCTGGCCGCCGGCCTGGGTTCGACACTGCTGGTCATCCTGGTGGGCAGCCTGATGGTGGCGCCCTGGGTGCTGCTGATGCCGACGACCTGGATGATCGGCCTGCTGGCCTTCATGGCCACGGTGGGCTTCGGCTGCCTGCAGTATTTCGGCCGGGTCAACCAGGCGCACTGGATCCCGACGCTGCTGCTGGCGGCCCTGCTGATCCGCGCGACCTTCGACGGCCTGCGCATCCAGCCCCGCAGCCAGGCGGCCCCCTTCGTCAATCCGCTGGCGGCCTGCCTGCTGGCCTTCGTCGCGGTGGTGCTGGTCTCTGCGCTGACCAATGCCAGCGACCCCATGCAGGTGCTGGTGGGCTTCAGGCACTACCTGTTCCCGCTGGCGCTGGTGATGGCCGTTCTGAACTGCGGGGCGCCCGAGCGCTTCTGGCTGCAGATCTTTCGCGGCATCCCCTGGCTGATGCTGCTGCAGCTGCCGCTTTGCTTCTACCAGTACTTCTTTGTCGAGAAGGCGCGCGGCGCCAAGGTGTTCGGCGCGGTGGGCATCGCCTGGGATGCCGTGGTGGGCAGCTTTGGCGGCAACCCCGACGGCGGCGGCGCCAGCGGCGCGCTGGCCGTGTTCCTGAGCTTCGGCATCGCGGCCACGCTGATACTGCGCCGGCAGGGATTGATAGGTCCCCGCATGGCCTGGGCGTCGATCGCGGCGGCGCTGCTCTGCTCGGTGCTGGCCGAGATCAAGGTGCTCGTCATCTTCCTGCCTCTCGCGTTGCTGCTGGTCCAGCGTCGGCAGATCCTGGGCTCGCCGATCCGGCTCGCGGGATGGGCCTTGGGCGCGGTGCTGCTGGCCGTGGCACTGCAGCTGGCCTATCAGTCGCTGCATTACGGCGCCAGCCAGAAGCGCGTGGAGGAATCCTGGACCGAGAAGCTGGATCGCCTGTCGCGCTTCGAGCAGGACACGCGTTTCTTCAATCGGCTGACCGGCGAGGTCAGCCGTGTTGGCGGGCTGCTGCTCTGGAGCGACGAGCATCTGGCCCGCACGCCCGGGCCGCGCACCTGGGTCGGCTGGGGGCCGGCCGCGAGCAAGTCCAGCACGCTGTTCGGCGTCGGACCGGCCGCGCGCAGCCACGAGTTCAGCCTGACCACCAGCTCGGCCACGCAGCTGTTGTGGGACCTGGGCCTGGTGGGCCTGCTGCTGTTCGGCGGGGCCTGCGCGCTGGGCGTTGGCCAAGGGCTGCGCCAAGCCCGGCGCCTGGGCGCGGGATCCGGCGGGCGGGTCGCGCTGGCGGAGCTGTCCGCCCTGGGCTGCCTGCTGGTCCTGGCCGGGCTGCTGTACAACGGCGACGCGGTCAACAGCCCCTCCGTCCAAACCCTTCTGGCGCTCTGCCTCGGCCTGGTTTTGTGGCTGCGCCGTCAGCCTGCCGAGCCCGGCGGGCGAGTGGGATCGCCAAGTGTCGCTGCGGGATAGGTTCTCGCGGCGCGCGACCCTCTCCAATGCGCGCTGGTTTCTGGCCGGCAAGCTGGTTTCGGCGCTGGCCACGGTGTTGTGGCTGGCGCTGGTCACCCGCAGCCTGCTGGCGCAAGAGGGGCTGGCCGGCTATCTGGCGGCCATCGCCTATCTCGAAACCGCGCTGGCGCTGAGCCTGTTCGGGCTGGACTGGCTGCTCATCCGCCACCTGCCCGCGGCCGCCGCCGCCGGCGATGCCGCGGGGCTGCGCCGGCTGCTCCGTGGCGCGCTGCTGGCGCGGGCCGGGCTGCTGCTGGGCTTGGGGCTGTTGCTGGGCCTGGCCGCGGCCCTGTGGCCCAGGCCCGCCGCGCTCGCGGGCCTGAACCTGCCGCTGCTGGGGCTGTTGATGCTGTCCGAGGGGCTGCTGCGCCTGCTGCGCGACAACACGCTGGAGAGCCTGGCGGCGCAGCGCTACACGCAGTTGGGCGTGCTGGGCCGCACGCTGCTGGCGCTGGCCGGCCTGGGGGCGGCAGGCGCACTCGGGTGGCCGGTGGATGCCAACGCGCTGCTGGCCATGGAGGCGCTGGCGTCGCTGACCCTGCTGGGCGTCGTGGGGTATTGGGTGCGCGGCCTGCTGCCGCCCGCCGGCCCCGTGGCGCGGCCGCCTGCCGGGCCGGCCACGCCGCGCTTCCTGGACGCCTGGCGCAGCTGCTGGCCCAACTACGCCGCGGCCCTCATCAGCCTGCCGCTGGCGCCCCAGTCCCTGCTGCTGGCCCTGAGCTATCTGGTGTCGGCCGCAACGCTGGCGCCGCTGGGCCTGGCGCTGCGGGTGTTCGAGATCCTGCGCAGCTATGTGCCGGGGCTGCTGCTGATGAACGTGCTGCGTCCGCGGCTGATCGGGGGCCACGCCGTGCATGGCGACTATGGGCGCACGGCCGCCGAGGCCGGCCTGATCAGCCGCTGGAGCGCGATCAGCGTCGCGCCGCTGGTGGGCTGGCTGGGCTTGTACGGCGATGCGGCGCTGGCGGCATTTGCCGGCCATGCGCTGCCGGCCGGGCTGGGGCTGATGCTGGCCAGCATGGCCGCGACGCTGCTGCCGCGCGTGCACCGCCAGATCGGCCAGGTGCTGGTCAACATCGTGTCCGCGCAAGGCCTGCTGGCCCGGCTGGCGCTGCTGGGCCTGCTGGGGTGGCCGCTGGCCGTCTGGCTGGCTCGCCAAGGGCATGCCCATTGGGCGCTGCCCGTGGCGCTGGCATGGGACGAATGCGCCTGGATCTGGGGGCTGTCCGTGGGCATGCGCCGGCGCGGTTCGGGCTGGAGCAGCCAGCTGGGCTTTATGTTGGGCCTGCTGTTGCTCGCCGTGGCGGCCGCGCTTTGCGTCGGCATGCTGCCGCTGCCTGCCACGCCTTGGGGGGGGCTGGCCGGTACGGTGCTGCTGCTGGCCTTGATGGGCGGCGTGCTGGCGATCTGCGGGCAACTGGACTGGCGCCGCGCGGCGAGGTCGCTGCGCTGGGGGGACTGAAGTTGCGACTGCTGTTCCTGATGCGCGACACGCTGCCGCCGTTCCGCCCCGACGTGGCGGTGCTCTTCGGCCGGGAGTTGCCGTCCTGCGGCGTGCAAAGCGATCTGCTGGGCCAGGGCGACGGCGGGGCGATGGCGCCCTGGGCTGCCGGCCGGGCCTGGGTGCATGGCCGGCCTCGCCCCGGGCTGGTCGGCGAGATGCTGCGCCCGTTGCGCGATCTGGCGATGCTGCGGCGTCTGGGCCCTGAGCATGCGCTGGTGCAGGTGCGCGACAAGATCCGCACCGGCTGGCTGGCCAGCGTGATCTGCCGGCTGCGCGGCAAGCCTTTCGTCTATTGGATGTCCTTCCCCATGGCCGAGGGCTTCGCCGTGCGTGCCGAGCAATTGCGCGGCAGCGCGCCGCCGTTGTGGCTGCTGCTGCATCGCCTGAAGGCGCGGGTGGCCTTGTGGCTGTTCTACCGCCATGTCACGCCGCATGCCCGGCACATCTTCGTGCAGAGCGAGGCCATGCTGGAGCACATGGTCGCCCGTGGCGTGCCCAGGCAGCGCATGAGCGCCGTGCCCATGGGCGTGGATGCGGCGCAGCTGGCCGCCGTGCGGCCGCTGGACGAGCGACCAGCGCGCTGGGCCGGCCGGCGCATCGTGGCCTATCTGGGCGCCCTGGCGCGCGCACGCGATCCCGAGTTCCTGTTGCACAGCCTGCGTCGGCTGCGCGAGCAGGAGCCCGCCGCGCTGCTGCTGCTGATTGGCGATGCACCCAGCGAGGACGAGCGCCGCTGGGTGCGCGCCCGCATCGCCGCCAGCGGCCTGGCCGAGCATGTGCATCTGACGGGCTGGCTGCCGCAGGCCGAAGCGCTGCGCTGGCTGGCCTGCGCCGAACTGGCCTGGTCGCCGGTGCCGCGCGGGCCGCTGTACGACGTGTCCTCGCCGACCAAGGTCGTGGAGTACCTGGCCCTGGGCCTGCCCTGCGTCGCCAACGACATCCCCGACCAGCAGCTGGTGCTGGCGCAGAGCGGGGGCGGGTTTTGCGTGGCCATGGAGGTCGAGGCCTTCGCGCATGCGAGCATGCGGCTGCTGAGCGACCCCGCCGCCGCCCGCAAGATGGGGAGTGCCGGGCAGGCCTGGGTTGGTCGGCACCGGGACTACAGCGTGCTGGCCCGGGAGGTCGCGGCGGTGTACCAACGCCTGTGCCCTTCCGCGAGCCCGCAGCAGGAGCAGATGAAATGAGGGTGTTGATCGTGGGCGCCGGCAATGCGGGCTGCGCGCATGCGGCGGTCTTCTCGGCCCGTGGGCACGAGGTGGCGCTGCTGAAGACCTCGCGGGCCTTGCACGACGAGAACTTCGAACTCGTGCTGGCCCGCCAGGGCATGGACTGGATGGACGGGCCGGGCAAGGCCCTGGCGCCGCGCTTCCAGCCGCTGGCGCTGGCGACCCGCGACTTGGACGCCGCGCTGGCCTTCGAGCCGCAGATCGTGTTCGTGACCGTGCGCTCCACGCAGCAGCAGGCCGTGGCCCAGCGCATCGCGCCGCGGCTGCGTGCCGGCCAGCTGCTCATCACCAGCCCCGGCTACATGGGCAGCGCCTATTTCCGCAAGCATCTGCGCGACCCTGGCGTGCTGCTGGCCGAGGGCGAGAGCCTGCCGTTCGACGCCCGCATCATCGAGCCGGGCTGCGTGCAGCTGCTGTGGGAGAACACGCGCAACGCGCTGGCCTTCCTGCCGCGCTCGCGCTCGCAGGAGGGCCTGGCGCTGGCCCGTCAGCTGACGCCGCGTTACGTGGCCACGCGCAGCAACGTCGTGGAGTCGGCGCTGCACAACCCCAACCTCATCGTGCACACGGTGGGCACGCTGCTGTCGGCCAGCCGCATCGAGCATGCGGGCGGCGAGTTCTGGATGTACCGCGAGGCCTTCACGCCCGGCACGCTGCGCCTGCTGGACAAGCTGGACGCCGAGAAGATGGCCATCCTGCAGGCCTGCGGGGCCAGGCCCGAGCCCTGCCTGGAGTCCTTCAAGTTCCGCAACGAGGCGGACCTGTCCATGCCCGCCATCGAGGTGTTGCGCAAGTACGCCCGCGAGGGCGGGCCCAAGGGGCCGGCGGACCTGCAGACCCGCTACATCACCGAGGACGTGCCCATGGGCCTGGGCCTGATGGCCAGCCTGGGCGAACGCCTGGGGCTGGCCACGCCGATGACGCACGCGCTGATCGAGATCGCGTCCGGCCTGCTGGGCCGCGACTTCGCGGCCGAGAGCCGCACGCTGGACGACCTCGGCTTTGCGGGCCTGGACGGCCCCGGCTTCGTTGCCGCGGTGAACGCCTGATGGCCTGGCCCGAAGCCTTCGAGAAGGCCTATCTGCGCTGGCGCCGCTTCGTCCCGGGGCGGCTGCTTTACCACCCCCGGCATTTCGAGATCCTGGCCCTGCAGCGGCGCTTCGCCGCGCAGCCGCAGCAGCGCGCGGCCTGGGTGGATGCTCAGTTGCGCGGACTGCTGAGCAGCGCGCTGCGCCATGTTCCGCACTACCGCGACACGGTCAGCATCGCCGCCGCCGAGCTGGCGCGGGCGCCGGCGCTGGAGCTGCTGCAGCGCTTCCCGGTGCTGGAGAAGGCCGAGGTGATGGCGGCGCAGCACCGCTTCCTGGATGAACGCTTCAAGAGCCCGCTGATGCACTACGCCACCAGCGGCGGCTCCAGCGGCGAGGGCATAGGCCTGTGGCGCAACAAGCGCCTGGCCGACATCGAGCGCGCCTTCTTCACCCATCACTGGGCGCCGGCGGGCTTCAGCTTCGACAAGGCCAGGCTGCTGCGCATCGGTGCCGACGCCCGCGCGCAGGCGCATGAGCCGCCCTGCCGCGTGGTGGGCAACCGGCTGATGCTGTCGCCCTATCACGTCAATGAGCGGCACCGCGATGCCATCGTGGCGGCGCTGCGCGCGTTCCGGCCGCAATGCATCCACGCCTATCCCAGCCTGGCCGCGGCGCTGGCCGAGCTGCTGCAGGGCCAGCGGCGCGAGGACTGCGGGCTGGACGCGCTGCGCGGCGTGGCGCTGGCGTCGGAGCCGGCCACCGCGGCCCAGCTGGCCACCACGCATGCGGTGTTCGGCGTGCCCATCATCGTCAACTACGGCCTGACAGAGCGCACCAACATCGCCTTCGCGCGCTACGAGCCGGGGCAGCCGCTGCGCTACCGCTTCGATGCCTTGTACGGCATCAGCGAGAACCGCGACTGGCAGGGCCAGCCCGAGATCGTCGGCACCTCGCTGTGGAACGACGTGATGCCGCTGATCCGCTACGCCACGCGGGACTTCGGCCGCATCGACGCGCAAGGCGTCTGCGAGCGGCTGGAGGGGCGGGCCCAGGAGTTCCTGGTGGACCGCCAGGGCGCGAAGCTGCCGGGCCTGGCCATCGTCATCGACGAGCTGACCTGGGACTTCGTGCGCCTGTACCAGGTGCAGCAGGAGCGGCCGGGTGCCATCCGCATCGCCGTGGTGCCGCGCGAGGCGCCGCTCAGCGAGGCGCAGCGCGCCTTCGTGCTGGACGCCCAGCTCAGGCGCTGGGGCAGCTTCTTCGACGTGGAACTCGTGGAGGTGGACGACATCCCGCCGGCCCCCAACGGCAAGCGCCAGCTGGTCGTGAGCCGGGTGCCCGCATGAGCGGTCGGCGTCCCTGGATGGTGGGCACCGACCCGGCCGGCCAGGGCGGCATCGCCGCCGTGGTCGGCGTCTATGCGCAGCAGGGCTGGCTGGCCCGCCAGCGCGTGCGCTACCTGGTCAGCCACCGGGCCGGCTCGGTGCTGGGCCGGGTGCTGCTGTTCCCCTGGGCGCTGGCGCAGCTGCTGGCGGCCCTGCTCGCCGGCCGCGTCAGCCTGCTGCACGCCCATGTGGCCAGTTATGGCAGCTTCGCGCGCAAGTCGCTGTTGCTGGCGCTGGCGCGGGGTTTCGGCGTGCCCACCGTCTTCCATCTGCACGGCGGCCACTTCCAGAAGTTCTACGCCGCCTCGCCGGCCTGGCGCCAGCGCTGGATACGGCACACGCTGCGCCGCAGCAACCGGGTGCTGGCCTTGTCCGAGGCCTGGCGCGAGGCCCTGCTGTCCATCGTGCCCGAGGCACGCGTGTCGGTGCTGGCCAACCCGGTGGCCTTTCCGCCGCCGGCGCCCGAGCGGCCGGCGGTGCCGGGGCGTGTGCTGTTCCTGGGCCGGGCCGACCGAAGCAAGGGCGTGTTTGATCTGCTGACCGCGCTGGGCCAGGCGCGGGCGCAGCTGCCGCGGCTGCATCTGCATGTGGGCGGCGATGGCGACCTGGAGGCCGTGCGGGCGGCCGTCGCCCGCGAGGGCCTGGATGCTGCCGTCACGCTGCTGGGCTGGGTGCGCGGCGCGGCCAAGGAGCGCGAGCTGGCCGAGGCCGAGATCTTCGTGCTGCCCTCCTACGACGAGGGTCTGCCCATGGCCATGCTGGAGGCCATGGCCCGCGGCAAGGCGGTGCTGGCCACGCCGGTGGGCGGCATCCCGCAGGCCTTGCGCGACGGCGTGGACGGCTTGCTGGTGGCGCCGGGCCAGCCGCCGCGGCTGGCCGAGGCGCTGCTGCGCCTGGGCGGTGATGCGCCCCTGCGCGCCGCGCTGGGCGCCAGCGCCATCGAACGCGTGCGCGCCGGCTACGCCACCGACACGGTGCTGGCCGAGCTGGACCGCATCTACAGCGAGGTGTTGCGATGAGCAGCAGCCAGGAGGCCCGGGGCCGCTGGCGCTGGCTGTGGAACCGGCTGCGCTGCATGACGCCGGCGGAGGTGTTGCACCGCGCCGCACGCGCCGCAACGGCGGCCCGGCGCCAGCGCTTGATGGCCCAGCCGGTGCCGGCGCCCGTGCTGGCCGAGGCGCCACGCTGGGTGCAGTTGCCGACGCCCGCGCAACTGCTGGCGGGCACGGCACCCTACCTGGAGGAGGCGAGGGCGCTGCACGCCGGCCGGGTGCGGCTGTTCGAGCGCGAGCGCTTCGACGTGGGCGCCGAGCCCGACTGGCTGCGCTGCCCGCTCACCGGCGTGACGGCACCGCTGAAGCCCGCGCGGCGCATCGCCATCACCGACCGCGCCCAGGTCGGCGACATCAAATACCTGTGGGAGCTGAACCGCCATCTGCACTGGGTGACGCTGGCCCAGGCCTGGGCGCTGGACGGCGACGCCGCCCACCTGGACCTGCTGCGCCGCCAGCTGGCCGGCTGGCTGAAGCAGAACCCGCCCGGGCAGGGGCCCAACTACACCAGCAGCCTGGAGGCGGCCATCCGCCTCGTCAACTGGTCGGTCAGCTGGCAGCTGCTGGGCGGGGCGAACGGCCCGATCTGGCGCGGCCATGAGGCGCTGCGCGGCGCCTGGCTGGACGCCGTCTACCGCCACGCCGGGCAGGTGGCGCGCGCCTACTCCCGCCATTCCTCGGCCAACAACCACCTGATCGGCGAGCTCTGCGGCGTCTATGTCGCCAGCCGCACCTGGCCGGCCTGGCCGCAGCTGGCCCGGCTGGGCGATGCTGCGCGGGCCGAGCTGATCCAGCAGATCGAGCGCCAGGTGCATGCCGACGGCGTGCCGGCCGAGCAGGCCTTCGAGTACGCCGGCTTCATCTTCGACTTCCTGTGGTTGGCCGAGCGCTGCGCCGCGGCCAACGCCGAGCCCATGCCCGAGGCCTACCTGGCCCGGCTGCGCGCGATGGCCGACTTCGCGCATGCGCTGGGCGGCGCGACCGGCGCCATGCCCGCCGTGGGCGACGCCGACGGCGCCGAGGCCTTGCGGCTGGACCCGCGGCCGGGCCGCGAGCCGCTGGCCGCGCTGCTGGAGAAGGAGGCGGCGCTGGGCGGCCGCGCCGTGCCGCCCTGGCTGCGGCCGCGCGACGACATCGCCTGGCTGGGGCTGGCCCGGCCGCCGGTGGCGGCGCGCGCGCCGGCCACGCTGGACTTCGACGCCGGCGGCTATCTGCTGTTCGAGGGCGGGCCGCTGCAGGGCGGCATGGACGTGGGACCGCTGGGCTATCTGGGCATCGCCGCGCATGGCCACGCGGACGCGCTGCAGCTGTGGCTCAGCGTGCAGGGCCAGCCGCTGCTCATCGACCCCGGCACCTATGCCTACTGGGCCGACAAGGCCTGGCGCGACTACTTCCGCGGCACCTCGGCGCACAACACGCTGGAGCTGCTGGGGCGCGACCAGAGCGACAGCGGCGGGCGCTTCATGTGGACCCGCCATGCCCGGGCCAGGCTGCTGCGGCGCGAGCGCACCGGCCCGGGGCGGCTGAGCGTGGCGGCCGAGCACGACGGCTATGGTGCGGCGCTGCGCCACCGGCGCGAGCTGCTGGCGGACTGTGAGGCGGGCCGGCTGGAGGTGCTGGACACGCTGCCGCGGCCGGCCCCGGCGGCGCTGCACTGGCACCTGGCCCCGGGCTGGCGGTGCGAGCTGCTGGGCGACGGCTTGCTGGCCCGCCGCGGCCGCTGGCAGGCCCGGCTGCGCGTGCAGGCCGACGCCCCGGGCGAGCTCGCGCTGCTGCAGGGCCAGCTCGAGCCACCGCTGGGCTGGGCCTCCGGTGCCTATGGCGACAAGCAGCCCAGCCCCGTGCTGCGCTGGCGCGGCCAGGCCAGCCGCTGGCGCACCGTCATCGACATCGAATCCATTGCCACATGACCGCCAACCGCATCCAGCTCATGGGCTGCCACGTCGACAACCTCAGCATGGAGGAGACGCTGCAGGTCATCGACGGCTTCATCCGCAGCGGCCGGCCGCATCAGCATGTGGTCGTCAACGTCGACAAGATCGTCAAGGCCCAGCACGACGAGGAGCTGCGCCGCATCATCAACGACTGCGCCCTGATCAACGCCGACGGCATGCCGGTGGTGTGGGCCTCGCGCTGGCTGGGCAAGCCGCTGAAGGAGCGGGTGGCCGGCGTGGACTTGTTCGAGGCCTTGATGGGGCGCGCGGCGCAGACCGGCTGGCGCGTCTACCTGCTGGGCGCGCGCGACGAGGTGGTGCAGGGCGTCAAACGCCTGTACGAGCGCAAATACCCGGGCCTGACGGTGGCCGGCGCGCGCGACGGCTACTGGCCGGCCGGCGAGGACGAGGCCGTCGCCCAGCAGATCGCGGCGGCGCGGCCCGACATCCTGTTCGTCGCCATCAGTTCGCCCAGGAAGGAACAGTTCCTGGGCCGCTACCAGGCCATGATGAAAGTGCCGTTCGCGATGGGCGTGGGCGGCACGTTCGACGTGGCGGTGGGCCGCGTGAAGCGCGCGCCGGTCTGGATGCAGCGCAGCGGCCTGGAGTGGTTCTACCGCTTTCTGCAGGAGCCGCGGCGCATGTTCCGGCGCTACTTCATCGAGGACATGGCCTTTCTGGGGCTGTTGTGGCGCGAGTGGCGCGGGACAGCGCGCCGCAAGTAAATGGTCATGTGAACCAACAAGAATCGCGGCTCAACAGCGGGAGGAGCGTTGTATACCAGTCGCATCTACGGGGCCAGCCCGCCATGGGCGCAGTCCTGGCTGCTGAGCGGGCGGGCCTGGATCAGGGGCATGCTGCGCGAAGGCCGGGGCCTGCGCGACGAGTTGCAAGACCTGGCGCGCACGGAGCGGCTGGATGCAGGGCAACTGCAGGCCTTGCAGCTGGCCCGCCTGCGCGAGCGGCTGGTGCAGGCCGGTCGCGAAGTGCCTTTCTATCGGGCGCTGTTTGCCCGCCTGGGCTTCGATCCGCGTGATTTCAACTCGCTGGACCAACTGGCCTGCCTGCCCATCCTGGAGAAGGCGCAGGTGCAGGCCGCCGGCGCGGCCTTGTGCTCCGACGCCCGCATCGGCCCGCGCTTTCGCAGCACCAGCAGCGGCACCACCGGCAGCCATCTGCAAGGCTGGCGCGACCTGCGCTCCATCGTGCGCGAGAACGCCTTCATCTGGCGCCAGCTGCAATGGGCGGGCGTGCGCCCCGGCGACCGGCGGGCCTGGCTGCGCGGGGACAAGATCGTGCCGGCCGCGCAGCAGCAGGGCGAGTTCTGGCGCCTGAACCGGGCCGACCGGCTGCTGATGCTGTCCAGCTACCACCTGACGCCGGCGCGCGTGGGCGCCTATGTCGAGGCGCTGGAGCGCTTCGACCCGGTGGCCATCCAGGCCTATCCGTCGGCGCTGGTCTTCATTGCGGCGGTGCTGGATGCGCACGGCCGCCGCTTCGGCCAGGGCAGCGCCAGCCCGCGGCGGCTGCGGGCCATCGTGACCTCGTCGGAGACCCTGCTGCCGGCCCAGCGCCAGCTGCTGGAGCGCGTGTTCGGCTGCCGCGTGTTCGACTGGTACGGAGCCTTCGAGCGCGTGGCGGCCATAGGCACCTGCGAAGAGGGCAACTACCACCTGCTCAGCGACTACGGCTACGCGGAATGGCAGGGGGCCGAGGGCGGGCAGGACTTGATAGGCACCGGCTTCGACAACCGGGCCATGCCGCTGCTGCGCTACCGCCTCAACGACCGGGTGCTGATGGAGCCCGGCGGCGTGGGCTGCCCCTGCGGCCGCGCCTTCCCGCGCGTGCGCGCGGTGCTGGGCCGCGGCCAGGACGTGCTGTACGGCGTGGACGGCCATCGCGTCTTCATGCCCGCCAATGTGTTTGACGACCTGCCGGGCCTGGTGGCCGGCCAGTGGCGCCAGCACAGGCCCGGCCATGCCGAGCTGCTGCTGCAGTTCCAGCAGGGCCGGGGCATGGCGGAGGCCGATGTGGAGGCGGTGGCGCGGCGCTACACGGGGGAGGCCATAGACCTCGAGATCCGCAGAGTGGACCGCATCGAACGCACGGCGGCCGGCAAGCTGCCGGCGGTCGTGCACGAGTTCGCCGCTGCCTGAGCGGGCTGTGGCGCCGCTGCCTTACTGCGGCAGCGTGACCAGCCGCTTGTCGAACTGGATGGCCTTGCCGCCGGACACGCTGACGACCACCTGCGTGCCCACGCGCTGGACCTGCACCGGCACGTTGCGGCAGCCGTCGCGCAGCACGGTGAGGTGTGCGAACTCCGTGCTGCGCGCCAGCGCCGTGAAGCGGCCATGGGCTTGCGCCGGCTGCGCGGTCTCGGGTGCGACGTCCCAGGCCATGGTCTGGGCGAAGGAGGTTGCGGGGCCGTAGCGGTCCAGGCACACCGAGGCCGCGCCGTTGACGGCGCGCACATTGGCGGCGTCGGCCACAAAGGCATTGGGCGAGTGGAAGTTCAGCTCCCACTGGCGTGCCGTGGCGCTGCTGGCCCAGTCGTAGACCAGCGTGACGCCGTTGGCCTTGTCCATGACGACGCTGCGCACGGCGTTGGTCAGCGCGGCCGTCGAGACGCCGCGGTTCGGATCCACGCCACGATAGGCCGGCGTGGCATCGCCCGTCACGGCCGACAGCAGGCCCTGCGAGGTGGCGCGGATCAGCGCGCCGGTCGTGTCCATGCTGTGGAAGGCATTGGTGGGCCTGCCGTTGGCGATGGACAGGTCCTCGCTCTGGCCGAAGCCGCCGTCGAAGGTCAGGGCGTTCTGGTAGCGCGTGGAGCGGATGCTCTTGTGGTGCGGGCTGTTGTAGTAGGGGTAGTAGCCGGCGTTGATCAGCAGCGGCTGCCCCTGCGACACGTAGACCAGGGAGTTCTGGTCGGCGTGCGAATGGTTGAAGGCGCCGAAGCGGCTGGAGCGGAAGAACACCGAGGTGCGGTCGCCGCGCCTGATGTCCAGGTGCATGGCGGCCAGGCCGGCGTCGGTCGAGAACCAGTCATGGCTGGCCGGTGCGACGCCCCGGGGCAGCGGGCTGCTGTCCACGCCCAGCAGCAGCAGTTGCAGGATGTTCGCGTCGTTGGGCGCCGTGACGTTGGCGGCCTTGGCCTGCCAGTACCAGACGTCGCTCGGGTCGCGCGTCATCTGGGCATGCATGCGGTAGAAGGCCGCGCTGTAGCCGTCGTACAGGTTCTTGGTCTCCATCTCGTCGCCATAGGCGCTGGGCTGCTGCCAGCCGGGCGGCGTGAAGGCGATGAGCTGTTCGCCGGCGCGGGCGTAGGCGGGCAGCTTGTACAGGTCCACGCCGGAGATGATGCGCACCGCGGCGGCATAGGGCACGGTGCCGGTGAGGTTGTACCAGCCGTAGGCGATGCCGTTGCCGAAGCTGCCGTCCGCACCCCAGACGTCGTTGAAGAAGAAGCCCAGCTCCCAGTAGCGGGCCAGCAGCGCCTGGGCCTCGGGGAACTCCGGTGCGCCGACGGCCAGCATCAGCGCCTGGGTGATGAAGCGCAGATTGGTCTGGCTGTGGGAGTCGTAGGGCTCGCGGTCCAGCAGCGTCAGCGAGGCCGACGCCTGCAGCACGCGGGCGCGCAGCGAGCCGATGATCCGGCTGCGCTCGGCGGGCGTGAAGTCGTTCCAGAACAGGTCCAGCCCTTCGGCCAGCGCGAGGTAGATCTCGCGGTTGGACTGATCGGACTTGGCCTCGCTGCTCAACCCGGTGGGTGACCAGGCGGCCAGCGACAGCGTGCGTGCCCGGGCCTGCGCCAGCATCGCCGCGTTGTTGTCCAGGCGGCCGATGATGGCCAGGTATTCGATGTTGAAGCGCTCGCCGCGCGCCGTCTGCACCAGGTTCTGCGTGGCCTGCACCTGGGCCAGGTTGGCGCTGCCCACGACGGTGCCGGCGGCGTCCGGCGGGGCGGGCAGGGCTTGCGTGACGTACCAGGCGGCGCGGTTGCGCAACACCTTGAGCACCGGCAGGTTCTCGGCCGTCTGGGACGCCGCGCGCACCGCGGCGAAGCTGCTGTTGGCCGCCAGCAGCCGCGGGTGGGCGCGGCCGGCCACTTGCGCGGCCAGGTTGGCGCCGTCGGGCAGCTCGCTCAACTTGAGCGCTGTCGTCTCGGCAGTGGCCAGGGGGCGCGCCGCAGCGGCCGCTTCTATCGTGAAACGGCGCCAGCTGCTCGCCACCGTGGCACCGCCGGTGTTCAGATAACTCACCATCCACTCGTAGTCACCCGCCGCCAGCGGCTGCGTGATGCGCAGGCGCGGCTCGGCGACGCCGCCGCGGCCCAGCACCATGCCGCCGCCGGCACGGCGCACGCTGACGCTGTAGCTGGTGCCGGCGAGGCGGTCCCGGGCTTCGCCCCAGGACAGCAGCGGTGTCACGGGGACGGTGCTGCAGTCGGCCGGTGCGATGAGCCGCTGGTACGCCGGCATGCGCTGCAGCCAGTCGGACGCCAGGGCGGCGCAGCTGGCGGGGCCGGCCGAGGGCGGCTCCAGCCGCAGCTGCGCGTCGATGTCGGGCGTGGCTTGCCGCCTGGGCTGCTGGCAAGCCGCCAGCAGCAGCGCGACGGCCAGCGCGGCGCAGGACAGGGTGATTGGGCGAACGACCGACATCTCTTGACTCCATGGCGATCCGCGCGCTGCGGCGGGCGCGGATCGAGGCCGCCATTCTTGTTCAACTCCGCCGGACTGGAGCGGCAGGCAAGCGCGGCCGGTGGTAAACGGGTGATCGAATCCACGCCAGCGGCCCGATGGTGACGGGCGGCTTCGTCATGAGGGCGCCGCGCCGGCCCCCGCCGTCAGGCGCCGAGCTGCTGCGCCAGCACGGCCACGATGCGCTCGGCCGACCTGCCGTCCCACAGCGCCGGGCGGCGGCCCTTCTTGCCGTTGCCGGCGATGGCCTGCAGTGCATGGTGGATGACGTGGGCGGGGTCGGTGCCGGCCAGCACGTTGCTGCCCTCGTCCACGGTGATGGGGCGCTCGGTGTTCTCGCGGATGGTGACGCAGGGCACGCCCAGCGCGGTGGTCTCCTCCTGCAGGCCACCGCTGTCGGTCAGCACGACGACGGCGTCCTTCCACAGGTGCAGGAAGCTCATATAGGCCTGCGGCCCCATCAGCGTGACGTTGGGCCCCAGGTCGATACCGAACTTCTCGATGTTGGCGCGGGTGCGCGGATGCACCGGGAAGACCAGCGGCAGTTCCTCCCCGACGCGGCGCAGCACGGTGGCCACCTTCTCCAGCGCCTCGGCGCTGTCGACATTGCTGGGGCGGTGCAGCGTGACGACCGCGTAACGGGCATGCCGGCGCTTGAAGGCGTCGCTCTCCAGGCCCGAGCTGTCCTGTGTCGCGAGCTTGTCGGCCTGGTAGAGCACGTTGTCCACCATCACATGGCCCACGTCCCAGACCTTGCTCATGTCCTTGCCCTCGCGCTGCAGATGGGCGTAGCCGCTGGGCTCGGTGACGAAGAACCAGTCGGTGATGGCGTCGGTCACGAGGCGGTTGATCTCCTCGGGCATGGCCATGTCGCCGCTGCGCAGGCCGGCTTCCACGTGCACGACGGGCACGCCGGCCTTCTTCGCGACGATGGAGCAGGCCAGCGTGGAGTTGACGTCGCCGACGACCAGGCAGGCCTGCGGCTTCGCGGCGGCGATCAGCTGCTCATAGGCCTGCATGATCTTGCCGGTCTGCTCCGCATGGCTGCCGCCGCCGCAGCCCAGCCGCACGTCCGGCGCGGGAATGCCCAGTTCCTCGAAGAAGACGTCGTTCATGTCCCGGTCGTAGTGCTGGCCGGTATGCACGATCTGCCAGTCCAGGCGGCCATCGCTGCGCAGCGCGCGCACGATGGGTGCGATCTTCATGAAGTTGGGACGGGCGCCGGCGATCAGATGGATGCAGGGTTTGGGCATGAGCAGGGACCGACTCGGAGGTGCGCGGGATTCTAGGACCGGGGGTCGCGGCGTCCCCGCCCCGCCGGGCCGGGGCGGGTTGGAAGCTGAGCCAAAATACCGGCCGCCACAGCCTTGTCTCTCTTATCTCCCCGGGTGGATCGCGTGAAAATTCTTGTTACCGGCGCCGCCGGCTTCATCGGCATGCATGTCAGTCAGATCCTGCTGGCGCGCGGCGACCAGGTGGTGGGTCTGGACAACCTGAACGACTACTACAGCGTCCAGCTCAAGCACGACCGCCTGGCACGCCTGACGGACAAGCCCGGCTTCAGCTTCGTGAAGATGGACGTGGCCGACCGCGAGGGCATGGCCAGGCTGTTCGCCGAACAGCGCTTCGACCGCGTCGTGCACCTGGCCGCCCAGGCCGGCGTGCGTTATTCCATCGAGAACCCGCACGCCTACATCGACAGCAACATCGTCGGCTTCACCAACATCCTGGAGGGCTGCCGCCACCACGGCGTGCAGCACCTGGCCTATGCGTCCAGTTCCAGCGTCTACGGCGGCAACACGCTGATGCCGTTCTCCGAGCATCACAGCGTCGACCACCCCATCAGCCTCTACGCCGCGACCAAGAAGGCCAACGAGCTGATGGCCCACACCTATTCGCACCTGTTCGGCCTGCCGACCACGGGCCTGCGCTTCTTCACGGTCTACGGCCCCTGGGGCCGGCCGGACATGGCGCTGTTCCTGTTCACCAAGGCCATCATCGAAGGGCGACCCATCAACGTGTTCAACCACGGCAAGATGATCCGCGACTTCACCTACATCGACGACATCGCCGAGGGTGTCGTGCGCGTGCTGGACCGCACCGCCACGGCCGACCCCGCCTACGACCCGGCCCGGGCCGACCCCGCCCGCTCGAGCGCGCCCTACCGGGTCTTCAACATCGGCAACCACGACCCCATCGAGCTGATGAGCTTCATCGAGGCCATCGAGCAGGCGGTGGGCCGCGAGGCGGTGAAGAACTTCATGCCCATGCAGGACGGCGACGTGCCGGCCACCCATGCCGACGTGGAGGAGCTGGCCGCCTGGACGGATTTCCGCCCCGCCATGCCGGTGCCCGAAGGCATCGGGCGCTTCGTGGCCTGGTACCGCGACTACTACAAGGTCTGAACGGCCCTGATCCCGCACCAGCCGCCCGGGGGCGGCTTTTTTGCGTCGTTGCCGTGAAGCTGCCGGCGGTGCGGCCTCAATGCGGCTGTCATGTGCGGTCATTAAAAAGCCGTGATCGCACTTGAACGAGACACGGCATGAAAGTCACCGCCATCGGCACCGGATACGTCGGCCTGGTCACCGGCGCCTGCCTGGCCGAGATGGGCAACCACGTCGTCTGCCTGGACGTGGATGCCGGGAAGATCCGCATGCTGAACGAGGGCGAGATCCCCATCCACGAGCCCGGCCTGGAGGCGGTGGTGCGCCGCAACGCCGCGGCCGGCCGGCTGCAGTTCACGACGGACGCGGACCAGGCCGTGCAGCACGGCACGCTGCTGTTCGTCGGCGTGGGCACGCCGCCCGACGAGGACGGCTCGGCGGACCTGAAATACGTCATCGCGGCGGCCCGCGCCATCGGCCGGCGCATGACGGACTACAAGGTCATCGTCGACAAGAGCACGGTGCCCGTGGGCACGGCCGATCGGGTGCGCGCGGCGATCCGGCAGGAGCTGGATGCGCGCGGCCGCGGCGACATGCCGTTCGCGGTGGTGTCCAACCCGGAATTCCTGAAGGAGGGCGCCGCGGTCGAGGACTTCATGAAGCCGGACCGCATCATCGTCGGCTCCGACGACGAGCAGGCCACGCTGCTGATGCGCGCCCTCTACGCGCCGTTCAACCGCACGCAGGACCGCATGCTGGTCATGGACCTGCGCAGCGCCGAGTTCACGAAATACGCCGCCAACGCGATGCTGGCCACCCGCATCAGTTTCATGAACGAGCTGGCCCTGCTGGCGGAGAAGGTGGGCGCGGACATCGAGCTGGTGCGCCGCGGCATCGGCTCCGACCCGCGCATCGGCTACCAGTTCCTGTACGCCGGCGCGGGCTATGGCGGCTCCTGCTTCCCCAAGGACGTCAAGGCGCTGGTGAAGACGGCCGCGGACCTGGGGCTGCCGCTGCAGCTGCTGACGGCCGTGGAAGCCGCCAACGAGCGTCAGAAGCGCGTGCTGGTGGACAAGGTGGTGGCGCGCTTCGGCGAGGACTTGAGGGGGCGTCGCTTCGCCCTCTGGGGCCTGGCCTTCAAGCCCGACACCGACGACATGCGCGAGGCGCCGTCCCTGGTCGTGCTGGAGGAACTGACCCGGCGCGGCGCGACGGTGCTGGCCTACGACCCCGTGGCCATGCCGGAGGCGGCGCGCGTGCTGGGGCCGCGCGACGACGTGCGGCTGGTCCGGCGCGCCGTGGACGCGCTGGAGGGGGCCGACGCGCTGCTGGTCGTGACGGAGTGGAAGGAGTTCCGCACGCCGGACTTCGATGCGATCAAGGCGGCCATGCCGCGGCCCCTCATCCTGGACGGCCGCAACCTCTACGACCCCGAGCTGATGCGGGCGCTGGGCATCGCCTACAGCGGCATAGGCCGCGGCTGAGGGCCGCCTCCAGACTCAGTCGAAGGTCCTGGCGTCGGCCAGCAGCGGCGCGGCCTCGTCCTTGGCGGACAGCTGCGGCGTGATGCCCTGCAGCGGCCAGGCGACGGCCACGGTCGGGTCGTCCCAGCGCACCGCGCCTTCGCATTCGGGCGCATAGCGGCCGCTGGTCTTGTAGAGGAAGTCCGCCGTGTCGCTCAGCACCAGGAAGCCATGCGCGAAGCCGGGCGGTATCCACAGCTGGCGCTGGTTGTCGGCCGACAGCTCATAGCCCACCCAGCGGCCGAAGTTGGGGCTGGAGCGGCGCATGTCCACGGCGACGTCAAACACCGCGCCCGCGACGCAGCGCACCAGCTTGCCCTGGGCGTGCGGGGCCAGCTGGTAATGCAGGCCGCGCAGCACGCCGCGCGAGGAGCGGGAATGGTTGTCCTGCACGAAATGCACGTCCTGGCCCACGGCGGCGTTGAAGCGCGCCTCGTTCCAGCTCTCCATGAAGAAGCCGCGGGCGTCGCCGAAGACCTTGGGTTCTATCAGCAGGACTTCGGGCAGCGGGGTCGGGGTGGCGTGCATGGCTTCAGAAGGCGCGCTCGGTCAGCAGCTTGAGCAGGTATTGGCCGTAGCCGTTCTTGGCCAGCGGATGGGCCAGCGCCTCCAGCTGGGCGGCGTCTATCCAGCCGGAGCGGAAGGCGATCTCTTCCGGGCAGGCGACCTTCAGGCCCTGGCGCTTCTCCAGCGTGGCGATGAACTGGCCGGCCTCCATCAGGCTGTCATGGGTGCCGGTGTCCAGCCAGGCATAGCCGCGGCCCATGATCTCGACGTTGAGCTGGCCCTGGCGCAGGTATTGGGCGTTGACGTCGGTGATCTCCAGCTCGCCGCGGGCGCTGGGCTTGATGGACGCCGCGATATCACAGACCTGCTGGTCGTAGAAGTACAGGCCCGTGACGGCGTAGTTGCTCTTGGGGGCCCGGGGCTTCTCCTCGATGGACAGTGCGCGCCGGGCGGCGTCGAACTCGACGACGCCATAGCGCTCGGGGTCGGTCACGTGATAGGCGAACACGCTGGCGCCGGTGTCATGCTGCGTCGCATGGTCCAGCAGGCCGGCGAAGTCGTGGCCGTAGAAGATGTTGTCGCCCAGCACCAGCGCGCTGGGGTGGCCGCCGACGAAGTCGCGGCCCAGGATGAAGGCCTGGGCCAGGCCGTCGGGGCTGGGCTGCACGCAGTAGCTGATGTTCAGCCCCCAGCGCGAGCCGTCGCCCAGCAAGGCCTCGAAGCGCGGCGTGTCCTGCGGCGTGCTGATCAGCAGGATGTCGCGTATGCCCGCCAGCATCAGCGTGCTCAGCGGGTAATAGACCATGGGCTTGTCGTAGACCGGCAGCAGCTGCTTGCTGACGGCCAGCGTGGCCGGGTGCAGCCGCGTGCCCGAGCCGCCGGCCAGGATGATGCCCTTGCGGGGCTTGTTCGCGTTCATGCTCGCGTCTCCGGCAGGATTTCGTTCAAAGGATCTCGTTCAACATGCGCTCCACCCCCTGCTGCCAGGGCGGCAGGTGCAGGCCGAAGCGCTGCTGCAGCTTGTCCGTGGCCAGGCGCGAGTTCAGCGGGCGCCGGGCGGGCGTCGGGTAGTCGCTGGTCGGGATGGCGAGGATCTGCTCCGGCGCGACCCGGATGGCGACGCCGCGGGCGCGGGCGAACTCGATGACGAAGCGGGCGTAGTCGTGCCAGCTCGTCGCGCCGCCGGCCACCGCGTGATAGGTGCCGACCAGGGCCGGGTTCACGCGCGTGGCGCGCAGCATGGGCACGGTCAAGTCGGCCAGCAGCTCGGCGCCGGTGGGCGCGCCGATCTGGTCGGCAATGACCTTGAGCTGGTCGCGTTCCTGGGCCAGGCGCAGCATGGTCTTGGCGAAGTTGCCGCCGCGGGCCGCGTAGACCCAGCTGGTGCGCAGGATGAGGTGCTGGCAGCCGCTGGCGCGGATGGCGTCCTCGCCCTCGGCCTTGGTGGCGCCATAGACGCTCAGCGGCGCGATGGCGGCCTCCTCGTCGCGGGCATGGCTGCCGCTGCCGTCGAAGACATAGTCCGTCGAGTAATGCACCAGCAGCGCACCCAGGCGCCTGGCCTCGATGGCCAGCAGGGCCGGCGTCTTCGCGTTGATCTGGCGCGCCAGCTCGGGCTCGCTCTCGGCCTTGTCGACGGCCGTGTGCGCGGCGGCATTGACGATGACCTGCGGCGCGATGTCCCGCACCCTGGCCAGCAGCGCGTCGGGCTGCGTGAAATCGGCGCCGTCGTCGAAGTCCAGCGCGACGACCTCGCCGGCCACGGCCAGCGAGCGCTGCAGTTCCCAGCCGACCTGGCCGCCCTTGCCCAGCAGAAGAATCTTCATGCGCTGTACTGCCTGGCGACCCAGTCTTTGTAGGCGCCGCTCTGCACGCGGGCGACCCAGTCCGGGTGGTCGAGGTACCACTGCACGGTCTTGCGTATGCCGGTCTCGAAGGTCTCGGCCGGCCGCCAGCCCAGTTCGCGTTCGATCTTGCGGGCGTCGATGGCGTAGCGGCGGTCGTGGCCGGGGCGGTCCTTCACATGGGTGATGAGGCGGGCGTAAGGGCCGGCGGGGTCGGGGCGCAATTCGTCCAGCAGCGCGCAGACCGCCTTGACGATGTCGATGTTGGCCTGCTCGTTCCAGCCGCCGATGTTGTAGGTCTCGCCCAGCCGGCCGCCGGCCAGCACGGCGCGGATGCCGCTGCAGTGGTCGGTCACGAACAGCCAGTCGCGCACTTGCCGGCCGTCGCCGTAGACGGGCAGCGGCTTGCCCGCCAGCGCGTTGACGATCATCAGCGGGATCAGCTTCTCGGGGAAGTGATAGGGGCCGTAGTTGTTGGAGCAGTTGGTCGTGACGACCGGCAGCCCATAGGTGTGGTGCCAGGCGCGCACCAGGTGGTCGCTGGCGGCCTTGCTGGCCGAGTAGGGGCTGTTGGGCTCGTAGGGGTGGGTCTCGGCAAACGGCGGGTCTTCGGGCTTCAGCGTGCCGTAGACCTCGTCGGTGGACACATGGTGGAAACGGAAGGCCTGCTTGGCCTCGCCCTCCAGCGCCCCCCAGTAGGCGCGCGCCGCCTCCAGCAGCGTGAACGTGCCCTCGATATTGGTCTTCACGAAGGCGGCGGGGCCATGGATGGAGCGGTCCACATGGCTCTCGGCCGCGAAATGGACGATGGCGCGCGGCCGGTGCGTGGCCAGCAGCCGGTCCAGCAGCGCGCGGTCGCAGATGTCGCCCTTGACGAACACATGGCGGGCGTCGCCGTCCAGCGCCGCCAGGTTCTCCAGATTGCCGGCATAGGTCAGCGCATCGAGGTTGACGAGGGTCTCGTCGCTCTGGCCCAGCCAGTCGAGCACGAAGTTGCTGCCGATGAAGCCGGCGCCGCCGGTCACAAGAATGGTCATGTTCTTCCGTAGGTGTCCTCGAAGCGGACGATGTCGTCCTCGCCGAGATAGGAGCCGGACTGCACCTCGATGATTTCCAGCGGCACCTTGCCCGGGTTGGCCAGGCGGTGGGTCTGGCCCAGCGGGATGTAGGTGGACTGATTCTCGGTCAGCAGGATGGTCTTGTCGCCGTTGACGATCTCGGCCGTGCCGCTGACGACGACCCAGTGCTCCGCGCGGTGGTGGTGCATCTGCAGGCTCAGGGACGCGCCCGGCTTGACCATGATGTGCTTGACCTGGAAGCGCTCGCCCGAGTCGATGCTGTCGTACCAGCCCCAGGGGCGGTGCACCTTGCGGTGCAGGGCCTGCTCGCCGCGCTGCTCGGCGCCCAGGCGGCTGACGATCTGCTTGACCTCCTGGCTGCGCGCGCGGTCGCTGACGAGCACGGCATCGGCCGTCTCGACGACCACCACGTCGTGCAGGCCCACGACGCCCACCAGGCGGCTGGTGGCATGCACCAGCGTGTTGCGGCTGTCGGCGATCAGCGCGTCGCCGACGCAGGCATTGCCGTCGTCGTCCTTGGTCGCAACCTGCCAGACGGCTTCCCAGGCGCCCAGGTCGCTCCAGCCGGCATCCAGCGCCACCATGCGCAGCGGGATGTCGGTGCCCGGGCAGCGCTCCATGACGGCATAGTCCACCGACTCGGCGGGCACGGCGGCGAACTCGGCCTTGCCGGGCCGGACGAACTTGGCATCGCTGCGGCGCTGCGCCCAGGCGGCGCGCGTGGCGGCGGCGATGTCGGGGCGGAAACGCTCCAGCGCCTGCATCCAGACGCTGGCGCGCAGCACGAACATGCCGCTGTTCCAGTAATAGCCGCCCTCGGCCAGATAGCGCTGCGCCGTCTCCAGGTCGGGCTTCTCGACGAACTGCGCGACCGCCAGGCCGGCGGCATCGTCCGTCGTGCGGATGTAGCCATAGCCGGTCTCGGGGCGGTCCGGGGCGATGCCCAGAATGGCGATGGCGCCCTCGGCCGCGATGCGCACGGCGCGCTGCAGCGCGGCCGTGAAGGCCGCGGGGTCGGTGACGGTCTGGTCGGCCGGCGTGACGACCAGCACGGGGTCGGCGCCGTCTTCCAGCGCGGCCAGCGCGGCCAGCGTCAGCGCCGGCGCGGTGTTGCGGCCACAGGGCTCCAGCAGCACGCTGCCGGGCTCCTGGCGGATCTCGCGCAATTGGTCCAGCACCAGGAAGCGGTGCTCCTCGTTGCCGACGATGCAGGGCGGGGCCAGCGCCAGGTCGGGCTCGGCCAGCGCAGCCAGCCGGCGTGCGGCGAGCTGGAACAGGCTTTCGTTGCCCGACAGCACGAGGAACTGCTTGGGATAGCCGGCGCGCGACAGGGGCCACAGCCGGGTGCCGGAGCCGCCGGCCATGATGACGGGTTGGACCTGGATCATTGCTTAGGCGGGCGTGAAGCCGTGGGGGTTGAGGTGCTGCCAGCGCCAGCTGTCCTCGCACATGCGGGCGAGATCCAGCCGGGCCTGCCAGCCCAGTATCTCGCGGGCCAGCGTGGGGTCGGCCCAGCAGGCAGCCACGTCGCCGGGACGGCGCGCGACGATGTCGTAGGGCACGCTGCGGCCGCTGGCGGCCTCGTAGGCACGCACCAGCTCCAGCACGCTGTAGCCCCGGCCCGTGCCGAGGTTGACGGTCAGCGAGCCGGGCTGGTCCAGCAGCCGGCGCAGCGCCGCGACATGGCCCTCGGCGAGGTCCGTCACATGGATGTAGTCGCGCACGCCGGTGCCGTCGGGCGTCGCATAGTCGCCGCCGAACACCGACAGCCGCTCGCGCCGGCCCACGGCCACCTGGGCGACATAGGGCATCAGGTTGTTGGGCGTGCCGCGCGGGTCCTCGCCGATGCGGCCGCTCTCGTGCGCCCCCACTGGGTTGAAGTAGCGCAGGCAGGCGCTCTGCCAGGCCGGCTCGCTGACGCCGAGGTCGCGCAGGATCTGCTCGCCCATCAGCTTGGTGGCGCCATAGGGGCTGGTGGCGGACGTGGGCGCATCCTCGCGCAGCGGCAGCTGCTGCGGCGCGCCGTAGACGGTGGCGCTGGAGCTGAACACCATGCGCAGGCAGCCATGGCGCTTCATGACCTCGCAGGTGTTGACCAGGCCGCCGAGGTTGTTGCGGTAATAGGCCAGCGGCTGGGCGACCGACTCGCCGACGGCCTTGTAGGCGGCGAAGTGCACGACCGCCGCGGGGCGGTAGCGGCCGAAGATCTCGTCCAGCGCCGCGGCGTCGCAGACGTCGGCACGCTCGAACTCGATGGGGGCGCGGGCCAGCTCGGCCAGGCGCTCCAGCACGACGGGCGAGCTGTTGGCGAAGTTGTCGACGCCGACGACACGGTAGCCGGCCTGCTGGAGCGCCAGCCAGGTGTGCGAGGCGATGTAGCCGGCGGCGCCGGTCAGCAGGATGGGGGTCATCGCTCAATCACCGGTAGATGAGGGCCTGGCCCGTGCAGCCGTAGCTGCTGGCGCCGTAGACGTATTGCGGCACGCTGCTGTCGCGGCTGGCGTGGTTGTACTGGCAGGACAGGCTGAGGCCGCGCGAGAGGGTCCAGATCAGGCCCAGGCCATAGGCCTGGTCGTTGTCGAAGCTGTCCGCCAGCGGGAGGCCGGCGATGCCGGCGCGGTGGCTGCGATTGCGGCTGGCGCTGGCGTTCAGGCTCAGCTTGGCGGTCAGCGCATAGCTGCCGGTCAGGCGCCAGCTCGTGTACAGGCGGTTCACGTCCGTCGCCAGGCTGCTGCTTTCCTGGCCCGTGTCGCGCGCGTACTGCAGGCCCAGCTGGAGCTTGCCCGTGGGCCGCCAGTTCCAGCCGATGGCGCCGGTCGTGCCGCTGAAGTCCCGCAGGCTGGCCAGGCTGTGCCTGACCCGGCTGCGGCTCAGGCGGGTGTTCAGGCTGCTGTTGCCGGTGGCCCAGTAAGCCGTGAGGTCCAGGTCATTGCGGGTGTAGTCGTCCGGCTCGCTGCGGACCTCGAACTGCAGCGTGTCCGGGTTCAAGACCAGGCCGGTGGGATAGCGCGGGTACTGCCCGCGCGTGTGGCGCCCGACCAGGCCCAGCCTCAGGTTGCCGCCCGGCGTGGCGTAGACGCCCAGCTGGCCGGTGTCCTGGCTGTAGACGAAGCGGTCGTACTCCGCGGCGCTGAAGTCGCGCTGCTTGCGGGTCCAGCCGGCTTCCAGCGAATAGCGCGTCAGCACGCCCAGCCGCAGCAGCGCGGCGTACTCGTCGTTGCGCTCGGTGTTCTTGCGGAAGATGGGGTCCACGCCGCCGCCGATGTTGAAGTCGGCCAGCGCGCGGCTGGAGGTGGCGCTGAGCGTGCCCGACAGGCGGCCCACCGTCTGCCAGTCCAGCGCGCTGCGCAATCGGTAGGACTGGTTGTTCAGATCCTTGTTGCTGGCATAGCGGTTGTCCTGCAGCAGCCCGTCCAGCGTGAGCCGCTGGCGGCCCAGGCGCTGGTCCAGGCCGGCCAGCAGGCCGGCGCTGACGACGGTGTCGCTGTTCTGCGTGCCGGCCTGCCGGAACAGGTTGGAGACATGCGCGACGCCCAGCGAGGCGCCGGCATAGAACGGCGCTGCGTCATCGGTCTGGGCGCGGGCCGGCGCGGCCAGGGCGGCGGTCAAGACCAGGGCGGCCGGTGCGGTCCGGCGACGGAGGAGGCGGGCGGGCTTAGAAGGCATGTCGATCGAACACCACCAGCCGCACGGTGCGCAGGATGATCTGCAGATCCAGGGCCAGCGACCAGTTGCGCAAATATTCAAGATCGTATTCGACGCGTGCCGCCATCTTGTCCAGGGTGTCGGTCTCGCCGCGCAGGCCGTTGACCTGGGCCCAGCCGGTGATGCCGGGTTTGACCTTGTGGCGCACCATGTAGGCCTTGATGAGCTTGCGGTATTCCTCGTTGTGCGCGACGGCGTGCGGGCGCGGGCCCACGATGCTCATGCGGCCCTGCAGCACGTTGATGAACTGCGGCAGCTCGTCCAGCGAGGTGCGGCGAATGAAGGCGCCGAACGGCGTCACGCGTGGATCGTCCTTGGTGGCCTGCTTGACGACGCGGCCGTTGTCCAGCGTCCGCATGGAGCGGAACTTGTAGACGGTGATCTCCTCGCCGTCCAGGCCGTTGCGGCGCTGCCTGAAGATGACGGGGCCCGGCGAGCTCAGCTTCACGCCGGCCGCCAGCAGCAGCAGCAGCGGCGAGATCAGGATGAGGATGAGCGAGGCCAGCACGATGTCGCTGAGCCGTTTGACGAGCTGGTTGGTGCCGGTGAACGGCGTTTCGCAGATGCCCACGACCGGCACGCCGTTCATGTCCTGCAGCCGGCCCTGGATGATGCTGATGCCGAACACGTCGGGCACGAAGAACAGCGACGCGGTCGTGCCCTGCACCTGCTCCAGCAGCTGGACGATGCGCGGCTGCGAGCCCAGCGGCAGCGTGATGTAGACCTCGCGCACGCCGTTGTCGCGCACGAAGTCGCTGAGCTGGGCCAGCCGGCCCAGCATGGCGGCGCCGGCCTCGGGATGCAGGCGCTGCGGGCTGCGGTCGTCGAAAAAACCCAGGCAGATGACGCCCTGTGACTCGCGCAGCGCGCGCGCCACCTTGTGCCCCAGCGGCCCGGCGCCGACGATGACGGCGGTGCGGCGCGCCTCGGGGTCGCGGGCCCGCCAGCGCTGGATGCGCCGGCCGGCCTCGATGGCGGCGATCTGCGCGATGGGCGTGATGAGCGCCCACCACAGCAGCACGCGGTTCTCGAAATAGTGCAGGCTGCTGGTCGCGTAGCCGCACAGCAGCAGGATGCCCAGCAGCACCAGCCAGGACGACAGCACGTCGACGAGGGCGCTGGCCGGGTGGTCGCCGAAGCGGTTGCGGCCCGGGAAGGTGAGGGCGAAGACCAGCAGGCACAGCGTCAGCGCGGGGCGCAGCACGGGCTCGTCGAAATGGCGGCTCACGAGCAGGAAGCTCAGCACGATGAGGCCCGGCTCGAGGAAGGCGGCGATCAGGGACTCGACCGACTGCGGTGCGCTGTAGAACGTCCTCTTGTAGCTGCGGTCCTCAAACATCGCGTTGGATTGGGTGCGCCCGGCTAGTGTCCATGGGCTGAAAGGCGAGCGGAGATTCTCCACCAACAAATTTGACGCTCGCATGCATCGCGTCCCTCGTCCGGGGGCGCTGCCTACAATCTTGGCCATGTCTTCTACCTGGCCCATGCCGCCCCTGCCGTCGCTTGCACCGCTGCTGATGCCGGCCCTGCAAGACCGCCTCGTGCTGCTGATCAACCATGTCGTGTCGCGCGAGCCCATCGCGGCGCAGCGCCTGCGGCCGCTGGCGGGGCGCGGCCTCGTCGTGCATCTGGCGAACTGGCCGACCCTGCTGCCCGCCGCACCGGACCTGGTGCTGGGCGTGACGGCGGCCGGTCTGTTCGAGCGCCTGGACGCGGCGCCGGCCGGCCCGGGAGGCCTGCGCATCGAGATAGACGCCGCCAACCCGGCCCGGCTGGCGCTGGGCGCGCTGAGCGGCGAGGCGCCGACGGTCAGCGTACAGGGCGATGCCGCCTTCGCCGGCGAGATGCACTGGCTGATGGACAACCTGCGCTGGGACATCGAGGACGACCTGGCCGGCATCGTCGGCGCGCTGCCGGCCCGCCAGCTGGCCCAGTTCGGCCGTGCGCTGCGGGGCTCGCTGTCGGGCCTGGCGCGGCGTTTCGCGGCGACGACGTCCGGCGGCGCCGCATGAGGTTTGTCTCGCGGCTGCTGGTCATCCTGTGGACGGTCTGGCGCTTCGGTCTCGATGACCTGGCCCTCTCCGGCCTGCGCCGGCGGCGCTTCCAGGTTCTGAGGCGTGCCACCCGGCTGGGGCGGCGCTGGCGCGAGCCGCGCGGCGTGCGCCTGCGCCTGGCGCTGGAGCGGCTGGGCCCCATCTTCGTGAAGTTCGGCCAGGTGCTGTCGACCCGGCGCGACCTGCTGCCCAATGACGTCGCGCTGGAGCTGGCCAAGCTGCAGGACCGCGTGCCGCCGTTCCCGGCGGCGGTCTCGCGCGAGATGGTGGAGCGCGCCTTCGGCCGGCCGCTGGAGGAGCTGTTCGCGAGCTTCGACGCCGAGCCGGTCGCCAGCGCCAGCATCGCGCAGGTGCACTTCGCGACGCTGAAGGACGGCCGCGAGGTGGCCGTCAAGGTGCTGCGCCCCGGCATGCTGGACGTCATCGACGACGACCTGGCGCTGATGCGCCGGCTGGCCGCCTGGATAGAGCGCTTCTCGGCCGACGGCCGACGCCTGAAGCCGCGCGAGGTGGTGGCCGAGTTCGACATGTATCTGCATGACGAGCTGGACCTCGTCCGCGAGGCGGCCAACGCCGCCCAGCTGCGCCGCAACATGGCGGGGCTGGACCTGGTCATGGTGCCCGAGATGCACTGGGAGCTGTGCAGCTCCGAGGTCATCGTCATGGAGCGCATGAAGGGCGTGCCCATCTCGCAGCGCGGCCGGCTGGAGGAGGCCGGCATCGACATCAAGAAGCTGGCCCGCGACGGCGTGACCATCTTCTTCACCCAGGTGTTCCGCGACGGCTTCTTCCACGCCGACATGCACCCCGGCAACATCCAGGTCAGCCTGGCGCCCGAGACCTTCGGCCGCTACGTGGCGCTGGACTTCGGCATCATCGGCACGCTGACCGAGGTGGACAAGGACTACCTCGCGCAGAACTTCATCGCCTTCTTCCAGCGCGACTACAAGCGCGTGGCCGAGCTGCACATCGCGTCCGGCTGGGTGCCGCCCGAGACGCGGGTGGACGTGCTGGAGAGCGCCGTGCGGGCCGTCTGCGAGCCGCATTTCGACCGCCCGCTGAAGGACATCTCGCTGGGCCAGGTGCTGATGCGGCTGTTCCAGACCTCGCGCCGCTTCAACGTCGAGATCCAGCCGCAGCTGGTGCTGCTGCAGAAGACGCTGCTCAACGTCGAGGGCCTGGGCCGCCAGCTGGACCCGGAGCTGGACCTGTGGGCCACGGCCAAGCCCTTCCTGGAGCGCTGGATGAACGAGCAGGTCGGCTGGCCGGCGTTCAACAAGCAGCTGCTGAAGGAGGCACCTCGCTTCGCCCAGCTCATCCCCGAGCTGCCGCGCCTGCTGCACGACGCGCTGCAGCGCCAGGCCCAGCGCGGCGGCGACGCCGAGATGCGCGCGCTGGTGCGCGAGCTGCGCAGCACCAACCGGCTGCTGTCCGGCCTGCTGTGGGGGGCCGTCGGCTTTGCCGCCGGCGTCGCGCTGGCCTGGCTGGCGCTGCACCTCCAGGGCCTCTGATGCGGCGGGTCATACCGCCTTCATAATCCGCGCCATTTTTGGCCCCTTCCGTTTTGCCACGTCCATGAACACCACGCTCATCGTCTTCGTCGTGCTCTATCTCCTCGGCACGCTGGGCATAGGCGTGTGGGCCGGTCGGCATGTCAAGAACACCAGCGACTTCGCCGTCGCCGGCCGCAGCCTGCCGCTGGTCATGGTGGTGACGACCACGTTCGCGACCTGGTTTGGCGCCGAGACGGTGATGGGCATTCCGGCCCGTTTCGTGCAGGGCGGCCTGCACGACATCGTCGAGGACCCCTTCGGCGCCGGCCTGTGCCTGGTGCTGGTGGGCGCCTTCTTCGCCGCCAAGCTCTACCGCAAGAACCTGCTGACCATCGGCGACTTCTACCGCCAGCGCTTCGGCAAGGGCGTGGAGATCTTCTGCTCGCTGGCCATCATCCTGAGCTATCTGGGCTGGGTGGCGGCCCAGGTGACGGCGCTGGGCCTGGTGTTCTCCATCCTGACCAACGGCGCGATGAGCCCCGAGACGGGCATGGTCGTGGGCGTGCTGGCGGTGCTGATCTACGTCGTCATCGGCGGTTTCCTGGCCGTGGCCTGGACGGACTTCGTGCAGATGATCGTGCTGGTCCTCGGCCTGAGCGTCATCGCGGTGTTCTCGGCCGAGCTGGCCGGCGGGGCCGACGTGGTGCTGCACATGGCCGCGCAGAAAGACCTGGGCCGCTTCCTGCCCAAGCCCGGCTTCACCGAGATGGCCATGTTCATCGGCGCGGGCCTGACCATGATGCTGGGCTCCATCCCGCAGCAGGACGTGTTCCAGCGCGTCATGTCCGCCAAGGATGCCAAGACCGCGCAGCGCGGCGCCATGATCGGCGGCTTCGGCTACATCGCCTTCGCCTTCGTGCCCATGTTCATCGTGCTGGCCGCCGTCGTCGTGATGGGCGACCGGGCGCTGGACCTGGCCCAGAACGACTACCAGCGCGTGCTGCCCGCCTTCATCATGGGCCACATGCCGCTGGCCATGCAGATCCTGTTCTTCGGCGCGCTGCTGTCGGCCATCAAGAGCACCTCGTCGGCGACGCTGCTGGCGCCGACCACCAGCTTCGTCGAGAACATCCTCAAGCAGATCCGCCCGGGCATGACGGACCGCCAGCAGCTCGTTGCGATGCGGGTGACGCTGGTCATCTTCGCGTTCTGCGTGCTGGTCTACGCGATCGCGCTGCAGGGCACGTCCATCTACGAGCTGGTCAGCGCGGCCTACCAGGTCACGCTGGTGGCCGCCTTCGTGCCGCTGGTGTTCGGCCTGTACTGGAGCCGCGCGACGACCCAGGGCGCGGTGTTTTCCATCTTCGCCGGCGTGGGCGTGTGGATGCTGTTCTTCCCCCAGGTCACGACCTGGGGCGAGTTCTTCCCCGGCCAGCTGGCCGGCCTGCTGGCGGCGCTGACCGGCATGTTGCTGGGCTCGCTGCTGCCGCAGTGGCTGACCGACCGCCGCGAACATGTCAGCCACCATCTGCCGCCTCACGGCTGATCCCTTAAAATCACGGGCTTTGCGCCTTTTCAGAGCCCGACCATGCCCATCTACGCCTACCGCTGCAGCGCCTGTGGCCACGCCAAGGACGTGCTGCAGAAGCTGTCCGACGCGCCGCTGACCGCCTGCCCGGCCTGCGGGGCTGAATCGTTCTCCAAGCAGGTGACTGCTGCCGGCTTCCAGCTCAAGGGCTCGGGCTGGTACGCCACCGACTTCAAGGGCGGCGCCGCGGCCGGCGCGGCGGCCCCTGCGGCGGCCGGCGCTGATGCGCCCAAGGCCGAGGCCTCCGCGGCCCCGGCCTCCACCCCCTGCGGCGGCTCTTGCGCCTGCCACTGAAGCGGGTCGACGTGGGCGCCTCATTCCGCAAATACCTCGTGGCCGGCCTGCTGGTCTGGCTGCCGCTGGCCATCACCATCTGGGTGCTGGGCCAGGTGCTGGACGTCGTCAACGGCGTCTTCGGCTCGCTGCTGGCAGCGCTGTCGCTGGTCCTGCCGGCCTCGTTGCGCGAGGGCCTGCTGGAATTGCGCCATGTGCCGGGCCTGGGCGTGCTCATCCTGGCCTGCGGCCTGCTGGCCACCGGCGTGGCGGTGGCCAACATCTTCGGCCAGTGGCTGCTGACGCAGTGGGACCGGCTGATGTCCAACATCCCCATCGTCAAGAGCATCTACAGCTCGGTCAAGCAGGTGTCGGACACGCTGTTCTCCAGCAGCGGCAACGCCTTCCGCGAGGCCGTGCTTGTGCAATACCCGCGCGAGGGCGCCTGGACCATCGCCTTCGTGACCGGCACGCCCAGCGGCGAGGTGGCCTGCCACCTGGCGCAGGAGCATGTCAGCCTCTACGTGCCCACCACGCCCAACCCCACGTCCGGTTTCTTCCTCATCGTGCCGCGCGCCGACGTCAAGCCGCTGCAGATGACGGTGGACGAGGCGCTGAAATACATCATCTCCATGGGCACGGTGGCGCCGCTGGCCCAGCCTGGTGGCCCCTGCGGCGAGGCCGACCCTGCCGACGAGGCCGCGCGAAATCAGCCGGGTTGAACGCCCCGGCAGGCGTTCAATCCTGAGAGCCGAACGAGCTCGTCAGCGCCCACAAGACATCCCTGCAAAGAATTCGGAGAAGAACCCCATGCGTACCTGCTATGCCGGCCAAGTCAGCGAAAAGCTGCTCGACCAGACCGTGACCCTGATGGGCTGGGCCCATCGCCGCCGCGACCACGGCGGCGTCATCTTCATCGACCTGCGCGACCGCGAGGGCCTGGTGCAAGTCGTCTGCGACCCCGACCGCGCCGACATGTTCAAGATCGCGGAAGACGTGCGCAGCGAGTACTGCCTGAAGATCGTCGGCAAGGTGCGCGCGCGCCCGGCCGGCACCGAGAACGCCAACCTGGTGTCCGGCAAGGTCGAGGTGCTGTGCCACGAGATCGAGGTGCTGAACGCGTCGGTGCCCATCCCGTTCCAGATCGACGAGGACAACCTGTCCGAGACGACCCGCCTCACGCACCGCGTGCTGGACCTGCGCCGCCCCTACATGCAGAACAACCTCATGCTGCGCTACAAGGTGGCGATGGAGGTGCGCAAGTTCCTGGACGAGCACGGCTTCGTCGACATCGAGACGCCCATGCTCACCAAGAGCACGCCCGAAGGCGCGCGCGACTACCTCGTGCCCAGCCGCGTGCATGACGGCCACTTCTTCGCGCTGCCGCAGTCGCCCCAGCTGTTCAAGCAGCTGCTGATGGTGGCGGGCTTCGACCGCTACTACCAGATCACCAAGTGCTTCCGTGACGAGGACCTGCGCGCCGACCGCCAGCCCGAATTCACGCAGATCGATATCGAGACCTCGTTCCTGACCGAGGAAGAGATCCGCTCGATGTTCGAGGGCATGATCCGCCACGTCTTCCGCAAGGCGCTGAACGTCGAGCTGGGCGACTACCCGGTCATGAAGTACGCCGAGGCCATGCACCGCTTCGGCTCCGACAAGCCCGACCTGCGCGTGAAGCTCGAGTTCACCGAGCTGACCGACGCGATGACGACCGTCGACTTCAAGGTCTTCAGCGGCCCGGCCACCACGCCGGGCGGCCGCGTCGTCGCGCTGCGCGTGCCGGGCGGCGCGGCCATGAGCCGCGGCGAGATCGACGCCTACACCGAGTTCGTCAAGATCTACGGCGCCAAGGGCCTGGCCTGGATCAAGGTCAACGAGGTCGCCAAGGGCCGCGAGGGCCTGCAGTCGCCCATCGTCAAGAACCTGCACGACGAGGCCGTCGCCGAGGTGCTCAAGCGCACCGGCGCCCAGGACGGCGACCTGATCTTCTTCGGTGCCGACAAGGCCAAGATCGTCAACGACGCCATCGGTGCGCTGCGCCTGAAGGTGGGCCACAGCGAGTTCGGCAAGGCGAACGGCCTGTTCGAGGACAAGTGGGCGCCGCTGTGGGTGGTCGACTTCCCGATGTTCGAGCACGACGAGGAAAGCAACCGCTGGGCGGCCGTGCACCATCCGTTCACGGCGCCGAAGGACGGCCACGAGGACCTGATGGTCAGCGACCCGGGCAAGTGCATCGCCAAGGCCTACGACATGGTGCTGAACGGCTGGGAGCTGGGCGGCGGCTCGGTGCGCATCCACCGCGCCGACGTGCAGGCCAAGGTCTTCGCCGCGCTGAACATCAGCGAGGAAGACCAGCGCATCAAGTTCGGCTTCCTGCTGGACGCGCTGCAGTACGGTGCGCCCCCGCACGGCGGCCTGGCCTTCGGCCTGGACCGCATCGTCACGATGATGACCAAGGCCGAGTCCATCCGCGACGTCATCGCCTTCCCCAAGACCCAGCGCGCCCAGTGCCTGCTGACCGGCGCGCCGTCGCTGGTCGACGAGAAGCAGCTGCGCGAGCTGCACATCCGCCTGCGCAACGCCCAGCCGGCGGCCTGAGCACCGCGCCGCCCAAGAAAAAAGCCCCGCCTAGGCGGGGCTTTTTGTTGGTGCACGCGGCGCCTTACTGCAGGGGCTTGCCCTCCAGCAGCCGCGTGACGAACTCCAGCGTGGCCTGGGTCAGGTAGCTGCGGTTGTCGGCCTTGGCAAAGCTGTGGCCCTCGTCCTCGGCGGTCAGGAACCACACCGGCGTGCCTTGCGCGCGCACGGCGCCCACCATGGCCTGGGCCTCGGCATAGGGCACGCGCGGGTCGTTGCGGCCATGCACGACGAACAACGGCTTGCGCACCGCGTCGGCACGGTTCAGCGGCGAGATCTGCTGCAGGAACTCGCGCATCGCCGGATCGCGTTCGTCGCCGTACTCCGCGCGGCGGTTGTCGCGCCGGTACAGCTCGGTGTGCTCCAGGAAGCTGACGAAGTTGGCGATGCCCACGCGGCAGATGCTGCCCAGGATGCGCTTGGACTCCCGGGTGGCCACGGCCAGCGACATATAGCCGCCGTAGCTGCCGCCGGCCACGATGACGCGCGTGGCGTCCATGTCCGGGCGGCTGGCCACCAGGTCCAGCAGCGTGCTGATGTCGCGCACCGAGTTCTCGCGCAGCCGGCCGTTGTCCAGCTTCAGGAAGCTCTTGCCGAAGCCTTCGGAGCCGCGCACATTGGGCTCGATGACGTGCATGCCCAGCTGTTCCACCAGCACGCGCATGACACCGGACACATAGCCCGGCCGCGCCTGCGAGGCCGGGCCGCCGTGGATGCTGATGTAGACCGGCCGCGGCCCCTTGAAGTGGGCCGGCGGTGCCAGATGCAGGCCGCTGAGCGCCAGGCCGTCGAAGCTGGTCCAGCGCAGCACGCCGGCACGCAGCGACGGGCCGGCCGCCGCGGCGCTCCAGGGCGTGAGCTGTTCGTCCTGCAGCGACCAGACGTACAGCCGGCCCGGGCTGTCGGCGGACACATGGTCGAAGCCCAGCAGCGGCAGCCGCGGATGCCAGCGCGGGTTGCGCAGCACGCCGGCGGGCAGGCCCGTGGCGATGCGGCGCGGCGCGGCGGCGTCGCCGACCAGCAGCGACAGCTCGGACACGCCGTCGACGTTGTAGACCAGCGCCAGCGGCCGTCCGTCGGCCGGGGCGGCCACGGCCTCCAGGTCGGCGCGGGCGTCGACCAGCAGGTTGCTGCGCCGGCCGCTGACCGCGTCCACGCGGACGAGGTGGCGGAACTCGCCCTGCACGGCCTGGCGGCGCCACAGCAGGTCCGGCCCGGCGGCGACGGCGGCCGTGCCAGCCGGTTGCTCGTCGTCCGCCATGTCGCCGTCCTCGCCTTGCGCGGCACCCAGCCGCGCCGGCGGGCTGCCGTCCAGCGCGAAGGCCAGCGCCTGGCTGCGGCCGCCGCGCGTCAGCGTGGCGACGACGCGGCCGCCGGGGCTGACGCGCAGGTCGGTGTAGCGCCCGCCGCGCACCTCGGCCACCAGGCGGCGGCTGTCGGGCTTCAGCGGGTCCAGCCACCACAGGCTGCTGCGCGAGCCGGCGGCCGCGTCACCCTGGCGGTTGAGCTGCTCCTGCAGGCAGACCAGGCCGGCGCCGCCGGGCAGGAACTCGAACTCGCTGACGCGTTCGCCGGCCGGCGTCAGCGCCTGCGGCTCGCCGCCCGGCACGAGCCGGAACAGCCGGAAGGCCTCGTCGCCGCCCTGGTCGCGGCTGAACACGAGGTAGTCGCCCGCCTCGGGCTCCCAGCGCGCGCCGCTGACGGCGTCGCGCCCCCGCGTCAGCGGCTCGGGCCTGGCGCCGGCTTCCGCGACGCGGTGCAGCTGCTGGCTGTCGCCGTGGCGGCGCAGCACCAGCATCTCCGCGCGCAGCGGATGCCAGTCCAGGAAGCGCAGCCCGGCCGTTTCGGCCGCCTCGCTGCCCAGCGCATGGCGCTCGAACAGCGGGATGCCGTCGGCCCTGAGCTGCGCCCCCGGCCGCACGGGGGCTGCGCACGCCTGCCAGGGCAGCAGCGCGCCCAGCGCGCCGCCCAGCAGCAGCGCCCGGCGATGCAGGCGGGGCTCAGAACTCATAGGACGCGTTGACCGAGAGGTAGCGGCCATAGGCGTTGGCCACGCTGCCGGTCACGCCCACTTCGGTCTCGTTCGGGTCCAGCGGCGGACGCGAGCCGGCCAGGTTGCGCACCGTGGCGTTCAGCCGCATGCCCTTGAAGCCCTTGTAGCTGACCGACAGATCGGCCGTGCGCCAGGCCTTCATGCGGCACAGGCTGCCGTAGCCGGCGTCGGTCAGCGTGCTGTCGCAGCTGCTGCCGGCGTCGAAGCTCTGGAAGCCGCTCTGGTGGTTGCCGCTGAGCGTGACGGACCAGTCGGCCAGGCTCCAGCCGGCGCTGACGTGCAGCTTGCTGCGCGGCACCTTGTAGAAGCCCAGCGTCTCGACGATGGGCTGGCCGGCCTCGTACTGCTGCTTGCGCGACAGCATGCGGGTGCCCTTCAGGCTCAGGCGCAGCCGGCCGTAGTCGGTCGAGCGGAAGCTCTGGCTGATCTCGTAGTCCAGGCCGGAGGCGCTGGAGCGGGCGAGGTTGAGGTAGGGGCGACGCACCTGGTAGACCTGGCCCAGCGTCTCGCCGGCCGAGGGTTCCAGACGCATGACCATGCCCGGGAACTGGGCCTCGCGGTTCAGGATCTCCTGCGCGCTGAGGCGGTCCACCTCGCCGCGGCGCTCGACATACCAGGCGTCCAGCACCACGTCCATGCCGGTGGCCGGCGACAGCAGCAGGCCCAGCGTGTAGGAGTCCGACTTCTCGGGCTTCAGGTTGGGGTTGGCCAGCGACACGGTGGACAGGCTCAGCGAGCAGTTGTTGTTGGTGCTGCTGACGACGGGGCAGAGCTTGGGGTCGCGGTAGCCGGAGCTGAACGAGAACACCGACGAGGTGCTGATCTGCGACAGCGACGGCGCGCGGAAGCCGTTGGCCCAGGTGCCGCGCACGGCGGCCCATTGGCTCAGCTTGTACTTGGCGCCCAGCTTGGCGGTCACGGCATTGCCGAAGTCGGTGTAATGCTCGGCGCGCAGCGCGGCCTGGGTTTCCAGACCCTTGACGAAGGGCAGCTGCAGCTCGCCGTAGGCGGCCGCCACGTTGCGCGAGCCGTTGGCCTCGCCGATGCCGCGGCCGATGACGTCGCCGGCGGCGGTGCGCGGGTCGGCGGCCACCTCGAAGCTCTCATGGCGCAGCTCGGCGCCCAGGCCCAGCATGGCGGTGCCGCCGGCCAGGTTCCACAGTTCGCGCGAGCCGCGCAGGTCGGCCGAGCTGGTGTTGGCCTTGCCCCAGTCGTTCAGGTCGGGCGACAGCAGGGCCAGCACCTCGGGGCTGTTGACGCCGCCGAAGCGGTAGCTGCCGTCGGCCAGCACCTTGTTCAGGCCCGACAGGCTCAGGCGGCCGGTCAGCTGCTTGGTGTTCTTCTGGTAGTGGTTCAGCAGGCCGGCGTCGACGTCCCAGCCGGCCAGCCGGGTGCTGGCGCTGACCACCATGCGCAGGTTGTCGGCCTGGGTGTGGTAGTCATAGGGCAGGTCGGCGAAGCGGTAGCGCAGGCCCAGCACGGTGGGGGTGGTGTAGCGGGTGGTGCCGCCGGTGCTGTTGGGCAGCAGCACGGGGTTGGCGGTGCTGGCCAGGCGGGTGGGGTTGTCCGGGTGGTTGGCCGGCAGCGCCAGGCCCATGAACTGCACGGTATTGCCCTTGGCGTCGCCCCAGGTGGTCAGCGACTCGGTACGGCTGGTGGGCGAGCCGACGTAGTCGTTCTTGACCCGCGAGCCCATCAGCTCGGCGCTCAGCGTCGTCTCGCCGACGGCCATGCTGCCGCGCGCGAACACGGAGCCGCGCTTCTGGTCGCCGGTGTATTGCGCGTAGCGGTTGGAATCCCACAGGCAGCGCGGCGTCGCGACGGTGGACGAGTAGGGCGCCTGCGTCTCGCAGCTGGACGACAGCATGCCGCGGAAGCTGCCCGCCTTGCCGGCGTTGTAGGTGTAGAGGTTGCCGGGGTAGGCCGAGGTGGAGGACGGCACCAGGCGGCTGTAGAGCTTCGTCAGCAGGTCGCTGCGCACCAGGTCGGGGGATTCGGCGATGCCCACGCCGTCGCGGATGAAGACCTCGGCGCCCAGCATCAGGTTGTAGCCGTCGCGCACGACGTCGCCGGCGCCCACCATGACGTTGGCCGTCTGGCTCTTGAACAGGCCGTCGAAGCGCTGCTTGGCATTCATCTCGACCAGGCGGCCCTGGTAGTCGTTGCGCAGGATGACGTTGACCACGCCGGCCAGCGCGTCGGAGCCGTACAGCGAGGACGCGCCGGACTTCAGGATCTCCACGCGCTCGATGGCCGACATCGGGATGGAGTTGACGTTGAACACGGTGGACTGGCCGCTGTTGGGGTCCACGACGCCGGCCGGCGCCATGCGGCGGCCGTTGATCAGCACCAGCGTGGCGGCCGAGCCCATGCCGCGCATGGAGATAGACGCCGTGCCCGCCGCGAAGCCGCTGCCGGTGCCCATGTCGTCCAGGCCGCCGGTGCCGACGGAGGGGTCCATGCGCATCAGCTCGTCCAGCGTGGTGGCGCCGGCGCGCAGGATGTCCTCGCGCTTCAGGATGGTCACCGGCGAGGTGGTCTCGCTGTCGGTGCGCTTGATCATCGTGCCGGTCACCTCCACGCGGTCCAGCTTGTTGCCGGTTTCGGTGGGCTGGGCGTTTTGTGCTTGGGCTTGGGACAGCAGCGCGAGGCTGGCCAGGGCGAGGAGGTGCAGACGGGGTTTCACTTGGGTTCCTGAGTCTTTGGAGTGATGAAGGGCGGGCCGCGGGGCGGTGGTCCGCTCCAGGGCCGGTGAGGGGCCGGGCCGCCGGGCGGGTATCCGTGCGGCGGCTGGCCCGGGTGCGGCTTGTGGCCGCGAGGAAAAAGGGCGGGTGCGGCGGCGTCAGCGCGGGGGCGCGGCGGCCGCACCCAGCTCGGCGCGGGCGCGCTCGACATCGCGCTGGAACTCGGCATGGCCGTCCAGCTGCGCGACCACGGCGGTGGCGAGCTGGCGGCCGGCCTCGATGTCGGACGGGAAATGCATGCCGCAGACCAGGCGGCTGTCGGCGTACTCGGCCGCGCGGGCCAGCAGCTGCGGCGCGCGCTCCGGCGCCACGCGGGCCAGCACCAGGGCCACGGTCCAGCCGTAGGCGGCGTGGCCCGAGGGGTAGGAGGTGCGGCGCGTGCCGTCCGGGTCGGGCTTGCCGCAGACATGCAGGCCGGTCAGGCGCTGATAGGGGCGGGCGCGCGGGAAGGCGGCCTTGGCCGCGAAGGCCGGGGCGCCGACCTGCTTGAGCGAACGGTTCAGCAGCTGCACCAGCGCCGGCAGGCCGTCACGGCGCAGCGCCGCCACGCCCAGGGCCGGCGCGAAACGGTCGTACAGCCAGCGCGAGTCGGCCAGCGCCTGCTCGCGGCGCTCGGCCGAGGCCTGCTGGCGGGCCTGCAGCGCGGCGACGTCATCGCGGTCGGTGGCGGAGTCCGCGGCGGGCGGCGGCGGCAGCACGCGGGTGTAGAGCTCGCGGGCGTCGAAATAGGCCTGCACGTCCTTGTGGCTGATGGGCGGCGACTCCCACTCGGGCGAGGCGGCCTGGGCGACCGCGCAGCTCAGCAGCAGGCCGCAGGCCAGGTGCCGATTTGAAAATTTGATGAAACGTGCAGGCATGGGCTCACGCTAGCGGCGCGTGCCCGGGCTTGCATGAAGCTTTCTTTGCTAGAGTTTTCCGATGGTTATGCAGGAAACATCGCAGACGTCGGGGGCGGCACCCAAGCAGGCGGAGGACTTCGTGCTGCAACGTCTGACCCTGCGGCAGCTGCGCGTGCTGCTGGCCCTTGCCGACGAGGGAAGCGTCAGCGCGGCGGCCGAGGCGCTGCATGTCACGCAGCCCGCCGTCAGCAAGACGCTGGGCGAGCTGGAGAGCGGCCTGGGACAAACCCTGTTTCTGCGCCGCGGGCGTCGCATCCGGGCGACGGCCCTGTGCGAGCGTCTGCTGGCGCTGGGGCGCAAGCTGCAGGCGGACCTGCGGCGCGGTGCCGAGGACGTGGCCTCGCTGGCGCGCGGCGTCAGCGGCGAGCTGATCATCGGGGCCACCAATGCCGCGCTGGCCGACCTGGTGCCCGACGCCGTGGCCGCGCTGAAGGCCGAACTGCCCGGCGTGGCCGTCAGCGTGCGCACGCATGCGCTGACCCGCATGTTCGACGACCTGCGCCAGGGGCGGCTGGACCTGGTCCTGGCGCGCGTGCAGGGCCACGACGTGCCCCCCGACCTGGAACGCCTGCAGCTGATGCGGCAGCGGGAGCTGCTGGTCATCAGCAGCTGCCATCCGCTGTCGGCCAGCCGGCACCTGAGCTGGGAGGTGCTGGCCCAGCAGTCGTGGACCTGGCCGCTGCCGGGCACGCGCATGCGTGCGTTGCAGGATGCCAAGTTCCAGGGCATGGACCTGGCCCTGCCCAGCAACCTGTTCCAGACCGACGACCTGATGGTCACCATCAGCCTGATGCGGCGCATGCCGCTGGTGGGCTATCTGCCGGCCAGCATCGCCCGCGTCGCGGCCCGTGAGGGCCATGTGCGCATCCTGCAGTTGGACGACGCCCGCCTGCCGCTGGACGAGATGAGCGCCTGGCATATGCGCGAGCCGCAGAGCGAGCTGGTGGAGCGCTTCAAGCAGCTGCTGCTGGCCGCGGCGGTGCGCCAGGAGTGCGAGGACTGAGCCAGCCCCCGAGCCGCCGGCAGCAGGGCCGACGTCGCTATGCTTCCGGCATGTCCGTGGCCAAGCCCTTCAAGATCCCCGAATCCGTCCTCGTCGTCATCCACACGCCCGAGCTGCAGGTGCTGCTGATCGAGCGCGCCGACCATCCCGGCTACTGGCAGAGCGTCACCGGCTCGCGGGACCGCCCCGACGAGCCGCTGGCCGAGACCGCGCGCCGCGAGGTGCTGGAGGAAACCGGCTTCGACATCGACGCCGTGGGCGGCGTCTTGAGCGACTGGGGCCTGGCCAACGTCTACGAGATCTATCCGCAGTGGCGGCAGCGCTATGCGCCCGGCGTCACGCGCAACACCGAGCATGTGTTCGGCCTGCGGCTGCCCGCGGCGTTGACGCCGACGCTGGCGCCGCGCGAGCATCTGGCCTGGCAGTGGCTGCCCTGGCATGAGGCCGCCGACCGCTGCTTCTCGCCGTCCAATGCCGAGGCGGTGCTGCAACTGCCCCGTCTCGCCACGCCATGAGATCCGTCGCCCGCCCCACGCCCCATGCGCCCGGCGCCGTGCTGCGCGTGGCCACCTACAACATCCACAAGGGCGTGCGCGGCCTGGGGCCGGCCAAGCGGCTGGAGATCCACAACCTGCAGATGGGCGTGCAGGCGCTGGACGCCGACCTGGTCTGCCTGCAGGAGGTGCGGCTCTTCCATCACCGCGAGGCGGCCTATTTCGACCGCACCTGGTTCGGCTGGCCCGAGCAGGGGCAGGCCGAATTCCTTGCGCCCGAGGGCTATGAGGTGGCCTACCGCACCAACGCGACGACCCGCTTCGGCGAGCATGGCAACGCGCTGCTGTCGCGCTGGCCGCTGGGCGATGTCGGCCACCACGATGTGTCGGACCATGCCTTCGAGCAGCGCGGCCTGCTGCATGTGCCGGTGCATTGGCAGGGGACGGTGGTGCATGTGGTCGTCGCGCATTTCGGGCTGATCCACGCCAGCCGCCTGCGCCAGGTGGACCGTCTCGCGGCCTTCGTGCGCGAGCATGTGCCGGCGGGCGCGCCGCTGCTGGTGGCCGGCGACTTCAACGACTGGGGCGAGCGGCTGGACCCGTCCATGCGCGCCCATGGCCTGCGCCGCGCGGCGCCGCCGCAGGGCCGCCCGCGCGCGTCCACCTTTCCTTCGCGGCTGCCGGTGTTTGCGCTGGACCGCGTCTACCTGCGCGGCCTGCGCTGCACCGGCGTGCAGGTGCCCCGCGGGCCCAGCTGGGCGCGCATGTCCGACCATCTGCCGCTGCTGGCGGAGCTGGCGCTGGAATGAGGCGGCTGGGCAGGCGGCGGGGCCGACGCATCCGCACCGTCGACCCCGGCTTCGTCGGCGGCAACCGGGTCGAGCTGCTGCGCGGCGGCGACCAGCTCTTCCCGCGCATGCAGGCCGCCATCGCCCGGGCGCACCGCGACATCTGGCTGGCGACCTACATCTTCCATCACGACGAGACCTCGCTGGCGCTGGCGGATGCGCTGCTGGCCGCGGACCGGCGCGGCGTGCGCGTGCGCCTGGTCGTCGACGGCTTCGGCAGCGGCGCCAGCATCGCCACGCTGCAGCAGCGCTTCGCCGGCAGCGGCGTGGCGCTGGCCGTGTTCCGGCCCATGGACCGCTGGTGGCGCTGGCTGCAGCCCGGCCAGCTGCGCCGCCTGCATCACAAGCTCTGCGTCGTGGACGGCGAGCAGGCCTTCGTCGGCGGCATCAACGTCATCGACGACCGGCTGGACCTGCACCATGGCCGCACCGAGCTGCCGCGGCTGGACTTCGCCGTGCAGCTCAGCGGCGGGCTGGTGGAGCAGGTGGCGCAGAGCGTGCGGTCGATCTGGTCGCGGGCCTGGCTGGGGCGCGACTTCGACGACGCGCTGCTGGACTATGTGCCGCTGCGCCGCCGCTTCGGCCTGTGGCTGACCCAGCTGTGGCGCGGGCCGCAGCGGCTGGTCAGGCCGCCCGCGCGGCTGCGGCCCATCTGCGCGGCCTTCGTGCAGCGCGACAACCTGCGCCGGCGCCGCACCATCGAGCATGCCTACACGGAGGCCATCCGTGGCGCGCGGGCCAGCGTGGATCTGGTCTGCCCCTATTTCTACCCGGGCCAGCGCATACGCCATGCGCTGCACGAGGCGGCCCGGCGCGGCGTGCGCGTGCGCCTGCTGCTGCAGGGCAAGCTGGACTATCGGCTGGCCGGCTGGGCCGCCGAGGCCCTCTACGCCGACCTGCTGGGCCATGGCGTCGAGATCTATGAGTACACGCCGGCCTTCCTGCACGCCAAGGTCGCCGTCGTCGACGGGCAATGGGCCACGGTGGGCAGCTCCAACATCGACCCGCTGTCGCTGCTGGTCAACCTGGAGGCCAATGTCGTCGTGGAGGACGGCGACTTCGCGCGCCGGCTGGCGGCGGAGATCGAGGCGGCGCTCGCGGTGTCGGCACGCGTCGGCAAGCGGGGCGGCATGGGGTTGCGGGCCATGCTGCGCCGCGCGGCCGTGGCCTGGTTTGCCTATGTCTTCCTGCGCGTGGTCGGCGTGGCCGGTCGGTACTGAGCAACACCCTGTTTGCGGGTGTCGGCGCGCTTAACAAACAGCGGTCCGAATGTCTCCTCCGGGTTTTCCTCTGCACGCAACTTGTTGTTAGGAGTTGAAATTTTCATTTGGCCTGATCTTTGCTAAGGCTGGACTCGTCCCAATGCCGGGATGTTCATCCAGATCAGAAAGCCAAGATGTCCCTCTGTCATACCCTTCGTCGTCTGTGCCTGGCCGCCGTGGCCTCCTCCGCGCTGCTGGCCGGCGCCGCCCATGCGGGCCTGTACACCAACAGCTTCGGCGCCCTGGTGCCGGGCTATGTGGCCAACGATGACCACACCTACACCGTCACGCTGCCGTTCTCGTTCACCTTCTTCGGCACCTCGTACACGTCCGCCGTCGTCAGCAACAACGGCAACATCCAGTTCGGCTCGGACTCCACCGCCTACAGCTCGTCGCCGCTGAACACGCAGACGGACTTCCGCGGCATCGCGGCCTTCTGGTCGGACCTGGAAAGCCGCAGCGACCCGCTGGGCGCCATCGCGGCCGGCACGGGCGGCTCGGGCGTCTACATGAATGTGGTCAACGCCAACCAGGTCGTCTTCACCTGGGACCGACTGGGCTATTACGACCGGGACTACGCCAGCCGCGTGCAGTTCCAGCTGGTGCTGAACAACCCCGCGGCCCTGCAGTCCGGCCAAGGCACGATCGGCTTCTTCTACGGCGACATGACCGGCCAGTCCGGCAGCCGCCAGGCCGCCATCGGCTTCGGCGACGGCCAGTGGGCGATCAACGACGGCGAGGTCAGCCTGTCCGCGGGCCTGAGCACCGCGGTCGCGGCCTATGCCAACCGCACCGGCAGCGTGTGGTTCAACGTGACCGACAACGGCACGCCCCAGGAGACCGAGCTGCCCGAGCCGGCCTCGCTGGCCCTGGTGACCCTGGCGCTGGGCGCGCTGGGCCTGGCGCGGCGTCGCACCCGCCGCTGAGTTGCGCGGCCGTCTCGCCCGCTGGCCGGGCGAGGTCTGTCAAGGGCGCCTGCGGGCGCCCTTGTCTTTGTCGGCGCTGCGCCTTCAGGCGAAGCGGGGGGCATGGGCCGCCCCCAGCGCACCGGCCTGCACCAGGGCCGCGGCGCGCTCGATGTCCGGCGCCAGGTAATGGTCGGCCGGCATGCTGGCGCAGTCCTGCCGCAGCCGCGCGTGCAGTGCCTCGACCGGCGCCGAGCTCTGCAGCGGGCGCAGGAAGTCTATGCCCTGGGCCGCGGCCAGCAGCTCGATGGCGATGATGTGGGCCGTGTTGTCCAGCATCGCGTGCAGGCGGCGCGCCGCGAAGGTGGCCATGGAGACATGGTCCTCCTGGTTGGCGCTGGTGGGCAGGCTGTCCACGCTGGCCGGATGGGCCAGGCTCTTGTTCTCGCTCGCCAGCGCGGCCGCGGTGACGTGCGCGATCATGAAGCCGCTGTGCAGGCCGGCGTCGGCCGTCAGGAAGGGCGGCAGGCGCGAGATGCCCGGGTCGATCAGCATCGCGATGCGGCGCTCGGCGATGGCGCCCACCTCGGCGATGGCCAGCGCCAGGTTGTCGGCCGCGAAGGCCACCGGCTCGGCGTGGAAGTTGCCGCCGCTGATCATGCAGTCCTCGAACACCAGCGGGTTGTCGGTCACCGCGTTGGCCTCGCGCACCAGCACCTGGGCGGCGTGGCGGGCCTGGTCCAGACAGGCGCCCATGACTTGCGGCTGGCAGCGCAGGCAGTACGGGTCCTGCACGCGCTCGTCGCCCTCGCGGTGGCTGGCGCGGATCGCGCTGCCGGCCGCCAGCTCGCGGTAGACGGCGGCGACCTCGATCTGGCCCGGCTGGCCGCGCACCTCGTGGATGCGGGCGTCGAAGGGGCCGTCGCTGCCGCGCGCCGCATCCAGCGTCATCGCGCCGCTGGCCAGTGCCGTCGCGAACAGGCTCTCGAAGCGCAGCAGCGCATGCAGCGCCAGTGCGGTGCTGGCCTGGGTGCCGTTGATGAGGGCCAGGCCTTCCTTGGCGGCCAGCGTCAGCGGCTGCAGCCGCAGCCGCGCCAGCTCGCCACGGGCCGGGACGCGCTGACCCGCCACCAGCGCCTCGCCCTCGCCCATCAGCGCCAGCGTCATATGGGCCAGGGGTGCGAGGTCGCCGCTGGCGCCCACCGAGCCCTGGGCCGGCACATAGGGCACGAAGCCGGCGTTGAAGGCGTCCAGCAGCGACTGCACGACCACGCGGCGCACGCCCGAGAAGCCGCGCGCCAGGCTGCCGGCCTTGGTGGCCAGCATCAGCCGCACCACTTCGGGCGACATCGGCGCGCCCACGCCCACCGCATGGCTGCGGATCAGGTTGAGCTGCAGCGCGGCGAGCTGGTCCTTGGCGATGCGCGTGCTGGCCAGCTTGCCGAAGCCGGTGTTGACGCCGTAGACCGGCGCGTCGCCCGCGGCGGCGGCGGCCACCAGGGCGGCGCTCTGGTCGATGGCGCTCCAGTCGTCGAGCTGCAGCGTGGCGCGGCCGGCGGCGATGTCGGCCAGCTGGGCCAGCGTCAGTTGTCCGGGAATCAGTTTCATAGCGAGGGCAGGTTCAGTTCGTTGTTCTTGGCGCAGGCGATGGCCGACGCGTAGCCGGCATCGGCATGGCGCATGACGCCGGTGGCGGGGTCGTTCCACAGCACGCGCGAGAGGCGCTTCGCGGCGGCCTCGGTGCCGTCGCAGACGATGACGACGCCGGAGTGCTGCGAGTAGCCCATGCCCACGCCGCCGCCGTGGTGCAGGCTCACCCAGGTGGCGCCGCCGGCGGTGTTCAAGAGCGCGTTCAGCAGCGGCCAGTCGGAGACGGCGTCCGAGCCGTCCTTCATGCCTTCGGTCTCGCGGTTGGGGCTGGCGACCGAGCCGCTGTCCAGGTGGTCGCGGCCGATGACGATGGGCGCCTTCAGCTCGCCGCGCTTCACCATCTCGTTGAAGGCCAGGCCGGCGAGGTGGCGCTCGCCCAGGCCCAGCCAGCAGATGCGCGCCGGCAGGCCCTGGAAGGCGATGCGCTCGGCCGCCATGTCCAGCCAGCGGTGCAGCGCGGCATGCTGCGGGAACAGCTCCTTCAGCTTCGCGTCGGTCTTGCGGATGTCCTCCGGGTCGCCCGACAGCGCCACCCAGCGGAACGGGCCCTTGCCCTCGCAGAACAGCGGTCGCACATAGGCCGGCACGAAGCCGGGGAAGTCGAAGGCGTTCTTCACGCCCTGGTCCAGCGCCACCTGGCGGATGTTGTTGCCGTAGTCCACCGTCGGGATGCCCTGGGCCTTGAAGGCCAGCATGGCCTGCACATGCGTGGCGCAGCCGGCGGCCGCGGCGGCCTTCAGCTCCGCGTGGCGGGCCGGGTCGGCTGCTGCAGCCTTCCACTGCTCGACGCTCCAGCCCGGCGGGCAATAGCCGTGGATGAGGTCGTGGGCGCTGGTCTGGTCGGTGACGAGGTCCGGCCTGACGCCGCGGCGCACCAGCTCGGGCAGCAGCTCGGCCGCATTGCCCAGCAGCGCGACGGACACGGCGCGGCCGGCCGCGGTGTGGGCCTGGATGCGCGCCAGCGCATCGTCCAGGTCCGCCGCCTGCTCGTCCACGTAGCGGGTCTTGAGCCGGAAGTCGATGCGCGACTGCTGGCATTCGATGGTCAGCGAGCAGAAGCCCGCGAACGTGGCCGCCAGCGGCTGCGCGCCGCCCATGCCGCCCAGGCCGGCGGTCAGGATCCAGCGGCCGCTGGCCACGCCGCCGTAATGCTGGCGGGCGGCCTCGGCGAAGGTCTCGTAAGTGCCCTGCACGATGCCCTGGCTGCCGATGTAGATCCAGCTGCCGGCCGTCATCTGGCCGTACATCATCAGGCCTTTGCGGTCCAGCTCGTGGAAATGCTCCCAGTTGGCCCAGGCCGGAACCAGGTTGGAGTTGGCCAGCAGCACGCGCGGCGCGTCGGCGTGCGTGCGGAACACGCCCACGGGCTTGCCCGACTGCACCAGCAGCGTCTCGTCGTCGCCCAGCTCGCGCAAGGCCTTCAGGATGGCGTCGAAGGCCTCCCAGTTGCGTGCGGCCTTGCCGATGCCGCCGTAGACGACCAGCGCATCCGGGTTCTCGGCCACGGCGGGGTCGAGGTTGTTCTGGATCATGCGGTAGGCCGCCTCGGTCAGCCAGCTCCTGCAGTGCAGCTGGGTGCCGGTGGGGGCTTTCACGGGGCGGGGCAGGGCGGTCATCTGGGGCTCCTTGACGTGCCGCGGACTCTAGTTGTCTATACAAGTCAAGTCAACTAGGATGGCCACCATGCCGCGCGCCTCCCGAAACTCCCCGACGGGTCCCGAACCCCAATACCTCAAGGTCAAGAACCATCTGCGCGAAGGCATCGCCAGCGGCCATTGGGTGGCCGGCGACCTGCTGCCCAGCGAGGGCGCGTTGGTGGCGCAGTTCGAGGTCAGCCGCATGACCGTGAACCGCGCGCTGCGCGAGCTGGTGCAGGAGGGGCTGATCGAACGCGTGCAGGGCGTGGGCAGCTTCGTCGCCCAGCTGCACCGCATCTCGTCGACGCTGAACGTGCGCGACGTGCACGAGGAAATCGTCGAGCGCGGCGGCGCCCATGAGGCGCGCGTGCATGCGCTCGTGAAGGCCAAGGCCACGCCGCAGCAGGCGGCGGAGCTGGGGCTCAAGCGCGGCGCGCCGGTGTTCCTCAGCCTCATCGTGCACCTGGAGAACGGCGTGCCCATCCAGTGCGAGGAGCGCGCCGTCAACCCGGCCTGCTCGCCCGACTATCTGGCTCAGGACTTCACGCGCATCACGCCCACGCATTACCTGCTGGACGTGGCGCCGCTGTCCGAGGCGCGCTACATGATCGAGGCCGCGCTGCCCGGCGAGGTGGAGGCCAGGCTGCTGGGCATCAACCGGCGCGACCCCTGCCTGGTCGTGAAGCGCATCACGTACAGCCGCGGCGTCGCTGTCACTTCGGTCAAGCTGACCCATCCGGGTGTGCGTTACCAATTGCAAGGGAGCTTCTCGGCCTGAGTTTTGCCGCCTGGCGCTGCGGAGAATGTGCAGTCCCTCGCGGAGCGAGATCGAGTGCAAGGACAAGAGCATGAGTTGGAGCAAGATCAGCGCGGACCATGTCCAGCCCCAGGCCTGGAAGAACCAGGGCGGCACGACGCGCGAGCTGCTCGCCTGGCCGCATGCGCATGACTGGGCGCTGCGCATCAGCGTGGCCCGCGTCGAGCGCAACGGGCCGTTCTCGGCCTTCCCCGGCGTGCATCGCTGGCTGGCGGTCATACGCGGCGCCGGGCTGCGTCTGTTCGACTGGCCGCAGAGCGTGGGTGACGAGCCGCTGCGCTTCGACGGCGGCCTGGCCCCCGAGGCCGAGCTCATCAAGGGCGAGACCGAGGTCTTCAACGTGATGGAGCGGCGCGGCAACCTGGAGGTGGAGCCGGCCCAGCATGTGCTGCTGCCGCGCACGCCCTGGGTGGGGCTGTTCACCGTGGAGGGCGGGCTGCTGGAGCATGGCCATCGCGCCATGCCGCTGGCACCGCTGACGCTGGCCTGGTGCGAGCGGCCGGTGGCGCAGAGCTGCGTCTTCACCGGCGAGGGCCAGGCCTGGTGGCTGACCTGGAGCGACGAGGGATGACGACCCGGCTCTGGCGCGGCGGACGCCTCGCGACCCTGGCCGGCGAGCAGGGCTGGGGACTGGTCGACGACGGCGCGCTGCTGGTGGGCGGCGACGGCCTGCTGCAATGGGTGGGGCCCAGCGCCGACGCGCCCGCCGCCGACGCGGTGGTCGAGCTGGGCGGCGCCCTGGTCACGCCCGGCCTGGTGGACTGCCACACCCATCTGGTCTACGGCGGCAACCGCGCCCTCGAGTTCGAGCAGCGCCTGCACGGCGCCAGCTATGCCGACATCGCCCGGGCCGGCGGCGGCATCAAGTCCACCGTGGCCGCCACGCGCGCGGCGACCGAGGACGAGCTGCTGGCCGCCGCCACCAAGCGGGCGCTGGCGCTGAGGGCCGAGGGCGTGACGACGCTGGAGGTCAAGTCGGGCTACGGCCTGGACGCGGCCACCGAGGCGCGCATGCTGCGCGTCGCGCGCCGGCTGGCCGGCCTGGGCCTGGACGTGCGCACCAGCTATCTCGCCGCCCATGCGCTGCCGCCCGAGTTCGCCGACGCCGACGACTACATCGCAGCCGTCTGCCTGTGGCTGCCCGAGCTGCATCGCGAGGGCCTGGTCGACGCGGTGGACGCCTTCTGCGAGCACATCGCCTTCAGCCCGGCCCAGGTCGCGCGCGTGTTCGACGCCGCGCGGCGGCTGGGCCTGCCGGTCAAGCTGCATGCCGAGCAACTGAGCGACCAGGGCGGCGCCCAGCTCGCCGCCGGCTACCAGGCGCTGAGCTGCGACCACCTCGAGCACCTGAGCCCCACCGGCATCCGCGCCATGGCCGAGGCCGGCACGGTGGCCGTGCTGCTGCCGGGCGCCTTCTACGCGCTGCGCGAGACCCAGCTGCCGCCGCTGGCCGCGCTGCGCGAGGCCGGCGTGCCCATCGCCCTCGCGACCGACCACAACCCGGGCAGCTCGCCGACCCTGTCCCCATTGCTGATGATGAACATGGCCTGTGTGCTGTTCCGCATGACGCCCGAGGAAGCGCTGCGCGGCCTGACCGTCAACGGCGCACGGGCGCTGGGGCTGCGCGACCGCGGCCAGCTCGTCGCCGGCCAGCGTGCCGACTTCTGTGTCTGGGATGGCGGCCATCCGCGCGAGCTGGCAGCATGCTTCGGACACAACCCGCTGATAGAACGGGTCTTCAAAGGAAACCGGGGAGAAGCATGAGCGTCTTTCGTCTGCAGCAGGGCCGCGTGCCGCTGCTGATCAGCCTGCCGCATGTGGGCACCGAGATCCCGCCCGAGCTGCAGGGCCGCCTGCAGCCGCGCGCCCTGGCCAGCGAGGACACCGACTGGCACCTGGAGCGGCTCTACGCCCCGCTGGCCCAGAAGCTGGGGGCCAGCCTGCTGGTGCCGCGCTACAGCCGCTACGTCATCGACCTGAACCGCCCGCCGGACGACCGGCCGCTGTACCCCGGCGCGGTCGGCGGCACCGGCCTGGTGCCGACGCGCTTCTTCAGCAGCGAGCCGCTGTACCGCGACGGCGCCGAGCCCGACGCGGCCGACATCGCCGCGCGCCGCCAGGCCTATTGGCAGCCCTACCACGACGCGCTGGACGCCGAACTGCAGCGCCTGCAGGCCGAGCACGGCCAGGTGCTGCTGTTCGAGGGCCACAGCATCCGCTCCGTGCTGCCCTGGCTGTTCGACGGCGAGCTGCCGGCGCTCAACCTCGGCACGGCCGACGGCGCCTCCTGCGCGCCGGCCCTCACCGAGCGCCTGGCGGCCTTGCTGGCCGGCCAGACCCGCTTCAGCCAGGTCGTCAATGGCCGCTTCAAGGGCGGCTACATCACCCGCCACCATGGCCGGCCGGAGCAGGGCCGGCATGCAGTGCAGCTGGAGATGTGCCAGCGCTGCTACATGGACGAGGCCGCCGATCCGGCGGGCGCCTTCGATGAGACCCGTGCCGCCGAGGTGGCACCGTTGCTCGAAAGCCTGCTGCAGGAGATGCTCGCATGGCGGCCCTGAAACAGCTGCACGCGCCGCTGGCCTGGGTGGACGGCCGCTGGCAGCGCGACGTGCTGCTCAGCGTGGACGCCGGCGGCTGCTGGTCCGACATCGCCATCGGCGTGCCCGCGCCGCCCGGCGCCGAGGTGCTGGCCGGGCCGCTGATCCCCAGCCTCGTCAACGCCCACAGCCACGCCTTCCAGCGCGCCTTCGTCGGCCTGGCGGAGCGCCGCGAGGCCGGCCAGGACGACTTCTGGAGCTGGCGCGACCGCATGTATGCGCTGGCGCTGCGCATCTCGCCGCAGCAGCTGCGCGCGGTGGCCAGCCAGCTCTATGCCGAGCTGCTGCGCGGCGGCTACACCCAGGTCTGCGAGTTCCACTACCTGCACCATCCCGCCGACCCGGCCCGGGGCGGCCAGGCCTTCGACGACGAGCTGGACATGGCCTGGGCGCTGACCGAGGCGGCCCAGGACGCCGGCATAGGCCTGACGCTGCTGCCGGTGGTCTACACCCGCAGCGGCTTCGGCGCCGCCGGCCTCAGGCCCGAGCAGCACCGTTTCGAGGCCGATGCCGACTGGGCCTGGCGGGCCTGCCAGCGCGTCATGGCCGCCGAGCTGCCGCGCGTGAATGCCGGCGTGGCCCTGCATTCGCTGCGCGGCGCGTCGCCGCAGGACATCGCCCGGCTGCAGCAGCTGGTCGGCGCCGCCGACCTGCCCATCCACATCCACATCGCCGAGCAGACCGCCGAGGTGGCCGACTGCTTGCAGGCCACCGGCATGCGGCCGCTGCAATGGCTGGCGGCGCAGGGGCTGCTGGATCCGCGCTGGCAGCTGGTGCATGCCACGCATGCCGAGCCGGCCGAGATCGACGCCGTGGCCCGCAGCGGCGCCGGCATCGTCATCTGCCCGGGCACCGAGGCCAACCTGGGCGACGGCCTGACCGACCTGCCGCGCTGGCTGGCCCAGGGCGTGCCGCTGACGGTGGGCTCGGACAGCCAGGTCACGCGCGGCTGGGTGGAGGAGCTGCGCTGGCTGGAGTACGGTCAGCGCCTGGCCTTGCGCCAGCGCAACGTGGCGGCGGCGCCCGGCTCGCAGCCGTCCAGCGCGGCGCGGCTGTTCGACGCGGCCGTGCAGGGCGGCGCCCGCGCGGCCGGCTTCGTCGCCTGGGGCCTGACGCCCGGCGCGCGCGCCGACGGCCTGGTGCTCAACCGCGAGGCCGACACGCTGCGCGGCCTGCCCGACGAGGCCTTGCTGGACGCCGTCGTGTTCGGCAGCAACGGCTCGCCCTGGCAGTCGGTCTGGGTGGCCGGCCGGGCGCGGCCCTGGCGGGCGCCGCAGCGCGTGGGCGAGGCCTTCGAGGCGGCCATGCGCGAGCTCTGGCCGCCGCAGGCCTGAGCGCGCGCCCAGGCGGGTCGGCGGCTCAGCGCCGCCGGATGATGCGTGAGGGCAGGGCGGTCGCTGCGGGCGGCGCGCTGGCCGGGCGCTCGCCGACATAGGCTGCGCGCGGCCGGATCAGCGCCTCGCTGCGGCCCTGCTCCAGCGCATGGGCCAGCCAGCCCACAGTGCGGCCCAGCGCGAACAGCAGATAGGCGTGGCCGGCCGGCAGCCCCAGGCTGCGCCGCAGCGCCACCAGCGCATAGTCGATGGACGGCCGCAGCCCGCTGCGCTCGAACACGGTGTCGAGCAGGCGCTCGTGGCGGTCGCGCGCCGGCAGCGCGGCCAGCAGCGCGCCCGCCCGCGGGTCGCCGTCCGGGTAGAGCAGGTGGCCGAAGCCGGGGGCGATCTGCCCCGGCACGCCGCCGGCGTCCGGGCCCAGGTGGCGGTCCAGCGTGCGGGCCAGCGCGGCGCCGCGACGGCCGGCGGTGTCGTCCCACAGTGCCTCGATCTGCGCCGTGATGCCGCAGTGGCGGCTGCCCGACAACGCGGCCAGGCCGGCGGTGACGCAAGCCCCCAGTTCCGCCCCCGTCGAGGCCACGCAGCGCGCGGCGAAGCCGGAGGCATTGAGCTCGTGATCCGCGCACAGCACCAGCGCCTGGCGCAGCAGGCCGGCGCCGTGCGCGTCCAGCCGCCAGGCCCGCGCGAGCTGCTGGTGGGCGGCGGCCCGCGTCGGCGCGCGGCGCGTGACGACGGCCGTCATCAGCCGCAGCAGGCGGGTGCATTCGGCGGCGGCGTCCGGCAGCGCGCCCTGCCGGCCCTGCAGCCAGGCGAAGCCGGCCGTGCAGCGGCGCACCGGGTCCAGCGGGGCCAGCGCGCGCAACACGGCGGGGTCCACGCGCGGCGGTGTTCCTGCGCCCAGCACGGCGGGCTCGCAGGCCCACAGCAGCGCGGCCACGTCCTCCAGCGCGGCCTCGCGTGCCAGCGCGATCGCGTCGCGGCCGCGGTAGTAGAGGCCGCCGTCCTCGATCAGCGTCAGCGCCGAGCTCAGCACGGGCCGGCCCCAGTCCAAGGTGGCGCGCGCCACCAGCGCCGGCTTGCGCGCCCGCCGGCGCTGCAGCGCGAGGCGCAGCACCTCGTGCCGGCGGTAGCGGCTCTGGCGCGCGCCGGGCGTGGGGGCGGAGCGCAGCAGGCCGCGGCTGACATAGGCATAGAGCGTCGCGCGCGTCACGCCCAGCGCGTGCGCGGCCTCGTCGGCCGTCATCCAGTCGTCCATGCATCTCCAGCGCGTTGGCAGGGCCGCCACGATAGCCTGCCCCGGCGTTGACCGGCCCGATCAACGTTGACGGGCGCGCCGGGCCCACCGTGAAATGCGGGCCACGCCAACGCCTTGTGTCGCCATGTCAGCCGATTCCGCCCCTGTCGATGTCCGCTCGTCGAGCTCGTTAGCTGCCGAGGTCGCCGAGCTGCCGCCCGAAGCGGCGCTGGCGGGCCTCTGGCAGGCCGCGGGCCTGCCCGAGGCCGCGCTGGCGCGCATCGCATTGCCGTCGCCCGGGCCGGTGCTGCCCTCCAGCTTTGCCGTCGGCACGGCGGCGCAGGCCAGCCTGGGGGCCGCGGCGCTGGCGGCCGCCGAGATCCGCCATCTGCGCGGCCGCGGCCGGCAGGACGTGCGCGTCGAGCGCCGCCATGCGCTGGCCGAATGCGCGGCCTGGTTCTCCATCGACGGCGTGGTGCCCGAGGTCTGGGACAAGCTGTCCGGCCTCTACCCCTGCGGCGAGGCCCAGGGCGCGCCGGGCTGGGTGCGCATCCATGCCAACTTCGCTCATCACCGCGACGGTGCGCTGCGCCTGCTGGGCTGCCCGCCCGGCCCCGGCACCGAACGCGAGGACGTCATCCGGGCCTTGCGGCACTGGCGGGCCGAGGACTTCGAGGCGGCCGCGGCCGAGGCCGGGCTGGTGGTCGCGGCGCTGCGCAGCATGGACGAATGGGACCGCCACCCGCAGGCGGCCGCCGTGGCCGCCCGCCCCCTGGTTTCCGTGGAGCGCCTGCCGGGCGACGCGGCCGCGCCCATCGCCTGGCCCGCGCTGGCGCCGGCGGCGCGGCCGCTGACGGGCCTGCGCGTGCTGGACCTCACGCGCATCCTCGCCGGCCCGGTGGCCTGCCGCACGCTGGCGGCGCAGGGCGCGGAGGTGCTGATGCTGAACTCGCCGCAGCTGCCCAACATCGAGGCCATTGCGGAGATGAGCCGCGGCAAGCGTTCGGCACTGCTGGACCTGCGCACCCCGGCCGGCCGCGAGGCCTTGCGCGGGCTGGTGGGCGGTGCCCATGTGTTCGTGCAGGCCTATCGCCCGGGCGGCCTCGCCGGCCTGGGCTTCGACCCGCTCACGCTGGCGCGCCTGCGGCCCGGCATCGTGGTCGCGTCGCTCAGCGCCTACGGCCCCGACGGGCCCTGGGCCGGGCGGCGCGGCTTCGACTCGCTGGTGCAGACCGCCACCGGCCTCAACGCCGCCGAGGCGGCGGCCGCGGGCGGTGGGGCGCCGCGCGCGCTGCCGCTGCAGATGCTGGACTATGCCGCCGGCTTCCTGCTGGCCTTCGGCGTGCAGGTCGCGCTGATGCGCCAGCAGCGCGAGGGCGGCAGCTGGCAGGTGCAGGTGTCGCTGGCCGGCGCCGGCCATTGGCTGCGCGGCCTGGGGCGGGTGCCCGGCGGGACGGCGCTGCCCCGGCCCGAGGGCTGGATGCAGCCCTTCCTGGTCAGCGAGCCCTCCGGCTTTGGCCGGCTGGTGGGCGTGCGGCATGCGGCCGAACTCGCCGAGACGCCGCCGGACTGGCGACTGCCCGCCATGCCGCCCGGCAGCCACGCACCGGTCTGGGCCGGCTGAGGGAGGGGCGATCGGCCCTGCCCGCGTCAGCCCGCGGTGCCGCCCAGGCCCGCCAACGCGGCGGCCGGCCGCAGCGAGCCGACGTCCAGGCCGCGCCAGTTGCGTAGCTGCAGGTGGCTGTAGCCCCTGAGCAGCTCGTCCTCGGTCTTCAGCAGCGCCGCGGCGACGGCCGCCATGGCCGCCTCGGCGGCGCGGGCCGCGCCGTCGTCGATCTTCAGCGCCACGCCCAGGCCCAGCTCGGGCAGGGCCGCGCAGTAGACGCCCTCGGCGCCTATCTTGCAGAACAGCCGCTCGCCCAAGGCCTGCATGACGCGGGTGTCGAAGCGGTCCGTGCCGCCCACCATGAAGGGCTGGGCAGCGGCGGCCCGGCGCAGCCGGCGCGCGGCACGCGCATGGCCGTCGGACAGGCCCTGGCCCGTGCCGCAGCGGGCGAAGGCCAGGGCCAGCGCATGCAGCGGCAGCGCAAAGGTCGGGATGGAGCAGCCGTCGGTGCCGCGCGGCGCGTGTTCGACGTCGACGCCGGTGGTGGCCGACAGCGCCGCCGACACCTCGCGCATGACCGGGTGTTCGGTCGCCACATAGCCGCGCGCGAACTCGGCCGGCTCGGTACCGGCGTTGCGCGCCATCAGGCAGGCCAGGCAGACGAAGCCGCTGTGCTTGCCCGAGCAGTTGTTGTGCAGCGGCGTGGCGACTTCGTCGCGCGCCAGCATGCCGCGCAGCACCGGCTCGCGGCTGGGCCATTGCGTGCCGCATTCCAGCGCGTCGGCCGTCAGCCCCAGCTTGGCGAGCACGCCGGCGGCCGTGGCCACATGCGCGGGTTCGCCGCTGTGCGAGGCGCAGGCCAGCGCCAGCTCGGCATCCGTCAGCCCATAGGCGTCGGCGGCGCCGCTGGCCACCAGCGGCAGCGCCTGCAGCAGCTTGACGGCCGAGCGCGGGAAGACGGGCCGGTGGATGTCGCCCAGCGCCGTGTGCACGGCGCCCGAGGCGTCGACGATGGCCAGCGCGCCGGCATGGCGCGACTCGACGCTGTCGCCGCGCAGGACTTCGATGAGGACGGGGTTCATGCCGCCAGTCTAGGG